>JAHBXZ010000009.1 GCA_019636215.1 Planctomycetota bacterium | reverse complement strand
CGCCGCGCGCAAAGACGGGCTGGATTCAAAGACCAGCGCAATGAAGTGCGACGGCAGGTCAGCCTTGGGCTTGGACATGGGTTCCTCCATCCCATGGCAAGCTTGAGGGCAGGCAACGCGACAAAAACCGCGCAAGTGAAGGCAGGGGTTGGGGTTTGGGCCAAGGTCAGGGTCAGGGGCATGAACAGGCTTTAGTCCACGGATGGACACGGATTCACACAGATCACGGCAAGGCCCTGAACAGGAGCCCGAAGCGCCAGCGAGGGCCTGCTGTGTGTGATCCACGGCAACGGCTTTGGTCCACGGATGGACACAGATGCACACAGATCACGGCAACGGCTTTACCGCCAAGGACGCCAAGTTCGCCAAGTACGGCGCAGCGTGTGATGCACGGCAAGGGCTTTGGTCCACGGATGGACACAGATACACACAGATTACGGCAACGGCTTCACCGCCAAGGACGCCAAGTTCGCCAAGTACGGCGCGGTGTGGGATGCAACGGCTTGAACAAGAGCCGCAAGCGCCAGCGCGCGGCGTCGTGTGTGTGGTGCACGGCAATGGCCTTGGTCCAGGGATGGACACGGATGAACAGGCTCTGTCGAAAAAGCTGGCAAGGTCAAGGTCAGGGTCAGGGTCAGGGTCAGGGTCAGGCAAGTTCCTGCTTGAGGCAGAACACGCTGCCGCCGCTTTTCATGAACTCGCTGGTGTCGAGTTCAATCACGCCAAACCCGCGCCGCGTCAGGGCGCTGACAGTCTCCGCGCTGCCTTCGTGCAGCAGCACATTGCGGTCGTCGGGGCAATGGGCGTTGCAGGCAAAATTGGCGGCGTCGGAATCACTCAATGCAATCAGGTCGTCAAACCCCTGCTTGAGCCGCTGGCGCGAGGCCTCGTCAAATGCCGCCGGAATGAACAACGCCGTGGTGCGGTTCATGACCGCCAGCGCCGTGTCCAGGTGGTAATAGCGCGGGTCAATCAACGTCAGCGGGATCACCGGCGCGCCCGTGAGTCGCGCCACGTGTTCCCAGGCGCCCTTGCCCGTGCGAGGCCCAACACCGCCCCAGATCACGCGTTTGCCGTGATGCCAGATCGCGTCGCCGGTACCCTCAAAGGGCTTCACGTCGGCGGGCAGGCGATGCAGGGTGTAGCCGTGGTCGCGGTACCAGGCCTTGAAGATCGGCACTTCCGGCGCGCGGGTTTCGCTGCGCATGTAACTCAGGATCGCGGCCGGTTTGCCAGCAGCGTCGCGAAAGGTCACGGCCTGGTTGGCGCAGAAGCAGAAATCCGGCAGGCCGGGTTTGCCGGTGATGACTTCAACGCGCAGGCCAAGTGCCTCATAGGCAACCTTGAGGGCGTTCCACTGGGCGCGGGCGCGGGGTTCGTCCACGACGTTGAGTTTGCCCGCGGCGTCGGCCATCCAGGGGTTGATCACGGATTCAACGCGAAAGTGCGCCGGGTCGGCCATCAGCACGGCCTTGCAGGGCGCGCGCTCTGGCGCGGCGTTGATGGTTTTGCGGACAAGGGCGGGGTCGGTAATCAGCGGCATGGGCGGGATTGAACAGCGTCACAAGCCACGAATCTACACGAATCCTCACGAATCATTCGGCCTGCTTCCGTGAAGCGCGTTCGTGCAGATTCATGGCGATTCGTGGTTGCCGTTTGCTTGACGCCGCGCCGCGGGCTACGCGTAATCGCCGCCATGGAAAAGTACGTCTTTCCAATCCTGAACTTCGGCATCTTCTTCTGGTTCTGCGTGGGCGTGCCGATGAAGCGCAACCGGCAGCTGCACGCCTTCTGGATGACACTGGGCTTTGCGCTGGACACCACCCTGCTGCTGTTCATTGAACTGGACCGCAGCGCGATTGCGCAGATGGGCGGCATCATGAACTTCTGGCTGCAGATTCACATCGGCATCGCCACGCTGCTGATCTTTCTATACCCGGCGATGCTATTCAGCGGCGGCAAGGTCAGCATGGGTGCGCCGGTGACCTGGCACAAACGCATGGCGATGAGCTTTCTCGTGCTGCGCCTGCTGCTGGCGGTAACAGCCGTGCTGGCCATGGCGGCCAAGTAGCCCGTGGCATCGGAGTCCGCGCCGATGCGTCTGCATGGCCGTCTCGGCCATGCACCAGGCGCTAGACGCGCCTGGAAACCCATCGCCGGGACGGCGATGCCACGACTACAGGTACTTCAACAGAAAGTCCCGGGCGCGTTTGGCTACTTCGATGGCCTTGTGCTCAAACGTGTACAGCTCGACGGTGATCCAGCCGTTGTCATAGCCCGCGCCGCGCAGTTCGCGAAAAAAGGCGTCAAAATCAATCGCGCCGTCGCCGGGCACCAGGTGAAAGTGCACGCGATCAGCGGCGATGTCCTCAATCTGGATGTGGTGGATGCGGTTGGCAAAGCGCCGCGCGTTGGCGGCCGGGTCTTCACTCACACAGTAAAAGTGCCCGACATCGAAGTTCAGGCCCAGCCACTTGTCGGCCACCGGGTCACCCGCAAACCGCGCCATGAAGTCGTCGTACTCGCCGGCCTTTTCAATCAGCAGGCCGGGTTCGGGCTCAATGCACAGGCGCACTCCGGCTTTCTGGGCGTCGGGCAGCACACTGCGCAGGCCTTGCTCGAACCAGTCCGCGGCCTGTTGGCGGGTCACGCCGGGGTCAATCGGCCCGCCGGGTTCGGTGCTGATGGTGGGTGCGCCAAGCTGCTGCGCGAGGTACAGGCACTGGCGGGTGTGTTCGACGCGCAGCTTGCGGCGCGCGGGGTCTTTTTCGCACCAGCTGGGCCGGTGGCAACCCTCAATGCCATAGAGCATGAAGGCGTTGCAGTTGCTGACGGCCAGTTTGCGCGCGGCCAGTTTCTCGCGCCAGCGCTTGATGTCGGCGTCTTTGACATGGGGCGGAAACGCGTGGGGCGGATCCAGCAGAATCTCAATGCCCTGGTAGCCCGCATCGGCCACAAGGTCAATCGCCTCGTCCAGCGAGTAGCGCTTCATGGCGTTGCTGGCGAATGCGAGTTTGAACGGCATGCTTCCGAAGTTACGGATGGCGGCTTGGCCGCGAAAGCGCGAAATCGCGAAGTCAGTGTTCGCTCTTTCGCTTTTTCGCGGCCTACTTCCCGTCGCGGCTGCGCACGGGCAAACTGCGCCCATGAACATCTTCCTCACTGGTGCCGCCGGTTTTATTGGGTCTCGGGTTACGGCCGCGCTCATGAAGCGCGGCGATGTCGTGGTCGGCATTGACGATTTCAACGACTTCTATGACCCGGCGATCAAGCGCCGAAACGCCGCCGAGGTCAAGTCGCTCGGCGCGCGTATTATCGAAGGCGACCTGCGCGACTTTGACGCGCTGGACCGCGCCATGCCCGATGCCGCCGATGTCGTCGTCAACCTGGCCGCCCGCGCCGGGGTTCGCCCGAGCCTGGAACAACCCGTGCTGTACGTGGACACCAACGTGCGTGGCCTGACCCATGTACTCGAGGCCATGCGCGTGCGCGGCCTGAAAAAGATCGTGCACGCCAGCAGCAGCAGCGTGTACGGCGGGCAGGAGAAAGTGCCGTTCAGCGAAACTGACCCGATCAACCGCCCCTGGTCGCCCTATGCCGCCACCAAGCGTGCCAACGAGCTGTTTCTGCAGACCTATCACCACCTGTATGGCATCGAGTCCCACGCCCTGCGCTTTTTCACGGTGTATGGCCCCGGCCAGCGGCCCGACCTGGCGATCATGAAGTTCATCCAGATGATTGACGCCGGCAAAGAAATCCCGTTCTACGGCGACGGCAAGAGTGGCCGCGACTACACGTTCATTGACGACATCGTGGCGGGCGTGCTGGCCAGCATTGACCGTGTCTCGGGCTGCGAGATCATCAACCTGGGCGGCGACGAGCCAATCACGTTGACGGAAATGGTCCAGACCATCGAAAAGGCGTTGGGCAAAAAGGCCAGCCTGAAACACCTGCCCGACCAGCCCGGCGACGTGCCCCGCACCATGGCCGATATCAGCAAAGCCCGCAAAATGCTGGGTTACGCGCCCAAGACGGATTTCGCCACCGGGGTGGCCCGGCAGGTGGCGTGGTGGAAGTCGCCCAAGGGTTGAAGGGGAAAGCTGACGAATTCTCTTTCAATTCCCCGCTTGTTTGTAACATCCGGCCCCCCGCACACCGAGACTCTGGCGAATGAAAACCACGACCAAGACCCCTGTTACGATCATTTCCGGCGGGCTTACCGGCGCAGACCGCGGTGGCCTGGATGCCGCCATTGAGCTTGGGCTGCCCCACGGCGGCACCTGCCCCCGCGGGCGCAAGGCCGACGACGGCTCACTTCCGCCGCGCTATCGCCTGCGTGAGGGCAACAACGACCACACCGAGCGCACCGAAACCAACGTGTGCGACGCGGACGGCACGCTGGTGCTGACCTTCGGGCGCCTGACCGGCGGCCCGCGCCAGATGTCGGAGTTCGCCCGCAAGCACGGCAAGCCCTGCCTGCACCTGGACCTGAACATTGAACCCACCGACGACGCCGTGCGCCGCGTGAAGGCCTGGCTGAACGAAAACAAGATCCGCGTGCTGAACGTGGCCGGCTCGCGCGAAAGCGAAAGCGCCGGGCTGCAGGGCGCGGTCAAGGACCTGCTGGTCCGCGTGTTCCGCTAACATTCGTTGACACCAGCAACGCGGGCCGGTGATCCGGCCCGCGTTGCGTTTGAGCACTTTCAACGTTTGTCTGCAGGCTTCCGCTTGCGGCGGCCTTCGCATGGCCTCGTCGCGCTTCCTCGGCCTCTTGAAAACGCGGTGCGTTTTCAAGCCGTTGCGCCGCAACCCTTCAGCCACGCCTGCGTCCGCGCTCCTTGCCCTGCTCGACCGGCGCAGCGCGGAATCTCTGCATACAAACGCCGAAAGAGCTCTAGCGCGCGGCCGGCTCGATGCGCACAGCGCCTTCGGTGTTGAACTTGCCCTTGACCATGGCCGCGTGGGCCTGGTCGATCTCTATCACTGCCACGTTGCCATCCAGCGCCACTTTCAGGCCGGGAAAGCCCGCCACGTACTTCTGCGCGTCGGCCATGCGGCCGGCAATCGGCTTTTCCATGTCCATGATGCGCAGGTTCACGGCCGCGTGGTTCAACCTTTCGCGCAGGCTCAAGACGGCCGGATAGCGCACCACAAGCAGTGTTTCCTCCTGCGACTTCTGTTCGGCCAGGCTTGCGGCGATCTCTGCCAGGCGCAGCAGTCCGGCCTCGGTGGTGACGACGGGGGGCTTGGCGCGCATTTCCTTGATGGCCCCGTGCAACTGGGTCAGGAACAGGCCGGTTTCAGTGATCTGCGTGGCGACGTAGGCATCAGGGTCGGCGGTCTTGCGGGGGTAGTCTTTCAGGCCTTGGGCGCCCTCCACCAGGAACAACTGGCGCGCGGTGGCCAGCATCCAGCGCAGTTCATGGGTCAGCAAGGTGGTGGCATCCCATGCGGGCAACGGCATCAGTGCCAGTATCTCGCGCCCAAAGGCGGCACCCCAGCCCGGCTTGCCCAGCAGCGGCCACAGTGTGTCCATCAGCAGCGAGTTGCGCAGGGCCGCCTCCAGTTGCATGCCCATCAACGAAACGCGCAAGTCCAGCTTGCCCGCCAGCCGTGCCAGTTCGCGCAGCTCTTTGCGGGCGGCGTCGTGTTGCCCGGCCTGCTCCAGCAGCATCACGCGGCCCGTTCCGATGGTGGAGACGGCCAGAATCTTCATCACAGGCATGAGGTCGTCGCCGGTCTGCTTGTCGTCGTACAGGCACACAATGCGCGGCAGTGCGGCCACGGCGGCAATCTGCGCGGATATGGCCGCGGTTTTCTGAAGGGCCGTTTCGGCGTCTTTTGGCGTGTGCTGAAAGAAGTCCTGCCTGGGGTCCTGCAGTGCCGACAACCAGCCGTCTTGCACGTCGTCGATCAGCTTGTGCGAAGCCTCAAATAGTTTCTGGTACTCGGCCCAGCCGTTGTCGGCCACTTTGGGCCTGGTGAACGCCGCGGACTCGGCCTTGGTGATGGCGTCTACCTGCTCGCGCAGTGCTTTCTGGGCAGCGTCGGTCTTTTCGCCGGCAAACAGCGGCGGCAGGCACAGCAAAGCAATCATCAGCAGGCGCATGGGTGGCTCCGGTGGATGGGCCCAGTCTGGCATGCCGGATCGGCGCGCCCATTACAATGTGGCCGCCGGTTCGTAGTGCGGAATGACACCGGCCGCACCCCGGGGGGCGCGGCCGGTATCAAGGGGGACCACAGTCAGGCCGCAGGAGTCAGGGTGCGCAGGGCGTTTTCAAACTGGGCGCGGTTCTGCATGGCGCGCAGAATCTGGGTGAAACGGCGACGGCGTTCGTTGCGGGCGCGGGTGCTGGCGGCAAGCTGCTCATAGCGGGCGGTGTTTTGGGGTGCGGGCTGCATGGCGTTCTCCTGTCCTGTGTAACGCATACTTGGGGAATTCGTTACGTGGATTTCCTGATTCCTTGCAACACAGGTTAACTCTCCAACGGCGGCGCTTTGGTATCGAGTCTGTAACGTCTTTTGCCGGGCCGAAAACGATGAACCCGGCTTTCGCCGGGCCGAAAACGATGAACCCGGCTTGCGCCGGGCCGAAAACGATGAACCCGGCTTTCGCCGGGTTCAATCAGAAGGCTTCGCGGTGATTTGGGGGGAAAGGGCCGCGAAGCCTTTGGGGTTTCTTGTGCGCGTTGCGCGCGTGGAGTGTGGTACTCAAGATTGAGCACCGGTGTGAACTTCCGTTGTCGAGCCGCCCTGGTTCCCGCCACCCCTTCAGGTGGCCCGTTTGGTTCCCGGTACAGGCTCGTCTTGTTTCACTCTCTTAAACGGAATCCACCCGGCAAAGTTTCCAGAATTCGCCGCCTATTTTTCCGACAACTTTCTGTGGTAGTCGACACTTCAAAGATCGGATTCGGCCTTGGGGTAACAGGCACCAAGCCCCACCGTTCCACCAATCAGGCAGGCGCCCACCACAAGCTCCGGCAGATACCCATGCCAGCCCAGCAGCCTCACAATCAGGCTCATCAGCGCCGCGCTGGCCAACCCGATCATCAGGCCGCGAAGCATGGCGCCGGGAACTGTGCGTGCCGCAAGCATGGGGATTGAAACGACCTTGTGCCGGTCTTGACGGTTACTTGTCCAGGCCGGCCAGCAGCTCCGCCACGGCGGCGCGCGGCGTGGCCTGCCCGGCTGCAACGCGGGCGCGCAGCGCGGCGAAACGTTGTGCCAGTGCGCCGTCGCCCTTGAGCGCCGCGCCGATTGCCTCCAGTGCCAGGCTGTCCAGTCGCGCCAGTGCGCGGCGCGATGCCATGGCACCCAGCAGGTTGTGCCCGCGCAGGTGCGCGACATGCGCTGCCAGCGCCTGGCCCAGTTCGGCAATCCCCTGGCCCTGGGTGGCCACGGTGCGCACGATCGGCGGCCGCCAGTGTGCCGCGCCCGGCGCCGGGTGCGGGCGCAGGTCCAGCCCTTCCTTGATGTCTTCTTCCAGGCGGTCGGCGCCCGGGCGGTCGGCCTTGTTGATGGCAATGACATCGGCGACTTCCATGATGCCGGCCTTCAGCGCCTGCACACTGTCGCCGGCCGACGGCGTCAGCACGACCAGCGTGGTGTCGGCGACGCCGGCGACTTCGACTTCGCTTTGGCCCACGCCCACGGTTTCCACGATCACCGGGTCGTGGCCGGCCAGTGCCAGCAGGTCACAGACATCCTCACAGCCGGCGGCCAGCCCGCCGAAGTGGCCGCGCGCTGCCATCGACCGCACATACACGCCGGGGTCCAGGGTGTGTTCGGCCATGCGCAGCCTGTCGCCCAGCAGGGCCCCGCCCGAATAGGGGCTGGACGGGTCCACGGCGACCACCGCCAGTCTGGCGGCCCCCTGGTCGCGAAGCTGCCGCACCAGTGCCGACACCAGCGTGCTTTTGCCAGCGCCGGGCGGGCCGGTCACGCCGATGCGCCAGGGCGACGGCCGCGCCGCCAAGTCCAGGGCGGCCAGAAGTGCCCCGTCGCGGTTTTCGGCCAGGGTCAGGGCCCGGGCCAGTGCGCGGGTGTCGCCGGCGGCAACGCGGGAAATCAGGTCGGTCATCCGTGCCTCGTGTCTCGTGTCTGGTGTCCCGTGTGGCCCGGTGCAAGTCAAGCCCCTTGGGGACACAAGCCGCTTCCTGCGCTACACTGCACAACACGCCATGACCCAGGGCCCAAAACCGCCGGCACAGCCCGGTCGCAACAGCGACCAGCCTGATGACGTGACCGAGCTTGCCCGCGAACTCGAACAGGAACACGCCCGGCGCCGCACCACCGGCGCGCCCCCGCGCGTTGACCTTTCCGGGTTTGAAACCAGCAACACCGGCAGCAACCCCTACTTCCGGCCCCAGAACACATCCGAGCCCACCGTCGAAGTCACCGCCCTGCGCCCGTTGTCTGAGGCCGTGGTCCAGCCAGTGCGCATGCCCGAACCCGAAGAGGGCGTGGCGCTGGAGCCCACCGACGACCAGGCACTGAACCGGGCCATCCTGACCAAGCGGCTTCCGGTGCCGTCCAAGCCTGACGCGCCCACGCCGGGCTATGAAGACGTGACGGTCAACATCCCGGAGGCCACCGGCAGTGACACCGCCATCCGCAAGGTGCTTCCGCAAAGCAAGGTCCTGAAGGAACCGGGGCTGCTGCTGAGCGACGAAGACCTCGAGAACGTGCGGCGCCGCACCTCGCGCGGCCTGCTGGTGCCGCTGGTGCGGGCCATGGCGGAACGTGTCACCGCGCTGGCCAACGCCCGGGCCATCGTGCCCTTTGACCATTCGTACTACGACCTGCGCGCCGTCAGTTGGGGCGCTGACATCAGCGAAAGCCCGTCACTGCTGGAAGCCGCGTTCCTTGCGCGGGTATCCGACCGCCCCGACGCCCGCGCCTGGGCGCTGGGCGCGCTTGCCCGCAAGGCCCACCAGAATGGCGGGGTGTTCCACGACCGCGCCGGCAACGACCCCGATACGCCGCCGTCGCGCGGCTGCATCACGGCGCTGCGCGATGTGGCGCTGGCGGCTGACCTGCTGTCGCCGTACCTGACCGAAGCCGACAAGGAAGACCTGGCCGGCATACTGCACTTCAATGCCAAGCGCCTGGCCGCCTTTGTCAATGACCCCAGCCTGAACCTGCCCGCAGGGCTGGGCGAGACCGGCGCCATGGCGCTGGGGCTTGTGGGCCTGCCGCTGATGACCTTTGAGCGTTATTACGCCGATGCCAAACGCTGGGTCGACACCGCCGAACAGCGCGCGGCCAGCCTGCTGGCCAACCGCGTGGCCGAAAACGGCCGCCCCGCCGCCAGTGACCTGGTGGGCCTGACAGACCTGATGCGTTACCTGCTGCCGTTTGCGGCGGCGTTCAAGCGCTATTACGGCGACGACATGCTGATGGGCGAAGGCGGCAACCTCAGCCAGCTTCCGCGCTGGGCCGCGCACCAGTTCGGCAGCGGACGCCACGGCCTGTTTGCCAGTTCGCGGCTGTCGGTCGGCGACCTGCGCGGCGCCACACCCATCTGGGCGCGGCTGGCCGATACCTACCGCGACGGCGTTGCCCAGTGGCTGCTGCACCAGATCAGCGTCGCCGACGCCGCCCGCCGCGCCGGCGATGAAAAACGCGCAACCAACAAGCTGAGACTGGAACTGCCGGCCACCCCGGGCCTGGATGCCGTGCTGACGGCGGTGTTCTATGACCCGGAACTGACCACGGCCTCGCCGGACAGCGTCATGACCCCCGGCGCGCGCCTGAGTGAAACCCGCGCCGTGGTGCGCAGTGACTGGGACCCATCCAGCCCGATCGTAACCCTGCAGGCCGAAATGGCCACCCTGCCCTACGTGCACGTGGCCAGCCAGGGCGTGAACCTGAAGCTGTTCATCGAGCCCGACATCTTTGCCGACCACGGCGGCAAGCGCGTGACGGGCCGGGTGCGCGACTACATCGACCTTGGCGGCGCGGCCTATGTCAACGGCGACTTCAAGTGCGATGACGGCAGCCTGGCCCAGCGCCACCTGCTGTACCTGCGCAGCGAGCACACCGCGCTGCTGTTTGACCGGTTCGACATCGGCGACGGGCGCACGCTGAAGAAGACGCGCCTGCGCATTGAGGGTTCCGACCACGCCACGGCGATTGACCGCGGCACACTGGCGGTGCGCGCCTCGGATGGCTCCGAGCGCAGCGCGCGGTTCACGTTTTACTCCAACGGGTTCAGCCAGGGCGTCGAACGCGGCGGGCCGGGCAGCTCGCCGGGGCTGTCGCTGGAGTTCATGCGCGGCCGGGGCGACCTGGCCAGCATCATTGCCCTGGGCCGCATTGAAGACATGCCCGAGGTGCGGCGCATCAATGCCGAAGAAAAGGGCCGCGTGTACCGCACCACCATGGGCGAGGGCGCGGTGCTGTTCAACGGCTGGCAGGGCGGCATGCCCCAGCAGTGCGGCTGGGTGTGGACGGACGCGCTGATGGCCTTTGTGGACCGCCGCGACGACTACCCGGGGCGCTATGTCGCCATCAAGGCGACATCGGTGCTGGCCTATGACATGGAAGAGGGCATTCACCTGGGCTTCGGCGCCGCGCACCCCGAGGACCCTGACAAGCCCGTGGAGTTCAGCCTGGTTGCCAGCGGCCCCCAGGCCGTGCTGTACCTGTCCACGCGCGCGCAGGTGCGGGTTGCCTTTCCGGGCCTGCGCAAGGTCATGGTGGACGGCATTGAGGTAGACACAGAGGGCGTAGGCAAGATCCACATGCTTTCCCGGGCGCTGGAGCCCGGCCGCCACCTGCTGGAGTTTGAGCACGAAAGCCCCGGCCCTGAATCCAGCATCGCGCTGCCGCGCGAGAACCAGCTGGTGGGCGGCAACGCGCCCTTCCAGGCGACCATTGGCGACCCGATCGGCGTGGATTGTGCCCGGCTGCTGATCGACGGCCAGTACTTCGGCGCAACCCTGAACGGCCCGCCCTGGGTGTGGAAGGTGAACACCACCCAGCTTTCCGAAGGCCCGCACGAGTCCGTGATTGAGGCCAGCGACGTGCTGGGCCATGTGCGGCGCAGCGCGCCCCGGCGTTTTTCGGTGGACAACACCGCGCCGCTGGTGGACCTGCGCGAGCCAAAGGACGGCAAGAAGGCCCGCGGTGTGCTGGTGTTCGTGGCCACGGCCGAAGACGACAACGGCGTCGAGCGTGTGCAGTTCTGCATCGACGGCAAGGCCGTGGGCGAGCCCGTGACAACGCCGCCTTACTCACGCGAGATTGACACGGCCGTGGTACCCGACGGCGAACATGTGGTAACGGCCGTGGCCGTGGACGCCGCGGGCAACATCGGCACCAGTACCGGCGCGCGGCTGATCCTGACCAACAACGCCCCGCCGCCCAAAATCGTGAAGCTGAAGATCAAGCCTTCGGTGCTGGCCCTGGGCCCGCTTGAGGAAGCCCACGTGGACGTGATCGGCATTGACGACGAAGACGGCGAACACGCGATCAAGGTGCAGTGGAAGCGCATCAAGGGCACCGGCGTGGTCGACAAGAACGGCACCTTCACGGCGCCGGGCATTGAAGGCGCCTGCGTGCTGGAGGCCGTTGTGCCGGGCACAGAGGTCAAGGCCAGGCTGAACGTGGACGTCAGCCGCGCCCACAGCAAGGATCAAATCGGCCACTACCGCCACAGCGACGACCCGATCTGACGCGACTACAGCCCCGTGGACCCAAACCCGCCGGCGCCGCGCGCGGTGTCGCCCAGTTCGGTGACTTCGGTGAAGGTCGCGCTGCTGACCGGCGCAATGATGATCTGCGCGATGCGTTCGCCGCGCCTGATCTCAAAGGGCTCGGGCCCGTGGTTCACCAGCAGCACCTTGAGTTCGCCGCGATAGTCGGCGTCGATCGTGCCCGGCGCGTTCAGCACCGTGACGCCATGCTTCAGCGCAAGTCCTGAACGCGGCCGAACCTGCATTTCAAACCCCGGCGGAATCTCGTAGCAGAAGCCCGTCGGCACCAGCTCGCGCCCGCCGGGCTGGAGGATCACGGGCGCGGAAAGCGCAGCCTGCACGTCCGCACCGGCCGCATGGGCGGTCTGGTACGCCGGCAGAGGCAAGCCTTCCCCGTGGGGCAGCCGCTTGAGCTTGAGTGGTACGTGCATGGAACCGGATTAGCCGCTTCGTTCAAGACGCGCAAGTCGGCACTGCCTGTGAAACAAGGCGGGAGTCGGGAGTCAGCAGTCGGGAGCGGCCGCGTCGATACGTGCGCTGCAATCGTGGCCTGTGCCGGCTTTTTGCGCCCTTCAGGGCGCCCGCAAATAGCCGGGGGCGACAGCCCCCGGACTGAGTGACCAAAGAGTGCTAGCCCCGACAGGGGCGACCGAACTGCGCCAGAAGTGGCGTCGCATGTTGCGTGGGTGTGTCGCCCCTCACGGGGCTTTCGGACTCTCGCTGGCGATCATGGATGGCTTGCTGTAGCGCGGGGCTTATGCCGCCACCTCCGGCGGCTCGGTTCTTACATGCGCACAGGTCCGGGGGCTGCCGCCCCCGGCTACTCATATCGCGCCCGCGTTGCGGGCTGTGAAGCGCCCGGCGGGCGCGTGATATGTGTAGCCCGGCGCGGAAGCGCCGGGAAACCAATGACACAACGGGTGAGCGGCTGAAAGCGGCGGCATATCAACTCCTGTGAAGCTGCTGTAAGCGGGGCTTTTGGGACACATCCGCCGTTCAGCCTTTGCGCCTCGATGGCTTGACGGCCAGGTACTGGGGCGGCCAGTACTGGTCCTCTACCTCATACCTGGCCGCGGCGTGCAGCATGGTGTATGGGTCGCTCAGGTGCGGCCTTGCCATCACGATCAGGTCGGCCCGGCCGCTCAGCAGCAGTGTGTTGCCCTGGTCAACATCCTGGATGTTGCCCACGCTCATGGTCGCGATGCCGGCCTCGTTGCGAATCAGGTCGGAAAACGGGGCCTGGAACATGCGGCCATAGACCGGCTGCTGGTCAGGCACCACGCCGCCGGCGCTGCAATCAATGATGTCGCAACCGGCGTCCTTGAGCATCTGTCCGATCTGTACGCGGTCGGCGTCGCTTAGACCCTGCGGGTGCCATTCGGTGCAGCTCAGGCGCACGCTGATCGGCTTTTGCTCGGGCCACACCTCGCGCACGGCCGCAAATGTCTCCAGCGGGTAGCGCATGCGGGCTTCCAGGCTGCCGCCGTAGCCGTCGGTGCGCTGGTTGGTCAGCGCGCTGATGAACGTGCTCATCAGGTAGCCATGGGCGTAGTGCAGTTCCAGCATGTCAAACCCGGCCTGTTCGGCCCACTTGGCCGACTGCACGAACTGCTGCTGCACCTGCGCCATGTCGGCCGCGGTCATGGCCACGGGCGTATGCCAGTCCTTGTACGGCAGAGCGCTGGGGGCCAGGGTCTGCCAGGCGGCGCTGCCCTTCAGCGGCTTGCCGCCAAGCCAGGGCAGATCCGTGCTGGCCTTGCGCCCGGCGTGGGCCAGCTGCATGCCGATGCGCGAGCGGCTGTGCTCGTGCACGAACTTCACCACGCGCTTCCAGGCCTGCATGTGTTCGGGCTTGTACAGCCCGGCACAGCCGGGGCTGATGCGGCCCACGGCGCTGACGTGCGTGGCCTCGGTGATGACCAGCCCGGCGCCGCCAATCGCGCGCGAGCCCAGGTGCACCAGGTGCCAGTCGGTGGGCAGGCCGTCGTCGCAGGAATACATGCACATCGGGCTGACCACGAGCCGATTGGCCAAAGTCATGCCGCGCAGCGCAAAGGGCTGAAAGATCGGCGGGGCGATCTGTTCCTGCTGCTGGCTGCCGACTGCTGGCTGCCGGCTCGCAGCGTCCGAAGGAGTCCCCGCAGCATATGCGGGCACGGCAACGTTGACGGCCTTGTGCGGGTTTTGCTCGGCGAACCACGCCGTCGCGCGATCAACGAAGGCAGCATCGCGCAGCTTTAAATTGTCATAGGTAATGCGCTTGCTGCGCGTGAGCTGGTTGAACGTGAACTGGATCGGCGTCTGGGCCTTGAAGTAGCGGCCGGCGTTTTCGTACCACTCCAGGCTGGTCTGGGCGGTCTTCTGCAGGCGGGCGACTTCATCCCAGCGGCGCTTTTCGTACTCGCGCAGCACGGCGTTCACTGGCTGGCCTTTCAGGTCGCCAAAGGCCCGGGCGAGTTCAATCGCGTCTTCCATCGCCAGCTTGGTTCCGCTGCCGATGCTGAAGTGTGCGGTGTGGGCCGCGTCGCCCATCAGCACGACGTTTTCGTGCACCCAGGTCTTGTTGCGGATTGTGGGGAAGGTGCGCCACACACTGCGGTTGCCCAGCAGCCTGTGCCCGCCCAGGTACTTGCCGAACAGTTTCTCGCAATAGGCGATGGTGGCGGTTTCGTCGGCCTTGTCCAGCCCGGCGCGCTTCCACGTTTCTTCACGGCACTCGACAATGAAGGTGCTGAGGTCTTTTTCGAAGGGATAGGCGTGGACGGTGAACAGGCCGTGTTCGCTTTGCTCGTAGATGAACGTAAAGGCCGGCAGCCGGAAGTTCGCGCCCAGCCACGAAAACTTGCACCTGCGCCAGTCCATGTCGGGCTGGAAGTGGGCCTTGAGTTCTTCGCGGATCGTCGAGTTCACGCCGTCGGCGGCCAGGATCAGGTCGGCCCCGGCGAACTCGCGCACGGATTTTACTTCGTGCTGGAATTGCAGTTTCACGCCCAGTTCGCTGCACCGTTCCTGCAGGATGTTCAGCATGCGCTTGCGCGACATGCCGGCAAAGCCGTGGCCGGTGCTGCGGATGCACTGGCCATGGATGAAGGTGTCAATGTCGGGCCAGTAGGCGAACTCTTTGCGGATGCGGTCGTGGCTGGGTTTGTCGGCGGTTTCAAAGCCGCCCAGGGTTTCGTCGGAAAACACCACGCCCCAGCCAAAGGTGTCGTCGGGCTTGTTGCGTTCGACAATCGTGATGTCGTGGGCGGGGTCCTGCTTTTTCATCAGGATGGCGAAGTAAAGCCCCGCCGGCCCGCCGCCGATGCTGACAATCTTCATGGCTTCTCCTGTGCCTGTTGTACCGAAGGCGGGGCCAACTGCCACAGCGCGTTGCTTCATGCCGTGATCGGCCGCATGGCCACCGCTGAAACTTCCGGCACAGGCCGGTCACCCTCGCGCGCGCGCACCCCGCGTGTATAGTCCCGCGCGGAGGCGAACCATGGGTGTGCCGTTTCTCGACCTGAAGGCGCAGTACGCGACGATCAAAAACGAAGTCATGGCGCTGGTGGGCGCCGTGTTCGACGAACAGGCCTTTGTGCTGGGCAAGTACGTCGAACAGTTTGAGAAAGAAGCCGCCGCCTACCTGGGCACAAAGCACGCCATCGGCGTCAGCAACGGGTCTGACGCGCTGCTGCTGGGGCTGATGGCCGCGGGCCTGAAACCGGGCGATGAAGTGATCGTGCCGACGTTCACCTTTTTTGCCACGGCCGGCGCCGTTGCGCGCCTGAACCTCAAGCCCGTGTTCTGCGACGTTCACCGCGATACCTTCAACATTGACCTGAAGTCCGCTGCCGCAAAGGTGAACTCCCGCACCCGCGCGATCATCCCGGTAGACCTCTACGGCCAGTGCGCCGACATGGAGGGCGTCAACAAACTGGCCGATGCCCACAAGCTGACGGTCGTGGAAGACGCCGCGCAGGCCTTTGGCGCCGTGCGCAACGGCCGCAAGGCCGGCACATTTGCCCACTATGGCTGCTACAGCTTTTACCCCACCAAGAACCTGGGCGGGGCGGGCGACGGCGGCATGATGGCGACCGACAACGACGAGTTTGCCGACCGCATCCGCCTGCTGCGCGTGCACGGGGAGCGCCCCCGCTATTACAACAAGCTGGTCGGCATCTGCGGCCGGCTGGATGCGCTGCAGGCCGTGGTGCTGAGTGTCAAGCTCAGGCGCCTGGACGCCTGGAACGCCCGCCGCGCGCAGGTTGCGGCGCGCTACAACGCGAAGTTTGCCGGCAGCAGGGTTGTCACGCCGGTGGTCAGCCCCGGCAACAGCCACATCTATCACCAGTACACCGTGCTGCTGCCCCGGCGCGACGAAGTGATGAAGAAGCTGGGCGAGCAGGCGATTGGCTGCGGCATCTATTACCCCGTGCCGCTGCACCTTCAGGAGTGTTTCAAGGACAGCGGCGGCAAACCCGGCGACCTGCCGGTAAGTGAGGCCCTGTGCCGCGACTGCCTGAGCCTGCCGGTGTTCGACAGCATGACTGACGCCCAGGTCGACGAAGTGGCCACGGCGGTTCTGGCGGCTGTAGGCTAGTGGGCCATCAGACTTGATAGGGCGAGTGGCATCGCCGTCTCGGCGATGCGTGGCAGGCGCGTCCCGCGCCTGTCCATGGCCGGGACGGCCATGGAGACGCATCGGCGAGGACGCCGATGCCACGAACCGCCAGAACGAATCAGAGGGCACACCAGGCTGCTACTCAAGCCTGGCGGCGGCGTACAGTGACAGGTCAAACGGGTTGTTGGCGCGGTCCACCAGGATCTGCAGCATCGGCGGTTCCTTCTTGGCGCCCGGGCCGACCTGGTCAAAGGCAGTCAGCGACCAGCTGTGGGCGTTGTCGACCTGGCCCTCGCTGCGCGCGTCCTTCAATGCCCGCAGGATGCCCCACTGGCTGGCCTTGTGGTCAATGATCTGGGTTTCCTTGCGTGAACCCAGCAGATAGGCCCGCAGCACACAGCCGCCGTTTTCGTTGCGCCAGGTGAAGTCCTCAAACTCGCCGTCGCGTTCACTGTTGCCGGACCGGCCGCTGATTTCAAACGTGATGCGCCCCCACATCCTGCCCGGCAGCACCCGGGCCAGAAACGGCACGTTGATGCGGTCGCGGTCGGGCGGGAACAGGGCGTCGCGAAGCTTGCCCGCCCGCGCGCGAAACTCGGCGCGGTCTTTCGGCGGCGCGTAGAACTTCGTGCCCTTGAGTTCGACAACAGCCAGCGCGTCAAACCATCGGTCGTGCCGCCATGCAGCGCCGCTGACCGGGTTGAGAATGCGCGTTACTTCGCCCACCGGCGCGTCAGCCGCCGCGTCAGGATTGAACGGGAAGTTCACCTGCACCTTGCTGCGCCAGGGGTCGGCCACTTCATCCTTCCAGGCAGACTCCGCCCGCGCGGCCTCGGCGCGAAACGCATTGAAGTACCCCTGCCAGGCACTGTTGTACAACTGGGCGTAGATCGACTTGTCGCCCGCGGCCCGCGCGCCGGCGCCCTTGTGCAGATCCTCGGCGGCCTTGCGGCCTTCGTCGGTCTCGGGGCGTCCGCTGCGCGAAAGATAGGTCAGCCATGCCACCGAGGCCTGCTCGGCGTCGGCGATGGCCGCCGGTGTTGCCTCTTCTGTATGCTGCCGGTCAAACAGGTACATGCTGGTGCGGGTAATGACGTAATAGCCCAGCAGGCCAAGCAGCAGCCCGGCCAGCACAATCACGCCCTTGACGGCGCCGCCGCGGCGGGGGTTGTTCTCCAGTGTCGTGACGGAAAAGCCACCCGGCATGGTCGGTGACGAGGCATCAGGCGCCCGGCCGCTGGCCATGGCCAGGGCTTCGTCCAGCCGGGCCAGTTCGGCCTTCAGGGCGGGTTGTTCGGCAGCGGGTGCGGATGCCAGGCGCTGGTTGACGGCCAGGCAACGGGCCGCGTGCTTGACGCGGATATGTTCGTCGCTTGCGCCAACGTAGAGGCCGAGAACCTGGAATGCTTCGTCGCGTGTCACGGCCAGAGGTTAGCGCAAATCGCGCCGCCGGTCAGCAGGGGGCCTTCAGCGCACAATTTCGTACAGGCTCCATTCGTCGTTGTCGGCGCGGATGCACAGTCGCAGGCGGCCGGCGCGGGCTTCTTCACTGAGGCGATAGTAGGCGTATTCGCTGCTGCTGCGCCGGAACAGGATGTAACTGGCGCCGAACTCGTCGCGGATCGGGTCCACCAGTTCACGGCGCTTGCCGCGGCACAGGTCCATCCACAGTTCATAGCGTTTGCGGTCCTTGGCCAGCATGAACGTGGGGTCCAGCCCGATCAGGTAGTCGCATTCGCTGGCATAGAAGATCAGCTTGGTGAAGTCATCCCAGCGGCAGTGCCACACCACCTTGCCGTGGCTTTCGGGGTGGTCGTGCAGCCAGCGGGCCGCGTGTTCCACCACGCCGCGGTCGGTGCTGCGGTAGTTGATGGCGGCCCCGACCCAGGTTGCGCCGGTGGCAATCAGGGCAATCACCGCGGCGCTGATCGGCAGGGCGCGCGAGATCACCGGGCGTTGTTCGCGCCAGGCGGCAAAGCCGGGGCTGGCCATCAATTCGTGAATCCACAGGCCGCAGGCCAGCACCGAAAACGGCGCGGCGTATTCCAGAAAGCGCTGGTTGGTCATGAACGCAAACAGCCACACAATCGCGATCATGCCCGTCAGCACCGCGTTGCGGCTTGGCTTGTGGCCCAGCCAGGCCGAAAACAGCGGCAGCAGCATCGGCGCCAGCCACAGCACAGGCGTGCCAGTGGCGACAAAGCTGCCCAGCGGGGGTTCCAGTTCGCGCCCCAGTGCGATGCTGGGGCCGTTGGCCCAGTCGGTGGGCATGCCAAAGAAGGAACCAAAGCCGTCAATGATCGGGGCCACGGAGTCGCGGTGGGAAAGCGCCAGCACCACCACGTTCTGCACCCACCACAACTGCACCAGTTCCCAGGAGTGCGGGTGCAGCAGGCACCCGACAGCAATGCCCCCGGCGATGCAGCCGGCCTGGGCCAGGTTGCCGCGCAGGTCCTGGCCGCGTGTGCGGCCGGGCTCGGGCCCGAACACCAGTTCGGCCACGGTTCGCGCGATCTGCATGGCCAGCAGCAGATGGCTGGCGGTGTAACTCAGCGTGAACACGACGGCGATGATGAACAGCGGCAACCGCGCGCGTTTCAGCAGCAGCGCCCAGCCCGTGACCGACAGCGCCAGGCTGATCATGTAGCTGCGGCACATGTTGACGCGAAACACAATGTAGCTGCCGCCCGCGGCCGTCAGCAGGATGGTGTACAGCCAGGCGTGCCTTACACCCATCAGCCGCAGCGCCGCCCACAGGGCCAGCGCAAACAGCATGGTCAGAAACGCGATGCCCAGCCGCGCACCGAAGATCAGGCCCTCGATGTCGCCGGGGCCGTCTGCGAACTGGGCAAACGGCACCAGGTACACGTGGAACAGGTAGTCCTTGTCGGAAAACGCACCGTTCCAGGTGCTTTCGCGCGTCCAGTGAAAGTCGGCCCCGGCCTGCTGGACTTCGCCGGTGCCGTACAGCCAGCCCATCTTGATGTGATAGTAGGTGTCCGGGTCGGGCAGGCCGATGGCATGGGCACGAATGCCGCCGCCCATCTGGCCGGTGAAATCCGGCGCGGGCACCCACTGGTAGTACAGCATGCCCACGAAGTACAGCAGCCCGACCACCAGCGCCTGAAGCCAGGCACGGTCCATCAGCGCGGCAAAACGCGCCAGCGGCGAAAGTGCGGGTTTCAGGGCAGGCTCATTCATCGGGCGCAAAACGATACAAAGCGGCCCGCAGATGTCTGCAACCCGTGGATTGTGGCACAAAGCAAGGCCTGCACTGGCCTTGGGTCGTGCTTGCATTGCGAATTCGTGAAAAACAAGCTAAGCTGGGCGCAATAGTAAGTGCGGATGCGTTAAACAAGAGGCTTTTTTTGCAACAGGAAGGGCCATGACAGAACCAGCCCCGGCGGCACCCGCGACCGTAAGCGAAATCGGCATTGAGGATTTCGCCAAGGTCGAATTGCGCACCGCGCGGGTCGTGGCCGCCACCGAACACCCCGAGGCCGACAAGTTGCTGGTGCTGACCGTGGACGCCGGCGAGCCCACGCCGCGCACCATCTGTGCGGGCATCCGCCAGTGGTGGCAGCCGCAGGACCTGGTGGGCAAGGACATCGTGATTGTCGCCAACCTGAAGCCGCGCAAGCTGCGCGGGGTCATGAGCCAGGGCATGCTTCTGGCCGTCACCGACGGCGACATGGTAACGCCGCTTTCCGGCATGAAGCCGGTAACCCCCGGGCTGCGCGCGAGTTAGGCGCCAGGCCCGACGGACGTACACATGGCCGGGAACATCGAAGCCGCCCGAACCAAAGACGCCGTGTACGTGCGCGTGACCGGACTTGGCAATTTCAACAACGCCGGCCCGATGCGCGAATACTGCGAAAAAGCCTTCGAGGAAGGCCTGCGCGCCCTGATTGTAGACCTGGGGCCCTGCACCGGCCTGGACAGCACCTTCATGGGCACACTGATGGGTTTTCTGGGCATGGAGCTGGCCGACGGCCCGGTAGCTGTTTCGGTGGTCAATGCCACCCCCGCATCCATGCGCGCCATGACCAGCCTGGGCCTGCCCAAGATCCTGTATGTGCGGCCTGACCCGGTGAGGTTCCCGGAATGCAAGCTGGAGGCCCTGCGCGAGGGCTGGCAGGACAAACGCCGCCGCACGCTGCTGATCCGCGATGCCCACATGGCCCTGATGCAGCACGACAAAGAGAACGAGGCGCGGTTTGCGCCCTTTGTGGCCGCGCTGGTCAAGGAAGTGCGCGAGATGGACGAGCAGCGCCAGTAGCGCCGCCGGTCACGACGGCTGGCTCAGGATCCGTTCGTAATAGGCTTCCCACACCGGCAGCAGTTTCTCCTGCCGGAAGCTGGTCTCTGCCCTCTGCCGCGCGCTGGCCCCCATCTGTTTGCGCAGGTCGTTTTCGGTCAGCAGCCGGCGCAGTGACCCGGACATGGATGCAACATCGCCGGGCGTGTGCAGAAACCCGCTTTTGCCATGTTCGACAACCTCGGGCAGGCCGCCGGTGTTGCTGCACACCACGGGCACGCCGCAGGCCATGGCCTCCAGCGCGCTCAGGCCGAAACTTTCGTAGTCGCTGGGCAGGATAAAGGCGTCGGCCTGGGGCAGCAGTTCCCAGATCGCGTCGTAGGTACCCACAAAGTTGCAGCGCGCCGATATGCCCAGCTCGGCGGCCAGGTCCTTGCAGGCGCCCAGTTCGGGGCCGTCGCCGATCAGCACCAGCCGCGCGGGCATGCCCTGTGTGGCCGCGGCAAAGATGCGCAGCACGTCGCGGGGCCGCTTGACCTCGCGGAAGTTGCTGACGTGCATGACAATGCGTTCGTCGGGCGCGGCCATGTGGGCGCGCTTGTCGGGGCAGCAATCGGGGCGAAAGCGCTGGGTGTCAATGAAGTTGGGAATCACCTCAATGTCCTTGGCGCCGCAGTCGATGGTTTCGATCACGCGCTGCTTGAGCTCGTGGCTTACGCTGGTCACGCCGTCGCTCTGGCGGATGCCGAACTTCGTCACGCGCTGGAACACCCGCTGCTGGCCGATGATCGTGATGTCGGTGCCGTGCAGGGTTGTGACCAGCTTGATGCCCGTGCCCGCGCCGTTCAGCATCTGCTTGGCCAGAAAGCCGCTGATCGCATGCGGGATCGCGTAGTGCGCGTGAATGATGTCCAGCCCGTGCTGGCTGGCCACGTCCATGATCGTGCCCGCCAGCGCCAGGTCGTAGGGCGGGTACCGAAACAGCGGGTAGGCCGTGACCTCGACTTCGTGGTAGGTCAGATTGCGGCGGAAGGGCTCAAACCGGAACGGGATGGCATAGCTGATGATGTGCACCGAGTGGCCGTTTTCGGCCAGCGCGGCGCCAAGCTCGGTGGCGACAACGCCCGAGCCGCCGTGGGTTGGGTAACAGACAATGCCGATCTTCATGGTCAGCCAGAACAGCAGGGCCCCACAGCCTATTCCCGGCGGGCCGGGCGGACAGCCCGGGGCGGGCCAATGTTGCGGTAGATTCCAAATCGGCCCGCTGCTGCTACCCTTTGCGCCCCATCGAGGACACCCATGACCGAAGCATTCCACTACAAGGGCGGCGAGCTGTACTGCGAGTCGATCCCGGTAAGCAAGATCGCCCAGAAAGTCGGCACGCCCTGCTACATCTACAGCCAGGACCACTTCGTGCGGCAGGTGCAGGCGATCAAGGACGCATTTCGCGACGTGCAGCCGCTGGTGTGCTATGCCGTAAAATCCAACAGCAACCTCGGGCTGCTGCGCGCCATGGCGCTGGCCGGCGCGGGCTTTGACACCGTAAGCAAGGGCGAGATCTACCGCGCCCTGCGCGCGGGGGCCGAACCCGGCAAGATTGTGTTCGCCGGCGTGGGCAAGCAGGCCGAGGAAATCGAATACGCGCTTGAGCAGGGCATATTGATGTTCAACGTCGAGAGCGAAAGCGAACTCGAGTTGATCTCCAAGATCGCCGCCCGCCGCAAGGTCGAGGCCCCGATTGCCCTGCGCATCAACCCCGACGTTGACCCGCAGACCCACAAGTACATCAGCACCGGCAAGTCCGAAAACAAGTTCGGCATTGACCTCAAGCGCGCCGAGGACTGCCTCAAGCGCATCCGCGAGCTCAAGAACCTGCGGCTCAAGGGCATTCACATCCACATCGGCAGCCAGATCCTGAAAAACGACCGCCACGGCGAGGCCATCGACCGCGTGCTGCCGTTCATTGAGCGCTGCAAGAAAATGGATTTCCCGCTGGAGTACCTGAACGTCGGTGGCGGCTATGGCATTGCCTACGACGTGGGCCAGGGCGTTGACATCACCGAGTTTGCCAAGGTCATGCTGCCCAAGATCCAGCAAAGCGGCCTGAAGATGGTTTCAGAGCCCGGCCGCTTCATAAGCGGCAACGGCGGCGTGATGCTGACCCAGGTGATCTACGTGAAGAAGAGCGCCGAAAAGGACTTTTTGATTGTCGACGGCGCCATGAATGACCTGATCCGCCCCACGATCTACCAGGCCTTTCACAAGATCTGGCCGGTCAAGCAGCAGGGGCTGAAGGACGGCAGCGTGATGGGCGCGGATTCGCCCCTGACCGACGCCAACCTGGGCAAGGACGCGCAGACCTATGACGTGGTGGGCCCGATCTGCGAAAGCGGCGATTACTTTGCCCTGGGGCGCAAGCTGCCCAAAATGGCCGAGGGCGAACTGGTGGCCGTGTTCAGCGCCGGGGCCTACGGCGCGACCATGGCCAGCAACTACAACACCCGGGGCCGCGGCGCCGAGGTGATTGTAAACGGCCACGACTACTGGGTTGCCCGCGACCGCGAAACCGTAGAGGACCTGATCCGTGGCGAACGCCTTACGCCGCGCGAAGTCTTCAAGGGTTGATGACGTGGCCCTGGTCATCAGCCTGACAGCCGGGGATTCCGGCCTGTCGCGGCGCGGCATGGCCGCCCTGCTGAAGCTGCGGCGCGCGCAACGCCAGGTGATCGAACAAAGCCGCGGCGCGCTGGTGAAGTTGCCTGCCGGGGCAGGGGCCGGGCCCCTGCTTGATATGGCCGCGGCCTGCGCCGATTCGCCGCTGGTTGGCGACTACCTGTCGCTGTTTCTGCTGCAACTGATTGCCGATTTTCCCGAGCAGGGAAAACCCCTGCGCGCCATTTTGCACGCCCGCCGCGACGGCCTGGACGTCAGCGCCGCCACCCGCGCCCTGTGGCACCCGCAAGGCCAGACCCAACTTGCCGCCATTGCGCGCAAACACAGGCTTGACCCGGCGCTGCTGGCCGCGACGCTGTGGGTCGCCCTGAAACCCCTGTGTGAAGCCGTAGCCCGGGCATTCACCCGCCACATTGAAACGCCCAAGGGCGCGCCCGAGTGCCCGATCTGCGGCGGCCCGCCCTGGGCCAGGCAGGGCAGGCAGGCCAAGTGCGCAATCTGCGAGACGACATGGCAGGCCGGGTTTGAAAGCGGCCTGTGGCAGACCAGCGAAGGCCCGCAGGCACAGGGCGCAAGGCGCGTGTATCACAGCAGGACTGGCCAAAGGCTGGTCGAGTTCGACAAGCCATTGTTCAAGCCGGCGTTCCACACCGGGCCAATGATTGAGCTGATAAGGTTGCTGGAACAAGCGTAGGGCGCACTGTCTTCGCGCGTGGCATCGCCGTCCCGGCGATGGGTACCATTGGCGTCACGGCAATGGCCATGGCCGGGACGGCCATGGAAACGCATCGGCGGGACGCCGATGCCACTTCCCTGTTACCCGACCTTCTTGAACATGCCTTTGCGGTAGCTGGTGATATGGCCGGCAAACGCGCTGGCGGCTACGGTCAGGGGGCTGGCCAGGTACAGCTTGCCTGGGCCGCTGCGGCCGGGGAAGTTGCGATTGATGGCGCTGACCGTGACTTCTTCTTTGGTTTCGCTTACGCCGGGGCCGCAGCCGATGCAGGCGCCACAGCCGGGGTTGATCACCTCAATGCCGGCCTTGGCAAACAGTGCCGGGTAGCCCTTTTGTTCTGCGTACTTCTTCACGTCTTCGCTGCCGTATTGAATGAACATCTTCACGCCGCTGGCCACCTTCAGGCCGGCGTCGGTGGCTTCTTTCACCACACTGGCGTAGTAGTCAAAATCCTCGGGCTTGCCCGCGGTGCAGCTTCCACCGTAGGCGATGTTGATCTTTACCTCGCCCAGGTTCTCAATCAGCTTGCCGTAGGTCGGGTCGCCGGGCTCGGCGACCATGGGTCTGATCGCGCCCAGGTCAATTTCAAACACGCCGCCGTCGTACTTGGCGCCGGCGTCGGGGCCCACAGCGCGCTGCTTGAGTTCGGCAATGCGCGCATCACTCAGCTTGCGCACGTCTTTCATCCACTGCCACAGGATGTCGTCGGCCTCGCAGATGCCCGATTTGGCGCTGCATTCGGTGGCCATGTTGCACAGGGTCGCGCGTTCATCCATCGACACGCTTGCAAGGCCGGGGCCGCCGAACTCCATCACGCGGTTCAGGGTTTCTTCGCGCTTGGCGTGGTTGTCGAGAATGTGCAGCATCACGTCCTTGGCCGTGACGCCGGGTTGCAGCTTGCCGTGCAGGTTAAACCGGATGCTTTCGGGAACTTGGACAAAGGTGAAGCCGCTGTAGATCAGGCCCGCGTACTCGGTTGCGCCCACGCCGTAGGCCAGGCTGTTGCTCACGCCGCCCATGCAGGTGTGGCTGTCCGTGGCCTGCACGAAGTCGCCCGGGTCAATGAAGTGTTCGCGGGCAACCTGGTGGCAGATGCCGGGGCTTACGCCGTTGCGCGCGCTGTAGTCGCGCACGCCGGCGTGCTTCTGGAAGTGATTCTGCATGGAGACCAGCGTGTTGATCTTGTCTGCGAACTTGGCGAAGCGCGAAACGCCCTTGGCGTACAGCAGGTGGTCTTCGAACACGGCGAATTTCTGCGCGTTCTGGACTTTGTAGTCCTTGCCGTATTCGCTCTCGAGAAAGTAGTGCACCTGTGCCGTGGTGTACTCGTGGCTGTAACCGGCATCGACATTCACCATCACCGGGTCGCCCGGCTTGACGTACGGCTCGCCCTGGCCGGGCACAAGGTGGCTGGCAATCAGTTTTTCGGCCATGGTCATGGGCCGCTTGCTGTTGCGCAGCTTGGGCAGGTCCAGCTTGCCCTGTTTCACCAGTTTGGAGAACTCGAACAGCCCGCCGTTTTCCAGGATCACGCGGGTGACCGGGTCGTACTGCTTGGTGAACTCCGACAGGGCAATGGATTCCCCGGCCTGCAGGCGCGCGAGCTGCTCGTGCGTGCCCATGATCTGCCCAAGGTTGATGTTATTGCGTTCGTGGATCGGCGCGAAGCTGGCCGCAATCACAATGCGGATGCCGCCCCATTTTTCAGCCTGCGGTGCCGTTTCGCGCGAGCTGCCCGTGCCCTTGCGCTGGCCGGAAACGATCACTTCGAAGTTGCCCTTGATCAGCGCGTCCTGCGCGAACACGCGCTCGCCCTTGGCGTCCACCAGGCCGGCATAAGCGTTGCGGGCCAGGTCTTCGGGCCGGTAGTCAAAGCAGACCCAGTTGGGGGTCATGGTGTCAGTGTTGATGTCGTCCAGCAGGTCGGCCACTGTGAGGTCGGCCATGCGCAGGTTGAGACCCTCGTAAAGCTGCTTGCGGATCAGCTCAAGGTCTTTGGTCAAAAACAGCACGCGCTTGCCTGGCGTGAGTTTGATCTGGGTTGGCAACGGCATGGGTACCCGCCTTCAAAAGGAAAGCACGGCCGCGCCGTGCTGAGCCCAATATAGCTTGATGGTGCGGGTGGCGGGCAAGAGGCAGCGTCGAATCCCAGGTGTGTCAGTTGTCGCGCCGGGGCTGGGCAGACTGCAAGGCCGCTTCCATGGCATCCAATGGCTGATCCGGCAGATCGGCATCTGCCCAGCCCGGCGCAGGCCCATCCAGTCGCGTGGCGAGCCCGGGGTTGGCCCGCTGCAGGGCCAGAAACTCCTGGGGTGATTGTGCGCGCATCTGCTGGCCCAGCGCCGCCAGGCATTGCGGGGTCATGCTTGCCACCAGAGCGCCGCGGAACAGCATGGCCGGCCGGGATTCCGCCATGGCCGCGGCCGATTCAGCCATGGCGATTTGTGCCTCCCCCAGCGTGACCGTAACCGTGTGATAGGCCCGGGCGCGCAGTGCCAGCTCGCGCATCCGGTCCAGGATGGCCTGGCATTCCTGCCCTGCACTCGTGTCGGCCCGGCCCAGGTGAGCCGCGCCGTCCACGCCATGCAGGTGCAGCAGCAGGCGGCTGAGGTCCGGCCACAGGGTCAAGTTGATGTAATGGTGCGGGGTGTCGCGGGCGGGCATGCCACGCGCCAGTGCCGTGCGAATGGCTTCGGGCAGGTCTTGCAGGCCCAGCACCTGGGCAAGCAGCCGCAACGGCCCTACTCCGGCAAAGTCCTGGCCGTCAATTGCCAGCTTCACGGCAAAACTGTGCGCACGCGCGGCTGCCACCGGCCTGCCGGCAGCCAACAGGCGGCGGGCGACATCGCACATCGAAAGTATGGCGGTGCGCACGTAACCGCTTGTCACCGACTGCAAGGCCACATCCAGCAGTTCGGGCAGCGCGTCGTGGCCCGGCCGGGTTTCCTGCAGGCACAGCGCCAGGAACCGCCGGGAGTCCAGATGGTCATAGGTGTTGCCCGCCGTGCGGGCCAGCTGAATGGCCGTCTGAAAGTGGCTTGCTGCGGCAGCGCGCCGGCCCGAGGCAAAGTCTGTCAGGCCCGCCATTCGGGCGTTTCTCGCCGCCGATTCGATGTCGCCTGCTTCCAGGTGCACGTCGCGGGCCTTGGCGTACTGCCGCGCCGCGCTGTCAAGGTTGCCGCGAAAGTAGTAGTCCAGGTTGCCCAGGTTCGCCAGCATGCCCGCCTCGGTCATGCGCCGCCCGGACTGCGCGGCCAGCGCAACACCTTCGCGGTAGGCCGCTTCGGCCTCGTCCAGCCGGCTGGTCTCCACGCAGATGACGCCGATGCTGTTCAACAGTGTGGCGCGGGCGATCACGTCGTCCGTCTTCAGCGCCAGTGCGTTTCGGGCCAGGGCTTCGCCCTCGGCCGTCTGGCCGTTGCGGTGCAGGCGGTAGGCCAGGGCCGAAGTCACCTTGGCCTGCATCGCCGCGTCGTGCAGTGCGCGGGCGAGCTCCAGTGCGCGTTGCAGCGCCTGCGCGGACTGGGCAGACTCGCCACGGTGTGTGTGCAGGTCGTCCAGCGCCAGTTCGGCCGACACCAGCAGCCGCTTGTCATCCAGTGCGCGCGCCCTTTCCACCAGCGCCGGAATTGCCTCCAGGGCCTCGGTCTTGCGGTTGGTACGCTGCCACAGGTCGCACTGGCGCAGACGGGCGGCAAGCTCCAGCCCTTCGTTGCGGCAGCCCTGTGCAGCAGCCACCGCGCGTTCCAGCACCGGCCCGGATTCGGCCAGCCGGCCCCTCGAAAACAGCGCACCTGCGGCACGCAATTCCAGTTCCGCGACCTGGCGCGGGCTGCAAGCCGCGTTGGCCGCGGCGCGCAGGCACAGCCGGGCCTCGGAATCCAGGTCGTACACCCGCGCCGCGTGGTCGGCGGCCAGCACCAGGTATTGCAGCTCGAGCGCGTTGTCGCGGGCCTCGCGCGCGTGGTCGGCAATGTCTGCGGCCAGCGCCGTGCCGGCGTCGGGCTCCTGCGCCAGGATTTCCAGCGCGTTGGCGTGCAGGCCCGTGCGCTCGCTGGGCGGCTGCAGCGCATAGGCCGCGTCGCGCAGAATCGCGTGGCGGAAAAGGTAGACGGTTTCTGCGTTCACGGCCTGATTATGCCGGGGCCGCGCCCGGGGTGCATGGGCCAGTCCGGCCCCGGAATCCCGCAAATGGCGGAAGCGAACGGCCCGCCCGGACGTTTCAAACTCGACGGACGTGGTTGGCTGGCAATCCGCTTGGAAAGCGGAAATCCGGTTGACCATCGGCGAGGTTAGGGTACACTAACCAATGCGGCAGACAGGTCAGTGCGCGTGGCAGTCCCCCCGGACGCGAAGCCTTTACACCGCCGAGAAAACCGAACACTTCCCGGGCGCTCTCTGCCCGGCTGGCTTTGGCCGAAGCGTGAATGAGAGGGTAGCTTTCGCTCTCCTTTCCGGCCCTCTTGCGCGCTTCGGCCTGTTTCGTTAACCGGCCCCGCGTCTTCGTATTTTCGCCTTGCGCCGCAAATCGGCTGGCCGACAATCATCGCCCGAGGATGCCATGCCCCGACTGCCCGAAGTCGACGCCTACATCCAGCGCGCTGCGCCCTTTGCACAGCCCGTCCTGGCCAAACTGCGCGAACTGTTTCACAAGGCCTGCCCACAGATCGAAGAAAAGATCAAGTGGGGCATGCCGGCCTTTGAATACAAGGGCCCCGTCGTCGGCATAGCGGCCTTCAAGGCCCATGCCAGCTTCGGGTTCTGGAAGGCCAGGCTGATGAAGGACCCCCAGGGCCTGTTCAACACCGCTGAAAAAGGCGGCATGTGGGGCGCCCGCCTGACCAGCCTGAAAGACCTGCCGCCCGATAAAGTGCTGATCGCCTACATCAAGGAGGCCGTTGCCCTGAACGAAAAGGGCGTGAAGGTGCCCCGCGAGAAAGCCGCCAAGCCCGTGCCCAAAATGCCCGCCGACATGCAGGCCGCACTGAAAAAGAACAAGGCCGCGCTCAAGACGTTCGAGGCCTTCCCGCCCAGCCACAAGCGCGAATACATCGAGTGGATCACCGAGGCCAAGCAGCAGGCCACTCGCGAAAAGCGCCTGAAACAGGCCATCGAATGGATGGCCGAAGGCAAACCCCGCAACTGGAAGTACATGAAGCGATAGTAGCCGCCGGGGGCTGGGTCTGGCCTGACACTCTCAATCTCTGCCAAATTTCGCCTTTGTCGCGGCCATGGGGTACACTGGTTGCATGAGGTGTTGCCCATCCAGCGGCAGTTATGCCTGCGGCGGCCGTGTACTGCGGCGTTTTGCCCTGTTTTCGGTCTCTGGCCCCGGCCTGCTGATGCTGCTGGCCTGCATGGGCCTGCGGCAGGATTGGATTGCCCTGCTGATGCTGACGCTGCCCATCGGCGCTTGCGGCGCCATCGGCTGGTCAGCCGTGCGCGCGGTGCGCCTGCACCTGCAAGCCCGCGAAGTTCTGCGCAGAGGCCTTTCGGTACCCTCGCGTTCTCACTTGCTTCGTAAGCCGGTCCGGCTGCAGCTTGCCGCCGCGTGGGTGAACGGAACGCTGGGCGCGGTTCTTCTGGTTCTGGCGTCTGCGGCCTGCTGGGACCAATGCGATGCGGCAAGGGTGACTTTGACCGTGGTGTTGGGCAGTGCGGGACTTGGCCTGTTGTGGCGGGGCCTGCGGATCGCTGCGGATTATGACCTGAGTTATGACGCCTGGCGGGACAGCACCGTGTTTCGCGCCCGAGGGGGTGCGTCAGTAACCCGGCGGATGTAAGGCCGGAATCCCGCCCCCGGCGCAAGTTTGGACGCACCAACCGTTTCCATGTGTTATACTTTTGGTGCAGGGGCATCGAGTCGCTCAAGCGGAGCAGTGTCATGATGAACCCATGGGATCGCGAACGCATGTGGCGCGAATCAGAACCCAACAATCAACCCCGTGGATTCGCCAGCGGCTTGGCGTGGCTGGTCGCCATCGTCCTGGGCGTGCTGGGCATGATGGCCATGGCCAAGCACGGCTTTCGCACCGTGGCCGTGATACCGATCGGCATTTCGCTGTTTTTCATTTTCATGTTCATGATCGGCCATCGCCGCGAACAGCGCCGGCTGATGAGCAACCGCTGGCAGCAGATGGCAACGACCGTTCTGCCCCAGCCGCCGCTGCAGGAGATCCGGCTGGAGCAGCAGTCGCTGCCCAAGGCCGATGACGCCAGCCTGCGCAAGCTGTACGACCGCTTTGACGTCAAGGCGATTGAAGAGTGCCGCCACAACAGCCTGGACGCCGGCAAGGTCACCGAGTTCCTGGAGATGTCGCGCGACTTCATGGACACCGCGCACGCCGCGCAATTGATCCGCCGCAACGACCTGGCGGAGCTGCAGATCCACATGCACGCCGCGCTCGAACGCGCCAAGCTGCAGTTCGAGCTGAACAACCCCGGCGCGTTCAAGGCCCCGCCCAAAATCGAAGAGCCGCCCTTTTAGGCCACGCCGCAAGCTGCCCGCAAAGGCCCGCGCAAGCGGGCCTTGATGCTTTTTTGGCAGGGTTGTCAGGCCCCGCGGTAGTCGATCTCGACGTACAGCTTGAACCGCCCCTGCGCCAGCAACCGCTGGCCCACGTGGGCCGTGGCGTCGAACAACCCCATGCCGTCCATGCGCTTGAGGCACTGGCCGTGCACCGCAATTGTCTCACCCACCGCCGCGCGGCCGTGGATGACCAGACCCGTAAGGCCGGTCAGGTAACCCTTGATGACGCGGCCCTGTTTGCTTTGCGCGTACAGGGCGTCGCCGGCGGCAATCGTCTGGGCGATGCACTCAATCAGCGCGGCATCTTCCAGGCCTGTTGCCGTCACAAATGGTTCGCCGGCCCGCACGGTGCGGATGGCGCGAATCACCTCTGGCCCGTATTCGGTGACGGCGTCAATCAGCACCATCGGCGGCCGGTGAGGTATCAGGTGGCGGAAGTCCACATCCATGGCCCGAAGGTGCGAAGACGGGGCCGGGAAGTCAACGACAACCGGCGGGGCAATGCGGATCGTGGAAATCCGGCATAACCCTGTTGCATCGGGCGGGCCGGGCCGCGACACTTTTGTGCAGGGCCATAGCTGGGCTTAGAGGCACACTTGTCCAATCAGCCAATTGACGCCGCCAGCGGCTATTGCGTCGTTATTCCCACGTACAACAACGCGGGAACTGTTCTGCATGTGGTGCGTGGCGCATCGGCCCTGTGCGAAACCGTGATTGTCGTGGACGACGGCTGCACCGACAACACGCCCGAACTGTTAAAGGAAAGCGGCGCGATTGTCGTGCGCCACAACCGCAACAAGGGCAAGGGCGTGGCCCTGCGCACCGGGTTTCGCAAGGCCGCCGAGCTGGGCTACACCCATGCCGTCACGATTGACTCTGACGGCCAGCACTTTCCTGAGGAAATCGAAAAGCTGGTCAAGGCCAGCCAGGCCCAGCCCGACGCCGTGGTGATTGGCGCGCGCGACATGAGTGGCGAACACGTTCCCAAGGCCAGCAGCTTCGGCCGCATGTTCAGCAACTTCTGGCTGAAGGTGGCCACCGGCATGGACGTGGGCGACACGCAAAGCGGCTTTCGCGTGTACCCGGTTCGGCATATCAACCGGCTGTTCTGCTGGGGCCGGCGCTTTACCTATGAATGCGAAGTGATCATCCGCGCCAGTTGGGGCGGCTGCCCGATCGTGAATGTGCCGGTGCGTGTTTACTACCCACCCAAGGCAGAACGGGTCAGCCACTTTCACCCCTTCTGGGACAACGTGCGCTTCACCTGCCTTTACCTGTACGCGAATTTCAGCCACCTGCTGGTGCCGCTGCCGCACAAACGGCTGGTGCGCCGGGCCGAACCGCTGTGGCAGGGAAGCCTGGGCAAAACCATTGCCGGCCTGTGGAGACGGGCCAAGCGCATGGCCGCGCTGCCCGAAAACCTGGAGATGACGGGCGGCCCGATCAAGCGGACCCGCGCACTGGTGCGCTATCTGGTGCACGAGAAAAACACGCCCGGCGAGCTCGGGCTGGCCGTCGGCATCGGCGCATTCTGGGGCTGCAGCCCCTGGATCGGCTTTCACTGGCTGCTGGGGCTGTATTCGGCCACCCGCGTACACCTCAACCGCGTGGCCTGCGTGGCGGCCACCAACGTCAGCTTCGGGCCGCTGACCGGCGCGATTGCCTTTGCCTCGATCTGGCTGGGCAAGCTGCTGCTGGGCCAGCCGTTTCTGTTTCCGCGCACCACCAACTGGCGGGTGCTGTCACAGTTCGCCTGGAACAGCCTGGGCGCCTGGCTGCTGGGCAGCGTAATCATCGGGCTGGCGGCAAGCTTTGCCTTCGGGTTGGGCACGCTGTACGGCGTGCGCGCCCTGCGCCGCCGCAGGCAGGCCGACAGCGCCGACGAAACTGTCGCACCCCAGGCCCAGCCGCAATCCGACCGCGAAATGCAGCCCATGGCCCAGCCCCAGGGCAGCGGCGCCTGATCTGGCAGCAGTGTGTTGTAGCACGCCCTTTCACCGCGCTGCTGGACTGGCCGACGGTGTTGTGCGGGATCAAAGTCCGCGCCTGGCACCCCGAATCTGCACCATGCGGCCTGCGTTGCCGCAACCTGTCGGGCGTGAACGTGGGTCGCCATCGACGGCCTGACGCGCCCAACCGGCCCGGGCCGGTTATTGCCCGCATCGGTGCCACTTGCGCGTTGACCTTGCGGCACTTTGGCCTGACAATCCCGTGCCATGAAGCAAACCTTCCTGCTGGTGCTGGTGCTGATTGCGTCCGGTCTTGCGGCCCAGCCGCCGGTAGATGGGCCGGGCCCCGGCCCGAAGGACCCGCCCCTTGCCCCGCCCCAGCCAGCCGGCCCCAGCGCGGCCGAGATCCAGGGCATGATCGAAGAAGAAGTCGACATCGCCCTGCGCAAGCGGCTGGACGAGTTCGCGCCGCTGCGTTCGCGGCGCCAGCTGTTCATCGAGTTTTCAGGCGGCGTGATGACCAAGTACCGCCAGGCGCAGAAGTCGTCTTCCGGCGACCAGCCCGATGGCGGCCGGCGCGCGCCCAACGGCATCGCGCTTGGTCGCGCGTGGATCAGCATTTTCGCGGCCTACAGCGACATCGTGGAAAGTGAACTTGAGCTGCGCTTCAACGGCGACTACACGCTGCTGGACGAAGAAATCCTGGAAGTGCCGCGCGGCGTGATCATCTACAACCGGCCGCTGAGCCAGTTTTTGCCCGGCGGCCACTACCGCGACAGCTTCCTGTTCGGGGTGGACGGCCACTTCTGGCGCCAGCACCGCGCCAGCGAAACCATGTCGCTGGGCCAGCGCGCGTTTCACCAGGACGAAGTCGCGCAGATACGCTACACGGCCCGGCTGATGGACAGCCTTTACCTGGTGGGCGCGCTGTCAGACGGCAACCTGCTGGGCTTTGGCCAGGTGGACGACAGCAACAACTACCCGATTCTTGCCGACGACAAAACGCGCTACATCCGCGGCCTTGGCGACAAGCGCGAGATCAGCCGTTATCTGCAGGTGGAGTTCGGCGGCGGGCTGATCTGGGACTTCAACACCAACAGCTTCCTGCGCAACAACGCGCATTTTTCGCCCGAGTCCTGGACGGCAGCCAACACCAACTACCTCAACCTGCTGTTGTGGGGCAGCGTGGATCGCCTGAGTTACAACGAAACCGCGCTGGTCGAAGGCCTGCAGCGCATCCCGTTCAAGGGTGGCACGCAGGACGACCCCAACGGGCGCGTGCGGCGCGGCAAGTGGCGCATGGGCGCGAACCTGGACTTTTCATTCCGCGTGGGCGGCGGCGACCTGGTTGTGCAAAGCCACTTCATCCATGCCGAAGACGGCCGCCTGGTGCGCAACGCCTGGGGTGTCGAGGCGCGCTATACGTTCGAACTTCCGCGCATTCCGTACTTCCTGCGCATCACGCCGATGTTCCGGTACTCAGAACTGGTCACCAACAACGGCGACAACCCGCTGGATCGCACGGACCCGTTTGCGCACCCGTTGCGCGTATCCAGCGGCGGCGTGGCCGGGTTCAGCCTGGCCGATGGCGCCGGGTTTGCCGCCAACCGGCGCGAGTTCATGGTCGGCGTGAACTTCACCCTGGCGCGCAACGTGATTCTCGGCTTTGAAGTCGTGTTCAACGAAGAAGACTTCAAACAGCAGCGCAACGTGCCCAACGACGTGCCCAATACGTTCTACATGCTGCGCATCGGCGCCGAGTTCTAGCCTGCATCTATTGCCTTGCCGCCAGCCAGTCCCGGGCCTTGGCCACCACGGCACTCAGGCAGCCCTGTTCAAACGGGCTGCGCAGGCCGGCACCGGTGGCCAGCTCCCGAAACGGGGCCTCGCCGCCGCGGGCGCACAGCTTGACGTAATCCTGCATCGCCTGGGGGCGGTTCTCGTCGGCCTTGACCCAGAACTGCAGCGCGCAGATCTGCGCCAGCACATAGTCAATGTAATAGAAGGGGCTCAGGTAGATGTGCCGCTGCTGCTGCCAGAACCCGCCCTCTGGAACATGGGGCAGGTCGCCGGCGTCGCGCCAGGGCAGATAGGTTTTCTCCATCTCGCGCCACATTTCGTGGCGCTGGGCCATGGTCGCATCCGGGCGCGCATACACCAGGTGCTGAAAGTGATCCACGGCCGTGCCGTACGGGATGAACATCAGGCTGCCGATCAGGTGCACGCGCTGAAAGCGCGCCGCATCTTCCTTGAAGAAGCGGTCCATCCACGGCCAGGTCATGAACTCCAGGCTCATGCTGTGGATCTCTGCGCTTTCGTGGGTGGGCCAGTGGTAATCGTTCAGCTTCTGGTTGCGGCTGGAATAGCTCTGGAAGGCGTGCCCCATCTCGTGGGTGAACACTTCCACGTCACCCTTGGTGCCGTTGAAGTTGGCAAAAATGAACGGTACGCCCCAGGTCGGAAAGCTGGTGCAGAAGCCGCCGCCGGCCTTGCCTTCGCGACTCTTTAGATCCATCAGGCCCTTTTCGGTCATCAGGCGGAAGAACTCGCCCAGGCCGTAACCCATGTCGTCGAACATCTCCGTGGCGCGGGCCACCATCCAGTCGTGGTCGCCCTTGGGCTTGGGGTTGCCTTCGCGCTCGTGGATGCCTTCATCCCAGTGCATGACCTTGGCAACGCCAAGCGCCGCGGCCTGGGCCTTGACCAGCTCGGCGCACAGCGGCACGACTTCCTGCTGCACCTGCCTGCGCAGCTTGTCGACATCGGCCTGGGAGTAATCCACGCGGTGCATGCGCAGGTAGCCAAGCTCAATGAAGTCCTTCAGCCCCAGCTTGCGCGCGCTTTCGTGGCGCAGTCTGGTCAGCTTGTCGAAAATCTCGTCCAGTTTCGCCTTGTGGTCGGCAAACCAGCGCCACTTCATGCGCTGGGCCTCATGGCGGGTGTCGCGGTCAGGATCAGAGGTGTACTTGCCAAGCCCCGGCATGGTCAGCGTTTCGCCGCGGAAGTTGAACTTGGCAGCGGCCAGCAGTTCCGTGTACTCGGCACCAAGGCGCGAAATCTCGACTGTCTGCTTTTCGATCTCCGGCGAATGGGCGCGCGAGTCCTGGTCCCACAGGGCAAAGGCCTGGGCGCCAAACTCGCGCTCCAGCTCGGGCCGGTGAGGGCTGGACAGCAGCTTCTTCTTGAACTGGTTGTGCAGGTTGGTCAGCTTGGGGGCCAGTTCGTCGCGGTAGTCGCGGTCCTTCTTGTAAGCCTCGTTCTGCGTGTCCTGGTTGAAGCGCAGGCCGACCAGGGACATCCAGGTACCCACGCGCGCGCGAAGGTCATCCCAGCGGCGTATTGCGGCAAGGCGCGCCGCCGGGGTGGCAGCCGCGTCGAAGTCAGAACTGACGGCGGACATCTCGGCCTGGATGGTTTCAAGCACCGGCCGCTGCGCCTGCATATCAATGAACTTGGGAATGCTCACGGTTGCTCCAGTCTGGTTGTGCACAGTTAACGTTCCTGCCGGGCTGCCACCAGCCAAGGAAAGGCCGATGGCATTACAAAATCGATAAGGTTGGGCAATCGCGAATCGAAGCCGATCAGCGCTAAGATTGCACAGGACAGTCAGGGCAATCACAGGAGACACTCATGTACTACGGCTGGGTTGGGGCTTACATGCGCGCGGCAGAACGCGAATCGTCACGCAACGCAACGGCTGCGGAATCCGCCGCGAACCGTGCGGAATCGGCACTGATGCGGATGGAAGACACCATCCAGCGCCAGGCGCTGATCATCCGTTCGCTGCTTGAGGTCTGCGCGCGCAAGCAGCTGTTCGATGAAAAGGAGTTCCGCGACATCGTCAACGAGATTGACCTGAGCGACGGCCGCCTTGACGGCAAGTACAAACCCGCGGCCGGCCCCCGCAACTGCCCCGAGTGCGGCAAGATCAACGGCAAGTCCGCCATCACCTGCATGTACTGCAGCGCCCACCTGCCAGATCGCGAACTGATTTGAGGGCCCAAACCGGCACGGAAGTAACTGGTAACAAAGTTGCCACTTCCCCTTGACGGCCTGCCGGGCTTGCTCTTTCATTCCTGCATGCCGTTCGTCGTTGTTGAAGAGCGCGGGAACACCAGCCACTACACCATCGCCGGCAGCGAGGTGTCGGTTGGCCGTGCGCCCAACAACAACATCATGCTGATGGATGAAAAGGCCAGCCGCAACCACTGCGTGCTGGTGCAGCAGCCCGACCGCAGCTGGGTGCTGCGCGACCTGAAGTCGCGCAACGGCACTTATGTTCGCGGCGAACCCATCCTGGAAGTGCGCGTGCAGTACGGTGACACGTTCCAGATCGGCAACGCGCGGCTGTCACTCTATTCCGAGGAATCCAGCGCGTTCGAAACCAAGAACGCCATCGACCCCATCATGGACACCGTGGCGCCTGCCGCGCCGCGCGAGGCCGTGGGCGTCAACGAGGCCTTTGCCGGGTTTGCCAAGGCTGCCACGGAAGACACCTACAAGGCGATTCTGGACACCACAGTGCAGTTTGTGGGGCGGCTGCTGCCGGGTGTAAGGGTGGCCATTGCCACGGCCGGCGAAGACGGCGGGCCCAAACCGGTGGCGTTCTTCAACTTCATCAGCGGCAGCCCCGCGGCCGAGCTGCCGGGTACGTTCACCAGCACATGCAACAAGCTGATGGGCCAACGCTCGCGCACCGTAACCAAGCCGCGCGCGGGCGACCAACCGGCCTGCATTTACGTGCCGCTGAAGTGTGCAGAGCGCGTGTCGGGCGTGCTGTACGTCGAACGCGAATCGCGCGACGTGGAGTTCAGCCAGACGCAGGTTCAGTTGATCGAGAATGCCGGCAACGTGGCTGCGGTGCTGCTTGGCGCTGCGGTTTCACGCGCCACCGAAGAAGCCCTGCGCGAAAAGCTGCAGTCCTTCGAGACCGAAATGGACGGCCTGCGCAAGGAACTTGAATCCAAACTGGACCTTCAGACCGCCGAGCTTACGGCACTGCGGCTGGAAGCCGAAGGCCGCGAGGGCCCGACCTGGCAGCACGACTACAGCAACATCATCGGCGCCGGCACCGGCATGCAGGAAGTGTTCCGCATGCTGGACAAGGTCACGGATCTGCCTGTCCCCGTACTGATTCTGGGCGAGCCCGGCACCGGCAAAGAACTGATTGCCCGCGCACTGCACTTCAATTCAAACCGCGCCAGCAAGGGCCGCTTCGTGGCCGAAAACTGCGCGGCACTGCCCGACACGCTGTTTGAAAGCGAACTGTTTGGCTACACCAAAGGCGCGTTCACCGGTGCCGACCGCGACAAGCAGGGCCTGTTTGCCATGGCCGACGGCGGCACGATCTTCCTGGATGAAATCGGCGAGATCAGCCAGGCCATGCAGGCCAAGCTGCTGCGCGTCATTGAAGAAGGCGAGATCCGGCCGATCGGCGGCAAACAGACCCGCAAGGTGGACTTCCGGCTGGTCTGCGCCACCAACAAGGAACTGTCCGACCAGGTGCGCAAGGGCCTGTTCCGGCAGGACCTGTTCTTCCGCATCAACGTGGTCACCATCCGCCTGCCGTCGCTGCGCGAGCGCAAAGAAGACATCCCGGTGCTGGTGGACCACTTTTTCAAGCAGGCGTTGCGCGACCAGAACGTGCCGAACCTTAAGATGGACCGCGGCGTGTTGCGCGCGATGCTGAGCTACAACTGGCCCGGCAACGTGCGCGAACTCGAAAACGAGGTCAAGCGCATGGTGGCACTCAGCGACGGCAAGAAAGTCGAGGCCGCGCAGCTTTCCCCGCAACTGCGCCAGGTCGCCGAAGAAGAATCACTGGCCGGCGAAAGCGGCAACCTCAAGGATGTCGTTGAGGGCATCGAGAAACGCAAGATCCTGGAAGCCATTGAACGCACCAAGGGCAACAAGAGCCGCGCGGCGGAACTGCTTGGCCTGTCGCGGCTTGGGTTGCGCAAGAAGATGGAACGTTACGGCCTGAGCCCGGACTGACAGGCGCGGCTTTTTTGCGCCACCCGGGCAGGCCGGGCGGCATTAGATGTGAAGGAGAAACCCATGCGCACACTTGCCGCTGTTGCTGCCTGCCTGGTTCTGGCCTCGCCGGTTGCGGCGCAGGTGTTTCCGCGCATTGAGAAGGATGCCGTGCAGAAGCGCATCGCCGGCGTTCCGCCAGAGAAAGAAGCCGAAACACCCGGGCCCGAAGCATCGCCCGATGCCGTAGACGGCGAGGCCGTACTGCGCCGGTACAATGAGCTGTTGAACGGCTACATGGCCGGCAAACGCGACCAGATGAAGTCCACCACCCGCTGGACGGACACCGTCCACGAAAGTTCGCGCAAGTACCTGGAGGGTCGCGCGCAGCTTCGGCTTGGCTTCTATGAGGACGCCGCCAAGACGTTTGACGGCATCGGCCACACGGTGAAGAAGGAAGGCGAGATCAAAACGCAGGAACTGCGCAACCTGGCCGCGGAAATCAAGTCCGGCAAGGCCTACTACTTCCGGATGATCGCCGTGATGATGCAGGAGTACCGCAACTTCAAGGACGACGCCGAGCTGGAGGCCGCCTGGACCAAGGCTTCCAAGGAGGCAGACAAAGTGCGCAAGGAGTTGCAGACCGCCATTGACCGCAGGCGCGTCGATGAAGTCGGCGGGCCGCTGACGATCCGCGAAATGGACGGCTGGAAGATCGCCGGCAAGGGGTACTGGCGCACCCTGTGGACTGCAGAACGCAACGTGGCCGAGAAGGCCGACAACATGAACAGCTGGGTGTCGCTGATCAACGCCACCGGCCCGCGCGACATGCGCAACAGCGAAGACCAGACACCGCACTTTCTCAAGCGCCGCGCTGCTGCGATTGTGGTGCGTCAGTTCTGGCCCGGCGCCCCGTACGTCAAGGGTGGCTTTGCCGACATGGCCGCGGCTGCCAGCCACCTGGGCACATTCCAGTGCGACGACCACACCCAGTACCTGCAGCCCCAGGATTATCACAACCTGGCCGGGCGCACGCTGCTGGCCGAAGTGCGCAAGCAGGGCGACAACCTGATTGAACTGATCGGCAAGCTGCGCAACGAATAGGCCATGTTTCGCGAACTCGAGGTTTCTGCCCTGGCCGACGGGCGTCTTTCCCTGCGCCTGCGCGTAAGCCCAGGCGCGCGCAAGGCACGCATTGCCGGCTGCCACGGCGGCGCCCTGAAACTGTCCGTAACCGAGCCACCCGAACGCGGCAAGGCCAACGAGGGCGTCATTGCCCTGGTCGCCAGCGCGCTGGGCCTGCCTGCGCGGGACCTCGAGATCGTGGCGGGCCACACCTCGCAGGATAAGCGCCTGGCAGTCGCCGGTTTCGCGGGCGATGCCGAGGAGCTAAAACGCCGCCTTGGTTCCGCCAAGTAAGCAGACCCCACGGAGATCGCCCATGTCCGAAGTTGCCGAACGCATGCAGGAAGCCGCCAGCGCCGTGCGAGTTCACACGCGCCTTGATGCCAGGGTCGGCATTGTGCTGGGCACAGGCCTGGGCGCACTGGGCAAAGAAGTCAAGGCCGAGGCGCGCATTCCCTACTCGCGCATCCCGCACATGGGCAGGACCAGCGTTCAAGGCCACAGCGGCGAACTGGTGGCAGGCAGGCTGGGCAAGACGCCGGTGTTTGTGCTTGAGGGGCGCCTGCACTTCTATGAAGGCCACAGCCTGGATGACATTGTGTTTCCGGTTCGGCTGCTGAAGGCGCTGGGCTGCGATACCGTGATTCTAAGTAACGCCGCGGGCGGCCTGAACCCCAAGTGGAAGCTGGGCGACCTGATGGTGCTTGACGACCACATCAATCTTCCCGGGCTGGCAGGCGTCAGCCCGCTGATTGGCCCCAACGACGACACCCTGGGCCCGCGCTTTCCGGACATGAGCGCGCCCTACGACGCCGGGCTGATCAAAAAGACCGTGGCCGCCGGCAAGAAACTGAAGCTGCCACTGCGCCGGGGCGTCTACGTGATGGTGACAGGCCCGAACCTGGAAACCCGCGCCGAGTACCGCATGTTGCGCAACCTGGGCGCCGACGTGGTGGGCATGAGCACCGTGCCGGAAGTGATTGCGGCACGCCACCTGGGCATGAAGGTGGCGGCATTCAGCATCGTCACGGACATGTGCATCCCCGACGAACTGGAAGAAGCGAACATCGACCGCATCATCGCCACGGCGGCCAAGGCCGAACCGAAGCTGACCAGGCTGGTCAAGGAACTGGTGGCAGGGCTTTAGACGGCCTGGGCATCGGCCCAGGTTTCGTCCAGGGCGTAGTACTTGCGGGCCTCTTCCTGGAACACATGGACCAGGATGTCGCCGAAATCCAGCAGCACCCACCAGCCTTCTTCCATGCCTTCCACGCCAAGCGGCTTGCGCTCTGCGCGCTGGCGGATCATTTCGCGCACGTGCTCCCCGACGGCCCGGGCCTGCGGCGCGCTGGCAACCGTGCAGATCACGAAGTAGTCAGCAACGATGGTCAACCCGGTGACGTCCAGCAGACGGATGTCTGTGCCTTTTTTGTCCAGGCAGGCTTCCTGCGCGATGCGCGCGAGTTCTACGGGTTCGATGATCAGGCTCCTACGCATTGGGCGCGCCATGCGCCCCGCGCTTAAGAATAGTAATCGGCCGGTGTGACCCAAGGCTGCGTTTTGGAATTCGTGTGCGCCGTGGGGCGTTCAGGCCGCCCGCCGGGCTTCGCGTCGAAGGTCGAATTGCACCGCAGCGCGGTGCGTCGAGCGTCGAGAGTCGAGAGTCCAGAGTCGAGCGTCGAGTGCGGTTGTCCTGGGGTTTCACTAAATGTCCAGGAAACTCGTTCTCGGCTACGGAAGACAACCGTCCTCGACCTTTAACCGTCGACGGCGAGCGAAGCGAGCCAACTCGACGCGAGCCAAGCGAGCCAACTCGACGCGGGCGCAAGCCCGCAAGCCCGCCTACGCGCGGTCTTCGTCGCTGACAATCCAGGCATCGGCGGCGCGGCCGTATTCAAGCAGTTCTTCGGGCTTGAAGAACAGGCCCAGCTCGCGCCTGGCGCTGTCGGGGCTGTCGCTGCCGTGGATCAGGTTCATGCCGCGCGAAACGCCGAAATCGCCGCGGATCGTGCCGGATTCGGCGTCGGTGCAGAAGGTCTTGCCCATCATCTTGCGTGCAACTTCCACGGCCTTGGGCCCTTCCACCGCCAGGGCAACCAGCGGCGCCGAGGTCATGAACTTGACCAGGCCGGCGTAAAATCCCTTGCCGACGTGATCCTTGTAATGCTGGCTGGCCAGCTGTTCGGTCATCTGCATCAGCTTCAGGCCGACAATCTTCAAGCCGCGGGTTTCAAAGCGGTTCAGGATGCTGCCAACCAGTCCGCGCTGCACGCCGTCGGGCTTGATCAGGATCAGGGTTCGTTCGATGGCCATGGTGGTCTCCGTTTCGGGCGCGAAGCGTAGCTTGGGGCCGCGCCGCCTGCCAGCGGCGGGCAAAGTTGACCGGATTGGTCCGGTTTGCTGCTTGAGGCCGCGGCACTCAGGATTATCATCCGCGGCCCGGGCGTTTTGCCCGCAAGCGCGCAGCCGGCGCTATGAAAACGTTCACAATCCTATGAAAGGGAAACCATATGGCCGTACAAGTTGCTTCGAAGGCACCAGAGTTCGCGGGCACCGCGGTAATCGGCACTGAGTTCAAGGACATCAAGCTGTCCGATTACAAGGGCAAGTGGGTGGTGCTGTTCTTCTATCCGCTGGACTTCACGTTTGTCTGCCCGACAGAAATCGTGGCATTCAACGACCGCCTGGACGAGTTCAAGAAGATCAACACCGAAGTCATCGGCGCCAGCGTCGACAGCAAGTTCAGCCACCTGGCCTGGAACAACATGCCCCGCGACAAGGGCGGCCTGGGCGGCGTGAAGTACGCGCTGCTTGCCGACATCACCAAGAACGTGGCGCGCGACTACGGCGTGCTGCTGGAAGGCGGCGGCGTGGCCCTGCGCGGGCTGTTCCTGATCGACCCCGACGGCGTGCTGCAGTACCAGACCGTGAACAACCTTTCCGTTGGACGCAGCGTTGACGAAACCCTGCGCATCATCAAGGCCTTCCAGTACGCCCAGAGCCACGGCGAAGTCTGCCCGGCCAACTGGAACGAAGGCAAGGAAGCCATGAAGCCGACGGCTGCCAGCACCAGCGCCTACCTGGCCAAGACCGCCAAGTAAATCGTGCAAGCCGCCAAAAGGCCCCCGCAACGCGGGGGCCTTATTGTTGGGGCGACGTTCTATGGCAGAGTCCATTGCCCGCAGGGCCCTGCACGGCATGTCTGTCGACAGCTCGCCCGGCGGAACAGGCCACGCAGGGGCCGCAAGAACTTAGCCCGGCCCGTCAGGGCCGGGGTTCTCGCCCAATCATCCAAAGCCCCGTCAGGGGCGGCAGACGCTACGCAAGATCGGATTCGGAGAACGCCAGGCCGTTTCGTTGCAGGAACTCTTTCAGTTCGTCCGCAAACGAGCGCAGCTTTTGTGTCGTTTTGGTACATGATTCCCGGCGCTCACGCGCCGGGCTAGAGTCTTACGGCCCCTTTGGGGCCTGAACTGCGACGACCAAGACACCCTGAACTGCGACGGCAAAGACACACTGAGCTGCAGAGACACCAGACACCAGACACCATACACAAAGAGGAGCCAACCATGTCCGCACCGAAGATTGCCATCAATGGTTTTGGCCGCATCGGCCGCACTGTCACGCGCATTGCCAAGCTGCGCAAACACTTTGACGTGGTGGCCGTGAACGACCTGGCCCCGCCCGATGCCCTGGCCTATGCCTTCAAGTTCGACAGTGTGCACGGCATCTATCCCGGCGAAGTCCAGCTGGCCGGCAACACCCTGACCATTGACGGCGACCCGTTTCAGGTGCTGAACGAAAAAGACCCGGCCAGATTGCCGTGGAAAGAGCTTGGCGTTGATTACGTCATCGAAAGCACCGGCAAGTTCCGCAAGGTCAGCGAGCTTGAAACGCACCTGAAGCAGGGCGCGCGCCGTGTTCTCATTACCGTGCCGACCAAGGACGACCTGGAAAGCACCGTGGTGCTGGGCGTCAACGACCACGTGCTGAAGCCGGACTCAACGATCATCAGCAACGCAAGCTGCACCACCAACTGCGCCGCGCCGATGGCGCTGGTGCTGCATGAGGCCTTTGGCATCAGGCGTGGGCTTATGAACACCATTCACGCCTACACCGCCGACCAGCACCTGGTGGATTCGCCGCACAAGGACTTCCGGCGTTCGCGGCACGCAGCGCTGAACATCATTCCGACCAGCACCGGCGCGGCCACAGCCGTGGGGCGGGTGATTCCGGCGCTGGCGGGCAGGCTCGACGGCCTTGCGTTGCGCGTGCCTGTGCCGGACGGCAGCGTGGTCGACCTGACCCTGGAACTGCAGAAGCCCGCGACGGCGGAACAGATCAACGCCGCCTTTGAAGCAGCGGCCAACGGCCCGTTGAAGGGGATTCTGCAGTACTGCACCGACCCGGTGGTCAGCAGCGACATTGTGGGCAACAGCCACAGCTGCATCTTCGACGCCGAACTCACGCAGGTGATTGACGGCAACTTTGTGAAGGTGATCGGCTGGTACGACAACGAATGGGGCTATTCCTGCCGCGTGGAAGACCTGATCCAGAAGGTCGGCCGCATGGACGGCCTGGAACCCGAGTTCGATCTGGCTCCATAGGATCAGTTGCAGATTGCAAGGACGGTCTATCCATCTATAGTATACGCAAGTGAGCGTATACAACTGGATGTCAGCCAAAATGACGGCAAGTGAGCCTACAGAATCACCAACTAGTGATGAAAATCGCAGAGGCCGGTACATCCGGCAGCTCACGGGTTACCGCGCATTTGTTCCGGCGACATTACCTCCGCAGCCGCCAGTGCGGATCAACGCAGAGCTGTTGTCACGGGCCGACCGAGCTTTGGGCCGTCTGGATGGCTCCGTTCTGACACTGCCGAACCCCGAACTCTTTGTGATGATGTACGTGCGCAAGGAGGCGGTGTTTTCAAGCCAGATTGAAGGCACACAAAGTTCGCTGCAGGACGTGCTGGCTGCCGAGGCTCAAGTTCTGTCGCCCGAACAGCCCCGCGATGTTCACGAAGTGGTGAACTACGTCCGGGCCATGAACTACGGGCTGGCACGACTTGCAACCTTGCCCGTGTCCGTCCGCCTGATCCGCGAAATTCACCGCGAGTTGCTTCAGGGCGTTCGTGGGTCGAGCCTGACGCCAGGTGAACTGCGAACCAGCCAGAACTGGATCGGACCAGCGGGCTCCAGCCTGGCGGATGCCAGCTTTGTTCCGCCACCGCCGGACGAAGTTCCGCGCGCGCTTGGGGACTTGGAGAAGTTTCTTCACCTGGCCTCGGACATCCCGCTGCTTGCGCGCATTGGCATGGCGCACGCGCAGTTTGAAACAATCCACCCGTTTCTTGACGGCAACGGCAGGGTCGGCCGCCTGCTGATCACGTTCCTGCTGTGCCAGCAGGGCGTGTTGCAGAAGCCGGTGCTGTACCTGTCCCACTATCTCAAACAGCATCGGCAGGAGTACTACGACCGCCTTCAGGCGGTGCGCGATGCCGGAGACTGGGAGGGCTGGCTGGATTTCTTCCTGCGCGGTGTTGCGGAAGTGAGCGCTTTGGCAACGGAGACCGCGCGCAAGATTCTCCTGTTGCGGGAGGATCATCGGGCACAAATCACAGACAAGCTTGGCCGGTCGGCAGCGCATGGCCACAAGGTGCTGGAGATGCTGTTTCGTCACCCCATCGTGTCGGGGAAGCAAGTCCGTCAGTTTGCGGGCATTGCCGCGCCGTCGGCAAACCGGCTTGTCGCCCGGTTGCAGGATGCCGGGGTTCTTCTTGAGTTCACCGGCAACAAGCGCAACCGGCGCTTTCGCTATGATGGCTATATACGTCTGTTTGACGGCTAACGCGGCAGGCGGATCTTGGCGGGCTCATCCGGCGTGGCCACGGTGTTGCTGTCGGGGTTCTCCCCGGACAGCAGCAGCACACCTTCCTTGCCGCAGCGGAACTCGCCGGTGTCCTTGCCGGTTTCTGTCAGCACCAGCTCGCGCACCACGCCACTGACCTTCAGCTTGACGGTCACGGTTTCCACGCGGGTGGGGTCTTTGTCTTTGTCGCGCTTGAGCACAATCCACACGCGGCCGCCGGCTTCGCCGCTCACCGTCTTGTCCAGCACCACGGCGCCCAGCGGGTTGAAGTCCTTGTCGCAGAAGTACAGCCCGGGCGAGATGTTCAACACGCCCGCCACTTCACGGATGTCAGGCCTGTTACCGGAAACCGTGCCCGGCGCCGGGGGTTTTTCGCCGGCCTGGGGCTTCATGCTGCCATCGCTGGCATTGCGGTTGCCGGAAGCAGCGCCGCCGGCCACGGGTGCAGCGCCTGCGGGCGCGGGCTGCGGTTGTGGTGCGACTCCGCCCTGGTTGCCGGGCTGCAGGGGCTGGGCTGGAGGCGCGGCAACCGGCCGCGGGCCGTCCGATGTTGCGGGCCGCGGGGTTACGGCGCCGGCTCCGCCGCTGCCGCCCTGGTTCTGGTTCTGGCGGTTGCGCGCGGGGCGGGGCGAATCCTCAAGCCCGCGACCGCTGGAGCTCGGCTGGGTACGAACGCTGCCGGCTGGTGTGGTGGGCGTGCCGGGCGTGGTTGTGCCGCCACCCGACTGGCTGCCGCTGCCCGCCGCGGGCGCGGCAACATCGTTCTTGCCCGCCACGGTGGTGCGCGCGGTATGGGCGTTGACCACCAGCGCCGACTGGTTGCTCAGGGCTGCCCCGGTAATCTCGCAGGCCAGCACACCCTGGGTGCCACCGGCCAAACCGAACAGCTGGGTGTTGTACTCAATGTCCCCGATGCGCACGGTAACGTCATCCAGCGAAGCGTTGCCGATGCTGAATGTGAACACAGTGTTGTTGGACGACAGCACCGGCGAGTTGATTGTGCCCGCACTGGCACTGGCCACGGGCGCCTTCGAAAACAGCGTACCGGTGGGCGCCGTGACGCTTACCGTGCCCGCGATACGGCCGAAGATCAGCAACGCGCCGGCCTTCTGCGCGGCACTGTGATTGACCCGCACCAGCTCAATGCTTTCGGCGCCGACCTTGGCCTGGCTGCCTGAAACGCTGACGGGGCCGGTGATGCCCAGTGTGGCATTAAGCGTGCTGAACACGGCCGAGCCGTTGACCGAGTAAAGCTCCAGTGAAACATTCACGGTGCCAAAGGCGTCGTCCGCGATATCAACGCGGCATTCGGCTTCGTTGGCGTTCAACAGCATGAAGCTGCCGGGCTTGAGCGCGGCACCGGCCGAAAACTTGAGTTCCGGCGGGCGCGAACTGCTGGTGTTGAAACCCGAGGCGGTGTTGCACACCAGCCGGATGGTCTGGTCCTTGGCGCCGGTGGGCAGGTTCTTGGGCTGAATGATAAACGACTCCTTGTCCGCCGAGGCCGGCGGCGCCTGAACCCCGTCAGGCAACTGGCCGCCCGGGGGCAGTTGCGCCCAAAGCGGGGCCGCCAACATCAGCGCAAGCGCGATGATTCGCGCCGGTTTGCCAAGGTCACCCATTGTTCTCTCCTGCCGGTGCTGAGTCTGCCTGCGGCTGCGGGCCCGTCGTCTCGGGCAGCAGTCGCGATGTCGGCCTGCGGCTGCTTTCACGCCCGATGGCGGCGGTCTCTTCTTCTGTCAGCTTCCGCACCCGCACGCGCCGCACACGGTTGCCTTTCACGCGCAGCGCGGTGATCTCCATGCCATGATACGTGGTCTTGTCGCCTTCCGACGGAATATTCCCGAACGCCGTAAGTGCAAGCCCACCCACGGTATGGAACCCTTCCGTAAGCGACGGGTCCATGTGCATGCCCAGCTTTTCAAACAGCGCGTCATCGGTGGCCCGGGCGTCGGCCTCTACCGTTGCGGCATCTACCTGTTCAATCGGAGTGCTGATCTCGTCGTATTCGTCGTCAATCTTGCCCACCAGCATTTCCACCACGTCTTCCAGGGTAATCAGGCCTGACGTGCCGCCGTATTCATCCAGCACAATTGCCATGTGAGCGTGCCGCGCCTGCATCTGCTTCAGCAGGTGGCCGATGAACATGTTTTCGGGCACGAACAGCGGCTTGTGCAGAAAGCTGACAAGTTCAAAGTCCTCGTCGCGTTCGGGGGCGTGGCGCAGGAAATCCTTGTAGTGCAGCACGCCGACAATGTCGTCCAGTTCGCCGCGGTGCACGGGGATGCGCGAAAAGTTGTTGCGCTGCAGGTACTCGCGGATCTTGGACAGGCTCATGCCCACATCAATGGCTGCTACGTCGGTGCGCGGGATCATGATCTCGCGCACCCGCGTGTCATTCAGCTGGCTGGCGCGCTGGATCAGTTCGGCTTCCTGTTCGTCAATCACGCCCTGTTGCTCGCCCATGTTGGCCATGGCATGGATCTGCTTGACGTCAAAGATGTCGTCCGTTCCGGCCTTGCGGCCCAGCAGCAGCATCATCCCGTCCGACAGCCGGTTCAGCAGCCAGGTCACCGGCGCCAGCAGCGACATCAGCAAAAACACCGGCCAGGCGGCCATCAGGGCCCAGCGTGTCGAGAAACTGACCGCGATAGACTTGGGCAGCACCTCGCCGAACACCAGCAGAAACACAACCGCCGAAACCGACGCGCCCACGGGTGCCCAGGCCGCCGGCAGCACACCCGAGCTTCGCGCCCAGGCGTCAAACACCAGGGTCGAAAACACCGCCAGCGCCGTGTTGACGACATTGTTGCCGATCAGCAGCGTGGCAATCACGCGGCCCTTGTTCTGCAGCATGCGCCGCAGCAGGCGGGCCTTGGGGTTGCCCCCATCGCACAGCTTCTGCAGCGTGACATCGCTGATGGCGGTCAACGCCGTCTCGGTGCCCGAAAAGAACGCCGAAAGGGCAAGCAGTGCAGTGAAAATGGCTAAGGAGGACAGTTCCACGATGGTCGGCTATTTCCGGCCTTTGTTCGCCCGGGTATCGGCAAACTGCCCTTCCAGCATCCGCAACCAGTTGGTTGCCTCGGCGGATCGCCCGGCCTCTGCCGCAGCGAGCGACTTGCCCAGCAGCCCCCAGGCGTAGTATTCGCGCACCAGCGGCCTGGCGGCATCGGTCAGCTTGGGGTCCTTCCAGGCCAGGTCAATGAAGGCAAAGGCTTCGTCGTAGCATTCCCATTCACACAGCCACGCGAAGATGCCGGCGGCTGCGGGGGCCTTCTGGCCGGCCGGGGTCAACAACATGGCCGAGGCAAACCCGACATCGTTTGCAAGCAGAAATGCCAGCGCCCCGGCGATTGCCTTGCGGCGTTCGGGAGTGGTGACCTGGGTGCTGGACCAGGCGCCCATGTTGCGGCCGCTGTCCGAGCGTTCCAGCGCCCAAGCCCCGTCCTTGACGCGGCTTTCTGCAGTCATGCTGAACACCACGGCCGGGCCGCCGAACTCCTTGGATACGGCCTCGGGCCAGGGCACGCGCTTGGTGATATCGCGCTGCGCCACAAGGCCCGGCAGCTTGCCGGCCAGGAACGAAACCGACGCGAACTGCAGCGCCGTCTGGTCGCGCCGGCGCTGGATGTCGTCGCGGATCGGGGCGAAGCGGTCGTGGTTGCGGTACTGGGCGTACTCGACGCTGGTCAGTTCAAAGTCGTCCAGGCGCCGCCCGGCCTGCACAAAGTTGCCCAGCGCGACCTCACGCGAAGCCGCCTTGAGGGCCTCTTCCAGCGCGCCGCTGGCGGCACGGAAAGCCGCATCCAGCTTTTCGCGGTCGGCGCGTTCGGCGTCGCCGCGCAGGATGTTGACCAGTTTTTCAATCTCGCCCGCAAAATTCTTCAGGCGCTTGCGGGTTTCTTCGTCGTCGCAGACATCGTGTTTGCCGTTGACGCGGCCCAGCAGTGCCTCCATGCCCGCGAGTTTGGCCGCAGGGTCCTTTTCGGCCAGTGCGCGGTCGCGCTCCTTGGCCGCGGCACCCTGGAATGCCTGGACAATGGCGCGGAACTCCAGTGGGTACTCCACGCGCGCGTAGGTCTCGACACTCTCTTGAACTGCCTTTACCTCTGCGTCTGCGGCGTCCGTGATTTCGAAGGTTTTCAGAAACGCACCCAGCTTTTCGCTGCCGGCGACGTACTTGAAGTCTTCCGCCAGGGCCGTGACTTCCTGGCGCACGCCCTCCCACTGCGCGCGATAGGCATCCGCGCGCTCGGTCATGCGGCGCAGGTCGCTTTCCAGTTGTGTGCGCCTGACACGCACACGCTCTTTCATCTCATCACTGGCCTTGATCCACGTGGCCAGGGCGTCGCCCAGCCGCTTGACTGCGCCCTCGTACTCCTTGCGGCCTGCGCCTTCCTGGCCGATCTCGTACTGGGCAATGCTCAGGGCCTCGCGCAGTTTTTCATTGGCTTCGGCCACATCGGGCCGGACGTCAGGCTTGCCGGTACCATTGACAGCCGGGCCGCTGTTGCCTGCGACGATCGGCGCGTTGCCCGCGCCGTTGTCGGCCACCGGGTCACCCTTGAACACAAACAGGTACAGCATGATCACCAGCGCAATCACGGCAACGCCGGCCGCAATCGCGCCCAAGGCAAGGTTGCGCGACTTCATGGCTGCTGCGATTTCCTGGCTGTGTTCCGGCGGCAGCGAACGCGGGCGCTCGGCCAGCGGGTTGGCCACCTGCCCGCCCTGGCGCTGCTGCATGGCCTCAAAGCTGGCAAGGTCGGCGGCGATGTCGCTGGCGTGCTGGTAACGCTCGGCCGGGTTCTTGACCAGCATGCGGTCGATGATCGTGCTGATGCCCTTGGGGCAGTCAGGCACAAAGTTCGTGATCGGCGCGTGCGGCTCGCGCACCTGCTTTTTCAGGATCTCTTTGACCGTGGCGCCCTCAAACAGCGTGCGGCCCGACAGCACCCGATAGAAGCTCGCGCCAAGCGCATAGATGTCCGCGCGGTGGTCAATCGGCTTGCCCATCGCCTGTTCCGGCGCGATGTAATGCGGCGTACCGAACACGCCGTCCTGTTCGGCCTCAAGCTCCACCGTGCTCATGGCCAGTCCCAGGTCGCCCAGCTTGACGGTGTCGTCTTCGGTTACCATCAGGTTGTCGGGCTTGATATCGCGGTGCACCAGGCCTTTGCGCTCGGCGTAATCCAGCGCCGCGCAGGCGTCGCGAATCACCTTGATGGCCCGTGCCAGCGGCAGCGTCTTCTGCTGGCTGAGTTCATCCAGCACGGAACCCTTGGCCGCGTACTCCATGCTGAAGAAGTACTGTCCGGCCTCGTCGCCGACGTCATACACCTGGATGATGTTGCTGTGGTTCAGGCCGCCCGCGGCGCGGGCTTCCTTCAGGAACATGTCGCAGAACTTCGGGTCCTTGGTCAGCTCCGGCGACAGCACCTTCAACGCCACGGTGCGACCCAGGGACATCTGCGTGGCCTTGTACACCGTGCCCATGGCACCGCGGCCCAGGCGCTGTTCGATGCGATAGCCGCCGATCTGCTGGCCGATCAGGCCGCCGGATCGGTCGGATTGCTCGTCTGGCAGCCACGAGATCAGGGTTTCGCCGATCTGGATCGTGTCGCCGTACTCCAGCCTGTGGGCGCTGGCCATGCGCCGGCCGTTGACCAGCGTTCCGTTGGCGCTGCCCAGGTCTTTCAGGCCGAACACGCTGCCCTTGGCCGCAATCAGGAAGTGCCGGCGCGAGCACATGTTGTCGGAAAGCTGAAGGTTGGCGGCGTTGTCGCGGCCAACAACGACCTGCTGGCCCGCGCCAATGGCGACGGCCTTGCCTCGATCAGGTCCTTTTTCAACCAGCAGCCGTGGCATGTGTGCCCTTGGGGTGCAGCCCTAGTTCCACAAAGGGGTGCATCCCTTTCCCTGAATGCCTGCGGTTCCTGTCACGGAACCCAAAACCGAGTGACGGGCATCCCCAAAAGCGAAAGTCCCCGCGGCAGACCGAAGTCGCCGTAAGGGGAGGTTTCGCAACAGCGCAAGTATCGCAGCCAGCGGCAATTCGGTCAATGCGGGGAGGCACAGGCAGGTGCGGGTATCGCAAGGCCGGCATGCCAGATTTTTGGCTGCAACTCCGGGTTGCGGCCTGCGTCACTGGGCATGAGAGGCATTTTGGGGCGTTGCGACGGGCTTGTGGGTATGATTGCCGCGCACGGCCGGCCGGGAACTGCGGCGGCCTGAGGCATGGAGGATGGGATGAAACTTCGCACGAACATGTTGCTGGCGGCATTGGCGCTGATGATGGCGGCGGTCAGTGGTTGCTACACGCGGACGGTGTACATCGACAACGACCCCGACCACACCAGCAACCGACAGCCACAACCGGAACCCCGGCCCGAGCCGCGCCCGGAGCCGCGGCCTGAGCCGGTGATTGTCGAGATCGAGATCACTCACTTTCACGAGCCCCTGGCGCCCTTTGGCACCTGGGTTGAAGTCTCGGGCTATGGCCAGTGCTGGACCCCCCGCGATGTGGACGATGACTGGCGCCCGTACAGCCGTGGCCACTGGGTGTGGGTAGACGACTTTGGCTGGTACTGGGTCAGCGATTACGAGTGGGGCTGGGCCTGCGAGCACTACGGCCGCTGGACCCACATCAACAGCCGCTGGTACTGGGTGCCGGGCTATGAGTGGAGTGGCGGCTGGGTGGTCTGGCGCGAAGGCGGCGGCTATGTGGGCTGGGCGCCGTTGCCGCCGTCCTGCCGGTGGTCCTACAGCGCCGGCATTCATGTGCATGACGTGCGTTGGGACACCGAGGTCCACGAATTCGCATGGGTGTTTGTGCTGCACAGGCACTTCTGCGCGCCAAACCTGAAGATATTCATCGTGCACCGGCGCGAAACACGCGCGCTGCTGGGCCGTTGCAGCGTGCGCGGCAGCCTGGTGGTCGTCAGCGGCAGGCCGGTGAACGACTGCATCCGGTACGACGAGGCCGAAAAGTACACCGGCAAGCAGCCACCACGCCGCAAAATCCAGGACGCGCCGGATCACAAGACCCCGGGCAACAAGCAGGACGACGGCGAGAAGCTGCACGTCTATCGCCCCAAGGTCAAGAAAGACAAGGCCGAGAAGGAACGGGAAGAGAAGGAGCGCAAAGAGGCGGAAGAACGCGAGAAGCGTGAAAAGGCCGATCGCGAACGCAGGGAACGCGAGGAACGAGAGAAGAAGGAAAAGGCCGAGAAAGAGCGCAAAGAGAAGGAAGAGCGCGAGAAGGCCGAGAAAGAAAAGGCCGACCGCGAGAAGAAAGAACGCGAGGAGCGGGAGAAGAAAGAGAAGGCCGAGAAGGAGCGCAAGGAGAAGGAAGAGAAAGAACGCGCCGAGAAGGAAAAGGCTGACCGCGAAAAGAAGGAACGCGAGGAGCGGGAGAAGAAGGAAAAGGCCGAGAAAGAGCGCAAGGAGAAGGAAGAGAAAGAACGCGCCGAGAAGGAAAAAGCCGACCGCGAAAAGAAGGAACGCGAGGAGCGCGAAAAGAAAGAGAAGGCCGAGAAAGAGCGCAAAGAGAAGGAAGAGAAAGAACGCGCCGAGAAAGAAAGGGCTGACCGCGAAAAGAAGGAACGCGAGGAGCGCGAGAAGAAGGAAAAGGCCGAGAAGGAACGCAAAGAGAAGGAAGAGAAAGAACGCGCCGAGAAAGAAAAGGCTGACCGCGAAAAGAAGGAACGCGAGGAGCGGGAGAAGAAGGAAAAGGCCGAGAAGGAGCGCAAAGAGAAGGAAGAGAAAGAGCGCGCCGAGAAGGAAAAGGCTGACCGCGAGAAGAAGGAACGCGAGGAGCGGGAAAGGAAGGAGAAGGCCGAAAAGGAGCGCAAAGAGCAGGAAGAACGCGAGAAGCGCGAGAAGGCCGAGAAGGAGCGCAAGGAGAAGGAAGAGAAAGAGCGCGCCGAGAAGGAAAAGGCTGACCGCGAGAAGAAGGAACGCGAGGAGCGGGAGAAGAAGGAAAAGGCCGAGAAGGAGCGCAAGGAGAAGGAAGAGAAAGAGCGCGCCGAGAAGGAAAAGGCTGACCGCGAGAAGAAAGAACGCGAGGAGCGCGAGAAGAAGGAAAAGGCCGAGAAGGAACGCAAAGAGAAGGAAGAGAAAGAACGCGCCGAGAAGGAAAAGGCTGACCGCGAGAAGAAGGAACGCGAGGAGCGCGAAAAGAAAGAGAAGGCCGAGAAAGAGCGCAAAGAGAAGGAAGAGAAGGAACGCGCCGAGAAAGAAAAGGCTGACCGCGAAAAGAAGGAACGCGAGGATCGGGAGAAGAAGGAAAAGGCCGAGAAAGAACGCAAAGAGAAGGAAGAGAAAGAACGCGCCGAGAAGGAAAAGGCTGACCGCGAAAAGAAGGAACGCGAGGAAAGAGAGAAGAAGGAAAAGGCCGAGAAGGACCGCAAGGAACAGGAAGAACGCGAGAAGCGCGAAAAGGCCGAGAAGGACCGCAAGGAACAGGAAGAACGCGAGAAGCGCGAGAAGGCCGAAAAGGAGCGCAAAGAGAAGGAAGAGAAGGAGCGCGCCGAGAAAGAAAAGGCTGACCGCGAAAAGAAGGAACGCGAGGAGCGGGAGAAGAAGGAAAAGGCCGAGAAAGAACGCAAAGAGAAGGAAGAGAAAGAACGCGCCGAGAAAGAAAGGGCTGACCGCGAAAAGAAGGAACGCGAGGAAAGAGAGAAGAAGGAAAAGGCCGAGAAGGAACGCAAGGAACAGGAAGAACGAGAGAAGCGCGAGAAGGCCGAAAAGGAGCGCAAAGAGAAGGAAGAGAAGGAGCGCGCCGAGAAAGAAAAGGCCGACCGCGAAAAGAAGGAACGCGAAGACAAAGAGGCGAAAGAAAAGGCCGAGCGCGAAAAGGCCGAGAAAGAAAAGAAAGAACAGGAAGAACGCGAAAAGAACGAGAAAGAGAAGAAAGAGAAGAAAGAGAAGGACGAAAAGGAAAAGCAGGAGAAGGAAAAGAAGGAAAAGGAAGAGCGCGAAAAGAAAGAGAAAGAAGACAAAGACAAGAAGAAGTAACCGCAGCCCTGCTCACCCACCAAACCATGCGGCGGCCTACCCGGCCGCCGCATGCCATTGGGCTGAAAATTGGCCCCTGACTTCCCTACTTTCATGAAGTTCCGGGCACCGGAATGCCGATTCCATGGAAACTTCCATGGAGATCGCCATGCAGCCCAACGCCAATGCCCCCCAGTCCAAGCCTGAAGCCGGTGTCCTGTTCGTCGGCATTGACCTTGGCACCAGCCACACCGCCATTGCCGCCAGCAACGGCAACCGCACCACAGTCGACAGCATTGTGGCCTACCCGCGCGACCTGATCTCCCAGCGCGCCCTGGGCAAAGACAAGCTGTTCGGCGCCGAGGCCTGGCGCGCCAAGCACTCCTGCGACGTCTACCGCCCCATGCAGAAGGGCGACGTGAAGTACGCCGAGATGGACGGCGCGCTCAACCGCGACCCGGCCAAGCAGGCCCTTGCCGTGCGCGACCTGATGCAGCACGTGCTGCAGCTGGCCAAGCCCCGCCCCGACGACCTGATCTACGCCGTGATCGGCGCGCCCGCCCAGGCCAGCATCCACAGCCAGAAGGCGCTGCTGGATGCCGCCCGCGGCATCCTTGATTGCGTGATGATCTGCAGCGAGCCCTTCGCCGTCGCCTACGGCCTGCAGTTTCTCACCGACACGCTGGTAATCGACATCGGCGCCGGCACCACCGACCTTTGCCGCATGCACGGCAGCCTGCCCCAGCCCGAAGACCAGATCACCGTCAGCGCCGCCGGCGACGCCGTGGACCGCCGCCTGTTTGAGCTGCTGAAGGCCGCATACCCCGAGGCCAGCTTCACCGTCAACATGGTCAAGGGCTTCAAGGAGAAATTTGCCGCACTGGCCAAGGTGGACGAACCCGTCAAGGTCACCCTGCCGGTGCGCGGCGTGCCCCGCGAGTTCGACATCACCGCCCAGGTGCGCGAAGCCGTGGAAAGCATTGTCCCCGAGATTGTCGGCAGCCTGCACGACCTGATTGGCGATTACGACCCCGAGTTCCAGGCCAACATGCGCAACAACGTGCTGCTGGCCGGCGGCGGAAGCCAGATCATCGGCCTGGACAAGGCCATTGAACGCAAACTCAATGAACTGGGTGGTGGCCGCGTGACCCGCGTGCAGGAACCTGCCTTTGCCGGCGCCAACGGTGCGCTGCACCTGGCCCAGGACATGCCCGCCGAATTCTGGCAGCAGATCGACAGCTGACCCCTGCAACGCACAACCGGGGCCACTGGCCCCGGTTGTTTCATTTGGGCCGGATCTCAGCGACCGTTGCCCATCTCTATGGGCGGGGCGACCTTGATGCCCCCTTGTTCCCTGGGCACCGGCGCGCCCCCGGCAATCCAGTCCTCCAGTTCCGCCAGCTCTTCAGCCGGCAGCGGGTCACCGCCAAAGGGCATGTGTGGCTGTTTCAGCCCGCGCAGGTGCATGATCAGCGGCGTGTTCTCGGCCCACGGAATGACCGTGGGACGCGGCCGGCCAAGGTCATCCACGGCGCCGCGCATCAGGCCCTCGATGCTCATCAGGTCCAGCTTGCGCGGCTTGCCCCAGGTGCCCAGCCAGCCGGCCCCGCCCTCGGGGTTGGTGGACGGGCCCGCCTTTGGGTCCGGGCCGTAGTGGCAGCCGTTGCACCGCGCACGCAGGATCGCCTCTACCCGGTGATGATCCACCTTGGTGCTGTGCCGCGGCCCGGCATTGAACACGTACCAGGCCAGCGTGCGGGCCTGGTCCGGGGTCATGTTCTGCTTGGGCATGCCCGCCCAGGGCAGCCACTTTTCGGGCTCCAGAATCGCCTGGGCTGCCCACTCAGGCCGCAGGCGGTTGAAGGCCATGCCCAGATCGGGCGCGAACACCGCCGCCGGCTGGGCCAGCGTGCCGTCAGGCCGGCGCATCGGGGCAAAGCCGGGCTCGCCCATGCCATGGCAGGTGTCGCAGCCGAAGGTGGCGAACAATGCCCGGCCTGCTTCCAGGCGGGTTGGGTCAGGGGTTTCCTCGCGTGATACCGGTGTGCCGGAAAGCGGGCGGGCCACGGCAACCAGATAGCGGGTAAGGATTTCGATGCTGCGGTCCGAAAGCCCAAGGTCGGGCATGCGGTCGGCGGAATGCGGCCGCAGCTTGTACGGAAAGCGCAGATAGCGGCGTATCCATTCCTCAGGCCGGCGCTCGGCCACGTGTGCCAGCGGCGGGCCCAGGTTCTCGGGCCGGTCGTGGTACTGGTGGCAAAGCTGGCAGTTGTCCCGCACCGCGGGGTGGCCCGAGGGGCGCTCGGTTCGGTGGCAGAAGTTGCAGTTGTGTTCACGTACCAGTTGTTCACCGGCGGCGATCAGGGACTCGCCCTCGGGCAGGGCATCGCTGTGCGGGGTGGGCTCGGGCGCGTGGGTGCGGCCCATCAGCCAGAAAATCGAGCCGGTGACGGTAAGGCCGATGCCGGCCACCAGCATGGCAATGTTGGCAAGCTTCAGCCGATCCATGGCACAAGTGTATTGCGTTTGTGGCCATTGCACGAGGCAAAGTCGGCGCAGCAATCACAAAGGCTCAACGGCGCTTGCGGCTGGGTCGTGCGCTGCGCTTGGCGGCAGGCTTGCGCTTGGCCGCAGGCTTGCGCTTGGCGGCGGGTTTGCGCCTGGCCGCAGGCTTGCGCTTGGCGGCGGGTTTGCGCTTGGCCGCAGGCTTGCGCTTGGCGGCAGGTTTGCGCTTGGCGGCAGGCTTGCGCCTTGCGGCAGGCTTGCGTTTGGCGGCAGGCTTGCGCTTGGCCGCAGGTTTGCGTTTGGCGGCAGGCTTGCTGCCCCGGCCGGACTGGCGCACAAAGTAGGCCCGCATCGGGTCGAAGTAATGGTCAAACCAGCCCTGCCGATAGCTGGCACCCTGCCCGGCCGGGATGCGCGTGTGGTTCAGGGTCACCCGGGCACCTTCGGGCGTTTCTTCCAGCGTGACTTCCAGGTGAGAATCGGGTGCCGCCGCTGGAAACTCCAGCGTGCGCCAGCTTTGCACAATCCGGCGCCCCGGGTCGAGTTCCAGTGTCACACCCCAGATGTAGCCATCCCAGGCCGTGAACTTGCCGCCGATGCCGGGTACCACCCTGGCCGCGCCGCCGGTCATCTCGGTGTGGCCGATGCTGGAAAGCCAGGTCGCGTACACCAGTGCCGGTGAGGCCGGCAGCACTTCCGAAACGCGAAACGAATCAAAGGTCATTTACAGGATCCATTGCAGCTGCAGACGGACAATCCAGATCACGTTGTGGTCGGCGCCGTCCGGGTGGCTGCCCAGCACACCGTTTCGCGACGGCGGCCGGTTGTACACGCCGACCAGCCCCGTGTTGAACCCGCCGTCATAGGCAAATGCCAGTTGCTGGTCCACATAGTTGATGTCCAGCGAGAACTTCAGCCGGTCTCCTTGAAAGAAGTAGTTCACCGCCACGCCGTACTCCATGGCGTCAGGCCGGATCGCGCGCTGGTGGGTGCGCGTGTTGGAAAGGCCGTCGCTGCCCCAGAACTCGTCGGCGTCAAAGCCGCAGACGCGAACAAACACACCAAGCTCGGCGGGCAGGATGAAGTACCCGCCCTCGATGCTCCAGCCCCAGTCGTAAAGGTCGCTGATGCCGGCCTTGTTGTCGGGCTTGAAGCGGTTGCTGCCGCGATTGTGGAACTCTGTGAAACGCGCGTAGAAGGCGATATCAAGGCTGGCACCGTGCCAGCGGCCATGGGCATCCACGACCAGCGCAACAGTTTCGTGGCGGGTGCGGGGCCGGCCCGACGCGGGCACCACGGTGGCGCTGTCGCCGCGCAGCAGGCCGTCGGTGAAGCCACTCAGGAAGTAGTTCATGCCCACGCCCGCGGCGATGGTCAGCTTGTCGCGCTCGGATTCTGACCGGTTGTCGCCCAGGTTGGTGGGCATGGCGCCCAACGGCTGGGTTTCGGCGCGCATGGACGCCATCATTTCGCCGTCGATGAACCGCGAGAAACTGTCCTGGGTCAGCGCCCCGTCCTTGTTGCGAAAGTCGTTGTCGGCGCGCAGCACGCCGTTGAACACGCCCAGCCAGTACTTCACCAGCGGGGCATCGCTGCCAATCGCGCCGTCCACCCACAGGCCTTTGCCCCAGTCCTGGTGAAAGACCTCGTTGACGTAGCTGCGCTCAATGAACCGCAGGTTCTGGCCGGCAACCCGGCGGTCCCAGTCCCAGGGCACACGGTCCTGGCCGGCGTTCAGGTTCAGGCCGGGGCCAAGCGCCAGCCGAAAGCGCGCAACCTGGACCATCTCATTGGGGTTGCCCGCGAAGTTCAGTTGCAGGCGGTACTGAAACATGGGGTCAAACAGGTGGCCATGCAGGGCCAGCCTGACGCGGGGCAGGCGAAAGTTGATGAAGTCACGCCCGTTGGTGCCGTTACCGCCGCGTTCGTCCTGGTAGGTAAGGCGGAACTGAACCAGGGTCTCGGCGCTGAGCTCAAACTCGTCGGACCAGAACCGCAGCCCGGTTGCCTTGACTTCTGTGGCAGCAGCGGGCTGTTGGGCTGCCAGCAGCGCGGGCAAAGAAAGCAGCAGGACGGCGCAAAGAACTCGCATGGTGCCCCCGGTTGGGAAGGATGGCGGATTATGGAAAAGTCGGGGTCGGATGTGCGGGCAAAAATGGCGCGGCTATGAGGAAGTGCGGCCCTGATGGGCCGTGAAATGCAAACGGGCGGCCCTGATGTGCCGTGCAATGCAAACGGGCGGCCCTGATGGGCCGCCCGTCGTGTTTCTTGCTTTCCGGTGAATCTTAGAAGATCCACTGGAGCTGCAGGCGAACGAGCCACAGAGCATTGTGGTCGCCGTTCTCGGCGTTGCCGCTCGGAGCGCCCGAGCGAACCGGCGGCGCGTTGTACACGCCGAGGATGCCCGTGGTGCTGCCCGAGTAGGTGAGCTGCTGGTCGACATACAGGATGTCGAAGGTCAGCTTCAGGTTTTCGCCGTGAATCAGGTAGTTCACAACCACGCCCATTTCGGTGGTGTCCGGACGGATACCGAGGTCGCGGTTGTCGCTGCCACCCCAGAAGTCGTCAGCGTTCAGCATGTTGTAGCGGAAGCCGACGTGCAGTTCCTGGGCGATGATGAAGTAACCGACTTCAAACGTGATGGCCGAGTCCGTCAGGTTCGAGATACCGTTCTTCTGCGGTGTGGTCGGGCGGAAGTCGGTACGGCCGAAGTTGTGGAACTCGGTGTGGCGCCAGAAGTAGGCAATGTCAACGCTCAGGCCCATCCAGCGGAAGTGGCCGTCCAGCGTCAGAGCCATGGTGTCCTGGCCGGTACGGAAACGGCCCGAAGCCGTCGGGGTACCAACCGTGTCAGGACGCAGGGCGTTGTCGTTGAAGCGGCTGACCAGCCAGTTGAAACCCAAGCCGACCGCGAACAGGATCTTGTCGCGTTCCTCGGCGCTGCGGTCGTCGTACATCGACTGCTTGACGCCGCCCATCGGGTGCGTTTCCAGGCGCAGGTTGACCATCAGGTCGCCGTCCACTGCGTTGCTGAACTGCTCAGTACGCGCGCCGCCGTCGGCGTTGCGGAAGTCGTTGTTGCCGGCAAGCACGCCGTTGTAGATACCGAACCAGTACTTCAGCCACGGGGTCTCTTCGCCGACCTGGCCGTTGACCCAGATGCCCTTGGCGTAATCCTGGTTGAACACTTCGTTGACGTAGCCGCGCTCAACGAATGCCTGGCGACCGGAGCTGGTGTACTCTTCCCAGTTCCAGTTCAGCTTGTCCTGGCCGGCGTTGACGTTCAGTTCGTTACGCCAAGCCCAGGTGAAAACGGCGTTTTCGACGACGGTGCCGCCGCCCATGCCGTTCCAGTTCAACAGCACACGGTACTGCAGGTTCTTCTCAAAGATGAAGCCGGCAAAGCCGGTCTTGGCGCGACTAACGCGGAAGTTGATGAAGTCGCGGCCGTTCGTGCCGGTGCTGCCGTTGGCCACTTCGTTCTGGTAGGTCATGCGGAACTGGACGCGGGTGGTCACAGTCAGCTCGAAACCGTCCGAAGTGAACTTCAAGCCCTTGTCACCAAGGGTGCCTTCAGCGGGATTCTGCCCGCCGTTGCGCTCGATGTCGCCGATACCGGCGTCACCGTTGGACTGGGCCATTGCGGGCCCCGCCCAGAGCCCCGCGCCGACCAGCAGCGCAAAGGCCATTGCCGAAAGTTTTGCCATGCCTTGCTCTCCCAATAGACCAAGAAAACTGCAGACGTCCGTCCGTTACCGCCCCGGGAGACCAGACACGTGCCTTTCCGAGAACGTGTCAGGTGCCGAATAGCGACGCTTCGGCTCCCCGAGGGCAGGCAGACCATAACCACGCTTTACTTCCCGTCAACACCGTTTTGATGACTTTTTGACTGTACCCGGCCGCTTTATCGCTTGACTTCCGGGTACCGCCAACCTGTCACAGAAGGGCATTGTGCGGTCTGGCGTTGCCTTATCGGACGCACAAGTCCGATAACTTTGCTCTTTCCAGCAATTCGGCAACCCGCGTGTATGGCAGCACTTGCCAAGCCGCGCCGCCTGTGGTGCCCGCCAGCCCGAATCCCCGCCAGGAAACGGCTGCCCCTCGGCATCCACGAGGCGGCGCATGCTCGCCAACTCATGCCAAAGTTTCTGACATACCCCGCAAGATACTTTGCAACCTGTGCGTTGCAATTCTATCTGCCTCAATATGCATGATATTTCACCTACTTACTGACACTCCCTTTCCCGGTCCTTAACTCGTCCTCTGGCCCTTCGCGCAAACCACTTCCTTATTATCCTCTGCCATCCACTCAAAGGACTCCCATGGCACTGCAACTCAAGCTCGATAAGCCCGAATACAACCTCGGCGAACCCATCCTTGCCACCGTCACATTCACCAACGACGGCAAGTCCGCCGTCCGGGTGCCCAAGCCCGAGTTCTGCCTGCCCAGCACCAGCTTTCGCCTTTACCGCAACCCCGACGCCAAGTCGCCCTTCAGCATCCTGACCCGCGTGGGGCCCGAGGCCTCCACCGTCAGCCTGGCACCGGGCAAAAGCGTCAGTGCCACCATCGAACTGCTTGCCATTGAAGCCCACGGCCTCAACATCGAGGCCCTGTACCACCCGCAGGGCCGCATCACCCCGACCCTGGAAGGGACGCAGGTCGAAACCAGCAACCGCGTGGCCCTGAAGGTCCACGCCCAGGGCAAGAAGCTGCGCGTGAAGCTGGATACCGAGGCCGGGCCGATCCTGCTGGAGTTCTACCCCGATCGCGCCCACAACCACGTGCTCAGCTTCGTGCAGCTTGCGCGGCGCGGCTACTACAACGGCATTTCTTTTCACCGGATTGTGCCCTCGTTCGTGATCCAGGGCGGCGACCCCACCGGCAGTGGCGGCGGCGGCCCGGGCTACAAGCTGCCCGCCGAGTTCAACGACATCCTGCACGACGACGGCATCCTCAGCATGGCCCGCACGCCTGACCCGCACAGTGCCGGCAGCCAGTTCTTTGTCTGCCTTTCCCGCGAGCGCACCAAGAGCCTGGACAACCAGTACACCGTGTTCGGCAAGGTGGTCGAAGGACTCGAGGCCGTGCACAAGATCGGTGCCGACGAAGGCAATGCCCGCCGCTTCCATATGAAGAAGGCGGAAGTGCTGCTCATGTAGCCCTTTCCTGTTGTCATGCGCACCCCGGGCATGGGACAATGCCGCGCACCCCGGGGCCTCCCCTGACGGCCCGCCATGCGTGTGCTTGCGTCCATTCTGTGCCTGTGCTTCTGCACCCTGTTGCAGGGACAGGACGCGTTGCCGTACAGCCCCTCGCAGGCGGGGTATCACGACGCCGGCATGGAGCTGGCCCGTTACTGCCTGGAAAACAACCTGATTTCCGAGGCGCGCCGCCAGTGCAACCTTGCCGCGGGCCACGAGGCCGCCACGGCCATCCTGGACCAGTGCAAGGACAAGACCGACGCCTACACCGCCGCGGCCTGGGGCGGGTTTCTGGACCGGCGCGAGGCCGTGCAGCGCAGGCGCGCCCTGGGTGCGGCGGCCGCGGGTGTGCCCGCGGGCAATATCCTGAACATCGACCCGGATCACGGGCCGTCGCGCAATGCACAGGGCCAGAAGTGGCACGACGCGCTGGGATGGCTTAGTGCAGCCGATCACGAACGCCTTTCGCCGCTGGTCACCAAAGAACCGCCTTCCAACGCCAAGGCGCCGCACGAGCCCACCTGGGACAAGCCCTTTGTCGTGCAGGGCAAGTACTTCACGCTGGTGACCGACCTGCCCTGGGCACGGGCGCTGAAGTACAGCAGCCTGCTGGACCGGTTTCGGGATTACTTCATGGGGCTGATTGGCGACGTGATCCCTGCCCGGGCGGTGCCGAACGTTGTGTGGTGCTGCAAGTCGGCCGAAACGTTCGTGGCGTTCACCAGGGAGGCCGGCTTTGCCATGGGCGCCACCAGCGGCGGCCTGCATGTGGGTTCACTGGGAACGGTGTTTGTCAACGCCGAGCGCTGCGACGAAGTCGGCCGCAAGAACAAGGCCCGCGACAACCTGGCCCGCACGCTGTACCACGAGTGCGCGCACCGCCTGACCGAAATCGGGCTGCGCGGTCGCAACCCCGGCGTGTGGGACCTGGCCATGACGACCGAACACGCCTGGATCGTGGAAAGCATTGCCGTGGTGTTTGAAGACCTGTACTTCGACGGCCAGAAGGCCGTGCACAAGGGGCTGGAAGACCAGCGCAAGTACACCATCGACAAGTTCTGGAAGGCCAAGGGCGGGGCGGTGCCTTCGCTGGCTGCCATCTTCACGCAGGGCGCGCAGGAGTTCGCGGGCGAAAAACCCGTCAACAGCATCGAAAAGTACGCGCTGGTGGGCAGCGTGGGCTGGTACTGCCTGTTCACCAAAAAGGACCGCTTTCGGGCCGCGTACCTTGGCCTGCTGGTCGATTACTACCGCGCCGACACCAAGGGCCGCGACTTTGAGGCCCGATTCGGCCTGAAACTGGCCGACTTCGAGACAGAGTGGAAGGCCTGGGTGCTGAAGTAGCACTCCACAACTCTCCACATTCGTTGCGTTGTGGTTGCGTCGGCGGCGGGCCTGCGGGACAATACAGCCATGCGCTGGCTTTACGCCGACTCCAACGACCACGAAGAGAACGCCGCCCGCAGAGCCGTTCTGTCGCGCATCGAAAAGTGGTGGTCAGCCTTTGCGGCACAGGCCGACACCATTCACGCCTACCTGCACGGAGCAGCCGAGTTTGACCTGCCCGAATTCATGACCGCCGAACTTGAGGCCGTGGAAACCCGCCTGGGATGGGAGTTCGGTACCGCCGGCGGCGGCCTGGCCCGGCTGGTGATCAGCGTTGACGGTCACCTTTCGCTGCGCCCGATGGTAGACGCGATGATCGCCCGGGCACCGCACCTGGAGGGCTGGGAGTTTCTCAATGCCCACCCGGCCGACAGCATCGAAAGCGCCCGCAGCGCCGTAGAGGCCGAGACCAGCCAGGCCCTGGGCCGCGCCAGCGTGCGGGCCAGTGTGCGCAGCATGAACCGGGTGGACCTTCAGTTCTGGCTGCCCGATGCCGGCGACAGCGTGGCGCGCACCCAGGCCGTGATTGCCGCCGAACGCCTGCTGGGCGAAGACGCGCTGGCCCGCTGGGTTGGCGCGATAGAAACCGTGGAGTCGCAGTCGCAGGGCGGGGAGTGGCTGCCCCTGAATGAACTGCAGCGCGCCGTGTTTACCGAGGTCGCGGGCGTGAACGCGCGGCTGCCGGATCGGCCGCTGGTTTCCATGGTCAAGGACCTGCGCTGGAGCCTGTGGCGGCTGAGCCCGCCCGAACAGCCGGATTACCCGCGCGAGCAGGACCTGATCATGGGCAGCTCGGCGCTGGATGAAATGAGCGCCTGCGCGCAACTGGGCGCGCCCTTTGATTCGCGGCGCTACAGCAAGGTCGGTGAGACCTTCTGCTTTCTCAAGTTCGACGGCGAGGGCCGCAAGGTGGCCCCGCGCATGGAAGAACGCAAGAAGGTCGAAACCGCCGTCGGCTATGCCCTGATGGAACAGCAGATCGGCTGCGTGGTGGGCGCCGGTACCGGCAAACGCTATTGCTACCTCGATGTTGCGCTGACGGACGTGCCCGCAGCCATTGATCGCATCCGCGAACAGATGCGCGCGGCCGGCGTCAGCCCGCGGTCCTGGCTGCTGTTCCACGACGCGCATCTTGCCGACGAATGGGTGGGCATCTACGACGACACGCCACCGCCGCCGCACTAGAGCACTTTCCACGTTTGTCTGCAGGCTTCCGCTTGCGGCGGCCTTCGCATGGCCTCGTCGCGCTACCTCGTCGTGGCCTTCAGCCACGCCTTCGTCCGCGCTCCTTGCCCTGCTCGACCGGCGCTGCGCGGAATCTCTGCATACAAACGTCGAAAGAGCTCCAGCTTCACAATTTGTGACCAAATCCGTGGGCTTGACCCAACCCGCGAGGCCTGCGGGCGTTACAATCCAACCATGCGGCCCACACTCCTGATTCTGCTGTGCTTCTGTGCCCTGCTGGCGGGCTGCCGTGGCTATTCGCTGGACATGAGCGGCCTGAACGAATACTCGGGCCACAAGCAGGATGACGCCAGCGAACGCTTCAGCATGTCGGCGCTTGACCGGGCGGCCTCGCCGGGGCTCGAGGAATCCAGCCGTGGCCGCACCTTGGCCGACGCCGACTACATCACAAGCCGCGAAATGGACCGCACCAACGACCGCCTGAGCATGTCGCGCCTGGATCGCCTTAGCACCAGGCATGTGGAACCCACCGGCGACGGCATCGGGATTGCGGACCTTGAGCGCGTGACTTCGCGCAAGCTGGACCCGGACAACAACAAGATCCGGTAAGGCGCAATCGCGTCACCAACCGCAGCAGGATTTCGCGGCACCCGCTATATTCCGGGCATGAGCAAGGGGCCCTCGGGCACTGTCACGCTGGTGTTCACGGACATCCAGGATTCCTCCCGCCTGTGGGAGAAGCACGGCCGTCTGTTCGAGCCTGTGCTGGCCCTGCACAACCAGTTGATGCGCGCGCAGATCACGGCCCACGAGGGCTACGAGGTCAAGACCGAAGGCGATGCCTTCATGGTCGCCTTTGCCGACGCGCTGCAGGCCTTGCGCTTCTGTGCCGACACCCAGGCGGCACTGGCAGCAGCAGCCTGGCCTGCGGCAGCCGGCGAAGTTCACGTGCGCATGGGCGTTCATACCGGCGAGCCGATTGTCAGCACTGACCCGGCGTCCGGCCGCACGGATTACTTCGGCCCGGTGGTAAATCGCGCGGCCCGCGTGGCCGCTGCGGGCCACGGCGGGCAGGTGCTCACCAGCGAATCGGCACTCAAGCGGGCGATGCCGCCGGACGGCGAGTTTGCGGTCACGGACCTGGGCGAGCACCGCCTGCGCGGGCTGGAGCAGCCCGAGCACCTGTTCCAGGTGCTGCCCCCGGCGCTGGGCGCGCGGGAGTTTCCGCCGCTGCAGACCGTCAGTGCCCTGCCCACGAACCTGCCGCCCCAGGCGTCCAGTTTCATCGGCCGCCAGAACGAGCTTGCCGAACTGTGCGAACTGCTGGCGCCACGCAAGAGCGGCAGTTCCGGCCGCCACGCCGGAACCAGCCCCGGCACCAAGCTGATGCGCGGCCCCGGCGGCGCCGTAGCCCGCGAAGTTTCACGCCTGGTGGCGCTGACCGGCCCCGGCGGCACCGGAAAAACGCGCCTGGCCGTGCGTGCGGGCCATGAACTGATCGACCGCTTTGAAGGCGGCGTGTGGTTTGTTGACTGCAGCGGCGCGACCGATGCCGCCGGCGTGGCCTTTGCCGCGGCGCTTGCGCTGGGCCTGCGCCTTACCGGCAACGACAACCCGGTCACGACCCTGGGCAACGTGCTGCAGTACCGCAAGCCGCTGCTGCTGATTTTGGACAACTTTGAACAGGTGGCGGCCTTTGCCGCCCACACTATCGGCACATGGCGGCGCAGCGCACCACAGGTCAGCTTCCTGGTGACCTCGCGCGCGGTGCTGGGCCTGCAGGGCGAGCAGCAGTACGAGCTTGCGCCGCTTACCCCGCCGCCCCGCAACGTCGGCCCGGCTGATCTTGACACATTGCGCGCCTGCGAATCCGTGGCGCTGTTCACAGAGCGCGCGCAGGAGGCCGACCCGAAGTTCGAACTTGATGCCGACAACATCGCCGACGTGTGCCGCATCTGCCAGGAGCTTGACGGCCTGCCACTGGCGCTGGAACTGGCGGCCTCGCGCGTGCGCATGCTGAAACCCGCGCAGATGGTCAAACGGCTGGGGCGCAAGTTCGAACTGCTGAAGTCATCGCGCCGCGACCTTTCGCCGCGCCAGCAGACCATGTACGGCGCCGTCGAGTGGGGCTTTGAGCTGCTGAATGAGGTCGAGCGCGCAGCGTTTCTGCAGGCCGGGGCCTTTCACGAGGGCTTCCTGCTGGAGGCCGCCGAGGCGGTGATTGACCTTTCGGCCCATGACAGCCACGACGTGCTGGATGCCCTGCAGAGCCTGCGCGAAAAAAGCCTGCTGCGCGCCGTGGAGGGCGAGCGCGAAACGCGCTTTCTGATGTACCGTCCGATCCTGGAGTTCAGCCAGGAACGCTGGAAGGCCGACGCCGACCCCGAACAGGCCAGGGCGCAGGCGCTGCGCCACGCCGCGCATTACGCCGACTACGCCTGGAACTGGGGCCAGCGTGTGGAAGGCCCCGAAGAACTCGAGGCACTGGACCGCCTGGAGGCCGAGCGCGAGAACATCGTGGCCGCCGTGGAAACCGCAGCGGCAGCCGGGCAGGCCGAAGTCGCGGCCCGCGCCGCCCTGGGGCTGTGGGAAGTGCTGCTGGTGCGCGGGCCTGTCGAGACGCGCGCGCTGGTGCTGGACCGAGCCCTGGGGCTTGCCCAGCAGCCTTTGTGGCAATCCCGTCTGCTGGCCGCGCGCGCGCGGGCATACCAGGAAGTCGGCCTGCAGAAAGAGAACCTGGAGTTTTCCAGCCGTGCCGTGGATGTCGCTCGCGCCGCGGGCCTGCCTGAAGCCCTGTGCGAGGCGCTGGTGCAGGCGGCCAATGCCAACTGGCATGTCTCGGAAAACTCCCGGGCGGCCGATGCCGCCCGCGAAGCCGCAGGGCTGGCCCGCGCCGCAGGACGCGACAATCTTCTGGCCCGGGCGTTGGGCGGGCTGGGGATCGTGCTGATCAACGCCGGCGACCACGCCGAGGCCGTACGGTCAATGATGGAGGCCGAGAAAATCTGGCGGCAGATCGGGTTCCAGCGGGGCATTGCGCACAACATTGCCAACCAGGGCGTGGTCCACAGCCGCGCCGGGCGCACCATGGAAGCCACCCGGGCCTACGAGGAAGCGGAGCGCCTGTACGGGCAGATCGGGTACCTGATCGGCGTGGCGCGCATGGTGGGCAACCGGGGCGCGCAGATTCAGCGCCGGGGCGACCTGGAAGGTGCCATTGCCTGCTACCGGCGCGCGGATTCCATCGCCAGGCAGATCGGCGCCAAGCCCTCCATCGTCAACAATGTGTCCAACCTGGGGTCGGCGCTGTTTGACCTGGGCGACATTGCCGGTGCGATGCGCTGCTACGAGGAAGCGCTCGCGCTCGCGCGTGAAACCATGAACCGCCTTTCCGAGGGCGAGGTTCTGGGGCGCATGGCGTCGGTTGCCAGCGTCGTGGGAGAACACAACCGCGCACTGGATCTGCGCCGGCAGTCGCGCGCCATCGGAAGCGCCATCGGCCACCCGGCGCTGTTCATCGATGCCTGCGCAGCGTTCTTTCGTGTCTGCATCAGCACCGGCCGCGCGCGCGACGTGCACACCGAAATCCAGAAGATCATGCAGGACCCGATTTTTGTCAAAGAGCCCCTGTTGCGCCATGCGCTGACGGCCTGGGGCGCCATGGCCTGTGTCGCTGAAAAGGACTGGCCAAAGGCCGAGGCCCTGACACGCCAGTACCTTCAGGACACCCGCGGGATCGAAAGCCACGGTGTGCCGGCCGACCGCGCGTTCTTTGCATCCGAGCTCAGCCTTGCGATGGACGGCGCAGGGCAAACAGCGGCTGCCCGCGAATTCGGCGATGCCGCGCGCGCGGAGTTCGCGGCAAGGCCGGGGATCTGGAACGATGTCCGCCCGGAAAACAAACGGCGCTTTGCCCCATTTGCGCCGCCGGCGGCGGCTAAAGCAGATACTTGACCGCCGCAAAGCCGGCCACGCCCACCAGCACCAGCGCGACAGTCAGCCACTCGAAGTGTTTCTCGATCAACGGCTTCACTTTGTCGCCGAACGCAAAAATCAGCGCGCTGAGTGCAAAGAACCGGGCGCCGCGCCCGGCAATGCTGCCCGCAATCAGCAGTGTCAGGCTGACCTCGAACAGCCCGCCCGCAATCGTGAACACCTTGAACGGAATCGGTGTCAGTGCCGCCGAGAAGTACGCCAGAAAGGCGTTGGAATCAAACTTCTGCTTCACCGTATAGAACAGCCCGTCGGGATAAAAAGTGACCCCGCCGGCCTGGGGCAATGCGGCAAGCTGCTGTGCATCCAGCCCCGCGGCCGACTGCGCCGTCCCGAACCACGACGCCGCCAGCCCCGCCGATTCAATCACGGACCTGGCCGCGTCAAACAACGCCAGGCCGATGTACCAGCCCAGGATGCCCCCCAGCACGCTGGCCACGGTGCAGACCGCGCCGAACCACAAGGCGCGGCGGCGCTTGCCAAGGCACAGGGCAATCAACAGTGGGTCGGGCGGGATCGGGAAAAAACTGGCCTCTACAAACGACAGCACAAACAGTGCCGGCGTGCCAAATCGCGTGTCGGCCCAACCCACCACCCAGTGGTACAGGCGCTTCAGCGCGCGCAACGGCCACAGCATCGCGTGCAGCACGGCGTTGCGGGGCGGGGCGGGCGAGTGCGCGGTTTCATTCACGGGCTCTTTCCGGCAATGGCGTCGGCCAGTTCGGGCGCGGTCGCGGCCTGGCCGGCCACAGCCACACCGGCGGCCAGCAATGCATCGGCGGTTGTCGGGCCGATGCTGAAGCAACGTGCACGGGAAAGCTCTGCCCCGGCATCCAGCGCGAACTTCACGGCGCTGGGGCTGGCAAACGCCACGGCATCCAGTTCGCCCCTGGCCAGCAGTTGCACAAGCCGCGCCGCCCCGGCGTGGTCGGCAAGTGTCCGGTAGACCACGGGGTCATCCACGTCGGCGCCGGCCTCGCGCATTCGTGCGGACAGGGTTTCACGGGCAAGGTCACCGCGCGGAAACAGCACGGTGCGCCCTTTCAGGTCGCCCATGGCCTCGGCCAATGCGGCCGCCGTGTGCTTGGCCCCAACCAGCGGTTCCAGCCCAAGTACCGCCTTTGCATACTGCGCCGTGGCGGGGCCCACGCAGGCCGTGCGGCCAAACACCGGCGGCAGGGGGCGGTCGCGCCGCCAATCCAGCCAGGCCAGCGCGCGGCGGCTGGTGGCCGCCAGCCAGTCATAGTCGACCCGCCTCAGGGTCACGGAATCGGGGTCCAGCAGGGTGACCCGCACCAGCGGGCAGGATTCCACGGTGGCGCCGCGCGCGGCAAGCTCGGCAGCCGTCACGGCGTTGTCGGCAGCCTGGCGCGTAAGCGCGATCCGCAACCCCTGCAGGCTTCCTTTGGTGGCGTCGGCCATATCCGCCGCTATAACTTCAGGTGATGCGCGCGACCATGCCATTCATGCTGTGCCTGTGCCTGCTGCTGGGCGGCTGCGCGGGCGAGAACGCCGTCAAGCAGGCGCGCCCGGTGGCCGAGCAATTCCTGCTGGCCATGAGCCAGGGCAAGTACGCCCAGGCCCACGAGCTGTGCGACCCGATGCGCGTCAGTGAATCCGACCTGCGCGCCTGGGCAACCGATGCCGGCAACCAGTCCCTGCTCAAGGGCTACAAGGGCGTCAACTGGAAGTCCGGCGGACACTACATCGACAGCAACCCGCAGGAACACGACCGGCCCACCCTGCAGTTGCCCGACGAAAGCACGCTGGTTGATCGGTCCGACGTGAAGGTGAAGTTCCTGTTCCGGCGCGAGGAATCCAACCGCTGGGTCATCATCGGCTTCTGGATCAAAAGCGGAAACTGACTTGGCGGCGCTTCTCCTGACCGGCTTTGAGCCATTCGGCTCGTTCGCAACCAACCCGTCCTGGGATGCACTGGTGCGCGCCCGCGAAATCGGCCTGCTGGCAAACCTGGACGCGCAACTGGCACTGATCCCGGTGACTTACGACGGGGCATTTGCCGCACTGCAGCGCGCCGTGGACACGCACCGCCCCCGCGTCGCCGTCTCTTTCGGGCTGCACGGCGGGCTGTCCGGCCGCGAGGCCGACATGATCTACCTGGAAACAACCGCCCGCAACCGCGACGGCGCGCAGAAGGCCGACAACGCAGGCATCACGCGGCCGGAACAACCGATTGAACCCGGCGCGCCGGCAACCGCGGCCTGCACCCTGGCGGTGCCGGCGCTGCTGAGTGCCCTGCAGGCCGCCGGCTTTCGCGCCAGCGCCAGTGACAACGCCGGCGCGTACCTGTGCAATCATCTGTTTTTCCGTGGCGCCCGCGCGTTCCAAGGGCAGATTGCCTACGGCTTTGTGCATGTTCCGCCCGTAAAGAGCATGGGCGGAATCCTGGATCTGGACGCGCTGGCCCGTGCAATGGGCATCATTGCACAGGTTGTTTCTGCATCGGGGACCTGAAGTGAAGACAAACCTGCGTGCGTGGTTGTTGCTGGCTGGCGTTGCGTTCGGCCTTGTTGCCTGCGGCGGCGGTGGCGGCGACAAGGGCAAGTGGGGCATGGGCAACGAGCCCCAGGAACGCAAAGACCCGCTGGTCGAGGTCGTGCCCGCGGTGAAGGACAACATCTCAAGCCTGGAGCGCAGCAACGGCCACATTGAGGCGCGCATCCGCGCCGACGTGCATGCCCAGGTCTCGGAAATCTGCGTTGAAATGCTGCACGATGTCGGCGACAGCGTGAAGGCCGGCGACGTGCTGGCCCGGCTGAATGCCGACCGCCTTCAGATCCAGCTGGCTGCTGCCGGCCTTGCCCTGGACGAAGCCGGGCTGACGCACCGCCGCAACCAGCTGGAGGCCGACAAACGCAAGTCGGACCTTGACCGCATTGAGCGCTACTTTGACCCCGACAACCCCGACAAATCGCGGGTGTTCACCAAGGATGCCTGGGATGCCGCCAAGCTGGAGTTCAGCAAGGCCCAGAACTCCCTGCAAAGCAGCGCGCTTGCGCTGACCAAGGCACAGGGAGAGCTTGCCGCGACAGCGTTGCAGCTTTCGCACACAGAGATCAAGGCCCCGATCAGCGGCGTGATCACCGAGCGCAACCTGCGCGCGAACGAGCTTGTCAGCCAGGGCACCGTGGTCTTCAAGCTGGTCGATATGTCGGTACTGGAGGTCAAGCTGGATGTCGCCGAGGCCGGGCTGGCGGGCCTGCGGCAGGCCACGCGGGTGCCTGCGGTTACGCTGCTGGGCCTGGAAGAAAAGCCTGATCTGGATTCTGCCCAGGCGGTGCTGCTGAGCCTGGTCGCGCACCCGGAAGAACGCTTTCTGGGCTACCTTGACCGCATTTCGCCGGTGGTGGACAACGCGCGCGGCATGGTGGTGGTCACGGTGCGCATCATCCTGCCCGGCGCCGTTGACGCCCAGACGCACAAGGCCCTGTTGTCCAAACTGGAACCCGACGCCCGCAAGGCCGTACTGGCCACGGCCGGCCGCGCGGCCGGCCTGAAGCTGCTGCCGGGCATGTGGGTGGACGCGCGCATCGCAACGCGCCTGATTGAGGGCGCGGTGCTGATTCCCGGTGCTGCGCTGGTAGGAGATGCCGAAGTGATATGGAAGATTGAAGTCGACAAACAGGACCCGGCCGTCGGCATCGCGCGCAAGGTGGATGTGCAGAACCGGCGCGGCATCGTGGCCGAGGGCAAGTTTGAACTCAAGCCGCCGATCAAGGGCCGCGAGGAAAGCCTGCCCGTGCGGCCCGGCGAACTGATCGTGGTGCGCGGGCAAAGCCTGCTGCGCGACCGCCAGAAAGTGCGGCTGATCGACCTCAGCAAGTGACCCCCGGGCGTCGCGTCGCCGGCCTCCGGCGCCGGGCTGCGGCCCATACCGCCGCTGCGGCCACAGATTACAGGACCTCATCCGCGCAACAGGCCGTGTCCGCAAAACGCCGATGCCATGGCGGAGGATGCCATGAAGCGCGTTGTGATCGGGCTGGCCGGTGCGGCCGCCTTCAGCCTGGGTTCGGTCTTTGGCTTGCTGGAGCGGCAGGTGGAATCTGCCCCGCGTGCGGTGATCGGGGCGTCCGTAACCCCAGCGCCTGCCACGCCCGTGGTCGACGATACCCCGCCGCTTACGCCCGCCGAACTGGGCGGCTACAGCGGCACCGCGATCATCCGCGCCACGCCTGAACTGGACGAAGCGCTCAACCGCAAGCCTGCGCCCCGGGCCGCGACGCTGCCGTCGGGTCTGCCGGGCTGGAAGCAGCCGGCCACCGAGGCGCAGTTTTCCGCCGTGGCACAGGCGCTGTCCCGGTCGCCGCGATATGCCGACGCGCTGCATCGCCTGCTGCAGCTTGGCCAGGGCCGCACCGGCGTGGAGGAACCGGACCCGCGCAACCCCGGCCGCATGCGCTTTGTTTACGAAACCGAGTTTCAGCGCCGGCCCGAAGTGCTGGCCCCCCACCTGCTGGCGGCCTTTGACGGCGCACAGGGCGTGGCGCGCCAGAACATCATCTTCCAGGCCGCGCTGTGCCTGCCCGAGGCCACCTTCGGCCCGTGGCTGCGGGGCATTGCCGCCGGCAGCGACGCCGAAGACGCCGACGACGCGCTGTGCGCCCTTGCGTTTTCCGGCGACGAGTCCGCCGCCGCAGGGTTTGCCGGCGCCGCCGCGACGGACTGCAACCTGCTGTGCGACGACGCCGCCGGGCACGACCGGCTGGCCGACCAGGGCAGGCGCGAAGTCCTGCGCAGTTACCGCTGCATCGAGCTTCTGGATTGCCGCCCCTACTTCTGGCGTCACTGCTGGGATTGCGGCCGCGGCGCCGAGTGCCCCTTCCCATGGGCCGACCGCCGGCACCTGGACACCTTTGACCAGCGCAATGACCTGGCCCGAAACCTTCTGCCACACTGGCTGAAGCGCTTTGCCGGACACCCCGGCAGCGACGACATGGCCTGGCGGCTGTGCCAGGACTGCATGACCCGCCGGCGGTGGTTCGAGGCCGCGCAGTGGGCATCGCGCTGCGCGACCATGCCCGACCAGGACATGTGCGCCGATGGCCTGGCGGACCTGATCACGATTGCCGAGCGCGAGCTGGTGCCCTCGGACCTTGACGCGCTGGTCTGCGGCCAGGACTGGCAGCGCAATCGGCAGCTGATCCACTACATCCGGCTGCGCCGCCTGGCCGCCGAACACGGTTTTGCCCGCGCCCTGCGCGAGGCCAAGGCCCTGCATGAAGCCGAGCCAGATTCGCTGTTGGCGCGGTGCTTTGCGGCGCGCTGGCGGGCCGCAGCCCCACAGGGCCTGGACAGCGGCATGCAAGCCCTGCGCGCCGATGACGTCCTGCGCCGGGCCGAAGCCGGCCCGATTCCTCTGCAGGCGTACCACAATCCGCAAACCTTCTGGGTGAACTGGTACCTGATGACCAACCGCGGCTGGCTGGAAGAGGAGCGCCGGCTGAAGCCCCTGGCCGATGCGCTTGCCCTGCCGGGCGACCGGCTGACACGGCAGTTCCGCCTGTGGGAGACCCTGTCAGAGCTTGAGCGCCGCCGTGACGCGGCCGGCGGCAGCGAGCGCGCGGACCTGAGCTACAAGATCGGCGCCGTGTACTACCACCAGCGCTATGTGGTCTATCCCTGCTATGCGGGCGAGAAAGTGCGCCACGGCTTGCCCCGGGGGCTCAGGCCGCAGAGTCGCCAGCCCACCATCGCCGAGATACTGGCGCGCGCCGAGTATGCCTCTCTTGCCCGGGCGGCCCTGGAGTTTGAACAGATCGCGGACCATCACCCCGGCTGGGCCGGGCGCGACAAGGCCCTGTTCAGCGCCGCGATGGCGCACATCAAACTGGTCGACTATCGGCCATTCCCGGGGTTCGCCGACTTCGACATCCGCGCCGGCATCGAGCTGTTCGAGCGCCTGGGGCGCGAGCACCCCCAGAGCGACCTGGCCGCCGGCGCCACCCGGGCTGCCGACTACTGGCGCCGCATGAGGCCGGGACTTGCTTCGCCGATGCTCAGCCTTGATGAATGATGTCTTCGTCCGGGCCCTCGCCGCCTTCAGCTTCGTCGGCGCCCAGGCACGTCAACGTGAAGCCGGTTTCTGTGCGCTGATAGCCCAGATACTTGCCGCCAAAGGGGTCATAGGGCAGCACGCCAAGCGGCAGATACGGCAGCACCCAGAAAAACTCCTGCGGGTACTCGCCGTAGTCGGCCTTGAACCGCTTGAGCGCCGCGGCCACGGCCTGCACGCGTGCCTTGGCCTCTTGCCACATGGCCTGGTCGGGCGCGGGTTCCTCCCAGGTCATGTCGGGGCCAGGTTTGCCGGCCCCGTGGTCGGTGCGGGACTGGCCAATGCCGAGTTTCTGCTGGGCCTGCTTGAACAGGCCAAGAAAGTGGTCGCGGCTGGCGCCGGTCTTGTGGCCGTAGAATGCATCGTCGTGAACCAGCCAGGCGTCCTCCCAGCGCCGCACGTGCTTGCGGTGCGGGTTCAGCAGGTAAAAGCCCGGGCTGATGCGAAACGGAAGGCCGTCGGTCGGAATCGGCACGATGTCGGTCTTGCGCCAGAAGGCGAAGTCCGTGAACACCTGTTCCATGTCCGCCAGCGGCAGGCCGGTGTGGGGCACAAAGTTGCCGTTTTCGTCCACAGGCGAGTGGGGGCGGATCGGGATCTCGCGCCGCACACAGTGGCCTATAAGCACGACCAGGTTTGCGTTGCAATATTCGACAAACTTCGGGTCGGTGAAGAGTTCAGCCTGAACGCGGTCGCACTGGCCGCAACGCTCGTACCCAAGATACAGCAGGATCGGCACGTTTCGCGACTCGGCTTCTTGGTAGGCGTTCCAGGTGTCGGCCAGCAAGCGCAGCACGGGTCGCGGCGTTTCGACGGCGCCAAGCACCTCAGGCCCGCGCACCACCACGCGAAAGCCCACGCTGCCGTCCATGGCGTCCATGTTCTGGCCGCAGCGGCACACGCAGCGCAGGTTCCACCAGTTCGGGCTGACCCAGGCCCCGCCCTTGAGCATCGTGGGCAGGTTGCGCGGGGTGGAGTCGGCGGGCTCAAAGTTGCCCCAGAACGCGCGCTCGTACACGTTGCCGGACATGTTCAGGCAGCCATAGGGTGACGCGCCCCCAGGATGGCTGCTGACAGGCATGGTCGCGCGCGGGCCACTGAGGTAACTGTTGGCGCGATGGACTGTGGGCAGATCCTGGCCCCACGGAAACAGCAAACCGTCCGGCCCGCCGGCGGCTTTCTCCCATTCGTCGTCGGTCGGCAGATCGCCCCCGACCCACTTGGCATAGGCCAGCGCAAGATGGCCACTGACTCCCACGGCGGGGTAATCGGCATAGCCGAGCTGCACACGCGGCCCATTGGCGTCAATGCTCAGGCCCCACTGGTGCGTGACGGCCCAGGGCGTTTTGCCATCGGGCGCAAACACCGCGTTGTCGCGGTAGACGGCCTTGGGCTGGTCCAGCAGGAACCTGCACACCTGCCAATTGGAGACTTCGTGCTTGTCGATCAGGTAGGCCGGCAGATGGCGCAAGACGCCGGCCTCATTGAGTGGCGGGCGAAAGTCATACTCGCGCTTGGTGAAGTGCCCGGCAGGAATCAAAACGCACTGGGCACCGTCGCCGCGCTTGAGCTCAAGGTAACCAAAACTGTTGCGGCCGTGATCGGTGTACGGAACACCGTTGATTTCGACTATTCGGCTTTCGGGAAACAGGCGGCGAAAGTCAAAGGGCTCGGTTACTTCCTCAAGGCCCAACTTCGGGCCTGGGTCGCCCGACGGTGTGGTGTCGGTGGTCTTCTGCGTCGCACAAGCAGCCAGCAGGCAAAGGACCAACAGCGCAAGTTTCCTCATGGCACCCTCCGCGCGGATTGTAGCCATGTCGGGCGTCAAGATGGACCACAGATAAACACAGAGGCACACAGTTGGCTGATCTGTGTGCATTTGTGTTTATCTGGCTCTATCGTTGAGTTCAGGCAGTTGCTGTTGAGGCCCGAAGGGCCGACAGATAGTAGCCCCGCGCGTGAGCGCGGGGTTGGCAGGCCCCCGCAAGCCAAAGCCCCCGCAGGGGGCGACACACGAACACGTATGCCGCCCCCGTCGGGGGCTCAGCAAACTCAATCCTCTGTTCTTCGCCCTTACGGGCGGAGCTAATCCATGGCGCCCCTTTTTTTGGGGGCCCAGAGACAATGCGGACGTTTTCGACAGAGCCGGCTTATCTGTGGTCCAAACCTACGGCCGCGAGATGATCTCGAACCAGGCGATTTCGGATTCCAGTTCGGCGCCGTCGTTATCATGCACCTGGAAGCGCCGCACGCTCAGGCCCGCCCCCAGCCGCGTTTTTCCGTCGCCCTGGGCGGAAAACTCGCGAATCGGGATTTCCGCTTCGTGCCATTTGCCGGGCTCGGGGTTCATCACCACATGCCGGAAGTTGCCGTCGCCGGTGGTGCCGAACTGAAACACAACCTCTACGCGGCGGCTCACCTTGTACCGCACACGCACAACTTCATTGCCGCGCAGCGCCAGCGGCTCAAAGTGGAATGCCAGGCCGCGCACTTTGTCGTGGCCGCCTTTCAGCACACCGTCCTTGACCTCGCCGCCCCAGATCTCGCCCTTGTAGCTGGTGAAGTCCTCACGCAGCGTCTTGCGTTCCGGCGCGTCCTTGAGGAAGCGGTGCTCGCGCTGGAGATCTGCAAAGCTGACAGCCTTCTCGCGCGTGAAACCCTCGGACTCCAGCCTCGCCATGCGGCCCGCAGACAAAGTGGCCTGGCCGGCGCCAACCGTGCCCAGCAGAACCGCAACGTCCATCGACCGCACCCGGCGTTCCAGCACAGCCTGGCCGCTTACGGTTGCCACCAGGTTGTCGCAGTGGACGGCCAGCGGCGCCGTGCAATCGACAAACATCGCGCCATCAAACAACTGCAACGCCGCAGCCTTGCCTTCCAGGGTCAGCGCCATTTCGCCATCCAGCCGCACCAGCGCGCCGCCGGTAAGTGTGAAATCCGCCCAGCCGGAGACCTTGACGCGGTCGCCTTCATACAGCGACCGTCCCGCGGGCAGCACTTTCCACTTGCCGTTTTCCGCGATGCGCACACCGTCCTTGCGCGAAGGCTTGATGTCGGGACTGACCACGGCCCGGGGCTGAACGTCGGTGCCATCGGGCTTGGCGGGCAGGCGGCCCGGCCAGGACTCGGGCGGGTCTGTCCAGCCTTCGGGGTAGGGCCGGTGGGGCTCTTCCTTTACTTCGGCCTCGGGCAGTTTGGGTTCGGGCTTGGGCTCATCCGGCGCGGGTACCTCAACCGTGTCCGGCGCCTTGGGTGCCGGTTCTGGCTGCGGGTCCGGCAACGCCGGTTCCTCGGGCTCATGGTCGGGTTGGGTCGGCGTGGGCTGTTCGGGGCCGCTTTCGGGTGCTGGCTGCTGGTTCGCGGGCTGCGGGCGCGGCGCGGCCTCGTTCGCGCCCTTGGTGGCCATGGATTGGCCGGGTGCATCCTGCGGCAGAAACTGGACCAGCGCAAACACACCAAGCCCGGCGACAATCAGCACCGCGGCGGCAGCCGCCAGGGGCTGCCAGGCCGGGGTGCGACGCGGCAACGGCATCACCCGGTGCCGGCGCGATGACCCCTCGCCCGCGGCGCGAAGCACCCGCTGGGTAAGGTCTACCTGGGGGCCAAGCGCGTCGCGCAGCGCGGCATCAAGGTAGCGTTCGTTCAGGTTTTCACGATCCTGGTTCATGGATCCGTTCAGTCGCGGCCGTTGGCGGCCAGTTCGTTGCGGTCTTTGCCAACCTTCTTTTCGATGCAGTCCTTCAGCTTGTCTTTGGCCCTTCGCAGCAGTGTCTTGGCGCCCTCGGGGTCAAGGCCGGTGGCGCGGCTGATCTCCTCGCGGCTGGCGTTTTCGCCATAGCGCAGCGCCACCGCCTGCCTTGCCCTTGCCGCCAGCCCCTTCATGCAGTCCTGCAGCGCCAGCCGGTAGTTCTGCCCGAAGTCGTCGCCCTCGTTCTCCGCCCAGGCGGCCTCCAGCAGGTCTTCGTCGGGCAGGGCCACGTTGCGGCGGTCGCGGCGCAGGTGCATCAGGTAAAAGTTGCGCGCCGTGGTGCGCAGGTAGGCGCCCATGGCGTTGGGATTGTCGCTGTGAAAGTCCCCCTGGATGACCTTGACGAAGGTGTCCTGTGCCATGTCGGCGGCCAGGCTGTCGTCGCAACCCAGCCAGCGCAGGTAACGCAGCAGGTGGCCCTGATGGGCCTGCACCATCTGCTCGATTTGTGCCGCGCTGCGCACGTCTCACCCCTTGGATGCACGAGCACCTTCCAGGGGGTCAGTATATCCGGGGATTTGGGCCCACAACCAAAACCCCGGCCGCATGGGCCGGGGTTTTGCCCAGGTTGCCAGCTTCACTTGCTTTCCGGCTTGTGAACCAGGCCCGCAAACAGCACCGAGCCGGTGTCTTCGTCGACAATCAGCACCACAAACGGGCGGTCCGCATCAAACCGGAATTCCTGCGGTGGTGCACCGGCTTCCATGACGACTGCCGTTGCCGCCGCGGCCTCGGCGCCTTCTTCGTTCACGTCCAGCACGGCCTCGTGGATCACCTTGGAAATGAAGAACTGGCCGCCGTCTTTGGCCAGGCGCGAAAAGTCAGCCCCGCCCGTGAACGCCTGCTTCATGCCCAGCCCGATGAGTTCGTCGTTCAGCTCTTTCTTGAAGCGCACGCCAAAGCGCGGCAGCCGCAGCTTTACTTCGCGCTGCCAGCCCTGCTTCTGCCATTGCGCCAGCATCGCCGCATCCAGCCTGGCTGCGAACGCCTCCAGCGTTTCGCCTTTGGCCGGAAGTGCCAGCCACATGCCCACCTTGGCGGATTTTTCTTTTGTTGCGTCGGCCTTGCCAAAGGGCAGATAGACGGCCTTTCTACCTTCGGCTTCGAAGGCCTTCAGGGTGGGTTCGCCCTGCATCATCTGCACCTTCTGCCTGGTGCCATCGGCCAGGATGAAGTCTGCGGGCGCGGTCTCTTTCTTGTCAAAGGGACTCTGCCATTGACCTTTGAAGTAAACGGCATTGACCAGCACGGCCGCAGATTCCGGCGGCAGCACCGAAATCAGGTTTGGAATCTTCTGGTTGGTCCTGTCGGCCACCCACGTATTGATGGTGTCCAGCGCCCCCGACTGTGCAAAATCCAGCGCCCGGGCCTCGGCCTTGAAGTACTTCACGGCTTCGGCCTCGAACAGCGGGTTCAGTTCAATCATCCGCGAATTGGCCCAGATGGAGTTTGCGCTGTTCAGGGTTACGCCCTTGCGCGAGTTCAGCGCCTCCAGTAGCGCCAGGTTGTGGTCGGGCACATCCAGCCCCGTCACTCCCATGGCCTTGTGCATTTCATCGCGGGTGTCGCCCCGCGCAGCCTGCGCCGCCAGCTGCAGCGCCGTGGAAACGCTGGTGGGCGACATGAAAGTGTTCTCGCCGGGTTTGTGCAGTTTCTTCAACAGCGCAAGCCCGAAGTCATTGTTGCGTGCGGCAAGGACCTTCGGGTCGGTGTTCTGCATCTCCTTGTCGGCGGGCTTTTGCTGGCCGCGCGCCGGGCCGGCGTTGGTGGCAGCAACCAGAAGTGCGGCCGCAAGGGCCGCGCAACACGCAAGAACTCGGGTCATGGCTGGTCTCCGGGTACAGGCATGAGACGCAAGACCCGGCCGGAGGTTCCCGTTATCGGATACCCCGTGCAGAAACCCGCACGTACTGCCAGGTCAGCAGCGCCACAGCGACCACCCCGACGACAAGGCCGATGCCCGCGCCCTGGGTGACGCCAAGACCCGCGCCCAGCTGCACCGGGTCAAACGTGGGCAGCTTGGCCGCCTTGGGAAACACCGTTGTGTAGTAACCGGGTGTCTGCCACCCGATGGCCGCGCCCATGCCCAGGCCGAGCAGGGCACCGGCAGTGCCGGTGAACAACACTGTGCCCAGGGCACGCCAGAGCGTCATGGGCTGAGGAATCTTTGACATACGGGCCTCCGGCCTCAGTGTACCATGCCGGCGGTTCCGGGGGCGCCGCATGCGCGTGATTGTGCTGGGTACAGGCCAGGATGGCGGTCTGCCGCAACTTGGGGCGCGCATCGCGCCCGACATGCAGGCGCGCACAGACCCGCTGGCCGTGCGCCTTGGCCCCAGCATCTGCGTGCTGGACGACGACGGCCGCTGCCTTTTGGTGGACGCCTCGCCCGACATCAAGGAACAGGAATCGCGCCTGTTGCAGTTGCCCGCATACGCCGCGCGCAAAGGGGGCAACCCCTTTGACGCCGTGCTGCTGACCCACGCCCACATGGGCCATTACCTGGGGCTGGCACACTTCGGGCGCGAGGCCGCCAACACCCGTGACCTGCCCGTGTATGGCACCCGCGCGATGGCCGGCTTTCTGCGCAAACACGCGCCCTGGGAGCAACTGGTCAGCCTGCGCAACATTGCGCTGCACGAGGTTTCCGGCGGACAGGTCATGGAACCCTGGCCGGGGTTGCGCCTGCGGGTGTTTGCCGTGCCGCACCGGGGCGAATACACCGACACCCTGGGCGTCAGCATCAACGAAAAACTGCTGTACGTGCCGGACATTGACGGCTGGCCGCAATGGGCTAACGCCCGGGCCGAGGTAGAGCGCCACCCCGTGGCCTTGCTGGACGCGACGTTTTACAGCCCGCAAGAACTACCCGGCCGCAACCTGAAAGAAATCAGCCACCCCTTTGTGACCGACACGCTGAAGTTCTTTGACGGCCTGCAGCAGGGCCGGCGCATCGTGCTGACGCACTTCAACCACAGCAACCCGATCTGCGACCCCGCCAGCCCGCAGGCAAGGCAGGTACGCGATGCAGGCTTCGAACTGGCGCAGGAAATGCAGCAGTTTGAACTGTAACAGATCAAGCCTGACCTCAACGTCGCCAGCCAAAGAGAAGGGCCCGGGAGAATCCCCGGGCCCTTGGTTGCTTCGTGAAACCCATCAACAATGCTTAGTCAATGGTGATGTTGGCCGGAACTGCCACGCCAGCACCTGTGTTCGTCTCCAGCGTCGCGCCCGTCGTGGTGACGTTCGCACCACCAGTACCTTCCGCGTTCAGGACGATCGTGCCCGCTGTACCGGCAGCAGCGCCACCGTTGGCACGAATGGCAACACCCGAGTTGACGACAATCTTGCCGCCGACCGAAGTGGCGATGAACTGCAGGCTGCCACCTGTGCCGCCAGCCGTTGTGCCAGCGCCGCCGTTAGCAGTGATGTTGGCCGCAACCGTGGTCTGGCCCGTCACATTGACGCTGGTGTCCTGGCCGATGAAGCAGCTGCCACCATTACCACCGGTTGCACCGGTGCCGCCGTTCATCGTGGCTGTCGCTCCAGCGATCGCATAGTTCTGGCCGCTGGTCATTTCGTAGAAGCCACCGTTACCGCCGTTGCCGGTACCGGTGCCGTTGCCACCATTGAGGGACAGAGTGCCGCGATGCTCCGCGTCACCGCTGTCTTGAGTCCCCGACCAGAGATATGAGAAAATCTGACAGTTACCTGCGTTTCCGCCATTACCATTGCCAACGCCGTTGCCGCCATTGGATTCAATGGCAGCGCTAACGAAGATGTTCGAGCCCAAGCCACCACCGCCGTTGTCGGCCGTAATGGTAATCGCACCACCGCTACCGCCAGTTCCGCGTCCCGTGCCGCCATTGGCACGAATCGTGGTGTTCGTGATGGTGATGTCGTGTTCGGTGGTCGAGAAACGGTTGTTGCGACCGCTGCCACCGTTGGCTGTACCGCTGGTAACCGAACCGTTGCCGCCAGACAGGTCAATCACGCTGTTGGCAATGTACAGGAAGCCGTCGTGAGTGAAATTCATCAACCCGCCGGCACCCCCGGTGAACTGGTCGCTGTTGCCACCGCGAGCATTGTAGGTCAGGCCAATCAGCTCCATGCCACCGCGATAGCCGCCGACCGACGACACAAAGTCGCCGCCCTGGCCACCTGCACCAGCCGCACCGTTGCCGTTGCCGCCGTTGGCGTTCAGCGTGCCGCGAATGATTACGTGGTCATCGCCGTCGTAGGTGTAAAGATAGCCACCAGTTCCGCCGTTGCCGTTGCTGCCGTTGCCACCGTTCATGGTGTAGTTGAGCGTGGTTTCCAGCGTGGCCTCATAGGCATACAGGTCCAAGTAACCAGCGCTGCCGCCGGTCTGGCCATTGCCGCCGTTGGCGGTGCCATTGATTGTTACGCGGCCGTGGCCGTAGTAGTACTGGTAGATCTCGATGTCGCCACCGTCGCCACCCGTGCCACTGGTCGCTTCGCCACCATTCATGGCCATGTTCAGCGTGACGTTACGGAAAACACCCGAATAGCCGTTGTCGCCGGCGTCAATGTAGAAGTAGCCGGCGTCGCCACCGGTGCCAGCGGCAGCCGAGGCTGCGCCGCCGTTAGCAGTCACATTGAACACTGCGTCGGAGATATCGTAATAGCCGTACACATAGAAGGACTGGCTGTTACCGCCGGCCGTGGTGCCGTTGCCGCCATTGAAGGTTAGTGTGCGGCTAAGGTTCCTGGCGTCGTGCTCGTAATAGATTGTACCGGAGCCTGAGATACCGCCGTTACCGGCCGAAGCGTTACCGCCATTGGCGGTCGAGTTGATCGTGCTGTTGGCGCACGACATGTAGTAATCCACATAGAAGTAACCGCCACCGCCACCAGTCGTCGTGCCCTGGCCGCCGTTCTGAATCGAGGTAATCGTGTTGGTTACTGCCGGACCCTCGAAGTAAACGTAATGGTCGCCACCGTAGCCTCCGAAACCCGCCGAAGCGGCTCCGCCGACGTTGCTGACGTTGATGTTGATGTTCTGGGTCAGCATGTAGAAATCAAAGTAGTTGTAGACACCATCGCCGCCGCTGGTAGTGCCGCTTCCGCCCACCGCGTTGGACGTGATGGTCACGTTGCGGGCGTTCCCTTCAACGTACACGTAGGCACTGTCGCAGTCGCCGCCATTGCCCGCCGAGGCCGCGCCACCCTGGGTGTTGTAGGTGAGGTCAAGGTTCGTGCCGTCCATGTAGAAATCAAAATACGGATAGCCGCCTTCGCCGCCGTTGGCAAAGCCGGCACCACCGTTTCCGACGTAGTTGACGTCCCAAGCGACTGCCGGGCCATACATGTATGCGTAAAAGTCGCCAGCGCTGCCACCATTGCCGCTGGTGGTGGCGTTGCCACCGGTCTGGGTGATGTCCATGGTTACGCCGGACGACGCTCCGTACACGTAATAGTTTGCACCGCCAACCGAGCCACCGCCGGTCGTGCCGTTGCCGCCGACCATGCTGAGGTCAAAGTACGCCTGGTGCGTGTCACCGTAGTACGAGTACAGGTAGAAGCCCGAGAACGGACTGCCTCCGACCCCGTTGCTGCCGTTGCCGCCTGCAACGTCAATCACCACAGCCGCGCTGATGATGTGCTGCGGGTAGATGTCAACGTAAGGGCCACTACCACCGTTCGTGCCGCCGTTGCCGCCACTGGCTGCAAGCTGCAGCACACCGTACATGATGTCGGCATCGAAGTAGATGGTGTTACAGTTGCCGCCTGCCGCAGCCGCGCTGGCGCCACCGTTCATTTCGATGTAGCTGAACACGTTGACGTCGTTGTACGGGTAGAGATACACGTAGCCTGACGCACCGCCGTTGCCCGAGCCACCGCCGCCGCCATTGGTGCGAATGCCCCAGCGGAAGCCGTTGACCTGGCCGTTTTCGCCGCCGTAGTATTCGATGGTGCCACCGGCGCCCCCCGTAGTCGTGCCGGTGCCGCCGCTAAGCAAGAACATGCCAAACGGCAGGTACACGTTGCCCTTGCGCGAAGTGATGTAAATGTCACCGCCGGGCCCGCCGGTGGTACCACTTCCACCACCAATGTTGATCGCGCCGGTAACCGCCACATGACCCTGGTGGGCATCAATGGAGATGTCTGCGCCGGCGAATGTCGCGGCACCTGTGCCGTTGACAGCGCCATCCACCGAAATCGCCATCGGGTTATTGCCGCGGCTTTCCAGCGACAAGTCTACTGCACTGCCACCTGCACGAGTCAGCGTTACAGTGCCGTCAATGCGAATGACGTTTCCGGGTCCGTGTACTCGAATGGTCACGGCGTCAATGACGCCAACGGTAAGCCCGGAGAGGTCGAGGGATGTGCCCGCAGGAATGAAGAAGTCCTGCGTGGTCAGGTCAACTGTCAGTGTTGTTCCAACTACCTGCGCGGCAAGACCAGCCGCAGACTGAACCTCGGCACCAGAAACAACGCTGTCACCAAGCTCGGTTGCGGTGAACACGTTGGCATTGGCCGCGGCACGGCCACCGCCACCGCCCTCAACCAGCGCCCCAAGCATGGCGTAGATCGTGATATCGCCACCGCTACCGCCGGCACCGGCGCTGCCAGCGCCACCCGAGGTGTTGATCAGTGTGTTGAGGCCCGTCAAGGTCGGGCGCGCGGTCGGGGGAGGAGCATAGCCAGGTCCGCCACCACCACCGCCGCCGCCGCCGCCGTCGTCACCACTGCATGCGCCGGTGATCAGCGCCATGCCAATCAATGAGGCCGCAATAAACGTATTGCGCGCCAACCTGCCGATACCACGTCCGTTAAATGCCATTGAATTCGCTCTCCTATCCCCATACCTAAAGTGCGAACCCCATGCCGGGGCTGTGAACGCGCACTCTTGAGTTGAAGTGGGGCGCGATTACGCCCACTTTCTGCCACGGTGTCAAGAACCGCGTGACCGATTCGTGAAAAACTCTCCGTTGGCGGACTGGTACCATGGTTTCACATAAACTTCACCACCGGAACAGGTTGTGACTTGGACCATGGCACCCATCAGCCAACGAACTGTAACAAAATGCTCAAGTTTTACTTCCTGGGCCGAACCTGCTGCCCTGCGGCCCAGAACAGGAAGAAGTTGTGCCACTGCAACGGGTATCGGCCCACCAGTTCTTCCAGCAGCCCGGCATAAATGCCCGCCCACTGGCGCAGGTTTTCCTGGCGGCGGGCGCGGCTTTCAAACTGGAACAGGTAAGGGCCGCGGGCAAGCAGCGCGTAGTGGCGCATGCCGACGCGGTTGGCAAACGTGAACACCACCGGCGCGCCGGTGTTGGCCGCCAGCACCAGCGGCCCGATCGGGAACCGGGCCGGCGCGCCCATGAACGGGACCTCTATGCCTTCGGCGCCCAGCACTCGGTCGCCGTGGATGGCAACCACTTCACCGCGTTTGAGCGCGTTCATGCACTCAATGCTGGCCTGCAGGCTGTCGTTGCTGGAAATGACGCGAAACGGAGGGTCGCCGCTGGCACGCTTGAGCTGCTTTTCCACCTTTTCGCTTTCACCCTTGAACATCACGGCATTGACCATCACGCGCTGGCCGTCGCGCTGGAACTCGCCCAGGCAGTACGCGGCCAGTTCCCAGTTGCCCAGGTGGGCGGACACCAGAATCACGCCCTTGCCCATGGCCAAGGCCTGTGCGAAGGACTCCTGGCCATCGCGGTCAAGCCGCACCTGCCCCAGCATGCCCAGAAACGCGAAGCCACGGTCAATCAGCACGCGGCCGAAGCTAAGGAAGTGGCGGTAGTTCTTCCACCACAGGGCCGGGCCGCGCAGGCCCGGGAAGCGCCGGCGCAGGTAATCCCGGCTTGCGCGCCCGTGGCGCTGGTTGAAGACAAGCTGGTACAGGCACACCGGGTACAGCAGGGCATAGGCAAAGCGCGGACCCAGGAACCGGAACAGGTAAAAGAAGATCAGGATGCCGATGCCGGTGCGCGACCTTCCGTCCCAGTCCTTGGGGCGGGCCTGCGTCTGCGCCTGCGGCGCGGGAGTTTCCGTGGCGGTACCACTCATGACGCCATTGCATGCCAAGGCCGCGCCACGCGCAAGGCTCAGCAACCTTGGATTACGGCCGCGGAGTTCAAGTTCCGGTTCAGTCGCCGGCGACCTGCGCGTGACGCTGGAACGCCTGGATGACGACCAATGGGCGGCCATCGCACAGCATGGCGACGCGCGCCCAACCACACACGCCGGCGGCGCGTTGACACTGGACTGTCTGGATCACGCATACCAGCTTGTAACCGCCAATGAAGGGCGGCCTACCCTGATCATGTCCAGCACCCGCGGCCTGCGCCTGTACCAGAAACTGTGCCGCGACAAAGGCTATGACGCGCCAAAGATGCCGTGGCCGTGGTACAATCCCGCCACGGGCCGGATGGAGCAACGCTTGGTCACCGAGTTCAACGGCACGCCATGGCTGGTGAACGGCCTGATGGTCTCTGAGTCCAGCGCCACGGCCGCTGACCAGCGCATCTGGTTCATGGTGCTGGGCGACGACGCAGGCCAGGGGCCGACGCGGGGCGTAACCGGGATCATTCCCAGCCACAGGGCCGGCAACCTGTTTGTCAAACGCGCGACCAACGGGTCTGTCATCAGCTCCCTGAACTTAGAGGTTCCCAGTGTGCCGTACATCGCGGCGATTGATGTGCCGGTGTTGCCGGTGACGGACACCTGGGTGAGCTTTCCGGCGGGGTTGGCAGTGGGCAGCCAGGGTGCGCTGAGCCTGATTCACAACTTTGCGGCCCCGGCGGATTGTGCCATTGGGTAGGAGGCGGCCATGAACCAGCCCAGTGAGGAAAGCAGCGGCCTTGCGGCTGGCGCGGGGCGTGAACCCTGCGCCTGCGACAACCTGCACTACCTGCCGCCGGATGCCAGCGGCCGGCGCAGCATCTTTATCCCCGAAAACGCCTGGGCCGACGAACCAGTGCCCCCCATGCCCCGCGATTACGGCCTGGAACAACCCATGGGCGGGGGCGGCATGGCACGGATTGCGCCGGGCAACCTTGAAACCGCCATGCAGGACGTGAGCGCGCGGCCTTACCGGGAATCGGACGCGGGAATGGCGGCGAATGGTTTTCCGCGACCGGGCCCGGCCCGCGCCGAGCGGCTGTTCGCGCCGCCCGACCCATCGGATTTCATGGGGCAAGCAAGGTCAACCAACCCGAATGTGAGCTACCTGCCCGGCTTTGTGCCGATGCAGCGTTCCACGTTTCTGGGCGAAAGCACCATGGCCGGCCCCGGCACCCCAACTTTGGCCCAAGCGGGGTTGGTCGCTGGCACTCCTATCCTTGCCGCTCAAGAAGAGTCCGAGAAAGAGGGCAAGGGGGGCCCCCATGCGATCCCGGAAGAAGTCTACAAGCCGGTACCCGGCAAGGCCCCGGACACCAAGTGGGAAAATCCGACGGCGGGCACCGAGAAGGCTGCGGACAGCAAGCGTCGATACAAGGCACCGAAAAGCGACGGGCCTGAAGTCAACCCGGACCCTGCGCCAAAAGTGGCCGAAGTATTGGAAGACTTTGTGCGTGGCAAGTACGTCAAACCGCCCATAGAGCCAAAACGGTTGCCCTGCCCGAACTCCAAGATGCGGTACTTCACCGGGATTTACTGGTGGGAGAGCAGCCTGGCCGGGGAGTTCTGGGAAGACGATTCCAAAGAGCGCAACCAGGCTGCGATAGACGCCGCCAAGGCGGCAGTAGCGGCAGTAAAGGTGCCACAGGAAGTGGAACGCGCTGAGTCCGATGGCACGGCTGCCACCATGCTGCTGCGCTACATGAAGGACACGCTGCGCTGGACCTGCGACCCGCCGTGCGAACTCACAACCGACATGGTTTACATGCGGCTGCAACTCACGGTTCGCGGCACAGTCGAACTTTCAAACGACCCCCTGAAACAGCGGCTGTACTACAAGGTCTGGCTGGTTCGGCACTTCACGCTGGAAGCACTGGCTGACTTCTGGTGCGCCGCCCCTTAACGGAGTGACCACACTATGTCGCGCGCACTGATTGCCATTCTTTCGGCGGTACTGGCAGCGGCCGCAGCCACAATGATCATCCTGTTCTTCGGCCTATTGCCGCCAATTCCCGTCAGTTCGGCCCAGCAGCAACCCCAGCCCGAACCGAACCCGGAGCCAAAGCCAGCGCAATCGACAGGAGTGGAAGGTCCCTGGCGAGTAACGGCGGGCGAAGGGGGCTTTGTGCGCTATAACAGTCAGACCGGCGAGTCGTTTGTGATGCGGCCCTACCTGGAGGGTAAGGGCCGGTATTGGCTTGCAGTCCAGGATGACATCGCCTGGCAGTCACGCATGCATTACCTGCTTCTGCAGAAGCACTTCTCGCCGGAGTTTGTTGAAGCGTTCCAGCTTCCCGGCGGAAAGCGGGGAGTGCGCCTCAAGGAGACCTATCGGGATCCGGGGTTTGGATTCTTGCCCGGCGATGTCATCACGAGCATAGACGGTGGCAACTTCCAGTCAGACAACGCCGAAAGGGCAGTGGCCTATCTTGTGAGTACCCGCTCGAAATGGGGAGAAGTGGTCTCGGTGACAGTAGTCAGGAACGGCAAAGAAGAGTTCCTCAGGGTGTGGCCGCGCATGCTGTCCTTGGAGCCATAGGTGCGACGCGATCTTCGCGATGACATGAACGCCGACGTCCGGCGCAGCGTCTTCATACCCGTAAGCGCCTGGGCCGACGAGCCAGTGCCCCCCATGCCCCGCGATTACGGCCTGGAACGGCATGCATAGCCATTGGCGACGGCATCGACGGCTCTCTGCCGCGGTTCAGGACGGTCGACTACTTGCATTGACCATGCCCGCTGTTACGGGTGTTCACCCGGGCATCGTCCCGCCCGGCACGGGGACTACAGCGCTTTCAGCCAGCGCCAGATGCCGGCGGCGTGCAGGCCGGCGCGAATCGCCTCTTTGGCGTGCTCGGCGGCCTGTTCCTTTTCGCCCTGGCGGGCCAGGGCCCGGGAAAGCTCCAGGTGCTTGCGGCCGGCACGGCGCACATGGCGCCGGGTGGTTTCCGCGTCGGCGTTGTGCAGCAGCGCGTTCATCATGCAGATGCGCGAGTACGCTTCTTCCAGCGCGTTGGCCCGCCCGGTTTTGCTGATGCTGTTGTCGCTGCGGTGCACGGTGACCAGCGCGTCGGGCAGAATCACCATGCCGCTGTTGTTCACGGCCCGGGCCAGGCGCAGAAAGAAATCCCAGTCGTTGCTGATCGGGAACCGTTCATGGAACAGCCCCACTTTCTCCAGCAGGTGGCGCCGGAACACCAGCGTGGAAGTTTTCAGTGAAAGGTTGCCGTAAAGGTCGGCAAACAGGTGGTTGTTCCGGCCGGGCAGGTGCTCGGGTTTGTCCTGGCGGCTGCCGTCGGCATTGATGTGAACATGGCGGCAGGCCGAGGCCACATAGTCGCTGCCCATGGCGGCAAGCTGCCTGGCGATCTTGGCGGGCGCCCATTCGTCGTCAGAATCCAGCAGCGCAACCCATTGCCCCCGCGCGCGGCGCAGACCCGCGTTGCGCGCCGAGCTGGCACCGCCATTGGGCTTGCGGATGTACGTCACCCGCGGCGGCAGTTCGGCAAATGCCTGTGCTGTGTCGTCGGTGCTGCCGTCGTCGATGACCAGCACTTCCAGTGACGGCTCCGTCTGTGCCAGCGCCGAGTGCATGGCCCGCAAGGCGTTTTCGGCGCGGTTCCAGGCCGGGATCACCACGCTGACCTTCGGCCGCAGGTCATGGGGCAGGTTCGCACGCACGGTTACTCCGGCGGGCTCGGGCTGGGCGAACGTACTGGCGACGTAATGCTGCCAGCGCAGGTCAGGCCCATCAATCAGCCGTGGCGGCAGGTCGCGGGCCGGGTCGCGGGCCGGGCTATCCAGCAGGCGCAGCACTTTCGACCACACGTCATCCACGCCCAGGCGGCTGATGTCCACGGGCCGCGCGGCGCCGGGGTCGCGGTGTTCGCCATCTTCGGCCGGCGCGATCAGCGTCTTCATCACCCTGGAGTTCGGCGCGTTCTTCACCGGGTTGCTGGGGCCAAACAGCATCAACCCGGGCAGGCCCGCGGCGCAGGCCAGGTGCCCCACGCCGGAGTCATTGCCCAGGTACGCCCCGGCGTGCTTCAGCGCTGCTGCCAGCTCAGGCAGAGTCATGCCAAAGCGCGCGTCATGCTGGTCTTCCCAGCCGTCGGCACTGCGGTCGGCAGCCGTGCCCACAACCACAATGTGCCGCCCGGCCTCGCGCAGGCGGCGGCAGATCTCGGGCCAGAACGGCCAGCGCTTGGCCCTGTTGGCCGGGTCGCAGCCGGCATGCACGATCACGGTCTTGCCGTGGCAACCATAGTCGCCGGTCACGGATTCAATGTGCGCGGCCGGGGTGGGCCCCGCATACCCCAGCCAGCGGGCAAGTTCGACGTTGGCCTCGGTTTCGCTTTGCCGCTTGACGTGGCGTTTTTCGGCCTTCAGGCACAGCCCGGGCGCAAACATGCGCACCAGCTGGCGGCGGCCATAGGCCGAAACGCCGAAATCGTAGTCGCGGGCGCGGAACTGGTCGTGGTGCGTGAACACGCGGTTCAGCACCTGCCAGCCCTGCCACAGGGGCTTGAGCTTGTCGGCAATCGGCGAGTTGATGTAGAGGTCAACTTCGTGGCCCATCAGCCAGAGTGCCTGGCACAACGGCGTGCCCTGCACGCAGTTTCCAAGGCCCTGCGAGATTTCGACAATCAGCTTCATCGGCAAGGGGCGTCGAGGGTTGACGGTCAAGGCTACCCGGCCGCTACTGTCGGCCGTGAACGGCCAACTGTCAACGCAGGCGGAACTACTTCCAGGCCAGGCCGGTGAACCTGAGCGTGCAGTTTTCCAGGCACAGGCCCAGCTTTTCGCCCGGCAGATCAAACACGCCGACTTCCACGTCGTCTTGGGTCAGGCGAATGCCACCCGGTGTGCGCTGGGCCTTCAGTTGAAGCTGCCCCTGCACCCTGGCGGGGGCCGCCTGCCCGCGCTTGAGCACATGCCAGGCATTCTCCTTGCGCAGGTTGACGCTGAACGCGCCATGGTTGTCGAACAGAGCCACGCAGTAGGTGCTGGTGTCCTCAAAGCCGATCAGCAGCCCGCCCTTGAAGGCGCCCTCCGCCGGCGCGTGAAGCGTGGCGCTGAACTCGGTGGCGGCCTCGCGTGTGCGCAGCCCGCTGGTGACCGTGGCCGTGCCGCAGGCAGAGTCCGGCCCAAGGCCCCACCATTCGTTCCATACAGGCACCAGCGGCTCCTGCTGGCCCTTCAGCCAGGCAAGGATTTTCGGCTGCAGTGTCCTGGGCTCGCCGATGGTCTGCCGGAACACCTGTTTGCCGTTCTGGCCGCCGTCAAGCTTCGGGCGAAGAGTGTCCCACCGGGGCTTGTGCTTGCCGTCGTCACCAAGCAGCAGGTATCGCACCAGCGCCCATTGTTCAGGCCGGGTACTGGCGCGCTTGTCATCGATCATCGCGGCCAGGTCAAAATCCGGGCGCTCAAACAGTTCCAGCGCCAGGCGCGGATAGTTCTCCAGCGAACACAGCGGCACCACGCCAAGGGTCAGCTTTTCACCATCCCAGTGGTGGCGCGACAGGTGCTCAACGACACCCTCGATGTACCACACATCCTTGGGGTTTACGTTGTTGCAGCAGGCAAGGTAATGAAACTGGTGCATGGCCTCGTGCAGCAGCAGCTGGCGCGTGTTGTAGATGGTCGGCTGCTTCCACAGGTAGACGCGCTTGTTGCCGGGCCAGTAGTAGCCGCCGGCACCCACGGGGATCTCGACTTTGTCGGCCTTCAACCGATCGTGCCAGCCATCCTGTGTCTGCGAAAAGTAGATGTGCAGGCGCTCGTCCTTGGCCAGTTTGGGCGCCTTGCCAAAGAAGGCCTCCATCTGCGGCCAGGCGGCTTCCAGCACCCTGGTGTATTCGCGGGCGGTATCTTCGGGGGCGTCGGTTCCCAGCCGGTAGTGGGCGGAATCATAAAATCGCAGGCCGTCGGCGGCCTGGGCGCGGGCAGGGGCCCGAAGTGTCGAGGCGGCAAGGGCCAGCAGCACCAGTGAGAGAGCAATCGTGCGCACGGCAGGAGTATAGGCAACCTCGGACCCTTCTGCCGGACTGCGCTGGAATTTTCATTTTCTATTGAGGTTTTTCGGGCTTCCCGGCGTCTCATGTTGCAGTGCCAACCCACACCACCCGGAGTTCCGACGCCGAGTTGCTGTCCGCCTATGAAGGCGGAGACCTGGCGGCGTTCGAAGCCCTGTATGACAGACACCGCCGCGGGGTGTATGGCTTTCTGGTTGGTCTGTGCGGCGACGGTTCTCTGGCAGCCGACGCCGCCCAGGACACCTGGCTTGCCGTGGTAGAGCAGACGGGCCGGTTTGCGGCAGCCCAGAACCCGCGCGCGTACCTTTACCGGGCGGCGCGCAACCGGGTGATTGAGCTTCAGCGCGCCCGGGGCCGCGACCGCCGCGCCACACAGTCCGTGCCGCTGGTGCGGGCGGCCAGGCCGCAAGTGGATGCCGAGGCCCTGAACCAGGCCCTGCGGGCACTGCCGGACGATCAGCGTGAAGTGGTGCTCTTGAGGATATACGAAGACATGACCTTTCCCGAGATAGCCGAGGTTACCGGGCACAACCTGAAGACCGTGGAATCGCGGCACCGGCTGGCGCTGGACAAGCTGCGCCACGCGTTGCCGGGGGAGGCGCCATGAGTGACAGCGACCACCTGGGGGGCAGATTCCGCGGCCCGACCCCGCCACCGGAGCTCGACCGGCGGGTTCTGGAAGCGGCAAAGGGCAAGGCCGGCGGTGCGTCACCGCGACTTTCGCCAAATAAGGAAAATTCGTACACTAGCCGGTCCGGAAAGCCGGATCAGGGCAGGGAGCCGACGATGTCAGAAGACACTATTGTTTTTCCGTGTCCGGCCTGCGGAACGAAGTACAGCGTAGGCCCGCACCACGCAGGCAAGAAGACCACCTGCAAGAAGTGCGGGGCCCCGGTAACGGTGCCTACCCCGCAAGTCGCCAACCCCACGTTCATCGGGGGCACGCGCACCATCCGCCGCAGCGACATTGACGCCATGACCGCGGCCCGCGCCGACGGCCCGGCCATGGAAGAAGCACCCGAAGTAGACATGAAGGGCGGCGCATCGGTGATGCGCAAGGACGAAACGCTGTACGGCCAGCAGGTGCCCCAGGAGACGTCGGCCGGCACGCGCGTGCCGGCGCCGCGCCGCGGCCCGACCACGGGCCCGGCCGGGCGGCCCGCGCCAGCGCCCCATGCCCCGGCCCATCAAGGCCGCCAGGCACACGGCGGCGCACCGCGCAAGAAGTCACCCATGCCCATGTATGCCGGCATCGGCGGCGGCGCCCTGGTTGTGATCGTCATTATCGTGGTGATTATTGCCAGCAGTGGTCCGGGTGGCGGCACACAAGGCTTCGGCAACCAGATTGCTGTCACAGGCAACACCCCCGCTGGTAATGCCACGACGTCAAAGTCACAGCAGGACATACTGCTTACCGACCTGCGCACCCACCTGAACAACATTGATGCGCTGAAGGTCGAGGATATTGAAAGCCTTTACAAGCAGGCCAAAGAGCACAAGTCGCGCGCCGAGTTCAAGGAACTGTGCGACGGTTTTGCACGCGGCATCGCGGGCAAGGCAGGCTCGGCCGATGCGCCCACAAAGGCCAGGCTTGGCCTGATGCTGGATACCGATGGGTATCCCACCGGCAAGAACCTGATGCGCCAGGCCCTGGAGTCGCTCGAGGCAGGCAAGACCTCGCGCCGCACCACCCCGGACGGCAAGACTGTCACCACGTTTGTGAAGAACGAGCTGTTTGTCCAGGTCGCCACGCGCCTGGGCTGGAAGGAGTATCGGCGCCCGGCAGCCTTTGACGACTATCGCGTGCTGGGCATCGAGCACATTGCCGATTACGACGACGCCTATGCAGGCATCCCGCAGGGCAGCCGCGACGTAGAGCTGGTTGCGCCCGAATTGATCGAAAAACTGCTCGAGCTTGAAAACAAGGTCAAGGCCGCAGGCAAGGACCTGGAAGACCAGCACAGCAAAGACGGCTTTGCCAAGAATGCCCGCGCCGCCTTCCTGCGCTTTCTGGAATCCAACAAGGCCGGCAAGGTCAACCGCAAGAAGAACCAGCGGGCCTTTTCGCCGGAAGCCATGCAGCGGCCCGACGAAAAGGTTGACCAGATCTGGACCTATACGTACTGGAAGCCTTTCATCGTGTTTGTGGAGCGCCCGGTGGGTGGCGGCGAACTTGATCCCAAGTTCAAGGAGTCGCTGGCTGCGCGTTCGGCGCTGCTTCAGCACCTGCACGAATACTTCCGCACCAACCTGGTGGACAAGTTCAACCTTCAGCGCGTGAAGCCTCGCTACAACGCCGCGCTGGCCGAAAAAGAGGGCTGGCCGCTGGAAATCGTGGTGCTGAAGGACAGCCCCACGTTTGAACAGTTCGTGGAGGACGTGAACGACGGTCGCCGCATCCCCGGCGCGCGCGCATTCTATTCACCGCTGAACGAGCGCGTGATGACGTTTGACGACACCGACAACCCCAGCCCCGAAACCGAGTGGTTCAACGACTCTGTGGTGATCCACGAAACCTTCCACCTGCTGTCGGACCACTACGCCGCCGGGCCGATGTTTGAAGAAGCCGAAATGCGCACCCGCCCGCGCTACACCAGCATCCTGGTGCAGGAAGGCCTGACGGATTCGATTTCCGGCTTCACGCGCAGCGGCGGCGATGGCCGCGACGCCAAGTACCAGTTCCTGACCCAGAACCACCTGCGCCTGAAGGACTGGCAGGGGTTCTACGAACGCATCGGCAAGAAGATGCTGTTCCGCATCCAGGACATGGTCGAGTGCCGCAACTACGGGCAGTGTCAGCAGAAGGCCGTGGATCGCTGGCAGCAGCTTGGCCTGCGGTTCCAGAGCCAGGCCCACGTCAACTGGGTGGCCCAGGTCGGACTGGGCATGTTCTATGCCAGCTCCTGCCAGGCCAGCTATTTCTTTGAAACCTACCAGGAAGGCGGCAAGTACATCTACCGCGACAAGTGGTGGCAGTTCGTCGCCAAGGATTACAAGGGCGAGATTCAGCTTTCCAGCTTTTCCGACACCAAGGCGATTGATGCCTTCAAACAGATGTTCGGCATCAAGACCGACAAAGACTGGGAAGCCCTGGACAAGAAGTTTGAGGATTACACGGTGAAGCTGAAGCCCGAAAACGTGGGCCGCTCGGCAGGCCCCGACATCAAGGAAGAAGAGGGTTACTTCGGCCCGGCCTATGATGCCAACGATCCTTTCTGGCCCAGCCAGCCCGAAGACCGCGCCGGCAAGCCAAACCAGCGCCAGCAGGCCGCGCTGCGCGAAGACTAGGCAAACCAGTTCCAATCCGGACAGCGGGGCAGAGATGCCCCGCTGTTTGTTTTTGCGCCCCTGTGATCGCAGCGGCGATTGTGTCGTCGTCGGTTCGTCTTGGCGCGCACTTGGTGGTACAATCGTCCACCCATGGGCCACGTAAAGCCGGTTCAGCCTGTCACGCCGATTCTGGGTGTGCTTTTTTCATCCGAGCACGCATTGGATGACGCCATGATTTGGGTCGAACGCGTGATGGGCGATGTCGCGCTGGCCAGTGAAGTCTGGGACTTCACCGACTCGGACTTCTATGCCGGGGAAATGGGCACCGGCCTCAAGCGCCGCTTCTTCAGCTTCGACCTTTCCGCCGACCCCGCGCTGCTGCCGGAATGGAAGCTGGCCACCAACCGCATTGAACAGGAATGTGCCCAGCGCATGGCCAAACAACGGCCCGTGAACCTGGACCCCGGTTACATCGACGGCTGCCGCCTGGTGCTGGCCAGCACCAAGGCCATGGCGCATCGCGTGTACATCGGCCAGGGCATCAGCGCCGAAGTGACCATGAGTTTCCGTGACGGCCAGTGGATCAAGCGCGACTACACCTTTGCCGACTTCAAATCCGGCCGTTACGACAACTTCTTCCACATGGCCCGCCACGCCCACATGGCCCGCACCCAGGGCCGCGCCACCGGCTGACCCGCGCCGGGCGGATATTCTTATTGCCCGGCTGCTTTCGCGGCCTTGCGTTTTTGCAGGCGCTGCTGGACACGGCCCGCGGCCATGAGGGCAAGCAACGCCAGGGTGGTCCACATGGCGATGTGTCCCAGGCCTCGCCCGATCAGGGCCACGAACAAGGTTGGGCCGGGGTCGCGCAGCACGGCGGGTTTCACCGTCAGCACGCCGCGGATCTCGCGGTCTTTGCCGTCCAGGGTCAGCATTTCGCGCACACGGCCGGTGGCATCGATGTGGCAGGTCACGCCGGTGTTGGTGGCGCGCAACATCGGCACACGGCTTTCGATGCAGCGCAGCCGGCAGAAGTCCACGGCCTGGTCCAGCTCCGAACTCTGCTTGAACCAGCCTTCGTTGCTGATGTTGATGTGAAAGTCCGGGTATCGCGCCTCGGTGCGGTGCAGCTCGCGGTAACAGCCCGGCCATGCGTACTCGTAGCAGATGCTGGCGGTAAACGCCCAGTCGAGGCCGTCCTTGCGCGACGGCCCTGCGGGCAGGCTGAACGTGGTCAGGCGGCGGCCGGGCTCCACGCGGCTGACGGCGCCCTGTAACCCTTGCGCGTAATACTCAATCAACGCGCGAACCAGCGCGATTTCCTCGCGCGGGATGTATTCGCCACCCGGTACCAGGTAACGCTTGTCGTAGCTGTCTGCTACGCGGCCCTGGGCGTCCAGCAGCAGCGCGGTGTTGTAAAAACGGTCATCATAACTGGCCATCTTCCAGTCCACGTCGCGCTCAATGGCCGGGATATCCGTGATCGCGCCGACCAGCATCGGTGTGCGCAGCTCATAGGCCACGCGGGCGCGCAGGTTTTCGACGATGCCCACGGGGCGTGCGCGGCCGCGTTCATCCTGCACGATACCGTGCAGCAGGTCGCGGCTGGGCACACCATCGGGGAAGTGCCGCGCGGATTCCGCCGGGTCGCGCCGGTCCAGGCCGTCGCGGGTGCAGCCGCCGAACACCATGGTCTCGGCCCAGCACACCAGCTCTGCCCCGGCGTCCACGCCCTGCTGCGACAGGCGCAGGTGGTCCATGTAGCTTTCCTGGATGATCTTGATGCGTTCGGGCCCTGCGCGCACCTTGACCTCTTGTGCCAGGTTACCCTGAACCAGTGCCACGGCCGGGCCGTTGCCGGTTTCGGCGGCCTCGATCTGCCCGATGCGTACCCAGCCGTACAGGCTTCCTGCGGCCAGCAGCAGCAGTGCCACGACGGCCAGCGCGGTGCCAAACGGCGCGCTGGAACGTGCCGGCAAACCCGGCCCGCCGATCTGCAGGCTGCGCGCCAGGGCCAGGTTCACCAGCACCAGCAGCAGGGTCAACCCGTACTGGCCCCAGATGTCGGCGGTCTGGATCAGCAGGTGCATCTCGCACAGCGCCGCCCCCAGTGGCAGCCACGGGTAAGGCGCGGGCGTGTTGAACTCGTGCAGGAACTCAATGCCCAGCCAGGCCAGTGGCACCAGCCACACGCACCATGCCGCGCGGCGCGTAAGCAACCAGCGCGAGATCATGGCCGCCACACCCCAGAAGGCCGCCATGGCCGTGGCCACAAACGCGAACATGGCAAAGACGATCCACTCGTTGCCCGGGTCCGTGACCATCTGGCCCAACCACCACATGTTGCCCCAGAAGTAGCACAGGCCTACCAGCCAGCCCGCCAGCCAGGAACCACCCGCGCTGAGGCGGGGCAGCGCAACCAGCAGCGGGGCAAGCCCGACCAGCCCGATCAGCGGCACATCGGCCGGCGGCTGCGAAAGTGTGATCAGCGGGCCGCTGGCCAGGGCAAGCGCCCATGCCAGCTTGCGCGGTCTTCCGGAAAGGGGCTCCATCTGCGGGGCAAGCATGGGTGCCAAGGGTAGGAAGTTTGCGGCCCGGTGGCAGGTGCTGGGCGGCAAGTCACGCCGGGTCAGCCGGCAAACCGGACCGGCGGGATGCCCCGGGCGCAGGCCAGCCTATTGACGTGTCAAGTGGCCAAACAGGCAGGTTTTCCTGAACCCTGGCACCGCGCCGGACGTACTATGGTTGGGACGCCCGCCTGCGGGCGGGTTTTGTCACGGAGACGCAAATGAAGGTGCCTGCCGCGCAGTTGCTTGCTGCCCTGATGCTTGCCCTGCCCTGCGCCGCATTTGCGGCACAGGCCCCGGCCTACCTGCAGCCGGAACCGATGCAGGCAAAGCCCGATCCCGACGACGAAGCCGAAGAGCCCGAGGACGAGTCCGTCAATGCCTGGCTGGCGCAGGGTGAAATGGCGCTGGACCTCGGCCGTTACAAATCCGCCCGCGCCGAGTTCCGCAAGGTGCTGAAGGAACAACCCGACAACATCACGGCGTCACGCGGCCTGGCGGAAGCCATGGCCGCCGAGGGCGAGTACAAAGACGCTGTTCGCGCCCTCGAAAAGGCCGTGCAGGCCCACAAGGCGCCGCCCGCCGCCGCACTGGCGCAGCTTGGCCGCCTGCGGCTGAACCTGGGTGACTACGCCGGGGTCAGCGCAGTGACCGGGCAACTGTTTGCGCTGGACAAAGACGACATCGACGGCGTGCTGCTGTCCGGCCGGGTGCTGTACGACGCCGGCAGATTTGACGAAGCCGCCGCCCAGTTCGGGCGCGTACGCGAGATCGCACCGGCCAACACCGGCAAGGCCTGGCGCTTTGAAAAGGGCAAACGCCAGCCCGAGATCGCCGAACTGTGGTGCAGCGCGGGCGAGTGCTACTTCATGCTTAACCTGCTGCACAACGCCAATGCGGCGTGGGGCAACGCATTGAGTGCCGATGAGTACCACATCCGCACACTGGGCTGGATGACGCGGCTGTACCTCGAGCAGAACCACCACACCAGCGCGCTGAACAACTACGCGCTGGCCGGCCTTAAACACAACCCGGCAGCCGCGGACCTGCACTTCTGGGCCTCGCAGGTGCACTTCAGCCAGTGGCGCGGCGGCCTGGGTCTGCGCGCGCTGGAACAATGCCTGAAAATCGCGCCGGACCACGTGCACGGCCTGGCATACCGGGCGCAACGGCTGATCAGCACGGACGATTATGACGGCGGCCGCAAGGACTACGACCGCGCGCTGCGCCTGAACCCGCGCAGCATCGAGGCACTGGGCGCCAAGGCGCTGCACGGCGCGACACTTGGCCTGACCGACGTGTACAACGACGCCGAGCGCGCAGTGCTTGCCTTCAACGGCAAGCCGGCGCGGTTCTATGAGATCATCGCCGACGGCCTGAGTGAGCGCTTCCGGTACCACGAGGCCCTGCCGCTGTATGAAAAGGCCATCGCCTGCAACCCCGCGCACTGGACGGCCTACAAGGGCCAGGGCATGGCGGCGATGAACAAGGGCGACGACGTGCTGGGCAAGAAGTCGCTGGAGATCGCCCACAAGAACGACCCGATCCGCAACAACCTGCAGACGCTGAACATCCTGACCCTGCTGGACAGCTACAAGAACTTTGAGCGCTACGAGAGCCCCGACGGGCGCTGGCGCCTGCTGGTGCACAAGTCCGAAGCCAAGGTGATGCGCGACATCTACCTGGAGCACCTGAACGACGCCTGGGAGCACCTGGAGAAGAAGTACGACTTCAAGCCCCGCGTGCCACTGACGATCGAGGCCTTTCACATTCATGCGGACTTTGAGGTGCGCACCGTGGGCGTGACCGGCCTGCCGGCGTTAGGGGCATGCTTCGGCCAGCTGGTGACGCTGGACAGCCCGTCGGCGCGTCCGCCCGGCAGTTACAACTGGGCCAGTACCCTGCGTCACGAGATGGACCACGTGTGGCAGATCCAGATCAGCAACGGCCAGGTGCCGCGCTGGCTGGCCGAGGGCCTGAGCGTGTACGAGGAAAAGACCACGCGCCCGGAGTGGGAGCGCCACATGGAAGACCAGTTGTTCATGCACTACCACATGAACGACATCCCGCCGATCAAGCGCTTCAATGAGTGGTTCCGCGACGGCAGCAAGATCCTGTTTGCCTACTACCTGGGCAACGTGATGCTTGAGTTCATCGACAAGAAGCTCGGCGGCATGGGCGCAGTGCGCAAGATGCTGGAGATGTTCGGGCAGAAGAAGACACCAGAGGAGGTCTTCCGCGCCTGCCTGGGCATTGAGCCGGAAGTGTTCGACCGGCGGTTTGCCGAATACGTCCGCGACGAACGCATTGCCCACCTGCGCATGGTCAAGCGCATAAGCCAGAAGCGCATCGACGAGCTGTTTTTCCTGTACGAGGACGGCAAGGCCACCCGCGCCAACCTGGTAGAGCTCGCCCTGGGCTACATGCAGATCGGCAGCATGGTCGACGCCAGGCTGTTTTCGGGCATGGCGCAGAAACAGGGCGCCGATGCCGCACTCGGCGAGGAAGGCGCGCTGTGGCATTACACACGCGCAATGCTGGCGCGCAGCGACGAAAGCCTGAGCGCCGCCGACCGGCAGCGCCTGCTGCGACAGCACATCGACACCGCCATCGGCAGGGGCCTTGAGGACTACAACACGTTTCTGATGCTCGCCCAGATGGCCCGGGCAGAGCAGAAGCCCGACATGATGATGCACTGGCTGAACGAGGCCCAGCGCGCGTTTCCGGAAAGCCCCCAGCCCTACGCGGCCAAGTACCAGATCTATATGGGCATGCAGAACCGCGAGATGGCCGTTCAGGCCGCCGAGCAATGGATGCGCGTGGATGAAAACAACCTGGATGTGCGCCTGTGGCTGATTGAGAACGTCTACCAGCAGGGCCGCAACTGGACCAAGATGGCCGATATGGCCCTGCAGGCCCTGTATGTGGCGCCGCTGGACGCGCGGACCCACAGCTTCCGCGCCTTTGCGCTGCGCAAGCTCAAGCAGTGGGACGAGGCCGTGAAGCACTTCGAGTTCGTGCGCCGGCTGGCCTCTGGCACACCCGAAGAAATCAAGGCCGCCGAGATCAACGCCCTGCTGGACATCGCGGCCACGTGGATGCAGGCCGACGAGAAAGACAAGTGCCGCAAGGTACTGGACGAGGTGCGCCAGGTTGACCCCAACAACCCGCGCATCAAGACCATCGAGCGCGAACTCGAAGGCGGCGAAGAAGAGGAAGAGGGTTTCTAGAGCCGGCCGTCAGAATCATGGCGCCCTGCCCCCAGCGGCAGGGCGCTTGTTTTTCCTGGCGGCAACATTCTCTAGAAACTCAGATGTCGAACACGACAAATGGAAGAATATACACGAGCATGCTATGGCAAATCGAAATACCACAACCCATTGTGGATAGCAGCACAACATGATTGTGACGTAACTACATGTAGTGGAATTCACTTTGCGTAGGCCAGCCGCCAGCGCTAGCATTGGAAGAAGCTTGTAGAATCCTGAAAAGCACTAAATGCACAGTCTGGGCAATGGCAAAGTTGGAGGCACTATCATGCCAGTTACTCGGTTCGGCCTTGTTTTTCTGATGCTGATTGCAGCAAGTAGTTGTCTGTCGGCGCAGACCTACTCACTGGCCACGGACTTGACTGGCACTTGGGGTTCGAGTGCCGGTGCCGGCCACATGTGGAATCTGCAGACGCAGCCCGGTGCACCAATCGACATTACGCGCTTTGAAATGCGCTTTGGCTCGACGGCGGGCACACCGGTGACCTTTGCGGTCTACTGGAAAACCGGTACCTGGGTAGGATTCCAGAGCAATCCCGGTGCATGGACACTGCACGAGAACGTGCCGACCACCAGCGCGGGCAGCGGCGCCTTGACACAGGTTGCGCTGAGTGCGCCGATAAACGTAGCAGCCAACACATTGATCGGACTATATGTGGCACCTCAGGGTGTCGGAAGCTGCACATTCAGCCAGCACGGCACGAATCCGCCTCCGGAGTATTCGGATGCGAACATCACCATGATCATGGGTAACTTCAGCATTTATCCATTTGCTGGCAGCAGCAACCAGTACAACTGGAATGGGGTGCTGCACTACACATTGCTGGGAAGCCTGCCTCCGACCTTGGTTCCGACGACAGGCTCTGCGTTCAACAGCTCCGCCTTGATGACCACCAACGTGAACACCGCGCTGTCCAACGCGTCACTGGACGTAACAGCGGGAACCGGTGGCACAGTTACTTACACGGTGACCCCCGTAGTTCCGGCGCCGGGCGTGACCGCACCAACGGGCCAGACCGGCGTCAGTTCGCCATCTACGATCACCTGGACAGGTACCCCAACCAAACCCGGGTCATACACTTACAGCGTGGCCATCAACGACGGCACACGCACCGCCACTTACACCGTTCGCATCAATGTTCGATTCAGCGGCACCTGGACAATCGCGGCGGGCAACCCCGGCGGCGCGTTCCACTACGCCGACCTTGGCACGGTCTTCAGCGACATTGAAGCCGCAGGCTTGAGCGGTCCTACGGTACTGGAGCTGTACGACGACGGCGGCAACTTCACGTCAACTTCGGCTTATCAGCTGGGTGCTGACGGGGCGATCCTGAAGACAATTGCAGGCTTGAGCGCAACAAACACAATCACGATCCGCGCCGCAAGCGGGGAAACGCCGGTGATAAGCGGCAGCGGCGCCGTAACCCGCTGGTCCGGGACCGGCAGTTGCACCATGGGCTTTGACAACATGGGCAACATTCACTTTGAAGGTTTGACTGTCACCGGTGGCACACACGCCGGCATTGCCTTCTACTACAGTGGCGGCACGGGCACGAACGTCAGCCTGCGGCGCAGCCGCATCTTCAATATCACCCAGGGCAGCGCGTTCTTTGTGTGGGCCAACGGCGGCACCGGCACCAGCAACGTCACAATCGAAAACAACATGTTCTGGGGTTGCCAGGCAGGATCGACAGGATTTGCCAGCTACGCCAAGGGTGTGATCGGCGGGTTCCAGTACGGGTCCAACTGGATCGTGCGTCACAACTCGATCCTGCACATGCCCACGGCGGCTGACACTTCGGTGTTTCTGATGCAGTCCGGCGGCTGGACAGACTGCAGCTTCAACGCGGTGTACTTCGCGCCCACAGTGGCCAACCAGCCGCTGTACCGATACAACAACACCACCTCGACAACTCTGCCCACCACAGCCAACCGCAACTGCATCTTCCTGGGAAGCAACGCGGTGATGACCAGCAACATCACCACCTACGGCACGGTCGCCCAGTGGCAGGCCGCCGGCCGCGACGTGAACAGTGCGTTTGCGGACCCGGATTTCGTCAGCCGCACCACGGGCTCGGAAGACCTGCACGTAACAGGCTTCTCGCCCGCGCTGGAACTGGCAGTGGGCTCAAGCCAGAACATCGACATTGACGGCCAGACGCGCCCGATTGACAGCCAGCGTGACGCCGGCGCCGATGAACGCGCCGTGACCCCTGCGCCTGAAATCGACGTCCAGCGCAGCGGCAGCATCCCCGTCGGAGGCAACGACAACATTGGTTCCGTGTCCACCGGCGGCACCAGCTTCACCTGGACCATCCTGAACACCGGCCCGGTTGCCCTGGGCGTAACAACGCCAATCACTGTCACGCCCGGCACTGGTAACCCGACGGTCAACACACTTCAGCAACCGGCAACGTCTGTGGCGGCAACAACCGGCACCACTACGTTTCAGTTGCAGGTGATTCCGGCCGTTGGTGCATTCAGCTTCACGGTAAGCATCACCAACACCGATCCCAACGAAAGCCCCTACACATTCACCGTTACCGGAACCGGCTTTCTGGCCAACCAGCCGGCGCGCGCCAACATTGCCACGGGCAGCAGCTTCTCCGGCCCGCAGAATGGCCCGTTCACGCAGGATGTTGCCCCCGGCGCAACCCTGGCTTCCGCGGCGATCGATCTGACAGATCCTGATGCGGACACGATCACCGTAAACTCGATCACGCCGCCCGGCACGCCGCCGTCGGGCATCACCGGGCCAAGCATTCCTTCGCCTGGTCAGCCGCTGACCCTTACCTGGACCGGAACGGCCGACCCGGCCAACACCCCGGGTACCTACACCTGGACAATCCAGTTCCAGGACGCGGGCACAGGCACGCCGGTGAACATCAGTGTCTCGATTGTCATTCTTGACCTTGAGCCCGAGCACACCCCCGCCACCGGCCAGCCCGGCACCGCCGACGGCTCTGGCGCAAACCCGTACGAAGCCGATTTCATGGAAGACGATACCGGCACCTCCACGGTGGACCTGTGCGACGTGTCAGACCCGAACACCGGCCAGAGCGTGTCGTTGTCCGGTGTTGCCCAGATTTCAGGCCCGAGCACCGGCGCGGGTTTCAGCTTTACCCTGCCAGGTGGCGCCGTACTACGCGTGTCGCCGGCAGGCACCCTGGTGGCCGCCGACGTTGGCACACAGGTGTTCGAAGTGACAATCACCGACGGCACAAACCCGGTCGTCATCACCGTCAGCATTGACGTCGCCCCGCAAACCGCCCCGGTGTTCACGGCCAACACCACGGGCATTAGCCTGGCCCAGTTGACAACGCAGACGGGCGTGAACGTCGGAATTGTCAGCGACGCGCAAGATGCCCCAAGCGCCCTCAACGTTGTCGCCACCACCGTACCCACGGGCATTCTGGTTACGGCCATCAGCGTCAACGGAATCTCCGGCGATGTCACCTGCAGCATTGAGGCCACAGCCGCGGCCACGCCCGGAAGCAACTCGGTTACATTCACGGTTACCGACAGCAGCGCCCGCAGCAGCGTGGGCACCTACAACTTCACGGTGGTGGCCAATGCAGCACCCAGCATCACCGCAGCCGCGGCAATCAGCATGGGCCCCGGGGCGACGCTGAACAATCGCGCCGTGGCGACGGTCAGTGACCCGGATGAGCCCGCTGGCGGCCTTGTTGTCAACGTGGTCAACGCGCCTGTGGGCCTTTTGCTGGGCGGCTTTGCCAACGCCTCGGGTGCGATTACAGCCAACATTACCAGCGCGCCCACGATTGCGGCGGGCAGCTACCTTGTGACTCTGCGTGTCGCGGACAGCTGGGGTACAACTGCCACGGCCGACCTCACGATCATCATTGTTGCGGGTGGTGGCGGCGGTTCCGGCGGTGGTGGTGGCGGTGGCGGCGGTGGTGGTGGTTGCGCAGCCGGCAGTAACACCAGCTGGCTTGCCCTGCTGGCGGTAGTACCGGCAGCCATGCTGGCGCTGCGCCGACGCCGTGCGGCCTAGTCTGCCAGGTTCAGGCAACTCAAGGCCCGCCGGTGATCGGCGGGCCTTCTTGTTTGGTGGTCCTGGATTCAGGCGGCGGTGATCAGCTCGATGGAGCCCAGAAACTTGACGTTGCTGCAGGCGGCCTTGTTGCCGGGTTCGCAGGCCATGGCTTGTGGGTTCAGGTACCGGATGGGCCCGCCGTCTTTTTCAGGCAGGGGGCCGCTGCCAAGCCGGTAAACGATCAGGGCGCTGCGCGCCTCCGCTATCTCGACCCTTGCCGTAAACGCCCCGTCGCGCGAAATCAGCACAACGTGCGTGGCCGCAGACTGTGCGCCGGCTTTCTCGAGCAAGCTGGCAAGGCGAACAGCCGCGCCGGCGCGCCCGGGAACCAGCGCAGAGACGTCATCTACCTGCGGTGTGATGGTCAGCAGGTCCGTGAAGCGCAACGAAAGAACGTGCTCGACACGGCCGCTGACGGTGAGCCCGGACATAGGCCCCTCCGTGAACGCTTAACCCAATCTTTATCGTACCAAGTTGGGTCACAACTTGAGTGTCAGAAACGTGTGGATTGGCGGCTGGTCAACTGTCCGCCTGCATCTCGCCGCAAGCCGTTTTGGCAGTCATCATGCCCAGTAGGCTCTGCGCACAGGTAGACTGCAAAAACGGCAGCTTGGCTGTAGCTAAAGAGTAAGCGTAAGCATTGTATTCAACGCCACTTAGTGACAATCCCCAACCTTGGCACAAGCATTGCTTTTGTCTGCCAGCACAGACCGGCAAAGCCGGAACGGAGAAACAGCCATGGCAAAGACCATCGGAATCGACCTCGGCACCACAAACTCGGTGGTCGCCATTATGGAAGGCAAAGAGCCCAAGGTGATCGCCAACCCCAGCGGCTTTCGCCTGACGCCCAGCGTGGTCGGCTTTCTGGCAAACGGCGAGCGCGCCATCGGCCAGATGGCCAAGCGCCAGGCCGTGACCAACCCGCGCAACACCATTTTCAGCATCAAGCGCTTCATGGGCCGCCGCCACAGTGAAGTGGCCAGCGAAGAGAAGCTGGTGCCCTACGAAGTAGTCGGCGCCGCGCACGAGTCCGTGAAAGTGCGCATCCATGGCAAGGATTACACGCCGCAGGAAATCAGCGCGATGATCCTGACCGACCTGAAGAAGACCGCCGAAGCCTACCTGGGCGAAGCCGTCACGCAGGCTGTCATCACAGTGCCCGCGTACTTCAATGACGCACAGCGCCAGGCCACCAAGGAAGCCGGCGAAATCGCCGGGCTGAAGGTGCTGCGCCTGCTGCCGGAACCCACGGCGGCGGCAGTTGCATTCGGCCTTGAGAAGAAAAAGACCGGCAAGTTCCTGGTGTTCGACCTTGGCGGCGGCACGTTCGACGTGAGCGTGCTTGACGTCAACGAAGGCGTGTTTGACGTCAAGAGCATTGCCGGCGACGGCCATCTGGGCGGCGACGACTGGGACCAGGTGCTGATCAACCACCTGGCCGACGAGTTCGCCCGCGCCAACGGCATTGACCTGCGCAAGGACCAGATGGCCCTGCAGCGCCTGAAGGAAGCCGCAGAGAAGGCCAAGTGCGACCTCAGCACGGTGGAACAGACCGAAGTCAGCCTGCCCTTCATTACCGCCGATGCCAGCGGCCCCAAGCACCTGCAGACCACCATCACCCGCGCCAAGTTCGAGCAACTGACCGACAGCCTGTTCAAGCGCCTGGTGGAACCCGTTCACCAGGCCCTGCGCGAAGCCAAGGTGCAGCCAGGCGAAATCGACGAAGTGCTTCTGGTCGGCGGCAGCACCCGCATTCCCAAGGTGCAGCAGATCTGCAAGCAGATCTTCAACCGCGAGCCCAACCGCAGCGTGAACCCCGACGAAGTAGTGGCGCTGGGCGCGGCCGTGCAGGGCGGCATTGCCACCGGCGAGTTCAAGGAAATCCTGGTGCTGGATGCCACGCCGCTGAGCCTGGGCGTAGAGGTTCTGCACGGGGAAATGAACGTGCTGATCCCCAAGAACACCACCATCCCCACTGACAAGACCCAGACCTACAGCACTGCGGCCGACAACCAGACCGCCGTGACTGTGAAGGTCTACCAGGGTGAGCGCCCGATCGCGGCCCAGAACCGCCTGCTGGGCAGTTTTGACCTGACGGGTCTTCCGCCTGCCCCGCGCGGCGTGCCGCAGATTGAGGTCAAGTTCGACATTGACACCAACGGCATCCTCAAGGTCAGTGCCCGCGACAAGGGCACCGGCAAGGAAGCCAAGATTGAAATCAAGAGCGACAGCGGGCTCAGCAAGGAAGAAGTCGAGCGCATGAAGCAGGAGGCCGAAAAATTCGCTGCCGACGACAAGAAGCGCATTGAGGTCATCCATGCCAAGAACGAAGCCGACCGCATGAGCTTCAGTGTCGGCAAGATGCTGGAAGAACACGGCACCAAGCTGGAAGAGGCCGAGCGCAAGGACATCGAGGAAAAGAAGAAAGAGCTCGACGAGGCCGTGAAGGGCGAAGACGTTGCCCGCATCAAGCAGGCCACCGAGGCGCTGACCAAGGCCAGCCACAAGCTCGCCGAAAAGATGTACGCCAGCGCCAGCCCGCAGGAGCAGGAAGAAATGCGCAAGGCCGCCGAGCAGCACGCCCGCGGCGGCACCGTGCCGCCCCAGGGTGGCAACGACGGCGGTAACGACCGCGTGGTGGACGCCGATTACTCGGTGAAAGACTCGAAGTAAGCCGCATCGCAGAGTTCGCGGCCCGCCAGCCTGGCGGGCCGCGTTCATTTACATGACAGGCGCCGGCGCGGCCTGCATGGCGCTTTGTGCCGCTTCGTTGGCACCGCGGATGCAGTCCGGGATACCCACGCCGTCAAAGGCGTTGCCGATCACGCTCAGGCCCGCAAGCGCCCCGACTGCCCGGCGCGCCGCCTGCACGCGGGCCAGGTGCCCGACGTGATACTGGGCCATGGCCCGGTTGTGCGCGCCGGCCAGGGCGAACTCAGGCTCGCCCCGGATTCCCACCAGGTCGCGAAGTTCCTCCAGGGCGACTTTCTGCAGTTCGGCCGGCGCAAGGGCGGCCACTTCCGGCTGCAGCGCCCCGCCCATGAACGCCCGCAGCACAACCTTGCCCTCGGGCGCGCGGCCCTCAAACTTCACACTGCTGAAACTGAAGGCTACCAGCCGGCGCTTTTCGACGGACGGAATCACGGCGCCGATGCCGTCCATCGCGTGCGCTATCTGTTCGCGCCTGAACACAAAATTCACCACCGCCGCCCCGGCGTACTCAAACTCGCCAAGGGCCCCCGCAGCCGCTGGCGCGAAGCCAGCCAGCAGCCGCGCGCTGGCGTGAGCCGGCAGTGCAAGGCACAGCAGGTCGCAGGCAAGCTCGTCGCCGTCGCCAAGCCGCACGCGCCAGGCCCCGGCCTCGCGGCGGGCAGAAGCAACGGGGCAGTTTACGCGCAGTGCATTGGGCGGCAGCACCGCGGCCAGTGCGTTGGTCAGGGTGCTCATGCCCTGTTTCAGCGTCACGAACATGCCATAGCGCGGGCCCGCGGCACGGGAAACCTCCCCCCCGGTGGATACTGCCCCGCGAGCCTCCTGCGCGGCCTTGCGGCGCAGGGCGCGGATGACACTGCCGTGATCGCGCTCCATCTGCAGAAACTGCGGGAATGTCGCCTGAAGGCTGAGTTTCTCGGGGTCGGCGGTGTAAATGCCGGCGACCATAGGCTGGGCGATGCGGGCCAGCGCCTCATGCCCGAACCGTCTGCGGACAAAGTGCGCCAGTGATTCATCAGCGTCGTCGGTGCGGCGCGGAACCAGCAGTTCCAGGCCCATGCGCAGCTTGCCCGCCACACTCAGAAGCGGCGTGGCCAGCAGGGCACGAACACTCATCGGCGAAATCAGAAAGAACCCTTCCGGCAGGCGCTTGAGCGTTCCGCGATGAAGGATAAAGCTGCGGCGCACACCCGCGCGGGTGCCGATCAACTCAGGCTCCAGACCCAGTTCCCGGCACAGTTCCATGCCCGCGGGCTTGTTGCCGGCCCAGCAATCGGGGCCCGTTTCCAGCAGGCAATCGTCGAATCGCGCGCTGCGGATCACGCCGCCCACGTGGCCGCTGGCTTCAAGCAGTGTCAGGTCAAGGGTACGGCCGGCCTTCGCAGCCAGGTTCTGGATGCGATAGGCAAAGGCCAGGCCCGAGATTCCCGCGCCCACAACTATCACTCGCAGCGGCGTCATGGCCTACGGTATAGCCTGAATGAGGGCACAGGTTGAGGGACAGACTCCGCGACTGTGCCCACTGGCCATGCGCCGCCAGCACCTTGGAGCACTTTCAACGTTTGTCTGCAGGCTTCCGCTTGCGGCGGCCTTCGCATGGCCTCGTCGCGCTTCCTCGGCCTCTTGAAAACGCGGTGCGTTTTCAAGCCGTTGCGCCGCAACCCTTCAGCCACGCCTGCGTCCGCGCTCCTTGCCCTGCTCGACCGGCGCTGCGCGGAATCTCTGCATACAAACGCCGAAAGAGCTTTAAAACGCATGCATGGCCCGGCACCAGCATGTGCTTGTGGAACAGAAGCCGCCCTCGGGATGGCGCGGTTGGGTGTATCGCTGGGCCGTGAAATTGGCGATTGCCATCGGCCGCGTGTTCCTGTTCTTTCGCTGCACCGGCTATGAGAACATCCCGCCAGCCGGCCCCGTGCTGGTGGTTGCCAACCATCCCAGCTACCTGGACCCGCCCACGCTGGTGGCGACATCGATCTACTTCGCGCGCCGCGATCTTTCGATCATGGCCTGGGACAAGCTGTTCCGCATCCCGTTCGTGGCCTTTTTCACCCGCACCTACAAGGCCTACCCCGTGGACCGCGACAATCCCGGCCGCGGGCCCTACGTGACCCTGCTGGATATCCTGAAAAAGGGCGGGGTCGCCGGGGTCTTCCCGGAAGGCAGCCGCAGCAACCAGCGCCTGATGGGCCCCTGGAAGCCGGGCGCATTGCGGGCGGCCTTTACCACCGAGGCAACAATACTGCCGGTCACGTTTGTGACAGTGGGCGAGTTCTGGCCCAAGCGCATGTGGCGCCCGCAGTTGTTTCGCGACCATCACATTGTGATTCACCGGGCGATTCCGTTTTCCGAATATGGCGCCGGGGCTGGCGATGGCCCAGCCGGCCGGGCGGCACAGGACCAGCTGGCCGAGAAACTGCAACAGATCATCAACCAGCCGATCATCAACCGCCAGCAGGCCCACCAGGCAAGGCTGGCAGAGCTGGCGCGGCGCGGCGACCCTTTGCGCGACCGGCCACTGCCAGCGCAGAGCCCGGCGCACAAGCGCGAACGGGCGGCATTTCGAATCCTGGGCTGGTAGCGTCAAAGTCGCTTTCCCCCCTTCGCCCAAACCCCTGTTTGTGTATATTCTGCGCCCCTCACGGCTGCCTTTTTGGCCGACGTGGAGAACCTATGACCCGCAATCTAAGCCTGCTGCTGTTGGTGCTCACCTGCCTGGTCGCAGGCTGCAAGACCACTGACAAGACCAAAGTCGAGTGGGGCGAGACCTATACAGACGTCGTTGTTCCCGCAGGCTATGAGGCCTACGGCACCCCGCCGTTCAAGCGCACTGATGGTGCCGACGGCAAGCGCATCTTCGGCCGCTATGCTTACCGCAACAAGGAAGGCATGGACAAGCCGTCGCGCCTGGCCGCCTGGTTCAAGAAAGAACTTCCCAAGCAGGGCTGGGAACACCAGGTGGAAGAAGCCAACGATGAAAAGGGCACCATGACACTGCGGTACATCAAGAACGATGACCGCCTGGTGCTCAAGCTCGCGCCGGACAACCAGTTGAACAAGTCCGACCGCTTCAGCGTACTGACCGTGGAAATGAACCCGCCGTTTGACAACTAGACAGGGCACACATGGCCTGGACCAAGATCCGCAAGCAGATCAAACCCGACGAACCCCTGGCAGCCAGCCAGGACGCGCACCGCGACGTGCTGCCGCGTACCGGCCTTTCGGCGGGCGCGCAGATCATTGACGGTCTCTCCAAGTTCCTGGCGGGCTACGGCAAGATCCTGGCACCGGCCGTGCTGATCGTGATTGCCGGCCTGACAACCTGGTGGATCGTGCACTCGATGAGCAGCACCAGTGAACTGGAGTTGCGCAACAAGATCGACCGCGCCGCCAGCGTCGACAAGCTGGCCGACCTGCCCGGCAAGATGGAAGAAGTAATCGCCGAGGCTGACCAGGAAGGCAAGCTGCAGGCCTACGCGCAGTATCGCTACGCAGTCCGCGCCTATGACCTGATGGCGCGGCCGTACAAGGCCGACGAAGTAAAAAAAGTGCTGGGCATCTTCGACGAGTACCTGAAGAAGTACGGCGAATCCGAACAGCAGGCGGGCTGGAACAGCCGCATCAAGGGCCTGCAGTCGCGCCTGGCGTCAGACGCCGCATTTCTGGAAAAGCCCGACACAGCCTCGCGCCTGCCCTGGGACCACAACACCAAGTTCGACCGCCCCAAGGCCAGGGAAGTGGACGAAGGCAACCCGATTGTGGTGTTCCGCACCAGTGTCGGGGACGTGCGCTTTGAGCTGTTCGAAAACGACGCCGAAAACGCAGTGAAGCACCTTGTAAGCCTGTGCGAAGAAGGCTTCTTCGACCGCAGCGAGTGGCGCGCGCAGTCGTTCTCAAACGCCGAGTTCGCCAGCGGCCCTTACCGCGGCGCCAGTGTGGTTACCACCGGCCGTGAAGGCCGCCCCGTGGGCGTGGAACTCAAGCGCCCGACAACCGCCAAGGATGGCGACGACGTCGACCTTGCGCCGGCCAAGAACCCGTACACCATTGCCTACGAGGGCAGCGACACCAGGGCCTTTGAGGCTGGCACCATCGCGCTGGGCCGCGAGGAAACCGACCCGTCCCGCGCGCGCACGGACCTGATTGTGGTACTGGAACCCAGCAGCGCCCTGGACCTGAACTTCAAGCCGCTGGGCAAACTGGTGGGCGGCCAGGACGTGCAAAAGGCCTTTGCCCGGCTGGCCAATGCCGACATCTACTACACGTTTGTCGAACAGAAGCGCAAAGGCGTGAAGTACCTGCCGATGGTGCACTACGACGGCTGGCCGGTCGCGACCCAGAAGCGCGAGAAAACCCCCGAGCCCGTTCGCTTCGGCAAGATTCCGCTGGTCATCGACGACAGGGCCAACCCGCTGGTCGTACTGGAACTCGAAAGCGGCGACGTGCTGATTGAACTGTTCGAGGATATCGCGCCCAATACCGTCAAGAACTTCATCAACATGGTGGAAGAGCGCTTCTACGACATTGACTGCGAGTTCTACCGCATCCTGGGCACGGGCGCAGACCTTGCCGATATCTATCGCAGCCAGGGCGAGCGCATCATCCAAGGCGGCAACGACCAGTCCAAGGGCCGCGACAAGTACGACTACTACATCCGCAACGAGGCCTTTGAAAACGACAAGTACGACGCGTTCTTCGGGCTTGGCATGGGCGGTATCGCCAACAGCCGCGGCACCATTTCCATGGCTCGTATCGGCAAGAACGACGGCCAGGGCCTGGACGGTGCCAGCACCGAGTTCTTCATCAACCTGAAGGACCACCCGAACTGGGACACCCGCAACGACCCCTATTGCGTGTTCGGCCGCGTGATTGAGGGCCTGCACCTTTGCGCGCAGGTCAAGCAGGACGACCCGATCCTTTCCGCCAAGGTGATTCGCAAGCGTTCGACCAAGTACGTGCCGGAGGTGAAGTACAAGTCCGACGGCCTGTGGAAGGAAAAGGAAAAAGTTACTCCTCCCACCGAAGAAGACATCAAGAAGGCCCGCGAAGAGGCCAAGAAGAAGGCCGACAAGCCGCCGGCCATGGATCGGCCCTCCATGCCGGGCATGGACGGCCTGCGCTTTGGCGGCTGATCAACGCGGCAAATACAAAGCGGACGAGCCTTGGCTCGTCCGCTGGCGTTTCAGGTGGGCACGCACCAGCTTGGTGCGTTATGGCTGCTCCGTTTCCGGCCTGACCAGGTTCACGCCCTAACTCCGCGTGCCCGCAACAACTGTAACACGCCCCCGAATTCGGGCAAGGCCGGGAATGTGGGCAACGGTGCGTGGACTCCGGTCGTTACACTGGCAGAGGACATCATGCGATATCTTGTCTTGCTGCTGTTGTTTGCCCCGCTGCTGGCCGCGCAGGACAGCGAGCCGATCTCGGGCACTGTGCCGGGCAACAGGCGCTTGAACTATCTGCTGCGCGCGGAGTTTGGTGGCGCGACGACCAGCTTCAGCCTGGCGGCCAACTTCAACACGTCTTCCAGCCAGGGATTGATCGTGCGGTTGATTGACCTGGACGCGGTTTCCGGCAGCGGCGCATTGAACCCGCCGGGCTTCGATGAATCCATCGTGCCGGGGGCAGGAACGGCCAATGCTTCCCTGGCGGGCAGCTACAGCGGGCGGCGCGAGTTCGCGCTGGAGATTGAAAGCAACGGCTCGGGCTCCACATTCAGCGGCAGCGTCACCAGCAGCGCGGGCAGCCTGGAGCTTGTGGCCAGCGACCAGCTGGTGGTCTCGGCCACCGGCCTGCGCACGGCCGTGGGTCGCATGGCGTTTTTCAGCGGCACAACCAGCCCGGGTGCCACCACCAGCAGCAGCTTCCAGTTGGACCTGGGGCCGGTTTCGCGCACGGTTTTTGTCCGTTTTGACGCCGCCGCCAGCGGCGTGGACAAAGTCGAGTTGATCGAAAACACCGGGGGCAGCGCCACCATCCTGGCCACGTTCACGACATTTCCGGATGCCACTGCGGTACCCATCACCGGCAGCGGTGTGCGCACGTTGCGGGTCAACGCCCGCGGCGCGACGGGCGTTTCCGGCGGTTACAGCTGGGGCGTAACGGCCCCGACCGAGGTTGCGGTGGATCGCGTGCAGAGTGGCGGCGGCAGCAGCAACGATGACGACGGCAGTTGCACCACGAACCCCGCTGCCGGCTGGCCGGGGATCATGGCTTTGCTGCCGGCCCTGGCGCTGCTTGCGCGGCGCAGGCCAAAAACCGGCCCAAGTTTGCTAAACTGGGCGGCCCATGGCCGGGTCGAACTCTGATTCCCTGATGCCCGATGAGTCCCTCGCGGACCCGGAGATGGGCTTTGGCGAACCTGAACTGACCATGGAACCCGTGGCGGCCGACCCCCCGCCCGCATCGGTGCGCGATGTGGCCATCCGCCTGCCCGAGCCCGAGCCGATCGCGCTGGTCGAAGACGCCGACGTGCCCCTGGACGTTGAACCAGACCTGGGGCCTGACCTTTCCGTTGAGGCCGAAGAAATCGAGGCCGCCCCGCCCGCCCAGCCTTCGTCACCGGAACCCGACCGGCTGCGGGTTGAGCTTTCTTCGTCGCGGACCGAACGCGACAGCCTGCGCGATGAGAGCCACGACCTTCAGCAGCGCGTTGACGAACTCCAGGCGCGGTTGCAGCAGGCGCCACCGGCCGGCGAGGTATCGCGCCTGAACGCCCAACTGGCCGAAGCCCGAGGCCGCCACACCGCCGCCGAGGCCGAGATTGCAAGGCTTGGCGCCGAACTGGAAACGGCCCGGGCTGTCGCCCAAGCCGCGCAGGCACACGCCGCCGCCGAGCCCGTGACCGATATGGTCGAGCGCCGCGAGCTGGAGGTGACTGAGGCCCAGTTGAATGCCCTGCAGGCCGAGAACACCCAGTTGCGCGACGCGCTTGCCGAGGCCCAGGGCGCGGAAAGCCGCACCGAACACGCCCACGACGAACTTCGTCGCAAACTGGCCGAGCTGGAGGCCGAGAACGCCGGCCTGCGCGCCGAAGTGGAGCAAGCACGCGCAGCGCTGGACGCCAGACTGGCGGACCTGGAGCAGGCCGGCCGGGAACTGGCGCTTGCCCGCAAGGACCTTGCCGACCAGCGCGACGCGGCCGCAGCCGTGGCCGAAAGAACTGCCGCGCTGGACGCGCAGAAGGCCGAGCTCGAGGCAGCGCTGGCCGCCCTGGCCGAGTCGCGCAGCCAGGTTGCTGCTTTACAGGAAGGGGCCGGAGAGGCACTGCGGGTGCCCGCACTTGAGGATCGCGCGGCCGCGCTGCAGGAGCAATTGTCCGCGCGAGAAAGAGACGTGGCCGAACTGCAGGAAAAGCTCGATACCGAGGCCGCGCGCAGTTACCGCCTGAGCCAGCGCCGCATTCCCGCGCTGAACAAGGAGATTGAGGACGCGCAGGAGGCAAACCGCGAACTGGAGAGAAAGCTGCAGAAGGCGGAACTGCGCAACCAGACCCTGGATGACCAGGCCCGCGAGCTGAAGGACAAAGTGGCCGACCTGGAGCGCGCGCTGTCAGGGGCCAAGGCCCGCGCGCAGGACACCCAGATTATCGCCACGGGCGATGTTGATGCCCGGTCGCTTGTGGATGATGAGTTGCGCCGCACCGCCAACCGCCTGCGCGACGTAGAGTCCGAACGCGCGCGCATTGCCGAATCCCTGCGCCGGCTTGGCGAAGCCCACGGCAGCGAACTTTCGCGCCACATGGCCCGTGCCGAGCGCCTGGAACAGGAGAGCGAACAAAGGCAAGAAGCGCTGCTGGCCCAGCGCACACAACTACGCGTGATGCGCGACCGCGTACAGAACATGCTGCAGGTGGCTGAGGACCTGTCACAGGCCAAGGACGGCCAGCGCAAGATTCTGCTGGAAACCCTGCGCAAACTGGCCGACTTCCCGGGCGACAAGAACTGACCGCCGCCTAAAGAAAACGCGAGAACGCCCCGTACCCGTTGTTGAAGCCGTCCTTGAAGAACGCCAGCGCCTGTTCGCGGATGTCCTTGGCGTCTTTGGCCTTGGTTGACCCGCCAAACAGCTTCAACGCGTTGGCCCAGTGCAGCGCCAGCGCCAGCATCTGCGGGTTCACCTGCGGGTCCAGCCCTGCCAGACGCTGGGCGGCGTCGTCAAAGTGCTTGCGCGCGGCCTTTTCATCACCACGCATGCGTGCCAACTGGCAACTGCAGGCCGCGTACGCAAACTCCTGCGTCGGGCGCACGGCCAGCCGGTTGCGTTCCGCCAGCAGGGCCTTTTCAAACACCGCGGCATTGTCGCGGCCTGCCAGCACCCGGGCATAGACTTCAAAAATGCTGTCTTCGGACAGCCCGTGTTTCTCGTCGCTCTTGTATCGCTGCCAGAGCTGCTTGACGGCTTCGCTGTCCTCCACCAGCCCGGCAAAACGCACCAGCGCCGTGGCTTTGCTGGTGGAATCCAGGCCGATGGCCGGGGCGTAATCCAGCGGCGCCAGGCCCGAAAGCAGCATGGTCTCGACCAGCTTGCCCGAAAACGCGCGCTGCAGGGCCTCGGGCAGGTTCGGGTACGTGTCGTGCAGGTTGCGCAGGCCCTCACGCAGGTGCCCCAGTTCAATGTCCAGGACGGCGTTCAGGGCGCGCAACTGGCCGAAGCGACCCCAGTCAGCTCCCACGTCTTCGTACAGGGCAAGGGTCGCGCGGCAGATGCGACGGGCTTCGCGGCAGCGGTCGGCTTTGTGCAGGCTGACCACCAGGTTGATGGCCAGCGTCATGTGGTCTTTGTCCATCGTGACATCGGCCGCGCCCAGGCTTTTGACAAAAACCTTGCGGCTCAGCTCCAGCGCCCGCACCTGGTCGCCGAAGATCTGCTCGTAGAACTCCTGAAGATTGTCGAACTCAACGGTCAGTTGCGGGTCGTCACACAGCCGCGAAACCTGGGCCGCGGCCTTGCGGATTTCTGTGGCGCGCTGCTGGTCAAGCTCGTGCAGGGCCTTCTTCAGGCCGTCCAGCAGCTCGCGGAACACGGTGCGGGTGCGGCGGTTCAGCACCGCGCGCAGGGATTCATAGCGTTCCAGCGCGTCGTTCAGCTCGCGCAGCACCTTCAGGTGATGTTGACCTGTCAAGGCCCCCAGTTTCATCTTGGCCACCTGGTTCATGGCCTCGACCAGTTCCAGCAGGTTGGTGGCCATTTCACTGGTGCCGGCCGAAACATCGGCCAGGTACGGCGTGCCTTCGCCGGTCATCAGCCAGGCCGGGTTCACGCCCAGGCCGTTGATGACGGCGGTGCAGAACTCGGCGGGGATCTTGGTGGACTTGAGGTAGCGGTTGACGGTGCTGACCAGCGTGTTGGTCTTGCGCGCGAGGTCGCTTTGGCTGCGGGTTTTCACCAGCACGCGCATGCGCTCGCGGATCTGTTCGTCGTACACGTGGGTGCTGATCGGTGCTTCGCCGGTGGTAGGGCTGTTCATGGCGCTCCTTGCCGATGCGCGAATGCCAGGTTGTGTGTCGTCGCAGTATCGCAAAGCGCGAAGGCCATTGCCAGTATGCTCAGGCAAATCCGCAAACGGTTCGCGGCGCGTTCTTCACTTCGATTGCAGGCTTCCAGTTCACCGGGGGCTAGCGCTTGACCCAGACGTCGCAGCCAAGCTCGGCGCCGATCAACAGCGCGCCGAAGAAGTTCTGGATCTGCTTGGTGCAGCGGTCGTCGCCGGGGCTGTCACTCAGGTTCAGTCCCGCGCGGCTGACCACCATGCCGGCTTCTTCTCTCTCGACCACAAACAGGTTGGGCAGCGAAAACAGTCCGCGGTCCAGCGGCAGGTTGCCCGCGTAAAGACCCAACAGGCCCAGAAGAAAGCGCGCGTGTTTGGGGCTGATCTGCCCGGTGAGGAACAGCAGCTCAAACAACTGATTGACCGACAGCCTGCGCCCGTCGGCAAAGCGCCGCACCAGCGGCTTGTCGCTTTCAAAGAACACGCCCGGCAGCTTGCGCATCTCCGCGGGCTGGTTGCCGGCCATGCCGTTGCTCTCGAGGTAGTTGCACAACAGCGTTGGCGTGGGGTCGCCATCCTTGGCGTGGATCAGTCCCATCAGGAAGGCTTCGGCCTTGAACGAAATCGGGAAATCGACCCGCGACCGGCAGCCGAAGTTCTGGGGCTCTACGCGCGCCCTGCACTGGCGGCAATGATCGGCCAGGGCAACCAGCGGGCCGAACTGTTTCTGCACATCGGCGGCCGAAATTCGGCGCAGCTCCTTTGCCCCGGTGCCGGCGCCAAGGGTCAAGTCCACCATCACTTGCTCGGGCGCGATGTCCGGGGTGTCGCGCCGGGCCTTGTTCAGGGCTTCGTTGGCGCGTTCGCGCGCGTACAGCAGCCTCAGCATCCGTCCGGGGCGGATGGACTCTTTCACAGGGCAGGGGTAATCAACGTAGAAAATGATCGACACGGGTTATCGCGGCTCTAGAGGTCTGCGGTGTGGCAGAGGAAGTCAATTTTTGCAGAGGACACAGGTAACTCAAAGACAGTAGGAGCCTTAACATTGTCAGCGGCTGCCAAGATCTTTGGCCAGACCCGCAACAACTTGCACGCGATTTCGTGAACGGGCAAGTTCAGCCAACCCGGACGAAGGTGAAAGAAACTCAGGCCTGAAAATTTGAGAACGGCCCGTTCACCCGGATTCTTGAGTATCCGGCCATCGCCAGACAGCACCGCCCACGTCTCACTACGCTGTGCAACCGCGCCGATCCAAACGATGTCGGGTGTTGTCTTCTCAAAGCTGTCGTCGTGGTGCTCGACGGTGATGCTGGTGTATTCGTATCCCGCGATCATGCGGGCCAGCTTCATCGGAACATTGCGGTCGAAAAAGAAATTCAAGCCGCAAGACCTTGCTCGAAGGCCACGGCGGCCCGCACAGCGCTGATGTCGACATCGTACCAGCCCGACACTGTTTGCAGGTTGTGTCCGTTCGCCAAGTATGCTCGATAAAGAACATGGGTGGAAACGCCAGCGCCAGTAGCGACTGGTTTGCCGAAGTTCATGCTTGGGTCAACTACCACTCCGTCGGCGATTCTCCAACGGACGGCCAGCTTGCTGATGGGGTCAAAATCAAGCTTTCGCAGGAACGGCATCAACACCTTGGGCATAACTCGCTGGTTGTTCAGGAGGTCAACAAGTCCTTCACGGTCGGTGTCGCTCAATGAGTGAAGGAACACGGTACTGCCGTCGGTTCGCAGTTCTTCGTGGCTGAATCCGTGTTTGCCTCCAAAGCGCTGTTGCAGGTTTCGGTAGACCTTGCGCAGTGTCGGCACGCGAACGCCGTGGGTGTAAAGCTGCGAAGCGATGAATGCATCCACCATGTCCCGGAAGCTGATCGCCAGCTTTCCGCCTCGGGGCTCATAATCAGCGATCAAGAATGGTTCCATTTCCGGATGGTCGGAACGACCCTTGAACCAGCGACCCAGCCGACCGGGATGCAAACCGGTGAGCTTCGCGGCTTCCGCGATGCCGTAAACTCCGTGTCCAATCATTTCGATGGCTGCGCTCACGGAAACTCCTTGTCCACATCATACTGACAGACGCGGCGGACTGTAGCCCTATCGCGGCTTGATGGCCAGCAGCTTGGGTTCGGTGAACTCCTCAATCACGTAACGCGGGCCTTCCCGGCCCAGGCCGCTGGCCTTGACGCCGCCATACGGCATATGGTCCACGCGCCAGGTCGGAATGTCATTGATGATCACGGCGCCAACCTCCAGCGTCTCAAAGGCTTCCATCATGCGCGGCAGGCTTTGCGTGAACACCCCCGCCTGCAGGCCGTACGTGCTTGCGTTGGCTGCGCGCAATGCTGCCTCAAAATCCATGTAGCGCGCAAACACCGCCACCGGGCCGAACACTTCCTGGCAGCTTATCCTGGCGTCTTCCGGCACGTCGGTCAGCCATGTGGGCCGGTAGAATTGGCCGTCGCGTTCGCCTCCGCAGACCACGTTGGCGCCCTGCTGGCGCGCTTCATTGACCCAGGCTTCGACGCGCGCGGCGGCTTCCTGGCTGACCATGGGGCCGACCAGGATGTCCTCGTGCGTAGGGTCGCCCAGTCCCACGGTTTCCGTCAGTTCCACCAGCCGTTTCATCAGCTGCGGGGCGATGCCCTGGTGGGCGAACACCCGCTGCACCTTGATGCAGACCTGCCCGGCATGGGCAAAGGCGCCGGTCACAATGCGTTGCGCGGCTTGTTCAAGGTCGGCATCGGGCTCCACGATCACGGCGGCGTTGCCGCCAAGTTCCAGCAGCACGGTCTTGCGGGGGGACAGTTCGCGCAGGCGCCAGCCCACTTTGTCGCTGCCGGTGAAGCTCAGCACGGCGATGCGCTCGTCGGTTGCCAGAAGCTCGGCGACCTGGTTGTCGCAGGGCAGCACGGAAAAAGCGCCCTCCGGCAGGCGCGCCATCGACATCAGGCGCCCCAGCATCAGCGCCGTCAGCGGGCATTGAGGTGCCGGTTTCAGAATCACCGGGCAGCCGGCGGCAATCGCCGGGCCCACCTTGTGCGCGACCAGATTCAGCGGAAAGTTAAACGGCGTAATCGCCGCGACCACGCCCCTGGGAAAGCGCCGTACCACGCCAAAGCGCCCGTCACTGGTCGCCAGGGTGTCCAGCGGGATGACCTCGCCGGCGTTGCGTTTGACTTCTTCGGCGCACAACTGGAACGTGTTCAGGCTGCGCTGTACTTCGCCGCGGGCCAGGCTGATCGGCTTGCCGGTTTCGGCCGTGATGGTCTGGGCGAAGTCCTCGCTGTGCGCGCGAAGGCCCTCGCAGATGGTCAGCAGTGCTGCCTCGCGCGCGCCGCTGGACAGCCGTGCCATCGCCGGCCGGCAGTGGAATGCCGCAGATATGGCAGCGGCCATTTCGCCCTGGTTGGCGGTGTGAACCAATCCCAGGTTTCGGCCGTCATAGGCGCCGCGGTGCTGGAACGTACTCTGCGTGGCGGTGGGTCGGCCTGCCAGCCACAGGTGGTGTGTATTCATGTTGTCGTTTCCGATCGAGTCCTAGTATGCAGCACAATCGCCAAGACGTCACCCGGAGTCTGCCCTGCGCGCCGCACCGCTGATCTGTGTCACTGTCGTGCTGGCTGCTGCCGGCCTGCTGTGGGCGGGGCTTGCCCCCTCAGAGTGGCGGGTCGGGCGCGATGCCGGGTTGATCACGGCACTGCTGCACCTGGAACTTGCGCTTGGGGTGCTGCTGGTCCCGTATCGGGCCGGGCGGGATCGCCGGCACCTGGCCCTGAACTTTGCCACCTGGGCTGGCTGCTGGGGTGCCACCAGCGCGGCAGTGCTGTTGTTCAGCTTTGTCGACCCGCTGCCTGCGGCCCTGCATGCGCGCGCTCTCAGCCTTTGCGCGTGGCTGGCCGCCGGTGGCGCCGCGGCCCTGGCCTGCTGCATCTCGCCCGACGGCGCCATGCGCGCCCGGATGGCCGTGGCAGCGGTGTTTGGCCTGCCGGCGCTGTTTCATTACCTGGGGCTGGAGTACGCGGGGGCATCACAACTGCCCATGGCCGGCTTTTCGCCGCACTGGCTGCTGGCCCAGGGCCGCATCGGCCCCGCCTGGTGGCTGGGCGGAGCCGGCATCACGGCATGGCTGGCGGCCCTGGCCCTTTGCCTGCGGGCCCGGAGGCCGGCATGAGGCTTCCCGCCATGATGGCGCTGGCCCTGCTGTGCGCTGCGTTGCGCGCGCAGACCATTGATGCCGAGGCCAGCCGCTTTCTGTCTGAGCCCCAGGCGCGCCCCGGCACCTGCGCGCCCTACCGGCTTCAGTTTGCGGCACCGGCGGGCAGCACGGCCGAAGTTGAAGTCCAGTGGGGCAGTGTGTTGCTGCGCAGGGTTGTGGCCGTGGCGCAGTCGCCTGTGCGGGTAGTGCTGCCGGTTCCGGCAAGTGCTGGTGTTCGCGTGACCGTGCGGGTGGGCGAGGACCAGGCCGAGCACCGGCCGACGCCGCCGCCGCGATCCGCGGCGGCCTCGCATTCGCAGCCCTACCTGGCGGTGTTTGCGGGCGATTCGATGTACGCGCGCGCGATTTTGCCCACGCAGCCTGGGCGCATGCTGGCCGATTATTTTGAAGTCAGCGAGTTCTTTGCCGACTGGCGGCTGGCCGACGGCTACGACGCGATCATCCTGTTCAATCCTGACGACGCGCGCCTTCCTTCCGGTGCCCAGCGGGCGATTGCCGAGTACTGCAGCCTGGGCGGGGTGCTGTTTGTGGCCGGCAGCTTTCGTTTCGGCGAACAGGCGGCTGACCTTCCTGCCCCCGGCGAGCCGCGCCCGTTGACTATCCGCGACGTTGCGTTGCAGCGGTTTGAGTACGGCCCCGGGGCAATCTATCGCTGCGAATGGGACTCCCTGCGGCGGTCGCGCTCTGCCCAGGCCGTTGTTACGGAAGCGGTGGCCGACCACCTGTGGCGCGGGGCCACCGAAGCACCCGGCGGCCCGGCCCCGACAAGGGCCGCGCCCGCGGCCTTGCCGCTGCTTGTGCCCGGCTCGCCCGTAGAGGCCTCGCCCGGCGCGGCATTCTGGGTACTGCTTTGCGTGCTTGTTCTGGGCGCGTGCGTGCTGCCGGTTGTGATTCCGCGGCTGGTGTCGATGGCTGCCGCGCCCGCAGCGGGGGTGTTTGTGTTTGCCGCCGCCACGGGAGGGCTGGCGGCGCTGCAGCCCGGGCCAGCGCCGGTGGCCGACCTGTGGTCGGTGGCCTCCAGTGGCCCGCGCCCAGGCGGCCCAATGTCGCTGCGCGGTTTTGTTGTGGCCCAGCCGGGCCTGGGCGAGTGGAAGATCGACCTGGATGCTCCCGGGCCGCGCATTCTGGCCCGTCCCCTGCCCGACATCGACGGAAAGAGGGCATGGGTTGTTGATGTACCCCTGGCGGCCGGCAGCCACGGAAGGTGGTCATCGCTGCGCGGCGGAGCCGTTGACGGTGTGCCGTTTCGGGACTTTGCCACTGAGGCCCGCCTGGGCGGCCGAGGCTATGACGTTGAACAGGGTCGCCTGCTGGATTGGTGGCTGGATCAACAGGCCTGGCGAGGGCGGCTGGCCCGTCTGGGCCCCGCCGAGGCCAGCTTCGACCCGGTGCCCCCGGGCGGCCGGGCGCGCCCCCGGGGTGCGATTGCGGTCACCTTGGACCGGCACGACGACGGGAATTGAATTTTGCCAACACTCGCGTTGCCGCCGGCATTGTCCCATAATGCGGCGTAGTAACCCTCGGGTGGGTAACCGGAGCTGGGCGATCAACATGCCGGATAACGCGGCAAGTGGCGGCAATGCGGGTGGGGGCAGCCAGCCCCCGCGCGTGTACCCGTTCAAGAAACCCGAAGCGCGGGTTACCCGCCGCGCCGTTGCGCCGCAAGCAGACCGCAAGCTTCCGGGCACAGACAAGCAGACCCAGGACGGTTCTCCGGCCCCGGGTGCGGTGTCCCCGCCGGTTCGCCGCAGCGCACCGTCAATTCCAAGCCTTGCCAGGCCGGCACAATCTCCGCCACCGCCGGAGAACCGCAGCCACGGCATTCCGACAGTTTCGCTGGATGCCCCACCGGCCGCTGCCAAGCCCGTCGCGCCTCCGGCCGCTGCCAAGCCCGTCGCGCCACCGGCTGCTGCGCCCGCGAGGCCGGCTGCCGCTGCCGCGCCCAGGCCGGTTTCGGCTCCGGCCGCCCAGCCTCAGGCCAAGCCCGTATCAGCCCCGGCGGCCAAGGTGTCACCGCTGCCTCGCCGCGAGATCGGCGGGCCTGTGCCCGCCGACAAGATTGATCACAATGCCGCTGCAAAGGCACAGGCTGCCCGTGCTTCGGCGCCATCCATGGGCGGCATTGGCGAGATCACCGAGACCACCGGCGAAGTCACCGAGGTTGGCAAGACCGGCGCCGTGCGCGACGACACCGTCCGCATGGAGTACCGCACCCAGCCGTCGCCGGCACTGACCGAAACGCAGGACATGGACCCTGCGGAAGTGGAACCGCCGCCGCCCGTCGGGGACAGCACGGCGCGGGTGAGCTTTGGTCAGGCCGCGGTGATGCTGAAGCTGGTTACCCCACCGCAGATCCAGGAATGTGTAAACGTCCAGCGCGCCCTGCTGCAGAAGGGCCAGCGCGTGCCGCTGCTGGGGCAGATCCTGCTGCAGCGCGGCTACCTGGACAAAGCCGGCGTGGAGCGCATCAAGAGCTACCAGCAGATGTACCAGATCTCTGACAAGATCCCCGGCTACAAGCTGATGGAAAAGCTCGGCCAGGGCGCCATGGGCACGGTCTACAAGGCCAAACAGGTGCGCATGGAACGCTGGGTTGCCATCAAGGTGCTGCAGCCGGAGCTTGCCGCCAACCCGACCATCAAGGGCCGATTCCTGCAGGAAGCCCGCGCCAGCGCGCGCTTGAACCACCCCAACGTCATCACAGGCATTGACGCCGGCGAAGTGAACGGCCTGTGCTACTTCGCGATGGAGTACGTTGAGGGCAAGACGCTTCAGCAGCTGGTGAAGGAACGCGGCGCGATGGACGAGCGCCAGGCGCTGGAAGCCATTGTGCAGGTGGGCAAGGCGCTTGAGCACGCCGAAAAGCACTCGCTGGTGCATCGCGACGTCAAGCCCGACAACATCATGGTCACGCGCGACCGCACGGTAAAGCTGCTGGACCTCGGCCTGGCCAAGGTGCGCGCGGCCGAAGACACAGGCAGCGCCAAGGGCATGGCCGTGGGCACGCCGAACTACATTTCGCCTGAACAGGCCATGGGCCGCCAGGACATCGACACCCGCAGCGATATCTATTCTCTTGGCGTCACGCTGTACTTCGCGCTGACTGCGCGTGTGCCATTTGAAGGCCCGCCCGAAGTGGTGATGTACCGCCACATCCATGAGCCGCCACCGCACCCCAGGAACTTCCGGCCTGACGTTGGCGACGCCACGTCAACGCTGATCTTCAACATGATGGCCAAGCGCCCGGAGGACCGACCCGCCAGCGCCAACCAGCTGGTATCGGACATTGAACACCTGATCCGCACCGGTCGCCTTCCGGGGCTGTTTGACGGCCCGCCGCCCCCGGGCGGCTTGAAGGTGAACAAGGATTCGCGGCAGATTGTCAAAAGCGGCCGGCTGCCGAACCTGAAGGGCTACGGCATGCCCGGCGCGCCCGCAGCGCAGGTGAACCCTCCGGCACCGCCGGCGCCCACGGCCGACGACCCGCGCCTGCCCCGCAAACGCAAGAAGCGCTTTGACGGAAGCTGGTAGACACCCGCTGGCCGTGATTCGATGTTCGATGACCGGAAAAATGCGGTATCTTCCCGAACATTGAAACTCGACCCTCGACCACCGAAATGCGCGGCCGATTCATAGTGATTGAAGGAATCGACGGCACCGGCAAGAGTACGCTGGCGCTGAAGCTGGCCGACGCATTGCGCGCCCGCGGCCGGGAAGTGCTGTTGACCAACGAGCCCTCGCGCCTGCCCAGCGGCAAGATGATCCTGGAACGCCTGACCGACAAATCTCTGAAACTGACGGCCCACGAATGGCTGGGCATGTTCGTGGTCGACCGGCGCATGAACATCGACACGATTGTGAAACCGGCACTTGAGCGCGGCACGGACGTAATCCAGGACCGCAGCTTTTACAGCACGCTGGTCTACCAGGGCGAAATGGGCATCAGCGGCGCTGAAATCATGAAACGCCACGAGGGCTGGCACCCAGCGCCGGACCTGGTGGTGATTCTGGATATTGCCCCGCGTTTCGGGTTGGCGCGCACGCGCAAGCGCACGCTGGGGGTGGGCCAGCGCTATGTGCGGCAGCAGGGCCAGAAGTACATCTTCAAGGATGGCGACGCGCCGCAGACCACCGAGAAGCTGAACTTTCTGCAAAGCATCCGCCGGCGCTACGCGCGCATCAAGGGCCCGAACATCGCGCACCTGAGTGTGCGCGAACACGCTGGCGAAGACTGGCGCGACAAGACCACGGAGCAACTGGTGACTGAGGTGCTGCACGAACTCGACATCCGCAGCAACCCGCGCGAGGTGATTGACGACCAACGCTACGCCAGCAACTCCGGCGGTGGGGATACTTAGGGCGTTGTTGCGGCGACAACAGAAGCAGATCGCCAAAGCAGCCTGTCGGGCCGGAGCCCAGGTCCACCACAGAGACACGGAGGCACAGAGACCGCACGGCGAATGCCGCAGCGTCAGCCTGCGACCGTTCCGCTTTGTGGAACGACGACTGCTCGCGTTGGCTTTCTCTGCGAACTCTGTGTCTCCGTGGTGATTCCCGGCATTGCGCGAAGCTTATGGCTGCTTTGGCGCTTCGGCGGCATCTCGCCGTGGCTGTTCTTCGCGTCACTGCGGCCATGCCGTCGGCACTTGCCGTTCGTATTGGTAACCGGCGGCGTTCCCTGAACTCGCATCCAAAGCATCAACGGGTGCGCTGAAATCGGATCGGCTCGAACTCACTCTCGAACGAGTTGGGATCCATTCCCAGCTGCGACAACACCGCCGCGTCCGGCTCCAGCAGCAAATAGGTCGCCCCGTCCTGCTCTTTCAACCGCAGCAACGGGAACTTCGCAGCTTCAAGGGTCAGCGGCTGGCCTGCCGCGTCCTGAATCCGCAGCGCCAAAGCCGCCCGCGCCCGCCGCGCATGAAGTTTGTCTATGCGCGCAAAGCAACGAACTTGACGCAACCGCGAGCAGGCCTGCTGGTTCGATACAGATTCTCCGCGCCGCAAGGCATTCCAATTGGACTCCAAAAGGTACGTGTCGTCGCGCAGCCATCGAAAGTAGTCCGCAGCGAATTCAAACTTCTCCTGGCGTTGTTCCATGCCCAGATCGAGCCCAAACCACCCGAACCGCGTTAGCGATCCCGGCCAATCCCACATTGCCACGTGTTCTGTAAGGGCATCATCCGGTGCAGCCGCATAGCGCGCGTGGCTGTGAAGTTCGAGTTCCAGCACCAGTGTCTCGTCGAGCGCGAAATCCGTCAGCAGATGCTCGGGCCAGTTCGCGGCGGCGGGGCCAGTGGGAATCGCACTGATCAAGAGCCCCGCCACCTTGAACATCTGGTGGCGCGCCGCAACCACGGCAAAAACGTCATTCCAATTCGAGAGTGGCAGTAGTCTTTGCGCAAGTTCAAGCCCCTGCCGGCAGACCTCCAGCGCTTCGGCGTGCTGGCCATTCCAGGCGAGGAACAATGCCCTGCGCTCGAGTACGCTAAAAACCGAAATCACTGGAATTACGGACGCACGCAAAGATTCCGCAGGCGGCCCCAGTAGCTGGCTGTGCGAAAGCAGGAGAAGGGCCGAACGGCTCAGCTCCTCACTGTCCGCAAGGTACGAGTCGACCCGGTGTTGGCTGAATCCTGCTGGGTCGGGTACCGCGCCCGTGCGCAACCATGTGCGGATGTCCCCGGTCTCGCAATCGCCCTTTGCCTCGTACTCGTCCTCCAGCGCCATGGCCTCGACGCGGAGTCGTGCGAACCCCTTCTGGCCTTCACCGTAGGGTACGTTGGCGCGATACCAGGCGTCCCAATCCGTGATGTGCGCCCAGGGTTGGCTCGTTTCGCGCAGGGCGCGGCGGTACTCATCGCGCGCGCTGGCGATGTCGTGCTGCCGCCAAAGCTCAACCAGCAGCGGCGACGCCAGCAGCAGCACAATCAGGCCGACGGCCGCCCAGCCAGCGCGGGGGAAGCGGCGTGACGGTTTGGGGTCGTCTTCGGCCATGGGTTAAGCCTATCCCATCCAACCCAAACCGGCGAATCCGAAGTCGCGCCAGTTTTGTAGAGCCGCACGAGCCGTACCGGCAGAGTAGTTCTTCGCGTCGGCACTTGCCGTTCGTATTCGTAACCGGCGGCGTTACCTGCGCGTAAACGAAAACCGTGCCTCTGCCCGCAAACATGCTTACCTGCGCGATTGGCACGGGCGTTGCATTGACGCCGCCACCTCTCTCTGGAGTACCGATGGCCATCCGCGTTTCCGTCCATGATCGCCACAGTGGCGATCTCTTGTTCTGTCGTGTCTTTGATCGCGTGGATTTCTTCCATGGCCTTTCCATGGGCGGCGCCCGCACGGACGACATTCCGCTTCCCGGTTCGCCCGCGCGCACCGGAAAGCTGCATGCCGCCGGTGGCCGCACCCTGTGCGAACTGGATGGACGCCCACAACCCCAGGCCGTCGAGCACGGCGTGAGCCTTGAGGTTGCGGGCGTCATCCTCTCGTTTGCCGACACCAGCCACACCAAGGCCGAAGTTGCACAGGCCGTTGCCGAACCAGAACCGGCACCTGAACCCGTCGTCGAAGACCCGCGTAAGCGCCGCGTGGCGCGGCTGCTGCTGACGCTGGTCTATGAAATCGCCAAGCTGGAGCGCGGCGTGCAGCAACTGGCCGGCGAGTTCGACATGGCCCAGCCCGAAACCGAGGGCATGCCCTTTGAAAAGTGGGTGCTGGATCGCGTCACCAACGCCGACCTGCCCGAAGACGAACTGTTCCGCGCGCTGCGCCAGCGCGTGCGCAACATGACCACGCTGAACATGGCCGCTTTCGAAACCCTGCAAAGTGTGATGGAGAAAGTCCGCGCCGACCTGGACCCCGAGCGCATGGTCGATACGCGCAAGAAGGGGCTGTCACGCCTGATTGCACGCATGACGGCCTGGGGCAAGTACCAGACGGCCTACGGCGGGGCGATGGCGTCGTCGTCGAAGTTCTTCAACGAGCTGATTTACCCCACGCTGCGCAAGCGCTGGCTGACATTGCGCGAGCAACGCCAGAGTGCGGCCGCCCTGCCGCGTATAAGCTGACGCCGACAACAAAACCGGCCCCCTTCAACGGGGGCCGGTTGCTTGTCGGGCTCGGCTTCGAAATGCACTAGGCCGCGGGCTTCCAGTTACGTTTGACCGGCTTGGTAATCTTGCCGGCCTGCAGGCAGCTTGCGCACACTGTAACGCGCTTGTTCACACCATTCACGCTGGCGCGAACGCGCTTCAGATTCGGGCGGAAGGCGCGCTTGCTGTGGGCAATCACGCGCGAACCCACTCCACCGTACTTCTTGGCCAAACCGCGGCGGGTAATCTGGCCGCCGGCCGTTGTCTGCTTGCCGCAAATCTCACACTTACGGGACATGGCGCTCCTCCTGCAGGGGGCGCGGAAGATACCCCGGCAGGGGGCAAGGTCAAGGGGCGGGTAGGTATGGCAAAGTCGGCAGTCTGAAGTCAGCAGTCAGCAGCAACAGCGGGGTGCGGCGAAGCCTGAACTGGCACCTGGCCGTTGCTGCGGACTGCTGACTCCAGGCTGCCGACTATTTTCTGACACCCTTCAACTTGCCCGAAAATGTCGCACGGGGTGGTATGGTTTAGGTACGGGAACCCAATACTAAACCGCGCCCTGTCCCGGGGGTACACAGGAGAATGCCATGAGCAGCTTCAACAAAGTCATTCTGATGGGCAACATCACCCGCGACCCCGAGCTTCGCAGCACGCCCGGTGGCGCCCAGGTGACCGACGTTTCCATTGCCGTCAACGACAACTGGACCGACGCCCAGGGCAACAAGCAGGAACGCGTGACCTTCGTTGACATCACCTTCTGGGGCAAGCAGGCCGAAACGCTGTGTCGCTGGAAGAAAAAGGGCGACCCGCTGCTTGTGGAAGGTCGCCTGCAGATGGACGAATGGAACGACAAGCAGTCGGGCGAAAAGCGCAAGAAGCTCAAGGTTGTCGGAGTCGGCTTCACGTTCGTTGGCCGCGGTGGTGGTGCCGGCGGCGGTGAAGGCGGCGGTGGCCAGGGTGGCAACCGCGGCTCCGGTGGCTACAACAAGGGTGGCGGCAACCGCAGCGGTGGCAAGCCCGCTGCCGGTGGCGGCGCGCCATCGGACGAAGGCAGCTACGACGACAGTTACGCGACCAACCTGCCGCCCGGTGGCGGCGAAGAACCACCGTTTTAGGCGATCGCAACGTGGCATCGGCGTCCTCGCCGATGCGTCTGCATGGCCGTCCCGGCCATGCCCCGGCGCGAGACGCGCCTCAAGACGCATCGCCGGGACGGCGATGCCACGCGCAACCCGGAACCTGCACACATATGCCCACGTTCGTCGTGACGATCGACTACATGCGGACGCTGCCTGAAATCGAGGCCGCGACGCCCGACCATCGCGCCTGGCTGCGAGGCCTGCTGGATGCCGGCCACCTGCTTGCCAGCGGCCCGTTTGTACCGCGCAGCGGCGGCATGCTGCTTGTGCGTGCCCAAACGCAGGAAGCACTGGAGCGTATGCTGCTGGAAGACCCCTTCGCGAAGCTGCACCTGGCCATGTACACCATCCGGGAATGGAACCCGGTGCTGGGTGCAGAACGGCTGGCGTAGGTTTTGGGCCGCTTCGTCGCCCGCCGAAAGTCAGGCGCGGCCTGGCCGCTTGTCGCGGGTCGAGAGCGGTTGCCGCACTGTGGCCTGCGGCATTCTCGTGGACATTCTTCGAACCAGGCCGCACAACCGTCTTCGACCCTTTGACCCTCGACAGGCCGCGTAGCGGCCACAAACCTTGCTCCTTCTTCTCGACAACTACGACAGCTTCACCTTCAACCTGGCCCACTACCTGACCGAGCTTGGCCAGGAGGTTCAGGTTCTTCGCAATGACGCAGCCACCGTGGCCGAGGCCGTTGCCCTTGGCCCACAGCGGCTGGTGATCTCCCCCGGCCCGGGCCGCCCGGAGAGCTCGGGCATTACACTTGAGCTGATCGCGGCCCTGGCCGGCAAGCTGCCGATTCTTGGCGTGTGCCTGGGCCTGCAGGCGATCGGCATGCACTTCGGGGCAAAGGTGGTTCACGCACCCACGATTGTTCACGGCCGCACCAGCCCTGTGCTGCATGCCGGCAAGGGTTTGTTTGCCGGGCTGCCCAGCCCGTTTTCAGCCACGCGCTATCACTCTTTGTGCCTGGATGCGGCCAGCCTGCCGGATTGCCTTGAGGTAACCGCGCGCACACAAGACGGCGTAATCATGGGCCTGCGCCACCGTGAGCTGCCTGTGCAGGCAGTGCAGTTTCACCCCGAGGCCGTGCTGACCGAGCACGGCCACACAATGTTGCGCAACTGGCTGGATTCCGGCTGATTTTCTGACCCCAAGGCGGGGCGCGGTGCATCCGGGAACAGAACCCTGTCCCGGAGCCGTCATGTTCAAGCACGCGTTGCTGTTGGTTGCGTTCGCAGGCATGTTGCAGGCCGCTGACATCTATGTGGATGCCGGCGCCGCGGGCAACGATGCCAACCCCGGCACCATCGGGTCGCCCAAGAAGACCATCGGCGGGGCGCACACGGCGGCAGCAGCGGGCGACACGATAGTCCTGCGCGGGGGCACCCACGCGGGCAACGTTACCATCAGCAAGAACAACATCACGCTGCGCAGCCACAGCGGCGAATGGGCGATTGTCAGTATCGGCAACGGCGCCAGCGACCCGGCCCAATGCATCTGGATAACCGGCAGCGGCAGCACACTTTCGCGTCTGGAGGTAAGCGGCGGCAGCTATTACTGCATCAAGTATGAGGGCACCGACAACCATGTTGTCGAAGACTGCAGAGTCCATGACAGCGGGCGTGACTGCTTCAAGATCACGCCGCAAAGCGATTACATCACCATCCGCCGCTGCGAGATTTACAACAGCGGCATCCGCGACAGCAGCAACGCAGAGGGCATCGACAACGTCAATGGCGACCACATGCACGTGCATGACTGCTACATACACAACATTGCCACCAATGGCGTTTACCCCAAGGGCGGCGCGCGCAACGCGATCATTGAACGCAACCTGATCATGAACTGCGGCACGGGGGGCATCTACCTGGGCTTCAGCACAGACAGCGTGTGGATGAACCAGGCCGGCGACAACAACCCCAGCTACTACGAAAACATCGACGGCACGGTGCGCAACAACATCATCATCAACACGGCGCAGGCGGGCATTGGATTCTGCAGTGCCCTCAATGCCAAGGTCTACAACAACACGCTGATCAACGTGGCCAGCACCTCGCAAAGCGCCATTCACTTTCACCCGCGCGATGGAGACAACGGCCAGAACCCGCCCTGCACCGGGCTGGATGTGCGCAACAACCTGGTGTACGTGGCCAGTTCGCGGCCGTTCATGACCGTGCGCGTGGGCACGGGCGGGTATCACACCCTGGCCGCAGGCGGGCTTGCCATGAACTATAACCGGTACCATCGCGCCAGCGGCAGCGTGACGTTCAACAACGACCAGACCGGCCAAAGCGGCATCACACTGGCCAACTGGCGCACACTGATGGGCACCGACGCCAACAGCACTGAAGGCGCCACTGGCGTGAACCTGTCCACCGGCCACCTGAACAGCGGCAGCGCTTGCATCGGGACGGCTGTGACCATCAGCGGCTTCAGCGATGATTTTGACGGCAACACCCGCAGCGGCGCGTGGGACATCGGCGCCGACCAGACCGGCGGCACGGCGCTGGCTGTTCCACCCACGGCGGGCACGGTGGGGACCGGCGGCAGCGGTGGTGGCGGTGGCACCGGCCCGACAGCGCCGGCCTCGCCAGGTTCGCTTACCGCGACGGCTCAGGCAGGGCTGCAGTGCGCCTTGGCGTGGGCCGACAACAGCAACAATGAAGACGGCTTCCGGCTGGAGCGTCGAGAGGGCACCGGGTCCTGGCTTACGGTCACGACCCTGCCCGCAGACAGCGGCAGCTACACCGACACCGGCCTGACCGACGGCGCAAGCTACACCTACCGTGTGTGCGCCTACAACGCGCAGGGTGACAGCGGCTGGAGCAACCAGGCCTCCACCATCGCGTTCGTCACGGCGCCGGTCAGCCCGCCGGCCGGTGGCGGAGGCTCCGGCGGCGGGGGTGGCGGCGGCTGTGTCGCGGCCACGGGCGGGACGCTGCTGCCTGTGCTGCTGCTGACGGTGTTTCGCCGTCGACGCAACCGTTGATCCCGCCTGGTCCTCTCGAAGCATGTACGCGCACCCCCAGCCTGCGGCTGGGGCTATGCGTCTATCGCAGCCGGTCGCTACCATGCGGGCAACCACGGAGACACCCATGCCCGGCGAAATGGTGATTGCGGCCTATCGGCCCCTGGACGAGTCAAGGCGCAAGCCGCTGCTGGAACTGGTGCGCATGCACAACACCACCCTGCGCGTGGAAGGACTGATCACCGACCGCCCGGCCCAACTGCTGCAGGCCAAGGACGGCACGCTGCTGGAAATCTTCGAATGGAAACCCGGCGCGGCCCAGACCGCGGAAGACCACCCGGCGATCAAGAAGCTGTGGAAGAAGATGGAAGAGGTGGCCGAGTTCGTGCCGCTGATCAGCCTGCAGGAAGCAGAGACCCCGTTTCCACACTTCCGGCCGATTGATGGTGTGGTGCAATGAACAAGGCCGCGCCTGTGCGCGGCCTTGTTCGTTGCCTGCCGTTTACTCGCCGCGCTTGCGATGGCGTTCGGCCTTGCGTTCCAGGGCTTCGCGCATCATGCGGGCGAACTCGCGCAAAGCGTTGGGGTCGCGCTGCAGTTCGGCCTCGAGCATGGCAAACATCTGGCGAACCTGAACCGGCACGTCCTGTTCCGTGGTGCCCTGGCCGATGATGTCGGCAATGTTCAAGAACACCGTGCGCTCTGCCTCAGGGCGGTCGTCCAGCCAGCCGTGCTTCACAAAGAAGCGCATCATCATGGCGTTGGCCGCGGACTCTGCAGGGCTGGAAAGAATGCCGCGCAGCATCTTGTCGAACTGGGGCCAGGATTCGGCCATGAACTGGTCGTGCTTGTCGCCCAGCACGGCCCGCAACTGCTGCTTGATGGCGTCCAGGCGGCCGTCCACGGCCCAGCCGTCCAGCACCGGGTTGGGAAATGCGTTGATCTCAATCTCGTCGGCACTGACCACCGCGCGCTGGCGGTAAGTTACGGTGTGTTCGCCGACGGTGGCTTCGCCGAAGCTGGGCTCAATCACCATGCCGCGGTCTGCGCGACGCAGCGTGATGCCGCCCTTGCGCACACTCAGGCGGATGTTGTTCACGCGTGAACGCACCTTGCGATCGCCGCTTTCGAGGTACAGGTCACCCTCTACTGTTTCGAGGTTGGGCACGCCGTCGGCGTCCAGGTCTGTCAGGCGAGCTGAAGCCCCCGGGGGCAGCACAGCCGTGCCGCCACCGACCTGAATCACGGCGTGGGTGTCGGCGGGTGCATGCACCGTCGCGGGCAGGATCACGCGGCCGCGCACATCCTTCTGTTCGCGGACTGTGCCGGCGCCGTCGGTCACGCGCAGCTTGCTGTCACTATAGGCGACAAGCTCGGCCGTGGGCCGGGCGTCGGGAGTTTCAACCGGCGGCGTAATGCGGTCCGGGTTGCCGCCCCGGGCCACGGGCGGAACGACAGTGCTTTGGGGGCCATTGAGATAGCTGGCGCCGAACACCAGGCCAATCGCCAGCACAATCGCCGCTGCCGCGGCAATGATTGTGCTCCAGCGCCGGTTGGGCAGCACATGCACCGGTGCCTGCGCGTCGTCATGTGCGGCTTCATCCAATGCACCCATGACCCGGCGCGTGAAATCCGCAGGCAGGGGGTGCATTTCGGCCAGCAACGCCACGCCCTGGTGGGCGCGGCGCAGGCTCTCAAACAGCTCGCGCAGTTCTGCGTCAGTGGCCAGTGCCGCATCCAGGCGCGCCTGTTCGGCGGCGTCCAGGTCGCCATCGAAGTGGCGCGAGCACAGCAGTTCAAGTTCTTCACGGCCCGACATGGCCTGCTCCGTTGGAGCGCAAACCCGGGACGACTCATCCCATGGTCATGGCGCTCGCTTACGCTTCGCGTTCAGACCGGATCTACTCCGGCGCGAACGCCTGCAACTTTTCAGACAGCGCCTTGCGCGCGCGCAACAGAATCATGTGCACCGCGCCTTCGCTGACTCCCAGGTGTTTCCCGATCTCCCTGCCGCGCAGCTTGTCAAAGTAATGCAGCATCAATGCGTCGCGGTAATTCTCTGGCAGTTCCTCAATCGCGCGTCGAACCGCGTCTACTCTTTCGTTGGTGATGACTGCCTCGGCGCCACTCTCGCGTTGCTCTGCCGAGCCCTGCAACAGGTCCAGATTCGCTACTTCCTTCTTGCGGCGGCGGGCCAGGTTCAGCCCGATGCCGATTACCCAGGACCGGAAGCTGGCGGGTTTCTCCAGCCGCTTCAGGGTCGTCCAGGCCGTAATGAAGGCGTCCTGGGTTACTTCCTGGGCGCGCTCGGGGTCTCCGGTGCGGGCCAGCAAGTGTCCGTAAACGCCGCCCTCATAACGACTTACAAGCGACTCATAGGCGGTCCGGTCGCCGGATCGGGCTCGCAGCACCAGCGCATGCGTGTCTTCCGATCCGTCAGCCATCTGCCGTCCTTAGTCACGGGGGCACGTTGCCCCTCACGCACAATTCACCGTGTTTGTTTCGATCGGATGAACACCGGCGTCGGGCTGAATGTCAACAGTCAACGGTTCACGGTTGACGGTTACGACCTACTGTAACCTTGGCACTCTACTGTCGACCGTTGACCGTTGACCGTAAACACGTCCTGTGCCGCAAGATGGCATCCAACCATTTTCTAGCAACGCCGGGCCCGCAAGTCACAATGACGCCGGAGATTCCCATGAAACACGCGCTTTGCCTGCTTTGCCTGTGCCTGCTGGCGGGTTGTTCCGGCGACAACGGCACCAGCAGTTCGGGCTCAGGCAGCTCGTCCAGTTCTTCCAGTTCGGGGGATTCCAGCCCTTCCACTACGTCTGACGCCTCCAGCCCGGAAAGCAAAGTTCCCGTGAGTGATTCCCTCAGCGGCAAGGAACTTCAGCCAAACGTGCAGTACGCCGCCGGTGACCGTGTGCAGATTCCTTCCCTGGGTGCCTCGTTTGTTGTGCCCGAAGGCTGCGCGGCGATTTACTACCCCGGCGGTCTTGCGATTGTGGTGCGCGATGTCAGCAAGCAGGGTGTGGGGCTGGTGTTGCTGCAGACCGGCATGACAAAAGACGGCCTGCGCAAGCTGCTGGAACAGCCGCTGGACCTTTCCAGCCTGGAGCCCGGGCTGATCCTGCAGCCGCAGGGCGAGATCAAGGTCAGCGGAGACAGCCAGACGCGCCGCTTCAGTAATGGTTTCTACATGACCGACGTTACCGGCATCGTTGCGCCCCACAGTTTTGCCGGTTTCAGTTACCTGGTTCCCGAAGCCGAGGCCGAGCGCGGCCAGAAGCTCGTGCGCGCCATGGTGGACAGCGCAAAGTTTGCCAAACCCAGGAACGAAGACTTGCGCAAGCAGTGGAATGAAGGGCTGAAGGGCAAATGCCTGCATGTCTTCAAGTTCAAAAGCAGCGGCTTCAGCGGCAGCGGCGGCAGCAGCTGGTCCAGCGAGACTAACCGTTACTGGCACTTTGGCAGCGACGGCACTTATGTTTACTCGGGCCGCACCACCAACAGCGCCAGCGTGGAAGTCAAGGACGGGCTTGGCAACCCCAGTGTCAGCGGCGGTTTTGCGGCGGATAACGACAACGACCACGCGGGCAAGTGGACGCTGGAGTTCAACCTGTTCGGTTGTGTGCTGGTTCTGGAAAGCACACAGGGAACGCTGCGCATTCACACCCTGACCTTCAATGGCCGCGTGTACGTCGACGGCGACGAAGCCGTAGTCAGCGCCAGCAACAAGAAACAATAAAGCTGCGCCTGGGTTCAGCGAGTACCCAGGCTGGCATTCCGGCCTTTCCCGGTGTTCTCTGTGGCCCAGTGACGAACAGTAACGACAAGCTGGCTCTCAATACCCTGCGCGTCGGGACGGCGCTGACACTGGTCGGGCTTGCGGCTTCCGTGCTTGGCTTTGGTTCGCCGGTGTTCACCTGGCTGTGGCTGGAGGCCGACTGGCCCGAACACCGTGCCCTGGCGGTGGATCGCGCCGGCGCCTGCGCGCTGCTGGCCGCGATTCCGATGCTGTTTGTGCCTCGTGCCTGGCTGGGTCTTAAGCTGGCGGCGCTGTGGCTGCTGCTGGTTGCCCTGGCGACGGCCGCGACCGGCAGCTGGTACCCTTGGCTTGCACCGGCCGACCACGCCAGCCGCATCCTGGCACCGCTGGCGGTTGCACTGTGGGCCCAGCGCAGGTCGGCCGATGCCCCGGTGCAATGGACATTGCGGGTTGCGGCGGCCCTGACCTTTGCCGGCCACGGTGTGGCGGCGCTGCTGGGCCGCGGTTTGTTCGTGGACTACGCGCTGTCGGTCATGTTCGGGCTGGGCGCTGAACCCAGCCAGATTCTGGCCGAGAGAATGTTGTTCGTTGTCGGCATCGTCGACGTTGCCTGCGCCCTCGCGATACTTGTGCCTGCCCGGCTGCGTGCCGTGGCAATCTGGATGGCGGCCTGGGGCGGCATGACTGCGCTACTGCGTGTGTACTATGCCGGCTGGACCCAATGGCCGGAAACCCTGATGCGCATGGCGAATTGCGCCGTGCCGCTTACACTGTTCCTGCTGTGGAAACCGCGACCGGAAGTCAGCCCATGAACCGATACCTGCCTCATGTTGCCGTGATTGTCCTGATGCTTGGTGCCGCAGTGGTCGGCATGATGACCGCGCCGGCCACCAGCGTGGCCGAAGAAGGCGGCGTTGCCGGGGCTGGCGCTGCAGGCCCCGCAGGCAAGGCGCCTGCCCAGTGGCGCGTGACCTGGGGCGAAAACCCCGCGCGCGAGGCCACGATCAGCTGGTCCACCAAAGAAGCCACAGAGGTCAACACGGTTCACTACGACACCCGGGCGCTCAAGGGCGACGTGCCATCTTACAAGCACAAAGTGCAGGCCCAGACCAGCGGTCGTTACACGGCCAAAAGCTTCAGGCTGCACTACCACCACGCCAAGCTTGAGAAACTGGAACCGAACACGGCCTATTACTTCTGCCTGGGCAGCGATGACAACTTCACCCGCGAGTTTTTCTTTATCACGGCGCCCGACACCGATGCCGACCTGAAGTTCCTGTACGGGGGTGATTCACGCAGCGACCGCGAAGGCCGCCGCACCATGAACCGCCGCATGCGGGAATTGTTCGAGGCCGACCCCGCCATCCTGTGCCTGGTGCACGGCGGGGACTATGTGGCCGACGGCAGCAACATGGAACAGTGGAATGACTGGCTGACCGACCACGAACTCACCGTCACCACTGCTGGGCGCATGCTTCCGGTTGTGCCCGCACGCGGGAACCACGAGGCCGGCGACGTGCAATACGACGAAATCTGGGCCGACACCGGTGGACGGGGCAAGAACTACTACAAGACCATGTTCGGCAGCCAGGTCATGGTCGTGAACCTGAACACCGAAATCAGCGCCGGCGGCGACCAGGCCAAATGGCTCGAAGAAACCCTCAAGGTCAACCCCAAGATCCGCTGGCAGCTGGCCAACTATCACCGGCCCGCCTACCCGGCCGTGAAAGAACCCAGTGTCGCCAAGCAGCACTGGGTGCCGCTGTTCGAGAAGTACAACCTGGACGTGGCCTTTGAGAGTGACGGCCACACCATCAAGCGCACGGTCGCGATCCGCGGCGACAAGCCCGACGCCACGGGCGTAACGTACATCGGCGAAGGCGGCCTTGGGGTCAAGCAGCGCACGCCCGATCCCGAACGCTGGTACTTCAAAGACGGCAAGACCGGCAGCGCCAGCCACGTGCAGAAAGTGACGGTCACCAAAGAAACCCTGACTGTCGAGACAATCCTGCACAACGGCAAGGTCTTCGACACCTGGCAAGGCAAACCCCGCACGCGGTGATCACGCCCACTTGTCGGGGCTGCTTTGCATGCCGAACACGATGTACCAGATCACCCAGGCCATGCCGCCCAGCCACATCAGCTTGACCCACAGCGGGATCTTGAGGTCACCGGTTTCCGGAATCGCCGTGGGCACGGACTCTTCACCTTGGGGCTTGGTCTCTTCGCTCATGGCTTTTCCTCCGCCTGTGGGATCACACCTTCCACTTCCAGCACACGCATCTCTGTATGGTTGGAGGACTTGAAAGCGCCGGCTCGCCAGTACGCGATGCACAGCGCCGCCATGCCCGCAAACGCCAAGCCGAACACCGTCACGGCAAACATGGCCGTGGTGAACGCACCTTCCTCGCAGAAAAAGCACGCCTGCGCGGGCTGGGCCAGCGCCAGCAGGGGCAGCAGCAGAATTGCGGTTGGGCCGCGCATGGTCAGTCCTCGGGGTACAGCTTCTGGTCAAACAGGCTGCTGATGTATGCCACCAGGTCCTGCAGCTCGGCGTCGCTGAACTGGCTGTAGCCAGCCATGGCAGAGCCGGGGCGACCCTTGCGGATCACTTCCGCCAGGTAGCCCGGTTCGTACAGCCGGTCGCGGAAGTGCTTGGGCGCCGGCTTCAGGTTTTCCATCGCCGGCGGCACGATGCCGTTCTCGCCGTGGCAGGTCTGGCAGTTTTTGCGGTACAGCTCTGCCCCGCGGTCGCGGCGTTGGGCAACCGTGGCGGTTTCCAGCGCGGGCTTGCGCGCGCTGCGCCCCATGCCGTGCACATACTGGCTGATCGCCCACAGGTCTTTTTCGGTCAGTTCGGCAAAGCTGGGCATGGCGCTGCCTTCGCTGCCCATGAACAGGATGCGGAACACTTCCTCGCGCGGCAGGTAACGCGTGGTCAAATCGCTGGCCGAGGGTTTAAGGAAGTCCATCGCAAGCCCCTGTCCGTTGCCGGATTCACCGTGGCAGCCGCTGCAGTAGTGCTGGAACAGGTCACTGCCGCGTTGCTGGGACAGGGGCGTCGGCGTCGGAGATCCGCTGACGGTGACACGCGACGGCCACACCTGCTTTCGAACATCATCCTTGAAGTGAATCCCCAGGTACTGAAGGTAAGCCACCAGGTCGGTTGCTTTCTCGGTGGGCTGCCACTTGCCTTCCTTCTGTTCGAACAGCCACGTGTACTTGGGCATCAACGAGCCCGGCACGGTCGCGCGCGGATTCCACAGGTGCGCCAGGTGCCAGTCGTCGCTGCGGCGCCCGGCCTCACGAGAGAGATCCGGCCCGATGCGCCGTGTGCCGTACAGGTGCGGGATGTCGAACATCGATTCCCAGGCCTGGCTGCGCGGGCCGTAACGGAATTCTTCATTGGCCACGGGGCGCACGAACTGGCTGTGGCAGTGCCAGCAACCCTCGGCGATGTACACGTCGCGGCCGCGCGCCACGGCCGTGGGCTGGCCGGCTTCGTCCTTGTAGGGGTTCTGCATGGAGTCCGGCGCCTGAATGCGGTCAATCGTCAGCCACGGGAAGACGCCCATGGCAACAAACGACAGCACGAAAAACCCCAGGCCGGCCACCAGCAGCACAAACATCGGGCGTTCGGCTTTGACGTCGTTACTCACCGGCCACCTCCAGTCCGTGCCTGGCTTTCTTCACGAAGAACAGGTTGATGATGTAGATCGTCGTGCCCGCCATCAGCAGCACGCCCGAGATCGCGCGAGTGATCCAGAACGGCATGGCCGCCTCGAGTGAATCCTGCAGCGGCAGGGTCGTCAGCCAGAAGAACCCCTGCATCAGGCCGGCAATGGTGTCAGGAATGTAATACAGCACCCAGAAGGACAAGAACGTGATCCAGAAGTGCCATTCGGCCAGGGCCTTGCTGTAGCCGCGGCCGGTGAGCCTGGGCCAGACCCAGTAGGTGAAGGCATACAGCCACCAGGAGAAAACGCCAAACAGCGCCAGGTGCGCGTGGGCGACGACCCAGTCCGTGAAGTGAATGACCTGCTGGACACTCAGCAGCGCGTGAAAGGGCCCCTGCGTGCAGGTGGTGATGTAGTTGAAGATGCCGAACGTAAGCCAGCGCAGCGGGATGTTGTGGGTAATCTGCTTCCATTGGCCCTTCATGGTGGCAAAGAAGTTGTACACGACACTGTAGACGACAAAGATCAGGCTGAAGGTCAGCGGCACGGCCAGCATCTGCAGCCACCAGGGCACCGGGCTGTAGAAGTAGTGGTGGCTGCCGCCCAGCGGGTAGAAGAATGCCAGCGTCCAGAAACCCAGCAGCGAAAGCTTGTGGCTGGCAATCGGCTTCTTGAGCGTCACCGGCAGCAGGTAGTAGATGATGGCGCTGCCCATCGGGGTGACCCACAGCCCCACCGCGTTGTGAATCCACAGGCCGGCCAGCGAGGCGCCCGCGGCACCCGGCGCGACAAACGCGACAATCGTGTTGGCCATGACAAAGTTCAGGGCCGTGAAAACAAAACCCAGAACCAGGTACCACAGGCTGACGTACATGTTGCGCACGCCGGAAAGCAGAATCGTGCCCACGCAGCTGAGCAGCGAAATCACAAAGGTGACGGCAAACGCGGCATCGGCAAACCAGGGCGCTTCGGTGTGTTCCACGCCCTGCGCGTGGCCCATCAGAATTGCGCCGCCGCCCAGCACCAGCGCAACCTGCATCAACGGCGCGTTGAACCAGGCCAGCCTGGAAAGCCAGAGTTTGCGACCGGTCAGGCGCGGGATGGAATAGTACGCAAAGGCCATGAAGCCGTTGGTCAGCCAGCCGAAGATCACGCTGTGGCTGTGGAACATGCGGATGCGGCCGAAACTCAACTCGGCCGTGTCACCCAGCCACTCTGCGGCCGCGGGGCTGGTCAGGCGGTAGCCCATCAGCGTGCCGCCCAGCATGCCGATAACCAGCCAGGCAATCGACGCGACGATGTGGAACTTGATCAAGCGCGCTTCGTCGGGCGCGATCACGGGCGCTGGCGCGGCAACAGTCGGTGCCTCAGACATGATTGTTCCAGGTTGCATGGAACCAGCGGCGGTTTGCCGCATCACGTCGGCATCTTTCCAAGCCCTCCAGAACCGCGCAACACCAAATATAAAAAGGATAAAATGGCTCTAGATGGTCTTGTTTTCATACTGTTACGTTGAAGTTTGACTTCAGTGTTAGAAGTCATCCGCACAGTAGAATTTATCGCCGGGCAAAGCTGCTCCTTCCGCGTGTGCGGCAGGGCTTACTGGCCGTCGTAGACTTCTTCGATGGCGATCTCCGCGCGCTGCTGCTGGCGGGCGCGGTACCTGCGCTTGGCCCAGGCCACGATGGTCAACACGATCAGTGTGACGGTCATGGTGGGCGCGGTGAAGCGCAGAATTTTCTCGGCAACGGTCATACGGGGCTTACCCATGGCCTCGCCCAGTTCCAGTGTCATGGGCAGGCCGCCGGCCACCGGTTCTCCGCGGCTGCGGGCGACAAGCCTACCCTGGGTGTCAATGATGGCGCCGCCTCCGGGCCAGACGCAAAGCTGGCGTCCTCCCCGGATCAGCGCGCCGCGGCGTTGTTCACGCAGCCAGCAGTTCTCCTGTGCGGTGTGTACCGGCTTTTGCGCCGTGGTGCAAAGCTGCAGGTCATAGTTGGTAGAAAACCCCTGGGGCGGTATCAGCCCGGGTTGCAGCGAAAGCACCCCCTGGCCGTCCACCAGCAGGGGCTCGCCGTCAACTTCGCCGGGCTTGCCCTGCCAGCGCCGCGTGAACTTTGGCGCGGCATCGTTGGCAAAGATGTACCCGGTGCTGAACTCCGGCCGCGCCACGACTACGGCAATCGTGCACTGGCGTTGCTGGGCAAGCCTTCCGGCGGACTCAACCACGGCGTCTTCTGCCTGCTGGTTTTCCGCAACGCGCACACCCCAAAGCACGATTCCGCCGCGCGATCGCGGGCCAAGCAGCTTCTGCGTAACGGCATCCATGTTCGGCTGGTCGGGCACCACGGCCACGCGGGCCACGGAATCGGCCGTCACGGGTTTGGCTGCGAGTTGCACGCCCAGTCCGTCAATCACACCAGCCAGCACCAGCAGGCCTGCGGCCAGCATGCCGGGCCAGCCAGAAAGCAGGCGGTCGCCCTCCGACTTGCGCGTGTAAAGTTCTGCAGCCAGCCACGCCATGGCAACAAAGATTCCCGCGAACGTGGCCAGTCCCAGCTTGGGGTAAGCAAATCGCGTGAACTCGCTGTCAATCAGGCCGCCCAGCGGCAGCATCATGCCGGCCTCAGGAGGCAACAGGGCATACCAGCCCACCGCGCCGACACCGACAATCAGCGGGCGCACGGGCCAGGGCAGACGGGTGACGGCAAAGGGCAGCTCGGTGGTCGCAATCGCAATGGCCGGAAAAGCCCCGGCGGCAATCCACAGCCACAGCGGCGATTGCGGGCCGTCCAGCAGCCACAAAGTCTGGGCAGCCGTGGTGGCCGACAAAATGGCAAGCGCAACCAGAAACGCGCCCGGGGCCCCGGCACCGCGGCACGCAAAGGCCAGCGGCAGGAAGGCAAACCAGCACAGCGGCCAGTATCCGACAGCATCGCCGCTGAGGTACAGCAGCAGGCCTGTCACGGCGCCCGCGCAAAGCCGAAGGGGCAGGCTGCGCAAACCGCCGAGCAGTTCTTCGCGCTCCAGGTCGTTGATCAACCGGAAGGGCGGGCGGCGCAGTTCATGGTGCGGGTCTTCCATTGTGCGGGGCATTGACCGTGGCCGCCTGGTCGCTTACATGCATGGTTCTGCGGGTCAGTGAACCAGAGTACCATGACCTGCAAGTGGCAACAGGAGAGCCGTGCGAATCCATCTGTTGATCGTGCTTGCGCTGGTGTGCCTGCTGCTGGCGGCATGCGGCGGCCGTTTCCGGCGCGACTTCGGCGGGGGCGAGGGTGTTTCCCGCCCGGCCGATGCCAAGGTGCTGATTCTGGATGACGTTCCTTCTGTTGAATTGTCTATCTGGGAAGGCGCAGTCACCTTTGACCTGCGTGACTACGCATCCTGGGCGCAAGGCCACATTCCCGGTGCCCGCCGCCTGACACTTGAAGAATTGGGCCACGGCCTGGGCCTGCCCGATGACAAGGACGCGCCGATTCTGTTCATGGGTGAAGGGCCGCTCGACCAGCGCCCGGAACAGGCCGCCACCACGGCACTTGAGCGCGGCCACCGCAACGTGCAGTACTTCCGCGGCGGCTGGCAGGTGTGGACCGCCGGGCGCACCGCGCGCTGACCGACACGCGGCAATCACTCGGTAAATGTGCAGTGAATCGGGTCGAACAAGGCCCCGAAGTGATCCACGGGCTGACGCAACCGCTGCAAGACTTCCTGTGCGCGCCCCTTGAGCTCGTGCTTGTACTTCTGGGCCATGTCTTCGCCGGCTACGTCGGAGTAAACCAGGTGGACGGTTACGTAGGCCTTGAAATCCGATAGTTCGAGGTAAAGGCCGTCGTAGTCGGTAGTGAAAATGTAACTGAAGGTACTTTGTTTACCCTTGGGCAATTTGTTGTTTGGGTAACCAAACAGGTGCAGCGCGGCGTAGGCCGCAGCCCAGGGAGTCAGTTCATACTCTTCGGCAAGATCTAAACGGCCTCGACGGTGCTCGTCGAGAAACTTAAGCGCCGATTTGGACGCGAGTTCCGGCATTCATGACAGTCTATCCCACGAAACCGGGGGCGTCCAATCACAGTAGCGCAAGTACTTGTTTTGCAATCACTTCGGGCTCGGCCAGGCGCCCCTGACCCTGCCAGCCGCAGGCAAGATCGCCGGCATCCGGGTCAATAAAGTGGTAACCCCTTTGCTTCAATAGCTTTACGTTGGCTTTGGTGGCCGGGTTCTTCCACATGCGGGTGTTCATGGCCGGGGCGAACACAATCGGCTTTTCGTCCGGCAGGCAGGACATGACCAGGGTGCTTACGGGCTCGTCAGCAATGCCAGTGGCGGCTTTGGCCAGGATGTTCGCCGTGGCCGGGGCGATCAACAGCAGGTCAAGCTCGTCGGCCAGGTCGATGTGCTTGGGTTTGGTGTGGCTGGGCTCCCACAGGGTGGTGATCACCGGGTTGCCAGTCAGCGCCAGGAAGGTCTGTGCGCCGATGAACTGCTGGGCGCTGGGCGTCATGGCCACGGTGCATTCGGCGTGGTCGCGCAGGTGCTTGTGCAGCACGGCAATCTTGAACGCCGCGATGCTGCCGCAGACGCCGATCACAATGTGAGGCCGTTTTTTGGTCTTCTTGGCCATGATCTAAGAACAACCGGTCGGCAGTCCGCAGTCCGCAGGAAGGCAGGTGCTGCCGACTGCTGACTCCGGACCGCCGACTCTGCTGGTTAGTCTTCCGCGTGGACGATCGTCTGTTCGTCGTCGGAAAGCGCGATGCGGCCGTTCTTGAACTCTTCCACGGCGATGAAGACGTAGTCCTTTTCGTGCTTCTGTTCGACCTTGATCAGCTTGGGCGCGCCCTTGACCAGTTCATTGACTCGGCGCTGCAGCAGCACGGTCAGGCGGAACTTGCCGCCGGCGCGCGAATACAGTTTCTCGAGCTCAGGATAATCCAATGCGTAGGACATGTTCGTCTCCTTTGTCTTGCCCCTTCGGGCGGTGTCTGCGATTTGCCTACTCGGGCTGGGACTTCAAGCCCGGGTACAACTGTTCGCCTGCGTCCCTGCGGTCCTTCAACTTTGTTCGCGCGGCATGAACCAGGTCGGCCACCTGATTCACGCAGCGATCCAGGTCTTCATTCACCAGCAGGTGGTCGTAGGTCGCCTTCGCCCGCTGGATCTCAATCTCTGCTGCCTGCAGCCGCACAGTCTGCTGCTTGACGTCTTCTGTGCCGCGACCCTGCAGCCGGCGCATCAGCTCTGCCTTGTCGGGCGGCAGCAGGAACACCAGCGTGGCATCCAGGTCCCGGGCGCGAACCTGTTCTCCCCCGGCCACGTCAATGACCAGCAGCATCACCTGGTTCTGGGCACAGGCACGGCGCAGCGGTTCCTTGGGTGTGCCGTAGTAGTTGCCGTGAACCTGCGCGTGCTCGATCAACTCCCCGTGTGCAACCAGACCCTCAAAGACTTCGCGACTGACAAACTGGTAATCCCTGCCTTCCTGTTCTCCGGGCCGCATCGGCCTGGTGGTGACGCTGATCGACCGGACATAACCCGGCAACTGCAGCAACCTGGATGCAACGGTTGACTTGCCGACGCCCGAGGGCCCCGAAAGCACAACCAGAAGGCCGGGAAGAGGCTGCGCCACGAACCATCACTCCAGGTTCTGCACCTGTTCCTTGATCTTCTCGATTTCCGACTTCATTTCCACTGCCACACTGGCCAGTTCTGCGTCGTTGGCTTTGCTGGCAATCGTGTTGGCTTCGCGCAGCATTTCCTGCGCGATGAAATCCAGCCGTCGCCCCACTTCGCCGTCACCGCCGATCACCTTCAGGAACTGGGTGCAGTGGTGGTCCAGCCGCGTGGTTTCTTCGGTGATGTCACAGCGGTCGGCAAAGTAGGCAACCTCGCGGGCCAGCGCCGCGTCGTCGGCGGCCACGCCAGAATCCGCCAGCAGTTTGTCGATGCGCTGCTTCAACTTGACCTTGTACTCCTGCACCACCTGCGGCGCGCGTGCCGCTACTTTCTGGGCCAGGGCCGCCACGGCCTTGACCCGCCCATCCATGTCACGCCGAAGGCTGTCACCTTCGCGGGCGCGCATCTCGCGCAGGCCGTTCAGTGCCGCGGCCAGTGCCTGTTTCACCGTCGTCCACAGTGTTTCGTCGGGCTGAAGCGGCTCTGCCTGTTCCATCACCACGCCGGGCATGGCCAGCATGTCCGGTAACTCGGGCGCCCGGGACCCTGCCTGGCGCGCGATGTCGCGCAGCTTCGGCAGCCACTGTTGCAGCATTTCCTCGTTCAGGCTGTAACGCACATCCGGCCGGCCGCGGTCAAAGCTGACGTTGGCGTACACACTGCCGCGCAGCAGCGCGGCGCGAATCTGTGCCTCAAGGTCAGACTCCAGCTCGGCAAACGCATCGGGCAGGCGCAGGCCGACTTTCAGGAAGCGGTTGTTGACGGACTTGACCTCAATGGTAACCGAACCCATCGCGTGGGTGGCCGTGGCGCGACCGAAACCGGTCATGCCCTGGGGCACCTACTTGCTCCCTTCCTGGGTGGATTCCGTGCCGGCGTCGTCGCTTACACCGCGCGCGTCCGCGCCCTTGGTGCCGGTGCTGACCAGGCTGAACACCAGCGCGATCACCATGAATGTCGCGCCCATGAAGGTGATCACCTTATCGACCACCGCCTGGCCCTTGGTGCCGAACGCCCCGCCGCCGTCGCCGCCGCCGAACGCAGCGCCGATGCCACCGCTGTCGCTCTGGCGGAACAGCACAAACACGATCATCGCCACGCAGTTAAGCACGAACAGCGTTGCCAGGATGATCAACAGGGTGTTGCTTGCCGCCGCGAGTATGCTCATGGCTTTTCCTTATGCGGCCTTGGCGGCGTCGTCAATCGCCGCAAGGCTGTCGTATTCCAGGCTTGCACCGCCCACCAGCAGGCCGTCTACACCGGCCAGCCCCAGCAGCTCGGCCGCGTTGTCGGGCTTTACGCTGCCGCCATACAGGATGGGCTGCTTGGTCAGGCCCATTTTCTCAAGCTCGGACTTCACCAGCGCGTGCATCGGCACAATCTCGGCGGGCGTTGCGTTCACGCCCGTTCCGATGGCCCACACCGGCTCATAGGCCACAGCGCAAAGACGCGAGCGTTCTACTGCGGCCAGTTTGGTCAGCAGTGCCAGTTGTTCGCGCACTGTGTCCTCGGCCTTGCCGGCCTTGCGCTTTGCCATGATTTCGCCGACGCAGAACAGCGGCGCCAGGCCGGCCTGCGTGGCGCGGCGCAGCTTGCCCAGCAGGCGGGCCGCATCCTCACCGTAGCCCTGCCGGCGCTCGCTGTGCCCGATCAGCACCATGCTGCAGCCAAGGTCGGTCAGCATTTCGCCGCTTACGTCGCCGGTAAAGGCGCCGTCAATCTCAGGGCTGAGGTCCTGCGCGCCCAGCTTGCACTGGCTTCCCTTGATGGCGGTTCCCACGACATCCAGGTGCGGGTATGCCGCAAAGAACCAGCAGGCACGGCCTTCCTTGGCCAGTCGTCCGGCCAATGTGGAGGCCGACTGGCGTCGCAGGTTCATCTTCCAGTTGGCGGCAATAATCTTGGGCATAGGCGGCAACCCGCGGCCAAAGCGGGCGGAATACGGTAGCAACGCCGCCCATCAAAGGAAGGGCGGGAGGGGCACGGAAAACGGAAAGGGGAACGGCAGCAAGAGTTACGACAAAACGGCCGTGCTCATGGTTGGGGCAGTATCGCGGGGGTCAGTGCGGGAATCGTCGCGGGCGTGACTTCAAGTGTGACGTCTTCGTGCTTCCACATTTTGCGACCGGTGATGCTGCGTTGAGGCATGCCCCACTTGTCGCGGGCCAGTTCAATGCCGCCGCCTTCAGCCTGGCGGTAACGGCGGACTTGGAGTGTGGCCTTGCCCTTGTCGGCCACCAGTTCGCCAAGGGCTTGCTCGTGTTCGATGTAGCGACCATCGGCGGTCCACAGAACGTCAATCACGCCATTGCCGGCGGCCACAACCATCACGGCCATGCCTTCGTCGGTGCAGTTGAGGTCGTGGGCAAGGTCGGCCCAGTTTCGATGCACGCGAAGCCTGGCCAAGCGGTCATCGTTCAAGACCTCGCCCGGATCGGCACCGGCGGTCACGGCGTCGGCCAGAAGCCCGATTGCGACGGCAAGCTTGTCGTAGCTGCGATGCCCGGTGGCTCCTGCCGTCGCCGTAACCGCGACTTCGATCCGTTCCTTCACATCAGGCAGGTACCCCGCGCCAATGGCCTGCACAAACAGAGTGAGTTTTTCGTCGGCTTGGGACTCATCGGGAAGCAGCCGCGCGCGCTGGAACAGGGCCGCGCCGTGATTCCACACGAAGGCAAGCCCGTGAGGGTCTTTTGAGTCATCCAGTGCGCGATCCAGAAGCTCTGCGCCCAGATGCGGCACATTGATTTCGATCAGTTCGGCGGCGATGGACGCGATTTCGTCGCGTGGCCATGGGGCGAGTGCAATGGCCTGGCGGTACAGCGCCATGGCCCGGGCCACCGGATGTGGTTCCTTCGTTGCGAGAAAGACCGCTCGATTCGCGGACGCGCGCACTACTCTGCGCTCGGCGATTTCGCGGCCGGCCTCGGCCCACCATCTCTCGGCACTGCCGCCGTGGCCTGCCAGCGTATCTGCCGCAGCCGGGCCCAATGGCGTGCCGGATTTCCCGTTGGGCCGCCCCCCAGGCCCGATACCGAACTCGCGGGCCTTGAGGCCAGTGCGGTCTTCCGTCGCAGCCAGCACTTCGGCTGGCCTGGCGTGCAGCCACTCGAGTTCCAGCACCAGCACCTGCCGGTTGATCGCCGCCATGGCGATGCGCCTGCCGTCGCGCGAGAACTGCAGGCTGGTCACAAAGTCCTGCAACGGCCGCAGCTCCGCCAGCGGTTCCAGGCTGGCGGGCGACAGCAGCTTCAGCGCGCCGGTTTCGTCGGCCACGGCCAGCACATCACCACGCGGGCTTAGCGCGAGGCAGAATGGCGTCACCGGGCCCAGCTTTCGTTCGGCCAGCAACTTGCCGGTCAGCGGATCCCAGGATTTCACTTCGCCCTTGCCGGTGCTGAACAGCCGCCCCGCTCCAAAGGCCACGCCCATGGCCGCGCCTTGGTGGGCGGGCCACTTGCGGTGGCTGCCCTTTTCGATGTCCCACAGGTACAGGTGGCCGTCTACCGCGCTGCCCGCAACCATGCTGCCGTCGGGGCTGGCAGAAAGACCCCAGAAGCTTGCGTCCGTGGCATCGAACACGCGGGGCTTGTCGCCTTGCCGCAACACCAGCCGGCCTTCATCGGTGAGACAGGCCATGCCGCGGTCGCGAACCCAGGACGCGGGCCCGGCCTCGTGGCCACACAGGTAGTCGGCCTTGCGCGAAACGTCACCGCCGCGCGGCTGCCATTGCGAAATGACGCCACCTGTCTCAAAGCACCGGGGCGCGCCATCGGGGCCGATTACCAGCCCGCCGGGGTTGCGTTGCAGTCCGCGCAGAATCCGTGTGGGGTGCCGGGCGTTGCTGTCAAAATCGTGAATCGTCAGGTCGCGCAGGGCCACATACAGGCCGGCGTCGTCCCAGCCCAGGTCCAGCACTTCGTGATCCACATGCGGGCGCCAGTTGCCAACGTCCGCGCCGAGAGCATGCACGCGCACCTGACCGTCGCGGCTGGTGGCGGCAACCGACATGCCCTGCGGGTCGAAACTCACGCCTGTCACCCAGTGTTCGAACCCCGTGAGTTCGGTGGCCAGCCACCCGGTTTCGTCATACAGACGCACCGTGTTTTCTGGCCCCACACAGGCAATCAGGCCCAGACGCTCGCACCAGTCCATGCCCGCAATGGCTTCGTTGCCGGCCTGGAAATCGGCAATCGCTTCGCCATCGGCCCACCAGATCCACAGACGGCCGGTGTTGTCGGCGGCGATCACCTTGGTGCCATGGCGCGCGAACATCACCCGCGTCAGGTTGGCCGTGCCGGCTTTCAACTCGGTGCCGGCCAGTGTCGAGCCCGACGCCATAAGCTTGACCGTTGTGCCGCTGGCAATGGCAAGGGTCTCCCCCAGCGGGTGCAAGGCCACGGCCGACGCGATGCCCGCGCCCTCTTGGTAAACCCTGCCGCTCTTCACGGACCGCACCGCCCCGTCGCGGGCGCTGACCACCATGAGTGTTTCGGGCGGGTTGACCGCCAGCGTGAACGGCTTCCCGATTGCGCTGGACTCACGGCGCACCACGGCGCCGTCATGGCCAAGCACCGCGATCGTCCCCTTGCGGTCCAGCGCGTACAGCGCGCCCATGCCCCAGTGCAGGGCCTGGATGGTCAACTCCGACGGCGCGCTGACCACCTTGGTGCGCCAGGCCTGTTCGTGGATCATGCGGTCAAAGCACACCACGTGGCCGTCTTCGGTGCCCGCAGCCACCCAGCGCCCGCAAGGCGAAAACGCCAGGCAACTTCCGCCGATGCCAAGCTGGTACGCGGCCTGCAGTGGCACAGGCCGGGCCTGCACCAGAATCGCGCGGGCGCGCGGGTTGTCGGCATGCTTCAGCGATTGCGCGGCCAGCAAAGCCGCGTCGTTCAGCCTCATGCGCGACAACGCGGTAACGGCGGCCTCGGCGTAGGCGTGGCTGAGGCTGACTTCGGCCTGGGCCAGTGCGGATTCGGCCTTGCCGCGTTCGGTCTCGGCGTTCTTTGCCTCGCGGCGGGCTTCATCGGCGCTCTGGCTTGCGGCCCTGGCATTGAGGTCTGCCTTGGCGGCGTACTCGCGGGCCTGTCTTTCATTCCGGTCCGCGAGGTCGCCGGCAGCAATGGCGCGGTCACGTTCCTGTGCCGTGCGGCTTTGCTCGGCCACAATGCTGGCCCAGAACCACACGCCCGCCACCGCCAGCGCCAACAGCAGAATCGCCGCAACGCCCACGGCCCCCTTGTTGCGGGCGACAAAGCGCTTCAACAGTTCGCCGCTGGAGTACTGGTACACATTCAATGCACGGCCGTCGCGATAGGCCTGCACCTGTTCGGCAAGCTGCTGCGCCCCGGCCATGCGTTGTGCGCGATCGCGGGCCAGCGCCTTTTCAACCAGCGCGCAGAGTTCGGGCGGAGCCTCGGGCAGAATGCTCTGCGGGGCGGGCGGCCCGGCCTTGGACACTTCGTCAATGATCTGCCGCGCGTTGCCCTCAAAGGGCGGGCGGCCCGTGACCAGCTCAAACAGAATCGCGCCCAGTGCGTAGACGTCACTCTTTTCGTCCACCAGCTCGCTTTCGGCCCGGGCCTGTTCGGGTGCCATGTAGGCCGGGGTGCCCATGATCAGGCCGTCCATAGTCTGGACGCTGCTGTCGTCTTTCAGGTGTTGCGTGCTTGCGCCTTTTACGTCAACCGCGCCCTTGACCTTGGCCAGGCCCCAATCCAGCACCAGCACTTCGCCGAACTCGCCCAGCATGATGTTGCTGGGTTTCAGGTCGCGGTGGATCACGCCGCGCGCATGGGCGAATGCCACGGCCTGGCAGACCTGGGCGAAAGCGTCCAGCAGGCGCAGCCGGTCCAGCATGCGGGTGCGGGCGTCGCCGTCGCGGCTGTTGATGGCCTTAAGGCGCTCGGCCAGCGTTTCGCCGCGCACAAACTTCATGCTGTAGAAAACGCTGCCGTCCTCGCGGGTGCCGATTTCGTACACCGGCACAATGTTCGGGTGCTCAAGCTGCCCGGTGATGCGGGCCTCGCGCAGAAAGCGGTCCACGTTGGCGTGGGTGTTGCTGGTGCTGGGCTGGCGGCCGCTGCCGGTGCGGCCGGGAAGCAGTTCCTTGATCGCGATCTCGCGGCCTACCACGGTGTCCATCGCCAGAAGCACACGGCCCATGCCGCCGCGGGCGAACTCGCGCTTGATGTTGTAGCGCGTGCCCAGTGACCTGGCTTCAACCGGCGCCGACCCGCTGGTGGTGCCACCTGGTTCGCCGGTGCCGGGCAGGGTGGCCGCCTGGCTGGGTGGCCCCGCGGAATCAGGAGACAGGGCCAGCAGTGTTTCGCCGCGCGTCGCTTCGCCGACCTGCTGCACCACCGATTCGGGATCGTCGGTGCGGGAAAGTTCAATCGCGCGCTGGGGCGTGACGCGGCCATCGCTTACGGCCTGCAGCAGCACGGAAAGCATCTGTGCCCGCGAATCCATGGAGTCCCCACCGGGCCGGCATTGTCACTTGATGCGGCAGAAAAAGCGAAACCAGCCAGTCAGAACAGAACGACGCCCGGCGCGGGGCCGGGCGTCGTGCGGATGCTGTGGTTAACCGTCGCTGCCGATGGCCTGCACGGGGCACTGGGCCGCGGCGTCCTGGCACTGGTTTTTTTCTTCGTCCGAGTCGGGCTGCTTGTAGACGACATCGTGTGTGCCGTCTTCGCTTTCACGGAAGTTATTCGGCGCAAGTTGGGGGCAAAGGCCGCAGAAAATGCAGCTCTTGTCCACGTACCACGGGCCGGCTACGTTGTCTTCCCAGCGTTCATTCGGGTCGGGCATCTTGTTGTCTCCTGCGACGAAATGCGCCTGCCGCGGGCATAGTAGACTGATTTTGTCCGTTATTCTACTGTCTGTCCAAGCAACGGCGTCGCGGGAGGATACAAAGGCCGACATGCTCCAACAGGGGTAAGGGAACATCTGGAGTGAACATGGTTCGAGAGATGACCATCCAGCAGTTGCAGGATGCCCTGGCCGCCAAGAAGGTCGTCGCCCTGTACGACAACCGTGGCGAGGGCAGCTTTGCCGCACGCCACATCCAGGGCGCACAGTGGCTGTCCGTGCCCGACGCCGCACTGGGCAAAAAGCTGCCCGCCGACCAGGCCGCATTGCTGGTCTTTTACTGATCCGGCTACTCCTGAAACGCGTCCACAAAGGCGGCCCGTGCGGTCGACGCCCTTGGATACACCAACATCTGGGATTATCGCGGCGGCATCGCCGAGTGGTTTGAGGCCGGCCTGCCCGTCGAAGGCACCATGCCGGGGTAGTGCCGTCAGCAAAACAGGAGCCGCAAGCGCAAGCGCGCGGTGTAGTTCAGTCAGGAGTGAATGGCAGAAACCACGGTTTGAGCCACGGATTTCTCGGATAGACAGGCTCTGTCGAGAAGGTTGGCATTGCCATTGAGCCCCCGCAGGGGGCGCTATGGATTAGCTCCGCCCGTCAGGGCGGAGAACGATGCATGGAGCGCGCTGAGCCCCCAGAGGGGGCGCCATACATGGCCGTATGCCGCCCCCTTTGGGGGCTCGTGCTCGGTTCGTGTGCGTTTCCCCGCGCTCACGCGTGGGGCTATTCTGTGGCGGCCCTTCGGGCCTCAATGACAGATGCACAAACGTTTTCGACAGAGCCGCATAGACACGGAACCCGTGGTAAGTCGCCCTTGGCCAATGGCGCAATGCCCCATCGAACCTTGAGACCGCAGGCACGTTTAATCCATCCCTGCCCCGCCAGCCGGAGAATCCATGTTCACGCGCATTGCCGCCGCTGCGCTGTGCCTGTTTTCGCTTTCGTATCAGGGTCTGGCCCAGGAACCATACAAACCCGCCGTGCCACTGCTTGAACTCAAGCAGGCCGGGGGCAAATGGCAATGGCACCACGGGGGCAAACCCGTGGCCGACACCAAGGCCATCGGACCGCTACTTACGGCCTACGCCGCCCACAAAGACGAGGCCGCGGGCTGGCGCGGCCTTGGGGGTGACGCGATCAGCGAAAACCCGCTTGTGGTTCATATGGAAGGAAGGGCACCTTGGGGGCATTTGAGGCCGGTGATTGATGCCATGGTGTTGGCCAAACTGCCGAAGCTGGTGGCGGGGACCACCCAGCAAATCGCCAAGCCACTTGGCACAGCAACGGCTCCCGACACAGCGAGTCTGCCCGATGGGTACTTGTTCCATGAGCTGCCCAGGGATGAAGGGGGACGCGTCGGTGGAGTGCTACCGGAACATGTCGAACTCTCATTGAAGCAGGACGCGGACTCGATCAGCTATGTGATCAGCATTGGTGCACGTGGGCGCAAGGTGGTTGAGAACAGTGCCTGCAAGCCAGAGGACCTGTTCGCGCCCGACGACGGCGACGAGATCCTGCGCAAGAAAGCATCAGAACGCCGCGCCGAAGTGATATCGCTGGTTGGTAATGCGCTGGAGGCGTACATCGCCAACTCGGGCGAGAAGCTTGCCGATGCTAAGTTCACAGAGGGTTTGGGGGGCAACGCGATACCGGATGTGGAGAAGTCGGCACCCTGGGTTTTTGTCGAAGTCGGCGCGCTGGCGCTGGCAATGGTCAATGCCAAGCGGATTTCAGCAGGCAAACAAGCTCTGCGGCTCGAAATGCCGTGGCAGCGGTGGCCCGTGCCTGAGCCGCCTTTGCCTGCCCCTGACACCGTGCCCGAGGAGCCCCAGCCGGATCCGGAAATGCCCGGCGACCCTCCGCCAAAGGGTGTCGAGTTCCCTCGTCCCGAACCTTTCCCAAGTGGCGAGCCAAAGAAAACACCCAAGCGCGAGGACAAATCACCAGCTCCCAAGGAACGCGACTGGCGCAACGACGTAGCTGATAATCCCAACCCCCGCCCCGACCCCGATACAGAGGTCAAGCCCAACAAGGACAAGCCCGCCGTCGGCCTTGGCGGTGGTACGAGCGGTTCGAAAGCGGTTGCCCCGTCGCCCTTCAACCACCGCAAGCCCGCGCCTGATCGCGCCAACCAGGTCCGTGTGGATGCCGCCCTCAAGTGGCTGGCCGACCATCAGGATCCCGAAGGGTTCTGGAGCGCCACCAACTTCCTTGCGGCCAGCACGCGCAAAGGGGCAACATCGACCGGCAACATTGAGTTCGTCAAACCCGGCGAAAAGGGCAGCGACTTCGGCTGGGAGAGTATCACGGATATCGGCCTGACAGGCCTTGGCCTGCTGGCGTTCACCGCCAACGGGCTCACCCACAAAGAGGGCAACCACAAGACCACCACGCGCAATGCGATTCTCTATCTGCGCAAAGTACAGGACCGCGACGGCTGCTTCGGGCCCAAAGACGAAGACCTGTTCGTCTACAACCACGCGATCGCCACCACGGCCATGGCCGAAATCTGCGCCCTGACGGGCGACCCCGTACTCAAGGTCATTGTCGAGGCCGCCGTGAAGTTCATCGTCGAGGCCCAGAACCCCGGCCTTGGCTGGCGCTATGGCGTCAAGCCCGCCGAGACCGACAGCAGCGTGACGGGCTGGATGCTGCTGGCCCTGCACATGGCCAAGCAGTCTGGCATCACGATTGACACCACCAAGGTTCACGAAGGCGCGTTTGCCTGGTTTGACAAAGTCACTACCAAGGTCGAGGAACGCTGGCGCACCGGTTATGACTCGCCCGGCGGCAACAACGCCCGCCTGCGCAGCGCGCAAGACTACGACAACAACCCCACCATGGACGGCATCCACGGCGCGGTGCGCCTGGTGCTGGGCAAGACCGAAGGCGCGGACGCCAAGCTGGCCGACTTCGAAAAATCCATCGGCGAACACCCGGCCAAATGGGAACAGGCCAAGCTGGATTACTATTACTGGTTCTGGGCCGGCATGTTCCTGCAACAGCGCAGCGGCAAGGTTCTCGACCCATGGTGGCAGGCCACAGCCGAGGTGCTGACCAAGCACCAGCGCGGCTGGCATGAACTCGACACCAAGGCCGAACGCACCACCGCGGCCAAGCTCGACGAACACGGCAGCTGGGACGCCGTGGACGCCTGGAGCCCCGCCGGTGGCCGCGTCTACGCCACGGCCATGGGCGTGCTGACACTAAGCCTGCCCTGGCGCTTCGCCCCACCCACGGGCAAAGCCGCACCGGAGAACGCCCAACCCGAACCACCCAAGGAAAAGTAGATACCGGAGTCTTTCTGTAATTCCAACGCGAAGCCTTGAAGTGTCGTTGCTGCCCAGTGCAGTCAATGGACCGATGGCCTGTGACGCGAATCAGGGTTCCAGAACACGCGGGATGTACACCGTGTAGTCGTCGATCAAGGCCGCGCGGGGCTCATTTTCCAGGCTGCAGGTATCGCGCACGGCCTTGTACAGCTTGATGTGCGCGCGCAGCGCAATCACGGACTGTGCATAGGTATAGTTGCGGGCAATGGTCCGCGGCACGGCTCCGGCAATCTCGGCGCAGTCGCCCTGCCACTGTTCCAGCAGCAGGTCCAGCGCCGCGTGGTGATCCGGGGCAATCTTGAACCGCTCCAGCAGCGCGGCGCGCAACTTGCCGCGCACTTCGGCCATGTCCGCACCAGTCAGCACCGGTGAGGTGTGGACCAGCATCAACGTGGGGCAATAAAGGTCCACGCCGGCCACATGCAGGGTTTCGGGCTTCACGAACAGCCCGCGCTGGTCGGGTGTCAACAGGTCCCACACCGCGTCCACGAACACGCCCTTGAGCAGGTATTCGTCCAGCAGCTTCTCGCAGCGCAGGGTGCTGTCTCCGTACTTCTTCTGCGCGGCCTCGAAGTCGGCCTCGTAGGCCAGGCCCAGGGCCTCAATGCGCTTGACCTGTGCTTCGTCCAGGGCAAGCCCCGCGGCCTTGAGTTCGCCGGCAATCAGGTTGCTGTGGCTGATCGGGTGGGTGAGTTCGCCGTTGTGCCGGGCCCAGGTGGGCAGAACCTGAATCGTCTTGTACTCATACTTGCGCACCAGTTCGGTGTGCTGCTGCAGTCGGATGTGCGTCTCGCGCGGGGCCTGCTGACCCTTGCTGCGGTACTCATGGATCTCGCGGATGCACTCGGCAACAATGCGCGATGCGCTGCCCAGTTCCTTCCAGTCGCTTTTTGTTACGCCCTCAATCGCGCCGAAGCGCCCGAACGTAAAAGTGGGGCCCTTCAGCGCGGCCTCTGCGCGGAATGGCTCAAGCTCGCCGGACAGCCTTTCCACGCTGGCCCGCAGTGTGTCGCGTTCCGTTGCGGCGCTGGCGGCCACTGTTGCCAGGCGGTCGCGTTCCTTGCGCAGGGCCTCTTCTCGCGCCAGCGCTGAAGCAAGGTCGGCGCGCAGCTTGCCGCTGTCGTCGGCTTGCGCTGTCGTGTCGTTGTCGCGGCTGGCAGCGGCTGCAGTTGCCTTTGATGCCGTTGTGTCGGCCGCGCCGGGTTGAACAGGCGGGGCCGTGCGGTGGTCATGGGTGCCCAGCACGTTGTAAAGGCCGGCCCCGCCTGCAAGCCCGATTGCCAGCGCGATGCCGGCTGCGATCAAGGTGTTCTTGGCCAAGAGAAGTCCTCCGGTTGCGGCCGTGGCCGCGGGCACTGCCATGCCTGAAATTGCGGCGCCCTTCCATGCCGCCACTGCGGATTCCCAACCGCCCGGCGGCTGCATCAGCGGTATGGCCGCAAAAGCCGCCAGCATTTCCTCGGATTTCCCGCCCAGCCTTCCGCGCAGTCGCTGCAGCCCCCGAGAGACGTGGGTGCTGACAGTCTTGGTGGGCAGTCCCAGTGCCGCCCCGGCCTCGGCGTGGGTCATGCCGCCGAAGTGGGTCAGGACCAGCGCCTCTCGCTCGTGCCCGGGCAGGTCGTCCAGTGCGCGGCGCAGGTTGGCTGCCTGTTCGTTGCGCGCGGCGTTGCCGGCTGGGTCGGTTGATCCGGACATGGGCAAGTCCACCATGGCGTCGCCATCGGGGCGAGGCCGTTTCTTGCGGCGCTGGTTTCGCGCCTCGTTCACCACCACCTGGGCAAACCAGGGCCAGGGGTTGTCCGCTGGTACTTTGTCCGGTTTGCCGGCTGCCACCAGAAATGCCTGCTGCACCGTGTCGAATGCTTCGTTGGAATCCTGCAACAGTCCGGCCGCAAGCCGCCAGGCCCGTTCATGGCAAAGCGCGAAACAGCGCTCAAGGTTTTGTCTTGCATCCGTCATGCGGCGCCGCGGTTAACCGTAACGAGTCTTGTCGCTGCCTTCAGCAAAGTATCAAAACGCGTGACACCGTGGTCTGTCGGCGCTGATGCCCCAAAGTCAACGTTAGACGCCAACGGCCAACTTGTGACATGTCCCGGGCGGCCTTGCCCGCAGCGAAAGTGGCAGGGGCCTGAGGATCTTGCCGGGTACGCGCGAGACGCGCTTGCCACCTTGTGCACAGTCAGCGCGACCGTGCCACCTGCCTGGCACATCACTCATGCGCGGCGTCGCCGGGCCGCCAGTGCAAGCGGCAACGCAATCAGCACCCACGCCGCCGTTGCCGGATTTGGCCGCAGGGCGCAGCCGCCGTCCTTGCTGTCTCCGCCGCCGCCCCCGCCGCTGGGGCCGGGCGGGCCGGTGAACTGCACCTGGAAGCTGGTGCCGGTCAGGCCGCCGGCGTTGTCGGCAAAGGTCAGAGTCAGGGGTTCGGCCACGTCATAGTTCAGTGTGAACGTCGCATACCCGCCGCCGCTGGCCACCTGCATCGTGCCGGTCAATGTGCCAAGACCGCCCTGCTGGGCGGCGTTGATGGTGTAGGCCCCGGTGGTCACAAGCGTGCCCTGGTTGTCGGTCACGCGGATCGTCACGCCGAAGTCCTGCCCGGCCTGTGTGCTGGTGGGCGCATTCTGAACCTCTAGCCGCACGGCCGTGCCCGCTGCGGCCAGGGCGATGTCCACGCGGCGCACTTCGCCGGCCTGCAGGTTGGAAACCATCAGCTGTGCGCTGCCTGCCGTGGGGTCGTCAGCACTGAAGGTGTAGCTGCCCGGGTTCAGTTTCAGCCAGCACCAGAATCCGTCGCGGGCCGACAGCGCGGTGTAGCTCTGGCCGTTGATGGTGACCCAGGCGTCCTGCACCGGTTGGCCGGTGGCAAAGTTCGTGACGAAGCCATAGACGATGGCCTGGGTCGGGCTGGCCAGCCACGGCAGCGCAGGCGGGCTGGCTGGCTGCTGGTAAGGCGCACCCGCGGCCGACAATGCAGACCAGAAGTTCAGGCTGTTGGCCGCGCCGTAGCTCCAGACGGTTGTGCCCTGGCAGCCAAATCCGCGCGCGGCGTTGATTTCGCTGATGGTCTCGGCGGCGCTGGCGTCGCCGGTTGCGCTCATGCCCGGGTAGATGTGCCGGCCCGAGGCACTGGCCACCCAGTCAGGCACAATGTCGCTGAAATCAGGCTTGCTGCCGCCGTCGGCCCAGTACACCTGCGGGGCGATCCAGTCCAGTGCGCCGTGAGACAGCCACGACTTGGCGTCCTGGTGGCGCGGCAGGCCGTAGTAGTAGCCGGTTGAGTAACCCGCATAACTGGCCGCCGAATAAAGGCCCAACGGCGCGGCCGAAAGTTGCAGCGTGGGGTTCACGTTGCGCACCTCGGCGTACACATCGCGCAGCCAGCGGGTGATCTGGTCGGCGGTCCAGGGGTCGAACGCATAACCGGCCGGGTTGCCGCGGCCGGCGCGGCGCGCGTCACTGACGGCATCGTGGCTGTACTGCGGTTCGGGCATGCGGATTCGGTCAAAGTGAATGCCATCCAATGCCGGGTAGGTGTTCGCCACATGCATGACCTGCGCGCGCAGATAGGTCTGGACCTCGGGGTTGCCCGGAGCCAGCCAGTAGTAGCCGTCCACGGGGGCACTCATGGGCACGCCCGCGGCATCGCAGGCAACCCAGGTGGGGTGGGCCGAGGCAAACGCGCTGGTGCAAACGTGCGTGTTGAAATAGCAGTGCAGCTTCAGGCCCAGCGCGTGGGCGGCGTTGATGGCGTACTGCAGCGGGTCGTCGCCGGCGCCCAGTGTGATCAGGCTGGAAAGCGGCTCGTTGGGCGAAGGATACAGGGTGGTGGTGTCGCCGCGCATCTGCAGCAGCACGGTGTTGAAGTTGCCGGCCTTGGCGTTGTTCATGATGCTGTTGATGTTGTTTTTCCAGGTGGAGGGCGTGGTGCTGGGCCACTCAAAGCGGCTGACCCACACGGCGCGAAACTCGTCGGCCGCGGGCGTTACGGGGTTAAAGCGCACGGCATCGGCCAGCACAACTTTTGCGCTTTCGGCATCGTTGCCCAGCACCACGCGGCCATTGGTGCCGGCGCTGAAGTTGAATGTGCCCAGCACGAACCATGCCCCGCCGTTGAGGGTCTGGTTGATGTCAATGGTTGTCGCGCCGCTGGCGTGGTGCACGGTAAAGGGCGCGTCCACGGCGCGATTACTGCCCGCGGGATACCACACCGAAACTTCGTACTGGCCCGCAGCCAGCGTGGGCCGCCACTCGCAGGTGGCCGTGGGCGCGGCCGTCGGCCCCACCGTCGAGGCAAAGCGATAGTCGGCCCCATAACGCCCGGCCGCCGTCGTGCCGATACTCCAGGTTCCCGTAAGCACGGCAAAGCCGGTTGTGTCGTTGTCAATGATCACGGCCTGGGCGGGCAGGGCCGCAGCGCACAGCAGAGCCAGGGCAATCAGGGTTTTCATGTTCGCACCTTGTGGCTACTACATAGCCTAGGCTGTGACGCGGATCAAACAACTTGACGGCTTGGCAAACCGTGCGAACGTGCGGCCCTTGCCCACCAAAGGAGAATCCATGAAACGAATTCTGTGCATGCTGGTGCTGGCACTTTCGGCTGGCGCGGCCGGTTACTTCCTGGCACCCCAAGCTGGGCCGGTGGAGGCCCAGGCCGCAAAGCCCGAGCCGATCGCTGATGTTGACGCCCACCTGGCGACGGACGAGGCCTTCAAGTCCGGCGACCTTGCAAAGAAGCTCGAGATCGTCACACAACTCCAGAAAGAACAGCGGATCAACTACAACCAGGCCAAGGGCCAGCACATTCGCCTGATTCTGGCCCATGCCCGCGCAAGCGAAATGAACCCCGACACCCAGCTGCTGAAGTTCGTGGCATGGCTTGGCACGCAGCAGAAGGATTACAACGGCACAGTCTACAAGGCCTGCAGTGGCACCGGCACGCTGACCACCCTGATTGAGTACTTCGGGACGGCACGGCTGTACGCCGACGAGCAGTTCAAAACGGGCGACCTGAAGGTGAAGATCAAGCGAGTCAAGGATCTGTGGGACGCCCGCGAGCTCGGCCAGAGCCAGGCTTACAACCTGACGGCGGACCTTGCGTACCAGTACCTTGCACCCGCGGGCGGCAAGATTGACGCAGAGTTGAAGCTGTTTGGCGAACTGCACCGCGCCAACATCATGGACTGGGCGGGCAGCGCCGGCATCCACAATGCCCTGCTGCACCGGGCGCTGTTTGAGAAGGCGGACCTGGACACGACGGAAAAGCGCCTGGCGTTCATCCAGAAGGTAACAACCGACAAGACCGGCGACCTGTCCTGGATGGTGGTGGGAAGCCTTCGCACAAGCATGTTCATGCTGGTGTGCGACGCAGAGATGGCAGGCCTTGATGCCAAGGCCCGCAGTGCAAAGATTGATGAGTGGTTCAAGCAGGGGTTGCTGAGCAGCTCTGATACCGGAACGCTGAAGACCACGTACTCGGTCAAGTAACCAGAACGCGCGGCCCCGCACCGATGCGGCCGCCGCGCGCCCTGTTTCCTCGAACCGGCCCTGCCTGATGGCAGGGCCGGTTGGGGACTGTTCCCGGAGCCCGCTAGACAGGCAGCCCTTTTCGACGCCTGAGAAGGGTGCCCCCAACCAGCAGGGCTGCCAGGACCAGGAGGCCGTGCGAAGCCTCGTTGGATGCACAACCGCCACCACCACCGGATTTGCCCGCGGCCTGGCCGAACGCGCCCGAGCCGCCGGTGCCGGTTACTGTAAACGTGTAGCTGCCCTCGTCGCTGTCATCGTTCAGCACGGTGACCGTAACGCTGAACGGGCCCGGCGCGGGAATCGCGTAGCTGACGGCGAAGCTGGCGTTGCCGCCGGCGGCAATCGACGCGCCCGGCATGGCCGTGACACTCACGTTGATGTTGCTGGCGCCGGACAGCGCCACGCGGGGGTTGCCGGTCAGGTTCAACGGGGCGTTGCCGGTGTTGAACACCAGGAACACCATGTTCTGGTTGTTGCCGGAAGGCAGTGTGCCCAGGTTCAGGGAGCCTCCGTCGCTTATGCTGATGCCCAGCCGCTGGATGTCGATTTCAGGCAGTGTCCCGCCCGTGCCGCTGACCGTCCAGCCGTAGGGGTCTTTGCCCGCCACGTTGTTGGCGATGCTGACCGAGAAGTTGAAAGCCCCAGCCGCGGGCACGGTCAACACGATCGTGAAGGTGGCGCTGCTGCCGGCCGGGATCGTGGCGGCCGCGGGCTGGGTCACGGAAAGACCGCAGTTGGCACCGGGCGTGGCGCTGACCAGGGGGCTGCCAGTCAGGTTCAGCGGCTGCGTGCCGGTGTTGCTGATGGTGTAGTTGAGGTTGATCGGCGTGGCGAACGGCACCGTTCCCAGCGCTTCGGTGCCGCTGACGGTGGTGCCCAGCGGCCGCTGCACCACGATGTCCGGCGCATTGACCTGGCCCATGCCGGCAAGGTTGATCGTGTACGGGTTCTCGTTGGGGTCGTTGTTGGCAAGGCTGAGCTGCGCGCTGAACGCACCCGACGCAGTCGGCGTAACGTTGATGGCAAAGCTGGTGTTGCCGCCTGCGGCTGCGCTGGCGGCGGGCTGCGTGGTGACAGTGACAGTGCAGTTGCTGAGACCGCTGACGTTGACTGTGCCAAGCGTCAGGGTCGCGTTGCCCGTGTTCAGCACCGTATAGGTGAAGCCGGCCGCGCTGGCCGCGGCCAATGTGCCAAGGTTGTCCGTGCTGCCCGAGGCGACGGCGGTGCTTGCGCGCTGGACGTCAATCTCCGGGGCGGAGGCGCTGCTGCCGTTGCCGCTGACTTCAATGATGTACGGGTTCTCGTTGGCGTCGTTGTTCGGGATCGTGATGCGAAAGCCGAACGCCCCCGTGCCCGGCGTGAACTGCACCGTGAAGCTGGTGCTTGCGCCCGCGCCGATGGTGGTGGCCGGCTGGGCCTGCACGCCGGCGCTGACGTTGGCCTGGTTGCTGATCTGCACGGCGGGGCTGCCGGTCAGGTTCAGTGCGGCCGTGCCCGCGCTGTTGCTGATGGTGTAGGTCAAGGTTGACTGCACGCCGGAAGTCTGGCTGCCCACGTTGTCTGTGCTGCCGCTGGCAATGCTGCCGCCGCGAATCAGGTCAATCTCGGGCGCGCCACTGGTTGTGCCGGCGGTGCCGCTGATGGTGATGGCGTAGGGTGACTTGGCGGTGTCATTGCTGGGGATTGTCATCACCACCGAAAAGCCCTGGCCCGTTGTTGTTGGCGTGACAGAAACCGTGAACTGCATCGACCAGCCGCCGCCCTGAAGGCTGGTGGCGGGTGGTTGGGCCGTAACGATGGCAGAGCAGTTGTTCGGCGAGGCCAGCTGCACCATCGGGCTGCCCGTCAGGTTCAGCGTGGCCGACCCGTTGTTGAAGATGGTGTAAGTCAGGCTTACGGCCGTGCCTGCGGGCTGCGCGCCCAGGCTGTCCGCGCCATTGGGCGGGATCATGGTGTAGGTGGGGCGGTGCACTTCCATGCTGGGGGCCGGGGCGGTTGCATTGCCGCTGCATGTCCAGCTGAAGTTGGGATAGTCCGGGTCGTTGCAGGGCATGGTCAGCCGGAAGCTGAACGCGCTGCCCGCCGTGGTCGGCGTGACCATGGCGATCATGGTGGCATAGCCGCCGCCCGGGCTGATGTAGTAGCCGTTGCCCAGGGCGAACATGTTCACGGAACAATTCACCTGGTTGCTGACCTGTACCGTGGGATTGGGGTACGCCGTGGTGAAGTGAAGGCCCCTGCTGGCCGTGGGCTTGTTGGTCAGGGCAAAGAACACGTTGTACTGCTGGCCCGCGGTCAGGTTGCCCAGGTTGCGGTTGCCGTTGTGGTTGATCGTGGCGCCGGTGGTCATGCCGTCAGATTCCAGCACATGCACCTTGGCACCGGTGGTCACGCCGTAGGGAATGTCGTGGTCTTCCACTTCACCCCATTCACTGTAGCTGGGGCCGCCGGTTCCGCCCGGGTGGCCGCCGCCGTTGGCAACAAACGGGCCCGCGGCCGTGGCAGTGTCCCACACAATCGCGCGCACTTTGACACTGGTGCCGACGGCACCGGCCGGGATGTTCACCGTCCAGGTGTTGAAGCTGGTGGTGCTGCCGCCATAGGGGGGCGACTGGGGCGTAGCAAACGGACCATTGGGCGCGCTGCTGCTGTAGCCCGCCCAGATCACGCGTTCGCCGGCGTCCAGCCAGTCGCCATCGTTGTTGAAGTCCATCCACAACGCGAAGTCGTTGGTGTTGTAGCTGCACACCAGCGCGACTTTGATTGTGGCCACGCCGCCCTTGACCATGCCGATGAACTCGATGCCGTCGTCGTCGGCGTCCTGCTGCCAGCCGCTGCCATGGGTCATGTCGTCGGTTACACCGTTGCCGATGTAATCCAGGCGATAGCCGCTCTGGCTGCTTTGAAAGAACGTGAACTGCGGATACGGCGAGGGCGCGTCACTCAGGTCCTGTGCGCTAAGCGTTCCGCCGGCCAGCGTGATCGCGGCCGCCAGCAGCATGGTAATCCGTGCGATTTTCATCTTTGTCTCCAGTCTTCCCGGTTGCCCGGGGGCGTCACTGCGGTGGAAAGGCTCCCCCGCCTTCCCGAAATCAGTGTATCGCACCCATCACAAGCACACAGAATTCCTGCCAACATGTGTATCTAAACGAATACACTGGCTGCCGACCTGTCACGATTCGAGGACACCCATGGCTCGCTCACGTTCCGAGTTCCTTAACCGCCTGCACTTCCTGTCCGAGCGTTTCCCGCAGGCCGAGATCGCTCGCAAGACCGGCACGTCGCGCAACAACGTCAGCCGCTACATGCGCGGGGCCAAGCTGCCCGTCGAGTTCGCCGCCGCGCTGGTGCGAGGCCTGGGCGTGAACCCGGCCTGGCTGCTGGCCGGCGAAGGCACGCCGTACCTGAGTGACGTCAACACCACCACGCAGAAGACTGCGGGCGACCTGCTGGAGCTTGTGGCCGCCATGAACAGTGTGGCCTCGATGCAGCTGGGCAGCCTGACCGGCAAGCACCACCTGCGTGTGCTGCGCGAGCTGAATGACGCGCTGGCGCGCTACCAGCAATTGCGCGTCAGCATCAATGAAAAGACCGCGCCAATCTTCGGCCGCATCCTGGACGACTACTGGAAGGCACTGGACAAATGGGAGCTCGACCGCGCCGACGACATCCGTCGCGCTGCCGAACAGGTCGCGAAACTCTGCGACGACGAACCAATGAACCTGCGCTTTGAACGCACATTGGCCTACCACGCCTACCTGCGCCGCGATGTGGATGACTCGATTACCCACCAGACCCGCGTGTTCCAGCGGTCATTGACCCAGGGCGCGCTGATTGACGAGGCCGGCATGAAAGAGGCCTACAACCTGGCCAACACCATGCAGAGTGTTGGCCGCATGCGCGAGGCCCGCGCCCTGTGCGACGGTGTGCTGGCACTGGCCCGGGACCGCGGGTCGCAATGGCCGATCTATCGCTTTGTCAGCGCCATCAGCGGTTACTGCCAGCTGGAACTGGGCGAACTGCGCGACGGCATGTCGCGCATCATGGCCGCACTGCCGCAGACGGACCCGCGCATGGCCATGAACCAGAACAGCATGATGATCCGCGCGCTGCTGCTTTCGGGCGCGATGGACATGCGCCAGGCCGCCGAAATGGGCGACTTCGGGCCGGCCCACGCACAGGGCATGGTGAGCTGGGCGATCATGCTTGAGGACGAAGGGGCATTGCAGATCGCGTTGAAGCGCTTCATCCAGCCCGGCGCCGAGGACTTCACCACCCGGGCGGCAAGGGCCTGGGCGGCCTTGCACAGGGGCGACAAAGAACCGGCCCGGCAGGTGATCAAGGACTTCGGCCAGCCCCGCGAACACGGCCCGCACAACGAACGCTTTGACCGCGCCATGTACGCCGCGCAGTTGACGCGCAAGTTCGCGCCCAAGGAAGCCCGGCAGTACTTCCAGGCCGCCCAGCGCGCGATAGACGAAGCCCCCAAGGGGGTCGAGATGTCCATCATCGGCCTGGCCAACCACCACCGCACGGCACTCGATCTATGTAAGGAAGGAAAAGGCCAGGACGCCCAGCGCCTCGAAACCGCCCGCGCCTTCTTTGCGCGCATGCACGAAAACGGCTACGGCGCCCTGGCCAAGCTGGCACCGGGAACGGGATGACGCTTGTTCAGTCATGCCGCAGGGCTTTTACGGGGTCGATTCTTGCGGCTCTTCGGGCGGGCAGGATTGCGGCCACGATGGCTGTGCCTGTGCCCAGGGCGGGGCCGGCGATCATCAACCATAGCGGTAGCACGAACACCGGTTGGTCAAACGGGATGGCGGCTTTTTCGTTGATCAACTGCACGGCCAGCAGATCGCCCGGGATCATCGCCAGCGCCGCCAGTGCCAGGCCCAGCAGGCCGCCCACCAGCCCGATCATGGCACTCTCACAGAGGAACACGGTCATCACCTGGGCGTTGGTGGCGCCCACGGCCTTGAAGATGCCGATCTCGCGGGTTCGTTCGATCACGCTGGTGATCATGGTGTTGACGATGCCCAGTGTGCTGACAATCAGGGCAATGCCCGTGAGAAACGAAATGCTGACGGTGATCATCAGCAGCACGCTTTCAATCTGTTTCAGCGCGCTGGCCACACTGAATGCCGTGTAGCCCTTGTCGCGCAGGGTCTGTTCGACCTCGGGTGCGAACTCAGCGTCGGTGACTGTCACCAGCGCGCGGGGGTAACCCAGCTCGACGTTCACGGCGCTGGCCAGGAACAGTTCGCGCGCGGTTTCCAGCGGCAGAAACAGATCGGCCTGCACGGCGTTGCCGTCTTCGATCACGTTGAAGGGGTCGCCGGGCATCTGTTCGCGCAGCACGCCCACGACCGTGAACTCGCGCTCGGCGGCCCGGCGTTGCGAGCTCTGGCCGAACTGCTTGAGCAGCTTGGGCAACAGGGTCTGCATGGCCTTGCGTTCTTCTTCGCTCAAATCGCGCATGAACTCCTGCAGCATGGGCGGGGCCTGCTGCTCGGGCGTGAGTTCAGTCTGGATCGTTTTCAGCTTCACCGTCTGGCCGATCACCTTGGTGTAGTCGCCGTCCGTCAGCATGCCCCACTTGTAGAGAAGGTACTCGTGGACAATCGCCTCAGGCGCGCCCGGGCCGCTGAAATAGCTGCCCGCAATCACGCGGTCAGCGTAGCGCTTGCGCCCGACGTCCACGCCATAGCTCAGGGTCGCGGGCGAGTCGTGCCCGTTGAGCTTCATTTCGTAGCGTTCGACAATCACCGGCTGGATGCTTTCGATGTGCGGCAGTTTCGACAGTTCGGCGATTGTCTTGTCGTCAATGGCGTTGGCGCGACGGCCCGCCACCTGGCGGATCTGGCGGCGGTTCACGGCCGCGCGGCGCAGGCGTTCGCGCCGGGCTTCGTCCATTTCGCCGGGGATCTCAATCTCGGCGGGGTCATTCGACAACTCAATGCCGAATCCGCCGGTCAGGCCGACCTGCCGCAGATTGTCCGTGCCGCTGACAGTGCTGGTCACGGCGTGGCTCAAACCCTGGCCCAGCGAGACAATCAACGTCAGGGCAAACACGCCGATGAACACGCCCGACGTGGTCAGGAAGTTGCGGCCCTTTTTGCGCAACAGGCCTTCCAGCGCCAGCCAGATCATGCCGCGCAGGTTCATGCGACCTCCACTGGCTCAGCGATGCGGCCATCGGCCATGCGGATGGTGCGGCTGGCGTGAATGCGCGCAAGTTCGGGGTCGTGGGTGACCATGACCAGCGCCGCGCCGGCTTTGTGGGCGTCGTCAATCAGGGCCATGATCTGGGCGCTGGTGTTGCTGTCGAGGTTGCCCGTGGGCTCGTCACACAGCAGCAACTGGGGTCGGTTGGCCAGCGCGCGGGCAATGGCCACGCGCTGCTGTTCGCCGCCGCTCATCTGCGAGGGCCGGTGATGGCCGCGCGCGCCAAGGCCGACGCGATCAAGCATTTCCAGCGCCGCGCGTTTGCGTTGCTCGCGCGGGATGCCCTGGAAGACCAGCGGCAGTGCGACGTTTTCCCAGGCGGGCAGAGTCGGCACCAAGTTGAAGCTCTGGAAGATGAAGCCGACGGTAGAGCGCCGGTAAAGCGAAAGTTCGCGCGCGCTCATGGTGGCAAGGTCGCGGCCCTGCACGGTGATGCTGCCGCGCGTGGGGCGGTCCAGCCCGCCCAGAAGGTTCAGCAGCGTAGATTTGCCAGAACCCGAGCGGCCCAAAAGGGCCACGAACTCGCCCTGCGCGATGTCCACGCTGACCCCGGCCAGTGCGGCAACGCCGCCCTGGCTGTACTCGCGCCACAGATCACGGGCAACGACAAGAGTCATTCGAACAACGCTGCCTCCGTTACGTTATTTCCTTGTACGCCGGGCCGGTTGCAATGCCAAATGCGGCCCCCGGGAGAAACGATGAAGATAGTCGCCTCATTCCTGCTGTTGCTCACGCTGGCTGCCTGCGGCGCCGGTGGGCCCAATGCGCTGGAAAAAGAGCAGATCATGCAGTCTTCGGCCAAAGTGGCCGAACGCAACCTGCAGAAGATCCGTGACGGGATTCTGGCCTACCACAAGAAACACCAGAAATCGCCCAAAAGCGTGGACGACCTGTCCGAAGTCGGTGCCGGGCCGGAAAACCTGGAGACCAGTGAGGACTACGCCGACCTGGGTTACAGCTTCTATGCCGTGGAGTTTGCCGCCGACGGAACCCTGAAGCAGGGATGGCTGCTGGCTTCGCCACGCGCCGACCGCGAGGCCATGCGGGTGCGCATGAACGCCGTCAACGGCGAAGTAGACCTGACTAAGCCGGGCGATGCCATGGGCGCGGCACCCGGCGACCGTGGCGGAACACTGAAACAGGGCGCCAACCAGGCAAAGTAACGCATCAACGCAAAGAGCCCCCATGCGGGGGCTCTTTCAGCATGCGCGGCAGGCTACAGGTGGTGGTGTTCGCCTTCTTCAAAGAAGGGGTCCTTGCGGGCCAGGATCGGTGCCCGTTCCAGTGCGATCATCAAGATCACAATGAACAGGCCCACCAGCGCGATCACCGGGCCGGCTGTCAGCAGGGTTTCCATCGGCTGCAGGGTCGGCTCAGGGATGTGATTGACCAGTTTCGGGCGTGGCGCCACGAACTGCCACAGGTCGACAAAGCGGCCAACCAGCACCACCAGCGCAACGCCGGACAGGATCTTGATGTTGCGCTTGTGCGGCCGTGGCAACAGGAACAGGAACGGGATGGCAAAATTCAGCAGCGGGTTGACCAGGAAACTGACCCAGAACCAGGGGCCGTGCCAGCGCGCAAAGTAGTGCTGGGTTTCTTCAGGGATGTTCGAGTACCAGATCAACATGAACTGGCAGAACCAGATGTACGCCCAGAAGACGCTGGTCGAGATCAGCCAGATGCCCAGCGTGTGGTAGTGGTTTTCGTTGACGTGTTCTTTCAGGTGCCCGCTGTTGCGCAGTGCTACCAGCACCAGGATCAGCATCGCAAAGCCCGCCTGCATGATGCCGGCAAACTGGTAGACACCGAACATGGTGCTGAACCAGGTGGGCTCGATACTCTTGATGTAATCAATGCTGGCAAAGGTGACGGAAAGACCGAACACAATGCCAAATGGCGCGGCCAGACGGCGCACCGCCCAGGTGTGCTTGAGGTCGCCGTCGATGTCCTGCTTGCGCGAATGGCGCACCATCAGCCAGGTAAAGCCCGTCCACAGGCCGAAGTAAACCACCATGCGCACCAGCCAGAACGTGGTGTTCAGCCACGGTTCCTTGTGGTGGATCAGTTCGGCGTGCAAGCTGCCGTCGTCGTGGTGATGTGACCAGTCGTACAGGTTGCTGGTCATGGCGCCGATGGCCAGGATGGCAAATGGCAGAATCGCCACCGGAAAGAACGCCGTCATGGCTTCGGGTACACGCTTGAGCGTCGCACCCCAGCCCGCGCTTGCCAGCGCATTAATCGTAAGCAGGAACGAGGCAAACAGTGGAAAGCCAAGTGCGTACCAGCTTCCGATCAGCCAGCCGGACCAGGCCAGTTCTGACCCCGCGGCAAAGCTGAGCAGCCAAAGCACAAGGCCGACAACGAACAGCACAATGCCGCCGATTTTCAGCACCACCGGCGCGCTGAACGCGGGCAGCGTGGCGGGGCTTTGCGTGGCCGGAAGCGGGGCGGTTGGTTCAGCGCTGGACATGGACTAGTTGCCCCCCTGCAGCTTGCGCAGATACAGAATCAGCTTCCAGCGGTCATCGTGCTTCACGTGGCTGGCGTGCGGCGGCATGGTGCGAATGCCGTAGGTGATGATATGGAACAGTTCGCCGTCGGTGTAACGGTCGCGAACCACGTTGTCGGCAATCTTCGGGGCCGGCACGCCGTACTGCACAACCGGCGCGTTACCCACGCCGTCAACGCCGTGGCAACCCTGGCAGTTGAAGCGAAACAGGTCTTTGCCGCGGGCCATGGCGGCCTCGCGTTCGGCGGCGGTACCAGAACGCAGCGGGTTGACCAGCGGCCTGGACTTTTCCATCTCGCCGGCGGCCAGGGTGTAGAACTTCTGGCCACGGTACACCGTGCCTTCGGGCGGCTCGCGGTCTGTGCGGCCATCGGCAAAGGGGCTGTTGCCGTCGACGTCGGCGAAAACCATCTGCGATTCGGCAGCCTTGGAGATGCTCATGTCCGGGATCGGCTGGTACTCCAGGTTGCGTTTGCCGAAGTCGCGCTGAAGATACCCGGCGACAAGCCCCGCCAGCACGGCGCCGATCAGCGCGCCCATGCCAATCCAGTAACGGGCACCGACTCTGGTGTGCAGGGCGACAACCTTGTCTTTGCACTTGTCCAGGTGCTTGACCGCAACGTCAATGCCGCCATTGAGAACTTTGTCGATCACGCCGCACCTCCGGTGGCCGGCTCATCGGCGGCGTTGTAGCCCGGGTCGCGTGTTGCGATTTCCTCGGCGTGATGCCGCTGGAAAATCTCGCGCGCCTTCTGTTCGTTGAAGTCTTCGGTCTTCTTCAGGGCGATCACGAACTTGTCGTCGGTCTGGCCCTTGTGCAGCAGGCGGGCTTTCTTGCCGGGGTACAGCAGGCACAGGGCAAACATGCCCAGCATGGTGCACACGCCGCCGATCAACACCGTCAGTTCAAACGTGATCGGCACGAATGCCGGAAACGGCAGGGCTTCCTTGCCGCCCACGTTCACCGGCCAGTCCCACCACGACGCATAGGTCATGCCTGACAGGGCAATCGTCGTGCCCAGCGCGCCGCAGCAGAAGGTCACCCAGGTGACCTTCGAAAACGGCAGGCCCATGGCGCGGTCCAGGCCGTGTACGGCATAGGGTGCGTACACGTCGTGGAACTCCAGCCCGGCCTCGCGGCAGGCCCTGGTGGCGTCCAGTGTGTCGTCTTCGTCGCCGAACACCCCGCAGAAAAGCTGTACCGGAGGCTTAGCCATGCTTCACCTCCGCGTGCGCGTGGCCGTGACTGTCGTGGCGCGCGTACTTGTTGACGCCCTTCACTTCGCCAAAGGCGATGCCGGGCAGGAAGCGGATGAACACAAAGAACATGAAGAAGAAGATGCCGAAGGTGCCGATCAGTTCGGCGTACTCAACCCAGGTCATGGTGTAGTACGCCCAGCTGGAAGGCAGGTAGTCGCGGTGCAGGCTGGTCACGATGATCACGAAACGTTCGAACCACATGCCGATGTTCACGAAGATGCTCATCACAAACAGCACCCACGGGTTGCGGCGCAGCTTCTTGAACCAGAGGATCTGCGGGCTGATCACGTTGCACGAAACCATGATCCAGTACGACCAGGCAAACGGGCCGGTGGCGCGGTTGATGAACGCAAACCCTTCATAGATGCTGCCCGAGTACCAGGCGACAAAGAACTCCGTGCCGTAGGCCAGACCGACCAGGCTGCCCGTCAACAGCACAATCTTGGCCATGTTGTCCATGGTGATTTCGTTGATGTAGGCTTCCAGACGCATGGTCTTGCGCGCAATCAGAAGCAGCGTCAGCACCATGGCAAAGCCCGAAAAGATCGCGCCGGCCACGAAGTACGGCGGGAAAATCGTGGTGTGCCAGCCGGGGATCACGGACGTGGCGAAGTCCATCGACACGATTGTGTGCACCGAGAACACCAGCGGCGTGCTGAGCCCGGCGAAAATCATGTAGGCAACTTCGTAATGGTTCCAGTTCCGGACCGAGCCGTTCCAGCCCAGGCTGAGCGTGCCGTAGAACACCTTGCGCAGCCAGTGTTTGGCGCGGTCGCGCACCGTGGCCAGGTCAGGCACCAGGCCGATGTACCAGAAGCACAGGCTGATGGTGAAGTACGTGCTGATGGCGAAGACGTCCCACAGCAGCGGGCTGCGGAAGTTCACCCACAGCGGCCCGCGCAGATTGGGGTAGGGCGCAATCCACAGCGGCCCGATCCACGGCCGGCCCATGTGAATGGTGGGGTAAATCAGCGCGCACAGCACGGCAAACAGCGTCATGGCCTCGGCCGAGCGGTTGATACTGGTGCGCCACTTCTGGCGGAACAAAAACAGCACGGCCGAAATCAGCGTGCCGGCGTGGCCGATGCCGATCCAGAACACGAAGTTGGTGATGTCAAAGCCCCAGCCCACGGTCTTGTTCAGGCCCCATGTGCCGACGCCGACGTACATCTGGTACAGCATGGTGGCGACGCCGGCCGTCGCAATCGCGCCGGACGTGAGGAAGCCGAGCCACCACAGCAGCGACGGCTTGCCTTCGATGCTCTGGCAAACGTCCTGCGTGATCTCGTGGAGGGTCTTCTTGCCCACCACAAGGGGTTCGCGCATCACTGAGTAAACGTGTGCTCCCATAGCCTGCCTTGCTCCGTGGTGCTGCCTTTACCGCAATGCCTGTCTGCCGCCTCTTGCCCCGCCCTAGTGGTCGTGGCTATGGGCGGCCTTCTTTTCTGCCACCGGCCTGGGGGCGCGGTTGCGCACCTTGGCCAGGTATGTCACTGCCGGACGCGTGTTGATTTCTGCCAGCACCTGATAGTTGCGCGGGTTCTGGCGCAGCTTGGCCACGCGAGAATCGCCGTCGTTGCCGTCGCCGACCACAATCGCCTGGGTCGGGCAGCTGCTCTGGCAGGCCGTGGTCACGGCGCCATCTTTCAGCTTGCCGCCGTTGTTCAGCGCCGCCATGCGCTTGCCTTCGTACAGGCGCTGGGCGCACATGCTGCACTTTTCCATCACGCCCTGCGAACGGATGGTTACGTCCGGGTTCAGCGCCAGGTTCATCGTCAGGTCGCTGTGCTTGTACGTGAACCAGTTGAAGCGCCGCACTTTGTACGGGCAGTTGTTGGCGCAATAGCGCGTGCCGATGCAGCGGTTGTAGGCCTGGGTGTTCAGGCCTTCTTCGCTGTGGATCGTGGCGAGCACCGGGCAGACTGTCTCGCACGGCGCGTTCTCGCAATGCTGGCACATGATCGGCTGGAAGATCGCGGCCGGATTTTCGTCTTTGGTCTGTTCGCCGTCGTACTTGCTGCCGTCGTTGTCTTCGTAATAGATATCAATGCGCAGCCAGTGCATCTCGCGGCGGTTCAGCACTTCCTTCTTGCCGACGACCGGGATGTTGTTTTCGATGTTGCAGGCGACCACACAGGCGTTGCAGCCCATGCATTTGTTCAGGTCGACCACCATCTCCCACTTGTGGCCTTTGTATTCCCACTTGCGCCAAAGCGTCAGTTCCTTGGGCGGCAGTTCCTCGTCATTGCCGCTGCGCGGGTTCTTCTGCCACTGGGACAGCGTGGTTTCCTTGGCCAGCGGGCGGTCTTCCTGGCTGTCGTGTTCCTGGATGCGGGCGACTTTGCTGCTGCCGCCGGCGGCGCTGACCGCCCCGAACACAACCTTGCCGCCGCGCGCCACAAACGGGAACGCGTTGGCGCCGATTGCGCCGTCGGTGAACGCCAATTCTTCAGTGCCCATGCCGTGGCTGAGCTTGCCCGCCCTGGTGCGGCCATAGCCCACCGCCACTGCTGCTACCTTTTCCGCCTGGCCGGGCTGGCGCACGGCGGGCAGGGTCAGGCCGGCCTGGCGGCCGTCCACTTCGGCGCTGAGCTTGACCAGGTCGCCTTCCTTGACGCCCATGGTCTCCATGGTGTGCGGGCTGAGTGCAACGTAGTTGCCCCAGTTCACGCGCGTCGTCGGGTCGGCGTTCTCCTGCAGCCAGCCGTTGCCGGCGTGGCGGCCGTCGCCCAGGTTCAGGCTTTCATAGGCAACGATCTCAAAGTCGCCGGTTGCCACTTTGCCCGTGTCGGCGGCCTTGGCCGCGTCCTCGTTCATCACCGGCATGTTGTGAACGATGCTTGCGCGACCATCGACAAACCCGGTCTCGACGGCGCTGGTCCATGCCAGCCCGCCCAGGATGTTGTTCTCCCACCAGGTCTTGAGGTACTCGCGGTAATCCTTGTTGCCCGCGGCCTCGCCGGCCCACTTGAGAAGGCTCTGCAGGCCGTGGCGGGTCTTGTACAGCGGACGGATGGCTGGCTGCGAAAGCTGGTACAGGCCGCGCACAGGCTCAAAATCGTTCCAGCGTTCCAGCGCGTGGTGGTCGCCCGCGACCCAGGCGCACTCGGCAGCCGTTTCATCCAGGTGCGTGGTGACGGCCACGGTGGTGCCGACCTTGCCCATCCACTCGCGGAACCTGGCGCCCTCGGGCAGGTCATAGACAGGGTTGACGCCCATCAGGATCAGCGTCTTGACCGCGCCGCCTTCCATGGCCTTGAGCAGATCCGCCAGGTCGTTGTCGTTGCCCAGCGCCTGGCGCGAGTGGTTGCGAAGCTCCAGCGTCGTGCCGTAGGCGCCCAGGTTGTGGTTGATCCAGTTGACCAGCTTCTGCTGGTCCGCGTTGTCGCTGCCGGAAACCACCAGCGCGTGGCCGCGTGCGGCCTTGAGCTCATTGACAATGCGGTCAAGGTCGCCGGGCAGAACGTCGTGCTTGCCGGGCTCGCCAAAGCGCTTGTCGCCGGCCAGCTTGTTGGCGAGATCCACCAGCAGCGCGCCGCGCTGGGCGTTGGGCAGGCGGAAGCGCTCGTCGGCGTTGGCGCCAGTGAGCGAATAGCGTGCCTCGAACTGGATGTGGCGGCTCATCTCGCGCGCGCCGCTTGCCAGGTCGCGGTTCTGGGCCCACTGCGCGGCAAACTGCATGGGCGAAATCCAGGTGCCCAAGAAGTCGGCGTCCAGGCTGACAATCACCCGCGCGTTATCGAACCGGTACTGCGGGATGACATGGGCCCCGTGCGTTGCCTTGTGGGCCGCGGCAATCGCGTGGCTGCCGCAGGCGTCATAGCTGACGTGGCGGGCACCGGTGCGGGCGCAGAACGCGGCAATCGCGGCGCTGGCAGCGGGGCCGTTGACCGTGCCGGAAACCAGCCATGCACCGCCGCCCTTCACCGCCGCGGAAACCGCGGCATCAAGTTCGTCCCAGGTGGCTTCGCCGTCCTTCTTGGCCGCGCCCTTGACGCGGTCCGCATCGTACAGGCCCCACAGCTGGCCCTGGCCCTTGGCGCACAGCCCGCCGCGGGAAAGGGGGTTGGCGCGGTCGCCCTCCAGCTTCACAGGGCGGCCGTCGCGCACTTTCATCACCACACCACAGGCCGAGGCGCAGCCCGCGCAGGTCCCGGCGTAGTCGTACACAACACCGGGGGTGATGCCTTCGGGTCTCTTCAGCAGCGGGTTGACCAGGTGTTCTTTGGCGGTACAGCCGGCAATCACGGCGCCCATGGCGGCCATGCCGGTAACCTTCATGAAATCGCGGCGCGACTTGCTGACAACCTCAAGCTCCGCCCGCATCTCGGGCGGCATGTCCGCAAGGTCGTCCTGCCGTCTGGTCTGGATCTCGATGTCCATGTCTCGTTGCGTCCTGCTTGTTTGCTGCCCGGGGCGGCGCAAGCGCCATCCCTACGTTACGGCTGTCTAGCGGTGGCAGGCGTCGCACGCGTTGACAGGCGCGCGCGCCTCCAGCCCGATTTTGGCATGCCTGGTGTTCTGGTCGCGATGGCAGTTGATGCACCATCCCATCGTCAGGTTCTGGTGCTGCCTGGCCACGCCCACGGTCTTCATGTCGCCGTGGCACACCGCGCAATCAATCCCCTTGCTGTGGTTGCCCTTGTCGTCCACATAGTTGGCAATGCGCACGTGCGTCATGTGGTTGAAGTACACAAAGTCAGGGTTGTTGTGCACACGCTTCCACTTCACGCCTTCGCCAACACCATTGCCCCAGGCCACGTACAGGTTCTGGATGTTGTTCTTGGCTTCCTGCGTCTGGCCGGCCACCTGTTCGTGGCAGTTCATGCAGGTCTGGAGGTTGGGGATGCTGGCGTGGCGGCTTTCGTCGGCACCGGTGTGGCAGTACTGGCAATCAATGTTCAGGACACCGGCGTGCAGGCGGTGGCTGTAGCTGATGGGCTGTTCCGGCTGGTAATCGGTGTGGATGTTCGGCAACTGGATGTCATTGACACTGCGAAAGCCAAGCAGCACTGGCATCGCAAAGCCGATGGTCATCAACAGGAACAGAACAGCAAGCTTGGCGCTCATCTATCTTCCCGGTACTGGCTAGTGCTTGTCCGCCGAAACACCCGTCATGCGTGCCACCACGCGGCCGGCTTCGTCCAGTTTTCCGCCCTCGAGGCTGCGGAAGCCCCAGGTGCGGACATTCGGAATCAGCAGGTGCGTTACCATGCGCGAATGCAGCAATACACCGAATCCTGTCGCGCCCAGGATGATGTGCAGCTTGGCCATGGTCGGCAGGCTGAACACCGCGGGCCGGGCCGCAACCTGGAACATCCACGAATCCAGAAAGTGCTGCCATGCCACGGTGCCCGTCCACTGGCTGGCCCAGCGCACCGTTGCCCAGGCAAAAATGCCCGCGCCCAACGCGCCCAGCAGGTGCCCGATCACCCCGATATCCGCCAGCGCGAACTGCCTGCGCAGCCTGGCATCCAGCAGGTGCCGCAGCTGCAGATTGAAAATCGACAGCATCGTGAAGAACGCCAGCGCCATGCCCACGGTCTCCAGCAGACCGCGCTGCCCGGCCTCGCTGTTCCACCAGCCCACCAGGCCGGGAAACAGCACAATCGCCATGTGGTAAAACACCAGGCCCCACACGCCGACGGACAGCGGCACGGCGCGAAGGTCGCGCTCCTGCTGCAGGGTCAGCACCGGCGGGCGAAGCTGGTTGAGTATGAAATGCATCAGCGGCGGCCCGTCGGGCTTGGGCTGCTGGCTGTTCAGGCTCAGGCGCCACTGCACCATGGCGCGTCCAAGACCCGCCAGCACCAGCAACAGTGTCAGGTAGGGCGTGACCTGCAACAGCAGGTTCAGCAACGGGTCAACGGCGACGGCGATTTCGTCGAGGGTCTTCTGCGGCAGATAGCGGAACTCGCCAGACATCCGGTCTCCGTGCTGCTAGTGATGCCCGTGGTCGTCGGCGTAAGGCCCGTCCACGTACTCGTGATCTTCCTCGACGAACAGCTTGCCGAACAGTGAACCATCCAGCACAAAGATGCCCAGCGCAGCCAGGATCAGCGCAAAGATCGGCAGGAAATTCGCCTGGTGTTCTGTGCCAGTGTCGCGCGCGGCGCGCTCAAAGAATGCAATCAGCGCACCGTACTCTTCGCCCGTAAGCGGCTTGCGGTTCGGCGCATAAAAGTGATGCATCGCAGCGCCGTCAGGGCTTTCCATCAGCACGCGCAGGGCTTCGGCGTCGCGCGCCAGCACCCAGGTGTGGGCGATGTTCGGCCCGACATTGGCGCCACGCAGGCCTTTGTGGCTGCTGTTCATACCCGCGCCGATGGTGTGGCAGCCGGTGCATGATGGCGCGCCGTTTTCGAAAGACTTTTCGCCACTGGCCAGCGCCCGGCCGATCTTGATGCGTTCTTCAGGCCCGGGGCCGGTCTCGGCCTTGTGGCGGAAAATGAAGTCGATGATTTCGAGGATCTGCTGCTCGGTCAGCGCGCCGCCCGGCTGGCCCTGTGCGGGCATGCCTTCATTGAACTTGGCACGTTGGTCCTTGAAGTATGTGTCGCCGTCGGTGCTCTTGGGATCCGTGATGAACTTCAGCAGGCGCTCGCGTTCCGGCACACGGTCGGCAAGTCCCGCAAGCCCGGGGCCGACCTTCTGGCTGTCCGTCAGGTTGTGGCAGGCGGTGCAGACTTCCAGGAACTTGGCCTTGCCCGGGTGGTCGCCTTTTTCAGGTGCCCAGTCCAGTGGCGCAAACTTGCCTGTGTTGGCGCGGTTTTCCTTGGGCGGGTCGATGGGCACGTACCTGGCCTGCTGGGCCAGCACATCGCCCACGCCAAGACAGGCGCACACAATTGCGGCGCCCGCCAGCATGGCCAGTCTGAAGTGCTTCCTGCGCAGCAACTTCATGCCCTCCTGAACTGCTGTTTACCACATGCCCGTCACCATGCACTGCCCAAGGACGAGGACGCCTTGGCGTTCTCCCCTGATCTCTGCAAGGCTTGCGGTGAACCCTGGGCCTTGGTACGCAGCTTTTGCGCCGATTTATCTGCCCGCGCAAGAGGGCTGCGGCCTCGTTGTGCGCAGGGGTGTATACACCCAAGGGACCCTGCGGAAAACACCCTATTTTCAAGTATCGGTCGAAATGCGCTTCGCCCGGCGTCGACCACAAAACCCGCTTCGTTAAGCGGGTTTTGTGGCGTGACAAAGGCAACCAAACCGGACTGTTTCTGTCGCCATCGGTGCGCTACTTGCCCTTGAGCGAACGCACGTAGGCAACGATCTGCCAGCGCTGTTCTTCGCTGCCCTGGGCAAACGCCGTCATGCCCGATCCCTGCGGGCCGCTGACGCTGCCCAGCGTGGAAAGGCGCCAGAAGATGTAATCGTCGCTGACCGACTGGAACTCGGCGCTGGTCAGGTCCGTGGGCTTGGGGTCAAGCATCTTGCCGCTGTCACCGTCGCCCTTGCCGGCGTCGCCGTGGCAGGTGCGGCACAGGCCCTCTCCCTCAAACAACTTTTTGCCGGCCTCGATGGTCGCCGCAGCCGCCAGATCCAGCCCGGCCGGGGGCTTCTTGTCCTTGTAGTCGGTCGGCACGGCCTTGCGCATGATGACCTTGGCTTTGTTACCGGCGTTGGCCGGTGCATTGCTGCTGCCAGAGCCACAGGCCGCAACCACGGCCGCGACAGCCAGCGCGGCCAGAATCATGGAAACACGCTTCATCTTCATCTCCGGTGTGGAATCCCGCCGCTTTGCTTTTGAGATGGCAGGCCCTGCGTGTCAACGGCTGGGGCTGTGATGGCCGCCATGATCACGGCTGTGGCCGGGCAACGACGGGGCCGCCCTTGCGCGAGGCGCGCCAGCCGGAAACCAGCACGGCCAGAAACAGTATCCCGCCCACCAGCGCAACGACGCCGCCCGCGCCCATGACACTCAGGCCGGCCCATTCGCCGGTGCTGCGCACAATCTGTTCGGCCCCGTACTTCTTGCGTTCCGCCCCGGCCATGCCGGCAATGGCAAACCCCGCTGCAAAGATTGTCTGCCCGATGCCGAACACAACCGGCTGCCACATCGCCATGCGGCCAAGCCGGGTGTGCCGGCCGTACTCGGGTTGCAGCGCCAGGATTGTGGCCATGTACGTGGCCGTCACCGCACCGATGCTGACATGATAGTGCGCCGGGATCAGCGTGTTCTGGGCGCTGATGCCCGCACCCAGCAGAAAGCCCAGCACCGTCATGCAGGCGGCTGTCACAAATCCCGTAAACGCCGGGCCGCCAAGCGCGCCGGGCGAAAAGCTGCCGCGGGCCCGCAACAACGCCACAATGCACAGCACCAGCAGCAGCGAAACAGCCGGGAAAATGCCCCAGCGCATCAGCAGCGTGAACAGGCCGGTGCCGTCTTCACGCGTCGCGAACCAGGGGCCCAGCAGTGTCGGCGCGGCCAGCAGCCACATCAGCGCGCCCGCGGCCTTGCCCGGCAGCGGTGCGCGGCCCAGCACCCGTGACACCAGCAGCAGCCAGGCCGAGGCCATCGCCAGCACGTTCACGAACTGCAGCACATGGCCGCCGCCCCAGAACAGGCGCTCGTAGTACTGCCACTGGGTCAGCCCCTGCGCCTGGGTCATCCAGGTTGCAAACACCGTGACCAGCGCCAGCACAAAGGCCACCCCCGCCGCACGCATGCCGGAAACTGCGCCGGGCGGCAGCAGCACCGCGGCCTCGCGCGAGACCATGCGGCGGTCAAGCAACTGCAGGGCCACACCGGCGGCAAACAGGCCAAGGCCCCACAGGAACAGCCCGTGGTCCAGCGCCGGCACATAGTTGGAAAGCACAGGTTCGGCGTCCGCAAAAAACATCGCCAGGCTGAACAGAATCATGCCCAGCGTGGCAATCGCCCAGGCGACAGGCGAAAGGCTGGGTCGCCGTGCGCCGGGCAGCAGGCAGAACAACCCCGCCATGCTCGTGAAGAACCACACGCCCAGCGCCAGGTTTACATGCACCACCAGGCTGCGCTTGGCCGCCGCGGTATCAATCAGGTGCGAAAGCCCGGGGATGCGTCCCACCACCAGCACCAGCGCAATCGTGCCGGCCACCAGCAGCGCGAACACGCCAAGCCCGAACCAGCGATGCGCGTCGCGCAGCGCAATCGCGCGCTGTGCGGCCTGTGACCCCGTTGTGATTGCCTCGGGCGCCATGACGGCCACCATAGCATCGGCATCCGTGGTACAAGGGCAAAGCCAGGAGGACCCATGCCGAATCTGCCCTTTGACTGGAACATTGCCGTAAGCCACGTGGCCGGCGCCGACCCGCACCTTGCCCGCGTGATTGCCGCCTGCGCAGACGCGCGGCTGGAAGTCCGCGCCACCGGCACGCCGTTTCATTCGCTGGCCCGCGCGATCATCTACCAGCAGCTTTCCGGCAAGGCCGCCAGCACAATCCACAACCGCCTGCTGGACCAGTTCTCGCGCCGCAGGCTGACACCGGCGGGTCTGCTGCAACTCGGCCCGGCGCGCCTGCGCGCGGCCGGCGTTTCCGCCAACAAGCAGAAGGCGCTGACAGACCTGGCGCGCAAGACCCTGGACGGCCTTGTACCCGGCTTTGCCGAACTGGCAAAGCTGGACGACGAGTCGATCATCGAGCGCCTGACCCAGGTGCACGGCATCGGGCGCTGGACCGTCGAAATGCTGCTGATGTTCGACCTGGGGCGGCCGGACGTGCTGCCGCTGGCCGACCTGGGCGTGCGCAAGGGCCTGGCGCTGGCCCACGGCATGAAGACCCTGCCCGCGCCCATAACCATGCAGCGCAAAGCCGCCAAGTGGGCGCCGTTTCGCACGGTGGGAAGCTGGTACTGCTGGAGAGCGACGGAACTACCGTTATGAGTCATGAGTTCTGCGTTCTGAGTTTGGGCGGAATCGTTCGCGGAGGAGCAATGGCAACGTTCAAGAGGTTTGAAGAGATTGTGGCTTGGCAGCGAGCTCGGGAGTTGACGGCCCTCGCCTACAAACTCACCCGATCTGGTTCGTTCGCGAAGGATTATGCGTTGCGCGATCAACTTAGACGGGCAAGCGTATCCGTGATGAGCAACATCGCGGAGGGATTCGGCCGGCACGGATCAAAGCAGTTCGCGCACTTCCTCGACATTGCCAAAGGGTCCGCGTGCGAGGTGCAATCGATCAGCTACGTTGCACTTGACGCAGGTTATGTGGACGAGCCCAGCCGGCATCGCCTACATGCGCTAGCCGACGAAACGAGCGCCCTGATCAGCGGGTTGGCGAAGTACCTGAAACGAACCGAGCCCACCTAGGGGCTCGGCCTGGGAACTCAGGACTCAGGACTCGGAACTCAGGACTCAGGACTCAGGACTCAGTACTCGGAACTCAGGACTCAGAACCCGGAACTCAGCTGCCGCGTTTCATCAGGCTTGGGTCGGTCTTGGGTTCAACGGGGCTGTCGCCCTTGCGCTTGAGGAAGCTGGAGTACTCGGCCCAGATGTCGCGCACCTGGTCGGGCGTAATGTGCCCGTCATCCATCAGGATGCTTTCAATGCGCTTGATGTCGCCCAGCGCCTTGAACAACTGGCGTTGGAAGGCCAGGCCTTCATCCAGTTGCGTCTTGGTGATGAAGCCCTTGCGGAACATGCGCCGGCCAAGGCGTTTGTCTTCCTGGCGGATCAGCGCGTAGTTGCGGGCCTTGACCAGCTTGTACAGTTCGGCGCGCGAAAGCCAGTTGTGCGCCAGAATGGCGTGCGCCAGGTCAAGGTCACGATTCTCGGCACGGGCCGCCTGGCAGTCCGCCAGGGCCTGGTCGATCTGTTCCTGAGTCACCTTGGTGTTCTTCAGGACGATCTGGATCAGCAGTTGGTCCGCCTGGGACATGCGCACAGCCCTGGCTTCCTTGGATACGGACTGGTTCATCACGCAGCTCGGTCGGGGGAGTAGGGGTGGCTGCCCTTAAGATTGAACACCCCGGCGGCCAAGTTGGCAAGGCGACGCCGGGGATGATCTGTGGAGAATTGGGCGATTCCGCAACGGGCTACTTGAACTTCGCGAATTCCGCGCTGAGCGTCTCTTTGTCGGTGGGGCCGCAGAACGCGAACTTCACGTTGCGGTCCTTGTCGGCCAGAATGGCAAACGGGTACCGGTTCAAGGTCAGGGTCTTGCCCTTCTTGGTCTCAAACAGACGGTTGAAGGCCGTGGGAATGCGCGTGACGTTGTCGACCTTGTAGCACGGGAAGGTCAGCCCTTCGTGCGCCACAAAATCGCGGGCCTCGGGCAGGGCGTTCATGACAAAGGCGATGATCTCGACTTCCGGGTGGGCCTTGTGGAAGGCCTGCACCTGGCGGGCCTGCTCGCGGCTGGTTTCGTTCCAGGTGCTGAAGGCAGTGATAAGGACGGTCTTGCCGCGGAAACGGTCGTCAGAGAGGCGAAGTTCGACCTCGTTCAGGTCGCGCAGTTCAAAGGTGGGCAGCTTGCGGTTGGAAGCCGCACCGGCGTCGCCGGACAGCGCCAGCAGGCCGCACAGGGCCAGGCAGAAGACACAGGCAAAGGAAAGCAGGCGCTTCACGCAATCTCCTCCATCAGCTTGCTGCTAGCGCAGGCGGGGGGCCCGGAAGTTCCCGCTGACGCGATGCTTGCGGAACTTCAGGTCCAGCCGCCCGACCACAAGATCCGGCCCGTCATACAGCAGCGTCCAGGTGCCGGATTCAAAGCGGTCGTTTTCAAAACTTGCGAATCCGTCACTGACCTGCCCCTGGGGTGCGCCCAGCAGCGCGCGCGTAACGGCCCCGTCAGCCCCGAATTCGGCGCGTAACGATAGCCGCTTGTCGTCCGTCCGCAAGATCGAGACGTCGCCATGGTCCACGAAATCCAGCAGAAAGACACGCGCGGTGCCGGATTCCACACGGCCTGACTGTGACAACGCCGCGCGCGGGTAGAAGCCGATGTCGGTGATGGTAAAGGCGCCGTTGAGCTCGTTGACCAGTGGCGGGCTGGCCAGGGACAGGATGCCGCCTTCTGCGGCACCGGTGTCGCGGAACATGAAATCCACGCGGGCATCCACTCGCCCGGGGTCAGCGGCGCAGGCAGCCAGCAACAGCGGAAGCAGCAGCACAAACCGGCACATGCGGCGCCACAGTAGGGAACAGCCGCAAAATTGCGAATGAGAAAGCACACGTGGCGGCTTGCCATTGAATCTCCGGCGGCAAAGATCATACCCGCACCAGCAGCCCGGACTGGCATGCAGCTTCTTGGCGTTACATAGGAAAGGAGACCCATGAAAATCGACATCGGCATCGACAAGAAAGCCCGCAAGGACATCGTGAAAGGCCTGTCGCGCCTGCTGGCCGACACCTACACGCTGTACCTGAAGACCCACAACTTTCACTGGAACGTGACCGGGCCGCACTTCAACGACCTGCACGCCATGTTCATGGGCCAGTACACGGAAATGTGGAACGCCGTGGACCTGGTGGCCGAACGCATCCGCGCACTGGGCGAGTTCGCGCCGGGCAGCTACCGCGAGTTCACGCAGCTCAGCAGCATTAAGGAAAGCGAATTCGTGCCCAAGTGGCAGCAGATGATCGAACAGTTGATCGACGGGCACGAAACTCTGGTGCGCACCTGCCGCGAGATCCTGCCGCCGGCCCAGAAAGCCGGTGACGAAGGCAGCGTCACGCTGATCACCGACCGCATGGGCGTACACGAAAAGACCGCCTGGATGCTGCGCGCCCTGAAGGAGTAAAGGTTCCCGCAGGCAGGTTTGCGCACGGCAACGGCTTGAACAAGAGCCGCAAGCGCCAGCGCGCGGCGTCGTGTGTGTGATGCACCGCAACGGCTTTGGACCACGGATGGACACAGATGCACACGGATCGCGGCAAGGGCTTGAACAGGAGCGGCAAGCGCCAGCGAGGAATACGCCAACCGTCCCCGATTGTCACATTTCAGTCATGGGTGCAGGCAACAAGAGCCCGAAGCGCCAGCGAGGGATACGCCAACCGTCCCCGATTGTCACATTTCAGTCATGTGTGCAGGCAACAGGAGCCCGAAGCGCCAGCGAGGGCCTGTGGTGTGTGATGCACGGCCACGGCTTTACCGCCAAGGACGCCAAGTTCGCCAAGTACGGCGTGGTGTGTTTGATGCACGGTAGTGGCTTTGGCTCGCCGATGAGCACAGGTTCACAGGCTCTGTCGAAAACGTTGGCGTTGCATTTGAGCCCCCGCAGGGGGCGCCATGGATTAGCTCCGCCCGTCAGGGCGGAGTTCAGAGACATGAGTTCGCTGAGCCCCCGACGGGGGCGGCATACTGGCCCCCGGCCAGGCGAACCGGCCTTACAGGCCGGATGGCCGGGGCTTTCTCAGGTTCCCAGGCCTTCGGCCTGGGCTGACAGAATCGGCCCTTCGGGCCTGAACGGCAAATGGCAGAGCTTTTCGACAGAGCCTGTCCATCCGTGGACCAACGCCGTTACTTGCCTGGCTGCTGTGGCTGCTGGCCCTGGGCCTTCAACTGGCGTTCCTCGATCTCGATCAGCTGCTCGGCCCGGTCCAGCACCCTGCTTTCAATCGCCCACCAGCCTTCCTTGCCGCGCTTCTGTTCCTCGCGGGCGCGGATCTCGTCCATCTTGGCCCCGTCCACTGTGCCGGCGACTATCGCCCGGGCCAGGGTTTCGACGTACTTGTCTTCTTCAGTCTGCTTCTTGACCGCGGGGCTGTAGTTCGCGGGCAGGCGATTTTCGGCAGCCAACCGTTCCCACAGTTCGTCGGCCGGGGGCAGCTTGCGTTCCTCAATCTCGCGGTCGTTGGCGGGCACGGCGGGTGCCGGGTCACGCTGGCTGGGCCATTGCAGGGCACCGCCGCCCAGGCCGGTTTCCAGAAACACGGCCTCGCGGGCCAGGCGCACGCAACGGTTGCGCAGCTCTTCGAACTCGTGGCGCACGCGCAGCATCAGGGCCATGGCGCGGGTGCCGGCCGTGGCCGAAAACAGCGGGCGTTTGTCGGCCTGCGGCTGGGCCAGGCTGGCGCGGTAGGCCGCCACGGTGTCGCGCAGGGAATCCAGCAGGAACTCCAGTTCCGGGCCCCGGTACGCGGCCCAGAACTGGACAATCTTGACCATCATCGCCGCGCGCAAAGACGGGCTGGATTCAAAGACCAGCGCAATGAAGTGCGACGGCAGGTCAGCCTTGGGCTTGGACATGGGTTCCTCCATCCCATGGCAAGCTTGAGGGCAGGCAACGCGACAAAAACCGCGCAAGTGAAGGCAGGGGTTGGGGTTCGGGCCAAGGTCAGGGGCAGGAACAAGAGCCGCAAACGCCAGCGCGCGGCGTAGTGCGTGTGATGCACGGCAACGGCTTTGGTCCACGGATGGACACAGATCACGGCAACGGCTTGAACAGGAGCCCGAAGCGCCAGCGAGGGGCGTAGTGTGTGTGTGATGCACGGTAGCGGCTTTGGCTCACCGATGAACACAGGTTCACAGGCTCTGTCGAAAACGCTGGCATGGCGTGTGAGCCCCCGCAGGGGGCGCCATGGATTAGCTCCGCCCGTCAGGGCGGAGTTCAGAGACATGAGTTCGCTGAGCCCCCGACGGGGGCGGCATACTGGCCCCCCGGGCCAGGCGAGCCGGCCTTACAGGCCGGATGGCCGGGGCACTCTCAGGTTCCCAGGCCTTCGGCCTGGGCTGACAGAATCGGCCCTTCGGGCCGAAACAGCAAAAGGACGGGTCCTTCATCAACGGCTTGAACAAGAGCCGCAAGCGCCACCGCGCGGCGCAGTGTGTGTGATACACGGCAAGGGCTTGAACAAGAGCCGCAAGCGCCAGCGAGGGGCATGATGCACGGCAAGGGCATGAACAAGTGCCGCAAGCGCTGGCGTGCGGTGCAGTTCTGGTGACGCCACGCAGCGGCACCTGTGCGTACGTATCGCCTCGGGTCATCGCTGCATGGCCAAGCGCCATCCGTGGAATGCCTGTGGAATGCCGCCCCTTGCGGCCGGAAACCCCCGAAGTGCCGGGGCTTCATCATTAACGCTTTATTAATCCGGCGCACACACTTCGTTGACTGCCCCGGCCTATGGTGTCGGGCATGGGACCATTGAACGGAGAAACGAAAATGATGAAGAAGACCTGGATGGCGGGCGCGTTCGCGATCGCTGTTGCCGCGGTGGCATTCACCGCCCAGCCCACGATGGCTGCAGACGAGAAGAAGCCCGCTGAGGGCGCCCCGAAGGTTGATGCCGCGATTGAAAGCTACAAGCCTGTGTCGGGCATTTCGGGCAACATCAGCAGCATCGGCAGCGACACGCTGAACAACCTGATGACGCTGTGGACCGAAGGTTTCCGCAAGAACTACCCCAACGTCAAGATCGCCGTTGAGGGCAAGGGCAGCGCCACGGCCGTTCCGGCGCTGGTGGACGGCACAGCCGACCTTGGCCCGATGTCGCGCCCGATGAAGGGTGACGAAATCAAGAAGTTCGAAGACAAGTTCGGCTACAAGCCCACGGCTGTCGCGGTTGCCCTGGACGCCCTGGCCGTGTTCGTCCACAAGGACAACCCGGTTGAGAAGATGACCCTGCCCCAGGTGGACGCAATGTTCAGCGCCACCCGCAACAGCAAGTACAGCGAAGACATCACCAAATGGGGCCAGGTCGGCCTCAAGGGCGAATGGGAAAACCTGGGCGTCACCCTGTACGGCCGCAACAGCGCCAGCGGCACCTACGGCTACTTCAAGGAAAACGCCCTGTTCAAGGGCGACTTCAAGGCTGCCGTGAAGGAACAGCCGGGCAGCAGCACCGTGGTTCAGCTGATCAGCGAAGACCGCAGCGCCGCCGGTTACTCGGGCATCGGCTACAAGACCGCCGGTGTGCGCACCGTGCCGATCGCCAAGGATGCCAGCAGCGAAGCCTTTGATGCTACGGCCGAAAACTGCTACAGCGGCAAGTACCCGCTGTCGCGCTTTCTGCTGGTGTACGTCAACAAGGCCCCTGGCAAGGAACTGCCGGGCGTGGTGAAAGAGTTCTTCAAGTTCGTGCTCAGCAAGGAAGGCCAGGAAGTGACCGTGAAGGACGGCTTCATCCCGCTGCGCAAGAAGGACGTCGACAAGTACCTCGAGCAGCTTGAGGGCTAATCGCATTCCCGGGGCGGGTGCGGCCATGGCCGCGCCCGCCGTGGGGGTGTGCCGCCCGGCCCGGCAAGGGTCCGCCGGCACGCTGCCTCCCTGCATGACCAATCCAGAGACGCCCGCCAACCGCATGACGGAAGACCGCAAGTACGTGCCACAGCAGCCGCCCAAGAAGCCGCGCCGTGCTTCGCGGTCGGTGTACGTGATCGACCACACCGCCAACGTGGTCATCCGCGTCGGCGGCCTGTTCGTGGTGTTTGCGGTGCTGGGTCTTGTGGTGTTCATGTTCAGCCAGGTGTTTCCGCTGTTCGGCAGTTCCGAACAGGGCCAGATTGAAACCAAGATCGCGCCGATGGCGGGCCGCACCCTTTACGTGGGCACGGACGAGTACCGCCGCGTGGGCGTGCGCGTCAGTGAATCGCCGGAGATTGAGTTCTTCTCCACACTCAATGGCGAGACCCTGCGCAAGGTCCCGGTGCCGGGGCTCAAGGGCAAGAAGATCACCTCTGCCAGCGTCACGTTGCGCCCCTACCTGCATGACGTCGTGGGGGCGGCCAAAGACGTGCCCTTTTTCGGCATCGCCCTGGGCACACAGGACGGCCACATTGTTGCCGGCAAGCTGTACTACCTGACCACCTACAAGCGCTTTGACGTCGGCCAGGAACCCAAGGAACTGGCCGAACTGCGCATGCCCGCCGGCAGCGAGTTCAAGCAGGCCAGCTATGTGCCCGCTGTGGCCGTGGTCGAGGATCGCAAGCAGAAGTGGGTCGCCGAACACATGCCCGAGTTCGGCTTTTACCGCTACATGCGCGCCGAGGTGCAGTTCAACCGCACCGTCGACATGCCGCTCAACGGCGAGAGCGTCGAACAGCTGCACATCGCCGTGGAACACGCCAAGCCGGGCGCAGAACTGGACACACTGACCGGCGTCATCACCGGCAAGGGCCGCGCGCTGATCCGCCTGGAAAAGCTGGTGCCCAACCCGATGGATGAAGACGAAATCGTCCCCGAGCTGCTGCACGAGGCCGAACTGCAGGACAACATCGGCCAGCGCCCTCGCCACGTGCTGGTGCATGAGGGCCTGCGCGAGGCGCTGTTCGGCACTGCCGACGGCAGCCTGCACGTGTTTCGCACCTATGTGGACGAAAACACCGGCAAGCGCGATTACTTCCTGCCGGCCTATCCGGGCATCAGCCTTCTGGGTTTCAACCCGGACAGGGGCGAGGAATGGCGGGATACCGCCGTTGCCATGCGCGACGATGACATGAAGCCCGAGGGCCGGCTCGAGCTGACCGCCATGGGCTGGCTGCTGGGTGATTCCACACTGCTGGTCGGCGACAGCCTGGGTGGCATCCAGGCCTGGAGCCCGGTGCGAGAGTTCAACGAAGACACCAACGCCCGTTATCGGCGCATCCGCGCGCTGCCTTCTGGCTCGGGGGCGATTTCGGGGTTTTCGGCGGGCCAGGGCACAAAGTCTTTCCTTGCCTGGGACACCAGCGGCCGCATTCGCGGCATCTACAACACGTCCGAGCGCGCGTTCTTTGACGGGCGGCTGGAAGGCGCGCTGCCCGCGTACTGTTACTTCGGGCCCAAAGCCGACGGCGCGCTGGCCGTGGACGACAAGGGCCGCATGCACCAGTGGTGGATGGACCTCAAGCACGCCGAGGTCAGCGCCAAGTCGCTGTTCGGCAAGGTGTTCTATGAAGGCTACATGGCGCCGCGCTATGAGTGGCAAAGCCACGCCGGCACGGACGACGTGGAACAGAAGTACAGCCTGATGCCGCTGGTGATCGGCAGTATCAAGGGCGGCCTGTACGCCCTGCTGTTTGCGCTGCCGCTTGCCGTGCTGGGTGCGGTGTACACATCCGAGTTCATGCAGCCCAAGCTTCGCAGCATCGTCAAGCCCAGCATGGAAGTCATGGCCAGCCTTCCCAGCGTGGTGCTGGGCTTTCTTGGCGCGCTGTACTTCGCGCCCGAGGCCGCCCCGCGCATGCCCACGCTGGTGGTGTTTGCGCTGGTAACGCCGGCCCTGTTCATGCTGGTCGGCTGGATCTTCGGGCAGTTGCCGCCCTATGTAACCAAGCGCTTCACGCCCTGGGTGACCACCCTGGCGCTGGCGACCGTGCTGGTGGCCGGCGGGCTGCTGGCGTCGGTGCTGGGCCCGCGCCTGGAGACGCAGATCTTCCCGGCGGTGGAAGGCGCCAACCCGGCGCTGGTGGACAGCAAGTCTTTCAAGCCGCTGACCGAGGCCGACCAGAAGGCCTACTCGGCGGGCAACTTCCGGTCCTGGACCGACGGCGGGCGTGAACTGCCCCGCGCCATGGCCAATGCGCAGGGCACTGAACTGCCGCAGGGCTGGTGGATCCCCGGCGGGCACGCGCTGTTTGCGATGCTGATGATCGCGCCCTTTGCCCTGCTTTCGGGCCTGCTGCTGAAGTTCGGGCACGCGCTGCTGTTTGGCGGCACGGTCATGCGCCGCCAGTTTGCAGGCTTTACGGGCCGCCCAAGCCCGATTCTGAAGCTGCGTGAAGCCGCCGCCGGCAGAAGCGCCGGCATGCGCCCGGTGCTGGTGGATGTTTCCTGCGCACTTGGCTTTGCGGGGCTGGCGTTCGGCCTTGGCCTGCTGCTGTCGATCGGCATCTCGCCGATCCTGGAAGCACTGCTGTTCAGCTATGACCACCCCACAGCCGGCCGTGTGGCGGACTTCCGCCGCTGGGTCACCGGCCCGGAGGGCTGGAAGTTCAACCAGACGAACTCGCTGATTGTCGGCTTTGCCATGGGCTTTGCCGTCATCCCCATCATCTACAGCATCGCTGAAGACGCGCTTTCCAGTGTGCCCAACCAGATGCGCGCGGCCAGCCTGGCCTGCGGCGCTTCACGCTGGCAGACGGCCATGAAGGTCGTGGTGCCGGCCGCGGCCAGCGGCATTTTCAGCGCCATCGTGATCGGCCTGGGCCGCGCCCTGGGCGAAACCATGATCGTGGTGATGGCCGCCGGCGGCACTCCGCTGACCGAACTGCAGCCGCTTTCCGGCTTCCGCAGCCTTTCTGCCGCGATTGCCATTGAAATGCCCGAGGCACCGCATGGCAGCACCCATTACCGAACGCTGTTTCTGGGCGGCCTGATTCTGTTCCTGATGACATTCGTAATCAGCACCATGGCCGAGTTTGTGCGCATGCGTCTGCGCAAGAAGCTCAGCCGCATGTAACCGATGCCCCCGGCGCCAGTCGCCGATGGGGGCACAGGGAAAACGCTTGACCGAGACTGACAAAACCGCCACCGCCCCCCGTTCCCGCCGCCAGGCCAGCGGCGAGTCCTTCGTGTGGCTTTCCGGCGGCGCCATCATCATGGGCATCTTCATGATCGCGGCGCTGATCCTGCTGGTTGTCTATGAAGGGGCCATCACCTTCTGGCCCCGACCCGTGGAACTTGTTGCTACCGGCGAGGCCCGCCTGTTTGTGCACCACAGCACACGCGGCCCGGCCTTTATGGACGCCCGCGACCGCCTGATTTTCAAGACCAAACAGGGCCTGGTGTTCGCCGATGGTGCTGCCGTTCCGCCTGACGCGCCAGCCCCGCGCCCGGCGGGCATTGATGAGTACCGCCGCAACCCCGGGCTGTTTGCCGGCGCCGACTGGCACCTGGCCGATTCCAAGGATGTCGAGTTCAAGGACCGGTCCGGCCAGCGGGTTTCGCCGCGCGACTTCATTTCGCGCGCCAGGGACTTTCCCTCGCCCTATGCCGTGCCCGGCCCTGACGGCAAGTGGGTGCCGATTGAACAACTGCTGGGCGACGACACGCTGCGCGACGTGCGCATCGTCATGGGGTCGCAGCGCCAGAAGAAAGACATGGACCTGCGCGACCTGCCGCGCAAGGCCGATGGAACCCCGTGGAAGGCCTTTGAACTGGACGTGACGCCCACCGAAACCCTGCTGCGCATGGGCAACAAGGTGGAACAACTGGGCGGCGACCAGACCTACTTTCGCTGGCTGAAGGCGGATGTGCCGGATGTTGATGCCTACCGTCGCGGCAACCCTTCCAGCCACGCGGCCTACATGCTGCGCCGCGAGCCCGTGCCCGGCGCCGTGGAGATCGAACGCCTTGAGAAGGGCTTCCTGTGCGGGTTCATTGTCAGTGTGCAGGACAACGACAAGCCGGAGGCCGAACGCCTGATCGCGTCCTATGACCGCGACGGCACCGAAAAACTGTGGCAGGCGTACCAGGACGTTCACGATGAAATGCGCAAGGCCTATCTCAAGCGCGTGGACATCGAAAAGCACGACATCGGCGGCGTCAACGCCGAGATGGAGGGCTACAAACGTGCGTTGATCCGCGCGCGCTATGATCACCGCGAGTCAGGCACGGCCGTTACGGCCCTGAACAAACTGGACGAAGCCTATTCGTCGTGGTCGCGCAGTGAACCCAAGCCCGATCCAACTACCTCCACGCAGGCCCACGAGGCCGCATGCGCGGAGTGGCGCAAGGGCCTGGCCGACATCTTTGCCGCCTGGCAGACCGAGGTTACGGCACTCAAGCCCTCTGAATCAGAGGCCGGCATGCTGAAAGAAGTGGCCCGCAAGCAGGAACTGCGGGCCGATCTCCAGGCCGGTGCGTACGCGCTGCTTCGCCTTGCGGTGATCAAAATGCAGGCCCGCGAGGCCGCGGTAACCTACACCTTCCGGACGCTGGACGGGCGCACCACCAGCCTGCCCCTCGCCCAGGTGGTGCGCGCCTACAAGCCCAACGAAGCCGGGCTGTTCGGCAAGCTGGGAATTTATCTGGGCCGGGTGCATGAGTACCTGCTGGACGACCCGCGCGAAGCCAACACCGAAGGCGGCATCTTCCCGGTCATTATCGGTACGCTGATCATGACCATGCTGATGAGCATCGCCGTGGTGCCGTTTGGCGTGATCGCGGCGCTGTACCTGCGCGAATACGCCAAGCAGGGCCCGCTGGTCAGCCTGGTTCGAATCGCCGTCAATAACCTGGCCGGCGTGCCCAGCATTGTGTTCGGCATTTTCGGGCTGGGCTTCTTCTGCGTGGTGATGGGCGGCACCGTAGACAGCCTGTTTTACCCGGAACTGCTGCCCACCCCGACATTCGGCGGCGGCGGCCTGATGTGGGCGTCATTGACCCTTGCCCTGCTGACGGTGCCGGTGGTTGTCGTTGCCACCGAAGAAGCCCTGATTGCCGTGCCCTCCAGCCAGCGCGAGGCCAGCCTGGGCGCCGGCGCATCGCGCTGGCAGACCATCCGCCGCGTGATTCTGCCCCAGGCCATGCCGGGCATCCTGACGGGCCTGATCCTGGCCATGGCGCGCGGCGCGGGCGAAGTTGCGCCGTTGATGCTGGTGGGTGCGGTGAAGCTGGCGCCGGACCTGCCGATTGACGGCAGCAGCCCGTTCATCCACCTGCAGCGCAAGTTCATGCACCTTGGGTTTCACATCTTTGACGTGGGTTTCCAGAGCCCTGACGTGGACAACACCAAGCCGCTTGTCTTCACCACCACCCTGGCGCTGCTGGCGCTGGTGGCCCTGCTGAACGTCTTTGCCATACGCATCCGCAACAGGATTCGCAGCCGCCTGAAGTCCAGCCATGTTTGAGCATCGACAAGAGGTATCCTATGGTGAGCTACGCCATGAACGCTGAACCCCAGATGAATGCAGCCCCCGCGGAACGCAGCGCGCCGCTGATCCGCACCGACAGCATGGTCAGCAATGCCGAAGACCCGGCCACGCTGGCCCATGCCGTGCGTGTGGAAAATTTCAACCTGTGGTACGGCAAGACCCAGGCACTGAAGAACATCAACCTGACGTTCCCGCGCAACCGCGTCACGGCGCTGATCGGGCCCAGCGGCTGCGGCAAGTCCACGCTGCTGCGCAACATCAACCGCATGAACGACCTGATCGACAACGTGCGCACCGAAGGCCGCGTGCTGCTTGGCGATGACGACATCTTTGACCCGAACCAGGACGTGATTGAGCTTCGCCGCCGCTGCGGCATGGTGTTCCAGAAGTCCAACCCGTTTCCCAAGACGATCTTCGAAAACGTCATCTACGCCAACCGCATCGCGGGCGAACGCAACAAGAAGAAACTCGAGGAAACCGTCGAACGCTGCCTCAAGCGCACCGCCCTGTGGGAAGAAGTCAGCCAGCGCCTGCACGATAACGCCACGGCACTCAGCGGCGGCCAGCAGCAGCGCCTGTGCATTGCCCGCGCGATTGCCAACGAACCCGAAGTGCTGCTGATGGACGAGCCCTGCTCGGCGCTGGACCCGGTGGCCACGGCCAAAATTGAGGAACTGATCCTGACCCTGCGTGAAAACTACACGGTCATCATCGTGACCCACAACATGCAGCAGGCCGCCCGCGTGGCGGACTTCACGGCATTCATGTACCTGGGCGAACTGGTAGAGTTCGGCGCGACCAGCGAAATGTTCCTCAAGCCCCGCAAACGCCAGACCGAAGACTACCTGACGGGCCGCTTCGGGTAATGCCTTACCCGGCCTCGTAGACCAGGTTGAAGTTCTGGTCCCAGACGCGGCGGATCACGGCCTCGCGCCGGCTGCGCCAGTCTTCGACAATCGCGCTGAGAATGCGTTCGGGGTCGCGGTCGGCGCGGTCGATTGCCTTGGGCCGCGCAAACTCGATGAACCCGGCGCGTGCTGTGCCCAGCATGCGCGTGACGCGGCTCTTGCGGCTGGCGTAGCTTTCCAGCATTTCCAGGCTGACGGTGCTGCGAAAGAAGGCCTCCAGCGTGCTTACCGGGGCGCTCCAGTCATGGATGCGGGTGACGGACTCAATCACGTCCAGCATGCACAGGCTGGGCCCTGCGCCGATGTCCGTGCCCATGACCCACGGTATGTCCAGCGCGCGGACCTTCTCCAGTTTCATGCGGCCGCTGTTCAGTGCCTCGTTGCTGGTCGGGCAGTGCACCACGATGCTGCCGCGCTGCTTGATCGTGCGCCAGTCGAAGTCCGACAGGTGAATGCAGTGCGCCAGCAGGGTACGCGGGGTCATCAGGCCGGCGCTGTCATAGACATCGACATAACTCTTGGCCTGCGGAAACGCACGGGCCACGGCGGCGACCTCTTCTTCGTTTTCAGCCAGGTGGGTCTGGACCCACAGCGTGTAGTCCCACGCGAAGTCGCGCAGCTCTTTCATCGCGCGGGCATCGACGCTCAGCGCAAAGCGCGGGCTGACCACCAGTTTTTCCTCAAACTCGACCTGCAGCGCCGCCAGTTCGGCCAGTGATTCCTCCAGGCTGCGACGCAGGTACTCGGGTTCGCCTGTGGTCATGATCGCCGGGCCGATCAGCGAAAAGCGTATGCCCGCTTCGCGTGCAGAGCGCAGGCTCTGGGCGTGGGGGCTGCCCCAGCAGGCCCCGGCCAGGGTGCCCGCGGCCACCTGCTTGCGGGCAAAACCCTGCGCGGCCACCTGTGCAAAGTTGGGGTCGGCAAAGCGCTGTTCCTCGGGCCAGGCATCTTCGGCCAGCCAGCCCAGCAGCGGCTTGCCGCGCACCCCCATCACCCGGTGCTGTACCCAGTGAAAGTGCCAGTCACAGAATGCCGGGGTCAAAATGCCGTCGACCGCAATCGGGTCGTACTCGACGTGCGGCAGGCCCAGGAAACCGGACTCGGGCCGATGGAACGGGTCGTCGTAGCTGGTAAAGACCACCGCGTTGCCTTCGACGCGGGCCTGGGTCGGGCTGATCGGCCAGACGCACTGGCCCTGCAGGACACGACGTTTGATGGGCTCCGACTGCATGCATCGAGTTTCCCATGCCCGGCCAGCGGCGCAAGCAGGCAAACCCGGGGGCGGTGCCCGCGTTTCTGTTGTGCGCCGGGGCTGCTATAACTGCGGCATGATCTGCAAGGTTCAATGCGCGGGTATTGCCGGGATTGCCGCCACGCCCGTAGAGGTCGAGGTCGACGGCGCCCCGGTGCTGGGCAACAGCAGCCCCGAATTCCTGGTGGTCGGCCTGCCCGACAAGTCGATCAACGAATCGCGCGAGCGTGTGCGCGCAGCGATTGAGAACGCGGGCTATGACTTTCCGGTGCAGCGCATCACGGTCAACCTGGCGCCTGCGGACCTCAAGAAAGAGGGCCCCAGCTACGACCTGCCGATTGCCGTGGGCCTGCTGACCATCAACCACCAGCTGGATGCCAACGCCATTGCGCGCTTTGCCGTGATCGGGGAACTTGCGCTGGATGGCCGGGTGCGGCGCGTGGCGGGTGTGCTGCCGATTGTGCTTGAATTGAAAAAGCGCCACGTCACGGCCGTGATCGTGCCCGTGGACAACGCGCCCGAGGCCGCGGTGGTGGACGGCATTGACGTGATCCCGGTCGGCCACCTGCGCGAGGTCGTGGGCTTCATCAACGGCAACCTGCCGATAGAGCCCTGCCGCATTGACGTGGAAAGCTACTTCCAGCAGGCCGAAAGCTACGGCGCCGACTACGCCGACGTGCGCGGCCAGGAAGCCGCCAAGCGCGCACTGATGATCGCCGCGGCAGGCGGCCACAACGTGCTGATGATCGGCAACCCGGGCGTCGGCAAAAGCATGCTTTCCAAGCGTCTGCCCACGGTGCTGCCGCGCATGACCCTGCCCGAGGCCCTGGAAACCACCAAGATTTACAGCGTGGCCGGCGAAGTCACGCGCGAGAACCCGCTGGTCACGCGGCGGCCATTTCGCAGCCCGCACCACACCATCAGCGACGCGGGCATGATCGGCGGCGGCAGCAACCCGCGCCCGGGCGAAATCAGCATGGCCCACAACGGCGTGCTGTTTCTTGACGAGTTCCCTGAGTTCAACCGCAAGACGCTGGAGGTCATGCGCCAGCCGCTGGAAGACGGCACGGTTACGATTTCGCGCGCGGTGGGCAGCCTGACGTTTCCGGCGCGGCTGATGCTGGTGGCGGCCATGAACCCCTGCCCCTGCGGCTATCTTGGCCACCCGACCAAAAAGTGTTCGTGCACGCCGCGCATGGTTGCCAACTATCGCAGTCGCATTTCGGGCCCGCTGCTGGACCGCATAGACATCCACCTGGAAGTGCCGGCGGTGGACCTGAAGGAACTTTCGGGCACGCGCACGGGCATGAGCAGCGCCCAGATGCTGGCCCAGGTGCAGGCCGCGCGGGACTGCCAGACTCTGCGATTCCGCGGCCAGGCCGGCGCCATGCACTGCAATGCGGCCATGACCGACCAGGACGTCAACCGGTTCGCGCCGCTGCCGCAGGCCGTCAAGGGGCTGCTGGACCAGGCCATGGAAGCCCTGCAGCTGAGCGCCCGGGCCTACACGCGCATCCGCAAGATTGCCCGCACGATTGCCGACCTGGAGGGCGCAGCCGACATCGGCCCCGAGCACATCACCGAGGCCATCGGTTACCGCACACTCGACCGCGCGGCGGGGTAGTATGCGGCCATGACTGAGCCACAGGGCACAACAGGCACTGTGCTGCTGACCGGCGCAACCGGATATGTCGGTGGGCGGTTGCTGCCCCGTCTGCTTGCGCGTGGCCTTGGCGTGCGCTGCCTGGTGCGTGACCCGGCAAGGCTCCGCATCGCCGGTGCCCAGGCGGTCAAAGGGGATGTGCTGGACCCCACATCGCTGGCTGCGGCCATGGCGGGCGTGGGCACGGCGTACTACCTGATTCACCTGATGGCGAACTCGCGCGACTTTGAGAGCGCTGACCGCGATGCCGCCCGCAACTTTGCCAAAGCCGCCCGCGAGGCCGGAGTAAAGCGCATCCTCTACCTGGGCGGGCTGGGCGACGAATCTGACCCGCGGCTTTCGAAGCACCTGCGCTCGCGGCACGAGGTCGGGCGCCTGCTTGGTGAAACCGGCGTGCCGGTGATCGAGTTTCGCGCCAGCATTGTGATCGGCGCGGGCAGCTTTTCGTTTGAGCTGATCCGCACTTTGACCAACCGCCTGCCGCTGATGATCTTCCCGCGCTGGCTGGGTACACCGGTGCAGCCGATTGCGATTGACGACGTGCTGGCCTACCTGCTGGCCGCGCTGGACCTGCCAGCCGGGCCCGGCCGGGTGTTCGAGATCGGCTGCCCGGACGTCACCAGTTACGGCGGCCTGATCCGCGAGTACGCGCGCCAGGTGGGCAAGCGCCGGGTGCTGATTCCGGTGCCGGTGCTGACGCCGTACCTTTCCAGCCTGTGGCTTTCGCTGGTCACGCCGGCAAGGGCCGAAGTCGGCCGTATCCTGATTGAAGGGCTGCGCAACTCGATGGTGGTTCGCGACCCGTCCGCGAACACCGCTTTCGACATTCGTCCCATGACTGTCACCCAGGCCATCGCCCGCGCCATCGCCTGACCGGAATTCCCCGAACCTGGTTGAACCTCGAGGCCTCCGGGTGTTGAACGGCAACGACCACTGCGGAAGCCACGAATCGGCACTAATCTGCACGAATCTCGTGGAACAGGAGTTCATCATGGCGGAGTTGCTGCTCAAGCAGGAGGTGTATCGGGTCGTCGGCTGCGCGATGCAGGTCTACAACACACTCAAGTCAGGATTCCTGGAAGCCGTGTACCAGGAAGCCCTGGAAATCGAGTTTGCTGACCAAGAAGTGCCCGCGATTGCCCAAGCCTCGGTCCGCATTCTGTACAAGTGACGTGAACTGAGAAAGCGGTACATCGCGGACTTCTTGTGCTTTGGTGAGGTGATCGTCGAGATCAAGGCTACGGCTGAGATATCCAACGTTGACCGCGCGCAGCTGATCAACTACCTGCGTGCGACGGGCAACCGGGTCGGTGTCATACTCGCCTTCGGGAACAAGGACGAACTCAAGTGGGAAAGGCTTGTCGTGTAGTTGACCATTCGTGCGGATTGGTGTGGATTCGTGGTTTCCAGCAGTGAAGCAACCCGGGAACGTTCTCGACTGCCATGAGTAAAAAGACCGACGACAAAGATGCCGCCGAGGCCCGCAAGGTGGTCGCCACCAACCGCAAGGCCTTCTTTGAATACCACGTGCTGGACAAGTACGAGGCCGGGCTGAAGCTTTCGGGCATGGAAGTCAAGGCGCTGCGCGCGGGCCAGTGCGTGATCAGCGACGCCTATGCGGTGGTGGACAAAAAGCTGACAGCGGCCTGGCTGTACAACCTGCAGATCCCGGAATGGAACCGGGGCAACCAGATTGAAGCACATGAACCGAAACGCAAACGCGCGCTGTTGCTGCACAAGCTGGAAATCACCCGCATGCGCGAGGCGTTGCAGCAGGAAGGGCTGACGCTGATTCCACTGAGCGTCTACTTCCGGCGGGGGTGGGCCAAGGTGGAACTGGGCCTGTGCAAAGGCAAGAAGCTGCACGACAAACGCGCAGCCATCAAGGAAAAGGACGCCAAACGCGAGATCGCTCGACGCGTGAAGCGGTAGCGACACCGGAGAACATCCATGGCAGACGAAATTTCCCGCAAGTGGCGCATGAGCATCCCCAGCCTGGGCAACCACGCCCTGCCCGGCGACAACGTGCCCACCGAATGGGACATATGGTCGGTAAGCCACGGCCTGCACTATGACCCCGGCTATGGTGGCCAGGCCGCGCGTACCCACGTGCAGGACATGGCACTTTCGCGCAATGTGGACGCCGCCACGCCAGTGCTGTTGAAGCTGTGCGCCACGGCCGACCCGCTGCCGCTGGTCAAGCTGGAACTTGTGGCCATCAAGGATGGCACCGAAATCCAGCGCATTGAATACGAACTGATTGACGCCCGTGTTTCGTCCGTTCACCCGGGCGGCAGCGCCTATGGCGGCGACCAGGCCATGATGGAAAGCCTGATGCTTCGCTTTGAGAAGATGAAAATGCGTGTCACCCAGGGCGGGCACAAAGGCCACGTAGACGTCGTGCCGCCCACACAGTAACCGCGACGGGGCCGGCACAACCTGTCGGCCCCGCCTGTGCTATAAGCGCGCCATGCTGACCATCCACGCGCCTTGCAAGGTCAACTGGTACCTCGAGATCCCGGGCAGACGCCCCGACGGGTTCCATGAGATCGCGACTGTCATGCAGTCGATTGACCTGCGCGACACGCTGGTGCTGCGCGACCTGCCCCGGCCCGAAATCTCGCTGGCCTGCAACATCGACCTCGGCCCGCCGGAAACCAACCTGGTGCATCGTGCGGCGCGGCTGCTGCAATCGGCCCACGCGCCGGCACGCGGCGCGCACATCGAACTGACCAAGCGCGTGCCGCACGGCGCGGGCCTGGGCGGCGGCAGCAGCGACGCCGGGGCGGCGCTGGTTGCCCTGGATCGGCTGTGGGGGCTGAACCTGGGCCCGGACAGGCTGCGGCAACTGGCCGCCGAGATCGGCAGCGACTGCGCATTCTTCATTGAGGGCGGCACGGCACTGTGCACCGGGCGCGGCGAACAGGTGCAGCAGCTTGCCGACCAGCCGGGCCTGAACGTGGTGATTCTGTACCCCGACGACGTCTGCCCGACCAAAGACGTGTACGCCGACCTCGCCCGACACTTGACCTACGGCAAGCCAGAAAGTTACTTATTTCATGTTTTTAACGGCAGATTGACCGCTGATAAGCTAGCGTCTGTGGTCACAAACCGGTTGCAAGAGTCTGCCTTGCGAGTTTCCAGGCGCCTGGCAGAGGTATGGGTCCAAACTGCACATGAAGTTGGCGTAATTGTGCGATTTGTAAGTGGGTCGGGGTCTTCCATCGCGTTCTTAATGGAAGATCAAGATCGCGCAAGAACGCTGGCCCGGTCGCTGGCGCAACGGCGGCTGGGGCAGGCCTTCGCAACGCTTACGTTGCCAAGGGGGCCCGTATGGGGATGAGCCCATGCGTGACATCGAAGTCACGGAAGTGCGGGTCAAGCTGGCCTCAGAAGACGATGAAAAGCTTCTGGGGTATTGCAGCGTCACGCTGAACAATTCGTTCGTGATCAAAGACCTGAAGCTGATCCAGGGCGACGGCACAGTGTTTGTGGCCATGCCCTCACGCAAGATCACAGACAAGTGCCATGCCTGCGGGTTCAAGAATCACCTGCGCGCCAAGTTCTGCAACGAGTGCGGCGGAAAGCTGAACCACAACCGTGCCGACACCGACGCCCGCGGACGCGCCAAGCTGCACTTTGACCTGGTGCACCCGATTCGCGCCGACGTGCGCGAATATGTGCACCGCAAGATCGTGGAAGCCTACGAATCCGAGCGCGCCCGCAACGCCCCGATCACGCCCCACACCGACGGCGAAGACGTCTGAGCATTCGTTCGCTGTGCCTTTCCTTTGTCGCGACTTGCGCGTATCAAGGTGTCGATAGACCCCTTGCCGCCCCGTGCCGATACGCATGATCGCCACCCGCGCCCTGACATTCCTGCTGTTCCTTGCGCTGGCGCTGGCGCTTTGCGGCTGGCAGGCCTTCAACATTCGTTCCGACTTCCTGGCCGCCCCGCGCGAGGGCGTGGCCTTTGCCATTCTGCTGCTGGCGCTGGCCCTGCCCCCGGGCCAGGCCGCGTTGTACCGGCTGTTGCCGTACTCTGTGCGGCGGTTGGTGCTGGTTGTGGCCGGCCTGCCGGTTCTGCCGGTGGCGGCGCTGCTGGGTGGCGTTGTCAGCCTGGTGCAGGCCCGTGGCGGCGAGCACCGGCGCGTCTGGGACGCGACGTTTCTGGTTGCGGCCATGCTGGTGGTGAACGGGATGATCCCGCTGCTGGCCGCCGGGGTGCTGGAGGGCGGAGGCCCGGGCCTGGCCCTGGGCTGGATGGCCATCAAGGCCCAGTTCTTTCTGGCGATTGATTACTTCCTGGTGCGGGCGCTGGTGCATTACTTCAACAGCGGCGCAGGCACGTTTGTCAGCATGCGTTACCTGCGCAAACGCGTGATCAGCCTGCTTTCGGTGTTCGGCATCGGCATCGGCGTGTGGGTGCTGATCCTGGTCAACAGCGTGATGACCGGGTTCCAGATCGACTTCAAGGAACAGGTTCGCGGCAGCCTTTCCCACCTGCTGGTGCGGTTTGACGGCGATCGCCTGCAGGCCGTGATGGACGACCGCGAGCTTGAGGCCGCCGAGTGGGCGCACTTCATCGGCCTGATCAGGTCTCACCCCGAAATCGAAGGCCAGTGGCGCGACGTTCTGCGACAGGCCCTGCAGCGTTTTCGCGACAGCGACGGCGACGGCATCGCCGATGCCGCCGACGCCATGCGCGGCCAGCCCGCCGAAGACACGCCGCCGCCCCAGCAGGAACTTGCACCCCAGGACAAGGCGTTTCTGGCCCGCGTGGAAAGCGGCCGGGGCCTTACGTCACTTGACCGCGAGTGCCTGCGCGACGGCCTGAAGGTCACCAACCCGCGCGAGTTTTACCTCGCGCGCATTCCTGACGCCGCCGCCGTGGAAGAACAGGCCCGCCGTGCATGGTACGGCCCGGTGTTCCGCGCCAAATTGCAGAAGCAGTTTGAAAGCACCGCACTTGCGCTGCAAAGCCATACCGCCCCCGACGGCAAGCCCGACGTGACGGGCGTTTCGTGGCGGGTGAGCACCAAGACGTTCATCACCCCGCGCACCCAGAGCCGCGAACTTTCCCTGGCGGACCTGGTGGGCGTGGACCCGCAGCGCGAGCCCGGCATATCGAACCTGGGCCGTTACGTGGCAGCGGCCGAGATCCATGTGTTCAAGGACCAGCATGTGCTGCGGCCGATGCTGAACCTGCTGGGTGCCACGCTGGGCTGGGAAACCGAACAGAGCCTGGAGTCCATGGGCGTGAAGGACCCGGTGTTCATGTTCACGCCCGACGGCAAGGACATGGGCCGCATGCCCGCCGACATGAAACCCATGCTGGCGCGGCGCGGGTTTGTCACCGGCACCGGCAACGTGCGCTGGGCGCTGTTTGACCAGGTGGGTTTCGCGGCCTGGAGCCCCGGCCAGCGCATCTACGACCGCGTAAAGCGCGCGCACAAGGATGCCACGCGCACCGACGACATCGACGCGTTGCGCGCGATACTGAAGTCCTGCCACGCCGACATCGGGCAGATTCTGGACAAACACACCACCGGCCCCGCGCCCACGGAGGCCTCGCTGGCTGCCGCGCGCACCGGCTGCCGGATCATCCGCAACGACTTCTACACCGCCAACAGCACTATCGACCGCGCGATCCGCCAGCGTTTTGCTGACGTAAAGGTTGAACTTGGCGGCTACCTCGAATCAGCCCCGGCGCTGCCCGACAGCCCGCAGCGCGCCGCATTGCTGAAGCTGCGGTCCGACATTGAGGCCGCCACCGCCCTTGCCGACAAAGCCGCAGGCGAGGGCGCCGCCGGCGACACCGCGCGCGAGCAGGCGCTGTCGGCCATGCTGGAAACCTACACCAGGCTGCTGGATGCCGGCAGCGCCGAAGCCGAGCGCAACGGCTGGGAAAGCCGCGAGTTCCTGCGCATGCTGTCGGCGCTTCAGCCGCGGGCCGATGTCGGCCTGGTGCTGACCAGCGCGCTGGCGGCACGCCAGCCGGTTCCGCTGACCTTTGCCGTCGAGAGCTTTGACGCCGGGGCGGATTTTGCCCGCCGCCGCATGCAGGCCTACGCAGAAGTGCTGCCGCTGCGCACGGCAATGGGGCCCAGCGACACGCCGGAAACGTACCGCGCCCGCGCGCTGCAGGCAGGACGCAGGCCGTCCGACGGCCTGCGCGACCAGGCCGACGAGCCCGGGCTGATCCTGGGTGACGCCCTGGCCGAAAGCGCGATTCTTGGCGGGGTCGGCGTGGGCGATGTCGTCGAGATCACCATCCCGCGCGTGTACTTCGTCAACGGACGCCCCGACAGCAAGGCCAGCCAGGTGCGCTTTCGCATCACGGCACTGTTCCGCAGCGGCCTGTACGAGGACAACCTCGGGCGCATGTACTGCGACTTTGACCAGCTGGCAAACATCCTGGCGGACAGCGAGGTTCGCTATTACGTCGGCGCCAAGCTGGCCGACTACAGCCTTTATGAAGGGCCCGTGCAGGCCGACCGGCTCAAGGGCGAAGTGCGCAATGCGCTGTACCGCAACCACGTGTCGTTTTCCGGCGTCAGCCTGTGGGAAGACGAAAAGCGCAGCCTGCTGGAGGCCGTGGAACGCGAGAAGATGATCCTGGGGCTGATTGTCAGCTTCATCATTGTGCTGGTGGGTTTTGTGATCCTGATGCTGGTGTACCAGCTGGTGAAGGAAAAACAGAAGGACATCGGCATTCTCAAGGCGCTGGGTTTCTCGCCCTGGGGCATACGCAGCGTGTTCATGTTCAATGCCCTGTTCATCGGGCTGTTTGGCGCGGCGCTGGGGGCTGCGGCCGGCGCCATCAGCAGCGAGCACCTGAACGCGATCGAGGACTTCATTGACCGCATGACCGGCATCCGGCTGTTTCCGCCTGACGTGTACTTCCTGACGTACATCCCCAGCGTCAAGGGCATGGCGCTGTTTCGCCTTGCGCTGGATATCGCCGCGCCGGTGGTGCTGTTCAGTTTCGGCTGCGGAATTCTGCCGGCGCAACTGGCCGCGCGCAAAGACCCCGTTGAGGCCCTGCACTACGAGTAAGCGGCGGGGACGAGTGCTGAGTGCTGAGTGCTGAGTTCTGAGTGCTGAGTTCTGAGTGCTGAGTTCTGAGTTTGATGTGCTGAGACCGGATTCTGGCCGCTGCACGAACTTCGCACTTCGCACCTCGCACTTCGCACTTCGCACCTCGAACTTCGCACTTCGAACCTCGCACCTCGAACTTCGCACTTCGAACCTCGCACCTCGAACTTCGCACTTCGCACTTCGCACCTCGAACTTCGCACCTCGAACTTCGCACCTCGAACTTCGCACCTCGCACTTCGAACCTCGCACCTCGAACTTCGAACTTCTTCACTTCCACTTCACTCCTTCCAGCCGCAGCAGCTTGCGCTTGCGGTCCAGCCCGCCGGAAAACCCGCCCAGCTTGCGGCCCGCCGCCAGCACGCGATGGCACGGTACAAAGATCGGCAGGGGGTTTGCGCCCACGGCGTTGCCCACCGCGCGCGTCGCGCCCTTGTGGCCGGAACCATCGGCCAGTTCGGCATATGTCGTGACGCTGCCGAACTTCAGCCGCTGCAACCGGCGCCACACCGCGCGCTGGAACTCGCTGCCACAGGAAAGGTCCAGCGGCGTGTCGAACTTTTCGCGCGCGCTTAACAGGTACTCCACCAGCTCCGCGCAGGCTTGTTCCAGAACCTGCCAGGGGTGGTGACGGCCCTTGCCGTGGTCGCGCCGCCTGCACAGCCCGCCCGACAGCAGCCGTTCAATGTCTCCGCCCAGGCACACGGCAACCAGCCCGTGCTCGCCCGCGGCCAGCCCTACTTCTCCAAGCGGCGTGGGCACACAGGCAAGGGCAAGCTGGTTGCGCATGGCAGTCTCCGGTGTAATCGTGGTGCGAATATACGCGAGGCCGGTGTGTCAGTCGCAAGTGCCAAAATTGACCCGTGGAACCTGCTGCGCAGGCGCCAGTACTTCGGCGAACAGTCGCCGCGCGACTTCAGCCCGCTGGAACTGCTGAAGTATTCGGCCGTAGGTGTGGCCGGCCGCGCGTACATCCGGTTGGTCGGCGCGACGGCGCGCATGAGCACATCCGGCGATGAATCCCTGCGCGACGACGTGATCCGCGGCAAGGCCAGCGTGATCTTCGTTTCCTGGCACAACCGCCTGCCCGGGGCCTTGCCTTACCACGACGCATTTGCCCGCATCCGCCACGATTACATGCTTGAGACCATCATCTCGGCCAGCCGCGACGGCGAGTTTCTGGCCCGCGTGGTGCGCGACATGGCCGGCGGCGCCATTCGCGGTTCCAGCAGCCGCGATGCATCGGCCGCGATGCTGCAGGCCGTGAAGCGACTGCAGGAAGGCGCCTGCCTGTTCAGTGTCGGCGACGGCCCGCGCGGCCCGCGCTATGTGCTGAAGCCCGGCCCGATCCTGATCGCAAAACTTACCGGCCGCCCGATCCTGCCGTTTTCCTGGGCCTGTACCCGCGTGGCCCAGCTTCACCGCGCCTGGGACCAGATGATGTTCCCGCTGCCGTTTTCGCGCATCGAGTTCCGCACCGGCAAACCGCTGCACGTGCCGCCCGATGCCGGCCCGCGCGAAATCGCGCTGGCCCGCCGCGAACTGGAATCCCGCCTGGCCGAACTCACGGCGTGGGCCGATGCCAACACCCGTGTTGCCCTGCAGATTCCCCGGCCCAGGCCGGGCGAGGTACTGAAGCGCCGACAGCACAGCGACATCGACCAGCGCCGCAAGTAAAGGAACCGCCATGACCATCGAACTGCTGGATGCCGCCGCGCAATGCCGCGAGTGGCTGGTTTCCACCCGTCGCGACCTGCACCAGTACCCGGAACTCTCGCTGAAAGAGAAACGCACCGGTGCCACCACCGCCGATGCCATGGAAAAGCTCGGGCTTGCCGTGCGCCGCAACCTGTGGGGCGAAGGCTTCATGGCCGACATCACCGTGCCTGGCGGGCGCGGCATGGTTGCGCTGCGCGCCGACATGGACGCCCTGCCGATCCAGGAGCTCAACGACATACCGTACAAGTCCTGCCACACCGGAGTCGCGCACATGTGCGGCCACGACACCCACATGACCATGGCGCTGGGTGCCGCACGCCTGCTTATGCAGCGGCGCGACCGGTTGCGGCGCGGAGTGCGGTTCCTGTTTCAGCCCAGCGAAGAAACACCCCCCGGCGGCGCCAAGGGCATGATTGCCGCAGGCTGCCTGGACGGCGTGGACGAAGTCTACGGCGTTCACAACCAGCCCCTGCTCGAAGTCGGCAAAGTGGCCACCTGCGTCGGCCCGATGACGGCCGCGGCCGACACCATCCGCGTTCGGCTGGTGGGGCGCGGCGGCCATGCCTCGCGCCCGCACGAAACCCTGGACCCGATCCCGGCGGCCTGCGCCCTGGTCGGCCAGCTGCAGACCCTTGTTTCGCGCAGGGTCAGCCCGGGCTCGCAGGCGGTTCTCAGCATCACCAGGTTCCATGCCGGCACCACGCACAACATCATTCCCGACCACGCCGACCTGCTGGGCACGGTGCGTACCTTTGAGGCCGCCGTTCGCGATCAGCTGGAGTCCGAGTTCGGGCGCATGTGCCAGGCAGTGGCGGAAGCCCACGGTCTGAAGGCCGAGTTCGCCTTTGAGCGCGGATACGACAGCATTGTGAACCACGCGGGGGCAGTGCAATCAGTGGCCCGCGCGGCCGAGGCCGTGGTGGGTCAATCCGGCGTCGATACGCAGTACCCTGCACAGACCTGGGGCGAAGATTTTGCCTACTTTCTTCAGCATCGGCCCGGGGCGTTCTTCCTGGTGGGAAGCGGCAACAAGTCCGCCGGCATCGACCAGCCACTCCACAGTGCGCGTTTCAACGTCGATGAACGCTGCCTCGAAGTAGGCGCAGCGGTGCTGGCCCAGCTTGCCCTGGGGTAAGCGGAAGGGTCTCCCGTAGAGCGTCAGCAGCCTTGTTCGAACTCGTGTGGCAGTGTACAGAGTCCGGGACAAGTATGCACATATCGCACACCGATTGCGTGTTAATCCGTCGACAGTTGAGAACGCTTTAGTTACTTTTGTCGTGAAGCATCACTTCGTGGGATCTTGCACCGATTTCGACCGCGTGGGGCGGCCCGAGTACTGGTGCACGTGCATGGGAGCAATCCGGTGCGAAACCTCTTTATCTCTGTGTTGCTGCTGGTCGGAACTGCAGTCTGCGCCCAGACCACGGTAACGTCTCAGGATTTCGAAGGAACGGGAACGCCAAGCGGCTGGGTGGTGAATGGACTGTGGCATCGAACCACAAACGGCTACTTTGCTGGCACGGGCTGTCTGGGTTATTGCCAGGGAGAGACGGCCGGGGCAACGCCCAACGGTAACTACGACACAGGCGTAACCAACTCGGCAAGCGCGTTCTCCAACGCCATTACCTTGCCAGGAAACGGTACGGCCAGCTTGGCGCTCAGGCTCTTTTCACACACCGAAGGAGGTGCCCCGTACGACGTGCTGACGATTGGAGTGTCATCCAATCAGTCTTCAACCGGGACAACCATCTACACCACCTATTATCAGCCTACCTACACGCTCTTGAATCTCGACATTTCCGCGTACAACGGGCAGACCATCTACATCTCGTTCTTCTTCAATACCGTGGATGCCGCTCTGAACAACTATCCTGGTGTCCGCATCGACAACTTTGTGGTCACTACCACGGGCACAGTCGGTCCTGGAATCTCCACCTCGACGTCCACTTTGGGCCTTGGCAGCACGCCCCCGGGCACCGCTGGCACACCCGTCAGCTACACCGTCAGCGGCAACAGCACCACAAACCAGACAGTTGTCACCGCACCAACCGGTGTTGAAGTTTCGTTTTCGCAGTCTTCGGGTTACGCCAACTCGATCACCATCACATCTACAGGCACATGGGGTCCAACCACTGTCTGGGCCCGCATCACCTCCAGCGCAAGCGCGGGCACGATCAGCGGCAACATCACGCACGTGAGTACAGGCATGACTACAGTGAATGTAGCCGTGGATGGATTTGTAGGCAGTGTAACCTGGCCTCTTCAGCAGACTTCTTCTTCAGGCCTTACTGCCTACAACAGCTCCGCCTACAACATGGGGTACGCATTCACGACATCGCAATCCAACGTAACGGTTACGCAGCTATCGGGAATGACACCCGTTGCGGGCACACTTCAGGTTTGCCTCTGGGATTCCACATCCACCAGCGCACCGATTGCTACCGTCACGACTGCCAACGGTGCCGCCGGAGCCTGGCGCAGTGGTGTGCTTGCAACGCCCATCACGCTTGTTGCCGGACGGCAGTACCGCGTGGCCACAGTCTGCGGGCCTAACTGGTATTACCTTTCCGCGGCGACCGGCCCCTGGGCTCCATCCGGCGTAATCAACTGGGTGAGTTCCTGCTGGGGTGCTTCTACAACGCCGATCTACCCATCCAACGGCAACAGCGAAGTGTATGGCGTGGCCGACATCGGCTACAACACCGGCCCGGCCGTCACCGCCTCCACTTCGTCGATCAACCTTGGCACAACGCCTCAGGGTACGCCGGGCACGGCTGTCAGCTACACGGTGTCAGGTGCGCAGCTTACCGCGCTGACCCAGATTACCGCCCCCACGGGTGTCAACATCAGCTTCAACCAGACCACCGGCTACGCGCAGTCTCTCCAGATCAACACCACACCCAGCTACACCAACGTCACCATCTGGGCGCGGTTGACGGGTGCCACAGCTGGCACGGTCACGGGTAACATCACCCACACAAGTGCCGGGGCCACAGGCGCCAACGTGGCCGTCAACGGCACGGTGACCGGCCCGACACTTACGCCGTCTACTTCCACGATCAACCTGGGCAGCACGCCGCAGGGCACTCCGGGCACTGCCGTCAGCTACACGCTCTCCGGCTCCGCT
>JAHBXZ010000008.1 GCA_019636215.1 Planctomycetota bacterium | reverse complement strand
AGCTTGGAGCCAAGGCCTTGGCCACTGCGGTTGCCGCAGCCTGTGCGTCACGAAGCGTTACATGCAGCTCGCGGCCGTTGGCCAGTTCCAGGACCAGGGCATCCTTGATGCCGAAATCACTGTAGGCCATGGCCCCGCCCATGCCCATGCGCCAGCCCCAGCCGCCGAACTTCAGCGCCCGGTAGGGTTCAACCCTCGCGCCGCGAACCTCTGCAAGCCGTACTCGCTTCAGCAATGGTCGGGCCCAGCCCAGCTCAATGCGATCGCCATGAACGGAAACACTCAGTTCCCAGAACATCAGCGCCAGCAGGCCGAACAGCAGCACACAGCCGGCCAGCAGCAGGGTTACCCAGAACGGCCCTTGCAGAAAAAAGTTGAGCCCCGCGCCGGCGGCCTCGGCCACCGTGATCATGGCCATCAGCACACCGATGCGGGCGGGTCGGATGGTCTCTGAGTAAAGCAGGCTTGCCCCGGTCATTTGCCGCCGGTAGAGGCCGGACGCAGGGGCTTGCCGTCGGCATCAACGGGGTTGCCTTCCTTATAAGGAAGGCCGCCGTAGGTTTCGTCCTGGCCGATGCCGCCGTGGCGGCGCTCGCGCGCGCGCTCCAGCTTCAGGGCCTCCGTTTCAGCGTGGCGGGTGCGTTCCCAGTTGTTGGCCAGCGCGCCGGCCTCGCCCGCCCGGTACAGGGTGAAGACAACCACCGGCGGAGCCGACGAATGGGGCGTGTGGGCAACGCCGCGAGAGCGTGAATCGCCGCCGGCAACATCCGGGTCAGACATGCGCGCGCGGGTTGTGTCCTGGGCAACGGCGTCATAGCCATAGCCGCTGGGCGCATGGTAGATGCGCCGGACAGCGCCGGTCAGGTCATAGCGGCCCAGCAGATTTTCGCGGCCGCCGTCGTAGGTGTACAGCTCGCTGCTTGGCATCAGCTTGGCAATCGAGTTCCACATGCCGTCATAGAACTCGTAGTAAAACAGCGAACTGCGGTCTTCCATCACCTTGCGGGCAAACCCGACCTTAACCAGCTGCGAAGGCTGACGCGGGTTGGGCGCAATCTGCACCATGTAGAACTCAGTGCCGCGCAGGCCGTGGCTGGCACCTGAAGAATCCTGCCGCGCGTCCTTGATCTCGCCGGTGTTGAACAGGTAGGCGATCTCTGTGCCCGCACCGCCGTGCCTTGCGCGTTCGCGCCTTACGGCATCTTCGGACACACCCAGGTCAGGGCGGGACTTGCGGGATTGCGGCCCGGTGCACCCGACCAACAGGAGCAGGCCGGCCGCGCAGGCGATTGCAATTGCACTTGGGCGCATGGCAGTGCCAATTTGCGTTACGGGGGTCATCGCAGGCTAACCTTCTGCCCGTTCTGAGTCCAGACCGCGCATGGCATGCAGGCCTGCCAGCCGGCCGCTGGCCAGCGAGAAGTGCTGCAGAAAGCCGCCCCAGGGCGCCAGCACATCCAGGATCTGCCCCGCGAAAAACAGCCCGGGCACCAGCCGGCTTTCCATGGTGCGCGGATTCACCTGCCGAAGCTGCACGCCGCCCGCCGCAGCCTCTGCGGCACGCATGCCGAGATCGCCCGTGACTTCAAGTTTCAAGGCGGTCATCTCATGCAGCAGGCCGGCGCGGTGGCGCTGTTCGATATCGCGGGCGCGGGCGTTGTGCTTCACGTTCTGGCGTTGCAGCAGCCACTCACCCAGCCGGCGCGGGATCATCACATCCAGGGCCTCTCCTGCGGCCACTTCGGTGCGGCCGCCCAGGGCGCGGTGCATCCATTCGGCCACGTCGGCCTGCGCCAATTCAGGAAAGAAGTTCAACTCAAGTTGAACGCCTGGCCAGCGTGTGCCCGGCGGCGCGGCGCTGGTCAGGTTGAACACGGCCTCGCCGGTGATGCCCGATTGCGTGAACAGCAGGCTGCCCGTGCTGGTGGCAAGTTCCTGCCGGCCTTGCCGCGCGGTCAGGGTTACGTCCATCCAAAGGCCCACCAGGCGGTGCAGCCAGTTCTCGGCGTGGCTGAGCGGTACGTGCACCGGCCGCGGCGGGGTGACGGCGTGGCCCAGTTTCTGGGCAAACTGAAGGCCCGAGTTCTCGCCGCCAAGCTGCGGCAGGTTGTCGCAGCCGGTGGCCAGCACCAGTCGCCGCGCAAACATCTCGTGCCCGTCGTCCAGCTTTGCCGCAAAGCCGCCGTCCTGGCGGCGCAGTTTGACCACGCGGGTGTCCAGGTGCAGATCGGCATCGCCCAGGGCTTCCACCAGCGCGCCAAGCACAGCGTCGGGGCCGGCTTCGGGCGCGACCAGGCCGTAGTGCGCGGCCTGGGCCAGCGGCAGTCCATGTGCGGCAAACCAGTCGGACAGCGCGGCCGGGCCGAACTCGGCCAGGGCATCGGTGACAAAGCGGCCCTCGCGGCCCAGGAAGTGGTCAACGTCCAGCGCATGGTTGGAAACCGCGCCGCGGCCCATGCTCGCCATCAAAAACTTGCGGCCCGGCAGCGGGCTTTTCTCGACCAGCGCGACGCGGGCGCCAGCCGACGCCGTTGCGGCGGCCATCAGGCCTGCAAGGCCCGCGCCGACAACAAGCACATCATAGTCCGGAGACAAGGCTACTTCATGAAGGGAAGCAGAAGCGACCCGTACACAATGAAGGTGGCAATGTAGCCGCCATAGATCAGCACGGCGACAATCGACATGGCCAAGCCTTCATTGATCTTGATCTTGTTCGGCATGGTCTTCTCAAAGAACGGGAAGATGATGCCGAACCCCGCGGCGAACAGCGTGCCCACGTAGAACAGGGTCGAGTTCGCCGACAGCACGTCCTTGGATTGCAGCACACCAAAGCCGTACAGGGCGCCCCAAAGCAGCGCCAGGAAGATGTTCAGGATGCCAACGTAGAACGTGATGGATGGAGATTCTTTGCCACTAGCCACGTTTTGCCCCCCCAACCGTGTGCGGCAGCACGAACCGGTAGCTGCCTTGCTGACCCGGTGCCTCTTCTACGCCAACCGTAATTGCGTGCAAGTGACGATATTCGTCCCGCGCAACTAAAGCATCATATATGCCGTGCGCAAGATGGTTTGCGAGAAGTTCCGTGCTGGTGTTGGGCAGGTCAAGGATCAACGTGTCCTGCCGCGGATACTCAAAGCTGCTGCCGTCGCTGTGCGTGGCGCGCCAGTTGGGGCCGGCCTCGGCAATCTTCAGGTGTTCGCTGTGACGGGGCAGGATCACTTTGTGGTCCAGCGCATCACACAGCTTGCGGAACAGCGGCTTGAAGGTGATGTAGTCCAGCACGTAGTGGCCGGGGCCAAGGTCGCCCTCGACTTCTACCCACGCCCAATAGTTGTGGCCGTGCAGGGGTTCGCGCGACCCGTCCGCAAAGATCAGGAAGTGCGCGACCGAAAAGTTGAAGTACTGCTTCTCGACACGGATGCGGTACATGAAAAGTTAGCTGATAGCTGATCGTTGGTAGCTGGCAGGTATTGCTGAAGACACGTTGCTGGTGGGAAATCCTAGCAGCTATCAGCTATCCGCCAACAGCTATCCGCGATCCTAGAACTGCCGCAGGAACCGCAGATCATTCGCCACAAAGTGCCGGATGTCGCCGATGCCGTGCTTGAGCATGGCAATGCGTTCAACGCCCATGCCGAATGCGAACCCATTGTACTTTTCGGGGTCATAGCCCACGGCCGTAAGCACGTTGGGGTGCACCATGCCGCAGCCCAGGATTTCAAGCCACGGCTTCTTGAGGTGGCTGAACATCTCGCAGTTGATATCTACCTCGGCGCTGACTTCTGTGAACGGAAAGTAGTGCGGGCGCAGGCGCATCTTGGTATCTGCCCCGAAGTACTCGCGCACGAACAGTTCCAGCACGCTGCGCAGGTCGCCAAAGTTAAGGTCCTCGGCCACTGCCAGCCCTTCAATCTGGTGGAACATGAAGTGGTGCGTGGCATCAACTTCATCGGGCCGGTACACGCGGCCGGGGGCAATCACCCGCAGTGGCGGCTGCATGTTCTGCATCGCGCGGATCTGGATCGTGCTGGTCTGGCTGCGCAGCAGCAGTGGCACGGGCTTGGGTGGCCAGTCGGGGCCGGACAGCTGCAAGAAGAAGTTGTCGTCCTCGTTGCGCGCGGGGTGGCCGGGCGGAATGTTCAGCGCGTCGAAGTTGTGGAACTCGTCTTCCACCTCGGGGCCTTCCACCTGCGCAAAGCCCAGCCGGTTGAAGATCGCGACGATCTCTTCAATCGTCTGGGTGATGATGTGCGCGTGGCCTACCTCGCGACGGATGCCGGGGCGGGTTACGTCAAAGTCGCCGCTGGGCAATGCGGGGGCACTGGCAAGCCGCGTTTTGGCGGATTCAAAGGCCGCAGTCAGCCTGGCGTTGAGTTCATTGGCGGCCTTGCCGAACTGGCCGCGCTGTTCCTTGGGCACATCTTTCATGCCGCCCAGGACTTTCTTGACCAGGCCGGAACCGCCCAGGTACTCGCGGCGGACTTCTTCAAGCTGTTCGGGCGTGGCAGCACCCTCAAAGGCCGCAAGGCCGGCAGTCAACGCAGCAGTAATGGCGGCAAGGTCCATGGCGCGCGAAAGATAGCAAGGCCGCAGGACAGGGCATAGGGCAGGTGCGCCGGCATGGCTACTCGAAGGTGTGCTGAAACGGGGCCTTCTTGCCGAACAGTTGGCCCGCGGGGTCGGCCCATTGCTCAGCGGTGATACCCCAATCCGCCTGGGCTTGTTCGAAGGTAAGCCATTGCGGCTCTTCGCTGTCGGACCAGATCACCATCACCCCAAGGTCGGGGCGGTTGTTCCAGTTGCGGGCATTGAAACAAACCAGCACGCAGCGCGGTTTTTCTTTGGCAAACAGGCCCTCAACCTCGACAGCTATTGGGGACGTGTATGAACACCAGGCCTGGTACTTCGTTGTATGTGAAAGGAAACCTTCACGGTCCGGGTGCATGTCAGGGCCCGTCAGTGCGCACAGCTTGTGCAGCATGTCCTGATCAATCACCTGGTCACGCAGCGCCCTGGCCCAGAATTGTTCTCCGCGCAGCGCGGGGTTGCGCTTGGCCCATTGCTGGAACTTGCGTTCGGTGGCGGCCTCGCGCAGGCAGTGGCCGACTTCCCAGGCCTGCTTGAACTCCAGCTTGTGCGCGGAGACTCCGATCTTCGGAGCGTTGGCGAATACGAAGATGACTGTAAACATCAACCCCAGGCTCAAGAACATGAACACCGCGCAGGCCACGATGAAGGGCTTGGGGCTGCGGCCCATGCTTTCACTTTGGGCCGACACCGGCGGCACCTGGAACGTCTTGAACTCACGCTCCGGCACCGGGCCGCCCTGGGCTTTTGGGGCAGGGTTGGTCACAAGTCTATTGTACCAGGGACAATGGCAGTGTGCGCCAGCGCTTTCGTCTGCGCCAAGGCCAAAGCGAGCCGGTGCGGCCCTTGTTGCCGGGCAAGCGCTACCGTGCGGGTGGCTTGCGAGGCGGGGCCGAACCCGGCTTGGGCGCCGCAGGCTTGGCCGCCGCGGGCTTGGGCATGGGCACCCCGCCCAGTGGCTTTGTGAACGTGGTGTGGTCGCCCCTCTGCGCGGCGGGCTTGTTGCCGGTGGTCGGTATCGGCGCGGCAAAGCTGGCCGCCGAAACCGGGTCGCGAGTTTCCGCCACCGGCGGGCGCGTGCCGGCAGCCGTCAGCGGCGCGGTGCTGTCCAGCCCGGCATGCAGCAGCGCATCGCGGGCCTTCTTGAGAACCGCCAGCACAGCCGCGATGTTCGGCAGGCGGCGGCGCGGGTCCTTGGCCGTCATGGCCACAATTGCTTCGCGCAGTTCCTTGGGCAGGGCGCCAAACGTGCCTTCGGGCATGGGCAGCGGCTCATTGACCACGTTCAGCAGCACCGCCATCGGCGTTTCGCCCTCAAAGGGCAGCACACCGGTAAGGAACTGCCACAGCGTCACGCCCAGCGCGTAGATGTCCACGCGCATATCCACAGTGGTGGTCTTGATCTGCTCGGGGGCCATGTAGTTCGGCGTACCCACCACCTGGTTGCTGAGCGTCAGGGCCGTGGCGGTGTTGTTCAGGCTGCGCGCCAGGCCGAAGTCCGTCACCTTCACTTTGCCGTCGCGCGCGATCAGGATGTTCGCGGGCTTGATGTCGCGGTGCATGATTTCCTGCTCGTGCGCCTCGCCAAGCGCCCGGGCGACAAAGCCGGCAATGTTGACCGCGCGCATGGGCGTGAAGCGCTTTTCGCGATCCAGCAGCTTCTGGGCGTCAACGCCTTCCACGTACTCCATGACCAGGTAGTAGACGCCGTGGCTCTGGCCTACATCGAGGGTGCGCACGATGTTGGGGTGCTGCAGGCGGCCCGAAAGGCGGGCTTCGCGCAGGAATCTTTCGACCAGTTCGGCGCGGCCCACAAACAGGTCCGGCAGAAGCTTTACGGCAACCTTCATGTCCATGCCGGCGTGATAGCCCAGGTACACCGCACCCATGCCGCCGCGGCCCAGCAGGCTCTTGGCAACCACGTTGCCGAATGTCTGGCCGATGATCGGGTCCGTCGACTGTGCTTGCGCCATGCTGTGCCTCTGGATGCGATTATGCCCCAAGCATCTATGCCGGGCCAGCGCGGGCTGCGCCGCAAATCAGGCTTTTTGCGCCCGGGTCGGTCAGCCGGAAAGAGCGCGCGAGATCACGATGCGCTGCACCTGGCTGGTGCCCTCGTAGATCTCCGTGATGCGCGCGTCGCGGAAGTAACGCTCCACGTCGTATTCCTTGCTGTAGCCGTTGCCACCGAAGATCTGCACCGCGTCCTTGGCCGCCTTGTTGGCCGTTTCGCTGGCAAACAGTTTGGCCATCGCGGCTTCCTTGGCGCAAGGCTGCCCGTTATCACGCAGCCAGCCCGCGCGATACATCAACAGTCTTGACGCGTCAAGCCTTGTCGCCATGTCGGCCAGCATCCACTGCACGGCCTGGAAGTTGATGATCGCCTCGCCGAACTGCTCGCGCTGCTTGGCGTACGCCGTGGCGTCTTCCATGCAGGCGCGTCCGATGCCCACGGCCTGGGCCGCAATGCCGATGCGCCCGCCGTCCAGGGTATCCAGCGCAATGCCGAAACCCTTGCCTTCGTCGCCGATCCGGTTCGCCTCCGGGATGCGGCAGTTCTCAAACAGCACCTCGCAGGTGGCGCTGCCGCGGATGCCCATTTTCTTTTCCTTCTTGCCGACGGTGACGCCCTTGCGCTCGGCTTCTACAAGGAAGGTGCTGATGCCGCGGGTCTTGTGTTCCTTGCTGGTGCGCGCCATCACGATGAACACGTCGGCATAGGGCGCGCTGGTGATCCACAGCTTGCTGCCGTCCAGCACATACTCGCTGCCTTCCTTGCGGGCCTCGCACACCAGGCTGCCGGCGTCGGTGCCGCTGCCGGCCTCGCTCAGGCAGTAGGCACCCATCCACTCGCCTGTGGCCATCTTCGGCAGCACGCGTTTGCGCTGTTCATCGTTGCCGTACTTGGTCAGCAGGCTGGAGAACAGGCTCATGTGGACGCTCAGCGTCACGCCGGTGCTGGCGCAGATTCGGTTGATTTCTTCCAGCGTCACGCAGGCCGCCTGGTTGGCCAGCTTGCTGTCATAGAAGCCGGCGCCGCCAAAGGCCTCGGGTATGGTGATGCCGCACAGGCCGAGCTCGCCCATCTTCCGGAACGCGCTGACATCAAACTCTTCCGCGTGATCCATCTTGCGGGCCAGCGGTTTGAGTTCTTTTTCAGCGAACTCGCGGGCGGTGCTCTGCAGCAGTTGAAGGTCTTCGGGCAGGTCGAATTGCACGGCGGTCTCCGGTCGTCTGGCCGATTGTTAGCACATGCGCGCCGTGCGCTCAACGGTCATCGGGCGACCGTGGCGCAAGCCCCAGTGCCAACGCCACCGCAAGGGCCAATGCCGCCATGCCCAGACACGACAGCAGCACCGCGGCCGTGGCCGGGTCCGGGCGCAGCAGCGAACGCCCGGTCAGGGCACGCCGGAACACAAACTGTCGGAAGTCACGGGTCACCGGCGGCGCACTGCCGTAGGCCAATTGAAGGTCGGCCACCAGCGCCATGTGCCATTGCACCGTCGCGGGTTCTGTCGGCGCATCCAGCAGCGCCCTCAGCCGCGGCGTGGGAAGGTTGCGGGTGATTTCGGTGGCCTGTTCATGCAGTGCCCGGGGGCGACCCGCGGCGTGGTCGGTAAGGGCTTCATCCAGCCGCACCGGGCGCACGCCATCGGCGGCAAGCTGCACGCGCTCCAGCCGCTGAAGATCGGCGTCGTCGGGCCACAGCAGCAGGGCCAGAGACAGCACTTCACGGGCCTGTGCCCGTCTTGCGGCGCGGTCCGCCAGCGCGGCCGACGCATCGGGCGGGCGGTCAATCAGCAGCGCCAGACGGTCCCGCAGGTCAATCGACCCTTCCGGCGCGGGCTCGCCGTTGGCCTGCGAAGTCTCCAGCCGCGCACGGGTGGCGGCGCGCCGGGAGGCATCCGACTCGTCAAGCATGGCAAGCAGATCCGCCTGCCCCGCCGCGGGCAGCAGTGGCAGTGGCAGCAGCAGCAGCAGCATGGCGGCCGTGCCCACGCGCACGACGCCGGTGGCCCGGCTACGCGGCGCGGTATGCAGCGAGCCGATCCACACCAGCGCAAAGCCGATCGCCATGCCGGCAAGCGTCACGGAGTGAGCCCGGTAAGTCACCGCCAGCAACGGCACCGCGCACAACAGCACCAGCCGCGCCACGCGCAGGGCCATGTTCACGTTCAACCACTCCAGCCACGCCCGGCCGCTGCCGAATGCCGCGCTGACCACCCGCATGCCCGACCCGGCCCGCCGCGCCAGGGTCAGGTGCAACAGTGCCAGCAGCGCCGGCAGAACCTTGGTGATGGGCTCTGCGGGGTCGGGCACGCCGCGGGCGTAGTCCACGCCCACGCAGATGGCGACCACCGCCGCAGCCAGTACGCCGGCGCGAACCGCCGGTGAACGCAGGTCACGCAGCAGCCAGCGCCGCGCTGTCAGCAGTGCCGCACAGCCGAACGCGGCGCCCAGGGCCACAAGGAACTGCCAGCCCAGCGCCACCTGCCGCGTGCCCGGCGTGTATTCGGCGGGCCAGCCAGGAAACAGGTCGCGCCCCAGCGCGGGCACCAGTTCAAGCAGCAGAATCTCGGGCAGGGCGTGTTCGGGCATCGGCACGATGCCCTGCCGCGCGCACACCGCACACAGCAGCACCAGGCCTGTCAGGCCGGCCGTGACCAGCACCACAGCAATGCCTGCCACCAGGATGCGCGCTTCGCGGCCCACGTTGGCGCGCTGCGGCAGGCCCGCGCCTGCGGCTGTCAGCACGCCGGCCTGCGCGCCGATCGCCAGCAGTGCAATCGCCATGCTGTCACTCCAGAAGCCTGCCTGTGCCAGTGCATCCAGACGCGGGTAGGCCACCAGTGCCGCCAGACCGCCCGCGCCCGGCAGCGCGTAGCCCGCCAGCGCGCCCAAAGCAAATAGCGCCACCAGCAGCCACAGCAGCCAGCCCCCCACCCAGCCCAGCCCCGGCAGCCGCTTTCGCAGCGCCGTCAACGCCAGCCCCGCCGTGGCCGCGGCCATCAGCCCAAGCCCCCAGGTGAAGTGAGTGCCATGGTCCGTCCAGCGCGAGGCCGCCAGTGTCAGCTCACGCGCCTGATACCCCAGGTGGTTCAGCTCGGGCCGCAGCCAGATGCGGTCGGCAATCCATGCGCAGGCGCGGGCCCCCACCAGAAACAGCACAGCGGCCAGCGCCAGCCGGATCAGCAGTGCCAGCGGCTGCAATGCCTCGCGCCCGGCCAGCCGGTTGTCAAGCTGCCCGCTAGCCAGCGCCAGCCGCACAATCGGCGCGCCACAGACCAGCAGCAGCAGCAGCACAGCGGGCAGAAACAGCGCCCCGTGTGCGATCAGACCGCGTGTGACAAGAAACGGCCCTCCCAATGCGGAAACCGCCAGCAGGGTGGTCGCAAGGAAGGCAGGGCGGCTGTGCCAGCGTGTGCGTGAGGCTTCGGGCGTCATGGGGCCACTTGTTACAAACTGTATTTTCTATGGCGCTTGCGGCACCCTTCAACGTATCACGTCCATTAGTGCTGCACACAAATATACCCAAGGAGAATGCATGGACATGGCATGGATGCGCTCGCTGGCGCTTGGTTCGCTGATTGCGTTCGGCGCGCCGGTGGTGACCACCTACGCGCAGGAAGGCACAAAAGAAGAAGCCAAAGAGGAAGCGCCCAAGAGCGCAAAAGAAGTTCAGGCCGCGATGCAGAAGCTGTCGCAGGGCATGCCCCGCAACGCCTCTGAGGCCCAGATTCTTGAACTGTGGTCCAAGGCATTTGCGCTGGCCGGCGATTACGTCAAGAACAATCCCGAAGCCACCGACCACGCCGACATTTACAAGTGGGCCGCGCCCCGCGTTGCCAACGGCCGCAACCACGAGGGCTTCCTGTTTCTGGCCAAGAAGTACCTCAAGGATAACCCCGAAGCCAAAGACGCCGCCAACTGGCGCAAGTATTACATCGCCGGCGGGCTGGGCCACGACGCCTACAAGGCCGAGGCCACCGCAGAACTGAAGAAGATTGATGAAGCCGCCAAGGCCGACGCCGCCAGCGCACTGCTGGCCGCCGAGATCCGCATGGCCGACGCCGGCTATCGTGGCGACAAAGAAGCCACCGCCGCCGCCATCAGCTCGCTGAAGACCAACAAGCTGATCGCCGAAAGCAAAGACGTGTGGGTCAGCCGCGACGCCATGCGCATCGTGCTGTCCAGCACCAAGGCCGAAATCAAGGACGGCGAAGCGTTCCCCTGCTGGTCGGAGGCCTTCGACGTGAAGGACCTGGACGGCAAATCCATCAAGATGGCCGACTTCAAGGGCAAGGTTGTGCTGATTGACTTCTGGGCAGTGTGGTGCGGCCCGTGCATCGCCGAGATGCCTAACGTCGTCAAAGCCTATGACAAGTACAAGGAAAAGGGCTTTGAAGTGATCGGCATCAGCTTTGACACCCGCGAGGGCGAGCAAGGCCTGCGCGACACCATCAAGGGCGAAGGTAACGTCGGCAAACGCACAGGCGTGATGCCCTGGCGCCAGATCTACGACGGCGGCTATTGGAACGCCGGCCTTGCCAAGCGCTATGGCGTACAGAGCATTCCCAAGACCGTGCTGATCGACAAAGACGGCAAAGTGGTTGCCCAGAACCTGCGCGGCGCGGCCCTGGAGAGCAAGCTGGCCGAACTGCTGGGCGCAGGCGAAGAAGGCAGCAAGTAGGAACACGAGTCCGAAGCGCAAGCGAGCAGCAGTCAACAGTAACTCAACCGGGCGGCCCAAAGGCCGCCCGGTTTGCGTTGCGGCGAACTCTGGTCGATCTCAAACTACTTGTGGATTGCCACGACGAGTCAGAGTGCGCCCGGTATGATCGTCACCGGTGCCCTATGAAACAGGTTCCCTTGATCAGGTTGTCCGGCGTTTTGGTGCTGTCGCTCTGCGTGGTTGCCGTCGGCAGGGGCCAGGCTGCCAAGCCAGACGCGCTGGCGCGAAGCGGTCTGGTTGTTGCCATCGACGTCAAGGATGCCAAGGGCCAGCCACTGGTGCTTGACTCCGGCCAGACCGCGGAAGTACGCCTTTGGCGCAAGCTTGGCAAGTGGATGTACGCCCACCCGGCCGGCTTCGATTCGCAGCGCAGCCAACTGGTCTGTGGCGGCTACAACGATCGCGGGTTGGAACCATGCGCCTACATACTGAAGGCCGTTCTTGGTGCGTACGGGCCCATGGAACGCGAGTTTACTGTTGCCGCCCAGGGCAAGCCTCCGGCTCCGCACCAGTACAGCACCTGGCGGCGCGTGGTGACGCTGCGGTTCAAGGGGCCGGACGGAAAACCGTTGGCTGCACTCGACACTCCGCCTCGGTATCGCTGGGAAGCCGACAAGATCGAACCGCCGGCCAATGAGTATCTGCCGGACGTTCTGCGCAAGCCGCCTGGTGGCGGCTTGGCATTTCGTCGCGCGCGGGGCGGTGCTAGCGGTGTCCCTAAGCAGCGGCATTTGACCGACGGCGGCCTTTGGTACTTGCCGGTGACGGCTGGCCGCGAGGGCCAAATCACAGGACCCGTGTCCATTGCCGGTGCGTTTGACGACGCGAGCTTCGACAAGCCGGTTGATGTCGAGTACGAGGTCGATCTTGACGCGATTGCAGGTCGCGCCGCCGCCAATGAGGCTGATCCGGGTTCGCGCTCCTTGAAGCCCGGCGGTGGCCTGATTTGGCCGGCATACTTTGCGGTGCCGGACAGTGTGTTCCGGGTCGAACTCAGCGACCCATCCATTCCGCTGAAGTTCACCACAGGGTGGGTGGAGTCCGGCAAGGAGGGCTGGACAGCCGCCATTCCACGCGACCGCGCCTTGAAGTACCGCTTCGTGTCCGGGCCCATGTTTGAAACCCCGTGGAAGGATCTTCCCAAGGCCGATTCCTCTGGTGCCATCAAGGTTGTGTTTGCCCAGAAACCTCCGTCCTTGAGCGTGGAAGCAACGGGCAACACGTTGCGACAATGGTGGGATTGGTGCCAGCCATCTATCGGACCCCTGAAACGCGAAGAGGTGGTGGCATCCATGGTTGGCGCGGAAAGGCGTGCACTGTTCATGCTGGATGCTGACCGCGTGATGCAGCTTGAATCAGCAGGTGAAGTCGACCTGTATTTCGGCGGGGCAGACGGCGAGGACCCGGCGCTGGGCCTGAGCAGTATTCCCTGGCCCTCCGAGCGCCACTGGCTGCAGACCCACGTCTATTCCAATGAGGTCAAGCTTTCCACAGCGCAGCTGGCCGAACTCAAAGCTGGCAAGCAGGTGAAGCTGAAGGTGTCGTTTGCCGGTGTGATCCTGCGTGCCGTGAATGCCGCCGGTGCGGGGGTGCCCCACGCACAGGTATCCGTGCTGACGGTCGAAGACGACAAGATAGCTGTGCGGCTCAAGAAGACACTTGAAGACGCCGCCGCCAAGAGCAGCCCGATCAAGCTGGAAGGCAAAGGTTCGATTGCGTTCAAAGAAGATGAAGAAGTCACCGATGACGATTTGGTGTCGATCATGGGCGACGCCGCGTTCAAGGCGCTTGGCGCACGCGACTTGCGGCTGCGCTTTGCCCGCAACGGTGCCTGGTATGATACACACGAAACGGCCACCGGCGACCCGCATGGCTATGTGCTCAAATCAGCTCTCAGGTTCGAGGAAGGCAAGAAGTACGTGCTCTACTTATGGGGCGGTTCACGTGACGACCTCAAGCCGGACCTGCGGGTCGAGTTCACCTACACAGCCAAGGGCGTTGACCTTGGGGCGAGGGTAGTGGCGGACTACAAGTAGCCCTACTCTACCCGTTTGATGATGTGATACCCGTACTTGCTTTCGGCCACGTCGATCTGGCCTGTGCCGAGTTTCATGGCGCAATCCAGAAACGCCTTCACCAGCTTGGCGGTCGGGCTTACGTCGTAGATGTTGTGGGTGTTGTCGTAGGCCTGGCCCTGGGCATCGAGTCCTTTGGCGCAGTCTTCGTTGTGATCCTGCTGCAGTCTGGCCCAGTCGGCGTCTTTGGTTCGCGCCAGCCTCAGCACGCGCTTCATTTCGGCTGTGGCTTCTTCTTTGGTGCGTTTGGCCTTCTGGGTGTTCACGCCGGTGCCGTCCCAGGCAATCAGGATGTGCTGCACGCGCACCTTGGCCGGCGGCGGGTTCTGCCTGGTGGGCAGGGTTGACGCGTCAATGGCCGGGAACCAGCCCTCGGGCACGTCATACACCAGCGCGTGGCGGTCGCGTTTTGTGATCGCGCCGTCTTTGGTTTCCTTGTGGCCGTAGACGTCATAGCCGCCCAGGTCAATCAGCAGGCTGATGTCGTTGTTGCTGCCCTTGCCGATGCTGCCGTCGCCGCTGGTGCTGTGGCTGTCGTCGCCGGCGCAATCCAGCAGGATGCCCAGCGAGTAGTTCAAACCCATGCCCTGGCCGTTGCCCTGGTAAAGGTCGTTGCCGGCGCGGTCAATCAGCCACCCCACCGCCCAGTCGTGGGCCGCACCCTGGCCCAGGCCCACGCCCATGGTGTAGGTGTCATTGCCCGCAAGGTCGACCAGGATGCCCGCGCTCAGGTGAATCCCCACGCCCTGGCAGTACTGGCCCGAGGTGTAGGTGTCGTTGCCGCCGCGATCAACCAGCATGCCCAGGCTGTACCAGTAACTGCTGCCCTGGCCGTAGATGTCGCTTTGATAGACGTCGTTGCCGTCGCCTTCATCCAGCAGCAGCGCCACGCCACCGCCCGTGCCACCATTGCGGTTGCCGATGGCAAAGCCCTGGCTGAGGGATTGATAGCGGTCGTTCCACAGCGGCTGGTGCAGGTACTTTCCGCCCGCGTAGTAAAGATCGTTGCCCGAGCCGTCGGTCAACACGCCAATGCCCATGATCTGCGCAAAGGCCTGCACATAACGCGCGCCGCGGTAGCTGTCGTTGCCCCTGGCGTCCAGCAGATGGCCATACCCGAAGGTCGCCGCGCCCTGGGCGCAGCTGTCGGCGATGTAGTTGTCATCGCCGCCATCGTCATACAGCTCGCCATAGCCGCAAAGGCCGCAGGCCTGGGCGCAAAAGCGCGCGCGATACAGGTCGTTGCCGCCACCAAGGTCGTGAAGAATGCCCACACCGTTGAAGCCAAAACCCTGGGTGAAGTCATCGCCCAGGTACTGGTCGTTGCCCGAAAGGTCCAGCACGAAGCTGATCGCCGCCCGGCCCGGCAGCCCGATGCCGCTGGCAACTCGGCCTCTGTAAACGTCGTCGCCGCCAAGGTCGATGATGGCGACAAAGTCGTCGCCCTCGTAGGTGTTCGGCCCAGTGCCGCCGATGACGAACTTTCCCCACGGGCCTTGCCACAACCCGATCACTCCGCCCGTGACGCCAAACCCCTCAACAGGCTTGCCGGCGTAGGTTCCGGCAGGCGCCACTGACAACTGGCGGGTCCACTCTGCGGCTTCGCGCTCGAGATACCCTGCCAGCCGCGCGCCGGCCACCAGCTTGCCCTGCACGGCGGTGCGGGCGGCAAGGCTGTACCAGTCCGTGACTGAGCCTTCGGCCCCGGGCAAGCGCGACTCGGCGTCGGCCACTTCGGCGGGCAGCGTAGCTGCCAGGCCTCGCAACTCTGCCTCTGTGACGGTGGGTTCCGGGCTCCTGGTCGACTCCAGCACCGGCAACATCTGCCGCGCGGTGGGCAGCAAGTGCGGCCGATCCGGATCAGGGTGCAGGGCCGACTTCACCGGGCCGCCAAAAAAGCGGGCGATGTCTTCTGCGTCGTAGCGCTTGCTCAATGCCTCAAGGGCGGACTCGCTGGCTGCGTCATACTCGACGCTGCGCTTGGCCTGGATCTCGCCGTCTTTCTGCATCTCTTCAGGCGACCAGCGTGCGGCGGGCAGATCCAGCAGGTCGCTGGCGTGGCGGCCACGCATCGCAGCGGGGCTTTTCAGAGAAAACGCCGCGGATGCAAGTTCCGCTGTTTTGGGCAGACCCAACGGGTCGTCCAGCCCTGCGTCGGCCACCTTCAGGCGGAACTTGTGGTCCAAGTGCTTCTTTTCATAGCCAAGTTGCGCGCGGGTCAGGTTGACGTACCCAAGGGCGGCGTCGATGTGCTCCAGGTCTTCCAGTGTAAGGAAGCTGCATGCGTAGGGATCAGGTGCCGCGGCGGCCTGCTGTGCCGTTGACGGCTGCCAGGAAAGCCCGGCCACAAGTGCCGCACACAAAACCACTAGCGCATGTTTGCCCATGACGTACAACCTTCCTACAATCCCCACCCTTGTGTAAAACGAGCCGGGGACGATTGGCCCCCGATTCTGTGGTTATACTGCCCGGCAACAGCGGGTGACAGCGGGACATGAGCGGACATGTTTGATTTCGCAGGCAAGAAGGCACTCATCACCGGCGGCACCCGCGGCATTGGCCTGGCCACTGCGGTGAAGCTGGCCAAGTCCGGCGCGGACATTGCCGTCAATTACCTTCGCAACCGCAAGGCCGCCGACGAGGCGCGAGACGCCATCGTCAAGGCCGGCTGCAAAGAACCGCTGATTCTCAAGGCCAACGTAGCCAAAGACGAAGACATCACGGAGATGTTTGCCGTGATCAAGGAAAAGTGGGGCCGGCTGGATTTCCTGGTGAGCAATGCCGCCAGCGGCGTGCTGAAACCCAGCGCCGAGCTTACTTACCATCACTGGCAGTGGACGCTGGACATCAACGCCTATGCCCTGCTGGCCCTGGCGCGCAACGCGGTTCCATTGATGAAGGGCAAAGAAGGCAAGGGCACTGGCCGCATTGTCGCGGTGTCCAGCCTGGGCGCGATTCGCGCCTTCAACAACTATGCCGCCGTGGGTTCCAGCAAGGGCGCGCTGGAGTCACTGGTGCGCCACCTGGCCATTGAGTACGCCAGCCAGGGCATCAACGTGAACACCGTCAGCGCAAGCGTCGTGGACACAGAGGCGCTGAAACACTTCCCCAACCGCGACGTGATGCTTCAGGAAAGCCTGCACTGGATGCCGGCCAAGAAGCTGGTTACGCCCGATGACGTTGCCAACGCCGTCACGATTCTGTGCAGCGACCTTACCAACATGGTTCACGGCCACACGTTCATTGTTGACGGCGGCTTGAGCATTTTCCTGCCGGGCTAAGGCCGCCAGGAACTTCATACGCGCGGAGGCCGCCTGGCCTCCGCGTCTGCTTTTGCGGTCGGCGCCTGCCACGCTATGCTTGGGCCATGGACGAGATACCCGAGATTACTGCAGCCGTGATTGTGCTGGCCGCCGGCGACAGCACGCGCATGGGCCGCCCAAAGGCCCTGCTGGACTGGCACGGCAGGCCGCTGATCGAACACGTGCTGGCAACCGCGCGCGAGGGCGGCTGCGCCAGGTCTCTGGTGGTGCTGGGCCGCGATGCAGAATCCATCATGGCGGCCGCCGACCTGGGCGATGCCATGGTGCTCATCAACCCTGACCCCGCCCAGGGTCAGATATCCAGCACTCGGCTGGGCATGCAGAACCTGGATTTCAGCACAGACTGCGGCGTGATCTGGCCCGTGGATTGCCCACTGGTGCAGGCCGCAGACGTGCGCGCGCTGGTGGACAGCTACGTGAAGTGGCGCACCAGCCTGATGCGCATCTTCGTGCCCACGCACAAGGGCCGGCGCGGCCACCCAATGCTGGTGGACATCGGTTTTCGCCAGCCCTTCATGGAGCTTCCGCCCGGTGCCACGGCTCGCAAGGTGATCGATGACAACCACACGCAGGTGATGGAAGTGCCCACCGACAACCCGGGCGTACTGGCAGACATCGACACACCCCAAGAGTACCGGGCAGCCCTGGAAGGCCGGGTTTAGGGATTTGCATGGCAACGCCCTGAGACGTCGCTGCTGCAACCTGCTTTCGACAACCTATAACGTGCAGTCTGTGACCGGAACCGCCGACATCTTCCTGCGAGCTGCGGAACTGACCCGCCTGAACCGGGCGTTTGCCATGGTTCACCTGGTCAAGGTGAAGGGCTCTTCACCGGGCAAATCCGGCTTTCTGATGCTGGTTGAGCCCGGTGCAACGCTTGGCACCATCGGCGGCGGCGACGCCGAACGCCAGATGATCGCCCAGGCCCGCGAGGCCGTTGCCGAGGGCCGCTCGCGCACCATCGCCTACGAGCTTTCCCGCAAGCCCGGCAACCTGGTCAAGTCCCTGTGCGGCGGCACCAACGAGGTCTTTATTGAGGTGTTCATGCCCAAACCCTGCCTGCTTCTGCTTGGTGGTGGCCACGTTGCCCGCGCCGTGGCGCAGCTTTGCGCTTTGCTGGAGTACCCCTACGCGGTTGTCGACGATCGGCCCGAGTTCGCCCTGGCCGCGGACTTCCCGGGCGCGCTGCAGGTAACCTGCGCGTCGGCTGGCGATTACTTGACTCGTCAAGACCTGCCCGCGTTCAGCCATGTGGTAGGCCTTGGCTACAGTGCGGATTACGACCTCGACGGCCTGATTGCCGCGATCGACCGCCTGCCCAAGACCATTCATCTGGGGGCAATCGGCAGCAAAGCCAAGTTTGTCCAGATGACCGAAATCGCGCGCTCACGCGGCGTGGCCCAAGACCAGTGGGCGCGCGTGAAGTGCCCTGTGGGCCTCAGCATCGGCGCACAGACACCGTCCGAGATTGCGGTTTCGATCATGGCCGAAGTTGTTGCCGGACAGCCCGGACGCGAAAGCCAGGGCTGGAAGTAAGGGGCCGCGAGTACCTCGATTCCACTGCGACAGTCCTGCCATGAAGCAGTCCTGGTGTCAGCCGCAAGCGCATCAACCGTTCTTGCGCCCGGTGGTCAGCTTGCGGTTAACTTCGCGCCTGACCAGCGCCGGCAGCTTCGGGTGGTCCTTCAGAAATTTCGCTACTGCGGCCTTGTCGTGCGACACAAGCTGGCGCAGGGCCCAGCTCAGGGCCTTGTGCACCATGATGTGCTGGTCGGCGGCCAGCTTTCGGCACACTTTCAGGGTTCTCGACGCATCGCCCTTGCCGCCCTTGCTGCGGGTGTTCAGCGGCACGGTGCAGACCAGCGCCGCGCGGCGCCACCACGGGTCTTTGCTGCGCGCCCAGCGATGCACGTCAGCGTCCCGAATGCGGCCGTCGCGCCAGGCCACGCCCGCAATGCAGCAGCAAAATCCATCCACGCTGGCCCAGTTGTCCATGCCGCGACCAAGCGCCTCAACCTCGGCGAGAGTAATCGCGGCCATGGTTGCCTTGTGCTGGGCGACCAGTTCAACGGCCACCTGGCGGCCTTCCAGCGTGTTCTCGGCGATGATCGCGCGGGCCAGGGCCAGCACAGTGTCGCGGCCCTGGTCAACCAGCGGCTTGCGGTGTTTGCGCACCAGGGCACGTATGTCTGCCGTGTAGACGCCAAGAATGGTTTGCGCGCTCGGAAAGTAGTTCTGTGTCGCCTCACGGCGCCGCGGGTTTGCGCTGGCGCGCAATTGGTTGACTATCTCGCGGGCGGTCTGCTTGACGTTCATTTCTGGGCGAACTCGCGCAGCACACTGATCAGGCGCGACCATGCGCTCAAGGCGTCGCCCAGGCGCTGTTTGTCGTCTATCTTTTCGGCCAGATTGCGGGCCACGAACTCATAGGCCACGGAAAGCGCAACCGGAATCAGGCGCCGGGGCACTGAGTTGTCGCGGGCAAAGGCGTCGGCGTAATCGCAGAAGTCGTCGTCAAACACACAGGCGATCGTGCGAAACACAAAGCTGGCAAGCCGGCTTTGCAGTTCCTCGCGCTGCTCGGGTGTCATGACACCGATGGTCTGGCGCGCGGCCTGGCTGCGCAGGGTTTCATCCCACATCGCGGCCAGGTCGCCCAGGTTCGCAAGCAGGTGGTTGACGCTGCCACGGATCAGGCCCACGGCATCGTCATCCAACTTCAGCAGGGCGGCCAATGCGTCAAAGCGGGGTCGCGGTGCCAGGTCTTCCATAAGGGCAGCACTCTACCCGCCTGATTCGCGCGATGGAAATGCCCGTCCTTTCGATGGTTAGGGAAAATTGCCCGTACCCTTATCACAAAATTATCCGCACGTACCGGACAACCACTCGCTATGATGCTTGGCTTATTGGCAGCAGACCAGACTCGATCCGGAGAGGCACAATGACCCAGGCCCCGCAGGCAGGACGCAAGTTCAAGGTCCTGATGGTGTACCCCAAGTTCCCGCCTTCATTCTGGAGCTTCGGCTTCATCAAGGACATCGGCGGCTTCAAGACAATCATGCCGCCCATCGGCCTGGCCACCATTGCCGCGCTTACGCCGCCCGAGTTCGAGTGCAAGATCGTGGACGAAAATATCGAAGAGATCAACTTCGATGAAGAGTGCGACATCGTTGCGATGTCAGCCATGGCGATCTGCGAAAAGCGCCTGTTTGAGGTCGCCGACGAGTTCCGCCGCCGCGGTAAACTGGTGTGCATGGGTGGCCCGATCTGCAACGTGCTGCCTGAGCGCTGCCGCCCCCACTGCGATATCCTGTTTGAAGGCGAAGGCGAATACACCTGGCCCCAGTTCCTGCGCGAATGGCAGGCCGGCACCCACAAGAACCACTACGTGCAGGAAGAAAAGATCGACATGCGCGACAGCCCCGGTTCGCGCGTGGACCTGTTCAATACCAAGGCCTATCGCCTGGGCTGCATCCAGACGACCCGCGGCTGCCCGTTTTCGTGCGAGTTCTGCGACATCATCGTGACCTACGGGCGCAAGGTGCGCAGCAAGCCGGTCGAGAACGTGGTCAAGGAACTTCAGGTATGGGCCGATGCCGGCGTAGATTTCATCACGATTGCCGACGACAACCTGGTCGGCGACCGCGTGTACGCCAAGAAGATGCTCAAGGCTGTGGGAGACTGGAACCGTGCCCGCAAAGTGCCCGTCAGCTTCTACGTGGAAATGTCGGTGGACGCCTGCCGCGATAAGGAATTGCTGGAGCTGATGCGCTGGGCCAACGTGACCGAGGCGTTCCTGGGCATTGAGACACCGCGTGCAAGCAGCCTGAAGGAGACCAAGAAATTTCAGAATGCGGCCACGCCGCTGGCCGACGCCATCAAGATCATCCAGAGTTACGGCATGGTGACGGTAGCAGGCATGATTGTCGGGTTTGACAACGACGACAAAGGCATCTTTGAGGACCAGTACAAGTTCCTTCAGGAAGCCGGCATCCCGATTGTCATGCTGGGCATTCTTCAGGCGATCCCGCGCACGCCGCTGTACGAGCGGCTGGAAAAGGCAGGCCGTCTGCGCAGCGCCGCACAGGGCAACAACACGCTGAGCTTCACCAACCTGGTGCCGCTGAACATCAGCTATGAAGACCTGATCAACGGCTACCGCGAGCTGTTTGCCAAAATCTACACCTGGCAGGCCGTGGGCGACCGCTGGCTTTCCAACGTGCGCCAGTGGGGCAAGCACCGCGTGGTTCCCAAGAACCCCGCAGGCCGCGAGGGCGAGCACAACCACGTGGACGACCCCAACCGGGAATGGCTGCAGAAGCCGTTGGGTCGGCCAAAGCCGCACCTGCTGGCCGCGACGTTCAAGATTGCCAAGTACTACCTGCTGGGCGGCAGCGCAAAGCGCAAGTTCGCCTGGCGCATGATGTGGAACACGCTCAAACTCGCCCCTGGCGCGCTTTTGCAGACACTGAGCTACATGGCTTACTTCATCCATCTGCGTGAATACGCCGACAAGGTCGTGGCCAAGGAGTACAAGTTTGATTACGCCCTGACCGACGTGAACACCACCGGGAACAAGTTCGGTGAAGGCGGCGGCTTCAACATGGTGAAGAAGGAAAAGGCAGAGAAAGAGAAGATCAACGTTCACGACGCCTACCAGGGCACCGAGGTAACGGGAGATGTCGCCGAGACACTGGTTGGCGCGGGGCAGGACCGCTAGCCCTTGATTTTCTGGCAACGGGGCCGGGAACAGTCATACTGTTCCCGGCCCTTTTCGTATCAAGCGTATGAACCACAGTCGCCTGCTGCTGCTGTTGTTGCTGGCCGTCCTGATGGGAGGGCTGGCGGCTTGGTTTGTGCTGGACCCCGCCGCCTCTGGTGCCCTGCGCAGCGGCGACTCTGGCGGGCCAGACAGCGCAAAGATCCGTGCCGCAGCCGCAGACGATCCCGCCACCGACGAGCCCGAAAACAGCCCCGCCCGGGCCGGTGCAAACCGAGCCAGCACCGGGCCTGAACCCGAAATCATCCGGGCCGATCAACCGCCGCCGCGGCAGTCCGGCGAGCCCGGGCGCGACCCGGGCGGCACCGGCAGCGCGCCCGCACAGCCGCAGGGCGGCACCACCGGCCAGTCCGAGCCGAACCCTCCCCGGACGCTGACGGCCCGTGAACGGCTAGAGCTTGAGCGCCAGCAGACCGGGCGCGTCGCACACAACTCCAGGGTGACCAGCGCGCCTGAGAACGGCATCTCCAGCACCAAGGGCCTGGTCAAGTCCCTTGCGGCTGGTGAGTGGCCCAAGCAGTTCGCCGAAGAAGGCCTGGAACCGCCTGAGATGGTTCCCACCCAGGTCGCCGGCAAAGTGATGTCGCCGCTGTCCAACGAGGGTATCGCCAACGCCAAGGTCACCCTGCTGTCGTTTCTGCCCTGGGGAACCCAGGCCGGCGGCCCGCTGTATGTTGTGGGCACGGAACTTTCCGCCAACGCCAAAGGTGAGTTTGCAGGCACCATCCCGGTCGGGCCCCGGCAGCCGCAGTTTCACGCATCGGTGGGCATGATTGTCGAGGCCGCCGGCGAAGTCGGCGGCGACTTCCGAGTGTTTCAGGTTGTCGCGGGCCTGGCGCTGAACAACCTGCGCCCGGGCGAGTTCAACCAGCTTGGCATTTTCTGGGCACCAGAGCAGCCCTTTGATGTCGACTGCGATGCCACACAGTTTTCTGAGACCGGCCTGAAAGTGATCTGTACCGGCGAGCTTGACCCGCAGCGTTGGCACTCCAGCAAGCGCACCGAGGCGCTGGCCCTGTTTGCCGCCACGGGCGTGGCTCCGCGCGACGGGGCGACGCCAGAGGCCGCGGCCAACGCCGGGCGCTGCACCGTCCGCAGCACTTGGGACGGCAAAGATCGGCCCTACCTGACCCTGTGCCAGGGCTTGAAGCCGCTGGTGACCCGCCGATGCATCACCCGCAAGGCCGAGTCATCGGCATCTACGCCCGAACAGGTGCCCAAACCCTTTGAGACGGTGCTGTTTGAGAACACGGGGTACGTGTCGATCACCGGCCAGTGCATGGATGCCGACGGCGCGCCCGTGGCGGGCGCGGTGATAGTCTCGGCGGGGGACACCACCTATGTGACGGCCGTAAGCGATGCTTCAGGTTGGTTTGAACTTGCCAACCCAGGCAAGAACACCCGCCATCTTATGGGCACCCACGACGACTTCATCAACACGCTGGTTTCCAATGTCAAACCCGGCGACGTAGGTGTGCAGGTGAAGTTCCAGAACCGCAAACCGGTGCTGTGGCTGCGCCTGCGCGACAGGTACACACAGGCGGCCATCACCCAGGTAAGTATCAAGGCCATTGAGAAGTCCCTGCCACCCGAAGGCGGCGGCAAGGCCCCGAAACCAGCCACGCAGACTTTTGACCTTACATCAAGCACCGGCGAGTTCGTGCAGAAGGCCGAATGGCTGGTCAACGCCATCGTGATCGAGAAGGTGGGCTACTTCCCACGCACGATCAACGACCCGATCTCGCTGCAGGCCCAGGCCGGGGGCCCGCTGGACATTGACCTCTACCCCGGCCGCGAACTGAACGTCAAGCCGCGGCAGTTCACCGCCGTGCAGGATGCCACCCGCTGGTTTCCGGACAGCAAACCCGAAGACCCGGGCATCTACACGGCCTGGTCAAACCACTGGATTGAATGGCAGGTGGATTTCGGCCCCGAGCCCGAGCCGGGCGTAGAGGGCGGCAGCTTCGACCTTCTGCTTGGATGCACCAACCAGGGTCTGGTCGACAACGACTATCGCTTTGAAGTTGAGGTCTGGATTGACGGGGTCAAGAAGGGCCAGTTGAGCATCCTTGCCAACAGCACCGCAGTGCAGACCGGCCGCATGAAACTTGGCAAACTGGCCGGGGCCCACACCGTGCGACTGGTGTGGCTGAACGACAAGTGGATCCCCGACCAGCTTGACGCCAACATCCGCTATGCCAGCCTGCAGTTTCTGGAACAACCCTGACGCCGCGTTGCGATGAACCGGCCGCCCGTTATTCTTGCGTACTGCGGAGGAGTGGCAGAGTGGTTTATCGCGTCGGTTTTGAAAACCGAAGATGCCGAAAGGTATCCGGGGGTTCGAATCCCTCCTCCTCCGCCACGATAACAGCGCCCGCAAGGGCGCTGTTGTCGTGGCGCCCGCCGAAGCCTTGGCGAAGGCGGGCCACCTGTCTTACAGCAATCGATCACCGCCAGCCGTAGCTGCCGAACTCCGTCGGGGCGATTTTGTCGATCGGCTTGTCGCCTGCCAGCGTGAAGACAAAACCGATGCCGGCCGTGCCGGTGTCGTCTTCACGCGCATTGTACTGTGTGCGGCCGGTGCGCGTTCCGGCAACCACGATGTCAAACTGCTCGAACTTCGACTTGGCAACGTTCCAGGCGCCCTTGCCGCGAATCTTGCCTTCAATGCCTCGGCCGTCCGCACTGAGCTTCACTTCGCCAACCATGTCAAAGTAAACAACACCCTTCTTGATCTTGTCGACTTCGCACTTGATGAAGGCCTTCTCGACCTGCTCGTTGGTGTAGGCGTTGGTCTGGCCCCGCACGTTGTCTTTCACGTTCAGGCGCAGTGACCGCCGCACCAAGTCTTCCGGCAGGTCCCATTTTGTGTCTTTGGTGAAGGTGTCGCGTGGCACCAGGCGCAGCATTTCTTCCTTACGGAACCAGCAGAAGTCAACGTTCAGGGCGTGGGTGCGCCAGTCGCTCGGGTTCAGGCCCGTGCGGTTAAGGTCGCGGCTGTGAACCTTCAGTGCCATGCCGTCTTTGGGGTACTGGTTTTCGGCGCGGCTGATGTCCTTGACCTTGGTTTCAGGGTCATAGTCCAGCAGACGGGCCTTCTTTTCCATTGCCTTCCAGCGCGTCAGCGCCGTGCGCAGCATGGCTGCCATGACCAGCGGGTCGCGCGAGTTGCACGAGCCCAGGAACTGGCCGCTGGGGCTTACGCAATAAGTGCCCTGCCGGGTGGTCTGGGCGCCGTCCCCGTTCAGCTGGCCACCTTCGTCGCACCACTTGCGAAAGTAAACGCAATCGGGGTCGCCCAGATTCTGCAGGCGCCAAACTTCGTCGGCACAGCAGACAAAATCCTTGGAAAGGGTGACTACCTGCTTGTCTGTCCAGACGGACCGTCTGGCAATCACGCCGTTGTTTCACGTACAGCCGAACGGGTGCCCGTTCATGGCAAAGAACATGATCGGCTTGTCGTCCTTCTGGGCCTTGATCACGCCGTCCCAGAGAGTGGGGTGCCAGTCGATCTTGCGCCACTCCTCTTCTGCCGGGGTGGGCATGATCTCCTTCTTGATGTCCTCGTAGTTCTTCTCGGTCAGTTCCTGGCTGCTGGCCACCGCACCGAGGGCCAGCAGGAATCCAAGCGCAACCAGTGTTCTACGGATCATGGCTCCCCCACTCACTTCTGGGCCGGTTCATCGCCGATCTCGATCCAGTCAATCTCAATCTGCGTGTTCTTGTTCTTGGTCGCTACGTGAAACTTCTGCAGCAGGCTGGCGGCATCGATCTTCTCGTTCTTCTCGCCGCCCTTGTTGCCCTCTTTCTCGCCCGGCTTGGCCGGCGCGCGCATGCCGTTATCACCCTCGCGGCAGGCCAGCACCGGAATCTTGAGTGTAACCCACTGCCCGGCCGGTACCAGAAACTCCTTGCCGAAGCGCGACTTACCTTCATCGCCAATCAACTGCAGGTACAGTCCAGTGTTGGCCGTGACACGGATACGAACTCGCAGGAAGGTGCGCTCGCTGGCCTCGCGGCTCTCACGCAGGTAGCAGCCGATGCTGACTTCCCGGCCACCGGGGCCAATGGCGATGCCGTTTTCAACTTCGCCGGCGAACAGGCGTTCGCCCATGCGAGCATCGAAATCCTCGCGCCACAGATTCTGGGACTTTGCCCAGTCCTTGATCAGGCCCTTGTCGCGCAGCTTGGCACCCTCGGCCTTGGTGCGCTTGAAGCCCTTGCCGGAAATCGTCGCGCCCTGGCCGGCGCCCAGGCGGCTTTCGCCCCAGGCAACTTCGCCATCCAGGCAGGACACTTCCAGACCGTCCTTGATGGTGGACATGCGCTCGGCCAGCACAGCGGCGTCGGCAACTTCAATGGCTGTGCCTTCGCGGCGGACTATCACGGTGCCTTTGCCGCCCAGCGCGTCGACGTAAACGCCCTCTTTGATGACTTCAAGCGTGGTGTTGCCGTCAACGATGTCAATGCCGAGCTCGCCTTCAAACCAGGCGCGGCGACCATGACCGAGATCCAGCAGCACGGGGTGGCGCGCAGAAAGAACCCAGCCGGACATCAGCTCAAGTTCACCCTTGATCTCGGTAAAGCGCGTTGCGGCACCCTCTTTGTATGAGAGTTTCGCGCCGCTGCTCTGGAACAGCACCGTAGCGGTCTTCACCGGGCCGGCACGGGGCGCCTCGGTGGGTGGACGATCCGGCTGCTGTGGCTGTGGCTGCGGCTGCACCGGCGGCTCCTCCACGGTGGGGCCCGGCGCCGGGCGCGGCTCTTCGGGCTTAGGCGCGGGAACTGGCGCGGGAACCTCAGGTTCGGGCGCGGGCTTCTCGACTTCCTCAGGGGGCATCGGCGCAGGTTCGGGTTCAGGTTCAGGTTCCGGCCCTGGCTGCGGCGCGGGCTGGGGCTGGGGCTGGGGCTCTGGAATCATCGGCCCAGGGGTCGGCTGCGGCGCGGGTTCCGGCCGCGGTTGGGGCTGCGGTGAGGGACGCGGCTGTGGGTTCGGTCGAGGTTGTGGCGCTGGGTCGGGCTGCGCGTTGCTGCCAGAACCGGCAACCGACGGCACATCAGAAGGCACATCATTACCGCTGAAGACCAGCGCAAAACCTGCACCAAGCAAGACAGCAGCCGCGGCAGCGGCCGCAAACCAATGCCACGGGAACGCCGGCTTCAACACAGGCTTCAACACAGGTGCCATGGCAGGCGCCCTGCCCGTCTGCGCGGCCGTGCCGTTAACCTCGGCAACAATGCGCGCCGACAGATCCGGCGGCGGATTGCCATGCGCTTCCTCGAGCATCAGCTCGATCAGGCGGTCTCTTGAGGGGGCCACTTGAGTTTCGCCTCCATGCACTGCCGCAACTTTTCAATCACGCGCCGCAACATTGTCTTTACGCCTTCAGGCTTCATTTCCAGCCGCTCTGCAATCTCGGCCTGTGTCAGGCCAAGCCGATAACTCAGGTCCAGTGCCTCGCGCGACTTACCTGTCACGGGTTGCAGGCACTTCTGAAGCACTTCTACGCGTTCGTCCCAGGCCTCGCCTTCGTCCGTCAGGGCCAGCCAGTCGGCATCAACATCAGCCAGGTCGCTTTCTTTGGGGCGTCGGCCTCGCGCCCGCAGCATCATCAAGAAACGGGATCGAGCGGTAGTGCGAAGGTAAGCCGCAGTGGCCGCATCGCTGTATTGCTCAAACCCACTGCGCCAAACCGCGACAAAGGTCTCCTGTGTCAGGTCTTCGGCCTCGGTGCGCGACGCGCCAAGGAATCGTAAATAGCGCCAGACACCCGCCTGATGCGTGTGGATCAGTGCCTCCAGGTCAACGCGCTTATCAAGCACAGCCACCGCCATCATCCTAGAAATGCCCACGCAGGCCCCTGCGGGTCACAAATGCCTAAACGGCTGCCAGCATAGCAGATGGGTCTCAGCCCTGCCCCGGGACAGAAATCAACGATTCAAGTTCCTGCCAGCGGGCAAACAGGGAATCCAGCTCGGCACTCAGCTCTTTGCGGCGTTGCGCGATTGTGGCTGCTTCTGCACTGCCCTTTGGTGTCAGATACAAACTTGCGTCCGCCAGCTTCGAGTCCAGGGCCTTGCACTCGGCCTCAAGCTGTTCAATGCGCTGCGGCAGTTTGCGCAGCTCGTTTTCGGCTTTCCTTAGCTTCTTGCGGGTTTCGTCGTCCTGCGGTTTTGCGTTCGTCGCTGCAGCCGCAGCAGGAGTGCGGACTTCGGGCACAGCACGAAGTTCTTCCAGCAGCGGTTCAATCTCACCCTCATGGAATCGCGCCCTTCCGCTGCCGTCCAGAAACAAGACTCTGGTGCAGACACGATCAAGAAAGTACCGGTCGTGACTGACCACAAGCACGACCCCTTCAAAGGCGCACAAGGCTTCTTCCAATGCACGCAATGTGGGCAGATCCAGGTCGTTTGTGGGTTCGTCCAGGGCCAGCACATTGCCGTGCTGCAGCAGCAGTTTGGCCAGCAGTACGCGGTTGCGCTCTCCGCCTGACAGCAGCTTGATCTTTGTGTGTTTGCGCTGGCCCGGAAACAGAAAGCCGTCCAGGAACGGAGCCACGCGCACAAGCTGTCCATCAACTTTGACAATCCCGTCCTCGTTGTCGGCCACTTCCTCGACGACACTCTTACTGTCATCCAGCACCGACCGCGACTGGTCAATGTCGGCCACTCGCACAGTTTCACCGATCTCGACGGCACCGGCATCCGGCGCCAGCTTTCCTGTCAGAACGCGCAGCAGTGTGGTCTTGCCCGTGCCATTGGCACCCACAATGCCAAGGCGCATCCCGGCAGTGATCTCCAGGTTCACGTCGCGAAGAATCTCGCGGGGGCCGTACATCTTGCTGACGCCTGCGGCGCGAATCACCTTGCCACCCAGTCTTGGCCCGCGAGGGATGGCAAAGTCCAGCTCGATGCGACTTTCCAACTCCGGCTGCGCCACCATGTCGCGGTAACGGTTGACGCGGGCTTTTTCCTTGGTGGTGCGGCCGTGTGCCCCGCGCCTGATCCATGCCGTTTCGCGGCGGATTGTGGCCAAGCGGTTCTGTTCGGTGTTGGCCTCGGCGGCAAGGCGCGTGGCCTGCTGCACCAGGAAATCCTGATAACCACCGTCCGTAGAGTAAAGCCTGCCGCGGTCCACTTCCACAATGCGATGGACCACGCGGTCCAGGAAGTAGCGGTCGTGGGTGACCATCACCAGGGGCGTCTTGCTGGCCAGCAGAAAGTCCTCCAGCCAGTCGATCGCCACGACATCCAGGTGGTTGGTGGGCTCGTCCAGCAGAAGTACATCGGGTTCAGACAGCAGCATTGCGGCCAGTGATACGCGCCGGGCCTCACCGCCCGAAAGCGAGCCGCAAAGCGCATCCGGCTGCCTCAGGCCCAGATGGCTGATGATTTCATCAACGCGATGCTCCACGTTGTGGCCGCCCATCCCGGCCAGCCGAGTCTCAAGATGTTCCTGCACTTCAATCAGCGTGGTCAGCGCGTCGGCATCCAGGCCGGGCCTGGCCATCTCGGTGTGAAGTGCTTCCAGGCGCGCGTGTAACTCGTCGCGGTTGCCAAGGCCAGCGCGCACAGCGTCGCGCACCCGAAGGCCCGGGTCCAAGCGCGGCTCCTGCGTAAAGAACCCGATCCGAATTCCAGCCATGGCTGTACGCAGGCCGCCGTCGGGCGTCTCCACACCGGCCAGCAGACGCAGCAGTGTGGATTTTCCCTCGCCGTTGGGGCCGACAAGCCCTACGCGTTCTTGGCTGCCCAGGTCGAAGCTGGCTTCGGTCAGCACGGCGCGGCTGTCGTAGCTTTTGCTGACGCTCTGCAGGGCGACAATGGACATGGCGCGAGCATAGCAACGGGATCGGCCCGCGCCGCGCCCGGGTCAGCGGTGAATGGCAAGTCGTTCAACCACCGCCCGCGCGGCCTCACGAAGTGCTGCGGGAATGCGGTCGCGGGCCATCTCGCTGCCCGAACCGCCGATCACCGAGAAGCGCCATGTGTTGTCACCCTTGAGTGCGATGTCCATGCGGCAGTCGGCTTCTTCGCCCCAGGCACCGCCGGGCGCAATACAGGTGACGTGCGCGTGCAGTTCCATGCCATGGGGGGCGTGGCCGAAGCCGGCGGCCACAAGCTCGGCCGCGATCAATGCGCGAAGTTCGGCCGTGTACTTCTTTTGCTCTTCATGCTCCGCGGTCACTCGCACTTCAAAGGCCTGATCGCTTGGAAGGCGCAACCCCGGCGGGCTGACATCGGTGGAACTGCGACCGGCGGCGCAACCGCTGGTGATCAGCGCAAACCAAACAAGGCACAGCGGGGCTTGCTTCATGCGGAAAGTGTACCCCGCGGCGCGAGGGTAAAGGACGCGAATTGCGATCACGCCGCAACCGCGAATTGGTCGCTCACCAATTCGCGCGCAAGTTGGCGAGTTTTTACACGCGTCGTAAGTGTACCCGTAACAGCAGGTTGTGACGAGCAACTGGCCTGAGTCGTAACTCTGTCTGCAACGGGTAACGCCAAAGCGATTGGCACCGTCAGTGCTCTAAGAGTTCCGTCTTTTGTGCCAGTGCGGACAACAAAACGACTCGACAAACAGGAGAAAGCTCATGCGTCTGATTCGCGCCATACTTCCGATCCTTGCCGTCGCCGGTGGACTGTACATGGCCAGCAGGCCCGTCCAGGCCGCCACAGTCGGCAGCAACTACACCAACATCACATTCACGCAGTCCTGGCAGACTCCCAGCGGAACGACAGCGCTGGCCAGCTACTTTGCCGCGCCTGGTTATGTGACGCTGCTGGAACTGTGGGCGCCTGGCTGAAGCATCTGCCAAGCGGGGGTCCCGCACCTGAACAGTATCTACAACACCAACAAGGCCGCCGGCTTTGAGGTGATCGGCGTCTGCCAGATCGGTTGGAACGGAGCAACCCAGGCAACCATCGGAAGCACCGGAGCAAGCTGGGGCATGCAGTACGGTTATGCAGCGACCAACAGCGTTCCGACGTACTACTACACGCAGACAAGCGGCGGTGGATATTCGCTTTCATACGGAACCTGCTTTGCCTTCAACAGGCAGGGTGTCCTGCTGTGGCAGGGCCCGGGCAGCTCGGTGACGAACACCATGGTCCAGAACTGGATCAGCCAGAGCGGTGGCGGTGGCGGTGGCGGCGGATCAAACCAGCCCCCGGTTGCCAATGCCGGGCCCGACCAGACTGTCAACGGCGGCGCGACCGTCACGCTGACCGGCGCTGGCAGCAGCGACCCCAACGGCGACACCCTGACCTATGCATGGGTCCAGACCATGGGCCCGACAGTCACACTCAACGGCGCAAACACCGTCAATCCCAACTTCGTTGCACCAAGCATGGGCAACCAGTCGGTGATCACCGTCCAGTTGACGGTGAACGACGGCAAGGGCGGCAGCGCGGTAGACACCGTGAACATCACGGTGCTGCCGGCCAACCTGCCCCCCAACGCCAACGCGGGGCCTGACATGGGCGCGGTGCACAACAGCACTGTGCAGCTTTCGGCTGCGGGCAGCACCGACCCCAACGGCGGCGCGCTCAGCTTCATCTGGTCGCAGACCAGTGGCCCGGCCGTCAGCCTGAACAACGCCAACACAGTCAACCCCACCTTCACCGCCCCGGGCACGGATTGCCGCCTGGTGTTCCAGGTGCAGGTGACTGACAACACCGGCCTGAGCAGCGTGGACAGTGTACGCGTAGACGTCAACGCCACTGGCCAGGTGCTGTTCGACCAGATCAGTGTCGCACCCGGCCGCGCCAGCGGCGGATGCGCGGCAGCTTCTGGTGCTGAAGCCGGATTGGCTCTCCTGGCAGGTCTTGGACTGATCGCAGCGTTCCGCAGGCGCCGCACCGCCTGAGCGTGAAAGGAAAGGACCTGGCAACAAAAGGGCCCGCCATCAGGCGGGCCCTTTCAATTGTTCGCAACTGGCGACAGTGCTGTTCGTGTGACCGCAGCTTGACGCAGACAACGGGATCTCGCAGAGGCGCAGAGACGCAGAGAAAGAAAACGGGACGAACCAGGTACTGAAACAGAATTTGCGGCACCGGGGTGCGACCCGTAACCGCGCATCAACAAGCCCGGCGCAAGAGGCCGTTGCAGTCCTCCGCGTCTTTGCGCCTCTGCGAGAGAAGGCAGTTTGTACCCATCGGCGTGGCGATTGGGGACTATGCCTCGGAGTCACCGCTCTCGTCGCTCCTGTGGCACCGGCGTTTGGCGCTGCTAGACTGCGCCGGTTACGACTCGCGAGGAAATCCCGTGGCCTTCAAGGTTGATCGTCGCAAGACCCGCACCTGCACTGTCGGCACCCGCCCGGTTGGCGGAGACCACCTGGTCGCCGTGCAGACTATGACCAAAACCAAAACGCACGATGTCGAAGGCACACTCAGGCAGATCCGCGGCGCACAGGAAAAGGGCGTAGACATTGTGCGCGTGGCCTGCCCCGACGAAAAATCCGCCAATGCGCTGCCGGCCATCATTGCCGGGTCGCGCGTGCCGATCATTGCCGACATTCACTTCGCGCCCGGGCTTGCCCTCAAGGCGCTGGAAGCCGGCATCCAGTGCGTGCGCATCAACCCAGGCAACATCAAGCTGGAACTTGTGCGCAAGATTGTTGACCTGGCCAAAGACAAGGGCGCGGCGATCCGCATTGGCGTCAACAGCGGCAGCATCATGCCCCGCAAAGGTCTGGAGGTTAAGAACGACATGGAGCACGAGATGGCCGACCTGATGGTCGACACCGCCATCAATTGGTGCGAGACCTTCGACAAATGGGGGTTTCACAACTTCAAGGTTTCGCTCAAGTCCAGCGACGTGCTGACCACCATCTACACCAACCGCCGCTTTGCCAAAGAAACCGATGTGCCCATCCACCTGGGCGTGACCGAAGCCGGCATGCTGCAGGCCAGCACGGTAAAGTCCAGCATCGGCCTGGGCACGCTGCTGGGCGAGGGCATTGGCGACACGATCCGCGTCAGTATCACCGGCGACCCGCTTGATGAAGTGGATGTCGGCTACGAGATTCTCAGCGCGCTGCGGCTGCGCAAGAAGAACGTCGAGATCGTGGCCTGCCCGAGCTGCGGCCGCGACGAAGTAGACGGCGGCGTGGAAACGCTGGCCCGACAGGTGCAGGAACGGTTGAAAGACTACACCGGCAACATTGTGGTCAGTGTGCTGGGCTGCATCGTAAACGGCCCCGGCGAAGCCGCCGAGGCCGACCTGGGCATCGCCGGCGCCAAAGACGCGGGCTATCTGTTCAAGGGCGAAACGATTCTGCGCCGCGTGCCCAACGAAAAGCTTGTCGATGAGCTGATGATCGAACTTCACAAGATGGAAAAAGAACGGGCCGAGGCCGAAAAGCTGGCGGCCTCCAAAGCCTGAGCAAGCATCGGCCACAGACTTCGCGCCGCGGCAAGTCTACTGCGGCGCGAGCCTGCTTCTGAGGATTGCCGTGTGGCTGGCGGCCTGGGAATCCTGGTGCAGCCCGGCACGCTTCACCAGCGACTCCACCCGCGCCAGAATCCGGCGCGCCGTTGCCTCGCGCCCTCGGTCGGCGGCCAGCATGCCCCTGGTTGCCAGCACCGACGCAGCCAGCACCGGGTCCCCCACCTGTCGGACTTCCGATTGGGCCTGACGCAACAACTTGTGAACTCTGCGGGGGTCCAGCTGCATGCGGGCCGAGAGATGAACCAGGTTGACCAGCGCCGTGACTACACCTCGCCGGTCGCCAATCTCGCGGGCCAGCTCAAGACTGCGATCGAGCGCGACGTGGGCCTGATCATTGTGCTCCAGGTCGATCATCAGCGCCGCAAGGTTGGCCAGGCTGACTTGCTCGACCAGGCGTGAGCCCAGCTTGCGGCCGAGGTCGCCGGCCTCCAGGTAGCTCTTGCGTGCTCCGTCTGCGTCCGGCACACGGTGTTGCAGAATCCCCAGGTTGATCAACAGGGACGCCAGCGAATACAGGTCGCCAGCGTTGCGGGATTCATCCACCAGCTCGCGGTTCGCCCGCAATGCGCTGGCGTGGCCCTGGGTGTCCATCATCAGCTTGGCGCGATTGGCGCGAAGCACGACGTTTGTGCCTTCCCTCAGCAGCGGGTCAGCCTCCGCAAACAGCGCCTCGGCACCTTCCAGGTTCCCTTTGGCGTGCAGCGCGCTGGCAAGGTTCCCCAGCGCCTGTCCAAGTGCAACGGAATCGCTTCCCTTGCGAAGTTCCTTCACCGCCTGCTCGAAACTGGCGGTGGCCGCGTCCACTTGCCCTTGCGCCAGTTTCACATGCCCGAGCTCTGACTGAACGCGATGCGATGTCGGGTCCAGCTGCGCCAGCACATCGCGCGCCCTGGCAAGATGTCCGGTCTTGCGCAGCAGCGTGGCCTGTCGCAGACGTGCCTGTTCAGCCTCGGGCCGGCCTCGCGCCAGCACAGAGGCCCGGGCGAATGCATCGGTAGCCCCGACCAGATCAAAGTCGCGCTCGAGATGTTCGCCGGCACGCAGCAGGTAATGCAGGGCCTTTGCGGCATGTTGGGCAGAGTTTGTCTCACGGGAAGTCGACGCGACTTCCGCATGTTGGGCAAGCTCCAGCGCAATGGCGTCACGGGCGTGATCCGGCGTGACGTCCTCCAGTGCTTCCAGCGCGACCCGGTGCAGACGGCCCCGCTGGCTTGGCAGCACAAGCTGATACGCCGCGTCACGCATCACCGCGTGCCGGAACAGGTAAACTGATTCAGCAGTCTGGGCCATGAGTCCGCAAGTCTAAGCCGGCAGCAAAGCAGCCGGAACTGTCTTTGCGGGCGCAGGCATCACGGGCCTGCTTGCCTTCCCTTGGCCGCCGACAGGTGGCCGATCAGGTTGGCGAACTCGTTGCTGCCGATCTCCAGCTGACGCGGGCTTGCCGGGCGTTCGGCAATCACCTCCCACGTGGTGCGAGCGAAGCTGGACTTGCTGCCCGTAAATCTCTGGCACAACACGTGCGCGGACTCAGTGCCTACAGTAAGCTCCACATAGGCATCGGCGCTGGTTGAGAAGTCGTCCGGCGCACGGTTGCTCAGTGATGCAGGCAGGACCATGAACCGCGCCTGCACCGCAACCATCGGGCCCGCAACTTTCCAGGCGCCTCTCGGGCCAAGGACCTGCAGGTCTTCATGCCCAAGCACGATGCGTCCGCAGTGGTTCCCGGTGCGCGCGCCGTTCAACAGCACTTTCCTGATGATCCACCAATCCAGCACGCCAACCGCCACGCACAGCATCGCAACGCGCTGCTCAAGCGTGGCACTGGCCTTGTATTGCTCCGAAAGCCCTATGGTAAGGCCTATCCACAAGACCACGATGAACGCTGTAGCCAGGCCAAACGCGGGCCATGTGGTTCGCCAGCTTGGAATGTGCGCATGAATCACGGTGCAGTCATTCATCGCGTGGCCCTGTAATCAAGCTCTCGCACAAGCCGATGAGACATCGGCCCGAAGTTGTAACTCAGCATCGGCAGGCACAGCGGTGGTTTGGTCAGCGTGGCAACACCTTGCCAACGTGAACTTGCGATCTCCTTCCATGTGATGCTGTTGATGCTGATGCCAACCGATTCACCGCGGCTGGACACCTTGATCAGCGCAGAAAACTGCTGTTGTTCCGGCTGCTGGTTCTCCTGCGCCTGCTTGGGCTGGCACTGAAACTCCACTGTGGCACCAGCCAGGGGCAGGTCCACTTTCCAGGCAAGTTTCGGCGCAAGCACAACCAGCCGGCCGTTTCGAATGGTCACGCGACCTGACCGATTGGTGCGGAAGTTCCAGTCATCCAGCAGCACGCCTGCGCCTATGGCGGCCGCAAGGCCTGCCGCGATGGCGATTGCCTTGCCCACGACTTCTGCCACGCCAAACAGCCAGAACTTCCAGTTGGTTTCCTCGGCCAACAGCAAACGCAGTGCTTCCTCCAGGAACCACAAGCCGACTGTCGCACCAATCCAGATGATGAGTCCCGGCAGACAGCCGGTAAGGAACGGCAACTCGCCCGAGAACTCATCCTTGAGCTCTTTCTTGCCGGCCACGGCTGTTGGCAGAACTGGCGGCAACGTTGGCGGCTGAGGCATTGGCGGCGGCAACAGAACGCTGGATTGCACTGGGGCCATGGCGGCAGCTGAGTCAGGAACCACAGGTTGCACCGAGCCCTGAACCGGGCCAGGTGGCGCTGAAGCAGCCTGCGGTGCGGCGGGCACAGTGGCAGCGCCGGCATCTGCCGGTAGCAGCGCCAGCAGCCTGGCAACATCCGCGCGCTCGAAAGTGCTGACACGCAGATCAATGGACGGGGCATTCTCCGGGCGGAGTTGCAGTACGGTCGAAAAGTCATCCCCCACCAGTCGCACCGGGAACGCGGGGTCCAGCGCAAGCTGGGCGAACTCGCCGATCAGCGACTCGCGGACAAACGCGAACAGCCGGCTGTCAGCCAAGACCAGCCGTGTTTCCCCCACGGAACTGGCAGGACTGCACGAAACCGCCGCCGTTGCCTGCACCGCCAGGCCAGGTGGCAGCAAACGGAGAATCTCGCCGGGCAAGGTCATGACCCGCAGAATAGTGCACACCGCAACCAGGCAACAGCCACTACGCCACACCCGAGACCAGCACGGCTTCGGTGGCTGCGTCCGTCAGCGATATGCCCTGCGGCTCCTGTGTGTGGATGTGAATCCCCGGCAAGGTCACCGCCTGAGCCAGCAGCCCAGGCAGGTCGGCATCCGGCATTGCCTTGGAGATTTCCGAGAACGGCACCTTGCCTGGCCGCTGTGTCAGCAGCTCTACCAATCGTGCCAGAGCCGGGGCATCCAGCCTGCGAACCGCCCGGGCCGCTGCGAAACCGCGCCACGCCTCATGCATGGCGATCTGCGCGTAGAAGTAGACGCCGGCATAGCTGCGTAGAAATGAAAACCCGTGATCCTGCCCGAAGGACTCCGCGTCGGCCGACTGGCGCGGCGGGCCTTGGGCAACGATTTCGTCCGTGTCGGCAGCCCTGGCAAACACATAGCCTGGCCGCGGACGGCGCCGCACAAACGGATACACCAGGTTCTGCGCCAACACCCAAAGGCCGCCGAACACAACGGGATGAAATGGAAATGGAATGCCCGCAAACCCCAGTATGAAGTAAGGCGTGCCGTACACACCGGTGGTCCCCACAAACCAGGCAACCGTAGACACCACCGCCACGCCAAGGTGCCAGAAGGCTGTCGACCGATGCTCCGCACGGGCGTCCAACAGGGCACGACGTACCCAAGCGTCGGCCTCGCCGGCAAAGGAGTTCATGCCAAGTCTCGAACAGGGGCCAAGGGGCCGTTGCTACGCACACAAAGCTTAACCCACGAGTTGGCATGGGGCAAATCCTTGCGAATGAATGCGCCCGGCCGGCCGATTCGCAAATCCTTCCTGCACCGAAGCTTCGAAGGGTCTGGCACGAAGAACGGTTTTCGCTCACAATGGCGGGGCGTACCCCTTCAGGCTTGGGACCGGCGGCGGCCATTGGCCGCCCGGTGTTGATTACGGAGCCTCTATGCGCCAAGTCCTGCCTTGGGTTTCAACGTGTTTTCTGGTGTTGCTTGCGGCCTGTGGTGCCGGCGGCAACCCGCCTGGATCCAGCGCCGCACCAGCGCCGATTGTCGTTTCTGTAAGCCCCGTTGCCGTGCAGGTTCAACTTGGCACGCAACGCCAGTTCACGGCCACCGTGCAGGGCGGGGGAAGCGGCGGCCCGGGCGGCGTGGCCTGGTCGGTCGTCGGCGGCGTCAACAACGGCACGATCGACAGCGCGGGGCTTTACTCCGCACCCGTGGCTATGCCCACAAGCGCCAACGTAACCATCATGGCCACCAGCACGGCTGACCCCACGGTAAGTTCCACGGCAACCGTTCTGCTTACCGTCGCGCCGGTGTTCGGGGCATTTCCGGTGCGGATTGATGTCAAGTCGCAGAATGGCTGGCAGGCTGCGGCCGCGCCGGTCACGATCGGCGTGCCATTGCCACCGGCCCTGCACGGTAACGTGAACCAGCTTCGACTGCAGACAACCACACTGACGGATGTGCCCGCGCAGTTCCGTGTAACTTCGCGCTGGCCAGACAACTCAATCCGCTGGGTGCTGGTGGATTTCATTGCCGACCTCTCCGGCACCGGCGGCGTGGGCAGTTACCAGTTGAACAACGGTGGCACCGGCAGTGCCTCCACCAGCAACCTTCAGGTGATCAACGGCGCCAGCACCATCGAAGTGCGCACCGGCAACCTGTCATGGACCGTCAGCAAGACGGCGTTCCGGTTGTTTGAAAGCATCCTGGTGGATCGCGACAACGACGGCCAGGTAGACGACCAGTGCCTGGACACAGCGGCCGCCCGCGGCGTGGTAATCACCGAGGGCGCCAACCAATTCCGCATGGACCAGATTGCCCCAACGCGCATAGTTGTCGAAGAGCAGGGCCCAATCCGCGCGACGGTGGTGGTAGAAGGCGTTCACCGCAACACCACCCTGGGCCAGGACAAGTTGAACTTCATTGTTCGCATAACGTCGTGGGCGAACCTGCCGCTGGTCAGGGTCAGTTACAGCTTCCGCAACATGACCGGCCACGGCGTTGCCGCCGCCACACCGGCCGCCGCAGCCGCGCAGCTTGCCCAGGTTACCACCGCCGATGCGGTGGAGTTCGACCTGCCGCTGGCGCTTGGCACGGGCACCGCCGGCGCGCTGATCGGCGGGCACCCGGCCACGCACGCCGCGCAGACGTTGACCGGCGCCGAATTCATGGACCTGCAGCAGGGCTACACCGGCACGCATGACGCGACAGACCCCAACAACCCGCAGCCGCCGGGGTTCAATGTCGGCACCGGCGACGGAAGCAGCGACCCGTTGCAGAATGTGTGGCCCAACCAGACAGACGCGAACATCGCCTATGCCATTACCGGCAAACTCTCGGCCAGTGGCCAGAAGGCCCCCGGCTGGATGCAGATGACCGGGCTGAACCTGCGCGCAACCACCGTGGTGCGAGACTTCTGGCAGATGTACCCAAAGCAGTTGCGTATGCAGGGCGATGGCGTGATGCGGCTAGGCCTGTGGCCGGCCGGCACCTGGCCGATGCAGGTGTTTGCCGGTGCCATGCGCACCCACGAAATGCTGCTGGGCTTTGACCGCGTGGGCTCAACCGATGCCAACCTGGCGGGCGTATACGCCAACATCCTGAACGATGCGCCCCTGGGGGTGATCGCACCCAAACACAACGCGGCAACACGGGTGTACGGGCAGATCGGCGCCACCAACGACACGCTGGGCAGCGTCGCCGATGTCATCAGTTCAGCCCAGGCGGCCATGACTGCCTACCTGGCCGAACTGAACAGCCACTATGGAGACATTCTCTTTGACCGTTCCGACGGCAACGGTACTGCCACCGGCCACGAGTATGGTTTTTGGAACTACGGCGACGGCAAGACCTTTTCGCCCGGCGACGGCTGGGAGAACAACCACTGGGAAATCAGCCGCACAGCGCTGAGCTGGTTTGCATGCAGTGGCAACATCGGCATGTTCAAACTGTTTGACTCAACCGCCCGACACTTCCGCGATGTTGATGTAATCCATGCCGATATCGGCCTGCGCTTTGACTACACCGAAGCGGGTAACCCGGCCGTCAGCGGCGGCAAGGCCAGCCAGCGCGGCAAGACGCGCTACACACCCAACAACAAGCAGCACGACCTGGGCAACTACCACCTGGGCGAAAATCACCTGGATGTGTTCAAGGGCGCGTTTTTGTCCGAGCACTACCTCATGACAGGCGACCAGCTTTCCCTGGATGTCCTGAAGGAAATCTTCGTCTACCTGCGCGGCTCCTGGAAACGCTTCTTTGATGCCGGCAACGGCGGCGTCAACAGCACCATGACCTGTCCCAACACCTGGCTGAGCAACGCGCTGTTCATTGCTACGGCCTACGAGGTTGCCAACGGCGCGGCCGATTCCGACGCGGCCGTCATGCGGGCTTACGTGCTGGCCGCGGTTCGCGACAGGCAGGATACCGTCAGCCCGCGCGATCCTTCCGGCAATGGCTTCTCAGACAGCAGCGGCGACTTCACTGCCTGGCAGCTTGGGCACATGGCCGAAGCACTGGAGTACACCAGGGGCAACCGCGCCGACGCGGGCGTTGATGACAACATCCTGCGCCACATGAACTGGCTGCTGGGCACTAACGCAGGCGTCTATATGGGCAACCTGACAGTGCCGCAGTTCGGCCGGTTCTATGAAACCCCCAGCGGCACCACCGACTTTGGCGGGCCCAACCTGATGATCGGCGCCGGATATGTCGGGGCCTTTCGGGCAAGTGGCAGCTCCAACTGGCAGTCGGCGGCACAAAGCCTGCTCGTCGCGCAGACGTCCAACATCCAGGCCACGACGATTGGCGACAGCGCGATTCGCCACAGCACTTTTGCGCAGTTTTTCCGGGCCGGGCCTTACCTGCTGGGGTGCCTGCGCAACTGAAGATTGCGATTCTGCCCATCGACAGTGCCGCACATGAGACTCTTGTCGAATCGGCCCGAGGGCGCGATCTGCGGCCACTTCTGGGTGGTGGCGGTTTTCACAATGGCACCGCATAATGGTGTTGCGCAGTGCATTTCGTGCAGTCGGAGCGGTGATGAACAGGCCCAGTCCCCCGGAGCAGAAGTCGCTTGTCGGTTACACCATCGGCAAGTGCAAACTGCTTCGCATCTGCGGCCGCGGCGCCATGGGCACCGTATACAAGGGCATGCACGGCGGCCTGGACATAGAGGTCGCCGTCAAAATCCTGCCCCCGCACCTGGCCAATAACAGCAACTTGGTGGAACGCTTCATGCGCGAGGCCAAGCTGGCGGCGCGCCTGAACCACGCCAACACTGTGCGTGTGTATGACGTGGGCGAGGAATCCGGCTACTACTACCTGGTCATGGAGTTCATCGACGGCACCGATGCGCTGGAACTTCTGCGCAAGTATGGGCCGCAGGAAGCCAGCGTGGTGGCGGACATCGGCGCGGGTTCCGCACGCGCGCTCGCCAGTGCCCATGCCAACAACGTGATTCACCGCGACATCAAGCCCGCCAACCTGATGCTGCCCAACACCGGTGGCGTGAAGGTGGCCGACTTCGGCCTGGCGCGCGCACTGGCCAGTGAATCCGGCCTGACCATGACCGGCGCGATCATGGGCACGCCAGACTACATGGCACCCGAACAGGCTCAGGGTGTCTCTGTCGGCCCCAAGGCGGACGTCTACAGCCTGGGCGCGACACTGTTTCACTTGTTCGTCGGGCGCCCACCCTTTACCGGCAGTTCGCCGATGGCCGTGGCGTTGCAGCACGTCACCAACCGGATTGTGGTTCCCGAAGAAAAGATCAAAGACGAAGCCAGCCAGAAGCTGACCCGCATCATCCATGAGATGACGCAGAAGGACCACGATAAGCGCCCCGGGGACCTTGACGCGATTGCCAGCAAGCTGGCTGACATTGCCCGCCTCAACCGCCGCACGCGCAAGCTGCTGTTCGAGGGCGCGACAATTTTCGCCACAACCGGCTTCAAGGTCGACGCCGAAGCCATCAACAAGGCCAAAGAACAGGAAGCGGCCGACGCCATCGACAAGGGGCGCGTGGAAAGTCCGCACCTTCAGGCCCTGCGCAAAGCCGCCGAAAAAGCCCGCACCAGTTCGCCGGCGTTGCCGTCGCTGGGTGCCGGGCCGATCAGCCCGCCCCCGCCCTCACAGCAGCCGGTGAAGGCGGCGCCGCAGATTCCACCTGAGCTTGCCGAACTGACCCAGGACATGGTGCGTGAAGCCAAGGCCCGCGCACGCCGCAGCAGCGGCGAGATTCGCGCCCTGCCGCGCGACTCTGATTCTTCGGTCCGGCGCGCCACCAGCAACCCGGAGATGTCCCCGCACCGCAACACGCGCCCCGGCACAGGCAGCAGTTCGCGCCGCAAGATGGTGCAGAACCCGGAGAAACTGCAGGACTCAGAGTGGGAGAGCTACGCAGCCAAGAGCTTTCCGACGTTTCAGAAGAACAACATTCTTGATGGCAGCGCCAGCGCAATTGTTGCCAATGAGCGCGGCAGCGGAACCTGGGACAATTCGCCGGGCAGTTCGCCATCCAATGCGGGGCAGATCGATTTTTCCAAGCCCCAGGCATTTGACGACAAAGTTGTCGTGGCGTCCCGGGCCCGCGGCGGTGGTGGCGGATTGCTGGGCCTGGTGATTGCTCTGGCGGTGATCGGGGCAGCAGCCTATGCCGCCTGGTACTTCGTGCTGCGCGAGGACACCGGCGAGAGCAACAACGCGCCCGTTACCCCGACCATTCTGGTGCAGCTGGAAGCCAGCCACTGGGCCGCCACAAGCGGAGGCATTCCGATTGTGGCACTGTGCCCGGCCGGGCCAGGCGCGTGGATCACCGCCGACGCGGACGGCCGCCTCAGGCGCTGGATCTCCGGCAAGAAAGAACCCACGGCCGACAACGTGCTGGAAAAGGTGCATGTCACAGCGATGGCGATGCGCAGCGACGGCAGCCGTCTGGCCGTCGGCACCAGCGATGGCGAAGTGATCCTGTTGTCGGCGCAAAGTCTTCAGGTGCAGACCCCCGTCGCTGCCAAAGTGGCCGGCGGCGTGACTGCGTTGCATTACCATCAATCGGTGCTGCTGATCGGCGATGGCAAGGGCATGTTGCGCAAAGGCGACGGGACAGAACCCGGCGTCAACATTGCCGAAGGCGGCCAGGCCGTTACTTCAATCAGTGTGCGCGGCGATGAAATCTGGGCTGTGGCAGGGCGCACGATGCGGCACTTTGTTATCGAATCCAGCGCATTCAAGGAAATCGTCGCGATCAAGGACCTGCCCGGCAATGTCCGCCACGTGATCCACACCGATCGCGCCAGTTTTGCCGTGATGGACGACAAGCTGATGCGGATTTCCGGCACAGGCCTTTCCGCGCCCGAGTTCACGTTGCGCCAGCCGGCTGCGGCAGCGCTGGACGGCAGCGCCTACATCGCGGCGATTGGCGGCCCGGGCATCAACTACCTGAACCCAGAGACACTGGAAATTGCAGGCTTTGCCCAGTTTGACCTGCCTGACCGCATCATGCTGGCGGCGCTGGTTCAGGGCGAGGCCGCCGTGGTGTTTGCCACCGACAAAGGCAATCTCATTTACTGTCGCCGGAAGTAGGTGCCGGCTTGGGTTTGCGCAAGCCCAGCATTTCGGGCAGGTCGCGCCAGGTTTCGCGCAGGAACCCCGGCCGGCGCTGCTCTGTCGAATAGTCGCTTTCCGGTTTGCCCAGCCACAGTCGCGCTGCAATCGTGCCAAGCCCAAGCGCGATAATCACGACACTCAGGAACTGCCCCATCGTCATGCCGATGCCGGCCAGAAAGGCCGCCGTGCCGCCGAGCTCTGCTGCTTTTGCCGGGTCAATCTGGCGGTCTGGCTGGCGAATCACCTCCGCCGGTATGCGAAACACGGCATAGGCCATCAGGAACAAGCCCGCCATCACGCCGGGCCGCTTGACGTGCCGGCGCAGCAGCCACATTGCCAGCAGTACCAGCACACCCTCAAAGGCGAACTGCACGATCTGGCTGGGGTAGCGGCCGGGAAAGTACTGACTGACCTGGGCCCAGATCTCGGCCTTCACGGGCAAGGGGTTCAGCGCGCTGTTGGGAATCTCGGTGGCGGTCGGGTTGGCCTTCTGGAAGTCCAGGATCAAGGCATCCTGCAGCCTTGCCTGGGCCGCGACACTGTGGTGATCAGTCGGGAACTTCATGGCGTACCACGGCAGCTGCTCCGGGTCATAGATCGGCTTGCCATCGGCGTCGTTGATCGTCCGGCCGTACAGCTCGCCATTGATGAAGTTGCCCACGCGCACCAGTGCCACGCCCAACGGCACAATCAGGGTGCTGCCGTCCATGATGTTCCAGAAGTTGTGGCGCTTGAACCATGAATACAGAAACACGGCGATCGTCACCCCGAAGACGCCTCCGTGAAAACTCATGCCGCCGTCCCACACGGCATAAAGCAGCTTCATGCGTTCACCAAACTTGATCTGCTCGTCCAGGAACAGGCGGTCGAACTGGTAGAACAGCACATATCCAAGCCGACCACCAAGAAACGTCCCAAGCACACCCACAATCACGTAGTTGCCCACATCCGCCGGGGCAATGCGCAGGTAGCCCGACTTCTGAAGCCAGCGGAAAATCGCGTACCCCACCGTGAACGCCAGCACATACATCAGGCCGTACCAGCGCAGCGCCAGCTGCGGCTCTTTCACCCAGAAGATCACCGGGTCGAGGTTGGGATGTTCAAGGATGGATAGCACGGGAATCCTTCTGGGCGGGTTGGGGCATGCGGCACAAATGCTTCCGCAGAGAGATCAAGCCTGTCACCTAACTGGAGAATGTAGGCCTTGGATGCCCGCACCACAACCCCGCGACCCTTGCAATGGAAGGGGCCACTGCACATACTTCGCCGGGGCTCCTACCAGGTTACGAACCATGCCAGCCAGAAAAAAGCGCGCCACCCGAAAGGGAAAGGGCGCGAAAGCCAGTCCGGCCCGCAAGGGCCGGGTCCGCAGAGTCAATTCGCGCGCGACGCGCAGCAAGGTTGTTAAAGCCCGCAAGCCGCGAAAGAAGCAGGCATCAAAGCGCGCGACAGCGCGCCCAAAGCAGGCCATACAACCACCCGCCAGCCAGCCCGCACCTTCGCGAAGCATGATGCGTGAAGCCGTATCGGCGCTGGCTGTGACACCGCCTCAGAACCTTGCTGGTTACCAGGCCGAAACCGCATCAACTGCCGGAAAACGCAGCCTGGGCGCCTTTGATGTAACGGTCATCGGCGGCGGCCCAGGCGGAAGCACGCTGGCGGCGCTGCTGGCAAAGCAAGGTCGCAAAGTTGCCGTGGTGGAACGCGCGGAGTTTCCTCGCTTTCGAATCGGCGAGTCGCTGTTGCCCTTCAGCATCGATATCTGGGAAAGGACCGGTGTCCTGCCCAAGATTCACCAGCAGGGATACTGCGTGAAGCGCGGGGCCAGATTTGTGCTGGATGAGACCCTCGAGGAAGAGTGTTTCTGGTTTCGCAACGGCCTGGACCCGAACCACCCCTACGCGTTTCAGGTTCAGCGCGGGCCCTTTGACAAACTTCTGCTGGACCACGCCCGCGAACTCGGCGTGACTGTCCTGCAGCCTGCCAGTGCCACGGGCTGGAACATCGACGATGCCGGCACCACATTGCACACCGACCGTGGCTCGATCCGCAGCCAGTTGCTGTGCGACGTGACGGGACGATGGACGTTTCTTTCGGCGCGCCAGAACCAGCGACAGGTGCACCCGGCCCATCGCAAGATCACCTGCTTTGCCCACTTCACCGGCGTGGTCCGCTGCGAACAGGACCCCAACAACATCATCATCGTCAGGTTTGGCGACACAAAGAAAGGCTGGTTCTGGCTGATTCCGTTCAGCGACGGCACCACCAGCGTAGGCGTGGTCGCCGACGCAGACTTCTACCGCGAAAGCAAACTCAGCCCGCACGACTTTTTCTGGAAGAGCATCACCGAAAGCCGCTCCATGGCGCCGCGCATGACCGATGCCAAGCCCTGTTGTGACGTGCTGCTTGAGGCCGACTTCAGCTATACCAGCCAGCGCCAGGCCGGCGATCGCTGGCTGAAGGTCGGGGATGCGGGCGTGTTTGTGGACCCGATTTTTTCCAGCGGCGTGTTCCTCAGCACCAAAGCCGCCGATCTTGCGGCAACCGCCATCGATAAAGCGTTCGCTGCCGGTGACTTCCGTGAACACATGTTCCTGGATTACGAGAAGGCCATCCGCCGCGGGACAAAAGTCTTCTGGGCCTTCATTGACGCCTTTTACAACCGCGATTTCCTGAAGCAGATGGTGACCAGCCGACGCAGGCCACTGCTGCAAAGCAGTATCACCAGCCTGCTCGCCGGCGACGTGTTCAATGACCGCAACGCGCTGATCACCTACCTGACTGGCGAGGGCGGAGCGTATGCGGACTCCGAAGTGAAGCAATTGTTGGGGTAACAGCCCGCGGGTTTCCGGCCCGGGATCAAAGGCCGTTAACCAGTCGCACCCGCCACGATGGCGGGTGCGCTGGGCGTAGAAAACGGCTTGGGGGCCGGTCTTCCACCCCCACAAGAGCAACGGCTGTGCCAATCACCAAACCACGCAAAATGGCTGTTTGAAGCCTGTCTTAGCCCACGGTGTCCGATTACCCACAAATCGGGGTGTGCAATTTCAACACAAGTGGCCGTTGCGCTGTCTTTGCAGTTGCCACTCCGTCGGGCCTAGCCGCGATACTCCTCGTCCTGCTGGATGATTGCCAGAACCCAATCGAACTCGCCGCTCACCACACGGTTGCCGCAATAGCCGCACACGCCGGCCCGGTTGATCTTGTCCAGCGGAGCACCGCAGCTTGGGCAACTGCTGGCATCGCCGGGCGCGCGGGCCTTGTGATCTGACCTGCGCACAAGCGTCCAGTACTCGCTGAACTTGCGTGGCTTGCCCTTGTTGCCCGCCACAGTGCCGTCTGGCCGCAGGTTGTAGTCCATCATGCTGGCAAAGATGCGCACCGTAATCGCGTCGTACCAGACGTCGTGCTCTACCTTGGCCACATCCACCTGCAGGATGCGGATGTCCTCCAGCACGTTGCGGGTGCCTTCTTCGCGATAGCGCTGCAGCCAGTACCGGTGGGCGTCAAAAATGGTGTCCGTTTCCCAGGGACGAAGCCTTGACTCGTCAAGACTCGTCCAGCCCTGCTGGATCTCCATGAACATGTGCCTGACACGCTGCACGAACGCAGGCCAGGTGAACGCCGGGTCTCGCACCGCCAGTTCCCGGCGCTGGGCAGCCAGATCCGGCGCGTACATTGTCGGCAGGTCTGTTCCAATCTCAACTCCGCCGCTGACCACCGGTTCGCCGCCGCGCTGGCGGACCTCAGTCTCCGTGCGCACGATCTGCCAGGAGAGTTCGCCCCCGCCGACCAGGCTGCCGCAACTGGGGCAGCTTCCATCCAGGCGAAGTTCTTGCGCGCTGCCGCAATTGGGGCAGCCCAGCTTGAGCGCGCGCTCGGGCTCCGGTGTCAGCACTTCCAGCGGGCGCGCAAACACAAACCGCTGCCGATAGAACAGCCGCACTTTCTGGCCCCCGGCTTCTTCCACAACATTGGCCTTGTAGCGCACTGCCACCCGCATGCGGCCATTGGCGATCCAGACCTCGGCAAGTTCCAGGTGCCCCACCACTACTTCGTGAATCCTGGTGCTCATGGCCACCAGGCCCTGCCGCAGCTCCGGGGACAGGTAGGGCGCGACCGCTGCATTCTCGCCGCGCAAGCCCAGGCCACCGCGGCTTTCATGAAACTTGACGTACATCAGGTGGGCAAAGTCGAGAAACAGCACGCGCGAAAAGTTCGGGTCGTGGGTGCGAATCAACGACAGCCCCTGGGCCTGTCGCCGCTGCTGGGTGCGCGAGTCAATCACCCGGCCTTGCTGCTCCAGCTGCTGGCGGGCAAGTTTCTGTTTGCTTGCGGCGCGCATGGCCAACGCAATCGCGCCCACCACAATGCCGACTGCCAGCACCTTGCCGACCGGTCCGCCTTCCACCCACAGCAACACAACCAACCGGATCAACAGGTAGATGATGATGCCGGCGCCATCGCCGCCTCCTCCACCGCCACTGCCACCTCCGCCGCCTCCGCCGCTGTATCCGCCGCCGCCGCCGGCCCGGGCCTCCAGTTCATGGGCCACCACGCCCAGCAGCATGGGCGAAAGCAGCACAAACCAGGCGAATGCGCGATTGTGCATTGGTCAGGGCAGCCGGATCTGCGGTTTGTCGGGAAGCTCGTTTGAGTCGTTCTCGGCGCGCGGGAAACCTTCGCCGCAGCACTTGCCCAGATCTCGCAGGGCGTTCTCTATAAGGCCTACGGGGTCGCCGGACTGTGCATGCGCCAGCCCGGACAGTATCTCGCCCAGCCTTGCCTCCTGCGTCTTCCGCGCCAGACCGATGTCAGGCATCAGGCGCACTTCGCCCTCCAGCACACTTACAAACAGCAGGGCCGCGTTGCGTTCGGCGGTCAAGCTGACCTTTTCTTGCGTGAAGGTGGCGGCGGCCGCGATGTCTACCCGCGCGCTGCGCTGCCAGGCCGGCACAATCAGACGCTTCAGCATCCCGACCCGGGCAAACAGCGCGCCGGTGACTCCGCCGGCGATCAGCGCCTCAAGCAGCAGCAGTGGCGGGTCCGATGCGGTGTAAAGCAGATGCTGATTGGCGTAATGCGCAAGCACAAACACGATCACCGCAATCGCCGCGGCCAGGGTGAACACTCTGCCTTCGTAACGTGCGCTGGCAGGTGCCAGCACCACCACGAACTCACAACTGGTGTTGCGTTCGGCCTCGGCTACGGCCTTTTCGATCCGGTCGAGGGACTCGGGGCGCAAGAGAACACGGTTTCGCAATGCGCGGCCGATGCATCACCCCCGCGGACAAGCATAGACCTTCGTCCAGGGTGGTGAATCTACAAAACACGCGCCTATGTGTAAGGCGCGCGGTCCGGCAGGGGGCCTGCGCCTGCTCAGTCCTGCCGGGGCGCATCCACCGCGCGGGCCTCTGCAAACCGCAGGCGCGCGACCTCCTCACGGCCGGGATAGATGGCGTTCAGCACCAGCTCACGCGAAGCAGTGCCCCCGGAAATGCTCCAGAACACCACGGCCGCCGGCGGCTTTCCCTGGGCGGCAAACCACGCTGCAAGTTCGCGGTGCCGTGCCGCGCCCTCAGGGTTGTTTTCCAGAGTTTTGCGCAGCGCATGCGCACTTTCGACCGACGCGTGCTCCAGTTTTGACACCCGGGCGCGGGCGGCCTCCAGCGTAATCTCGCGTTCAATGCCCTGGCACAGCCCCTGGTCTTGCGGGTCGGGCTCGATGCAGACCAGCAGGATCGCAATTGGGAAATGACCCTCCCTGGCAAGGCCGTGTCGCGCCCAGCGGCCCTGCAGATCGCGCTCAAGCTCTGTGCGTCGATCGCCCAGGTGGCGAACTACCTCGGGTACCAGGTCCACGCGCGCCAGCGGGCTTGCGAACACCACACTGTTTTGCGCCGGCGCCTTGGCCAGCAATTCGTCCACGGCCAGATAGTACGGGGCCAGTTGCTTGTGTTCCGCTGGCAGCGAGAGAACAAGGCTATCGGGCCCGCTCTGTCGTTCTCGCGCGGATTCCTTGCGCTGCCGAGATACCTCAGACATGAACCAAAGCCCCGAGACTCCGGCCGCGGCCACACACACACCGAGAACTGCCACTGCCGCGGCCTTGCCCCACGTCAGTCCGGTCTTGCGGCGATAGGCCGGTGCGCTGTACCAGTCGCCATAGCCCCCGGGTGCAGCCGCCATGCGCTGGCGGAACTCCTTGTTGGCCCCAACGGCTGCGCCGGCGGCCAGGTGCGGCGGCACAGGCATGCCCTTGAAGCTGGGCAGGTCGGCAGGCTTGACGTTGGCCAACTGCCCGGTGGTCGCGGCCCAGAACAGGTAGTCTACGTCGGTCAGCATCGCGCGGGCATTGGCGTAACGCTGGCTCATGCCGGTCATCGCCCGGTTGACTACCCACTGCACTGCCATGGGCACTTCATTGGGCAGACGCGACAACGCGCCGCTGGTCGGGAACTCCCCACTGACGGCAAAGAACAGCACAGCGCCGATGCTGTAGACATCAAACTTGGCCGCGTCTACTTCGCGCACTTCGCGGCCTTCCAGGGCCAGTTTGACCATCTCGGGGTCGCGGAAGTACTCCGTGCCGTGGGTGGTAAGCTGCGCCATACTGGACAGCGGCGTCATCAGCCCGATATCGACCAGGTAGATGCGTTCGCCGGCGATGATCAGGTTGTCGGGCTTGATATCCTTGTGGATCACGCCTGATTCGTGGTATTGGGCAATGATCTGCAGAAGCTGGTGCACATAACCAAGGCTCATGCGGGTGTGGTCCACCATCGCCGCGCTGTTCTCGCGGGCCGGCTTGATGTTTCGCAACACGCCCTTGGTAAGCGTTTCGCCATGGTAGTAGGGCATCACATACCAGAAGGCGTTGGTGCCAAGGCTGCTTTCGGTGATCAGGCCCAGGCGCTTGGCCAGTTCAGCGGCCTGGCTTTCACGCACCACGGATTCCAGGCTGCCCCCGCTGCGCAGGTCAAAATACTTCAGCACCTGCAGCGGCCCGCCCTGCTCATCGGACTTCTTGCGCACGACGTACAGTCGCGCGCTGGAGCCGCCGGGCGGCAATTCGTCCACCACCACGTAGTTTTCAGGAAACTCCGCGGGCTGGTCCGCAGCCGACCAACCCGCGCCGGCGACGTAAAGGCGCCAGTCGCGGTTGGCACGCTCAATGCGTTCCTCAAGTGACGCAAACAAGCCGCCCAGACCGAATGTTTTGCTCCAGGCGCGGCCCATGCCCATCAGCGCGCGACCGGCGTTGCGCCAGTCGTTGGCCACGCTGGCGCCCATGGCGCGGCGGCGCCCCTTCACACGCAGCAGGTTCGGGTCATTGCGGTGCGATGTCAGGCTCTGCAGCGATTCCTCAACCACGCGCACCATCCAATAGGTGCTGCTGACCAGCGCCTCTATCGTGAAGCGCACAAAGTTGACGGCGTCGCCCAACGACAGAAACACCGCGACCACAACAAAGATCGGCCACAGAAAGAACGCCGCCACAATGAAGTGAATGATGTTGCCGACGGTCAATGAGGGCTTCTTGCCCTTTGCGAACCCGGTAACGTGCGCTGTGTGCCGCTTGCGGTCGCGGCGGCGCGCCGGTGCCTCGGCGCTGTCCATTACTTCGGCGGTTTTGAAATCTGCCATGACTTCCCCCGGGCGGCCAACGCAATCAGGCCGTGCAATCGGCCACCCATGGTTGGGGAAAGGACTTCCCCGATTTCAGCCCGGCAATCATAGCAAATCGAACCGGGCCAGAGTTGCCTCGACGCTCGGATGGCCGCGAAAAAGCGAAAGCGCCCATGGCGCTTTCGCTTTCTCGCGGCAGCTCATCACCGTACGCTGCGGGCAGTCTTCTGCAGCTTGCCGTAGTCGCGCCTTGTGGCCTCGTCTTTCAGGTAAATGTCGCTCAGCGCCTGGTCAAACGCGTCGTCGTCGGCAGCCGTCAGGCCGCTTACCGTGAACTCGGACTTTTCGTCGTCGGTCCAGCTGTAACCCAGTACCGCCTGCTTCACGGCGTCGCGAATCTGGTCGCGCACACGCTTGAGGTAACGGCTGACGCTGGCCTCGCTCATGCCCAGCATGTTGGAGATGTCCTTGCCCTGCAGACCGCGGGTCAGGCGCAGGCGATAGCATTCGAACTCGCTGAACTCGGCGGCCTTTTCTACTTCTTTAAGCGCCCGGTACACCTTGGCGCGGAACACGGCCAGTTCGAACTCGGTGTCAGGCCGGGCCTCCTTGCTGACTTCGTGGATGGTGTCGTCCAGGCTCATGGGCTTCTGCCCGCCCCCGCGTTTCTGGGCGTTGCGGCTGGTGAGTTCGCTGTACACGACGTGCTTGGCGATGGCATACAGCCACGTGGAGAATTTCACGCCGCGGTTGGGGTCGAACTTGGCGATTTCCTGGTAAACCCGGGCCAGGGTTTCCTGGCTGACGTCCTTAATCGTTTCCTGGCCGAAGTATCGGCTGGCAATGCTGCCGATCAGCCTTTCAATGCTGGGGCCAAAAACCTCCCACATTTCATACCAGGCCGCGGCATCGGCTTTTTTCAGGCGACCCAGAAGGTCAGTGTTGATCGAGATCAAGGTGGTTCCCCCGGCGGTGATTGCGAATTGATTGGCGCGGATTTCAGACTACCCGGTCAGGTCGATTTTGGATTTCAGATTCTGGAATCCGGATTGCACCGCGACCGCGCTTCCCAAGAAGACGGCCTGACAGTGCAACATGAACCTCCTGTTGCCCCTTCGTGACCTGCGCAAGTCATGCGTTTGACTCCGAAATCCAAAATCTGAAATCCAAAATCTTGGCGCCTGTCGTTACACTCCCGCCATGCGACTGACCATCAAGACGCCCACCCGGGAGTTCGAGTACACCTCGCGCCAAGGCGCAGCCAACATCGTCATTGGCAACCGCAGCTACGACGAAGTCTGCATCAATGATGACCCTGAAGTTTCCGGGCCGCATGTAAGGCTGGAGTTCTTCATCGGCAAGTGGACGTTCAGCGACCAGTTCAGCAATGCCGGCACCGTGCACAACGGCAGCAAGAAGAGCAGCGGCGAACTTGCCCAGGGCGATGTGCTGACGCTTGGCGGCACCACCATCACCGTAACCGCGCTGGCCGACGACTTGCGTGATGCAACCAGCTTCGCGGTCTCAGACCCGAAACCGTCTTCTACCAGCTTTGCTCCGCCTGGTATGCCGGCTGCGGACACGGCCTGGCCGCCGCCCGCGCAGGCCCAACCCGCGCCTTTGCCCGATGTTGTGTCATCTGCCGCTGGCGAGCCCGACAACGCGCAGGTGACGGAACAGCTTTTTGCGGCATTGCTCTTTGCGGCGCGCCGGGAAGATGGCATCGAAGAAGGCGACCACGAAGCCCTGCGCGAGTACCGCGCACTGGCTGACTTTGCCATACGCCACATGGGCCGCGACCGGGCCCTGCATGTCTACATCCCGCTGCTGCTGTCCGGCGATGCCATGAACTTTGACATCGAGGACGAGATCAAGGGCGAGCTGCAGGGTTCCGTGGACGACCTCAGCAGCAGCGAGCGCACGGCCTACGACTTCCTGATCGCGCAGGCCTCGCGACTTGCGGGGCGGGATGTCTCCCTGGACCGGCTGGCGCGCGAACGCCTGGCCGACGCCGCCAGTGACCTGGACAACGCCATTGCCAACGGCCCCTCAGCCGAGGTTCGTGTGCCATGGCTGACAACCGGCCCCAATGGCGCAGTGCACCTGTGCGTCAAGGTTTCAAAGTTCGGTGGCAACTTCCGGGTGGATGCCGCGCTTCCGCCCCCGCCGGAGCCTCCACCCGCACCCCCGGGGCCCAGTGCAGAGCAGCTGCTGAAACAGGAAGAGCAGAGTTGGTCTTCGTCGCCCGAAGCACCGGCGGCAAACGCCGTGTTTGTGCGCCGCATTGAAGCGTTGTTGGCCCGCACCTTTATCAGCCAGCACGGCATTGACCCGCGCCGGGATTCGCAGTCGGCCAAACGCCTCACTGATGCCGCGCGCAAGGCCGTGGTGGAACTGGAATCTACCCGCACCACAGACGTCAATCTGCCGTTTCTTGCCAGCGATGCCGGCGGACCCAAGCACCTGCAATTGACTGTAGAGCGCTGGCACCTGCACGAACGCGCTGAAGACGAGCAACAGCCCCACCGAACAGCACCGTCGGAACGCAACCCGTCCGAGCCCCGCACTTCGGGCTCAAGCGCGAAGAAGGGCAGCCCCGCGATTTTGGTTGGTGTGGTGGCCGTCCTCATCCTGGCCATCGGAATTGCGGTGGTCTCGGAGTCCATTACCGAAAGCGACAACATGGACGCCGTGAAGCAGGAAGTCGAGAGATCGATGGCAGTGTCAGAGAAGCGCGAGGAAGTGCGCAAGGCCATCCGGGAAGCGTCCAAGAGCGACAGCAACGTGCCGCCCGAAGAACAGATGCGCCTGTTGTTACGGCTGGCAGCGGACATCAAGGAAGCCGGGCTGGACCTGGATTCCGACATGGATCGGGCCATCAAGGGCACCCTGCAGCGCATCCACGCTGCGCTTTCCCGCCGCTACCAGAACACGGCGCTGGATGTCCGGCTGGCCATCGACGCTGGCAGCTTCGTGAAGGCGGACTCGCTGCGCAGCGCGTTCATGACGCATGTGCAGGACGACCCGTACCGCAGGGAAGAAGCCACCCGGCGCAAGATTGACGACTGGAACAATGACAGAGTCGCGGAGATCACCGAGGGTAACAACCGGCTGCTCGCCACCAAGTTTGAGGCAGCGGACGACGCCCTGGAACTGAACCAGTTCGCGGTTGCCGCCAGTGCACTTGAAGATGTAGTGGCCGGGGCAATCATGCCCATGATCAGCCGCTCTGCGCTCAAGGCTGAAGCAGACACCGTTCGACACAAGGCTATAGAACAAGAGCGCGGCGAACGCGAGCCGCCGCTGAAGCGGCTGCCCGACCCGCCGAAACTGCCGTCGTTTCCTCGCAATGACCTGCTGCCATTGGGGGGCACCACGGCCGCGCGCAACCTCTCTGCCCTTCGCCAGAAGGTCACCGATGCCTTCCGCAAGGGCGAAACGGCCACTGTTGCCGCTACCTATCGGGGATACGAGTGCGAGGTGTCCGCGGTTGAAAAGAGCTCGCAGGTTCGTGTGCTGGTCAAACGGCCACTGACCAGGGTGGTGCCACCCCCGGTGCTGGAGTTCGAAGTGCGCGCCACGGTGCAGCAGTTGCCCGACGACACCCAGTTCGGCCTGATGCGGGCCCTTCCCAACAAGACTGTGGCAGACTGGCTTGGTCTGCTGCACTTCTGCTTTGATCGCGGGCTTGCCGACAAGGCCGGGGAAGTGGCGCTGCAGATCCGCTGGCTCGACCCGGAACACCAGCGCGAACTGGATGAACTGCTGGCCGCGAAATGGGCCAAGCCGATCCCGACCGGCGGCTTTCGCGAACGCGACGGCCGCGTAGTGCCGGAGTAACCCATGACTGACACGCCAGTGCACAGGATTGAGCCGCTGCTGAATGTTTCCGATATGGCCGCGTCACTTGCGTTCTACGTCGATGGGTTGGGCTTTCGCGTGACGGATCGATGGCAGCCTGACGGAGTCACGCGCTGGTGCCGACTTCAACTGGGCGACTGTACTGTGATGATTCAGGCAATGCCCAAGGCCGGAGCTGATGCCTGGAAAGCCTCGGGACTACCCGGCGATGGCGTGACGCTGTGCATGATGTGTGAAGACGCGAGGAAGGTCTACTTTGGGGTGACCGCTCGCGGGTTCGAGGCACGAAGGCCGTTCGTAGGCAACGGCTTATGGGTGACCAGCCTTGCAGATCCAGATGGCTACCGGCTCGACTTCGAAAGCGCTGCAGATGCACCCGAGGGCACGGTGCTACCCTGATGCCACGGGCTTCTCACGAACCGCGCCCGCGCGACGGTCCCACCACTGCCGCAATGGCTTGGCGGCCCACCAGGCGAAGATGGCCAGCGCGTGGCCCGCAATAATGTCGGGGATGTAGTGATAGCCCCCGTAAAACGTCGCGATGTACACGCCAATGCCCACCAGCAGGTACACCCAGAACAGCGGTCGGATGCCCTTCCAGCTCGCGATCAAAAACAGTGTCGTCCAGGCCGTGTGCAGGCTGGGAAAGCAATCGCGGTTGCGTTGCTTGATGTCGTCCATAAAGCTCAGCGCCGCCGTGCTTGCGTCCAGCCAGCGCCCCTCAAACACGTACTTGGGCCCAACCACCGGCACCAGCACATAGCCGATGTATGCCAGCGCGCCGGTGATCACCAACGCGCCCATAAAGCGGTTGAAGTGTTCGCGCCGGCCCAGAAACCACAGTGCCATCGCCAGCGCCGGCGCGGCGTACACGTAGCTGATGTAGCAGGCCTCGTGGATATCGATCTGGCGCAGGCCGAACCACCCGATGGCGTCGGTAATCCACTGCTGGTGCATGAACTTGTGCACCATGGCTGCGCTGAGGTCACCCAGCAGCCAGATGTCAAACCGGGCCATCTCGACGTCGTAGAGTGTCTCGCCGCGGATGGCCGGAATCAGCCGCTTGTTCATCTCATAGACGCCCATGCAGGCCAGAAACGGCACATAGGCGCGAAGGCCGCCCAGCCCCCACAGGGTGGTACTCTTCAGCCGCGCGCCCGTGGTTGTGGCCTCTCCCCACACGCCATGCATCAACCGGCGTAATCTTCCCTTGCCGGCCAGGGGCAAGCTGGCCACGACCAGCAGAAACACGGTGCCCAAGGCGCACCACAGGGTGAACATCCACATCGTGCCGTTGCCGTGGAAGTTATAGGCAAAGCCGTTCCACAAGCGTTCGGCGCTGGGTGGGCCGCTGATCAGCAGGTAACTGACGACAAACAGCAAAAGCAGGGCAGCAATCACGCCTTCTTCAAACCTGAATGCGCGAAAGGCCCAGCGCCAGCGGGCGGGACGTGTTGACTCAGGCTGCGCCGCCGACGCCGACACCACCCGGACGCTTTTGTGTGCGCCCGTGGATGGTTCCAAAACGGCTGTTCCCGCCCCGTCATCCATAAGCGCAACAGTGTATCAGCAACGGCGGCACGACAAACTATGCAGTCGGTCGCCGGGGTCTTCACGGCCAGGTCACCCGCGCATGGTCGGATATGCGCCAGGCCGCCACCTTTGCGCCTTTCTTGAACCTGTGGCTCTCCGTTCCGTTTTCGCACAGTGGGAAACGTCATCAGCCTTGCCAATCCTGTTGTCCACAACGCACTGAATCCCTATGGGAGCCGACATGTTGCAGCTAGAATACCCGCGCCGGGTTCACCAGGGTCTGGGCATGGGCGAAGTCGTGAAAAGCCAGCGGGTACGGGAGATCAATCCCGACGAACTGGATTTCGATACCACCGACGCCGGGCAATTTGATTTCGACGCGCAAGAGCGCCGTCGTTACCAGCGCGCATTACTGGAAGTACCGATTGCCATCAAACTGCTGGGCGCGGGCGACAAGGAACTCTGCAAGGGCCGCGCCGTGTTGCGCGACCTCAGCCTGGACGGCGCATTTCTGGCCGGCATCGAGATAGAGCACACCACCGACGGCGTAAAACCCGAGGAAATCGGCGAGTTTCAGCGCATCCAGTTTGTGATCATGGATGGCCCATTCAAAGGCGTAGAGGCCGCAGCCCGGCCTGTGCGTGTCGGCCTGACCGCCGGCGGTGTGGGAGTGAAGCTGGAAGCCGGGTTCAACTTCGCGGTTTAGAGGACCATAGCCCCGCCCGCAGGGCGGGGGTGCTACGCGCGAGCCATGCCAGTCACACCCCCAGCCGGCGGCTGGGGCTACGCTACTCATGCCGCAGGGCCTCAATCGGCGTCATAAGTGCGGCTCGGATTGCAGGGTACAGGGTCGCAAGAAACCCAATGCCGAATGCCAGGGCCAGCGCGTGCAGGCTGCGCGTGATGTTCAGGTCCCCACTCAGCCCGTCCAGGCCGAACCAGCTACGGGCCGCCTGGACCTCGAGATAGCCAAAGGCGACGCCCGCCAGGCCGCCCAGGATGGAAAGCGCCAGACCCTCCAGCATCACGTTGCTGAGCACGCGCATGCGGCTCCAGCCCACCGCCAGCAGCAGCCCGATCTCGCGGGTGCGTTCGTACACCGTCAAGGTCATTGTGTTCAGGATGCCGATCGCGCCGGCAAGCGCAGCGATAAGGCTGATCACCATGCCGAACTTTTCAAAGAACTCGACCTCTTTGTGGCGCTGCAGAATGTCTGCGCTCTTGATCGCGCGCAGGGCATCCACCTTGTTGTTAATCTCGTCGCGCACCTTGACGACAAGCGCCTCGCGCTGCTCTTTGTTCAGGCCGGTGTCATCCACGGTGATAAACAGCGCGGTGCAGCTTGGCTGAACTTCGACCTGCACCTCTTTCAGCTTGCCATCCACGCGCTGCTTGACAGTTTCCGTGCGCTGGTGCTTGCCCTTGATCAACTGCGCGATGCCCAGCGGAAAGAACACACTGGCGTCCTGAAGCATGATTCCGGTGCGACAGATGCCCCGGGTGCGCAGCTGCAGGCGCATCTGGTACGACTTCATCGGGTCGGCCGGGTCGTAGTCATAGTTGTGATTCGCCTTCAACCACTTGGCGTACTGGTCGTCGTCCATCGGCATGCCCATCATGTTGTTGGGCCTCACCGGAGGCGCTTTCTTTCCGGTGCGCTTTTCGAAGCTTTCCGGTGACTCTTCCTTGATGGCATCTGGGTGAACGCCAAGCTCGCGGGTCAGGCGCATCAGGGCCCACATCTTGCGGCCGTAGTCGGTCATTTCTTCCCAGTTGTCGGGCTTGCCGAAGACTTCCTTGAAGCCGTCGCTGGTGACGATGTCCATGAAGTTGAGCTCGGCGCCAACTTTGGGCACTTTGTCGCCCATCTTGCTTTTCAGAACCTCGTAGGCTTTCCAGCCGAACACCACACCCGTCGGGTCGGCGTCGCTGGGGCGTTCGCCCTCCAGCATTTCCATGTGCGCGACGATGGGGTTGTTCTCGGTGATGCCGTAGTACAGGATCGCCGGGCGGTCATCGAAATCGCGCTCGGTGCGCAGCAGCGCCGCAATTGTCGGCGAAACAGTCTTTACCCCCTCAATGGCAAGCAGGGTCTCCACATAAGTCATGGGAACGTCGCTCTCGAGTTCCTCGGCTGTGGCCTGCACAACCGTCAGGTCGCCGCGCTGGGTTTCAAAGGCAACCGAGATCTGGCTGATCAGGTCGTCACTGATGGAAAACAGCGCGACCATGATCGAGACACCCACGCCCACGCCCAGCACTGAAAACAGTGTGCGCAGTTTGCGGCGAAACAGGTTCTTGAGCACGAACTTCATGGCGCGGGATCTTATACGGCTCCCGGGTTCTGCCCACCCCAAACACCACGACTGATTCCGGCCTTCATCTTTGCAATGGCCGACGCAGGGCTAATATGATCGCCGGGCCTGATTCTGTAACCGCGCCGGCTTCGGCACGGCCCCGCCACGCCCCCGAGCCAAGGACTTCTTCATGAACAAGCGCTTGCTTCTTCGCGCCGCTTCCGTTGCCTTTGCCGCCGCCTTGGTCGCTGGCGCGGGTTATGTTGCCGGCGCCCAGGCAACGCCGGACAAAGGCGCGCCCACCACGCTGGAGGTAGGCCAGGTGATGCGCGTGGGCGACCGCATTATCACCGCCGAGGACCTGATTGCCCGCATCGGCGACAGCGAGAGGCTGATTTCGACCGACAAACACCTGGTCGCGCCGGCACTGGCCTACCTGCGTGATGTCGCGTTGCTGGAACTGGAATCCGGCCGGCTGGGCCTTACGATTTCGGCACAGGAAGCCGAAGCCTGCACCCAGCAGCAGATCACCAACGTGAAGGCCGAAATCAAGGCCAGCTCGCGCGGCATGCTGACCTACGAGCAGTGGCTCGAACAGCAGGGCCTGACCAAGGAAGGGTTTGAGGCGTACATTCGAGAGCGCGCCCCGGTGATTCTGCGCAAGCGCGTGCTGGTAACGTACTTTCGCGAGAGCACCGAAAGCCTGGAAGCCTGGCACATACTGCGCAAGACCAACGCCGAGGCCCAGGCCGTCTACGACGACCTGATGGCAACTCCCGCAGCCAGACGCATTGAGAAGTTTGAAGACCTGGCCGTACAGAAAAGCATCGACACCGGCAGCAGCCTGAACAAGGGGCGCATCGGCCAGATCTTCAAGCACTCCGCGACGCTGGTGCCGGCCGTTGAGTCCGCCGTCTGGGCCCTGGAAGACGGAGCGATTTCGCGCCCGGTGCAGTCTTCGTACGGCTGGCACGTTCTGCTGCGACGCCAGTCCATCCGGCCGGAGGTGAAGCCCTTTGCAACCCAGCGCGACCGGCTGATCGCCGCACCCGACCCCAGCGAACAGGATTTCAACACCTGGGTGAGACACGTGGGCGTGACCCAGAAGTACACCATTGAACGCCGCCTGCCCGGCTTTGACTGCAAGCCCAACGAGAAAGCGAGCAAGTAATGCGCAACGCGACCATCCGTACCCTTGCTGCGGCCTTGCTGCTGGCGATTGGCATCCTGGCGGGCTGGCAGGCCGGCGCACAGGACCGGCGCACACTCAAGCCGAACCAGGTTGCCCGCGTGGGCCAGAGCATTATCAGTGCCGAGCAATTGCTGCAGCGCGTGATTGAAATCGAGCGCATTATGGTCGCGCCTGACCGGCGCGTAGAGGCCGCACTCAACACGCTGGTAGTCGAGCGCATGCTGGAACTTGAGGCGGAGCGACTGGATGAAGTCGGCGGGGGGCAGCTGAAGTTTCGTGAAGTGCAGGTTGAGGTTGACGCCATGCTTGCCCAGGCCCGCAAAGAACTGGCCGCTGAAAACAAGCGCCTGCTGGAAGACCAGCGCAAGGCCGGCCAGCCCGAACGCCCCTGGTCGTGGGGAGAATGGCTGGAAAAGCGGTTGATGATGACCGAAAAAGAGTTCGACGCCATGTTGCGCATCCGTGCCCGCAACGACCTGATGAAACGCATGGTGGTGTGGTACTGGTTCCGGTCTTCACAGAACATCGACGTCATGCTGATCCAGTGCGAGACCCAGGACGACATCCTGGCGGCCGAGCGCAAGCTGGCGGGCGGGGCTGACTTCGGGGCGCTGGCTGCTGCCGTCAGCCGTCACCCCAGCGCGCGGGCCAACAAGCCCGGGCTGCTGCAGCAGATTATCCGCGGCGATGGCTCGCTGGAGAAAGCCGTCGATGAAAAAGCCTGGAGCCTGAAAGACGGAGAGACAGCCGCGCCAATTGCTGTCGGCAAAGCCTGGTACATAGTGCGACGCATTGGCACCAACAAGCGCATTCCCAACGAAGCAAAGTTCATCGACCAGCGCGACGACTGCCTGAAGGCGGCCAACGTAAGCGACGAACTGTTCGAGCGCTGGCGCAAGTCCGTGGCTAACAGCGGCCGTTACGCTTATGAAGAACGGCTGCCCGGTCGCGACACTGATGCCGATCAATAGCCTTGGCTGGACACTGACCCCGCGCTAGAACCTCGCCATGAACGAACCGGACAACCCACAGGAAGAAACCGCAGACGACGCCACCAGCGCCGGTGACATCATTGCGGCCTCTGCCATTCCGCAGGACGCGCTTGCCGCCAAACTGGAAGCCCTGCTGTTTGTCCACAGCAAGCCAGTCAGTGCGCGACGCCTGGCAGAACTGTGCGACATCGCCTCGGTCATTCCGGTCAAGCAGGCACTGGAATTTCTGGGCCGGCGTTACGACCAGTCCGGCAGTGCGTTCAGCCTGCAGAACCTGGCCCAGGGCTATCTGCTTACCACGCGCCCTGAACACGATGACCTTCTGAAGAAGCTCGTTCGCGAACGCGAGGCCCAGAAACTGTCGCCGGCCACACTGGAGGCGCTGGCCATCATTGCCTACAAGCAGCCGATCAGCAGGACGGAACTGGAGAACATTCGCGGTGCCGGTGTGGACCACCTGGTTCGCAACCTGCTGGACCGCGGGCTGGTCAAGGTTGGCGACCGCGACGCCGGCAAGCCTGGCGCACCGGCCCTGTACGTAACAACGGCAGAGTTCCTGCGCGCGTTCGGGTTGCGCAGCCTGTCCGAGCTTCCCACCCAGGCCGACCTGAGTGCCGGGGAATCTGATGCGGGCGAAGCTGAAGTGGAACAAGCCGAAGCCGATAGCCCCGAACAGGACGAGTAACACCCGGGCCCTGTGCGGCCGGTGAAAGGGCCATACGTTGCCCAACGCCCCTGATGACACATTCACTTTGCCGGGCGCCGAAGGCGTATCCATACACGGCGACCTTTACCTGCCCACCGGCATGGACGCGCCGCCGCTCGTGCTGGTGCTGCATGGCTTCAAGGGCTTCAAGGACTGGGGCTTCTTCCCGTGGCTTGGCCGCAGCCTGGCTGATTCCGGGCTTTGCGCGGCGCTGATGAATTTTTCCCATTGCGGCATCCAGGCCGGGCGCGATCACTTTGACCGGCTTGATCTGTTTGAACAAGACACCTGGGGAAAACGGCTGCTGGATGTGCTAGCGGTCTTGAACGCCGCGCAAGCCGGCGCATTGACAAGCAAGGCCGCGCCCAACCCGGCAAGGCTGGGCATTGTCGGCCACAGCATGGGCGGCGGCGTAGCACTGCTTGCCGCGGCCAAGGACGGCCGCGTCCGTTCGCTGGTTACTCTGGCAGGTGTCAGTTCGGCGCTGAGGTTTGATGGCCCCGATGTCCGCCTGCACCTGCGTGAACTGGGCCATGTCAAAGTTATGAACACACGCACCAACCAGGAAATGCGCGTGGGCCAGGGCTACTTCGACGAACTTGACGAAAATCCGCAGGCCTTTGACGTTGCGGCGGCGGCCGCGCGTATCACGCTGCCATGGCTGATCGTGCACGGCGTGGACGATGAGTCCGTGCCAATTGATGAGGCCCACGAACTGCTGGATGCCGCAAACACAAACCCTGTGCAAGGCGAGAACGTCAAGCTGCTGACACTGGACGGTACCGGTCACACCTTCGGGGCTCAGCACCCGTTTGCCTACCCGACAACGCACCTAGAGCAGGCTGCTTCCGCAGTGTCGTCGCACCTGTTGCGAACGCTTTAGCGGCGGCCCGCAACGCGACAATCAGCCCCTAGCACAAGTTGCAATCTGTGCGTAATAAGGGGTGCGATGATTCGATTCTCGTTCGACCCGCCGCCGGAAGAACACGCTCCGTTCCAGCACTTTTCGCTGGAAGGTGACAATGTTCGCGGCTACGTCCTGTTGGGTTGGGATTCGCCAAAGCCAGGCGCCTCGGAAGAAGAAATGCCCGAGATGCTCCAGATGTGGTTTGAAACCCTGGGCGAGGCCATGACGCATTGCGTAAACGAGTTCGGCATCATGAAGCACTCCTGGCACGCGCCGACCGCAAGCGCGCCCGCCAGCAACTTTGATTCGTCCCGCCGCCGAAGAGCCGGCGACGACAGCCAGGTGCTGAACCCCGACAACGTACGCAAACGCGAAGACAAGTAACGTCGGCGCGGCCTCTGTAACGCCGGTGGCACGTAGGTAGATTGCGGCGATGGCCGCAAACCCCTGGATTCTGACTGTTCACGTGATCGGGCTGATCGTCTGGTCCGGGTCGCTGATCCTGTTGTCGCGGCTGCTGATCATCCAGGCGCGCCAACCCTCAACAGACATGCCCGCAACGTTGAAAAGGCTCTATCTGGGCGCTGCGATGCCCGGTGGCGCGCTGGCAATCATCGCCGGCCTGCTGATGCTGCACGGTGTCGGCAGCCAGATGGGCGGGCCAGCCGTTGCCTTGAAGCACTACTTTGCACCGCGCCTTGAAACCGGCCAGCCTTCGTTCTGGTACGTCACCTTCCACGTGAAGATGGTTTCGGTTCTGCTGCTGTTCTTGTGCGACATTTACCTGTACAGGCAGATCTCGCACCTGTTGCGGGGCAGCCAGCCAAAGTCGGGCTGGCCATTGGCACTGTTGTTAGGTGTGGTCGCGACACTCGCCATGCTGTTGCTGGTCTGGCTGCCGTTGGGCGCGATGGAAGTTCCGATGCCGCGTCAGATCGGCTACGCCGTCGGCCTGCCGGCCGGGGCAGTCGCACTGGGCGTCGGATTGAAGCTGCCGCCAGGACGGGCGCGATTTACCGCGCTGCATGCCTGCATTGCCACGCTTGTCGTGTTGATCGTGGTGCTTGTAGTTGCCCGGCCATTCGCAGGCGGCGTGCCGGTTTAGTATTCTCGCCGGAACAACAACCGAGCCGCGCCGTGATCCAGTTGCGTCGTCTCGATCAGCTGCATGTCCAGGGCATCGCAATGAGCCGCGAAGTCGTCCTGCGACCAGCGTGACTCCAGCATCGGGCCGTACGAAGACTCAACCAGCATCTCACCTTCGCCGGGAAGCAGGTCTACGCTCAGCAATGCTCCCATGCGCATAACACGGTGCAACTCGCGCAGGGATGTCTGCGCATCAACCCGGGGCATGCGGCAAAGCACCATGCCCGCCCACACTCCATCTACCGTGCTGCTGGACATGGACAGTGCCCGGGTGTCCCCCTGCCGCAGGTCTCCTATCGGGTATCGTCTGCGCGCCAGCTGCAACACCTGAGGCAGCAGGTCGACACCGATAGCCGAGGCACCCAGGCGATCGAACTCCAGGCACAGCGCGCCCATTTCGCTGCCTAACACAAGCACCACCGGCACAGGTCGCCCGACGCGCATGATGAATCGATCTACCGCTTCCGCGTCGACGTTCGCATCGCCGGCGGCCAGCGCGCGGGCAGCGAAGGACTTCTGACTTAACTGAAAAGGGTCGGTCACGTCGATGGTTTACACCGCGCGGCCGACCCTGACAGTCCCAGTTGCGCTTCAGCCTGCCATTGCCGGATTTGCGGCCAGGTACTCACGCATGTGTGACTTGGCTCGGGACAGGCGGGACATCACCGTGCCAACGGGCACGGAGAGCTCTTTGGCGATGTCCTGGTACGAACGGTCACCGAGGGTGCTCAGCAGAAGCACACTGCGATACCGCGGATCTAGGTCTTGAAGTCCATGCTTCAGTTCCTGGCTGATGTTCTCCAGAACCTCTGGGTGGGCTTCAAGCTGGTCAGAGTTGAGTGACTCCATGCCCATTGATTGGTCAATAAATGACTCGTCGGTCACCACGGCGGCAACAGAGTCCAATGGCACCCCATCAGGACGGCTGCGCTTGCGGCGATACCCGCTGACAAACAGGTTGAACAGAAGCCGCGCAAGCCAGGCCTTCAAGTTCGTTCCTTCACGGAACAAGTGGAACTTGCGAAGGCCCAGAACAAGGGTGTCCTGCAGCAGATCGTCTGCGTCTGCGCCATTGCGGGTAAGCTGCAAGGCCTTGCTGTAGAGGTACCCCTGCAGCGGCAGTGCCCGGGCCTCGAAAGCGTTGCGAGGAGAAGTGGTCTGGTTACTGTGGGCTTCAAGGATCATGTTTGCCCTCTTCAGATGTGCCTACAATCCTGAATGACCGCCCGGTCAGTCAGTTGGCCTAATCTTGACGCTGAATGGGACATGAGTCAAGAAGAAAAGTCTCCAAATCTGATCCAGCCACAATTGAAGGCCTTTCCATGGCGGTATTACTTTCGCCTCGATCTGTGAGATTCAGTAAAGAATGACTCGTCGGTCACTGCGCACACGAGTTCGCTGAATCGAAAATTCCGCGCATCACTCTGGGCACTCGCCTTGTTAGATTGTTGTTTTGACGACGAGACTAGGCCCATCCATGCGCAACGCTGTGATCTGTGAAGCCGTTCGTACCCCCACCGGAAAGTTCCAGGGCTCTCTGGCTGCCTTTGCTGCGCCGCAACTCGGCGCACTTGCCATCAAGGGATTGCTCGCTCGCACCAAGCTTGACGCTGGCCGCGTTGACGAAGTCATCATGGGCAACGTGTTGCAGGCCGGGCTCGGCCAGAACCCCGCGCGCCAGGCTGCGATCTTTGGCGGCGTGCCCGACAAAGTTCCCGCGTTCACGATCAACAAGGTCTGCGGCAGCGGCCTCAAGGCCGTGGCGTTGGCGGCCCAGGCGATTCGCGCAGGCGACGCCGATTGCATCATTGCCGGCGGCATGGAAAGCATGAGTAACACTCCGTACGCCATGCCTGCGGCGCGTTCGGGTGCCCGGCTGGGCCACGTGCAGATGCTTGACCTGATGATCCACGACGGCCTGTGGGACAAATACAACGACTTTCACATGGGCATGACCGGCGAACTGGTGGCCGACGAGTACAAAGTCAGCCGCGCCGACCAGGACCAGTTTGCCCTGCAAAGCCACCTGCGTGCCGCGGCCGCCATCAAGAGCGGCGCGTTCAAGGACGAGATCATTGCTGTAGAGCTCAAGGGCAAGAAGGGCGAAGTTACGCTGTTCGACACTGACGAAACTGTACGCGCCGACAGCACGATCGAAGGCCTGGCCAAGCTCAAGGCCGCGTTCAAAGAGGGCGGCACTGTCACGGCCGGCAACGCGCCCAGTGTCAATGACGGGGCGAGCGCCGTGCTGGTCGTCGCCGAGGACAAAGTAAAGGAACTTGGCCTGAAGCCGCTGGCCCGCATCACAGGCTACGCCACGGGCGGCGTGGAACCCAAGTGGGTGATGATGGCACCGCTGGAGGCCGTGAAGAACCTTGAAAAGAAAACCGGCGTGAATGTCAGCGCCTATGACCTGGTCGAGTTCAACGAGGCCTTCAGCGTGGCGGCGGTCGCCCTGACCCGCACACTGAAGCTCGACCCGAACAAGGTCAATGTCAACGGCGGCGCGGTGGCGCTGGGCCACGCCATTGGCAGCAGCGGCAGCCGAATCCTGACCACGTTGATGTATGCGCTGCGCAAGCGCAACTTGAAGAAGGGTCTGGCCGGGCTGTGCCTTGGCGGAGGCAACGCGGTGGCCGTGAGCATTGAGGTTCTGTAGAGATTGGCGGTTGGTTGGCAGAAGGGGCGGCCCAAGGGCCGCCCCGGTTTTTTGGGAGAGCAGGCTTCCGGCCCGCCTTTCGGTAAGCAAGGGCAGTTCCCAGTCCTTTGCGCGCTCCAGAAGAACGCTCCGTTTGCAATCGTGGAACGTCTTGAACGTGCTAGCCTGAAGCGATGGCAGGCAATGCATCGCACCGGATCAGCACCGACCCACTGTTCCCGCCCCGGCCGCGGACGGGCCGCGGCAGCTTCGCGCTCGACGCGTTTGTCGGATGGGGACTAACTCTCAATCTGGCTGCGATAATCTGGCTGGCGAACCCCTGGGCAGCCCTGGCCGCAGGCGCGATAGGCTTGATCGCATCCGCCATCGCCATCGTCGACCGACATCGCCGACGTACAGCTTGGAAACGTGGCGAGATCATTGCGGCGTTTGTCGAACCAGACGCCACGCTGCGCTCCGGCTCAACCAAGACAGCGGCTTTGCCTTCCGAGCTGGCGGTGGTCCTGGCCGATCCTGTAGGTTTGTCGTTGCTAGTTCTGATTGGGATGGCTTTGACGCCCTGGTGGCTGCTGAACAAGCAATCGGCCAAGGTTCTGCGGGATGGTCACTTGCTCGAAATCCGGCTGTTTGGCCGGGGTCGCAAGCCATTGTCAGGCCAGTATTGCTGGGTGGTGCTGCACGAAAACGTTGCGTGGACGATGGCTTCCGTCGCACCCGCAGACTGGACTCGTACTCCGATTGCAGAGGACCAAGTCAACCCTTTGCGCTACGCCATTCGGGCACAGTGGTCGTCTTCGACGGCCCGCGATCCGGCTAGTGGTCTTTGAACACTTCGCGTTCTTCGTACTCGATGTGCAGCAGTCGGCCGCGCACCCACACGCGCCAGTCGTCGGGAATCTCGGGCAGGCGCGAGTCGTCAATCAGGCGCGGGCCCCAGTGGCGCTCAAGCTCGTCAAACAGCAGGTCCTGGATCTCGCAGGCAATGCGCGCCATTTCGGAGGCCGACTTGCCGGCTTCCTCGGTGTTGCCATCCTGGATGGCGGCGTCCTTGCGGGCCTGCAGCAGGTCATAGCGCTCATCAAGGGTACGGAACTTGTCCGTGAAACCCTTTGAAGTGCGCACAATCAGTGTCATCCGTTCGCCGTTTGCCATATACAATAACGTACCGGGCGCCGCGCCAGTTTCAACGGGCTTGGTTGGAGGGAAGCGGCGAGAGTCAAGTGCGCCGCGGCGCACCGCATCGAAGGTCGAGAGTGGATGTCGGGCGGAGATTTGCACACTTGGCCCAAGGTGACGCCACGTTGAAGGCCAGGCGCCACTTGTCGCCGATTCCTCCAGAAGACAACCCTGCTCGACCATCGACCCTTGGCGGGCCGCGTTGCGGCCCACTTCAACATCCTCTGTGGCCCGCTTCGACCGTCGCTCCCGCGTTGAAACGTTGCACTAGGCATGCGTAACGACTACAACGTAGGCCGCTCTCGAGTCCAATGCATGAAGCCCATGGCCGGTAACGAACCCACCATCACGAGTGCCTATCGCTCGGTCGGCGTGACGTTTGATTCGCTGGTGTGCGTCAGCCCGACTTTCCAGGAGGCCTTGCGACTGGCGGCGGGCGCCGCAAGCAAGGACGTGGCCATTCTGCTGCTTGGCGAAACCGGCACCGGCAAGAACCTGATCGCGCAGGCGATTCACAACGCCAGCAAGCGCGCGCGGCGGCCGTTTGTCAGTGTGAATTGCAGCGCGATTCCCGACACGCTGCTGGAAAGCGAATTGTTCGGCAGCGAAAAAGGCGCCTACACCAGCAGCGACAAACTGCGCAAAGGCAAGTTCGAACTTGCCGACGGAGGCACGCTGTTTCTGGACGAAATCGGCGACATGTCCAGCGTCGCCCAGGCCAAAGTCCTGCGCGCCTTTGAATACAAGCAGTTCGAGCGCGTCGGCGGCGAGGAAACCCTGCACGCCGATGTGCGCATCATTGCCGCCACCAACCGGCCGATTGACAAGCTGCTGGCCGACGGCCGCTTCCGTGAGGACCTGTTTTACCGCCTGAACGAGTTCACCATCGAGGTTCCGCCGTTGCGCAAGCGCCGCGAGGAAATCGAGCCCCTGGCGCTGCGCTTCATCAGCGAATGCAACGAAAAGTTCGGCACACGCATCAAAGCCATTGAGCCTGCAGCCATGCAGCGCATGCGCGAACACACCTGGCCCGGCAATGTCCGCGAGCTACGCGCGGTGATCAAGCGCGCTTCGGTGGCTGCGCCCGCCGACGCACTGCGCGCGGCTGACTTGCGGCTGACACCGGCGGCCACGCCATCGGATGAATCGCCGACCAACGGCGACACATCGCTGGCCGGAGTTGAGGCCAAACACATCGAACGTGTGCTGAACCAGACCGGCTGGAACAAGAAAGAATCCAGCAGCAAGCTAGGTATCAGTCGCCCGACGCTCGACCGCAAGATCACCGAGTACAACCTCAAAAAGCCGGAGTAACGGCAATCGCGTGTCTGGTGTCTGGTGTCTGGTAAACCGCCTTGCTTTGCAGTTCCAAGGCACAAGATACAAAACACCAGACACGCCCTTGCTGCTTAGAACCCCGTCGGGCTGCTGAAGCGCCACTTGCGGATCTTGACGTCCGGCACCACAAAGTTGCCGCCGAACAACGCACCGCCCGTGGCGTGGGCCTCGCTGCCAATGGATTCAATGTCGGCAAAAGCCGACAACAGGCTCTGGGTAAAGCGCATGTTCTTGACCGCGTGGCTGATCTTGCCGTTCTCGATCCAGAACGTACCGGCGCGGGTCATGCCGGTGATGCTGACTTCCTGGGCGTTGACCACGTTGGTGTAGTGCAGCTTGGTTACCAGCAGGCCCTTTTTGGTGCTGCTGATCATGTTGCCGACGTTGTCGCTGCCGGTTGCCACGACCAGGTTGTCGGGGCCGGGGCCACCACTGTCAGGCTGAGCGTTGGCGTGGCCGGTGTTCTGGCCGCCGCACAGGGCGGCGCTGCGTCGGTCGTGGCACAGGCCTGCAATCACGCCTTTGTCGACAATCGCGACCTTTTTCTTGGCGAAACCTTCCATGTCAAAAGGAGTGCCGCCAAGTTCCGGGTGGTACGGGTCTTCTGTGATGCTGAGCTTGCTGTCCAGCAGCTTCTGGCCCAGTTCGCCTTTGTGGAAGCTGCGCTTTTCCGCAAAGCTCAGGCCGTTGCCGGCCAGCCAGCCGTAGAACAGCACCATTTCGGCCACGGCCGCCGGTTCAAAGATCACCGTGTACTCGCCGGGATCCATGTCTTTGGGATTGCGCGCGGCAAGGGCCTTTTCGGCGGCGCGCTTGCCCGCGCCCTCAACCTTCAGCCGGCCTACATCCAGGTCAAAGGTCTCCGACCATCCCTCAACGGTTCCGACATCCACGAACGCTGAAACGCTGAACTCGGCCTTGGTACCGGCCTTGTAGCCAAACACGCCGCGGCTGTTTGCATAGCAGACGGAGCCTTCATCCGTGTCAAAGATGCCCGCGCCCTCAATTCCCTGCTGGTCATAGCTTGCCAGCACCTTGCCCACGGCCTCGGCGCGCTGGGCTGGTGTGAACCTTGCTGTGGCCTCGCGCCAGGCCGTAACTGTTTCATACTGCGGCTGCTTATCCAGCATGGGCAGCAGGTTCGGGTCCTCGGAACTGACTTTGGCCACCGCCAAGGCGCTCTGGACACAGCGCCGGATGCTGTCGTCATCGAACTGGTTGACCGTGGCCACGCCCTGGCGCTTGCCCATGATTACGCGCAGCCGCAGCGAGTCGTTGCTCAGGCCGACATTCTGCGTGATCACGTTGCTGGAAAACCGCGTGCTGTTGGTGACGGCCGACGTGAGGATCACCTCACTCTGTTCAGCGTCCACCATCGAGAAGACCTTCTTGACCAGCGACTGCGCCTGTTCGCGCGTAAGCATGGGTGTGCTCCTTGGCGATTATTGCTGCGGGCGCATTGTATCGGCGGGTCGCTGCCGGTCAGGCGCAATTTCCGGCCAATCCGCAGCATGACACGGGCTGTCGCGGCGGTGTGGTCTACTCTTCCGGCCAGAAACTTATGCCGTCCTTTGGCAATCCTGCCAACAAGGCCTCGCGAACCTGTGGCGGATGAATTTCAACTTCGCTGATTTGCGCCAACGGCACCCAGCACAGGCCCTGAACGGTTGTTGCTCCGTGGTCGCGCCGGAACCTGCCCAATTCGGCAAAGGCAAGCTGCGACACCTCTGGCGCGACTTCGCACAGGAAGACCAGGGCGATGGCATGCTGCTGCGCCGGCATGCCTTGCGGACGGCGTTTGTGGCGCGCTGCGATGTACTCGCGGCAGTACAGTGGACGAACAACCTTGACCGGGATGTCGGTTTCCTCACGCACCTCGCGAACACAGGCGGCCTGCAGCGTTTCGCCATGCCGTACACCGCCGCCGGGCAGAAAGTAGTACTCCCTGCCCGGCTCAACAGCATGCAGCAGCAGCACGTGATCGCGATGCAGGACCAGCGCGCGGGCCGCCACGACAATGACCGGTTTTCGCGCAGCTTCGCCCAATCAACGCTCCAGTCGCGCCTTCTGGGCCTGGCTGTTCAGCCAGTCCATCAGCGCCGGGTTCTCAATGGTCCCGTGGCCGACACCTCTCTGCGGCAGCCACTCATGTGCAATGCCGGAATCTTTCATGACCTTGTGCAGGTGCAGATTGTGCGGCCACAGGCCCAGGTTGTCCTGGTCGCCACTGGTTAACAGTATCGGCGGGAACGTAGTGGCCGGCCCCTTCTGGCGGATCAGCGCCATCGGATCCCACTTGGCAAGGTCTTCGGGCTCGTCGAAGTACTTGCGCTGATTCTGGCGGTACCCGGAAACAAACATGCCACCGCTGCCGAATGTCTCTTCAAACCAGCGGCGACGTTCAGTGGAGTCCCAGGGATTGGTGTCGTACACAAACGGGCTGGCAACGCACACGGCGTCAAACAGAGTTGGATTGCGCAACGCCACCATCAACAGGGACAGGCCGCCCATGCTGTGGCCGAATGCCACCACAGTGCCGTTGGTGCGGTACTTGCCCTGCACGTGCGGGATGGTCTCAGTGACCAGGCGTTTCTCATACCCGAACCATATCGGCGTAAAGCGACCAGCACTCGGGGCCAGGACAATGAACTTGTCCAGCTCGCCGCTGCGGACGCGATCGTCGACAAGTTCGCCGATTCTGCCCTTGCGGCCCCAGCCGCCTTCGTCTTCGCCGCCGCCATGAAACCAGACCAGAAGCGGGTACCGCTTGCCCGGCTCGCTTTCGTACCCCGGCGGAAGGTACACGCGGTACTCAATGGTACGGTGGTCATCGCCGCTCTTGCCGAAATCACTTGCCAGCCGCTCGCTCATGGGCGCGCGGCACGCACCTGCCAACAGGCCAAGCATGGCCACAGTCAACAACGCAGTACGATTCACTTGTCTGCTCCGGTCGCCCCCGGATGCCCCATGCAGCTTGGGTTGTTATACCAACGCACGGGGCGCAAAGGTCAATCCATGCACGTGGTGATTTCCGGCGGAACAGGCTTTGTCGGGCGGGTTCTGGTGCCGCGACTTCTTGATGCCGGGCATCAGGTCAGCGTTGTCACAAGATCGCCGGACAAGGTGAGGGCACTGTATGACGGGCGTGCTGGCGGAGTAACGCTGGATGCACTGCCCGGCAGATTCGATGCCGCCATCAACCTGGCCGGAGAAACTGTGGCCCTGCGGTGGACCGCCCGGCGCAAGCGCGAGATCCGCGACAGCCGGGTGAACGTGACAGCCGCCTTGCGCATCGCTTCGGAAGCCGCTGGCGCGCACAGCCTCGTCAGTGCCAGCGCCGTGGGCTTCTATGGCGACACTGGTGACAACCCTCGGGACGAAACCTCCGGGCCCGGCACAGGCTTTCTTGCCGATACCTGCATGGAGTGGGAGGCTGCCGCGCAAAGCACGAAACTGCGCGTGACACTGGTTCGGTTGGGTTTCGTCATCGGCCGCGGCGGGCCCGGCATCAACAAGATGGCATTGCCATTCAAGCTGTTTGTCGGCGGCCCGGTGGCGGGCGGCAGGCAGTTCATCGCCTGGGTTCACGTGGACGATGTTGCCGGCATCTTTCAATGGGCACTGGAAAACCAGCAGGTCTCCGGCGTAGTCAACGCGATGGCACCTGTGCCGGTTACCAATCGAGAGTTCAGCAAGGCCCTGGCCCGCGCCTTGCGCCGCCCCTGCTGGGCCCCCGTGCCCGGTTTCATGGTGAGGCTGCTGTTCGGCGAGATGTCGCGGGTGATCCTGGAAAGCCAGCGGGCCTTGCCCACCCGCACCCTTGCACTGGGCTATACATTCCAGCGGCCGGATCTGTTGCCGGCGCTTAATGACTGCTTTCAAAGATAGAGGCAGGCCGGCAGCCTGCCTCAGATAAGCATGGCGGAGGGGGGGGGATTCGAACCCCCGATGCCGTTTCCGGCATTTCGGTTTTCGAAACCGACGCGATCAACCACTCTGCCACCCCTCCGCGGTCGAAAGCGGAACGCGCAGCAGATTCAGCTAGCGCGGGCTGGACTTGCGGCCCTGGTGCTTCTTGACCTTCTTCCAGCGGTTGGTGGTCTTGATGCCGCGCACGTAGTGGCGCGTTTTCATCTTTGACGGTCTCATGACCCTGTTCCTTCCCGAGCTGTATTCTGCCTGCGCTCGCGGAAGAACGTCTTCAGCAGCGCCGCCGCATCATCAGCCAGAACACCGCACGATAGCTCCGCACGGTGGTTCAGGCGCGCATCCTGTACCACATTAAAAAGTGACCCACAAGCCCCGGCCTTGGGGTCATCCGCGCCGTAAACAACCCGTTTCACCCGCGCATTCACAATCGCACCGGCGCACATCGGGCAGGGTTCCAGCGTCACGAACAAGGTGCAATCCTCCAGCCGCCAGCTTTGCAGATGTTCGGCGGCGGCCGTCAGTGCGATCATCTCCGCGTGTGCCGTGGGATCGTGCAGTTTCTCGCGCTGGTTGTAGCCGCGACCGATGACGCGCCCGTCCTTGACGATCACACAACCGACCGGTACTTCGCCCTCTTCGTAGGCCGCAATCGCTTCTTTCAAGGCATGGCGCATCCATGCGTCGTCGTCGGGCGCGCGCAACAGTGAAGGAGGGTCGCCGTCGGGCGAACCTGGTTGGCCTGAATTCGTCACGGATCAGTCTTCCGAATCGTCCGAATCGCGATAGTCGGAAACTGCCGGCTGTGGCGCCTGCATGCCGCCAGCTGCCGCCAGCTCTGCCGCGCGTTGGGCGTCGGCATGGCGATTGATCTCTTCTTTCATCTTCTTGCCGGGTTTGATGGTGACAACCCGCTTTTCGGGTACTCGAACTTCGTCCCCGGTTTTTGGGTTGCGCGCCTTGCGCGCCCTGCGAACCTTGACCTCAAACACGCCGAAGTCCCGAAGCTCCAACCTGTTGCCGCGGGCGAGCTCAGTGATGACTTCGTCGATGAACAACTGAATAATGTCACGCGTCACCGTCTGCTTCTGGTGAGTGTTCTCGGCGATACGCAGCACGAGTTCCTTCTTGGTGACTGTGCGACGGCTTGTCATAAACGTACACCTGACGGCGGCGAGGCCAGTGTCAAGTAATCGCCTAAAACCCTAGCAGACCGTAACTTAGTGTATCCTGTCAGCGTAATAATGCAAGCCAAGGATCGGCGGAACATTCCTGTGCAATCGCCAGAACTCCAAACGGATAAACAAGTTACAAATCCCATTCAGCCCGAGATTTCGATCTCAGAGCAACGGTGGGAGAAACTTCAGTCTTCGTTTCCCTTTGGCCTGCCAGCGGTTGTGGCATTGATGATGGTCTGGGTCTTGTTCCAGATTGTCACGTTCGGCGATCGCGCTGGATGGCCGCAATGGGCATTTGACCTGCCAAAACCTGACATCACGCACGAGAGCGGATTTTTTGTGGCCACTCTGGCATTGCTCGTACTGGTGTTGGTCAAGGCCAAGTCGCTTCGACCGCTTGGCTTACGGACCGAAGGCCTTGCCGGGGATCTGCGCTGGTTTGTGCTGGCCAGCATGGCCATGGCCGGTTTGTACCTGACGATTGCCGGCTTGGGTTACCTGGGGCTCTTGGTGTTTTCCGACGACGCGGGCGGTGCGTTTCGCCAGCATCTGCGAGGTTCGTTCTTCAAGGACACCAGCCAGTGGGATATGTTCCGGGTTGTTCTTTTGTACCCGGTGCTTGAAGAAATCTGGTACCGCGGGCTGCTGTACACTCCGATTCGTCGCGAGCGCGGGCGAGGTTTCGCCATCGTGCTTACCGCGCTGATCTTCGCCTTCGCGCACGGCAACGCCTATCCGGTAAACCAATTTCTGGGTGGACTGGTGTTCGCCATGGCTTACGAGGCCAGGCGTGGGCTGCTGGCGCCGACACTTCTGCACATTGCGGGCAACGGCGCGCTGCTGGGACTGGGGCTGGCCCTGCAGCAACTTCACGTCCTGGATTGACGGGGCGTTGACAGGCAATCCTTGGCCGTTAGCTTGCATGAACGGACACTGCGGAGAGGTGGCAGAGTGGCCGATCGCGCCTCCTTGCTAAGGAGGTGTACCCGTAAGGGTACCGTGGGTTCGAATCCCACCCTCTCCGCCATTCCCGGCGCGCCGTTTGCGCGCCCATTTTGTCCTGCGACATGCTGAACCGGGTTGCAGGCGCCACGCGCCGCACCCACTGCGCAAGCCATGGCCAAACCAGAAAACCTGCCCGACATGTTGCGCACGCGGCTGGAACGCCGCCGCAAGATGTTCCGGGTCGTTCTGGCCTCTCTGGGCGTCACAGTCACTGCCGCAATTGTCGTGTTCTTTCTGATGGCCCGGTCCACCGGCCCCGGGGGCGGGGCTCGGGTGCTCTACGCTGTGGCAGCGCCGGACGACGCGGCCTGGCTCGTTGAGCAGCAGTTGCCGCAGGGCACCCAGGGCGGCGAAGACATAGGCAAGTTTCGTGTGCTGCATCAGCAGGGGGAACAACTGCAGGTCGGCCCGACCCTATCCGGGTCGGCGATTGCCGCCGCAAGAGCGGGCAACGACACTCTGCTTGTCTCGACGGCATCCCGTGTACTGCGATTTGTACGCAAAGACGGATCCTGGGCGCAAGCGGAGTCCACGGGCCTTGGATTGAACGATACTAGCGCGTGGCCCGTCACTGCCGAACTGGGCGGCAACGTCTGGCTCATCTGGCTGCGTGGCAAATCGGTGCTGGTCCGCCCCCTTGCCAGCCCGGATGCTGAGCCTCGTCAGGTTTTCGAGACCGCCAGCCCGGCTACCCGGATTCACAGTACGACGTCCAGTGGGGCCATCTGGCTGACATTGCTGGAGGGGCGAACCGGTCAACTGACCGTCCTGGCCTTCGTGCCCTCGCAGGATGACAAGGGCGTGGTTGCGGTTGATGTTCTGCGCAAGTCGCCCTTCCCTGGTGCCGTGGCGCGATCCTCGATTGCCGTCATGGGCACAGACGCGGCAACCGCGGTGCCGGTCGTGGCCCACATGCGCAAAGACGACACGACCCGCACCTGGAGCATCGCCGCGCTGGTCGCGGGCAAGAGTCCCGAGGGCGAGTGGGTTCAGGTTCCGGTGCCACCCAAGACGGTGGCGGTGGGCGCCATTGAACTGACGAACTACCTGGTGCTGTCTACGCACAAGGCGGAGCTCCATGCCTGGTACAGCGATGGCGGAGACACCAAGTTCACCACCGCGGCCTGGCAGAACCCGACCGAGCTGAGGTGGTCAGAGCCAGCCAAGCTGGCCATCGACAAGTCCGGCGGAATGGATGCCATGGTATGGGGCGGAATCCTGTTCGGGCTGGCGTTGCTGATGACTTCGCAATTCGTGTGGCTGATCTTGAACCGCGAACGGCCGCAGGATCGCGCAATCTCCGGCATGTTGCGCGGCACCGACGCGGCGCGCCCAGCGAAGGCAGAACCCAAGCTGGTCTATGCAAGCGGGCCGGCACGCGCGATGGCTCTGCTGATAGACCTGGCCATGACCAGCCCCGTCGTCATCCTGCTGCAGGGGCTGTACGGCTATCGGTGGGAAGATGCCTACGGATTCATCGTGTTGGTAAGCCTTGGCAGCCTTGAAACGGGAATCCTGCAGGTGGTCGGCGCGTCGCTGGTAACACTGTGCGTGCTGGTGATGTACAGCCTGTTCTGTGAACTCATGTGGGGCAAGACCCTTGGCAAGGCGCTGTTCCGTTTGCGGGTTGTCGACATGGAAGGCGAGACTCCGTCCCCGTGGCGTGTCGTCGTTCGCAACCTGTTGAAGATCCCGGAGATGATTCACTGGACGGTGCTGATTATCCCCATGGCATTGATGCTGTTTTCCGGCCGCCAACAGCGCCTCGGCGACATGGCGGGCGGGACCCTGGTGGTGGTAGACGTGATTCCGGATGAGTCGCCGGACGACATTGATATCTAGCGCCGCACGCAGTTCGATAGCCACAAAACGCCTATGTCAGCAATGGACACCATACGCCACCCAGCCGTAGCAGGCCGCTTCTACACGGCCGTTCCCGCGCGTCTGCGCGCCGAAGTTGAGGGTTACTGTGCCCAGCCGGCTGCGTCCCGCACCAGAGCATACGGGGTGATGGTTCCGCATGCGGGCTACATGTATTCGGGACGCGTTTGCGGGCGCGCGCTGGCCAGTGTGGAGATTCCGCCGCTGTGCATCATCCTGCACACCAAGCATCACCTGGGTGGAGGCGCGCTGTCGCTGGCACAGTTTGAACGTTGGGAGACGCCACTTGGGGCTGTCGCCGCGGATCCGGTCCTGCAGGCGGCGCTGGCAGCAGTTCCCGGCATCAACACAAGCAACCTGCCCCACTTTGTGGAACACGCCGCTGAAGTCGTCTTGCCATTCCTGCAGGTGCTGAACCCGAAGGTCCGCATTGCTGTCATCAGCGTCATGACGACCCCGCATGAGCTGATCCAGCGCACGGCAGCAGGCATTGCTGCGGCAGTGCTTGCGCAGAAGCAGGACGTGCTTGTCGTCGCCAGCAGCGATATGAACCACTACGCGGACCAGGTGGAGACCATGCGCAAGGATGAGCTGGCGCTGGACAAACTGGCTGCCTTTGATGCCCCCGGTCTGTTACAGGTCTGCAATGCGCACGACATCACCATGTGCGGAGTGCACGCCACGGCGCTGATGCTGGAAACCTGCCGCGAACTTGGTGCCACCCGGGTTGAGGTGCTTGAACACACCAACAGCGGCGAGGTAAGCGGCGAAACCGGCCAGGTCGTCGGGTACGCTTCAGCGCGGGTGTTGTGACTGCCCCAACTGGTAGCGGATGCGGAACCACGGCTTGGGCCCGCACCCTGAAAGACGCTGAGGCCTTCACACCGTCATCAACCTTATCCACACGTTGCATTCCAGCGCCTTGCCGCTATTGTTCCGCCCCCGATGGCAATCCTCGGCATCGGCACCGACATCGTGGATGTCGCGCGCATCGAAAAGCTCCTGCGCGACAAGCGCGACGAATTTCTGGCGCGAGTGTTCACCCCAGAAGAAGCAGCCTACTGCGATGAGAAAGCCCGCCCTGCGATTCATTACGCGGCGCGCTTTGCCGCCAAAGAAGCCCTGATGAAGGCCATCGGCACCGGCTGGGCCAAGGGTGTGGGCTTTGGCGACATTCGGGTAGTCAACGACCCGGATGGCAAACCCGGACTGCAAACGCAGGGTGAAACGAAACGAATTCTCGACGGCTTCGGGCCGTCTTTTTTGTGGCTGTCGATGAGTCATACGCGGGAGTACGCGACGGCCACCGTCATCATTGAGGCGCAGACCGAGCAGCGGTTCCATGCGCCGCAGGCCCCGCACCGCATTTAGGATCTGGAGTGCAATGCCAAAGCGCACCGACATCAAGAAGATCATGATCATCGGCTCTGGCCCCATCATCATCGGCCAGGCCTGCGAGTTTGACTACTCGGGCACCCAGGCGTGCAAGGCCCTGCGCGAAGAAGGCTACGAGGTAGTGCTGGTGAACAGCAACCCGGCCACCATCATGACCGACCCCGAGATGGCCCAGCGCACTTACGTCGAGCCCGTCACGCCCGAGTATTGCGCCAAGATCATCGAGAAAGAGCGCCCGGACGCGCTTCTGCCCACCCTGGGCGGCCAGACAGCATTGAACGCAGCCATGGCCCTGCACCGCATGGGGACGCTTGAGAAGTGGAACGTTGAGACCATCGGCGCTAAGCCCGAAGCCATTCACAAGGCCGAAGATCGCGGCGCGTTCAAAGAAGCCATGATCAAGATCGGCGTGGATGTACCGATAAGCGCGATTGCTCACTCGTGGCCCGAGTGCCAGACCGCGCTGGCCAAAGTCGGCCTGCCCGCGGTGATCCGGCCCGGCTTTACCATGGGCGGCACCGGCGGCGGCATCGCCTTCAACGTGGAGGAGTTCGAGGAAATCTGCCGCAAAGGCCTGATGCTGTCCCCCACCAGCGAAGTCCTGATCGAAGAGTACCTGGCAGGCTGGAAGGAGTTCGAACTCGAGGTCATGCGCGACAAGAAAGACAACTTTGTCGTGATCTGCAGCATCGAAAACTTCGACCCCATGGGCGTGCACACCGGTGACAGCATCACCGTCGCGCCGGCCATGACGCTGACTGACAAGGAGTACCAGCAGATGCGCGATGACGCCAAGGCGATCATGCGCGAAATCGGCGTTGAAACCGGCGGCAGCAACGTGCAGTTCGCAGTCAACCCTCGCAACGGCCGCCGCATTGTGATTGAGATGAACCCGCGCGTGTCGCGCAGCAGTGCCCTGGCCAGCAAGGCCACGGGCTTTCCAATTGCCAAGTTCGCGGCCAAGCTTGCCGTGGGCTACACGCTGGATGAGCTGCAGAACGACATCACCAAGGCCACACCCGCCAGCTTTGAACCCAGCATTGACTATGTCGTGGTCAAGACGCCGCGCTGGGCCTTTGAGAAGTTCCCCGGCGCCAACCCGGTACTGACCACACAGATGAAGTCCGTCGGCGAGGCCATGAGCATCGGCCGTACTTTCAAGGAAGCCTTGCAAAAGGCCTTGCGCAGCCTCGAAACCGGCCGGGCCGGCCTGGGCGCCGACCGCAAGGAGACACAGGATACGCGCAAGACCTCACGCCAGGAACTCAAGAACGCACTCATCACGCCGGGCGTGGAGCGCATCTTCAGCATCCGCAAGGCACTGCGCGCGGGCATGACCCCGGCCGAAATCAGCAACTTCAGCGGCATTGACCCGTGGTTCATTGACAACATCCAGCTGCTGCTTGAGTTCGAGCGCACACTGCGCGCAGCCGGCAGCATCGAGAACGTCGACCGCGAAGTCATGCGCGAGGCCAAGCAAATTGGGTTTGCCGACGCACAGCTTGCAGTCATTCTCAACACCGACGAACTGAAAGTGCGGGCCCACCGCAAGAAACTGGGTGTGCTGCCGACTTACAAGCTTGTGGACACCTGCGCGGCCGAGTTCGAGGCACGCACGCCCTACTACTACAGCACCTACGAAGAAGAAACCGAAGTAGCGCCCAGCGACCGCCGCAAGGTGATGGTGATCGGCGGCGGGCCCAACCGCATCGGCCAGGGCATTGAGTTCGACTACTGCTGTGTGCACGCCTCTATGGCGCTGCGCGAAATGGGCATTGAGTCCATCATGGTCAACTCAAACCCGGAAACCGTCAGCACCGACTTCGACATCAGCGACGACTTGTTCTTCGAACCGCTGACATTCGAAGACGTCATGAACATCTATGACACCATGAAGCCCGAGGGCGTGATTGTGCAGTTTGGCGGCCAGACGCCGATCAACCTGGCCCGCCGCCTGCATGATGCCGGTGTACCGATCATCGGCACGCCTGTCGAATCCGTGGAGACCGCAAGCGACCGCGAAAAATTCCACGCGCTGGTCAAGAAGCTAGGCCTGAAGCAGCCCAAGGGCGCGATCGTCACCGACATCCAGGGCGCACGCGCCGCGGCCCGCGACATTGGCTTTCCGGTGCTGGTGCGACCCAGCTTTGTGTTGGGCGGCCGCGCCATGGAGATCTGCTACGACGACGCCGAGCTGACGCATTTCGTCGCGCTGGCCGTGGAAGCCGCCGAGGGCAAGCCGATCCTGATTGACCAGTTCCTTGACGAAGCCATCGAAGTAGACGTGGACTGCGTGGCCGACAGCGATCAGGTCGTCATCGCCGGCATCATGGAACAGATCGAATACGCCGGCGTGCACAGCGGCGATTCCACCTGCAGCATCCCGACCCACACGTTGAGCGATGCCATACTTAAAGACCTGCGCGAGACCACCGTCAAACTGGCCAAAGCCCTGAATGTGCGCGGCCTGATGAACGTGCAGTACGCGATCAAGAACGACCAGGTCTGGATTATTGAGGTCAACCCCCGCGCCAGCCGCACCGTGCCCTTTGTGGCCAAGGCCATCGGCAGGCCGATTGCCAAAATCGCCACCAAGGTGATGTGCGGCCACAAGCTGAAGGACCTGGGCTTCACGCACGAGATCATCCCCAAGCATCACTCGATCAAGAAGCCCGTCTTCCCGTTCAACAAGTTCCCGGGCGCGGATGTGCTGCTGGCACCGGAAATGCGCAGCACCGGCGAAGTCATGGGCATTGACACCAGCTATGGCCGGGCGGTCAGCAAGGCCCAGGCCGGGGCATCGCAGGCCCTGCCACGCAGCGGCAAGGTGTTCGTCAGTGTCAAGAACGCCGACAAGTCCAAGGTGCTGCCCCTGTGCAAGCGACTGGTGGCGCTGGGCTTTGAGATTGTCGCAACCGGGGGCACCGCCAGGGCACTGGAAGACGCGGGCATCGGCGTGCATCGCATCAACAAGATTCAGGAAGGCCGGCCCAACGTGCTGGATTTGATCATCAACAACGAAGTGGGACTGCTGATCAACACGCCCAGCGGCAAAGACCCCCGCAGCGACGAAGCCCAGATGCGCAAGCGTTGCGTGGTCAAGGGCATACCCACACTGACCACACTCACGGCCGCCGAAGCCGCCATAAAGGCCCTGGAAAGCCTGCAAGGCGCGCAAGAAGAAGTGCGCGCCCTGCAGGACTACTACAAGTAGGCTTCAGGCGCCTTGCATCAGGATGCGCGCGATTTCCTCTGCCAGGTCGTTCACGGCACCGTTGAGCCGGCCTTCCACGCTGGGTTCGGTGGTCGAAGTGCCCTGCAATTTGCCGTCAAACAGCACTGTGCCGTCGGCGGCGTCCACGATCCTGACTTTGGCCCGCGCGTAGGCCTTGCCGCCCACGCCCGCGAAACCGCCGCTGTCCATCTCATAGATGTCGCAGGTGACTACGTAGCCCTTTTCCTGCTTTGCGTCGGCATCGATGTTCAGCAGCGTCTTGCGGCACTCCTTGCGCAGTTCAAGGTTGTATTCGTTTTGCCACTGCTGCAGCCATGCATCCCAAGTCTCTTTGCTGACGGCCCAGCCTTCGGGGGCCTTGAAGCTCACAGCCAGCGGCCGCAGGTAGTACTCGTTGGCGGCCGTGAGTGAACCGACCTTGTTTTCGTTCTTCTCAATCACGCTGGTGGTGGCGCACCCGCCAAGGCAGGTCAACGAAACAGCCAGCAGCAGAAGCAGCACGCGCATGGTCACTCTCCGTGGGTTGTGGGGCCATGTTAGCAGGCGGGCTCATTGCGCGCGGCTGTTTCCCGGTTAACGTTCGGCGATGCAGCCGATGCGCGTTGGTGTCGTCAGCTTCCTGAATGCCATGCCGCTGTGGTTCAGCCTGCGGCACGACCCCGGCGTGGAAATCATTCCTGACACGCCGTCGCGCCTGGCCGACAAGATGGCTTCGGGCGGCCTGGACCTCGGGCTGCTCCCCGTTGTGGAAGCACTGCGCCAGCCCGGCCTGCAGCTTGCCGCAAGTCTGGGCATCGGAGCGGACGGCCTGGTGGAAAGCGTCGGCCTGTTCACGCGCAAGGACCTGCCCGAGATTGCCAGCGTTGCGGTGACTTCCGCCAGCCGCACCAGTGTGGCCCTGTGCAAGATCATCCTGCACGAGGCCGGCGCCCGGCCTGTGTACCTGGAAGCCGCGATGACCGCGGCCGAGCTGGCCGACCGCACCGAAGACGCTGTGCTGCTGATCGGCGACGCATGCCTGGCGGCGCGAAGGCAGGAAACTGACCGCGTCTGGGTCGATCTTGCCGCCGAATGGAAGCTGCTGACCGACCTGCCCTTTGTGTTCGCCGTCTGGGCGGGACGGCCCGGGGTGCTGTCGCCCGAAATGCAGGAACGGCTGCACCAGACGCTGCGCGATGGGCGCTCCGAAGTGTTTGACCTTGTCCGGCAGGCCGCCATGGACACCGGCTGGGGCGAGGCCGAACTGGCGCGGTACCTGACAGAAGTGATCCAGCACGAGCTGACACCCCAACATCACAAAGGACTGCTGGAGTTCGCGCGGCGCGCCATTGCCCTTGATCTGCTGCCCAAAGGCGCAATGGACAACCTGCTGGGTGCAGGCCCGCGCGGCTAAACCTTCACGCGAATCCGGCGCACCGGCACGGTGGCCGCAATGCCCTTAAGCTGAGCCATCTCGCGCATCGCCTCGTGCCCCTTCAGCGCGGCCTGCACTTGCGGGTCAGAGTACATGTCCTCGGTCAGGCACAGTTCGTCGGCATTGGCCACACTTTGCACGCGAGACGCGATGTTCACGGTCTGGCCGAAGTAGTCCAGGCGTTCGTTCAAGGTCACGGCAATACTCTGGCCCCGGTGCGCGCCGACCTTCAAGATCAAGTCGCGTGTGCCGCGCTTGCGGTTGAATTCTTCAATCTCGTGAAACATGGCCAGCGCGGCTCGGACTGCCTGTTCAGGCTTCACGAAGCTGGCCATCACTGCATCACCGATCGTCTTGACTACCGCGCCTTCCTGCTGGGACACCGCAACGCGCAGGTGTTCAAAGTGCTGCTGCACCAGCGAGAACGCGCTGAGGTCTCCCACCCTTTCATACAGTTCCGTGCTGCCCTTCAGGTCCGTGAACAGCAGCGTCAGGTCGCGTACGCCAACGCCTTCGCCAGCGGCCAGAGTTTCAGCACGAAACAGGGTACGGAAGGTCTGGTTGCTCAGCAGGCGGTTGCCATTGAGAAACGGCCCCATCACGATGCCAATGCTGTCAACGTCCCCCGGTCGTGCGCCGGCGATCACAGGCGCGCGGCGGGATGAATCGTTGCGGACTACCAGCGTGATCTCGCCTGTACCTGCCGTAGCGGGAACATCCTGCCAGCCATGGTCGGTCAGCGTGGCCGAGACTTTGCGTGCTGGACTGGCCGCCGCGGAGGGCACTATCACGGTTTTGCTGGCCCCGGCATCCATGACCACGACAACCCAGCCTTCGGGCACATTCAGCGTGACGTCGCGTGACTGGCCGGGCTGTATGTAATCAGCAAGGCGCGCAAACTGGCGCATCATTTCGGAGAACGGGCCAAAGCCGGGCTTGATCGCACGCCGGTCAATCCGGTAGCGCAGCATCAGGTCTTCCACGCTGAGATTCTCGGGCTTGTGCCACGCAAGCTCACGCACTCGAGGTGACAGGTTGAACGAGACGGCAATGAAGTCATCCAGGTTGACAGAGACACTCTTGAGGCACAGATGGCAATAGCAGCGCGACTTGACGGTGGACATGGTGTGGCAGCTCGAGACCGTGTCCGTGCACAGTGGGCACAGCAGGCGCCACTCCATGTGAAACAGGCCCAGATTGGCCGCATGCAGGAACAGGTCAATCGCTTCTTGCTCTGCAATCCCCTTCTCGGCTGCAAAGTTGACCGGGTCCACACGATAGACCGCCCACGGATCCGCCGAGCTGATCAAAGCTTCAAGTTTGCTGATCGTGCGCGGCGTCCAGCGACGCGCGCTCTCAAGCTCGGTGAGTGCCTTGTCGATAAATGAGGCATCTACGGCGGTAGTCATTTGCGGCTCCGGCGTTCGGTGAGCGTTGATCTTAGCAACAACGCACGACCGCGCTCGTGTAGTCCCCGAACTGTTGGCCATACACCCCTTTGCTACGCCCCGTGCTGGGCTATATTCGCCCGTGATGATCGCCAAGGGCACACCACCGGACTTCCTTAGAATCGCCGACAAGGTGCTGACCGGCACGCGCATCACCTTTGACGAAGGCGTCTGGCTTCTGGATCACGCCCCGATCCATGAACTTGCACAGCTCGCCCACCATGTGCGCGACCGCAAAATGCAGGCGGCAGGCCGCGCGGATCTGGTCACCTACGTCATCAGCCGCAACATCAACTACACGAATGTTTGCATCACCGACTGCGACTTCTGCAGCTTCTACCGCCGGCCGCTGGACAACGAGGCCTACACGCTGGATGTCGAGTCCCTGCGCGCCAAGGCCCAGGAGACGCTTGATCTGGGCGGCACGGAGATCCTGCTGCAGGGCGGACACAACCCCAAGCTGCCGCTGAAGTATTACCAGGACATGCTGGGCCTGTTTCGCGCCATGGGCCTGCACAACCACGCCTTCAGCCCCAGCGAGATCCAGCACTTCGCCTTGTTCTGGCGCATGTCGCTGCCCGACGTGTTGAAAGAACTCAAGGCGGCGGGTCTGCAAAGCATCCCCGGCGGCGGCGCCGAAGTGCTGACCGACCGCGTGCGCAACATCATCTGCCCCAAGAAGGGCGGCGCCGACGCGTGGCTGGAACCGATGCGCCAGGCCCACAAACTTGGCATCCGCAGCAGCGCGACCATGATGTTCGGCCACGTCGAAACCCGCGCCGAACGCATTGAGCACCTGGAGCGCCTGCGCCAGTTACAGGACGAAACCGGCGGTTTTACGGCCTTCATCTGCTGGACCTTCCAAAGCGAAGGCAACCGCATGGCCGATGTGCAGATGGCCGGCGCGCACGAGTATCTGCGCACCCAGGCCGTGGCGCGCATTTACCTGGATAACTTCGAAAACTGTCAGGCCAGTTGGGTCACCCAGGGCGGGCAGGTGGGGCAGGTCAGTTTGCGGTACGGTTGCAACGACATGGGCAGCCTCATGATCGAAGAGAACGTCGTGCGACTTGCCGGCGCGGCATTTCGCATGAACGAATACGAGATCCGCCGCCTGATTCGCGACGCGGGCTACCAGCCCAAGCGCCGCGACTTCTACTACAACCTGCGGCAAGAGCCCGCCGAACTCGACGCGCAGCTTGAAGCCGCCGTCAACACCGACAAAAAGCGCGTGGCGATTGCGGGGTAGAGTAAAGCGGCGAAGACACCCGTCTTCACTTCGGGTGAATCATGGCACGCAGACGTTCAATAAGGGCATCCTTTGCCATCGAACCATCGGCAACAGCAAGGCCGATCTCGATCACTTCATCGTTCGTGGCCTTGATGTCGTGCCCGTTCAGCACCACGAACACCAGCGCGGCGGCCCAGGCCGTACGTGTGTTCCCGTCCAGCAGCGCGTGAGACTTGCTCATGTGAAACAGATAGGCCCCGGCCATGGCGGCAATGTCAGGGTGCAGCAATTCCCCGCCAAACATTGCCATGGGCATGGCGACCGCTGACTCCAGAAGGCCAATGTCGCGCACGCCATCGCGCCCACCGAAGCCTTCAATGGAAAGTGCGTGCAGCTTCAGGACATTTTCGGTTGTAAGAAAGCGAACCTCGGCCACGGATTACTCCGCCAGTTTCTTGAACGCCTTACCGTAGCGCTTGAAGATCGCGCCGGCCGCATCGCTGATCTCTTCCTCGCTGAACCCGACATTGGCAGGTGTAATCACAATGCTGCCGTTGCGTACAGAGACAGCGACCTGGTCGCCCAGCTTTACGTGAATGAGCTCCAGCAGAGCCTTATCGAGCGTGATGCCCGCGCTGTTGCCGATCTTGGTAATCGTTTTCACCATGGTCGCACCTCGTTCATACATTGTAATAACGGGTTCGAGTTGCGCAATCTCGGCCTTTGCGGGCCGGATTGGTCCAGCTTGTTTGCGACAAGGGAGCGTGAATTGCGCGAAGGATTCTCCGGCTGCGGTCGTTCCGTAATTGGCAGCATCGGAGAACAACCATGTTTCGGGCGATCGTAGCGGGCTGTGTATTGTTCCTCGCTGCGCACCTGCATGCTGCCGAACCTGCCGGCGGTCAACTGATCCTTGAAGCCGGGGCTGACTATGCCGCAGACTTTGATGGATACGCCCAGATTCGCGAGTGGGGTCGGCCCGGCGAGCGACTTGGCCTGCATGACGACCTGGACGTCGTGCAGTGGTTCAACTTCCGGTTTCAGGTGGGCTGGCGCCTTGACCGGCGCCACACTCTCTGGGCGCAGTTCCAGTGGCACGAGTTCCGTGGCACGACAATCTTCGACCATGATGTCTGGAACGATGGCACGCTGTATGGCGCTGGCACTCGTGTTTCTTTCGACGACACCATGTGGTGGCGCGCTGGCGTCTACTACGAGTACAACTTTTCAGCCGAAGAAACGCTTCAGGTCGGACTGCTGGCGGGCATCCAGCTTGACGGCATTGACATCCGTCTCAAGCCTGACAGGGAACCCGCGGGCACCAAGAAAGAGATCCACGAGAACTTCTACGCGCAGCTCCTGCCCATGCCGATCCTCGGCCTTCACTTGGCCTGGCAGCCGTTGCCCTGGCTCTACGTTGATCTGTTCGGTCGGGGCATTTGGGTCCAGAGCGTACCAACCTGGTACTTCGAGGGCGGCCGGATCACCCATGCACAGACCACCGTCGACGTCGGTGCCTCGTTGGCCGTTCATGTCGCGCAGGTCGAGTTCGGCGCACTGTTTGGGTTCCATTCCATGATGCTGGATCAACAAAGCTTCGAAGACCACAACGTGTTTTCCATTCACGGCATGAAAGTGGGCCTCTTCATCCGCGTGCGGGTTTAGCGGGCAAGCTCGGTCAGGTGTGCATCGGTCAAGATAAACTCGTCGCGACTGAGATTCGCCGGGTCGAACCCTTCCGCGAGTTGAGATGGCATGCGTAGCGCGACGCCGTCGACAAGCCCTGCCGTCCAGGCCAGAAAACCCACCGCCTTGCGCGGGTCCACCCCACGATCGCGCAGGGCCTTGATTGAGATGTCGCCGTCGCGCTTGGACATGCGACGGCCTTGCGCGTCCTGGATGAAAGGCACGTGGGCCCATTGCATCGGGGCCGACAAGCCAAGCGCCTGATACAGGGCCAGTTGCCGTGCCGTCGACAACAACAGGTCCCGCCCGCGCAGCACCTGTGTCACCGCCTGTGCGGCGTCGTCAACCGTGACCGCCAGTTGGTAGCTGGGCAGGTCGTCGCGACGCCACAGCACAAAGTCACCCAACTTTGACGGCTCAACAGTGACCTCGCCCGCCACTTGGTCGTGAAACCGCACCGACGGGCCCTGCCACAGAAAGCGCCAGGCCGGCTCGCGGCCGGTCTCTGCCTCGGCCTGGGCCGCGTCGCGCCACTTGCCGCGGCAGGTTCCCGGGTAGATCGCCCCTTCGTCGCCGTGGGGTGCGCTGCTGGCTTCCTCAATGTCCTTGCGTGTGCAGGTGCACGGATAGGCAAGCCGCTTCTCAATCAGTGCCTGCAATGCGGCGCGGTAGACTTCGGTACGGGTGCTCTGGTCGGGTGCCAGTTCGTCCCAGTCCAGGCCCAGCCATTGAAGGTCCTCAAGTGCGTGGGCCCGCAGATGCGGTCTGCAACGTGGGCGGTCTATGTCCTCGATCCGTAACACCACGCGCCCGCCAGCCGCACGTGCCCACAGCCACGCCAGCAGAAAACTGCGCGCGTTGCCAAGATGAAGCAGGCCCGACGGTGTGGGCGCAAGTCGTCCGGTTGGAATGATTGTCGGCATTGCAATCCGCGTGCTGCGGTGGGTCAAGATCCCGCCACACTAGGCCAGACGCTCGCGGGCCAGCTGCTCGGCGACTTCGTGGGTGGGTTTGCGCTCTTTGCGGGCGCGCTCCAGCACAAGCGCCACGGTGGCCCCGATACGGTCTACCACTTCGTAACCCACTTCTTTGCCCTGCACGTACTCTGTGACGCCCTTGATCAGGGCACCGGCATTGGCCACGTAGTCCGGCACGTATGTAATGCCGGCATCGGCAAGCTGCCGGCCTACACCAGCGCCGGCCAACTGGTTGTTGGCGCTGCCGGCAACGACCTTGCATTGCAGTGATTCCGCCACCTGTGCGGTCAGCACACTGCCCAATGCACAGGGGCACAGAACATCACACTCGGTCGCAAGAACACGGGCAGGTGCGACAACTTCGGCCCCACATTCTTCGGCAATCGTCGATGTAACCGCCGCGTTTGTGTCGGCCACGGTCAAAGCAGCCCCGCCTTTGTGCAGCAGCCGAGCAAGCTCGGAACCCACGGCGCCCAGGCCCTGAATGGCAATGCGCCGGCCATCCAGCGATGCAGACCCGGTGGCAAACTTCAATGCAGCCTCAATGGCCGCCACAAGGCCACGGGCGGTACTCTTGCCGAAATCCAGTTTGACGGCGGCGTATCTGGTCTCTGCGCCCAGCGCTTTCAGGTCCTCCGCCGACGTGCCTACGTCAAGGCCTGTGAAGTAGCTGCCCCCCATGCGTTCGATGGCGCGACCCAGCGCGTGAAACGCGGCCTGGCGATTCATTCCATCGTGCTTGATCACCACGGTCTTGCCGCCCCCTGCGGGCAGGTCAGCCACGGCGGCTTTGAAACTCATGGCCTGGGCCAGGCGTGCAGCATCAGTCAAGGCAGCACTCTGGCTGCGATAACTCAAGGTACGAATGCCCCCGAAAGCCGGCCCGCGTCTTGTGCTGTGAATGGCAACAATTGCCTGCAGGCCCGATGGCGCATCGTGAACAAACGTGATTGCCTCGCCGCCGTACTCGGTCAGTACGTTGAAGACCGCCATGACGCCCCCCGTGTGTCGTGTACTCTAGCGGCCATCCACCCCGAGGCAAACTCTTTGACCGGACTGGCGTCACGCCCGGTTTATCGCATCATGCCGCGCCATGCGCGCACTGCCGACACTGGCGCTGGTTGTGGGTGTGCTTGCTGTATCCACTGCGCCGGTGTTGATTCTGCTGACAGGACTGGAACCCTACGCCCTGGCCACCTGGCGCCTGCTTTGCGTGGCCGCAATCCTCACGCCATTGGGTGGGTGGCGGCTGTGGCAGGACTTCAAGAAGTTGTCCGCACGCGACCGCGCGCTTCTGGTTACCTCGGGTGTGCTTTACGGTGCCCACTTCGGCCTGTTCAACCTGGCGTTCTTTCACACCAGCAAAGAGAGTGTTGTGGTGCTGCTGGCCGTGCAGCCCATGATTGCCGCGGCCGTAGGCGCAATCTGGCTGAGTGAACGCTTCACCTCGACTATGCTTTGGTCATCGCTGGTGGCAGGCGCCGGGCTGGTTGTGTTTGTGTGGCATGACTACCGATTTGACGCCGCTCACTTGGTCGGCGATGCGCTGGTCATTGTCTGCGGCCTTGCCATCGTTCTCAGTTACAGTTTCGGAAGGGTGTTACGCCCTCGGATGAGCCTTGGCGGGTACCTGGGCGCGCTGTACTGGATAGGCGGCCTTACCATGCTGGCAACTGCCCTGTTGGCTGGAAACGCGATGTCAGGCTACACGCATGATCAGTGGTTCTGGCTGGCATTGGCCGTTTTGATTCCAACGCTGATCGGACATTCGCTGTTTCACTATGTGGTGAAGTATGTCCCGGTGTTTTACGTGAACCTTACGATCCTGGGCGAACCGATCATTTCGCTGGTGATCATGTACTCCTTGCGCAAGCACTACACGGTTTTCCAGTCGTCCACCCTTACCATTGAGCAACTTGTCGGGGGTACACTGTTGTTGCTGGGCGTCGGGATAGGCCTGTCGTTCGGGCGCAAGCAGACCGTAAAGGAACCAAGCCCATGAAGCGATTCCTTCCGTTTGGCGTCATTCTCCTGCTGCTGGCAGTGCCGGGCCGTGCCCAGGAAGCACCCAAACCGGAGTTTGACAACGCGCCGGTCGGGGAATTACTGGTCTGGGCCCAGAAGGCGCTGGGCGTGGGTTTTGTCTATGAGGGCAAGGACCTGCTGGATCCGGCCACCGGACAATCGCGCAAAGTAACCAGCAAGGGCACAGCACCGCAGACCCGTGCCGAGAAACAAGTGTTGATGCTGGAGCTTCTGCGGCGCGCCGGTCTGGTGGCCTTTGAGCTGGGGGGCCTGCCCGGCCCCACCTATCAACTTCACACGGGCGAGTCAGCCGCCCGGCTGGCGCCAATGGTGGAAGACCCGGCCGCTCTGAAAGGCATGTACTTTGGCGCGCTGTCCATTCGCCTGAAGCGGGCATTGCCCCTGGAGGTAGCAACACGAATCCGTGAACGGCTGAGCCCGGGCGTGGGCCGGGTGGAGGTTTTTGAAACCACATCCGCTGTGATCGTGACCGATTTTGCCGATCGCCTGATTGTCGCATGGGAGGTTGCCAATGCCGCGGACTCCCCCACCGAAAGGGATGAAGACCTGAACCTGTCCCACCTGCCGGTAAGGGGTGTGCCCGCGGCGCGACACCTGGCGGCACTGGAACGCCTGCGCGCGCCCGGCGAATCGTGGAAGGGCGCAATCAACGAACAAGCCAACGTTGTGCTGTTGTCGGGCAGGCGGGACGAACTGGCTAGAGTCGAGGAACGGTCGCGCCGCCTTGACAATCAGCCGGATGCCGGGGCGTTTGTTGAATCCACGCAGACTTTCAAACTGATCTACATCAGTGCGGCCGAGGCCACCCGGGTGCTGCGCGAAATGTTCCAGGTTCAGATTGAGTCAGGCAGTGTGCAGATCGGTGCCTTCGACCGGACCAAAAGCATTGTGTTTCGCGGCAGCGACTTTGACGCTACGCGTGCCCGCGAGACACTGCGCACCATTGACGTGCAGGGCGCGGCTCCAAAGGCGGACTGAACAGGCGCGGCTCAGGACTCGTCGCCCTTTGGCGGAGTCCAGTCGACACCGATCAGCCCGCGAATCTCGTCCATGATGGCGCGACGGATCGCCATGGAACCGAACTCTTCAAAACTGCCGTGTTCCGCGGGGTCGTATTCGTTCATGGCCTCAAAAAAGGCTACTGCGCCGGTCTGTGACAGGTCGTTTTGCTCGATCGACTCCAGCAGGATCTCGGCAATGTTCTCGGCGTTGGCGCGAACAATGTCGAAAAAGAACTCGGTCAGGGCGTTGCGGGCCTGCACATCGCCCGATGCCCGGAAGCGTTGCCATAGTTCGGCTACTTCCGCGCCGGAATGGGTATGGGTCGCGCCAATCTGGCGCGGCGGATCGTCCTGGTCTTGGTTCGGCTTGCCGGTCACTTAATCCCTTCGCAATGTGGCGCGAAGATGAAAGCAACCGGGGGCCACCCGACAAGGCCCGGCATTGCCCTTCCACGAAGAACGCCGGGGCACGTGGCCCCGGCGTCAGCGAGGTGAGGACTAGTCCTCTACGAAGCGTGAGTACAGGGCAATGTTTTCGGGGTCCAGGCCCTGGCGCTTGAGCTCGCCCACCATGTCCTGGGCGTCGAACAGGTTGCTGTAGTAGAACGTGTACACGCCGCGCTTATGGTCGACGTAGCTGACGAAGTAGCGCGGAAGCTCGCGCAGGCTTTCTTCAAGCAAGGCACGCTGGACATCCGTCTTGCGACGAACCGGACCGCGGCGCTCATCAAGCCTGCGTTCCATCGTTTTGGCCGACATGGAGCTCTCCTGAATGGCTGTTGCGGCAGCCGCACCATGCGACCCGCCACGGGCATTGATCGGCCGTACGCATCAGGAACTTGAGAATGATTCCACGGCGTCCCGGCTGTCATTAGACTGGCCACGCTGACCCCAAGAGTCCAACCCATGCCCGATCCATCAAAGCCAGGCCCACGGCCAAAGACCAAGGACCCCGCAAAGTTGCACGAGTGGCTGGTCGGCCTGATCCGCTGGCACGACCACCTGTACTACGTCAACAGCGCGCCTGAAATCACGGATGCAGACTACGACAAGCTGATGCGTGAACTCCAAACGCTGGAATCTGCCCACCCGCATCTTGTCAGCCCGGACTCACCTACGCAGCGCATTGGAGGCACTGCGCGCACAGACTTGGCCAAAGTTGAGCATCGCGTACCGATGGTCAGCATCCAGAACAGCATGAACGCCGAGGAAACCCGGGCCTGGCACAAGTTCATTGAAGACGACCTAGGGCATGCCGACTTTGAACTGTTCTGCGAGCCCAAGTTCGACGGATTGTCCTGCGAGCTGGTCTACGAGGCCGGCAGGCTCAAGGTCGCCAGTACACGCGGAGACGGCTCAGTCGGTGAGGACGTGACACCCAACATCCGCACCATTGCATCGGTGCCTCAGCGATTGAAAGGCAAGGCGCCGGCGCGGCTGGAAGTACGAGGCGAGGTTTACATCGAGAAACAGGCCTTTGCGGACATGAATGCCGAGCTTGAAGAACAAGGCCTGAAGACCTACGTCAACCCGCGCAACACAGCCTCAGGTGCCCTGCGCCAGCTTGACCCGAAGATCAGCGCCCAGCGGCCGCTTTCGGCAGTCTGGTACGCGGTGGTCGAGGCCGACGGCCACGGCCTGGCCACACAAGCCGAGGTTGCCACGGCCCTGAAGGAATGGGGCTTTGTTACCAGTGCAGATCTGCTGAAAAAGACAAAGCTGAGGGTCGAAGTCGTCAAGGGTGCCGACGAACTGCTTGCCGTGTTCGAGCGCTACAAGAAGCACCGGCACGACCTGCCATTTGAGATTGACGGCATGGTCGTGAAGGTGAACGACTTGAAGCAGCAGGCGCAGCTGGGCATGCGGTCCAGAAGCCCGCGCTTCATGCTGGCAGCCAAGTTTCCGCCTGAAGAAAAAGAGACCATCTGCGAGAAGATTGAGGTCCAGGTAGGCCGCACAGGTGCGGTAACGCCCGTGGCCGTGCTTCAGCCGGTGAAAGTTGGCGGCGTTACTGTCACCCATGCCAGCCTTCATAACCGCGACGAGATTGAGCGCCTGGGCATCCGCGAAGGCGACACGGTGGTGGTGCAGCGCGCCGGCGATGTGATCCCGCAGGTGTTGCGCGTGATTGCTGACAAGCGCCCGGTGTTTGCAAAGCCCTTTGCCATGCCCGACAAGTGCCCCGAATGCGGCCACGCCCTGGCACAGACAGAAGGCGAGGTAGTGATCCGCTGTCCGAACTCGCTTGCCTGCCCGGCGCAGGTGAAATACTCGCTGACTCACTTCACATCGCGCCTGGCAATGAACATTGAGGGCTTTGGCGAAAAACGGATCGAGCTGGCACTGAAGGCCGGGTTGATTCGCGACGCCGCCGACATCTTCGAGAAGCTGAATGTGTCCAACCTGGCCGAACTGGACCGCATGGGCGAAAAGAGCGCCCAGACGCTCGTCGACAACATCAAAGGCGCGACAACCCCGAAGCTGGGCAGGTTCATCTTTGCCCTGGGCATCCGCAACGTAGGAGAAACCACGGCAAGCCTGATAGCAGACCTGTGCGGCGACGCACAGGGCTTCCTGAAGCTGACCGCAGAGCAGTTGCAACAAGCCGATGGCATCGGCCCGATCATTGCCGTGAGCGTTTCGACCTTCCTGGCTGACGACCGAAACGTGAGCCTGGTTCGGCGATTGCTCAAGCACGTTCACCCGAAAGTGCAGATCGCCAAAAAGCCCGGCGAAGGAAAGTTTGCCGGCATGACATTTGTATTCACCGGAGCGCTGGAAAAGTTTACCCGCGAAGCCGCCGAGGAACTGGTGCGCGAAGGCGGCGGCAAGGCCAGCGGCAGTGTCAGCAAGAAGACCACCTACCTTGTGGCGGGCCCTCGCGCCGGCAGCAAGTTGCAGAAGGCCAATGAGCTTGGCGTAAAGGTGATCAGCGAAGACGAGTTCCTGGCAATGACCTGACGTTACTCTTCTTCTGTTCCAGCGGGCACACCCTTGCACAGGCGCAGGAACTGGAAGTACCGGTTGCGGCACTGGTCGGGCTTGCGCACGTCGTCCTTCATGGCTTCGCGCACCAGGTTGCTGCTGACCTTGTCTTGGCTCATGGCCTCGTACATCAACTCACCCAGGCTGCGGCCAAGCGCCCTGGTAAGCGCCACGTGCAGTCGATCATCCAGCCCATACAGCGCGGGTGATCCGGCGTAATCCCCGCTGGCAAGCACTTTGCGCTCATAGGCCTTGTGCTTGAGGTACGCCCGGGCAACGGCCAGGTCTTTCTTCTGCACGCCCCCCAGCGTCTTGCGCTTGCCGAACTGCTTGACGACCTGCCTCCACCCTGCCGGGTCTCGCGGGGTGCGCCGGTGGTCAACAACTTTGCTGCAAAAGAAGGCCAGCGCCTCAACCATACACCGGGCGTAGAAGTCGTCGCGCGCCTCCACGGGCTCCTTGGAGGGAGGACGCATTTCGGCCAGAATGAATCTGGCCGCGGCCTCGGCAGCATTGGCCACGCTGAAGTTCCCAAGGTACAGCACATGCGCCCGCGCGAAGTAGGCGCTCTCGGCCATGGCGATGTATTCCTTCAGTGCCTTGATCTCGGGCTGCGTGTAGTGGCCGCGGACCACCATGTCGTCCAGGAAGTCGAGGTCCTGCGTGGTGTACAGCTCAAAGTTGTCCGGGTCCTCAAGCGTGATCTCCAGGAACTCGCAGATCGTTCGCACAAACCCCCGCACCTGGTCCAGCAGCAGTTCTTCCATCAGGTCGGCGTCGGTGGCCGCGCTGCTTTCGAATATCATCTCGCTGGCGCGGTGCTGCCAGTTCAGGAAACTCTGGAACTTGACCAGCGGCGTCGCGTTCATCACGCAGTACACGTCCCGCTGCAGCTTCACGTAATCGACCACTGTTTCCTGGCCGCGCTCGACCAGCAGCCAGTGCACTGTTTCACTGTTCTGGTAGACCCGCAGGGCGCGGCGCTTGACGCCGAACTCGCCCAGCCGGCGGTCGACAGCGCCGGGCAAGTGCGCCCGGGCCATGTGCAGGTCACCATACACCACTGCCACCAGTCGTTCCGGATACAGCTGCGTGGCAGCCGCCACCAAGTCTGCTGCATACTCATCGCGCCAGTGCAGGCCGTCCGGACGCTTGTCGGCGTCGATGTTCACGCCGAACAAGGGAGTCTCGGTCACTTTCGCGAAATCAAAGAACCGTCCCCAGCTCTGCCATGGAAAGTTCCAGCTGCGGGTCCAGCGCACACGACGACGGAACTCCGCGGCATCAAACTCGCCGGCAACAAAATCATGCCCGGCAGCGTTGTCACGCGACCGGAGCATCTCGACACACAGCACGATCTTCTTGCCGTGAACTACCAGCACTTCTTCCAGCAGTTCCAGCACGGCGGTCTGGCTTGACCGCAGTGTGTGGTAGTCACCAAAGTAGGCGATGCCGGCTCGCGCCAGTTGCAGCACCAGTTCGCCGCGGCTGGCCGGGCGTTCAAAACCAGGTTTGAACTCGGCCTGGTAGTCGCGGTAGTACCGGTCCAGCACCGGGTCGTTTCGTCCCACGTGCTGGTAAATGGTCTCCTTCAACTCCTCAACGAGCCGCTTCTGGATTGCAATCAGCTCTTGGCGAGAAGTAGCCATCAGTCCGCCGGGTCACAAGTCATGCAGCGCACCAGAAAACACAGTCTGCCCTATCTGGCTTCTGCTGGCGACCTCCGCGGTCAATTGCTTGTCAGCTTTTCGGAAACATCGCCTTTTCGACGATGTCACAAAGCACATGTCCCACCGCGATGTGGCACTCCTGGATGCGCGGCGTCAGCGTACTTGGAACGTGCAGAACAATATCGGCGATCTCGTCCACTTTGGCCTGCATCTGGCCGACCATCGCCACGGTGAACGCCCCGAGTTCGCCCGCTGCGGCCAGGGCTTCGCACACGTTCCTGCTGTTGCCGCTGGTGGTAAGGCCCACCACCACGTCGCCCGCCTTCACGCTGCCCTTGACCTCGCGCGAAAACACCTGGTCGTAGCCATAGTCATTGGCGATCGCCGTCATGGCTGCCACGCCCGCGCCAAGGACAAAACCCGGCAGGGCAGGCCGGTCGTAGCCATAGCGCCCGACAAGCTCCCCAACGATGTGATGCGCATCGGTGAAGCTTCCGCCGTTGCCGCAGAACCAGACACTGTTGCCGTTCTTGAATGCGTCAACCATGGCCACCGCTATGCGGGCCATAGCTTCACCGCACTGGTCGGCCAGTTTGAGTTTGAGTTCTGCCGATTCCCGCAACTGCTTCTGGAATTCGGCGATCATCTCTGCTTTGGGCATGCTCGTTCCTTCCATTACCGCTTGCGTGCCGCGCCCTTCCCTTTTCGGGCACCCCTCTCAGGGCCGGACTTGGCTTTTTCGATCAGACTGGTTGTGCTTTTGCCCTGCACAAAAGGCGCAAACACCACTTTGCCGCCCCTTGATTCCACAAACTTGGCCCCTGCCACTGTCTTGCCGGACCAGTCTTCTCCCTTGACCAGCACGTCTGGCATGACGGCACGAATCAGCGCTTCGGGCGTGTCTTCCTCGAACACCGTCACGTAGTGCACGTCGGCCAGTGCCGCCAGCACCCGCGCGCGGCCTTCGGCATCATTCAGGGGCCGCGAAGGGCCCTTCAGGCGTCGCACACTGGCGTCGCTGTTCAGGCCTATCACGACGATATCGCCCTGCCCGCGGCAGAAGTTCAGGTACGTCACGTGGCCCTGGTGCAGCAGATCAAAGCAGCCATTGGTGAACACGATTCGCTCGCCACGCTTACGGTGTGACTCCAGCGCGTCGGCAAGCTGACTTCTTTCCAGGACCTTGCCTGCGTGGTCGTAGCCCTCATGGGCACTGATGACGCTGCGCCGCAATTCTTCGCGCGTAACGGCAACCGCACCAAAGCGACCGACCTTTATGCCACCGGCATAGTTGGCCAGGCGCGCGCTGGTGTTGAAGTCCGCCCCCGCCGCCATCGCCATGGCAAACGTAGCGATAAACGTATCGCCCGCCCCGGTTACGTCATAAACACCACGAGCCTGTGCCGGAAAGTGCGCCAGTTCACCTTTGCGCGGGACGACAGCAACACCCTGGGCACTCAGCGTAATCACCGCAACCTCTAGCCCAAGGTCGGCCGCCAGCTTGCGCCCGGCGCGCTCGACACCCTCCAGCGTGGAACAGTCCAGGCCGGTTGCTGCCTCAGCTTCAGCGCGGTTGGGGGTAATCGCCGTGGCCCCCTTGTACCGCGAATAGTCGCGGCCCTTTGGATCCACGATCACGGGCACTCGTGCTGCGCGCGCCGCCCTGATGATTGTTTGCGCGCTGCCTGGTGTGATTACACCCTTGGCGTAGTCAGACAGCACAGCCGCGCCCGCGCCCTTAAGCGCCGCGGTTGCGCGGCGCATTACCTCGGCCAGTTCATCGGACGAAAGTGCAGTGCTGCTTTCGCGATCAACACGCAGCATCTGCTGATTCTGGCTGACCATGCGAGTCTTCAAGACAGTCGGTCGATGCCGGCTGTTCACGGCATGAAGTGACAGGCCTTCGGTGTTGCTGCACAACCCGCGAAAGCGACTTCCAGGCTCGTCATCCGCAATCACACCCACAAGTGATGCCCGGCCGCCCATGCTCAGGATGTTTGCGGCCACGTTGGCGGCACCACCCAGCCGATCCTCTTCACGCTGGACATGCAGCACGGGAATAGGCGCCTCAGGGCTGATGCGCGAGACATTCCCGAACACATAGTGATCCAGGATCAGATCCCCTACCACGGCAACTTTGGGGCTGGCCAGATCATCGATGGTGTGGATCAGGTCGGCGGTGCTCATGGGTTTGGGATTCTGGATTGTCGGCCCGCGATTGGAAACAGGCAGCATCGAATGACCCGACGGTTGCCCATTGACCTACATGCCCGGGGCAAACACCTGCTGTTCCGATGGTGCCTCAAAGGGCTCGAACGTATCGCCGTTAAACTTCATCAGCCGGAAGTTGCCATCCTTGACTGTGCAGATGACAGCCCCGTCCTCCCGCCAGTCGCTCATGACAACAAGGCTTGCTGGATCCTTGCGCGGAGCATACCCGCGCACAAAAGGCGAGTGAACGTGGCCGCAAACCACTACTTTGGCGCCCCTTGCCATCAGCTTTTCCACGGGCTCCCGTTGTATTCCGAACTGGCTGGGGTTGCGACGCACGACCTGGCCCTTGCTCTTTCGCCGCAGGCCCTGGGCCAGGTTGTGGCCCATTTTCTCGGTGAAGAATGTCTGCATGAACCGCCAAGGCAGCTTTCGAAACCACCACCGAAACCGCTGGTACTCGCGATCCAGGGTGCAGAACCTGTCACCGTGTTCAAGCGCAACCCTTACACCCGCGAACTCGCCTTCCCAGAGGTTGCGGCGCGCCACAAACCCGGCCTGCCGCGCCTCTTTGCGAAACATGAAGTCGCGATTCCCATCTACCCACACGGCGGTCGTGGCACCTTTGGCCAGTCGTTTCATCAGGTCGAAGGCCCACCTGCCATGCTGCTGGCGAAGCTGCATGTAGCCGATCCAGTACTCAAACAGGTCGCCCAGGCATGCCACGTGCGGTGTGCCTTCCACGCGCTGGACAAAGGCCTCAAACAAAGTGTTCAGACGCTCACGGTCAGGCGCGAGGTGCAGGTCACTGAAAAGGATGCCGTCGAATTCGGGCATCGCGCGAGTGTAGCGACGATTTTGATTTGGGCGACTGCAACGTTTGCTGCGAACGGCTAAATCGCCAAATGCCGGCGCCGCATGACCCGGGCCGGTGTTCTACTGGGGGACTCGCAAGTGGCGCTTGCAGTTGCAGGTCGCCGCGTCCCTGGCGTATCCTTCGCGCGCTGGCGCAAAGGCTTGTGAAGTTGCTGCCGGAAATCCCATGGCCCTGTCCAAACAGACCGCACGGATCATCAAGCTGCCCCCGGTGGCGATTTTCGCGGTGGGCAGCGAGGTTGTTCAGGGTTACATCGTCAACTCCAACGCGGCCTGGCTGGCCCGCGAGATGGCAGAACTTGGCTTCGAAGTCGTGCGCCACGAAGCCGTGCGCGACGACAAAGACGCCATTGCCGCGCGCATTCGACCATGCATGCCCCAAGGCCTGCTGGTCATAGTCAGTGGCGGCATTGGCCCCACCGTGGACGACATGACCCGGCAGGCCGTGTCCGATGCCCTGAGCCGCAAACTTGTGCTGGACAAAGACGATCTGGCACGGCTGCATGCCCGCTATGCCGCCATGGGGCGCGAGTTCCCGCAGGGCAGCGAAATCCAGTGCATGAGACCAGAAGGCGCGCGGGTGGTGCCCAATGCCCACGGCACGGCCAGTTGCTTCCTGGTCAAGCACGGCAACGGCGGCGTGGCCGTGCTTCCGGGTGTGCCGCGTGAAATGAAGGCCGTGTTCGCCGATGAGTTGCGCGCGGCGCTGGTGGCCGACTTCGGATCGCCGGGCAAGTTCTACACCCGCGAACTAAAGTGCTTTGGCATGCCCGAAAGCGCGATTGACATTGCCTGCCGTGACCTGCTGACACATGCCAATGCCAGCGCCGCGATCCTGGTGGACGACGCGGTGATCCGACTGCGCTGGCGTGTCTTGGCCATCGACGAGGCCGCCGCGGCTGTTGTTCTGGATCCCATTGCCGACGAAGCCCGCAAGCGCCTTGGTGATGTTATGTTCGGGACGTACGAAGATTCGCTGGAAGGCGTAACAGTCGCGGCTTGTAAACATGCCGGGCTGACGGTCGCGTTGGCAGAAAGCTGCACCGGGGGCATGATCGCGCACCTGCTGACGAGTGTGCCGGGCAGCAGCGATGTTCTGATCGAAAGCGCGGTCACTTACCACAATGAAGCCAAGATCCGGCGGCTGGGTGTGAAACAGGCAACGCTGGACACGCACGGCGCGGTCAGCGAGCCCTGTGTGCGCGAAATGGTTGAAGGGATAGCCCGTGAAAGCAAGGCCGACCTGTGCGTGGCGACCAGTGGCGTTGCCGGCCCCGGCGGCGGGACTGAAGACAAACCGGTTGGCACAGTCTGGCTGGCGGCCTGGTTCAAAGGCGAAACCCGGGCCTGGAAGCTAAATGTGCCCGGCGACCGCGAACTGGTGAAATGGCGCAGCGCGCGCACGGCGATCAACGTGCTGCGCATCACCGCTCAGAAGGGCGCGCTACCTGACAAACCGGCCCATTGGATTGTGCCGCCATAGACCCAGACCCCGCCCGGGATGATTCCACATCGAACGGTTGTTTTAGCAGGGCACCAGCAACCGGAGAGTGCCATGAACACAGCAAGCAAGGCCGCAAAGACCATCGAAGCCGTGTACGGCCCGCCCCCGCAGCATTGGGTCGGCGACGGCTTTCCCGTGCGGGGCTACTTCAGCCACATTCCCAAGGGTATGCGGCGCCTTAGTCCGTTTCTGTTGATGGACTACGCCCAGCCTTATGAGTTTGCCCCCACGGACAACCTGCGCCGCGGCGTCGGACCGCACCCCCACCGCGGCTTTGAAACCGTGACAATCGCGTTTCAGGGCAGCGTGGCGCACTTTGACAGCGCCGGCAATGGCGACGTGATTCACCCTGGCGACGTGCAGTGGATGACCGCGGGCAGCGGCATTCTGCACCGCGAGTACCACGCGCCCGAGTTCGCGCGCAAGGGCGGCATGTTCCAGATGGCGCAGATCTGGGTCAACTTGCCCGCCAAGGACAAGATGACCGAGCCCGGTTACCAGGCCATCACCGCCGGACAGATGGGCGTTGTAGACCTGCCCAAGGGCCGCGTGCGCGTGATCGCCGGCGAGTATCGCGGCGTGAAGGGCCCGGCGAACACGTTCTCGCCGATCAACATGTTTGACTTTGACCTGCAACCCGGCGGCGAGGCCGAGTTTGACTTTCCTGCAAGCTGGAACACCGGCCTGCTGGTCATGTCCGGCGCGGTCACCGTCAACGGCAAGGCCGTAAAGCAGGACGAGTTGGTGGTGTTCGGCCAGGAAGGCGAGTCCATCAAGGTCGAGGCTTCCACGGAGTCACGCCTGCTGTTGCTCAACGGAGAGCCGATTGACGAGCCAGTGGCCAACTACGGCCCGTTTGTAATGAACACGCCCGCCGAGATCGAAACCGCGATTCGGGACTTCCAGGCGGGCAAGTTCGGCCACCTGGACGAATAGGCTGCAAGCGACGCGGTTGCCATGAGGACAACCCTGTCGCGTTCAGACTGGACTTCGCACTTCACACTTCGCACTCTTTTGGCCATGACCCTTGCCAAACGACTTGAAGCGGCGACTTTTTCCTTCCTGCTGACCGGCATTGATCCGCTGCCACGCGAGGACGCGTTTCTTGCGATCTTTGCGGCGCTTACCGCCGATGGCCACGGTGAGCATTGCCGCCGCGCCTTTGAGTTCCTGTTGAAGGAGCAAGGCCGGCCGGACCCGGAGATGCTGCGCGAAGCGATCCTGCAGACGCACCTGTTCGCGGGCTACCCGCGCGCGCTGAATGCGCTGGCGGCCTTTAAGGACGCCTGCAAGAAGGTCAGCAACCCGCTGGCCGGAGAAATCAAACTGCGCGATGAACCGCTGGAGGGCGACGACATCGCCATGTTCCGCCAGCGCGGCCAGAAGCTGTTCAACCACATTTACGGCGAAGGCGCGCCCAAGATCGACCGATTCGCGCGCAGCAACAGCCCTGACCTTGGCGACTGGGCGCTTGTGGAGGGTTACGGCCGCGTGCTTTCGCGCCCGGTGCTGAACTTCCGGCAACGCAGTGTGTGCATTGTTGCGGCGCTGATGCCCCTGGACGTCACCCCCCAACTCAAGGGGCACATCCAGGGGGCGCGCAACACAGGCTCCAGCGACAAGGCCCTTTGGGCGCTGTGCGAGATCATTTCGCGTCTTTTCAACGACGGGCGCGAAATGACCGCAGCCAAGAACACGTTCACTGAAGTACTGGGCAAGTCCCAGATCCAGCTGGACAAGTACGAGGAAGAAAAAGAGTGGATGGAGTAAAAGCGTCCCGCGCGCTCTAAACACACCGACCCGGCAACATGTGCCGGGTCGGCTGTAGTTTTCGGGAAGTGCTTATCTGCCGCCTGCCGGCTTGGCTGGCATGGTGCGAAGGTACTCCCACAGTGCTTTTACGTCCTCATCCTCCATGCCTTTGTACATCTTCCAGGGCATAGCGTCGTGAAGGGTCGTGCCATCGGGGCGCTGGCCGGTGCGCAGGGCCTTTTCAAAGTCCTCAAACTTCCACTTGCCGATGCCGCTGGCCTCGTCCGGCGAAATGTTGCGCGCGGCCGGCCAGCTGGGATCGCCGCCCGGAATCTTGCCGCCTGAGTAGCCGTCGCCGTGGCAGCCCTTGCAGGTTCCGGCCATCACCTGGCCCCACTCTTTCGTCGGCCCGCGCTTTACCTCAGCGGGTTTGTGGCTGTGGTCAATCTTGTCAAAGGCGAACACGGGCTCTGTTGCGGCGATCAACAGCCCGATCGGGCCAAGCGCATGCGGCAGCGACTCACGGTTCACTGGCGGCATCGACTTGATGTAGGCAATCGCCGCAGCGAGGTCTTCGTCTGAAAAGCTGGTGTAGTCTTCGCTGGGCATGATCAAGGCACGCTTGCCGTTTTTCTTGACACCGTGGCGCAGAATGCGCGCCCAGTCCTTGCCCGTGTAACCCTTGGTCACGCTGCCGTCGCCCGCTGTCAGGTTGGGCGCGTAAACGCGGCCGACGGGCTGCTTGTCCATCACCGGCCCCCCGCCGAAGTCAGCACGATGGCATTCACTGTGGCCGCAACCCATGACGCTGGACACCAGGTATTCTCCACGCTTGATTGCGCTTTTGTCGCCGTCCAGAAGCGCCAGGTCGCCATCGGGCGCCGTCACCTCTTTGTTGAGCTGAGAATGCGCGGTCATGTACAGCCCGCCAAAGCCCAGCGCCACCAGCGCCAGGAATCCAACGCCGCCCATCATCACGAGTTTTTTGAGTTTGCCCTTCTTCTTTTCTGCCATGGCTTGCCCCCGCACACTGCTGTTTTACTAATCGCCCGAACTGCCTCACCCACGAAAGATAACCTACCGGATGCACGGTGCATCTTAAGAGATACTGAACTACATCCTAAATTGTCGCTAAGTGCCCTTTCCGCGTACTCTACCTGAGGCGCCACACACACTACCATCCCACGCATGGGCGCCGAGCCTGGCCAGCCGCTTACCCCCGCGCAGCGCCGTGGCGTGTTAACGGTGTGGCTTATCATTTTCATTGACCTGCTGGGCTTTGGAATTGTCCTGCCCAGTCTGGCTTATTACGTGAAGTTGTTTGCCGTACCGCCCTGGGCCGAGGGCTTCGCGCGCGCCTTCGGCCTTGAAGCCCGCGGGGGTGTGCTGGTCGGGCTGATCATGACCTGCTACAGCCTGGCGCAGTTTCTGTTTGCACCCATCTGGGGGCGGCTCAGCGACAAGGTGGGCCGCAAGCCAATTCTGGCGCTCAGCACGGCGGGGTTTGCCCTGACTTGGATCATGTTTGCACTGGCCACTGATTTCATCTGGCTGCTGGTTTCACGCACCCTGGCGGGCGTCTGCGCGGCGAACCTGAGCACCGCCCAGGCCTACATGGCCGACGTGTTTCCGCCCGAACGGCGCGCCAAGGGCATGGGTTTGATCGGTATGGCGTTCGGCTTGGGGTTCGTCTTTGGCCCCGCGATTGGAGGCGGCCTGACCAGCGACTGGTTCCTCTCGCTGTTGTTCACGCCGGGCACCGAGCAATTCGGGCGCGCGCACCTGTTCATGCCCGGGTTCTTTGCAGCCGGCCTCAGCACGATTTCGTTTCTGCTGACTGTGTTCATGCTGCGCGAGTCACTGTCCCCGGACCTGCGCGCCGGGCTGGGCCCGCGCAAAGGTAAGCTGGCCGAATTGTTTGATGCACTCAAACGACCGGCGATTGGCCCGATGCTGGTGGTCTACTTTGTCGTGACGCTTGGTTTCGCGAACCTTGAGGCCATGTTCAGCCAGTTCAACGCCGACTATCTGCGTATCAGCACCAGTGCCAATGCCTGGGTGTTTGTCGCGATAGGCCTGACGCTGGCAGTGATCCAGGGCGGGTTGATCGGGCGGCTAACCAGGCGGCTGGGCAGCGCGCGGGTGCTGGCCATCGGGCTGGGCGGTCTGGCGGCGATGATGTTCGTGTTCGGGTTTCAACGCGAGTTGAATCCGGGTCTGAACGAATACGGTTGGCTGGTGGTGGTGGCGGTGGGCATTGGCGCGTTCAATGGTCTGTGCAACCCCAGCATCCTGGCGATCATTTCAGGCCACGCCCGGGCCGACGCGCAGGGCGGCACGATGGGCTTTACCTCTAGCGCCGCCACGCTGGGGCGCATTGTCGGGCCGATTCTGGGCGGAATTGTCTACGACGCCGCCGGGCCGCAATGGCCCTTTGCGTTGGGTGGCTCCTTGATTGCACTTGGGCTTCTGGCGTTGGCCATCAATTGGCGCGTGGCAGCCGGCCCAGCTGGAACCGAATCTTGAAGTAATCCAAGGCCTATGGCACGTACGTGCCGCCCTCCGGGTCGGGAACAGGTGCGGAGACTGGAAACCCCACCGCGTTGAACGTCCGGCCCTTGGCAATCACCAGCTCGCCCAGTGTCAGGGAACTACCTGCCGGTGATGCCGCGTGAATGCGCGTGTTGCTGTGACAGACAAGGCGGGCAATCGTGGGCGCATTGCGCAACACAATACCTGACTGTTCGTGATTGGCGGCCGAGCCCAGGATCTCCACATCACCACCCGTACAGAAAACCATCGAATCGGGGCCCATGTGAAGCCCGCGGTCGTAGCTCTGGTAGGCCTGCAGCTTTCCGCCTGTCATGCGCAGGCTCCCGGCAATGGCAAACATGCCGCCGCCGGTGCTGTTGCGCATCATGCCGCCGCTGATCTCCAGCCTGTCGCCGGAATGCCAGATGTCATCGTCGACCTCCAGTGACCCGCCATAGATGCTGATGTTGGCACCGCTGAAATCATGGTCGCCGCTGCCCACAAACCTGCCGTTGCGGATGATCAGGCTGCTGCCGGGCAGCCAGCAGTCATTGAACTCGTTCGAGTTGTTGGCAAATGTGCAGCGGAATGTGCCGCCGTCGATCATCAGTGTCCCCGCCACCTGGTAGGCATAGGCATCCCTGGAGTCCCAGACGCCGCCCTGTTCAATGATCAGTGTTGCTCCGGCCTCAATGATCAAGTTGGCCTGGCCGGGTGCGGCGTGCGTTGCCGTGTTCCGGCTGGATGCGCCTGCGGTCAAGCGCTTGGTGCCACCGCGGATGATCGCGGTTCCGGCCTGCAGGGTTGTGCTGATGTCCTGATTTCCCTCCAGAATCAGCGTCGAGGTGCGGCCTCCCACAATCTTGCCGCCACCGGTTATGTTGCCGCGAACGGTGACCTCGCCTGCCGGAAGATTCAGCACACCGTTGGCGCCGACGTGAATGCTGTCGAGGCCGGTGCCCGCCTTGACTGTAGTGCTTTCTCCGCCGTTCACACGCAGGGGCTCAAACGACCCAGGCGCCGGGGTTCTGGGGGCGGGTTCCGGTACGGGCTCAGATTCCTCGTCGATGTAATCCGTGGGGTCTGATTCGAACTCTTCATCGTATTCCGGGGCGGGCACCACTTTCCTGTGAGGCTCTGGGACAGGCCCGGGTTGCACCTTGGGCGCCGGGGGCTGATCTGGCGGAAGAATCGCCATCGGTGATTGGCCCTGGGCCAACGGGGCGGGCATAACAGGTTCCGGATCCAGAGACTTTGCCGCCACTGGCAGACGCGTGGGCTGGTCAACCCGCGCCAAGTGCCATGTCACGCCGGCAACTCCAGCCGTCCAGCCAACCAGAAGGATCAAACTAAGGCCTAGCTTGCGCATGTATCCCCCTGCATTGAAACGCAAACGGGCCGCCGCAGTTCACACATCTTTGTCACCAGGAGCTGACAACGCAGCTGCGCCGGCAGCCCGCCTGCGAATGGGGTCCGCTAAAAGGGCCAGGAGTTCCGGGCCAACAGAATCCCGATGCAGGGCCGGAAACAGGCTTCGCCCGACGAACTTCGACCTGCCTGCGGTAAACCTCAATCGAGATCTCGAACACGGCGGGCAAGCTTTCAGATGGTTCTTGCATGCCACAACTCTACCACATCAGCGCGACACGCCTGTGGCCCCTTTCGGTACGAGCCGCTGGCGTTATAGGATGAGCCCCTGCCCAAGTTGAAAGCAAGCCCATGACAACCACTATGCCTTCCATACAGGTCGTCGCCCCCAAGGCCGGCGCGATGGAGGTTCGCAACACCAACGTGCCCAGCATTCAGCCCCACGAAGTTCTGATCAAGGTTCGCGCGGCGGCCGTGTGCGGCAGCGACCTTCACCTTTACCAGTGGGACGAATCGATTCGGCCAAAGCTGCTGCGCGCCAGCGAGAATTTCAAGCGCGGCGTGGTGGCCGGCCACGAGTTCTGCGGCCATGTGGTCGAGATCGGCAGCGCGGTCAAGACGATCATGGATGACCCCCATGTGAAGCTTGAGGTCGGCGATTTTGTCAGCGCCGAATCGCACGTAGTCTGCGAGAAGTGCTACCAGTGCCTTGCCGGCGAGAAGCACGTCTGCGTCAACGACAAGATCATCGGTTTTGACCGCGACGGCGCCTGGGCCAGCTACATCGCCCTGCCCTCCAGCTGCGTGTGGAAGAACGACAGAGACCTGCCCTTTGAGATTGCGGCGATCCAGGAGCCACTGGGCAACGCCATGCATGCCGCGGCGCACTTTCCGCTGAAGGACCAGCGCGTGGTGATCTTCGGCCTTGGGCCGATCGGCATGTTCAGCGCCGTGATTGCCCTGATGCACGGCGCCAAACAGGTCACCGCCATTGAAGTCAGTGAGTACCGCGCCAGCATCGCCCGCGAAATCGGCGTGCACAATGTCATCATGGGCAAAATTGCCCGCACGCCCGAAGAACGGGCCGGTGAACGCGCGCGCATCCAGAAACTGGTGCGCGAAGCCGCCGGTCATGACGGCCCCGACGTTGCGCTGGAGATGTCCGGCCACCCCGACGCCATCACCAACAGCGTCAAGTCCGTGCGCCGCGGCGGCAAGGTGGTTGCGTTCGGCCTGACCAAGGACGCGGCCTTCACGTTTGAGGACTACAGCAAAGACGTGATTTTCAATGGCATCACGATCCAGGGCATCATCGGCCGGCGCATTTACGACACCTGGTACAAGGTGCGCGATCTGGTGCGCATGCCCGAGGCCCAGAAGAAGCTGCGCAAAGTGATTACAGAGGTGCTGCCTTACACCGAGTTCCGTGGCGGCATCGAACGCATGATCGCCGGCAAGGCCGGGAAGATCGTGCTGGATTTTGCCGGGGTCTAACGACTGGATAGCCGCTGGCCTGTGGCACACCTCGCCCCTATAGTCCCGCGTTCGGAAAGGACGCGCGTCTTGCGACTGGGCTGGAAGTTACCTGTATTGCTACTGACTCTGTTGCTGCCCGCGTGGACGGGGCTGGCGAGTCTGCGCGCCCAGCGGGTGCCCGTGGGTGCTGAGGGCAAGCGCGTCCTGGCGATCGACTTGAACACCAGCGTCGAGGGTAAGATCTTTGATCGAGCCCCCGACAGCGCCCAGCGCCACGAGATCCTGGGCATGTTGCGCACCCGCGCCGGCAAGCAGTTCCGGAGTGAGGACCTTGCCAAGGACCTGAAGTACCTGACCACCGAAAGTCACATGTTCCGCGCTGCGGACTGGCGCGTTGAGTACGACGAAAAAGTGGAAGCCGTTCGTGTCAAGCTGATCCTGACTCAGCCGCTGATCTGGCGCATTCGCGTAGTCGGGCCACAGAATGGAACCTGGACAGAGGACGGTGTTCGCGAATTCTGGCGCTCTCGCGCACGCATGGACTCAGCCGAGGGAGCCGAGTTCAGCTTGTCACGCCTGGACGTTGACGTTTCGGCACTGGCCGCATCCGGCGCGTTTCTGGATGTGCGGGCCGATTACCTTTACACCGAGCAGGGCGTTGACCTGCTGTTTCGGGTGATCCCGAACCAACCGCTGGCCGTCCTCAAGTTCTCAGGCATCAACCAGACAGGCTATCGCAACGACCTCGAAAAGATCGTGTCCGGCGAAGCGCCGGTCCGCGAGTTGCCTAACAGCCCCGACATTGAGCGCCTGAACCTGCCCGTCTACTTTCCACGCGCGGCCTTTGATGGCGACGTGGTAACAGATGCCAACCCGGCATCCATCAAGGGCGCCACAGGCTTGATCGAGGCATTCTATCGCTTCAAGGGCTTCTCTTCGGTCAGTTGCAAAGCCCGTGTCATACAGGTGCCCCCTCGATTTGATGCAGACGCGCTGGCCGAAGACTACGGCGCGTTCTCAGCGGGCGCCCTGAAGGTGATCTCCAGCCTTGTGGCGGACGGCTATACAGGCCGCATGGCCCTGATCTTTGAGGTCTTTGAAGGTCCCCGGGTCATGATCGGCGACATCCGGTTCACTGGCCTGGAGGGAGTGCGCAGCCCCGGCGACAGTGACGCCCTTACCGCGGCGCGCATGCGCGGGCTGCTGAGTGTGGTGTACCAGTTGTGGTATGGCGTGCTCTCAGGCGTCAACACCGAGCGCAATGCCGTGCTTCGAGACATGGTGCGCAGTAAGCGCGGCGACCCATTTGTAGAGGCTGATGCGCTTCGTGATGCCGAGTTGCTGCAGGGGTACTTGCAGCAACGCGGCTGGCTGGATGCCCGCGCAAGCTTCTCGAACATTGAGTGGAACCACGCACGCAACCGCGTGGTCCTGGAGTTCCACGTGGAGCCCGGTGCCGTGTACGCCACCACTGACCTGCGGGTCGAGTTCGCTACCAAGTTTCCGCGGGTTCCAAAGGGCGTGGCCCAGCCTGACTACGACTCTCCGGCCATCACCTGGACGGAACTGCTGGAGGCTCTGGACGTGAAGGGAACGCAACTGTCCGAGCCGGCCGCACTGGAGCGTTGGGGCGAAAAAAATCTGGCTGGATTGCACGACCCGACCCAGGGCAAGCACTTTGTTGCATTCGACCTGAGGGAGGCCTTGCCCTGGGACGAATACACACTGAACGGCGAACCGGGGCTGCACGAAGGAAGATTGGGCCGGGTTCGTGCGCTGTTGGCCGAAAAGGGCTACTCCAACACAGACCTGGAGTTCGTGCGCATCGATTCGCGTGATGCCACGGTTCCCACTGACTGGGAGCAACCCCTGCCGGTGCGGCGAGTCGGCGTCATTCTGCGCATCCAGCAGGGCTATAAGTCGTACGTTGGCAACGTCACATTCCGCGGCAACGAGGCAACTCGCGAAGACGTGATCCGCCGCGAGGTCAGCCTGTACCCAGGCGAAGTGTTCAATGCGAACAAGCTCAGGCGCAGCAGCAACCGCCTTCGGCGCGCACAGTGGTTTGAAACGGCTGCACCGCGCCAGGGTGTGTTGGACCGCACGACACCGCGACTGGTCACCATCGGTGACGAGATCGTCGAGTACACTGACATTGACTATGAGCTGATTGAGGGCCGCACCAACAGCTTCAACTTCGCGGCTGGCTTCAACTCGGCCACGGGCTTCACCGCCAGCGTTGACCTGACCCTGCGAAACTTCGACATTTCGAGCCTGGTCAGCTGGATCTGGGGCGAGCCCAACTTCAGCTTCACGGGTGCCGGCCAGGTGCTGAGTATCACCGCGCAACCGCCGCTGGATCGACAGCAGGTGTACCGGCTCAGCTTCACGGAGCCGTGGCTTTACGGGTACCCGCTGTCAGGCAGCATCTCTGCGGAGTTTCGAACCGACAACTACCCCGAATACAGCCGCTCTCGTGCCGGCCTGGATCCCAGTATCGGCTGGCGGGTGCTGCCAGACGTGTTGTGGAGCTTCGGTTACAGTTACTCGATTGTGAGGCTGTTTGACGTGTCGGGCAGCGCGCCCAACGAGATCCGGCAGGACGAAGGCAGCGACACCATCAGCCAGCTTTGGTCGGAAATCCAATGGACAACCACCGACAACCCGCAGTTCCCCACCGAAGGGTTCCAGCTTAACTACCGGTACTCGTACACGGGCGGCCCGATTGGCGGAACAATTGACTTCTGGCGCATGCATGCCCGGGCGCAGTTCTATCAACCCCTGGTTGACCTGGACCGCACCCGAACCCTGGTGCTTGCCTTCAACCTGGCAGCCTGGTGGCAGGACGTGCACAGCGATGCCGAGCAGATACCATTCATTGAGCGCTTTCTGCTGGGCGGCAATCCGATCTCTGGTCGCGGCGTTCTGCGCGGATTCAAGCTGTTCGGAGTCGGGCCGTCTCGACGCAACCAGGCCATCGGCGGCAATTTCATGGTGACCGGGTTCAGTGAAATCCGTCTGCCGGTGTTCCCGGGCACACTGTGGCTGATCGGCTTTGTCGACGCCGGCATGCTTTCGCCAACCTTGAACACGTTTGACCCCGACGGCATCACCGTCAGCGCCGGGTTCGGATTGCGCCTGCTGTTGCCGGTCTTGCCTGTGCCGTTTGCCCTGGATTTCGGCTTCCCGATCCGGAATCAGCCGGGCAACCGTGAAGAGGTACTCAGCATCAATCTTGGCTTCGGCTTTTAGCCGCTGCTAACTAGTGCCAAGGCAACTTGGTTGACGCAGCCAACTGGGCCCCTACCATCACTGTGGGCCTTTTCCGGACAGGAGCATCCATGAAGCGCGCAGGCATGATGGCATTGATTCTGGTTTCGCTGGCAGCCGGCTTTGTCGGCAGTTTCGTCAAGGACGTGCTATTCGAGCCGTCGGTGGTCGACGCCCAGGCATCGGGCGGCACGCAGCTGCGCATTGCGATCCTTGACCTCGAGGAAGTCGCCCGCGCATCTGACAAGTTCAAGGACCTGAAGTCCGAATGGGAACTGCGCCAGAACGAACTGAAGAAGAGCAACGCCGCCATGCAGGCCGAGATGGAAGAAAAGAAGGCCGCCATGCGCCGCGCGCAAAGCACTAACGACTCTGAAGAAGTGGCGAGCCTGCGCGTGGAACTGGCCGCGCTGGAGGAAAACATCAAGGCCACCCGCGAGGTACAGAAGCGCTTTCTGGCCGAACTGCTGGAGCACTACCAGAAGGGCGTAATTGAACACGTGCTGGCTGTGGCGGACGAGTACTGCGTCAAAGAGGGCTATCACCTGGTGCTGCAGAACTATGAAACCTCCAGCCAGGAAGGCGAACTGTTCGCGGGCGCAAGCTACTCCGAGCGCATCCTTAACAAGCCCGTGCTATTCTCGCCCGGCACCAAGGCCAAGAAGAACCCGTTTGTTGTCGACATCACCGCGCAGATACTGGCCAAGGTGAAGAAGGGCTAGCGTGGATTCCAGTTCCTTTGAAGCAATCCTGCACAGGCGGCGTTCGCGCCGCCTATTCCTCAATCAGCCAGTAGAGCCCGACAAGCTTGAAAGAGCTTTGCAATGTGCCATGCGCGCGGCCAGCGGTGCCAACGCGCAGCCATGGGAGTACGTGCTGATCGCGCCGGGGCCCGCCCGCGATGCCATTCGTCAGGCCTGTGAAGCCGCCGACGCCGAGTTTCATCGCCGCAGCCCCGAGTGGCTGCAGCAGTTCTTTGCGGCCCATGAGATCACGCCCGTCAAGGAGTTCTGCCGCGACGCGCCTTGGCTGGTCGCCGTCTTTGGGCGCCGCGACCTGCCGTTCTGGCTGCAGGGCGTGTGGCTGAGTATCGGCAACTTCATCAATGCCCTGGAGATGGAAGGTCTTCATTCCCTGACGTACACCCCCACCCTGGGTCGTGACTTCAACAGGCTTCTTGGAGTCAACGAGGAATGGAGCTGCCAGGCAGTACTGCCCGTGGGCTATGGTCAACCTGCCGAGGAACTTCGGCCACGGCCAAGGCTGGGTCCATCAGACAAAGCGCGCGTTGTTGCCGCAGACGGCAAACTGCTGCCCTTTGCAGCCAGGCTGCCGTTTGAACCCTGAGCATCCCTGCCATCGCGGCGCGGATGAAGTATCTTGGCGCAATCATGGCACTGACCTTTCTCAGCGCAGGCGAATCGCACGGACCGGCCGTAGTCGCGACTCTGTCGGGTGTTCCCTTCGGGCACAAACTGGACCTGGAGTGGATCAACTCGCAACTGGCTCTGCGTCAGCAGGGGTACGGACGCGGCGGGCGCCAGCGAGTCGAAACTGACGTCGTTCAAGTACTGACCGGACTGCGGCGCGGCCTGACCTTGGGCAGCCCGCTGACGCTGCAGGTCGACAACAAGGACCACCGCATCGACCTTGCGCCGGCGCTGCCGAATGTCAGGCCTGGCCACGTAGACCTTGCTGGTTCGGTCAAGATCGCTTCCCGCGATGCACGAGATGTGCTGGAGCGCGCCAGCGCGCGCGAGACTGCGGCAAGGGTTATGGCAGGGGCAGCCTGCCAGAGCCTGCTGCGCGAGTTTGAGATTGAGGTAGTCGCCCACGTATTGGCGCTGGGCGGCATAGAGACCGACCAGCCCATGGGCCGCGGCTATGCCGCCGTTTGCGAATCCCCGCGCGATGCCCGCGCGGCGCGGAACTCGGGCGAATTTGCGACAATCAACCGCGCACATGACCCCGCGCTAAAACAGGCCATCGACCAGGCCAAAGCCGCCGGAGACACGCTGGGCGGAACAATCGAGGTCGTTGTCGTGAACCTGCCGCCGGGTCTTGGCAGCCACAACCAATGGGATCAGCGGCTTGATGGAAGACTTGCCCAGGCCCTAATGAGCATCCAGGCCATGAAAGCCGTAGAAATCGGGCTGGGTGCCGAATGCGCCGCGCGCCCTGGCAGCAAGGTTCACGACCCGGTGCATCCGGCGGCCCCGGCCCGCGGCCGCGCGCCGTACACCCGTGCCAGCAACAATGCCGGCGGCCTGGAGGGCGGGACTACCAATGGCGAACCTGTGGTCTGCCGCGTGCATATGAAACCCATCAGCACGCTGATGTCCCCCCTGCCAACGGTGGACATTGCCACGGGCAAACCCGCGACGGCAAGCACAGAGCGCAGCGACATCTGCGCCCTGCCCGCTGCTGCGATCGTCGCGGAGTGCGCCGTTTCGATAGTGGTGGCCCAGGCCCTGCTGGAGAAAACCGGCGGCGACAGCATGGATGAGGTTAAGCGCAACCTTGACGGATACCTTCAGGCTGTGCGGAGCTACCGCCCAACATGATCCTGCGCCTGGACAGGGTGGTCCTTCGCGATACGGCGCTGACTTCGCTGGTTGCTGTCCTGGGTATCACATTCCTGTTCACGGCACTTGGCCTTTACCAGATCGTCAATCGATTCGAAGTGACGCCGCGATTTGGAACGCTGGTTTCTTTCGCACCTTCACTTTGGGTTTCCCTGCTGCCGTTTTCGTTGCCCGTGAGCGTACTGTTTTCAGCGTCGCTGGTGTTTGGTCGCATGCGGGCTGAACGCGAGCTGCTGTTGCTGGCATCCTCCGGGGTAGCACCCTGGCGCCCTTTCCTGGCGCTGCTGCCACTGGGACTGCTGACAGCGGCGCTGGTAGCGTTTGCAGTCAGCGAGCTCGGGCCCCAGGCTTATTCTGAGCGCCACTCACTGCAACGAAGGGCGTTGGCCGATTTCATTGACCACCCGCCGCAAGGGCCTCGTGAACTGCGCTTTCCCGGTTCGGGAACGAGCATTGACATCAGCTACGCGTCATTCGAGGGCGGGCACTTCGACGGACTTGGAGTCATGGTGTATTCGGACGAGGGCCTGCTGGCGTCGTTGACCGCACGCCGAGCCCGCATCGTGTACCAGCGTGTAAGCGGCAGCCTGCTGCTGACCGGCTGCGTGGAACCCCGTTTGATCCAGTTTGACCCGCAAACCGGCGCGCCCGTCGGAATGCCGCTGGCGGCCGAGCGCATCAACGAGCTTCGCGTGCCTTTTGACTTCGGCGCAGACGAGGAGCCTGACGCCCCCAAGGCCATGCGCACCATACCTCTCATGCACCAGATGTCGGCCGAGATCAGTGCCGGCGGCCGCCGCAGTGCCTCATCCGAAGCCGCAAGGCGTATCGGCCTTGCCCTGGGTGGGCTGTTGCTGCCACTTCTGGGCGCGTTGCTCGCTGCACTGGTCAGCCACCCCAACCGGCTTTTCTCGGTCGGCGTCGGCGTGATCCCTGCTGCCCTTGGCTACTTCCCGGCCATGATTGCCTGCCAGGGCCTGGCAGAACGCGGGGTAACCTCGGCTGCCGTGGCGGCTTCCATTCCCGGGCTTCTGGCTTTGCTGGGGTGCGCCGCCGTGCTGCGGCTTCACTGGCGCAGCGGCTGGGCCTAGAAAGTACTGTTTCGGTCACTGCGCGTAATGCCGCGCTTGCGAAACAGTCCACCCATGCGTCGCGTGGATCGAACCGCATTGGCCAACGCTGCATCGCCGCCCGAGTAGACCGCAAGCGCATGGTCAATCTGGGGCAGGTAGTCCTCTGGCTCAATGAAATTCTCAATGAAGCGGCGCAGATCTCGTGCGCGGCGAACCGGTGTGGCCTTGCGGGCGACCACGGTCTCAAGGTCGACAAGTCGCATCTGCGCCGATCCATCGGCAAGGCTGCGTTCGTCAGCCGGTGACACCAGCAGGTTCCCGGCGTGATAGTCGCGGTGTTCAAACCCGGCGTCATGAATGCGGCGCAACAACCTCAAGGCGTCATCAAAGAGCCGTCGCACAAGCGGGTGCACCGCAACGCGACGCCCGGGCTGAAGCTCCAGCTTGATCTGCCGAAGGGTTCGGCCGTCGGGAATGTATCGGCTTACCGTCCAGACCGCCCGAGGCGCGGCCTTCAACACAGCACTGCCGTGCTGCTCTACGGCGCAGATCGGCATTCCGGCAGCCGCCAGTGCCAGCGAAATCTTCTGGGCGCTGCGCGCCGGATTCCATCCGATGCGCCTGGCCCAGCGCTTTTTCCAATCGGCCTGGCAGTTAATCAGCTTGAAGACCTTGAGCTCAGAGTTCTGGCGCACCAGCGCCAGCCCGCCCCGGCGCGAGGTCTGGATCACTTCTTCAAAATTGGAGTGTCCAAGAACCTCACGGGCCGCATCACTCAACATCCCCAAGGCGAAGTCATCTGCGGCGGCGGCTGTCCGTTCCGTGGGCAATGGCGCGGCTGCAGGGGAAGCCGCAGACTGCGCACTCGGGTGAGTGACAAACGATGTCATGCAGGTTGTGCCCCGATCGGCCCAAAGGTCAAAGTATATCCAGATGCTTCGACCTTGCGACCCCCCCACAGAATCGACCTGTTCAGCCGTGCCGGCATCAGGCACCATGATCGATGATGAAGCGCTTCGACCGCTACTTCCTGTGGGTGTTTGCGCAGAGCTTCATTCTGGTGCTGGCGCTGTTCACCACGCTGTTTCTGGTGGTGGATGTGTTGTTGAATCTGGACAAGATCCGCAACTTCCCCGATGTGGCCCGCGGATCAATGCTGTTCTACAGCTTCAATCTGCCTCCCATCCTGTACCTGATGTACCCCTTTGCCATCTTTGCTGCCGGCATGTTCGCGCTGGCGCGCATAATCCGGGCGCGTGAACTGCTGCTGCTGGAAGCCAGTGGTGTCAGCCCCCGCCGCGCCTTGGCGGCAATCATGATCCCGTGCCTGCTGCTTGGGCTGGCGGGGCTTGCGTTGCGCCAGCTCGCCCTGCCTTACCTGAACCAGGCCGCACGCGAGTCGCCCTATGGCGCGTTTGAGTTTCGCAAGGGCAAACGTATCACGGTTCGTGACGACCAGGGAAACCTGTGGTTTGTCCGGCGCTACAACCTGGACACCCGCACCCTGGAGGACGTGCGAATTCTAGATGCCGCAGGCAAGACGCTTGTCGTGGCCGAATCCCTGCAATGGCGCGAGGACCGCGGCATCTGGTGGACCGGCGGCAAGTCGGTTGTGCATGACCTGGCCGCGCTGACGGCAGCCGAGGATTCGCCCCGCCAGCGCGTCGGAATCGATGGCCAGCCGCCATTTGGCCGGCTTCTTCCCGCTGACTTCGCGCGACGCAAGCGCGGCTATTCGGACCGAACGCTGCTGGAACTCTGGACTGACAGCCGCACAGGGCGCGAGAACCAGGAGCTTGCCATCCACCTGTGGCACGAACTGTGGTACCCGTTTGCCGGCTTCATCCTGCTGGCTTGTGGCGCTGGCCTGATCATTGGCAGCAGCGGCAGGGGCATGATGCGCGCCGGTGCGCTGGCCCTGGCCTGTGTGGTGGGCTACCAGTTGAGTGTCTTCTGGTTTGAAAACCTTGCCGCCAGTGGTGTGATGCCGCCGGTGATCGGCGCCAGTATCACGCCCGTGCTATTCGGGGGACTTGGCCTCTGGGTGTTTACCCGGGCCTGAGGCCATGGCCCACTTCAACAAGTCAAGCATGGCGGGCGCGCCCGTAACATCCGCCCAGCCCACAATGCGACCCCTGGCATCCAGATAAACGCAGAATGATCGCACGGGCAGGCCCTCAGCATCCTTGCCGCCCGCCACAAACTGCTGGTGGTCCCAGGCGTTCAACAGTCCGTCAATGAACTGAACCTGGGTAACCGCCGCACGCCCGCCCCGATCCTCGTACCACAGTACGCGATGGGATAGCTCCGGATGGTCGCTGAAAGCCTTCACCATCGCCGCGCTATCCTGGGGCATGCTCGCGTAGTAATCCGTCTGGGCCAGCCAGCCCAGGCGTGCTGTCAAATCGGCAAAGGTCTCAGGCTGATTCTCCAACGCCTTGTGTACGCCCTGCGCAGTGACCGCTCGTCCACGCCACCACAGTGTGACGCCGGCAATGACAAGCAGCAAAGTGACCAGGCCGACCAGCACCCAGGCGGCTCGATCACGACGGCTGCGATGCGACTGCACAGCTTCCATAGGCAGTTCAACGTACGGCTGGCCGAGTTGGCGGCCCGAAACGAAAAACCGCGACGGAGTATCCCGTCGCGGTTCACATCTATGTCGTGAATGCTACTTGATCTTGCCCGCACGCTTGCGCGCCTGCCGGCGCAGCTCCTTGCGCACGCGCTGACGCTCAATCACCTTGCGCGGGCCGCCCTGACGCTTGAAACGCCCCTCCTGGCTGACCGAGAGTTTCTTGCGGCCCTTGCTGCGGCGGCGCGAAAGAACCGCGCGGCCATCGGCTGTCTTCATGCGGGCACGAAAACCGTGCACACGGTTGCGCTTCAAGTTGGAACTGCGGATATGCAGCTTCATGGATCTACCCTCAAACGGGCCGGGGAAGATAAGTGGGCCGTCTGGACTGTCAAGGGGTAGCAGCACCACGCCTTTTGACAGACTTCAGCCCAGGTCGCCCGCAAATCGATCCGCACCAGGACACCGGCCATGCGCCGATGGCCTTTGCTGTTGCTGCTGCTTCTCCCGACCTGCGTCAGCGCACAGGTCGCCCAGACCATCGTCGACCTTCGCCAGCGACGAAGCCGGCAACTTGCTGGACGCAGCTTCCAACTTTTCTGAAGGCCTGGGCATTAACGTGCCAGGATTTTCCAACCTACACCGGGCAATGCTGCAGGCCGAAGTGGAATACGGCACCAAGGGCTTTGAGAAGTGCACCGATTCACTGAACATCATTGCCGAGATGATCGAACAGGGCGAAAGCAAAGAACGCAGCGACCGCCTGATTGCCTCAGTGGCCGAAGTGGACAAGCACCTTTCGGCCGGGCCGTTCAACGACGAGTCACTCAAGAACATCGCCGAGGGCTGGGTGAAGGACCTGCCCGTGGTGGGCAAGATCGCCGACATCATCTTCAGCTGGGAGCAACCCTTGCTTGTGCAACCCGGGGCCGTTGCCTACTATCGTGCGAACATGACCGAAGCGGCCCCACAACCCCAGCCTTCCCAGAAACTCGACCCCGAGTTCCTGGCCATGCTGGTCTGCCCGGAAAGCCGCAAGCCCCTGATCCTCAAGGGCGACAAACTGTACTGCAAAGAGTCCCGCAAGGCCTACCGCATCGACGACGGCATACCCATTCTACTCGTCGAGGAGGCCATCCGAATTAGCGACGCCGAGCTTGCGGAACTGGGCTAAAGGCGTCTTCGTTTTCCGCAGCCGGCACAGCGACACTTTCGTGGACGCCGCTTTCGTTTTTCGAGACCAACCATGACCGACAAGTCCGACAAGAACCGTTACAAGGACACCGTGCTGCTGCCCAAGACCGACTTTCCCATGAAAGCCGGACTGCAGCAGCGTGAACCCGAACTGCAGAAGAAGTGGGCCGAAACCCGGCTGTACGAGCGCATCCGCGCAGCCCGCAAAGGTGCCCCGGCGTGGGTGCTGCACGACGGCCCGCCCTACGCCAACGGCGACGCCCACACCGGCACGGGCATGAACAAGACGCTCAAGGACATGGTGGTGAAGTTCCGCACCATGCAGGGCTTTGACAGCCCCTATGTGCCGGGCTGGGACTGCCACGGCCTGCCGATCGAGCACAACGTGCTCAAGGACTTGGGCGGCAAAAAGCCCGACAACATGACCAGCGTCAAGCTGCGCGAGCTGTGCCTGGACTACGCCAACAGTTACGTCGACAAACAGCGCGCGCAGTTCAAGACCGTTGGCGTGCTGGGCCGCTGGGAACATCCCTACCTGACCACCAGCCCTGTGTACGAAGCCAACGTGCTGCGCGTGTTTGCCGATTTGTTTTCACGCGGCTTCATCACCCGTGCCAAGCGCCCGGTGCACTGGTCCTGGGCCGCGCAAAGCGCGCTGGCCGAGGCCGAACTGGAATACGAAGACCGCACCGACCCCAGTGTCTTCGTTCGCTTTCCTGTATCGAGTTGCGGCAAAGACTGCAAGTTCCGCGAGCATGTCGAGGAGCTCGACAACGCCGGGGACATCTGGGACACGCTGGCACTGCTGATCTGGACGACCACCCCCTGGACCCTGCCCGCCAACGTCGCCGTCGCGGCCTCTACGGATGCCGAGTACGTGCTGGTTGCATACAAGCGCGCTACCAGCGAAAGGCTTGAACACATGGTTCTGGCCGGCGCGCTGCTCAAGACCGTCAGCGAAAAGGCCAAGCTGCGCGAGGTTCGCGTGCTCAAGACCTTCCTTGGCGCGGACCTCAAGGGCGTGGGCTATTCGCACCCGTTCCTGGAAACGGCCTGCCCGGTCGTGTTTGCAGACTACGTGACCCTGAGCGACGGCACCGGCCTGGTCCACACCGCGCCCGGCCACGGCAAGGAAGACTTTGAAACCGGCAAGCGCGAAAAGCTGCCGGTGGTCTGCCCGATTGACGAAGCCGGCAAGTTCTTCACCGGCGAGCGCCTGCGCAAAGAGCTGCAGCTTGCTCCCACGTTCGAGGACTCACGCGGCTGGCTGGCGATGCTGGAAGGCCAGAATGTGCTGAAGGCCAACCCCTTGATCGTCGAAAAGCTGCGCGCCGAAGGCTGGCTGCTGCATGACGAACCGGTGCATCACAGTTACCCCCACTGCTGGCGCACTCACCAGCCGGTGATCTTCCGCGTGACTGAACAGTGGTTCATCAAGATCGACCACGTGGACCCGGACAAGGCCTTCAACCCCGAAGGCAAGACCCTGCGCCAGCGCCTGCTGGACGAAATCGCGCGCACCCAGTGGTTCCCGGCCTGGGGCGAAAAACGCATCAGCGCGATGATCGAAAACCGGCCTGACTGGTGCATCTCGCGCCAGCGCTTCTGGGGCATACCGATCCCCGCTTTTGCCGACGCGCAAAGCGGCGAGCTGTGCGTTGACGCGTCCACACTGGCCCATGTGGTCAAGCTGGTCGAGCAGCACGGCAGCAATGTTTGGTACGACGACGCCAACTGGCCCGTGGAAAAGCTGCTGCCCGACGAAGTGCGCCCGAAGCAATTCAAGGGCCGCAAGCTGGTCAAGATGAATGACATCTTTGACGTGTGGTTTGAAAGCGGGTCATCCCATCGCAGCGTGATGCTGGCCGACCCGGAACTGGCCGACAAGTTTCCGGCCAACATGTACCTCGAGGGCGACGACCAGCACCGTGGCTGGTTTCAGGTTTCGTTGATCCTGAGTGTCGCGACACAAGGCAAGTCGCCCTTCAAGCAGTGCCTTACCAGTGCCTTTGTGGTGGACGAAAATGGTGAAAAGGGCAGCAAGAGCAAAGGCAACATCTGGGCCATCGACAAGGGCTGCGCTGACCTTGGCGCGGACTTGATCCGCTATTACTTCGCGTCGGTGAACACCAGCGAGCCCATCCCCGTCACCTACAGTCTGATCCAGGCCGCGGGCGAAGGCTACCGCAAGTTGAGAAACACGTTTCGCGCGCTGGTGGGCAACCTGTTTGACTTTGACCCGGTCAAGGATGCCGTGGCCTATGACAGGCTGCTGCCACTGGACCGCTGGGCTTTGTCACAGACCGCCCGAGTGATAAGCGAAGTAACCGCAGCCTGGGAACGTTACGAGTTCCACACCGCCATGCGGGCATTGAATGAGTTTGCCAACGTGACACTCAGCTCCCAGTACATCGATGTATGCAAGGACCGCCTGTACTGCGAGGCAGCAACCAGCTTGTCACGCCGCAGCGCCCAGACGGGCTATTGGGTGATCGCAGACGTGTTGACGCGGCTGCTTACGCCTGTGCTGGTGCATTCGGTCGAAGACATGTGGCAGCATCTTCCGCGCGAGGCAGGCGGGCCGGAAAGCCCCCACCTGGCGGCCTGGCCAAAGGCTGAAGGCAGGGTTGATGCAGCGCTGGATGCCCGGTTTGAATTGTTCTTCAAGCTCAAGGCGGAATGTGACCGCGTGCTGGACCGCATGCGCAAGGACAAACAAATCGGCAAGGGTTACGACGCCATGGTTGCCCTGGCACCTGACGAGTCCATGGCCAAACAACTGGCAGACCTGGGCCAGGCCACCGCACTGACGGCCGAACTGGCGGAAGTACTCAACGTCAGCGGGGTGGCCATACAGTCAGGCGGGGAAGGTTTTGAAGATGCGGCCACGCTCAAGGGTCTTAGCCTGAGAGTTGATGTCTGCAACCGGCCCGCCTGTGCGCGTTGCTACCGCCGGACCGGCAACGTAGGCAGCATCACCCGACATGCCACTCTGTGCGGGCGATGCGCCGAAGTTGTCGGAGAACGCGCCTGAAGTGCCTGGAACCACCGATGGCGCCCCGGGGGCGCCATCGGTCTTTTCCACAACCTGCCAAGCCTTGAATCCCCGCCAAATGGCTGCATCCTTGCGGTCCAAGTGATATCTTCTGGAGAAGACATGGGGTTTTGGATGACAAACCAGCGCAAGGTTACCGCCGTAATCCTGATCTCAGGCAGCGGCACCACCATGGAGAACCTGCTTCAGCGCGGCAAGGACGGCACCTGCGCGCTGGAATGTGTCGGGGTGATCAGCAGCAAGGAAGGCGTCGCCGGAATCGCCCGAGCCCAGAAGTTCGGCGTGCCACTCCAGGTTGTCAACCGCAAGGACTACACAGATGCCGTGGCGTTCTCGCGCCAGGTGTTCAAGCTGATCAATGCCGTTCGACCGGACATCGTTCTGCTGGCCGGGTTTCTCAGCTATCTGCACCTGCCTGAGCGCTACAAGGGCCGCGTCATGAACATCCACCCGTCGCTGCTGCCCAAGTTCGGCGGCAAGGGCATGTACGGCGCGAAAGTCCACGAGGCCGTGCTCAAGGCCGGCGAGAAAGAAAGCGGCTGCACCGTCCACTATGTGGACGAACAGTTCGACCACGGCCCGCACATCATCCAGAAAAAAGTGCCCGTGCAGGCCAACGACACTGTGGAAACGCTGCAGGCCCGCGTGATGGAAGCTGAGCGCGAGGCTTATCCCGAAGCCATCAACCTCTACGCCGAAAAGCGCCTGATGCAGGTGGCCAAGAGTGTGCGCATTCTCCCGGTGAAGCCGGCTGCAACCCCAGGCTGAACTCTATTCGGGCTTGAGCGATTGCGCCTTCCGCAACGCGGTGATTTCGGGAATGACGTCATCCAGCCGGTCGCGCCTTGGTTCGTTTTCCTTGCGTCGCAGATCTTCTGCGTTTTCCAGCTTCAATCGGTCTGCGGCCTCCTGCATCAATCCTGCCACTAACTTCCGGTCAAGTTCAGCCGTGGCAAGCTGTGCCTCAAGGTCGGCGTTTCGTTTGTTCAACTCCGGTACCCGCGGGTCTTCCGGCGGTGCCGGCGAGTCGCCAAGCGACACAAACAGGATGTAAGCAACGCAGATCACCAACGCTGCCACCAGCGTACCAACACCCATTCCGGGCAGGGGCATCGCCCTTCGCGTAACCGCCGGCCGCGTTGCCAAGGCTGGATCTTCCCAAGCCTTATAAGTGACTGGCGGAGGCGCGGTCGGGTTGGGCTCTGGTTCTTCTACGTCGAGTTCGCTCTGGTAGGCCACCATGGCAGTCGGGGCGCCACCGGGCACAAGCTCATACAGCCTGGGATGATCCAGGCCCGGCAGTGTCTTCTGCAGGGCAGCAAGCTCGCGGCCAAGGTCCCGGGCCGGTGGGCGTGCCTTGGGGTCCTTGGCCAGCATCCGCCGCACCAGGTCAGACAGCGCGCCAGGAAGCTCGCCTCCGTCCAGGCCACGCGGCTCCTCCTCTACGTGCATGCGCAGGATTTCAACGGGGTCGGGGTTGTCAAACGGCAGCCGCCCCAACAGCATGCGATAGATCGTGACGCCCAGGCTGTAAACATCAGCCTGGCTGTCGATTTCGTTGCCAAGGGCGTTCTCGGGTGCCATGTACGCCGGTGTGCCCTGGGCTACCATCGGCGATGTCAGGTTGGTGCCACCACTGGGCCTTGCCAGCCCCAAGTCACACAGCTTCACGCGGCCCTTGCGGTCGATCATGATGTTGTCGGGCTTGATGTCGCGGTGCACCAGCCCGACCTTTGCCACATAGCCTGTCGCATCTGCAACCAGCCGCGCGACTTCCAGGGCCTCGCGCACTGGCAACTTTGAACGCTGCCGAAGCGCCTGGCCAAGGCTGATGCCGCTGACGTACTCCATCACCATGTAGACGTCGCCGCCCTTTTTATTGATGTCAAAGGCACGCACGATGTTGCGATGCGCGACCTTGCTGGCTACGCGGGCTTCGCGGATGAAACGCTGGATGTACTCGCGATTACCGGACAGCGCCCGTGACAGTATCTTCACGGCAACCACGCGGCGCAGGCTGGGCTGCCAGGCGCGGTACACGCTGCCGCGCCCGCCCCGACCCACCATGTGCAGCAGCTGCAGCCCGGGCAGGTGAGGCTCGAGCCCTTCCAGCTGGTTTGCGCCGATCAGCTCAATCAGGTCCTGCGCCACTTCTTCCGGCAGCAGGTTTTCGCGGGCGATGTACTGCAGCAACGGCCCGTCGCGTTCCAGGTTCCAGCGAGACTGCACCATCTCTACCTCGGCGCTGGCAAGAAAGCCCCGCGCATTGAGGTATCGCAGCACTTCGTCTGGCTTGAGAACCGGCATGCCCGGATTGTAGCACCTGTGCGTCCAAAGGGCCGGGTTTCCCCGGCCCCCTGTGCCCCACCAGCTACTTCGTGGCCTTTCCCGGCAGGGGCTTGCCGTCTCTCAGCGCGGCACCCCACCGGGCACGGTAGTCTTCCAGGCGGCAGAGTTTGCGCGCCATCATGATGTGGCCATCGAAGCGAGTCTTCACAGCCTCGCGATCAACCCTTGCGAGGTCCATGACCCGCGCCAGTTCAGTGTCGTCGGCAGCGGACAGACGCCAGTCGACGTCAATGTCCTCGCGACTTTCGTTCTGCAGCCTGGTTCGGATCGAGTACTCGTAGGCATAGCCCAGCGCCAACGCCTGGTCGCGCGCCCCGGCCACCTCGGCCACCAGCGCGGGAAACAGCCGATTCGCGAAGTGCCTTGAAGTGTCGATGAGATCAAACCAGGGCTCGGCCGTCTTACCAAGTTTCTGCTGTTGCCCTTGCCGGTGCCTGGCCCAGGCCGCCACGTTCAGCACCAGCTTGCCATCCTTGCGGGTGGTGAAGTTTACCGGGTCAAAGTCAGGAACGTCATCGCGGCAACGCAGGAAGTCGGTGTAACATCTCCAGATCTCGGGCGGCTGCAGCTTGCCCGCAGCATCGCGCTGGGCCAGCACGGCCGCGTCGACACCCTCCCGTCGCTTGAGCCGGCTTTCCCGCGCGGCAGCGGCGTCGTTCTTGTCGATCGCATGCCACGCCTGCAGGCCCGGCTGGTCAATCGAGAAGAACCCAGTGTAGCGCAATATGCCGTCCGCAAGCACCCACACCGCAAATTTCATCTGGTCCTGAAATGCATGGAGGCTTGCCAGCAAAAGGTCGCGAGCCGCAATATGACTGGCAAGCAACTTGAGCTCGGCCGCAGAGGCCGGCCCGCCTCCCCTGCCCGAAAGCTGACGTATGGAGTCCAGCAGGCGTTTCGCCTCCGCAGCGTCAATCGCGCCTCTCCTGCGATCCGCAGCAACCTGCTCTCTCTGTTGCTCGTAGACCTCCTGTTCCGCAATCGCGTCCAGGTGGCGCGTCCAGACCATCATGGTTGGCGGGTTCCGGTCGTTGGCCCGCTCTGGGCCGCGTACGACAACTTTGTCCTTGGTGCGAGTGTCTGCAACCACCAGCACGGCCTGATCCCTCACAACGCGAGCAACTTCAACAACGTCTCTCCAATAGCGGCGGTGAAGTTCAGGGTTGCTCATGATGTCGCGCGTCTCGCGGACACCATCAACCATGCCGAGGTCCTCCGCGCCCCAGAACCCGGAACACCACTTGATCTGCTCCTGTTGCACTTGACCCTGCGAAGCAAACGACAATGTTGCCGTCAACCCGTAGATGCCGGGAGCCAGCGGCCTGGACAGGGCCGGCAGATCGAACACGGCGTGCCCAAACCCATCGACCGTACCACGGGTAGCCGTGCTGGCGGTCTGGCCTGGCACCGGCTGACCGAGCGGCAGGGCTGCCATGGAAGGCATGCGCACTTGGCCGCGCTCCAGCTCCAGGATTGTGGCGTGATCGTACAGGGCAACTTGCATGGACAGGTTCCTGATCTGCCCCGTTTCAAGGCCGGAACCTGCCGGCGGACGATCGCAATCGAAGTCGACCAGGATCTCCCCGGATACGCGCATGCCGTCGCCATCGCTTGTCACCCGAACCGACCGGAACACGACCCGATTGTGCAGGTAGAACGGCTGAGGCACGTCGCCAACCTGTGGAACAGGCCGCACCCGGTTGGCAGGTAACTGCGAACTCACAACCTCATTGGGCTCGGCTGGTGCGGCTTTTACCGCGGAAACGGCCGGCGCCGGCGACAAGTCAGTACATTGCGGCATACCTGGCCCCGGCGAAGGCTGCATGCCGAGTGCCAGCAGCATTGTCACAGACAATCCGGCCGACAGACATAGCACCATTACAAGCTGCATTTGGCCGACGTCGGCACGACGATGTGTAACCCGACCCAACACCGCAGAAGCATTGCAGTTCATGACCTCCTCCATGGTTGGTCTCAAGCGGCTTCCTCAAGCACGCCTGTTGTCCTCGCATGAAGTGTCGCCCGCGCGGGCCGGACTTTCGCCGCAAAAAAACTGGCATCAAAACAACAACCCCCGCGCGAAGCGGGGGTTGTTTCAGACGCGGCAGATTAGCGCGGAACCGGCTTCTGGCCCGGCATGGTTGTTGCCTTGGCGTCCACGGCGTTGCGGTACAGCGAAATGAAGTCGGGCATGGAGATAGTGTCCTTGATCATCGTCAGGCGGCCGTCAAATCGCGTCTTGAGGCTGCCCGGTGCAACCTGGCTGCGCTCGATGTACTTGTGAAGCCCCTTGGATGTATCGGCCTGGGCTTCGCGCGTCCATTCTTCGACAATCGCCTTGGAAGTCTCCTTCATGGCGCTGGTGCGTGTGTGGAACTCCCACGCATAGGCGTTGCAGATGGCGTCTTCACGTGCGGCCATGGCCTCAGCAAGAACCTGCGGCCAGACCTGATTGGCGTAAAGCTTTGACGTGTCAAGGTCAGCAAACACCGCGTCGGTATCCTTCATGAACTTGTCCATCCACTTGGTGCGGTAGGCTGCCCACTTGTCAATGTCCAGGATGATTTCCGCGCCGGCCTTCTTGGTGAAGTTCCGGCTGTCAAAGTCGGCTTTTTCGGCAGACGTGTCGAGGTACGTAAAGGCAACCTTGCGGATGTCGGCCGGGTAGTACTTCCACTTTTCGTCGCGGTCAGACTTGGCCTTTGCCTCGCCGCCTGGTGCATTCTTGACGGCCTCCAGCTTCGCCAGGCGGTCGTCTGCGTCTTTGCGGTTGTCCTTTGTGTTGCAGGCCTGAAACGCGTTGTACCCCGGCTTGTTGACCTGATGCCAGCCGGCGTAGGGCAGCAGACCGTCCACCAGCAGCCAATAGCGCATGGCAAGGAAGTCCTGAAACTGCTTGATCTGGTCCAGGACGGCATCGCGCGCTGCAATGCTGGAGGCCCGGGCCCGTGATTCGTCACGCGTAGCCTTGCCGCCCGCCATGGTGATAAGGTCATCGACGCGTTTCTTGCTTGCCTTGGCTTCGTCGCGTGCCATCCGGATCACGTCAGCCTGGGTCGCACGCGGGTTGCGTTTCTTGAGCTCCGTCAGTCTTGCGTCAATCAAGGTCTGGTTGGCCTCAAAGTCCGCCAGTTCCTTGTCAATCGAAGGATACTGGTTCTGCAGGTCTTCAACGTCTGAGACGACGCGGATCAGGTCGTCCCAGATCACATAGTTTGCCGGCGTGCGTTCGTTGCCCTGGTAGGGCCCCCGCAGAGTGACGCCGGCCTTGTGCAGGGTGTCTGCCATGTAGATCACAACGACACTGTCCACCTTGCGTTCTACTTCCATCAACTGCTTGAAAAAGCGCTCGTGGCGGTCTTTGTCGCCCATCACGCGGTGCGTGATGCGTTGCAGGGTGATCGGGTCTTCGCCTTCGTCTTCTTCACCCCAGAAATCGCTGCACCACTTGATCTGCTCGCGCTGCATCGAGTCCTGCGTCTGGAACGAGAGTGTCGCGATAAGCTGGTACAGGCCTGGTGCCAATGGGCGCGGCAAAGCCGGAAGCTGGAATGACGCCAGTCCGAACCCCTCCTGTGTGCGGTCAACCTTCACCTGGGCGCTTTGTCCTTCGATCGGTGTGCCGGGAACTTTGACGTCAAACCTGGGAAGCTGGACAACACCTTTCTCGCGCTTGAGAACCACGTTGACGCTGTAAAGCTGCACGTCAATCTTCAAGCCCATGATCTGGCCTGCCGGGGCCTTCAATGCAGTGGGCGCGCGATCACAATCGAAGTCGGTGAAAATGTCGCCGCTGATCTGCATGCCCGTACCAACGGCATTGATCTCGCTGTGGCGGACGATAATGCGGTTCTGGTGGTAGTAGGGCTCGGGCGCATGATTGGCCGGCCGCACCAGGCGCACGCGATTGGCAGGATAATCGGGCCGCTGCTGCGGCTGCTGGGCGGCAAGCCCGGCCGACATGACAACTAACGACATCAGCGAAAGTGCGGTTGTAAACTTCATGGCTTCTCCCTGGGGTCCCGGCCCCATTTGCTGCTTTGCCCCAACAATCCGGCCCCGCATGCTTCTCCCGGCGTTTGCGCCGGGAGAAGCCGGGACCGTTTTTCTTCTGGCCCTGCCATTGTTGTTACGTCCTGGCCTGCCGTCGAGGGTTAGTAATCGACGATGAAGCTCAACTTGCGGGGCGGAGTCAGGACCGTCACCGTAACGTCGTCCAGAATCGCCGTCACGTTGTTCACTTCAATCTTGTCTCCGACACGGAAGTACACGCGGTAGACCAGCACACCCACCGTGTTGCCCGAGGGCAGAACCGCGCCCTTGAGCGACATCCCGCCCAGCGCCCAGTAGTCGTCGCCCGAGATCTCACGGCCTACACGGTCGCCGCTGGTGCCGAAGTACTTCTGGCCGGTCAGGTTGTGGTTGTGGCCACCGGTCTCCATGGAAGTGATGTCCTCGAACACAGCCCACTGCACTTCCAGGCGAGACGAGGTGTGAAGGTCGATGCCGGTCATGGCAAACGGATCCCAGTCAGGCCGGATCTCCGTCCAGCTGATAGTGCCCAGGCGGACCGGCAAGGCATGCAGCTTGCCGTCATCGCCGTTCATGGGCAGGAAGCCGCCCTCGTAGTAGGCATCAGGGTCGCCCTTGCTGGAATAACGGCTGTTGTCCTTGAGCTCGTTGATTTCAACGGGCTGCAGCTGCGCCAACTGCGTGCGCGAGGTACGGAAGTCGTCAATCGTGGCATTGGCCACGGCCACGAAGTTCGAGTCAAACTTGAACACAGGCCGGGCAGGCTTCACCAGGTCCGCCTGGTCGTCGAGCTCGCCGTACCATTGGTCGTACTCGGCCTGTTGCAGGCCGCTGCCGGCATTGTCGCGCTGGCGGCGGAAAATACAGCCCACAGTCAGGCGGTCTTCCGGGTTGATTTCCAGCAGCTGAACGGTCGACCGGAAGAATGTGTAAATGGCGTTGGCGGCTGTGCTGGTTGTCGGGATGGGCTGGTCGCGGCCAATGCCGCCCGGGCCCACGTGTGCACCGTCGTTGCGGAAGCCGAACAGCCCGTCCGGGTCGTCATAGAACGTGACCGGGCCGATCACACGACCGTCGATCCAGAGGCCGTAGGGCTTGTTGCTGTTGCTGTTGTAGCTCAGGGTGAAACGGTGCCAGTCGTGCACACGCAGCATGATCGGTTTGTTGCCGTCAGCGCCCGTCGCGGTGGCCTGCGACAGGTCCACCCATGCGTCCGTGCGGGCGTAAAGGAAGCCCATGTTTGCCTGGGGTGTGGTGCCCGGTGTGCCGGAAAGGTCGTTACAGATGTCGTTGGTGCCGGTGAATCCACCGAATGGCGAAATCACGTCAAAGATGCGGCGCATGGCGCTGCCAAAGCGGCCGATCTGGGTGCCGCCACTGCTGGTGGCACTGGAATCCACGCGACCGCCAAAAGCCTCGCTGAAGTAGAGACGGGTAAAGCGGATTACGCCGCCCGGTTCCTTGTAAACAAAGAACTGAACACCCTCAAAATCGGCGTTGCCGTTACGGCCGTCGTCACCACCCGAGTTCGGGTCAGAGTTCGGGTCGTTGTACGCCGTGTTGTGACTGTCGCGGAACCGGCCAAAAGCCGTGGCACCGAACAGCCCCGAGTAGTTGTGGCTGGCCGGGTCGATTTCACCCATGCAGACAATCTGGTTGGCAACCTGGCCGGAAACGCCACTCTGGTCGGTACCCTGCGGCGGCAGGTCCCACTTGATCCAGAAGTCGACTGTGCCTTCGTAGTACGGCATGTTGCTGCGCAACTGGCGGTGCGACTGCGCGTCACGGTTGTGCTCGTCAGTGCCGCGGTACGGGCCGGTCTGGCCCGTCAGGCGAACCAGCGTCGCGTTGGTATCCGGCGTGCTGGGGTTCGGCGGCGCGGAAGTCGGGGCAAAGCCCACCTGCCTGGAGTCATCCACGCCATTGGGGTAGCTGGCCCCGTTCACGTCGCGGATCGGGCAGAATGGCCGGCCTGAATCCTGCGAGCCGCAGGGATAACGCAGCACCTTCAGTCGCGCCATGCGTTCTGAACCGCGCTTGTCAAACGTGAACACCAGGCTGCTTTCACTTTTGGTGTTGCGCTGGCGCAGGTTGCCACCGTCCAGCAGCACCCCGTCCGGACGCAGGCTGCCGTACTTGGTGGCCTGTTCGCCGTCGTCGGAAGTGTCAAACTCTGAGGCCGTCTGGCTGGCCAGAGCTGATTCCGTGTGACGCGGGGTCGCGGTGGAAATGAAGTCTTCAAACACCGCCTTGCGTTCCCAGGGGAGGTGTCCCCAGTTGTTGTCTGCACTCAGGTTGTCGCTGTTGACACCGAACATGGTGAAGGTGGCCGACGCGGTGCGCCCGCGCAGGCTTTCATTGAAGCGCGCCCAGAAGTTCACCGGGTTCAGCGGCGGGCGGGTTTCCTTGATGGGCGTGCGGTCGCGCGGGTTCATGGAGACATAGCCGAACTCGGTCGACGTCATCTGCCACTTGCTGTGGCCCTTCCATTTGTCGGTGCCGGCGTCCCCGTTCTTGTAACTGATGGCGCGAGCGTCTTCCGCGTCGTTGAAGTCGGGCGGGCTCTTCTCCCAGCTGCCGTTGGTCAGTTCATCGTGACTGAACGGGAAGCTCTTGGTGTCGTTGCGGGTGTGTGCAACCAGCGTAACTGCCGACTGCGGACTGCTGGATGTTGCCCCGGCGCGAATCAGTGTCGGATCAACCGGGGTTACAAAGTCCTGCTGGCTCTGATGACGCATGATGTCGTAAATCTGAACCACCGTGCGCACCTGGCGCCGCGCCACGGGCAGAAGCTGCGCGATATCCAATGCCTGGGTAGTGTTGTCCGAATGACCCTTGGGGCGGGCCATCAATTCACCCTGGCTGGTTACTTCGAACACCCCCATGCTGTTGAAGCAGATCGGACTGGTGGTACGGGTCAGATCCATGCGGTCGACGTTCTGGAAGTACGGGTAATCCGGGTTCCAGCGCGAACTTACGTTGTTCGGGTTGAGCGCACTGCGGATCATGTCAACGGCGCTCTTCCAGTACCAGGCACGGAAGGCAGCCTGGCTCATGGCCGCGTCGCCGCTGCGCAGCGGGTTGGCCGCGTGGTTGCAGTTGTCGGCACTGGGCAGCAGGTCGCGCGGGAACACGTTGCCGACGTCCTGCCCCGTCAGGTTGCCGCGGGCCGCGCCGACCACGTCGGGCACCAGCATCGTCGTGCGGTCGCCAGGAAGGCCAAGCAGCAGGCGCTGGCAGAAGCGGTAATCGAAGTCCTGCCAGCTGGTGAATGCAGCTTCGCGACGCAGGTTGATCACCGCATCGGCCAAGGCGGAGGCGTAGTCCACGCCACCGCTGACGCTGCTGCTGGTGGCACCGGTGATGCCGCCAAACTTGCTGCTGATGGGGCCGATCGGCACAAGCTGGAAAATTGCCTGGTTGGTTTCACCACTGGGGTACCAGGCTGCTTCGTTGGAAGTGCCTACACCGCCGGTACGGTTGTTCTGGCGGCCAAGGTCTGTGGTACCGCTGTTCTGGCGCCGAACCGTGGCACCGAACTTGTCCTTCATCAGCTTGTCTTCTTCGGTGATCTGGTCCTGCTTCTTGTAAAACAGCATGCGGGCGTTGGCCTGCATGTTGGCAAACAGGCAAACCAGCACCGGCTTGCTGGCCGTGTTGATGTTCACCGGCGCCTTGGCAAAGCAGGACGGCGTGTCGGGCATCCAGTTGGGCCAGCCGTCACGTCCTTGAGTGGTTGAGGCCGTGAAGCCCTCGCGCCACACTTTCACGTCGGTCAGTTGCTTGGGGTTGGCGGTCTGGTTCTTGTTGACCTTGGTGTTGGCCTCACACCAGTCGCGGTAGGTAAGGTCGTTGTAGCTGTTGACGGTCACAAACATCATGCCCAGGTTGTAAAGCTCTTCGCCCTTGGGCATCGCGGCGTACAACGGGCGGATCTGGTCCTTGCTGCTGATGTACTCGCCCAGGTTCTCATGCAGCAGGACCATTTCCTCTGCAATCTTTGCCGGGAAGGGGTTGTACTCACCCTTGGGATTTCCGCCGGTGACCCAGTCGTCAATCGCGTTGCCCAGAACAATCAGTACGTCGTGCAGCGCCGGGCCACGAAAGTTGTTCAGGTTCAGCATGCTGGCAGCGTCAATCGCGCGCACACGGAAGTAGTTGCCCAGTTCCATGTACGTGCCGGATGGGCCGTACTTTTCATTCTGCGCAAAGGCCACGTCGGCATTGCGCACCTGGTTGTTGTTGATGCCGTCTGCATGGAAACCCGTGATTGTCGAAGCAAAACCCTTGGAGCCTGCACTCAGGTTTGCGGGCACCAGCATGGTGCCGAAGCCGGTTTCGTTGGATCCACGGGCACCGTCGCCGTCAAAGTCAATCCAGTTGCCGTCCGGCGAGACAGTGTCCGTGCTGGTCTTGGAGCGATTGCGAGGCCAAGTCACCGCGGGCTCGGCGGACTCCAGAGGCCGCAGCGCATACGGAATGGGGTCGTACTCTCTTTCGGCGGTTGCTCCGGCAGTGCCAGGCGTGATGCCCTGGTAGTGCTTCTGGGTGGCCTCTGACCGCAGGCGAGCAATGCTGTACTCCACACCGTCAAGCGCCAGGTCCAGCGCGCGCTGGCGATCCAGGTAGTTGGCAGCCGCCCGGCGCTCTGACAAGGTCACATAGCTGAACGAAGTGCCGATCACGAACAGGGCTACCAGCAGCCCCAGCACCACGACCAGCAACGTGCCCTTGCGGTTGCGACGAATCCTGCGATGCACTGTGTTCACTGCGTTCTCCCGTTCAGGGGTGCTGCAATCCGGCCGCACGGCGCAAGCCGCGCGGAACTATGCGTCCAGATAGGTGCCTTCCATTGCCTCGGCCAGGCGCTTGTAGTACTCGCGCTCCGACTGACCCAGGCCGATCCCCGTGATATCCAGGGATGTTGTGTTGCCGGCCTTGCGCCATTCCTTGACCTTGGCCAGCACGAACTCCGCGACGTCCTTGTGCTGTTTCAATTCTTCTTCACTGATCCCGGCTGGCTTGCCGGGCATGCTGCCGACCATCATGGTGGCACTTTCCGGTTTCTGCTCAAAGAGCGCTTTGAGCAGTGCGTACAAGTCGCCGCTTCCTTTGGCTTCGAGCTTCTTCAGCCAATCTTTGGCCTTCTGGGCATTGTCGGCGTTAGCGACCCATGGTTCGCCACCTGCCGCCAGGTCCTGGATCGTCCCGAAGGTGACAATGTTGAATCGGGTAGAACCCGGGCGCTCGGCCATTCGCGTCAGAGATTTGCCCATTTCCGAAACCATGCGCTCGAGGCGTGTCATCTCTTCGCTGTTGCCTACCGTAATGCTGGCGGCCATGGCGTCGGAGATGTCCAGCAGATAGGCACGGGTCTTGAACTTCGGCGCGTCTGCGGCTGGCTCTGCCGCGTCTGGCCGCGTGCCGCCGATTCGAATGCGCGGGTAGGTTGTGGGGCGATCGTGCCCGTCTTCAACCTTGACGGCATCCGGGTCGTTGTCTGCTGGGCGTTCTTTGGCGGGCTCCGCAGGCTTGGGTGTGCCGGCCTGGGCCACAACCACACTGCCCAACAGCGCAAGCGCCAGCAGAAGGCAGGCGCCGCGCAAACAAGCAGGCAACATGGTCAGTTTGGTCAACTTCGTCATTCCATCACAAGTCCAGCCGTTTTCAACTGTTGCACCCGAATGTGGGCGTGCAGCCTGAAACCCTCCAGCAAGTGTTCATGTGCTTGCCTGTGCAATCCTGATGCCACGGGGTTCCTGAATTGGCGTTGATGGTGCCAGACACCCAACCGCTGCTCGCAAACTATTATATGTACATAGTTTAGGATGTGCTGCGGCGGAGGGTGCGCCACACCGGACGCCTTGGCGGGGTGACGGCTTCGTAACCGACTGTCACCCTGCAGGAAACCCGGCGACGGTCAACTTGTAGCAACCAGCTGCAGGTTCCGGGCCCGGGCGCCTCTTTTCTGCAAACCACGGCCCTCGCTCAACGTATAAAGGAAGCAGAAAGAGACTTCGCCCAACCTGAGGACGCCTATGCGCCGATTCAACAACTTTTTGGCTGCCGCCGCTGTGAGTGCCGGGCTGGTGTTTCTGTCCGGATGCGCCACGGAGCCGCGTTCCGACGACCCTATGGCCGAGAAGACTTATCTCGATGATGCGGCCATGGAAGCGTTCGACCTGAACCTTCGTAACTTGTCTCTGTCGATCCAGCGCGGTGATGAACCCACGGAAAATGCGTTGCGCATCAAGCTGAGCGAGGGTGCTCGCACTTACCAGCGTGCGTTGCTGAGTGCCTTGAACGACGACAGCAGTACCCCGCGGCGCGCCATGGCCGGCATCCTTTTGGGTTTCACAGGCGATGCAAAGGTGATTCCCGCGTTGCTGCTCGCACTGGGTGATCGCAAGGAAGACGAATCCGTCCGCATCAACGTGGTACTTGGCCTGGCGGCGCTGGACGACAAGCTTCGCGACTTCAAAGATCACAAGGCACTGATGCAGGCCCTACGCGTACCGATGCAGGACTCCCAGAGCAGCGTCGCGATGCGCCGCGCCTGCGTGAACACCTATGCCGTGGCCTACGACGCCGCACAGATGGACACCCTGCTGCCGATTCGTGATCGATTCATCGGCGACCCTGACTTGCGTGTGCAACTGGCAGCGATCAATGCCTTGGGCGACATCGGTGACCCGGCAGCCGTGCCCGACCTCGTGGCCATCGGCTTGCGCAGCCCTGAGCCTGAAGTTCGCGCCGCCTGTGCGATCGCCCTGGGACGCATCCCTGACCCGGCGCGCTGCATTCCTGCGCTGGTCGATGCTTCCACCGACGAGCACGCCGCAACCCGCCGCGAGGCCATGGACGCGATTTCGCGGCACCACGGCAGCAACCCGGACCTTGTCTACAACACGCTGGTGTCCGGCCTTTCGGACTTTGATGCCCAGGTGCGGGAAAGCGCCGCGCTTTCGCTGTCGCGGCTGCGTGACGCACGGGCGATTGAGCCCCTGCTGCAGGCGACGGGCGACCGCACTGCCCTGGTGCGCGAAGCAGCGGTGATCTCGTTGGGCGAGCTGATTGGCAGCGAACGGGAGAAAGAAGCCTATCCTCTGATTGAGTTGCTGTCAGACAGCAGCCCGTCGGTGCAGTCGGCAACGCTTTCCTGCCTGGCCAACATTACGCGGTCAGACTTCGGCAACGACCAGCCCCGCTGGCGCGACTACTTTTGGAAGAAGTACCCAGAGCTGAACCCGGCCTTGCTGTACGACGGCAAGCCGCGCCCGCGCTCCAGCAGCGGCATCAACAGCAGCGGCACGCGCACTACGCCGCGCACCACACAGCAGGGCCGCACGACGCAGCAGGGCCGCACCAACCAGCCTGCGCGCACGACCCAGCAGGGCGGTCGCACGACTAACCAGGGCCGCACGAATCAGCCCGCGCGGCGCTAGCACGAAGTAGATCAAGCATGCCTTGCAGGCGGGCCGGAAACGGCCCGCCTGGTCGTTTCCGGCGCGCTTGCGCGGTTTCTGCCACACTGCTATTGTCCCGCGCGCAACGCCCGGAGACTTCATGGAAGTCATTTTTGTGATCAGCAGCCTGGTATGCGTACTGGGCACGGTCATCCTGATCACCCAACGCAACGCGGTGTATGCGCTGCTGGGTCTGCTGATTGCATTTTTCGGCTCGGCCGGGGTGTTTCTGTCGCTGAATGCACCATTCATCGCGGTGGCACAGATTCTGATTTACGCCGGCGCCCTGGCAGTCATGTTCCTGTTCGTGCTGATGTTTACGGACACGCGGACGCGCCTCGATCGACTGGGGTTGCCGGGCGCGGTAGGTGCACGTCCGAACTGGAAGCGTGCCTTCGACCCCAAGGCCGTAGAGAAGGCCATGAAGTTCAATCCTCTGGACCACATCCTTCTGCCGCAGCCTCTTGCCGCCGTGATTGCGGTGGCGTTTCTGCTGTGCAGCAGCTTCGCAATCTACAAGCTGCCGGCCGCATACAACGAGTTCAAGCCGCTTCCGGACGGTTATGACAGCATCCTGTTCACGTCCGGGGCCGGCGCTGGTCGCCTGATGAAGTACGGCGGCACCGAGGCAGTCAGCAAGACCATCTTTGAGGGCTTCCCGCTGGCATTCGAAGTTGTCAGCCTTCTGATTTTCGCCGCTGTGCTTGGGGCCGTGCTGCTTGCCCGTCGGCACCTTGCAGGCATTCCGGGCACCCAGGACGTGGTGCAGCCCGAGTCTTCGGAATCGAGCCACTGATGCTGGAGCCAAAAACAGTCCTGTTTCTGGCCGCGGTGTTGTTCAGCGCCGGGATGTACGGCGTTTTGTCGCGCCGCAACATGATCATGATATTGATGAGCCTGGAGCTCATGCTCAATGCGGTCAACATCTCGCTTGTTACATACTCGCGCCATTGGGCCGGCCAGGGTGCTGGCCTGATGGGTTCCCACAGCGGACAGTTCTTCACGTTGATGGTGATGGCCGTGGCTGCAGCCGAGGTGGGCATAGGCCTGGCGATCATTGTGGCGATTTATCGGCGAACCCAGACAGCCGACGCCGATAGCGCGGCGGAGCTTAAGAACTAACCCATGCTGGAACTTCCCAAGGAAACTCTGCTGTACCTTGTGGCGCTGCTGCCGCTGATCGGCTTTCTGATCAACGGCTTCTTCGGCCGCAGCATGTCGCCCACTTCCTCGGGCGGCGTGGCAGCGGGCTCTGTTGCGGCCTCATTTCTGATTGCCGTCGGTCTGTTTGTCGGACCGCTGCAGAAAGCATCCATCCACGCACACCCGGAGTTTCTGACCTGGATGGCCACAGGCGGCCTCAAGGTGAATCTTGGATTGTACCTGGATGAGCTGTCAGGGCTGTACATGCTGATCATCACCGGAATCGGTGCGCTGATTCACGTCTACAGCATTGGCTACATGAAGCACGACGAGGGTCACTGGCGGTACTTTGCGTACCTGAACCTGTTTGTGTTCAGCATGCTGATGCTGGTGCTTGGTGACAGCCTTCTGACCATGTTCTTGGGCTGGGAAGGCGTGGGCCTGTGCAGCTATCTGCTGATTGGCTTCTGGTACAAGGACCTCAAGAACACCAACGCCGGCATGAAGGCGTTCATCGTCAACCGCATCGGCGACTTCGGCTTCATGGTGGGCATGTTTCTGGTGTTCTGGCACTTCGGCACTCTAAGCTATGCCGGCGGTGACGGGCTGTTCGCAAGCGTGCGCGAGTCCACCGCAAACGGCCAGATCGACCACACCCTGCTGAACTGGGCCGGCTTGTGCATGTTTGTGGGCGCGTGTGGCAAGAGTGCCCAGATTCCCCTGTTTGTCTGGCTGCCGGACGCCATGGCTGGCCCTACGCCGGTCAGCGCGCTGATCCACGCAGCCACCATGGTAACCGCTGGCATTTACATGCTGGCGCGCATGAACTTCGTGTACGTTCATGCGGAGCAGGCCATGATGGTCATCGCGATCATCGGCGCCTGCACCGCGCTGTTTGCGGGCACGATCGGCCTTGTCCAGCGCGACATCAAGAAGGTGCTGGCCTACAGCACGGTCAGCCAGCTGGGTTTCATGTTTCTGGCGGCCGGCCTCGGCCAGTTCAACCTTGCCGTGTTTCACGTGTTTACCCATGCGTTCTTCAAGGCCCTGCTGTTCCTGGGTTCGGGCAGTGTGATTCATTCGCTGGAACACACATTGGGCCACGGCAACCCGGACAGCCAGGACATGTGGAAGATGGGCGGGCTCAAGAAGAAGATGCCCGTCACCTGCTGGACGATGGTGATTGGCAGTATGGCCCTGGCAGGCATTCCGCTGACCAGCGGCTTCTTCAGTAAAGATGCGATTCTGTTCAGCGCGTTCCACCGTGGCGACACACTGGGCATGGTGCTGTACGGCATGGGCATGGTTGCTGCGCTGTGCACGGCCTTCTACACGTTCCGCATGATCGGCCTGACATTCTTTGGTTCATGGCGCGGCAGCGAGGCTGCCTACGCGCATGCCGACGAGTCTCCGGCCAGCATGACACTTCCGCTGGTAATCCTTAGCGTGTTTGCGCTGGTTGCCGGCCTGCTGTGGCTGCCCCCCGCTATCGTGCCGCACCCGGAATCAGGCAGCATCTGGGTTTCCTTCAAGCACTGGCTTGACCCGATCTGGGTGCAGGGTCAGACCGCGATGTCTGCGGACAGCCTGCTTCGCATGCCCGTGGAACACGACGATGCCACTATTCGCGCCGAGTGGATGAACATCGGCATCAGTTCGGTTGTCGCGGTGGTGATGTCGCTGTTCGGCTTTGCCGTTTACAGCAAGCCCGGCAGCCTTGAGAAAGTGAAGGCTTTGGCAATCCGCAATGGCCGCCCCAACCTGGTCTACAGCATCCTGTTGAACAAGTACTACGTGGACGAGCTGTATGACTTCCTTGTTGTCCGCCCGCTCAAGCTCGCGTCTGACGTGCTGTTCGTGGTTGTTGACGTTGTGATCATTGACCTGATCTGTGTTCGCGGCGTCGCCGAAATCGTACGCGTGTCCAGCGACCTTGGCCGTCGCATCCAGACCGGCGTTGTTCGCCACTATCTGTATGCCTTTGCTGTGGGTGCCGTAGTGCTGACTGCGCTGTTCCTGCTGATCGCCCAGCGTGGCGCCTAGGGCGCTGTCATACCGCGGGCTTGTTGTGCGATCCTAGCGCACTGCACTCTTTCCGGTCATGGCCGCCTTGACGTTTTCGCTTACGTCTTCGGTCAAAGTGATCTTGACGGCCTTGCGGGCTTCTTTGGGCACGTCCTGCAGGTCTTTCTCGTTCTGCTTCGGCAACAGCACCTGCTTGATGCCGCTGCGATAGGCCGCAAGCACCTTTTCCTTGATGCCCCCCACCGGCAGCACCTTTCCGCGCAGGGTGACCTCGCCGGTCATGGCGATGTCGCCGCGTACTGGTCGACCTGTGAACAGGCTGATAAGGGCCGTCGTGATCGTGACGCCCGCACTGGGGCCGTCCTTGGGAACTGCCCCCTCAGGGAAGTGCAGGTGCAGGTCCCATTTTGCAAACTCTTCGGTATCGATGCCCCATTCGGCGGCATGGCTGCGCACATAGCTCATGGCCGTGGTCACGCTTTCCTTCATCACGTCGCCAAGGCTGCCAGTCACCTTCACCTGGCCGGTGCCTTTGTAACGCGCCGATTCAATCAACAGAGTGTCGCCGCCCATGCTGGTCCAGGCCAGGCCTGTAACAACGCCTACTTCGGGCTTGCGCGTGGGGCCTTCCGGCAGCCACAACCGCTGCCCAAGATAGGCCTCTACCTGTTCCGGCGTGATCTCCACTACCGTGTTGCTGCTGATTTCTCCTGCCGCCACGCGGGTTGCAATCTTGCGGCAAATGGCCGCAACGCGACGCTCAAAGTTGCGTAGCCCGGCTTCGCGCGTGTACCCCCGTACAATCTCGCGAACGGACTTGTTCGGCAGCTTGATTTTTGCCGGTTTCAGCCCCGCCGCCTCAACCTGCCGCGGGATGATGTAGGTCCGGGCGATCTGCTCTTTCTCTTCCAGCGTGTAGCCCGAAAGCTGGATAACCTCCATGCGGTCGCGAAGCGGGCCAGGAATAGTGTCCAGGACGTTGGCCGTGCAGATGAACAACACCTTGGACAAGTCCACGGCCACGTCGACATAGCGGTCCACAAATGCGTGATTCTGTTCGGGATCCAGCACCTCCAGCAGCGCGGCCCCTGGGTCGCCGCGCATGTCGCGGCCCAGCTTGTCGATTTCATCCAGCATCAGAATCGGGTTGGCGCTGCCGGCCTTTTTCAGGGACTGGATGATGCGGCCCGGCATCGCCCCGACATACGTGCGGCGGTGGCCCATAATCTCGCTGTCGTCACTCAAGCCACCCAGGCTGATGCGTTCAAACTTGCGGCCCATGGCGTGAGCAACGCTGCGGCCAAGGCTGGTCTTGCCTACACCCGGCGGGCCGACAAGGCACAGGATCGGGCCCTTCAGTTCCTTCTTCAACTTCAGCACAGCAAGAAACTCGATGATGCGATCCTTGACCTTGTCCAGGCCGAAGTGGTCCTTGTCGAGAATCTTGCGTACGCGCTTGAGATCAAGATTGTCCACCGTGCCGACATGCCATGGAATGCTCAGCAGCCAGTCAATGTGCGTGTGCACAACGTTGTATTCTGCGCTGGCCTCCGAAATCAGGCTCAGGCGGTCGATCTCGGCACGGCACTCCTTGGCGGCGTGCTCCGGCAGTTTGGCCTCTTCCAGTTTGGCAACCAGCTTTTCAACCTCGGCCTCGGCGCCGCCTTCCTCGCCCAGTTCACTGCGAATCGCTTTAAGCTGCTGGCGCAGCAGATACTCGCGCTGGCTCTTTTCAATCGCGATCTGCGTCCTCTGGCGGACCTCGCGATCAACTGTCTGGCGCGCGATCTCTTCGTCAAGCAGACGTATGACGAACTCCAGGCGTTTTTTGCTGTCCAGTTCGCACAGGATCTCGGCCTTGGTCTTGAAGGGCAAAGAAATGTACGTGGCCAGCAGATCCGCGAATCGCCCTGGGCCCTTGATGTTCATCTTCAGCACCTGGACCAGTTCCTGGCTGTAGTTCTGGTCGAGCGACACCAGAATCTCGAACTTTTCCAGCGCGTCGACAATCTTCTGGTGCATGGCGGGCGTGTCCTCGCCCGCCGTGCTGGCGCGGGCAGGTGTTACCTCTGCCATGTAGTGGGGCTCAAAGGCCGTAACCTTCTTGATCTTGACGCGGGTCAGGCCCTGCACCGCAGCCTGCATGGTGCCGTCGGGCAGGTTCATCTTGTGGATCACGCGGCCGCTGACACCAATGTCGTACAGGTCGTCCAGGCCGCGAATCACTTCCAGCTGCTGGTCGCGCTGTGCCGCCAGGCAGATCACATTGTCAGCAAGGTTGTTGCTGTTCAGAAGGTTGATGTTGGGTTTGCGGTGAACGCTGAAACTTGCCACGTTGTAGGGAAACACGACTACAGAGACCAACGGCAGCAACGGAAGCTGGTTGGGCACGGCCTGCTGCATGATCTTGGTGCTGTTACCGGCAGAATACAGCGCCATAATCGGATCTCCCCTGTTCGCAGACTTGTAGCAGCCAAGCGCATTGACCACAACGCAGTCACAACCTGACCCCAAGGAAAACCCGGTGACAGTTCCGCGCCGGGGCCTGGGCGACCTTACCTTGCTTGCCGGTGTGGTGCTTGGATCGCTCGGTTTCGTTCTAGGAGGATTTGCCGCGCTGGTTGCGGTGCCGGGCATTTTCTTTTCGCGGCTGCGCGCACCGGCACTGGCCTGTTTTTGCACCACGGTTCTGTGCGCCGGGCTGTCCATGTTCGGAATCAACCCTTGGGGCAGCTTCATACGCAATGCCGCGCTGGATGAGCTGGAAGCGGCACTAGGCGCAAGGCCTGGCTACACGGCCGCGAGGTTCAACCCCGCCGCAGGGACGCTGCGCTTTGACAATCTGGACGTCGACCTGCCGGGCCTTGGTGGCAACGCCAGGGTTGTCAGCGTCACTATCGAAGGCGGCCCCGGGATGCTGCCCGGAATGGGCAGCAGGCGCATTTCAGCGCGGGGCCTTCGCATCATTGTTGATGGACGCAGTGACTTTGAGCGATTCCTGGGCGGCCTGCCACAGACAGGCCCGGACACAGAAGTAGATCTGGAGACCATTGAATTGCTGGTTCAAGGCCCGCAAGTAGATGCCGCAGTCCTCATATCCAGCGCAAGAGGGACAACTTCAACCGGTAACTTTGAAGTGCACGTCGCACCACGGCAGCTCTACCTCACTCTGTGGCAGCAGACCCACAGCCTGCAAGTGCGGGGTGCTGCCACATTCGCTCGACAGGGCGGACGGTCCAAAGTCGCGCTGGATCTGAAGGTTGCCGATCAAGACGTGTTGAGCCTGTACGCCCATGGCACCCTGCAGCCTGATCCGGGCGCCGGTGGTCTGCAGATCACAGTGGACTACATCGACTTGCAGCAGTTGTGGGCACGGTACCGAAAAATCGATGTCTGGGCGGGTACCGTGCGCGGCAACGTCTTTGTCAGCGGATCGCTGTCAGAACTGCGGCTGGATATGGAGCTGTCCCTGGCTGAACTGAGTTACTTTCACCGGGCGGTGATGGCGTTGGATGAATCACGTGCATTTCTGATGCCAGCAGCCGACCTGAACGGGCGTATCCGTATGCGCGATGGCGAGAGCTTCACGCTGGAAGGACTGCTGTTGGTGGCACCGGAATGCTCCCTGTGCACCGGGCCCTACACGCAGGCATCTGGCGAGGGCATCTTGCGACTGGATGGCACATTTCCGGCGCTACAGGGAACCCTGGCGGCCACGGTACGACGCGGAACACTGAGTCGGCCAATAACATGGAGCCCAGCAGCCCTGTACGGCCTGCCGGACATGCAACCCAATCTGGTGCAGGTTGCCGAACAGTTTACTGACTTGGACCTGGACTTTGGCATTGAGATTGACCGCCTGGACGTGGCTTGTGAACCCCTGACCGGCTGGCTGGCCGGTGAACTCAGCGGAAACCTGAGAAAAGTCCCCGGTCGCAAGGACGCCCGGCTTTCCGTCGGCGGCAACCTTGATCTGAAGGACGGCCGGTTCGCCTTTTGTGCTGCCGCAGGCGAGGTCGCGGGAACCATTGAATTCAACCCGAACATTCCAAGTTACGAGGCCGGGATTCGAGGTACGCTCAAGGGCGTGGTCTCTTCGACAACGCTCTCAGCCGACATCACCGGGCGGCTGAGTCACCCCGGCCTGGCATTCACCGGAGTGCTGATCCCGCCTGACGATCTTGGACGGCTGATTGCGCTGCATGCAGATGGCTCTATTGATGCGGCTGAAAAGGGCCGGCGCACTGAGTCCATCACCAGGTTGTGCGGGCCGGCTGCTGCCATTGCCAACAATCCGTTTCTGGCACAGCGCGGTGGACGGGTCAGTTTCAGCTTCAGGCCCTGAGCGCGGGCGCAACGTGAATTGTGAACGCCCCCGCGAGTTCGCGGGGGCGTTTCCGTGGTTCGCAGAGCCTGTCTACTTGTCGTAAACGTCGTGGCAGTTGCTGCAGGTTCGGGCGACGTTGTCCTTTTCGGTTTCAGCGTCGTCCCACTTGCTGGCCTTGGCGTGTTTGGCCAGGTTCTCGGCCGCCTTTTTCAGGCCTTCGGCCCATTCCTTGAAGTCTTTCTGGTCGCGTACCTTCTTGCCCTTGTTGTCGCCTTCCTTCACGTCACCGTCATAGCGCAGGATATCCGCGGCGAGCTTTGCCAGCTCTTCCGCGGCGGCGGCGGCTTCAGCACCCTTTTTGTTCTTCAGGTTGGCCTTGAGCTTGCCCTGGGCGGTCTTGATCTTCTTCATCATGCCCTCATAGTCTTCGCTGGACATGGGCTCCGGCTTTGGCTCTTCCTTCTTCGGTTCTTCCTTCTTGGGTTCGGGCTTGGGCTCTGGTTTGGGCTCTTCCTTGCGCGGCTCTTCCTTCGGCTTAGGAGCAGGCTGCTTGTTCTGGCCCATGACTGTCGACACAGCGCCAAACGCAAGGGCGGCCACCAGGCAGGTTGCTGCAACGATGCGGTAATGCATTGTATTCCTCTGATTGCTAAAGTTTGTGTCCCCAAGGCATGATAACGCTGCCCAATGGCACAGGTAGCGGGAAATCTACCCCACGCGTCGCGTGTTTGGACGTAGACTAGCCATAGACCGGAGTACGCATGGCCCGCAAAGCAGCAAGGGAAGATGCAAAAGGCACGAGCGACTTCACGCCCGGCATGGTTACCCGCATCTTTGACCGTGTGCGTACCATCAAGATGAAGCACCCGGAACTGTCGCGCCGTGTAGATGCCCAGGAAACGCGGATCCGCGACTGCCTGATGGCGATCAAGGATTGCCTGGATGACTTTCCTGCTGAAGAACGCGAGTTGATCACGGTTCTGGTGATTAACGGCGTACACAAGATGTGCGACGAGATCCTGATCGACGAACCTGAGGACGCCGACACCGGCGAAACCTGATGTCAACCAAGCAGGAAATGATGTTGATGGCGCTGGCCGTCAAGCAAGGCCTGATCCAAAAGGAACAGGTCCAGGAGTGCATGGACCTGCAGGCCGCCATCAAGGAAGCCAAGGGCGTGGATCTGCCCCTGGTGCAGATTGCCCTGAAGAAGAAGTACCTTACGCCCGAGCAGGCGCAAAATCTCGCGGGCGGTGGCGGCCCCGTGGACATCCCGGGAGTGGGCGACAGCGTTAGCATCGAAGACGCCCGCCGCATTCCCATCTTTGAAGTCGAGCGCGAAATCGGTGCCGGTGGCATGGCCCAGGTGTTTCTTGCGCGCAACAAGCAGTCGGGAGCCCGCTGCGCGCTGAAGATCCTTTACCCCAAGCACGTCAGCAACAAGAAGTTCGTCGAACGCTTCATTCGCGAGGGCAGGCTGCTCAAGGAGTTTGAAAGCGAGAACATCGCCAAGGGGTATGACTACGGCGTGGTTGGCAAGGACAGTCCGCATCCGCTGTACTTCATGAGCATGGAATTCATTGACGGGCCCAGCATCCAGGACCTGCTGGATCGTGACGGCCCGTTTGACGAACAGAAGTCCATTTACGTGATCACCGAAGCGGCGCGTGCCCTGGCTTACATGCAGGAACGCGGCGTTGTGCATCGTGACGTCAAGCCCGACAACATCATGTGGGCTGGCGATGGCCGCGTAATGCTGGTGGACCTGGGTTTTGCCGCTCCGATCCGCAAGGACCTTGTCGGCCAGTATGAAGACGAAACCTGCGGAACCGTTCAGTACATTTCGCCGGAACAAGCCCGCGGTATGGCCGATCTCGACATCCGCGCCGACATCTACAGCCTAGGCGCAACGCTGTACCACATGGTGGTCGGCGAATTGCCCTTCACGGGCAAGGACAGCATGGAAGTCATGGCCAAGCAGGTGATGGAAGGCCTGGATGCACTGAAGCTCAAGGGCGGCAAGATCAGCGTGCACATGCACTACTTCATCGAAAAGATGATGAGCAAAGACCGCGACTTCCGGTACCAGACCGCCCGCGAAGTCGTGGATGACGTCACCGAAGTGCTGCAGGGCGCCGCTGATCTGCAGTACAACCCTGAAAATGACCCTTCCAGCCCGTTCATGCTGGGCAACCCCAACGCCAGCCAGCGCATTACGGGCCACAGCACCGGCAAGTTTGCGCCGATCCGCAACACCAGCGTACGCACCACTGCGGTGCCTCCGACCGGCAGTGTGCGCAAGCCGCCGGTCGCCGGGACAACCAGCAACACCAGCTCGATCCGCAAACCTCCGATCAAGCCCGGCACAAGCGTCCGCCTTCCCAGCGCGGGCACCAGCGTGCGCCTTCCGGGCGCACCGCCGACAAACCCAGGCCAGAAGAGCGTCCGCTTGCCTGCGCCTCGCAAGCCCGGCCATTAGTTCGATGGCAAAGGGCGAACTTGCATAACAAGGTTTGCACACCGGCGTCCGGTACAAGTGGCCCCTTGCCATGGGTGGCCGATTTCGCCACTCTGCCCGTCGTCAACCGGAGACTCCGATGGGCCTGCTGAAAGACTTCAAGGCGTTTGCAATCAAAGGCAACGTGATCGACTTGGCTGTGGCCGTAGTCATCGGCACAGCGTTTGGCAAGATTGTCGCCGCGCTGGTCAGCGGCATCCTGATGCCGCTGGTTGGGCTGTTCCAGAAGGAAACCGGCGGCGACTGGCGTGAGTGGAAGCTCCCCAGTGAAGGCAAAATTCAATTCGGAGTCGGAGAAGTGCTCGGCGCGATGGTGGACTTCGCCATTGTTGCCTTCGTGATCTTCCTGATCGTTGTCAAGTTGATGGGCTACTTCAAGCGCAAGGAAGCTGGCACACCAACTACCAAGACTTGCCCCGAGTGCCTGGAAACTATCCCACTGAAAGCCCGCAAGTGCAAGTTCTGTGCGTCGCCGCAACCTGAGCAGGCGGCCTAGCGGCTGAACTCCCAGACCACCAGCGCACACTGGGCGGCGATTACGCACAGCACACCCCACAGCAAAGTGCGGCGGACCGCCAGTGCCACGTCGTTTTCGCTGACTGCGGGGCTAAGGCCAAACAGGGCCGCCATGGTGCCGCCCAGGAACCCCGACAAAAGCACCTTGGCAACCAGGAACGATTTCCAGTCGGGGGCATGCCGCAGGCTGTCGGTCATCAGGTCAAGCGCCAAGCCCAGCGATGCCCCTTCATGCGTCGCCACATACACCAGCGCTGCCAGCGTGACGCCCGTTGCCAGCGCAAGGCCTGTGGCCATTGCAATGGCCAGCGTCTGGGCAATCACGGCGGGCACAAGCCCGTAACTCTCCGCTGGCCAGCGCGCCAATGCCAGTGCCTCGTTCATGCCGCCGCGAACCCCGGCACTCAGGCGCGCGGCCTGCGCTGCCCCGAGCTTGCCGGCGACCAGTCCCGCTGCGACCAGCGGCAGGACCACACGCACCAGCGTGTGGCCGCTGAGGGCAAGAATTTCTTCCAGCACCAGCGGCTCGATCAGCTCTTTGCGCGGCAACTGCTCGAAAATGAAGTACGCCACCATGCCGCCGACCAGCAGGCTGCCAAGCCACGCGAACGCCTGGGTCGCGGGATCCAGCGAATCAAACGCCACGCGCCTTGCGGCCAGCCACGGCCGGCGCATCCGGGCCAATCCCCACAAGAACGCCAGCGGCGCCAGCACAGCCCCTCCCAGCAGCCCAAGCGCACCTTCGGCCCATGATTGCGACCGTACCAGGAACTGATTGCGCGGCGGGCCGGCCTCGATCTTGAGCCTGCCGGGTTCGGCCACCATGGGCGCGCGGCCCTGGCCGTCAGGTGTGCATTCCAGCACGCGCACCACCTTGGAGTGGGCAGCACGGTCGGCCTCGGGCGGCTCCTGACCTGTAAAAACCTGCGGGTCGTGGGTGATGACCATGACCACGCTGTCGCCCTTGGCCGCAAGGTCAATCAGTTCCCGGGCCAGCGAGCGCGCAGCCGTAGCGTCCAGCCCGCTTGTGGGTTCATCGGCAATCACCAGCGCCGGCACGCTGCCGCTGGCGTCGCGCGGCATCAGCGCACGCACGGCGGACAACCTCATGCGTTCGCCGCCGCTTGCGCGGGCGATAACCCTGGGCAGGCCCATCATGTGAAAGCGCGCGGAAAGGCGCTGGGCGTGGACCTCGGCATCGGAACGGCCAAGCCGCGAAAACAGCCGCAGATTCTCCAGTGTGTCCAGGCCGTCCAGAAACCCCAGCTTCTCAGCCTGAGGAAGAAACGCGATGTGCTCGCGCGCCGATGGGTTATACGTGTCGCCCTGCCAAAGAGCGTGTTCTACACCTGTGCCATCCTTCAGGGTGACTTCGCCCTCACAGGTCACTCGCGGATGAGCAAGCTCGCCAAGCCCCAGCAGTGCACGCACGAAACTTGATTTGCCGCTGCCAGAAGGTCCCCAAAGCACGTAAAGGCGACCAGCACGAAGTGCCATGGCCCCCTCCAGGCGCAGGTTGTCGTCACCCAACCGAACCCGCAAGGACTCCAGCCGCAGCTCCGGGCCCGCCACCTCCGGCGCTGGGGCGGAGGGGTTAGCCGGGGCAGACTTGCCGCCTGGCTCGCTTATCGCGAGTCCTTGGCTAGACGAGGCATGATCCATTCGAACTCCACGCGGCCAGTCTTGGCCGGCGCGATCACTAACAATGGGTCGTCACTGATATCCAGGCTGGTACGCAGGGCATAGGCCAGCAACAGCCTTGGGCCACCTTTCTCGGTCAACAGACGACGCCGCGCGAAATCGTTGGCGTAGGATTCGGCCGCGGCAATCACGGCCTCTTCTCCTTCGAACCAACTGGGAACAATCGCCTTTTCGTACAACTTGGGCCCCCACTTGGTCTCGAACTTCTGGATGAAGTCTTTGCGCCGCTCATTCAGAACCTTGTTGAAAGCCGTCTTGATCTCGCGGTCGTTGTCTTTAAGAAACTTCTCGACCTCTTCCTCAAGGGCAATGCGCAAGGCGGTCGCCTTTTCTTCCGTCAGGAAGTCACGATTGGACTTTTCAACTTCCTCTTTCTTGCCAAACCAGCCTTTCACCCACTCCTTGGCGTCGTTGTAGCTGTTCTTGGCACCGTCCCCGGCCTTGCGGATGACACCTTCGGCCACACCCGAAACGCCAATCACTTCCCAGGCCCGGTTGGCAAGCTTGTTGAGCAACTGTTCCTCTAGCGGCGCCATTTCTTTGCGCAGGTCCCCCACCGTTGCATTCAGCAGATCGGCATCCTCCGGTGCCAGGTTCTCCATGCTTTGCGTGAGTTCTGTGGTGAGGCGGTCTTTCAGGCCAGGCAGAATCGCCTTTTCCACGGCGGGCCAGATCGCGTCGCGGGCGCGGGTGGCTTCGTCACGCGGGATGTCGGGTGAGACCAGCAGGCGCAGGGCGTGTTCCACATTGAGAGTGGGCGCGGCGCCGCGCACTTTGCCGCCTTCGGCAACCAGGCCGGATGCTGCAGGAGTCAGCAATAGCGTTATCTGCTGCATGTCGCCGCTGGCAGCTTCTACTTTGATCACCCGCCCGACAATGGAACCGGAACCATCTTGGTTCTCGCGGTATACAAGTCCACCACGCCGCACCTCAAGGCTGGCGGGTACGCTGACAGTTATCTGAGCCTTAGAATCCGGGTTCGATTCGCGGCTGATTTCGGCAATGCCGGCGCTGGCGCGCGAGGCCGCCGGGGTCTGGGCAAAGCTGATTGCGCCGGCGCCTAATGCTGCCACGGCAAACCCGCCTGCAGCGATGCGCGCCATTCGTTGCCAGCGGAAGCTGCGATCCCACATATGGCACCTCCGGCCTATATCGTACTTCCCAAAGGCCCGTCGCGGGTTACAAAGCCGCCCTGAACAAGGAACGCTCATGAACGTGATGTTGAGCTGGTCCAGTGGCAAAGATTCGGCCTGGACGCTGCACACGCTGCGGCAACAGGGCGTGAACGTGACCAGCCTGCTGACGACATTGAACAGCACGCATGATCGCGTGGCCATGCACGCCGTGCGGCGGCAATTGCTGCGTGCCCAGGCTGACGCAGCCAGCCTGCCTCTGCTGGAAGTTGACCTGCCCTGGCCCTGCAGCAACGAAATCTATGAACATCGCATGACCGAGGCCTGCGCCAGGGCCAAGGGAATGGGAGTTACGCACGTGGCCTTTGGCGACCTGTTTCTGGCAGACGTGCGCCAGTATCGAGTGGAGAAACTCAAACCCACGGGGCTGGAGCCGATCTTCCCGCTGTGGGGCAGGCCTACGCCGGCGCTGGCGCAAGAGATGATTGCGGCCGGCCTGCGCGCGGTGCTGACCTGCGTCGACCCCAAACAGATTGACGCCAAGTTTGTTGGCCGCCAGTTTGACGCCAATCTGCTTGCCGAGCTGCCCGCAAGCTGCGACCCCTGCGGCGAGCGCGGCGAGTTTCATTCGTTTGTCTACGCCGGCCCGATGTTCAAGGCCCCGCTGAATGTGCAGGTCGGCGAAATCGTCACCCGTGATGGCTTCACATTCGCCGACGTGCAGTTCCAGCCCGAAGCGGCAGCGAAGGGGTAGTGCGCGCAACGGTCGCCTGTTCTCGTTGCGTTTGCGGTGCGTGATGCTGACAATGCCTGCCCAAGGAAATCACTGATGCGCATGGTCTTACTGACTGTCCTTTTCGCCGCCTCGCTTTCGGCGCGGGTGGTGGAGCTTCCCAATAGCGACTTTGCCAAACCCGAGGCCCAGCATCGCGCGGCCTTCATGCCCGAGGGCTTCACTCTTGCTCGTGGTGCTGGCCCAGACGTCAAACGCTGGGTTGGCCCTGCCCCCCATGCCCAGGCGCTGTGGCTGGGCAAGGGTACAGCCCTCAGTCGCGAAATCACGCTGCCCGCCACACCCGAAAGCAAGCTTGCCGGCGACGGCTGGTACCTGGTGTTTTCCATAGACTCCGCGGGCATGGAGGGCGAGTACGCGGCCAAGCTGGTGGCGACGTTGACCGAACCCGGCCGCAAGCCCAAACAATTGGCACGGGCCGAGTTGAGTGTCTCAGCCCCTGCAGTGACCCAGCCCCCGGCACCGGCCTTGCAGCGCCTGTGGCTGCGGCTGTCCGAGGCAGACTGCGCCCGGCTTGCGGGCAAGGCCGTGACATTGGAACTTGCCGCAGAGGGCGGAAATGTCGTGATCGACGACCTGCGCTGCGAACAATTTCACCGCGCTCCCAATCGCGAGCTGCTGGGCAAGGCCAATGGTGTTCTGGGCCCGGACCTTTTCCAGAGCGGGGCCATCGGCCTGACGGCACTGACGGAACATATGCACGTCTCGCTTTCGGTCATGCAGGTTCGTGCCGACAGCGCCTGCGCCAAAGCGGGCCTGAAAGACGGCGATTTGATCGTTGCCGTCGACGCCAATCCCTGTGCCCCGTCCAGTGTGGATGCCGGCCAGGAGTGGTTTCAAGCCAGCCACGAGGCCGTGATTGGCCGCGCGGTTCTGGCCGCGCTTAAAGAAAAGGCTCGCAAGGGCGCGTTCACCATGACTGTGCTGCGCGCCGATGGCCTGAAAGAATTGAAACTCAAGCCTGACCTGCCCGCCTTGCTCGACAAAGAAATGCCGCTGGACGACAAGGCCGGCAAGTTGATGCACGCCGACATGCTGGCCTGGATCGAGAAAAACCAGGGCGGCGATGGATTCTGGCCTGAGTGCCACGGCGTGAACACGCCGATTGCGGCGCTGGCGCTGCTGGGTACGCGCGACCGCAAGCATCGCAAGCAGATTGACGCCGCCGTGAATGCCCTGCTGCGCGAAAACCCCGACCCCACGAAAATGACCGGGCTGGCGTATTGGACCGTTGGCTTTCAGGGCATGCTTTTCTGCGAGTACCACCTGGCCACGGGCGACCAGCGCACACTGGATTGGATCAAGGCGGCCATTGAGTGGCTGCCCACGACCACGCACAAGTGCGCCTGGGGCATGCCCGCCTTTGGCCACGGGCCGGACGGCCTGCCCTATGAGGACAAAGCACTCATGGCGCCCTGCGCGCATCTGCTGGTCTTTGACGCACTGGCGCGGCGCTGTGGTGTGGCCTCAAAGGTGTGGGAGCACATTGAGCCCTACGTGATGCACAGTTGGTCGGACCCGGCAACCGGCGGCCATGGCGGCATGGGTTACAACGGCTCGCACAAGGATACGGAAGAGTTCTGGTCTCGAACCGGCCTGACGGCGCTGGCGCTGCATTTGCGCAAGGACAAGCCGGAGATGCGCGACGCGCTTGTGGCGCTGATGGCCAAGCGCCATGCATGGATGCTCAATAGCCACGCCTATGGCGAGCCCGGGGCCGCGCTTGGGCTGCTGGCGCTTGGCGTGACCGCACCCGATCACTTCAAGGAAGTGATGGGCCAGTGGCGCTGGCGATTTGTCAGTGCCTGGCAGCCCGGGTTCGGCTTGCGGTACAGCACACCGCACATGGGTTCCCCGTACATGGGCGAAGAAGAGATCATCAACCCTTCGTATGCCCTGTTGTGGACGCTGGCGAACAAAGGGCTGGTCTTGAGCGGTGGAGAGGCCAAACGCTGGCTGGTGGAACGTGAACCCGAAACCCCGCCCCGGCGCGACTTGCCTCAAGCACCGGTGCCGGACAGCCGACCCTGCGCTGTCGTCCGCGACGAACGAGCCTGGGCGGCCGGGAACTGAACATGTATGTAGGGCGAATCGTCCTGCCATGACCCTTACCCACCGCTGGGCTGGTCAGCCCTGCAGTTTGATCTTGAGGGTTGGTAGCCAACCGGCCGCTTTTCGTTGGCCCCGCTGTGTCTGGTTGCAACAATGGGCCCATGACGCGGCGGGGCCTGCTTGTTGTGATGGCGTTGTCGGCCCTGCTGTTTGGCGGCCTGTGGTGCGCGTTGCAAGGCACCGACCCGACGGCAAGAATCCAATCAGCCGTCGATCCCGGCGAGCCAACTTCGGACAGCCCGGCGCTGGTCGAAGGGCCTGCCGGTTCCATCGGCGAAGATAGCAAACAGCCCGAGACCACCGCGGAAGTCGAAGTCATTCGCCCTGAATCGCCAACGGCGGGCCCAAGCCCCGGCAGCCCCGGCAGCCCCGGCCGGCCCGGGTCTGACCCCGCGCCATCGGGCAGACAGGGTTCGCCCGCCGCGCCCAATGCAGGCGACCAAGCCAGACCGGGGGCATCCCAGCCCGGCGGAATGACCGAGACAGCGCCCACTGCGCCCCCGCCACCAACCTTGCCCACCCCCGCGCGCGTGCCGACGCCCCGCGAACGGGCCGAACGTGCGCGCTATGCGGGCGGTGCAAAGTTACCCAGCGCCGGAAGCATCCCCAAAGTTACGACCGGCGGCGAAGTGGAACTTCTGCCATTGGACCTGACACTGCTGGCCGAACCCGAAGTCTGGGCCGAGTACTGGGCGCGCGAAGGCTATGCAGCACCGGCCATGATCAAGACGCCTGTGCGCGGCAAGCTGATGGCGCGGCTGGCCCAGCAGGGCATTGCCGGCGCCAAGGTGCGGCTGTTCACGTTCTTTCCTGCGACCAGTCAGCTTGGCGGGCCGGTGCTGCCTGTGATGATGGAAGCCACTAGTGATGCCCAGGGCTACTTTGCCTGCAATCTGCCGGTGCCCGCAAAGTGGCCCAGCGGTTACGCCAAGCTTGCGATGGGCGTCGAGGCCGAGGCCCTGCGGCTTGTGGATGCGTTGCTTGTGCCCGACCTGCGCATCGGCGAGGCCAACGAGATCGGCGTGTTCTGGGCACCCGAGGAGCCCTACGAAGTAGAAGTGAAGGTCACCGCCGCGCGCACGGGTTTAAGTGTCGCGGCGACCGGGCGGATTGACCCCCGGCGCTGGGAGGCCAAACGCGCGGCCAAAGTGTTTGCCTGGTTCAATAAGGTGCCGGTGGGCGGCAGCGGCGCGAAGCTGCAAGGCACCTGGGACATCCTGGCCGAGCCGCCCTTTGTGACACTGCTGGAAAACGGCGTGCCGGTGTTGACCCAGCGTGCGGCACGCAAGCCGGAAGTCCCGCCCGCGCCTGAGGGCGGCCAGACCTCCGCCGAGCCGCAAATCGGCGCGCCCTTTGAGCCCATCGTGTTTGCCAACGACGGCTACATTGCGCTTTCGGGCCGGGTGACTGGCCTTGAAGACCAACCGGTGGCCGGGGCAACGGTGACACTCAGCGGAGACGGGGACCCTCGCGTGGCTTTCAGCGACGCGGCCGGATACTTCCTGTTCAGTGGCCTGCGCGACCTGAAAGTGAACCTGCGCGCCGAACACGGCGACTTCATCGCGGCCGACAGCGGCCAGGTGGCGACCACGGCTCTCGATCTCGTGCTCAAGTTCGAGTACCACAAGCCGCGCGTAAAGCTGACGCTCACCCGCGCCGACAACGCGCAGCCGGTGGCAGCGATCTGGTTCAGCTTGAATCAACTGGGCGGCACGCCGACCAGCTTTCGTGCAGCCGCAGCCAACGGCGTGTATGCCTTTGAATGGGACAAGCCGGTGCTGGCACTGATCGTGCATGCCCCCGGCCTGAAGCCATTGGCGGTCACGTTCGGCGAAGCTGAGCAGGCCATTGCCATGGAGCCCGGCCTGCCGCTTTCGCGCCGGCCTCGCGATTATGATGCGGCCTCGTGGCCCGAGGGCTGGCACACGGAGGGCGAAACGCCCTGCCTGTGGTCGCTCGATGACGACCATTGGGTCGAATACAGGTTTAACCTTGGTGAAACCGAAGCGACCTTTGCGCTGGAACTTGGCGTCAAAAACCACAGTTACGGCACCCTGCCGCTGGACAACGAGTACCTGTTCGAGGTCGAGGTGTCGATGGACGGCCAGAAAGTGGCGACGCTGAGCATTCCCAGCGATGCCCAGGTTTCGCGGTTCGTGTTGCTGGCGCTGGGCAAACTTGCGGGTGAGCACACCTTGCGCCTGAAGTGGCTCAACGACCGCTACATTCCCGGCCAACTCGACGCCAACATCAGCTACGAGAGTATTGAGTTGTTTGAAACAGCGCCCTAGCAGGATTATCGCGCGTCATCCACAGACCGATGGCCGCGCTGAGCTGCCCCGTCGCTGACGCTCCGGGCTCTTGCTATCGCCAACTCTGCAGGGTCTCGATCACCCAGTCGCGGAGCGCTTCATCCGTCTCGTGTTTCTGGGCGCGGGCCAGGGCGGCCTTGGCCTTTGCTGTGCCGATCTGCTTGTATGCCCAGTACACGGCCTCGCGCACGGTTGGACTGTCGTGCTGGCTGGATTGTTCCAGCGCGCCGACGGCGTCTTCCAGCTTTTCGTTGCCGGCTACGATTGCCGCGTTGCGCTTCAGGCCGGCCTCGCCGGTGCGTTCCAACGCTGTACCTTCCAGGCGCTTCTGCAGGTGTTCGGGCTTGGCGTTCAGGATTGTGTTCAGGGTCAGGTCGGCCAGTCCGTCGGCGGGTTTGACGCGGGTCTTGGCGGCCTTGCTGTTCCAGGGGCAAACGTCGTTGCAGATGTCGCAGCCAAACAGCAGCCCGCCCACGCCGGCGCGAAGGTCGTGCGGGATCGCGCCTTGGTGTTCGATGGTCAGGTAACTCACACACTTGCTGGCGTTGAGCTTGAAGGGCTCCGGAAAGGCCTGGGTCGGGCAGGCCTCCAGGCAGCGGGTGCAGGTTCCGCAGTGGTCGGTGATGGGGGTGTCGGGCTCCAGCTCAAGGCTGGTAAGCACCAGTGCCAGCAGCGTGAAGCTGCCGTGGTTCGGGTGGATCAGCATGGTGTTCTTGCCGATCCATCCCAGGCCGGCGCGGGCGGCCAACGCGCGCTCAAGAAACGGGCCGGTGTCCTGGTACCACAGGGCCTGTGTGCCGGGGCCGCCGATGTCGATGATCTGTTTCTCAAGGCTCAGCAGCGCGGGTTTGAAACCGGCGTGATAGTCAGGCATGCGGGCATAGCGCGCCAGACGTGGCAGCACGGAGCCCTCGGGCAAAGACTTGGGCAACTCGGTGGGGTAATCGATGCTGATGCAAAGAAAGGACTTCGCCCAGGGATAGCGCGTGCGGATGTCCTTGCGCCATTGCGGCGTGCGTTCCAGCCAATCCATGGAGCCATGCCAGCCCTGGGCCAGCCAGGTATCGAGAAAATCAGCGCTGGCGGGCTTTTCCGCGGGTGCAACCGCGCACCGGCCAAAGCCAAGGGCGGACGCAAGTCTCAAGATCACTGGTTTCAGGCTGGTGGCCACGCGCCAAGCCTAAGAGTGCCGCGCCCGGTCGCCAGTCGCGGGCAGTTATGGCATGACATTCAACAGACACTTCCGGCGGCGCTTGCCCTGTTGATCGGCCCAACACCGCTTGTAGATTGCCCGCCATCTTCCGCTGGAGCCCTATGTTTCTTGCCGAAGCTGATTCCGTTCGCTCGCTGCCTTGGCAGGTGTACTTGTTCAACGCCCTCAAGGTGGTGGCTGCATTTGGCGTGATCATGAACGTGATCCCGCTGATGATCTGGCTTGAACGCAAGATGGCGGCCTGGATCCAGTTGCGCGACGGGCCCAGCAAAGTCGGTCTGCCCAAGTGGAAGATTCTTGGCCCTCTGGCCGGTTGGGGAATGTTCGGGTTGCTGCAGCCCCTGGCTGACATCGTAAAACTGATGCTGAAAGAGGACTTTGTCCCCCGGCGGGCATCCAAGGTGCTCTTCTTCATCGCGCCCGCGCTTGTTTTCATCCCGATTGCGCTGGCATTTGCCGTGATCCCCTTCGGCCATGGATTCTTTTTCGAAGGTCATTTCATCAAGTACCAGATTGTCGATTTCGGCGTGGGAGTGTTGTTTGCCCTGGCCTGCCTCAGCCTGGCCGTGCACGGGCTGTCACTGGGCGGCTGGGCAAGCAACAACAAATACGCCCAGTTCGGCGCGGTTCGAGCTGGCGCGCAGTTGATCAGCTACGAAGCTGCGATGTTCATGGTGGTACTCGCCATGATCATGACCTACGGCACCCTCGACCTGAGCGACATGGTGCTTGCCCAGACAGATGTGAAAGAACCCGGTGTTCTTTCGATCCTGAAATGGGGCATTTTCAAGCAGCCGTTGGCCTTCATCATTTTCCTCGTGTGTATTTATGCCGAGACGAATCGCCTTCCCTTTGACTTCCCGGAAGCCGAAGCAGAGCTAGTGGCCGGCTATCACATTGAGTACGGCAGCATGAAGTTCGGCATGTTCTTTCTGGGCGAATACTTTGGCATGTGCATCCAGGCTGCACTCGTAGTCACCCTGTTCCTGGGCGGCTGGACGCTGCCTGGCCTCGACCCGACCGCCAGCGACACGTTCCTGGCCAGCCTGGCCGGGCCGCTGATCTTCTGTGCCAAGTGCGCGGTGTTCCTGTGGCTTTACATCCAGGTGCGCTGGACTCTGCCGCGCTTCCGCTTTGACCAGCTGATGAACCTGGGTTGGAAGAAGCTCATTCCGCTCAGCCTGGCAAATGTGGTAGTCACGGCACTGGTGCTGAACGCGCTGTACCGATAGACAAGACCGCTCAGAGTAAAGAGGCCGCGAGTGTCCACTCGCGGCCTCTTTGTTGGTTTCGCCCGTTACTTGCCGTAAGTCTGGTCAATGCGGCGAACACGCAACATGATGTCGCGGCTGCGGGGTGTATCAGGAAAGCGCTTGAAGAGTTCGTTGCACAGCTTGCGCGCCAGCGCATAGTTCTCGAACTTGATCTCTTCGTCGATCTTGGCCAACTGGGCGTCAATCTCACGGTCGCGGGCGGCCGGGTCAGCAAGACGCTTGTTGATCTCATCGGCCAGTGCCTGGGCATCGCGGTAGGCCAGCGTATCCGAGTAATCGCGAATCACGTTCTCGGCCAGCAACAGCGCCACCAGCAGATTGCCGGCCTTCAGCCGTGCGTTGGCGTCCTCGTACAGGCTCTTTGCGAACGCCTCGGCCTCCTGCTGTTCCTTGGGTGTGCGCTTTGTGATTGCCGCCTGCCGCAGCCACTCGTCAATCTGGGCCAACTGTCCTCGCAACTCCACACACACTTCGTCGCCGCGGAACTCCGCCAGATACTGCCGTATCAGACGCTCACAGTCCTCCAGGGCGCGCCGGGTGCGGCTTTGCTGCGCGACAGGCCACGCTGCGTCCACCTGGGACCGCAACTTTGCGCGTGCCTCGGCAACGTCCTTCATGCGATCTCGAGCCCGGCCGATCACGGGCAAGTCGCGTTGGGCCCTGTGGGGCTGCGCCAGCCACGCATAGCGCGCCTCGGCCGCCGAGTAGTTTCGCACCTCCATCAGGCGCTCGCCTTCTTTGTACAGGCGCTCATACAGGCGGGCGAACATGACCGGCCGCGTGAATACATCCACAACAAAGCCGTCGCGCGATGACTCTGGGCCGCTTCGCAAGACCAATCCAAGCGTCCCGCGGCGGGTGAAATCAAACCAGACCACGGCACCCTGCGGGAACGAAAGCGCAAGGTCGGTCTCATTGACACAGAGTTCACTTACGGTTGCGTACGGATACACGTGCATGGCCCCGCGATCGACAACCAGCGGCGCGCCACGTCGATCGGCCACCAACAACGTGGCGTTATCCGGAAGCGGCAGGGTGGCCTCTATGGCAAAGTTGCTCGACCCGCGTTCGGACATCTTCCAGGTAAGTCGGACACCCTTTTCGGGGAAGTACTCACTGTCACGAGCCTCTGCCCGAAGTTCGGAACCGCGCGTTTCTCCGCGGCCAGGAAGCAGCGTACGGTAGGCAACCTGTGCGGAAGTGACCTTCTCTACGCACCAAAGGCCGGGCTCACTCAGGGCCCGGTTGTCAACAGCAAGCAACCGTGGCGCAAATCGCGCGGCCAGTTCGCGGCTGTTCACAATCGATGCTTCGGCGACTTCCTGTTCGGCAAGCATCAGTCGTACGTCGCCCCGGCGTAGAGCCTCAAATGGGGTGGCCGGTCGCGCCTCTCCGGCCGCTGCCAACTCCAGCCGATCGAGCCACAACTTGGTGAATGTCCCGCTCAGCAGCAACCGAAGCCGGCCGGTCCTGGCGGCACCGTCAAGAAACGCGCTGCTAAATGTGTACTCCGTCCATTGCGTCGACTTGACATCTGTCAGCCGGGCCACGGCCAGCGTGGAAACTTCACCCTTTTCGCCAATGGCACTCAGCGCCAGGGCAACGTTGCCTGCTCCTTCGCCGCGCATCCGCAACGAAGCCTTCATGTTCGCGCCAAAGTCCAGTGATCTGGCGGACGTAGACTGAAGAATCAGCGTACAGATGGCGCCGCCCAAGTCTGACGTTGCAATGCGCAGGCTTCGCTCGCCGTCAAAGGGATGCTCCGGATCTGACAACAGCTCCGCTCTGGCTTTGTTGGGAGCCTCAAAGCTGGCCGTCCATCCATCGGGGTTGCCGCGTGTGTCAATCTCACCCTCAAATGACAGGGCGACGTCGCCACTTGCGGCGATCGGCGGTGCAAAATCACTGGCCTTGGGCTGCGGCTTGCGGGCATCTGTAATCAGGCTTGCCAGCAGCCATCCCGCTACCAGGAACACCAACCCCAACCCTGCGCCCACCAGGATGTGCGGCAGCGGATTGCCCCCCACCGGCCGTTGTGCGCCATGGCCAGAGACCGGTTCAAACTGCCCGCGGTCGCTGGCCCCGCCTGCCACAGCCAGCGCCGCCTTACGGCCCGAAGCCGCGCTTCGGGTCGGCACCTGGGCCGACGCCGGCAAGGGTTGTTCCGCACCTGCAACTGGCGCAGCGGCGGCGGGCTCCGGTTGTTTGCCGGGGCCGGCCGGGTCGACGAAGTACAACTTCACGGCCTTGCCCACAATCACTACATCGCCATTGCGAAGGGTATGTTCCTTGACTGGCGTTTCACCTACGTGCGTACCGTTGCTGCTGCCCAGGTCACGCACGACATAGGCACCGTTCAGGTTTACAACCTCGCAGTGGTGGCTGCTGACGGCCTTGCTGTCGATCTGCAACGTGTTGTCCGGCTTGCGCCCGATCGTGACTTTATCGCGGATGATGTACTCACGCGCGGCGCCGCCAGGCGTGGCCGTGTAAAGGAGCCGGGCGATCAAGTGTTCCGGCGGACCTTTTGACTTTGCCGGCTCTCCCTCGTACTTGAGCTTTATGTCGGCGAGCACGATGACGTCGCCAGGATTGAGGGCCATAGGGCCGTCTATCTTCGAGCCATTGACCAAAGTGCCATTGCTGCTGCCAAGGTCTTCCACAAACCAGGCGTTTTCACGCAGGAACACCTGTGCGTGAATGCGCGACGCGGCCTTGCTGGGCAGTTGGTGGTCGGCTTCCGGCGAACGGCCCAACGATACGGGCCGATTGGCAAGCTTGACCTCAATGCGCTTGCCTTCATGTTCGTACACAAGCTGGTTCACGGGGGCCAAGTGTAAGGCCGATCACGCCAAGCGGGAAGGGCGCAAGAATCCCGGAGTTTTGATAAAAGGAGGGGCCAACGGTGATTTGCCGTGGGCTGGGCGGGCCTTATGCCACAAAATTCCATGATGACCGAAGCCGTACAGATCCGAAACGTCGTGATCGGCACCGCCGGGCATATTGACCACGGCAAAAGCACGCTGGTCAAGGCGCTGACCGGCATTGACCCCGATCGCCTTGCCGAAGAGAAAGAGAAAGGCATCACCATCGATATCGGCTTTGCGAACTTCCTCTACAAGGAACAGTATCGCATCGGCCTGATCGACGTGCCGGGGCACGAAAAGTTCGTCAAGAACATGGTTGCAGGTGCCACGGGCATCGACATCGTGCTGCTGGTTGTGGCCGCCGACGACGGCGTAATGCCGCAAACCCGCGAGCACATGGAAATCCTGACCCTGCTGGGCGTCCAGCGCGGTCTGGTCGCCCTGAACAAGGTCGACAAGGTGGATTCCGACACCGCCGAACTTGCCACCGAAGACGTCAAAGACCTTGTGAAGGGCACGTTCCTGCAAGGCGCGCCGGTGATCCCCGTCAGCGCGCTTACAGGCCAGGGCATGCCAGAATTGTGGAAGGCCATTGGCGACGCGATAGAAGCAACACAGCCCAAGGACAGCCAAGGCGTGTTCCGCATGCCGATCCAGCGGGTGTTTTCGGCCAAGGGTCAAGGCGCGGTGCTGACCGGCATCCCAATTTCGGGTCACGTGAAGCTGGGCGACAACCTGGTGGTCGTGCCCGGTGAGCAGCGCGGGAAAGTGCGCGGCATCCAGGCCTACCACCGCACGATTGAAGAAGCCCGGGCCGGGCACTCGGCGGCGTTCAACCTTGCGGGCGTGGACCACACCCAGGTGGAACGCGGATTCAACCTGTGCACGCCGGGTGTGTTTGAGCCCAGCAAGTTCTTCAGTGTTCGGCTGAGCCTGCTTCCCAGTGCGGTCAAACCACTGAAGCACCGGGCCGAGGTGAAGTTCCACGTCGGCACCAGCGAACTGGTGGCCGAAGTACAGTTGCTGGACCGCACGGTTCTCAATGGCGGCGAAACCTGTGATTGCGAGCTTATGCTAGAAGCGCCGGTTGTGGCCGGCATTGGTGACCGCTTCATCATCCGCCAGCCCAGCCCGGCTGTGACGCTGGGCGGCGGACGTGTGATCCGGCGCGAGCGCGATAAGCTGCGCCGCGGCGATGCAGACTTGATGACTGCGCTGAATGCCTGGGCGGGCGCGGCCGACGACCCCGGTGCGCGCGTGGAACTTGCGGTGCTGGACGCCGGGCCCTCGGGCACCGATCGCGCCGGTCTTGTGCCCGCGACACAACTGATGGCCGCGGCGATTGCCCCGCACGTTGAGGCCTTGCTTGCGTCGGGAAAACTATCCGAGTTCGGCCCCGGCCGCGCGCTGGTGCACCGCGACGCCTGGCCCAGGGCCGAAAAGGCGCTGGTGGGCGTGCTGATGCGTTTTCACGACGACCGACCCGCGCAGCTGGGCATGAAGGCCGTGACCGTGCAGCAGCAGCTGGGCGTCGATGGCCGCACGTTTGCGCCGATTCTCGAACGCGCCCTGCACAACAAACTGGTCGAGCAACGCGGTGAATTGCTGGCCCTGCCCGGCGAGGGCGGCAAGCTCACGGTGGAAGAACGCAAGATCGTGGAACTGGTGGGCAAGCAGCTTGAAGAAGCACTGCTGAACCCGCCCACATTGAAGGAACTCGGCCAGGCCGCCCGCGCCAACCCCGACGCCACGCAGAACGCCGTGGATTATCTGGTAGGCACCGGCAAGGCCAGCGTGCTGCACGGCGGGGTATTGTTCAGCACCACGGCATTGAACATGGCCCGTGAAAAGGTGGTGGCGTTCCTGAGAGGCCGCACCGAGCCCGCCGCCGCGAAGGATTTCAAGGAAGTGCTGCCCACCAGCCGCAAGTTTCTCATCCCACTGCTGGAGTGGCTCGACGGCCAGCAGGTCACCAGCAACGTCAATGGCGCGCGCACTCTGAGATAGAAGGGTGTTGCACTGTCTAACCGCCAGAGCGCCAAAGTCAGCAGGGACCCATTGGCGCTTTGGAGCTTTGGCGGTTGCTGCTATCCCTGTATTGTCTGTTCTAGACAGGCGGCAGATGCTCAGGCTAAATGCCGTCACTACTTTCAGGAGTAACCTGTGCCCAGCAACAACTCGCGCCAGGCGTTGAGCGACGCCGCCGCGCGCCAGCTTTCCACAGCGACCAAAACACCGCCCCAAATGCAGGCCATCACGCCCCGCTGGCTGGTGCGGATGCTGCAATGGCAACCCGTCGAGGCCGGCGTGTTTCGTGTCAACCGCGTGAAGGACTCCTCGGCGATTGACGTTGCCTGCGGCCACAAAGACGAGGCCTCGCTGCCCGAGACCTTCGTTGATTACGAAACCAAGCCGCGTGAATACACCCTGAGCATGATCAGCACCGTGCTGGGCGTGCACACGCGGGTCAGCGACCTGTTCAACTCGCCCATGGACCAGGTGCGCGAACAACTGCGCCTGACTGTCGAGGCCGTCAAGGAACGCCAGGAAGACCAACTCATCAACAACGCCGATTACGGCCTGCTGAACCAGGCCGCGGCCGGCCAGCGAATCAGCACGCGCAAGGGCCCGCCCACGCCCGACGACATGGACGACCTGATCGCCAAGGTATGGAAAGAACCCGCGTTCTTTCTGGCCAACCCGCGCGCGATTGCGGCCTTTGGCCGCGAATGCACGCGCCGCGGCGTGCCGCCCCCGACCGCGACCCTGTTTGGCAACGCGTTTTTGACCTGGCGCGGCCTGCCGCTGATCCCCTGCGACAAGCTGCACATCAAGGGCGGCAAGGACGAAGGCGGCAAGACGAACATCCTGCTGATGCGCGTGGGCAAGGACAAACAGGGCGTGACAGGTCTCTTTCAGCCCAATCTGCAGGGCGAACAGACCCCCGGGCTGTCGGTGCGCTTCATGGGCATCAACAACCATGCCGTGGCGACGTACCTGGTGACGCTGTATTGCTCGGCGGCGGTGCTGACCGACGACGCGCTTGCGGTGCTCGAGAACGTGGATGTCGGCAATTACTATGACTACAAGTAGTCCCAACGACATGCCCGCGCCCAGCCCCGGCCAAGCGCACAAGCTCGCATCAGCCATGGAAACCATGGCCGGCGCGATGGGCATGACGTTGCCTGACCCGGCCGTGTTGCAGAACCTCGCCAACGAAATGTTCAAACAAGAGCCCCAAGCGCAAGCGGGGCATTTGCAGTTTCAGCCCGGAGCGGAAGCGACGGGGAAGCTGCCTTCATTGTTGCCCTTACAGCCCGGAGCGGAACCGACGGGGAAGTTGCCTTCGTTGTTGCCCTTGCAGCCCGAAGCAACCATTCGACAGGCTCAGGACGAGCAAGCGAGGGAGTTGCCGGCGCAAATCAACGCGGCAACAAACATGAACGCCCTGGCCGCACCGTCCACGTACGGCATGCCGGAGATCCCCTTCGGCACAAACCTGCCGCACTTTAACCTGCCGGGCGTGCCGAATCTCAACCTCACCGACTTCACTCGCGCGGCCGACCCAATCATGCTGCAAGCCCCGCTGTATTTCATGGAAGCATCCTTCGCCGGCATGCCACCGCCCGTTCAGCCCGGAGCGGAAGCGACGGGGCAGTTGCCGTTGAAAGACCAGAAGCTGCCCCTGCCCGAAGCGCCAGCAATTCCACCAAGCGCTCTGCCGGTTTCCGACCTCAAGCTGCCGCGCAGCGCCTTTGACGTTTACTCCGTGCGCCGCGACTTTCCGATCCTGAATGAACGAGTCCACGGCAAGCCGCTGGTCTGGCTCGACAACGGCGCCACCAGCCAGAAGCCGCAGTCGGTTATTGACCGCATCAAGCACTTCTACGAACACGAAAACTCCAACGTGCACCGCGCCGCCCACACCCTGGCTGGCCGCAGCACCGACGCCTACGAGGCCGCGCGCGAAAAGGTGCGCCGCTTTTTGAACGCTGGCAGCACGCGCGAGATCGTCTGGGTGCGCGGCGCAACCGAGGGCATCAACCTGGTCGCGCAGACCTGGGGCAAACGCAACATCGGCAAGGGCGACCAGATTCTGGTCACGCACCTGGAACACCACGCCAACATCGTGCCCTGGCAGATGCTGTGCGCCGAAACCGGCGCGAAACTGTGCATCGCGCCCGTGGACGACCACGGCAACATCCTGCTGCAGGAGTTTGAACGCCAGATCACCCCGCGCACCAAACTGGCCGCCATCACCGCCGTCAGCAACGCCCTGGGCACCGTCACGCCAATCGCGCAGATGATCGAGGTCGCTCACCGCTATGGCGTCAAAGTGCTGGTCGATGGCGCGCAAAGCGTGATGCACAAGCGCACCGATGTGCAGGCAATGGACGCCGACTGGTTTGTGTTTTCCGGCCACAAAGTGTTTGCGCCCACGGGCATTGGCGTGGTGTACGGCAAGCAGGACCTGCTGGATGCTGCACCGCCATGGCAGGGCGGCGGCAACATGATTGCCGACGTCACCTTTGAACGCACGATCTACCAATCCGCCCCCGGCCGTTTCGAGGCCGGAACCGGCAACATCGCCGATGCAGTGGGGCTGGGCGCGGCGGTGGACTACCTGGACAGCATCGGCCTTGAGAACATCCAGCGGCACGAACATGAGCTTATGGACTACATGCTCAAGGGCCTGCGTACCCTGCCGATCCGCATCATCGGCGAACCCACCGAGCGTGCCGGTGTCGTGAGCTTCGTCAGCAAAAGCCTGCGGCCCGAAGAGATCGGCCACGCGCTTGACCGCGAAGGCATCGCTGTGCGCGCCGGCCATCACTGCGCGCAACCGATTCTGAGGCGCTTTGGCGTAGAGGCCACGGTGCGGCCCAGCCTGGCGCTGTACAACACCTGCGAAGATGTCGACGCGCTGATCAACGCCCTGCGTCGCATACTGAAGTAGCCGGCGGCGCCGCCGCAGAGTGCGTCGCTCGGTTTGCCACGTCGCGTACCGTGGTATGCTCGCGCCATGCCCCAGAAAGCCTTTCAGCTTGTCTCGCCCAACCAGCCTGCCGGGGACCAGCCTGCGGCGATTGCCGCGCTGGCCCGCAACTTCCGCGAGGGCGCGCCGTTTCAGACACTGCTGGGGGTCACCGGCAGCGGCAAGACCTTCACCATGGCCAGCGTGATTGCCGAACTGAACCGGCCCACGATTGTGATGGCCCCGAACAAAACGCTGGCGGCGCAGCTGTTCAGCGAGTTCCGCAAACTGTTCCCGCACAACGCCGTCGAGTACTTCGTCAGCTACTACGACTACTACCTGCCCGAAAGCTACATCCCCAGCACCGACACCTACATCGAGAAAGACTCGATGATCAACGAGCGCATTGACCGCCTGCGCCACTCGGCAACCCGGTCGCTGCTCGATCGCCAGGACGTGCTGATTGTTTCCAGTGTCAGCTGCATCTTCGGCCTGGGTTCGCCCGAGGCCTACCAGGGCGCCTTGCTCTATGCGGAAAAAGGCCAGCCGCTGAACCGCAAGGCCGCAGTGCGCAAGCTGGTCGAGATTCAGTACACGCGCAACGACTTTGACGTGCAGCGCGGGACCTACCGCGTGCGCGGTGAAGTGCTGGATGTGTTCCCGATCTATGAAGACAGCAAGCTGATCCGGCTGGAGTTCTTTGGCGACGACCTGGAAGCAATCTGGGAAATCGACCCGCTGACCGGCGAAGTTCTGGGCCAACTCGACAAAATCACCATCTACCCCGCCACGCACTATGTGACGCCCAAAGACAAGGTCGAGGCCGCGCTGGTTGACATCGAAGCCGAGATGGTGGCCTGCGTGGCGGAGTTCAAGCTAAAGAACAAGCTGCTGGAAGCCCAGCGCCTGGAACAGCGCACGAAGTATGACCTGGAACTGATCCGCGAACTCGGCTCATGCAAGGGCATTGAAAACTACTCGCGCCACTTTGAACGCCGCGCGCCGGGCAGCACCCCGCCCACGCTGCTGAGCTATCTGCCCCAGAATGCGTTGATCATGCTCGACGAATCGCACGTGACGGTGCCGCAGATCGGCGGCATGTACAAGGGCGACAGGTCGCGCAAAGAAACGCTGGTCGAGTTCGGCTTCCGGCTGCCCAGTGCGATGGACAACCGGCCACTCAAGTTCGAGGAGTTCGAACAGGTCAAGCGACAGACCCTCTACGTAAGCGCCACGCCGGGCCCTTATGAACTGGACAAGTGCGCCGGCCGCATTGTCGAACAGATTGTGCGCCCGACCGGGCTGATCGACCCTGAGATCACGGTCAAGCCCGCCAAGGGGCAGATCGACGACGTGCTGGACGAAATCAAACCCGTGATCGCGCGGGGCGAGCGCGTGCTGCTGTGCACCCTGACCAAGCGGATGGCCGAGGAACTGTCGAACTACCTGGGTTCGCTGGACGTCAAGGTCCGCTACCTCCACGCCGAAATCGACACACTCGAACGCATGGAAATCCTGCGCGATCTGCGCAAAGGCACCTTTGACGTGCTGGTCGGCATCAATCTGCTGCGCGAGGGCCTGGACCTGCCCGAAGTCGGCCTGCTGTGCGTGCTGGACGCCGACCGAGAAGGTTACCTGCGCTCGCACCGCAGCCTGATCCAGATGGTGGGCCGCGCCGCGCGAAACGTGAACGGCCGCGTGATCTTCTACGGCGACAAGGTCACGCAAAGCATGCAGACCTGCATCGACGAAACCAACCGTCGCCGCCGCCTGCAGCAGGAATACAACAAGCAGAACAACATTACCCCGACCACAATCATCAACAAAATCGACGACGTGCTGCAAAGCATCTTCGAGGCTGACTACGTCACGGTCGACAAAGAAGACGAGAAGTACACCGACTACCGTTTCCCCGGCGAAAAGAAGGGAAAGGGCGGCGCGAAGTCCAGGCAAGCAGGCGGTTTCGAGGAACGCAGCGCGGGTACGCGCAAGGCCATTGCCGCCGCCAACAAGGCCGGCGCCCGTGGCGGCAAGCTCGCCGAGCGCTACCCCGAGCGCCACGCGGAGCCGCCCAAGGGCGTCGAACGCACCATCAACCGCGCCGAAGTGCCCAAGCTGATCGCAAAGCTTGAAAAAGAAATGCACGAGGCCGCCAAGAACCTGGATTTCGAAACAGCGGCATTGCTGCGCGACGAACTGCGCGAGCTGCAAAAGATTGAACTTGGAGTGAAGTAACGCGTAGCGCAGGCGCCTCGACTGCACCCACCGCGCGCCCTCCGTACGCGGTGCTCTCAGCGAGTTGATGCCTATGGCTGGGAGCTCTCGGCTTGCGCGGACCGGAGGCCCACGTCACTTCACACCAGCGCTTTGACCTTCTTGACGAAATCGGCGTCGGTAAACGGGCGCTTGATCTTGGTGTTGATGGACTTGCCCAGCCCGTTGACCACCTGGGTCAGGCCGCGTTCGATCATCAGAATAATCTTTGACCTGCGGCCCTCGCGGCTGTTCTTGAAGGTCTTGATGAATTCAGGCCCGTTGATTACAGGCATGCGCCAGTCGACAATCGTCAGGTGCGGCTCCACCCACGTCGCCTTTTCCAGGGCTTCGGGGCCGTTTTCGGCCTCAAACACCACCAGGCCTTCGGCGCCAAGCAGGCGGTGAATGCGTGTGCGCAGTTCGGGGTCGTCGTCAACCAGCAGAACGCGGCGTTCGTCTTTGCTGGGGCGCGGGTCCATTCCGTGCAGGGCCAGCTTCATTGCGCGCAGAAACGCGCCCTCCAGGTCCGACGTGCCGCAGGCCTTGCCAGCGTAGTGGTAAAGAATGGCCATACTGGCGTCTGCCGGGAACAGGTCGGCGATGCCGTGAATGATCGCGTTGACCTGGCCCAGGCAGCAGTGCTGCATTTCATTAAAGGCCGCAAAGGCACTGGGCCCGACCACACCGTCGCGCACAGCCACGCGGGCCAGCACGGACAACTCCAGCCCCAGCGCCGTGAAAAAGCGCGCGGCGGTCTGGCCGTCGTTGGCCTCAAGGAATCTTGTCACTTCCTTGCGCATGTCCGGACTATGCATGGCGCGCGTCCCGGACGCGAGCAACAAAAGGCCCACCCGGCAACGGCTAACAACAGACCGCCAAAGCACCGAATCGCCCAAGGTCCAGCTGACTTTGGCGATTTGGCGGTATGCGGGGTTGTATGCCGCCACCGCAAGGCTTGACGTTGCGCGCGGGCAATCCATTGTGCCGCGTCATGGCCGCCGGCCTGAACGAACCCCTGGGCATCGCAGCAGCATCGGGCACCGCCGTGTGCTGGGCGTTCACGGCGCTGTTCTTCAGCGCGGCATCGCGGCGCATTGGCCAGTACCACGTCAACCAGCTCCGGCTGGTAATCGCCTGTGTGCTGCTTTCGATTGCCTGTGCCTTGCTGCAGGTTTACCAGCCCGTTCCGCTGAACCAGCTGGTGCTGTTGGGACTGTCGGGGCTGGTTGGATTGACTCTGGGCGATGCCGCGGGCTTTTCCAGCCTGCAGATCCTGGGCGCAAGGCGGGCGTCGCTCTTGGGCGCGCTGGCGCCGGGGTTTGCGGCGCTGCTGATGATCCCGATGCTGGGCGAATCGCTGAACTGGATCGGCGTGGTCGGCATGGTCATCACGCTGGCTGGCGTGATGTGGGTGGTGCTTGAACGCGCCCAAAGCGGCGAGATCGTGGGCAGCGCCAGCGTGGGCATCGTGATGGGCCTGCTGGGCGCGCTGGGCCAGGCCGGAGGGCTGATCTTCAGCAAGGCCGGCATGGGCATGGTGAGCCCTGACGGGTTAATGAACGAAGTATCGGGCGTTAATGCGTCAACTGTGGTCCCGATCAGCCCCGTGCTGGGCACGTTGATCCGCATGCTGGCGGGTACCGTGATCCTGCTGGGCTACGCGGCCGTGCGCATGACCTGGGGCAACACCTGGCGCAAACTGGCCGACCGCCGCGCCCTGGCCCAGACCAGCGCGGGCGCGTTTTTTGGCCCGTTCATCGGCGTGACGCTGAGCCTGGTCGCGGTGAAGTACGCCAACACGGCCGTGGCGGCCACAATCATGGGCACCGCGCCGGTGCTTGTGATCCCGATTGTGGCGATCGTGTACAAGCAAAAGGTGACCTGGCGCGCGGTGATCTGCGCGGTTGTTGCCGTGGCTGGCGTGACCATGCTCGGCCTGCGCCTGTTGATTGAAGAGTCAATGTCATAGTGGCATCGGCGTCTCGTCTATGGGTTTGCGGGCGCGTCCCGCGCCCGTGCATGGCCGGGACGGCCATGACAGCCCATCGGCCAGAGGCCAATGCCGCGTTACAAGCGCTGCCAGCCTTTGCCTTCGTGGCCGAACTGGAACTCCTGCGGATGCAGAATCTCGGCCAGGATCTCGAGGCTTTCGGCCAGCCTTGGGCCGGGGCGGTTGAAAAACTGGTGCCCGTCGGTGACGTAAACCTGCTGTTCGCGCACTGCGGGCAGGTCGCGCCAGCCAGCTTGACGTGTCAAAACTGGCAACTCGCTGGCCGCGCGCTGCATGTCAAACCCGCAGGGCATCACGACAATCACCTCGGGCCGCGAGGCCACAAGTTCTTCAAACTTCATCCACGGGGAATGTTCGTCGGCTTTGCCGTGCAGGTTGATGCCACCGGCCATCTCGATCAATGTCGGCACCCAGTTGCCTGCGGCCATCAGTGGCTCGATCCACTCAATGGTAGCCACGCGCGGGCGCGGCAGAAACTTGGAGCGTTCGGCGATGTTCCAAAGCCGCCCGGTGGTTTGGGCGATGAGTTCGCGGCCGCGCTCGGGCGTGCCCAGTGCGTCGGCCACGCGCTGAAAATCGCGCAGCACGTCGGTCAGCGAGTTGGGCTCGAGTGCCACGATCTGCGGCCGGGTTGCCAGCACCCGGCAGACGGCGTCTTCGACATCCTTGGCACTGACGGCGCAGACTTCGCATTGGGTCTGGGTGATGATGTGCGTGGGTTCCACGCGGCGCAGCACTTCTTCGTCGATGTGGTAGACCGAAAGCGCGTTGCGCAGGATCTCGGTAACGTTGTTGTGGATCTGGATGCTGGTCCCGGTGGGGTGAAACTTGCTGGTGCTGGCGATCGGCAGTTTGTCGACCCCGGCGGGAAAGTCGCACTCATGGCTGCGCGCGACCAGGGCATCGGCGAAGCCCAGCGCGCAGACAATCTCGGTGGCGGAAGGCAGCAGCGAAACGATGCGGGGGTTATTCATCAGGTGTATTCAATCGTGCCGCGTCGGGCGTCAATCGCGGGAACATAGATATGGCCGCAAGCCAGCGAAACCAGGCCTTGGTGTCGGCATGAAGCTCTGTGGCTGTGTTGCCGTCGAGGTCGATATGCACGCCTTGTGGATACCCGCCGCGAAAGCGAGCCATGCTGTAGGGCTGAGATTTTGGAACTGGCCTGTTCGCCATGGGTCGCCGTGCCTGACTCCAACTGCGTGTGGCGAAGACCGCGAAGCACTGCAACAGTGGACTCGCCTGCCGGCATTGCTTTGCGAGCTTGGCACTCTTTGCGTCAGATTCTCAAGCAGTTGGCGCGGCGTGCTTGTTGAGATAGGCCTTCCACTTGGGGCTGGGGCAGGGGCCGCCTTGCCCGGCGATCTCGCGGCCACGGGTGCGGGCATCGCGCAGCAACAGGTACTCGCGCACCAGTTCCTGCGTTTCAAAACGTGGCACCGGCCGGCGCATCAGCATCTGTGCCACGCGCACTCGGAACATCCGCGCAAACCAGTAAAGCCCGATCGCGCCTGTGGCGCCGATCAGCCCGTACACGAACCAATAGCCCGCAGGTTGCACCTCAAGGCCGGGGATCATCTCCACCGCCAGCAGCAACTGCGCGCCCCAGGCCGCACCAAACCCAAGGCATGCCGCAAACAGCGCCGCAGCGGACGGCGTCGTCCCCTGCGGGGCTGGAAATGGGCGATGGACAACGGACAGGCTGCTCATGGTAACGCTCGCTTACACTTGGTGCCCATTATGCCTTAACCGTCATCTTGCCGCCGCAATTCACGCAAAACTTGGCGTCGGGCAGGTTCTCGTGCTGGCATTCCGGGCACTTGGGCTTGGTGCCCATCTTGAAGCCGCAATCCGGGCAGAACTTGGCGTCGGCCTTGACGCTTACCCCGCAGCTGGGGCAGCGCTTCTCAACCAGCATGGCCTCGCCGCAATGGCTGCAGAAGCGGGCGTCCTTTTCGTTCATTCCCTGGCACTTGGGACAAGAGGCGTACTGGTCTGGCTTCTTGCCCTGCTGTTGCAGGACCTGCGTCTGCTGCTGGTTCAACTGGTTCATCATCATACCGGGCATCATCATGCCCATCATCATGCCGGCACTGTTTCCGGTGCCCGGGTTCTTGGCCATGTCGCGCATGGCGTCGGCCATCTGGAACTGCGCGTACTTGCTCGGGTCGCCCAACGCGCCCATGCTCGCGCGTTTGTCGATGGCCTTCTGCACTTCCTCAGGCAGGTTGAAGTTGTTGATGAAAAACTCAACCAGTTCAATGCCGAACTTGGCCATGGACTGCTGCAGGTGCGGCTTCATGGCCTCCGAGAACATCTTGTATTGGCCGGGCAGGTCGAGAATCGACTTGTCTTTCATGTTCGCGCCCAGCCAGTCATTGACGTGGCTGACAATCAGGTCGCGCAGGTAGTCTTCGATCTCGTCGGTGCGGAAGCTGTCGTCCTGGCCGACAATGTTGTTGATGAACACCAGCGGCTCGCGGATGCGTATCGCAAAGCGGCCAAAGCCACGAATGCGCACGATGCCGAAATCGGAATCGCGCAGCGCGATTGGTTCCTTGGTGCCCCACTTGAGGTCCGTAAAGACTTTGGTGTTGACGAAGTAGACTTCGGTGCGAATCGGAGATTTGAAGCCCCAGGGCAGGCTCAGAAGCTTGGTGATCACCGGGATGTTCAGCGTGGTGATGGTGTGGCGACCCGGGCCGAACACGTCGGCGGCTTTGCCGCCGCAGCAGAACACGGCAATCTGGTTTTCACGCACGATGCACTGGCCCCCAAGCTTGAACTCGGCGCTGCCGCGTTCGGGGATGCGGTGGCTGATTTCGTCGGCGCGGGTTTCCTGGTACTCGATGATCTCAAGGAAAAGGCTCATGAGTTCTCCTGTGGTCTGTGGCAAATCCTAACATCGGCGACTTGGGCGCATCATTCCAAAGCAACGCGTTTCCTGTAAGGGTCGAATGACAACCGAAGTCCGATTCAGTGACCAAGGCATTCATTTTGAGGCATACCCGTTTCCGGGGGCCAGTGTCTATCCCACCGGCCTGCTCAAGGTTGGGGACATCCGCGACATAGACCCGGAGGATCACCCGCCCAGCCTGCGGACGCGGGCGGGCGAAGTGCTGTTTCTGCCGGTGGCCTGCCGGAATGATCTGCAATCATGGATGGCGCAGCATGGACTGGCTGCCTACCCGCACGACATGGTGCACGCCCGTCGCGCGGAGAGCTTCGCGCGCGGGCAACCCGATGAATTCGAAGCCGAAGCTGCGCAAGAACCCGAGCCGCCCGAAGAACCCCTGACGGTCGAAGACGAGCCGGATGAAGACTGACCCACCAAGCCGAGCCAGCTTCTCAGACCACGAATCCACACGAATCAGCACAGTCCCGACGATAGCAGCGTCTGGTTCGTGGCGATTGGTGGAGACGCGTGATTGCACGCGATTCACGGTTGCTGCTCGATGTACGCCACCAGACCGTCAAAAGAGTTTTTCCGGAGTCGGGCAATTCGGTTGGCTAGGCTGTTGTGTTCCTTTATTCTTAAGAGGTCAGGTTGCAGGCAGCGCGGCGCTCTGGTGACCCTCTCCGGGAACATCAAGAGACTGCGGCGGGGCGGCGGTAATGCCGGCCTTGCTTTGGGGCCCTTCTCCTTTCCCGGCCCTGATTGCCCGAACCCGGCGCGGCCGCCGTTCCGGTGGCCAGAAAGCGGGCCGCGAGTTGCGGCCAGCCAAACAATCAGCCAGGCCAGGACACCGGCAAAGCCCCGGTGCAGCCCTGTCCGCGTCTGGCGAAAGGAGATTGCCATGGATACCCGTACCCCGCCGCCGCAGTTTCGTGTCTTCGGAAAGACTCACCTGGACACCCTGCCGCAGTTGCAGGCGCTGGACCCCGAGCACCGGTTGCACATGCGCGCTGTGGCAGAAGTGCTTCCATTTCGCGTCAATCAGTATGTGATCGAAAACCTGATTGACTGGAACAACGTTCCCAACGACCCGGTGTTCCAGTTGACATTTCCTCAGCCAGGCATGCTGGACGATCGCGACCTTCGAACCATGCGCGACTTGCTTGCCCGCAAGGCCCCTGCCGGGCAAATCGCCGACATGGCAAAGCGCATCCAGGCCAAGCTGAATCCCCACCCGGCTGGCCAGAAGGAGCTGAACGTCCCGCGCACGGCCGAGGGTCTTCCGGTGGAGGGCATGCAGCACAAGTACCGCGAAACCGTGCTGTTCTTTCCGCTGGCCGGGCAGACCTGCCACAGCTACTGCACGTACTGTTTCCGCTGGCCGCAGTTCGTGGGCATGGATGACATGAAGTTTGCCAGCAAACAGGCCGACGGGCTGGTGCAGTACCTGCGTGAGCACAGCGAAGTTACCAGCGTGCTGTTCACCGGCGGCGACCCGATGGTGATGCGCACGGAACTGCTGGAGCAGTACATCGGGCCGATACTTGAGGCAGACCTGCCCAACATCGCAAGCATTCGAGTCGGGACAAAGGCACCGGCCTACTGGCCCTATCGCTTCACCCACGGCGAGGATGCCGACCGCTTTCTGCAGTTGATTGAGCGTGTCCGCCAAAGCGGCCGGGACATGGCCGTCATGGCCCACTTCAGTGTCAAGCGCGAGCTGGAAACGGACGTCGCCCGGCTGGCGGTTCAGCGCATGGTGAATGCCGGCGCGACGGTGCGCTGCCAGGCGCCGCTGATCCGGCACGTGAATGACAACGCTGACAACTGGCGCGACATGTGGCGTATGCAGGTGCGGCTGGGTGCAATTCCCTACTACATGTTTGTGGAACGCGACACCGGCGCGCGCGGGTACTTTGAAGTGCCGCTGGCTGAGGCTTACGACATCTTCACCAGTGCTTACTCGCAGGTCACCGGCCTTGCCCGCACCGTGCGCGGCCCCAGCATGAGCTGCACGCCAGGAAAGGTGATGATTGACGGCACGGCCCAGATAGGCGACGAGCAAGTCTTTGTGCTGAAGATGCTTCAGGCCCGCGACCCGGCCTGGGTCAACAAGGTGTTCTTTGCACGCTTTGACCCGCGCGCCACATGGATGGACCAGCTGCGCCCGGCATTCGGTGAGCCGGAGTTCTTCTTTGAGCAGGCCATGCGCCGTATGCAGGAGACCGGCCACGGGCAGGTCTGGCGCGAGGAGGGTTTACGAGTGGCCTGAACCCTGGAGGGATGTGCCCGGGAGTCGGTTTTCGCGAATCGGGTCCAGATCGCGCTTGAACCGAAGTGCCAATTCCCGAACATCGAAACACGAAGCCCGAAACCCGGCAAAGCCCATGACCGAAGCCAGCCCCAGCCAGCGCGCGCCTTCTGTACAGATCAACCTCAACATCCGCGGCCTGAAGCCTTCCCCCACCGTCGCCATCAACGAGCGCAGCAACGAAATGCTGGCCCAGGGGCGCGAGGTCTTCAAACTGGGGCTTGGCCAGTCACCCTTTCCTGTGCCTGAGCCCGTTGTGGCCGAACTGCGCGCCAACGCCCACCAGAAGGACTACTTGCCGGTGAAGGGCCTGCGCGCTCTGCGCGAAGCGGTGGCGGACTACCACCGCAGGCTGCACGGCGTGGCGACGACCGGCGACGACGTACTGATCGCGCCGGGCAGCAAGGAGCTGATGTTCCTGCTGATGCTGGTGTACTACGGCGACGTTGTGATCCCGACACCTGCCTGGGTCAGCTATGCGCCGCAGGCCAGGATCATCGGCCGCAACGTCGAGTTCCTTCACACTAATGCCGCAGACCGGTGGCTGCTGACCCCGGATCAGCTTGAGCAACACTGTGCCGACGACCCCGAGAGGCCACGCGTGGTGGTGTTGAACTACCCCAGCAACCCGACCGGCGCGACATACACGCCAGAACAACTGGAGCAGCTTGCAGAAGTGGCTCGCCGCCACCAGCTGGTGATTCTGAGCGACGAAATCTACGGCGAGCTTCACCACAAGGGCCAGCACGTCAGCATCGCGCGCTTCTATCCCAACGGTACAATCCTGAGCAGCGGCCTAAGCAAGTGGTGTGGCGCAGGCGGCTGGCGCCTGGGCACGTTCACGTTTCCGCGACAGCTTCGCTGGCTGCTGGATGCCATGGCGGCAGTGGCCAGCGAGACCTACACCAGCACAAGCGCACCGATTCAACATGCCGCCGTGCGCGCGTTTCGCGGCGGGCCGGAAATCGAGCGCTACCTGTGGCGGGCGCGCAAGGTTCTTGCCGCACTTGGAAACTGGTGCGCGGAAAAGCTGAACGCCGCCGGCATCACCACCTTGCCACCAGAAGGCGGCTTCTACCTGCTGCCGGACTTCGAGTCCCTGCGGCCTCGGCTGAACGCCCGGGGTATCCGCACTTCGGCCCAGTTGAGCGAAATGCTGCTGCAGGAAACCGGCGTTGCCATCCTGCCGGGCAGTGCTTTCGGGCGCATTCCCAGCGAACTAACCGCGCGCATGGCCTACGTGGACTTTGACGGAAGCCGCTGCATCAGCGCACTGGAGCAGGCCAACGACGACCTGGTCTTGGACGACACCTTTCTGGATTCGTACTGCCCTAACGTGACGCGGGCCGTCACGCGAATGTGCCAATGGGTAGCCACCTGACGCCGGGCCAACCATCCGCGCCCCACAATTTCTCAACCTTGGACCTGTAACTGCCGATAAGCCCGGGGACGTGCCGCCGCATTGGCCGCACGACAGGACGATTCTGCCCGGAGAAATCCATGAAAGCGGCCATCACACTTCTGACCCTGCTGTTCCTGGCGGCGCCGCTGTGCGCCCAGGAAACTTCCACGCCCTGGATTGCCAAAGTGAACGGCGATTCCGTTCGCCTGCGCTCCGGCCCCAGCCTGGCCCATCCGCCGATGCACGTGCTGGCCAAAGGCGACGAACTGACTGTTGTCGGTGAAAAAGAGGGCTTTGTGATTGTGCGCCTGCCCTCGTCCGCACCTTGCTGGGTCGCCGCGGAGTTCGTTGCCGCAGCGGCCGACGGCGTTACCTATGCCGTGAACGGCGAGAAGGTCAACCTGCGCTGCACCCCTGACACCCGCTACTTCCCGATCGGCCAGGTCGAGAAGGGCGCCAGCCTGAAGGCCGTGATGGACGGCCAGACCGGCAAGGCCGCCGCTGAAAACGGCTTTGTGAAGGTCAGCCCCCCCGCCCAGGCAACCGGCGCCGTCAGCAAGGAGTTCGTCGAACGCGTTCGCGATGCCGTGGTGGAGCCCGTCGCCGAACCCGCAACCGAGGCCCCGAAGGCCGAGGCGCCCGCCCCAAAGGCCGAAAAGCCAAAGCGCGAGCCCACCCAGGCCGAGTTTGACGACGAGCGCAAGGCCTTCACCACCCTGGAAGGCATGCTGCGCGAAGAACTCAAGAAGCCCGCAACCGAAGTTGACCTTACCGGCATCCGCAAGCTGTTCGAACAGTTCAAGGAACTGGCACTGGACCCGAAGGTAAGCGAAAAGGCTGCGGCTCACATTGAACGCATCGACAGCACCGTCAAGCTGATCGACGCCGAAAAGGACCGCCTGGCCAGGGAAGCTGCCGCAAAGCAGGCTGAACTGGATCGCATCCGCGCCGAGGCCAACCGCAAGGATGAACCCAAGGTTGAACCAAAGGGCCCGGTTGAGTACCTGGCGACCGGCACCATCGGCAGCACGGGCAAAAGCGCCAAGACACCCGCCAGCCACCGCCTGTTTGACGCCGACGGCAAGGTCGTTTACGACCTGCGCTGGGACAAGGGCGACCTGGGCAAGCTGATGGGCAGCAAGGTGGGTATCGTCGGTACCGTCAAGCAGTATGAAGGCTGGCCTCACAAGGTGCTGGTCATCGAACGGATTGACGTTCTCACCGAAGACGAAGACAAGTAAGGACCAAGAACAAAGCCCCCGCCAAGGCGGGGGCTTTTTGCTTTGAGGTTTGAGCTTCTGGTCCGCACTTGTTGTGGGCGCCTCGCCCGCGCGCGGTTGTCGTGAAGCGGGACGCTGCACGGCTGCGGACAGGATGTCCGCAACACTTTGCGGCTACTTGATCTTGGGCAGCGGGTTGCTGGCCAGCCACTGCCACAGCCGCTTGGCGCAAAGGCTGCCACTGGCCACGACACTCATCATCGTGCGAATTTCAATGTTTGTGCAGTCGCCGGCCACATAGATGCCGCCGAACATGGTCTTGCCGCCTTCGCCGTGGGCGTAGTAGCCGCTTTCCTGTGGCAGGCGTTCCAGCCCGGGAATCGGCGTCTTGGGCGCCGGGCCCAGGGCAACCACCATGGCGTCAATCGGCAGGCCTTGCTCTTCGGGGATGCCCTTCTCGACAAAGAACATGTAATCCAGGGCATCGCCACCCTTCACAGCGACAACCTTGGTCCCGGGCAGGATGCGCACCTTGTTGCCTATCGCGCGCTGCACCAGCAGCGGTTCGGCCGTCGGATTGTCGTCGGGGCAAAGCACCGTGACATGCTTTGCGTGCTGGCCCAAGAAGATTGCGGCATGCATGGCCTCGTCGCCGCCGCCGACCACGCAGACGCGCCGACCTGAATAGATAGCGGCGTCCACCTGCGCGCCGTAGCGAATGCCCTTGTTCAGGAATTGCTCGACACCCTGAATCTTGAGTTCGCGCTGGGCTGCACCAGTGGCAATGATCACCGCACGTGCCCAGAAGTTTCCACCCGTGCTGTGCACGCGCTTGAACGCACCCTGGATGCGAATGCTGTTCACTTTGCCCTTCATCAGCACGGCACCCACATGGCGGGCGTGCTCGGCAAAGTTGTCCGCAACTTCACGGCCAGAAATATCGTCGTCGTACCCGACGCCCAGATACTCATCAACGTCCGTCAGCGGCAGCAAGTGGCCGCCAGGCTCGTTTTCGTCCAGGCCCAGGACGGTAAGTCCGCCCAAACGGCATCCGTGGCAGGCTGCAAGGCCTGCGGGGCCAAGGCCCACGACAATCACGTCAAAAATGGTCTGGCCACGGGTTTCCAGCGTTTCGATGTCGAAACGCAGGCCGGTTGCCTCCAGCAGTTCTTCCTGAGTGGGGTCAGGCAGCCAACGGTCGTTGACATAAAGCACCGGCGAGGTCGGCGCCCCGCAAAGCTTACGAATGAACGCGTTGGACTCAGCGTCCGAGCTGATGTTCTTTTCTGTCCAGGACAGATGGTGCGCTTCCAATGACTCCTTCACGAGCCGGTTGGATTCCGACACGCCGTCCGTGAACATCACAACTTTCGCAGCGGGCATAGGCAGTCCTGACGCTTCCGGCTTAGGCCGGCCACTTCACCGCAGGCTGGGGGAAGCCCGCACGACGCGCCGGAAAACCAACCGGGGAACACAAGTGTCCCCGGGACCCCGGTTCAGCATCGGAGTGCGCACTTTCGTCTCTGTACCCCCGGCTGTCAACGTGCTGGTTGGGTTTGGATTGATTCAGGGTTCAAGCGTGGGTTCCGGCCCCCCACTTGCCCCGCCGGGGCGCGCCCCGCTAATGGCGGCATGCTTACGCCCGTGACTGATGTTCTGGACGACCTGCGCAACGGCAAGCCGATCATCCTGGTTGACGACGAAGACCGCGAGAACGAGGGCGACCTTGTTGTCGCCGCCGAGAAAATCACGCCCAATGGCGTCAACTTCATGGCCAAGGAGGGCCGCGGGCTGATCTGCCTTTCGCTGACCAACGACATTGCCGACCGCATCAACCTGCCCCCCATGGCGGTGAACAACGAGTCGCCCTTCCACACGGCGTTCACCGTAAGCATTGAAGCCCGCGAGGGCGTAACCACCGGCATCAGCGCCGCCGACCGCGCCCATACAATTCTGACCGCGATCAAAGACGACGCCAAACCCCGCGACCTGGTGCGCCCGGGGCACGTGTTTCCTTTACGCGCCCGCGACGGCGGCGTGCTGGTGCGTAACGGCCAGACCGAAGGCAGCGTGGATCTGTGCAAGATGGCCGGCCTGAAACCCGCGGCCGTGATCTGCGAGATCATGAACGACGACGGCACCATGGCCCGCATGCCGGACCTCGAGAAATTCGCCGCCAAGCACGGGCTGAAGATCTGCAGCATCGCCGACCTGGTGCAGTACCGGCTGGGCAACGAGCGCATCATCAAACGCATAAGCACCGCACGCATGCCCACCCTGGCGGGCTACTTTGACCTGCATGTCTACAGCAGCCTGGCCGACGGCAAAGAACATGTGGCCCTGTGCAAGAACGTGCTGCCCAGTGACCTGCGGCCTGCGGACATGGACTACGCCAACGAAGGCGTGCTGGTGCGAGTGCACAGTGAATGCCTGACCGGCGACGTGTTCGGCAGCGAGCGTTGCGATTGCGGACTGCAGCTGCACGGCGCGCTGAAGCAGGTCCAGGCCGCCGAACGCGGCGCCGTCGTCTACCTGCGCCAGGAAGGCCGCGGCATCGGGCTGGTCGAGAAGATCAAGGCCTACGCCTTACAAGATCAAGGCTACGACACCGTCGAGGCCAACGCGATGCTGGGCCACAAGCCCGACAAGCGCGAGTACGGCACGGGATGCCAGATCTTGATCGACCTTGGCATCCGCAAGCTGCGCCTGTTGACGAACAACCCCGCCAAGCGCGAGGCCATTGGGGCCTACGGCATCGAGATTGTCGAACGAGTACCGCTGGAGATCCCACCCACGGACGAAAACAACTTCTACATGCTGACCAAGCGCGAGAAGCTGGGGCACATCCTGCAACTGCCCAAAGACAGCGGCCGCCACAAGAAGGTCCGCAAAGAACGCGGGATTGAATAACCACGCATGGACTACGCCGTCCGGGTCTCGCACTACATTGACCCTGTCACGTTCGAGCTTTCGCGCGATGTGATCCTGCTGATCGCGGGCGAGCACGTCGCCGAGGTCATCACCGGCGGCGAAGTCAGCGGTGGCCTTGCCGGCCTTGCGAAAAACACCCTCGACCTTGGCGACGCCCTGTGCATGCCGGGCTTTGTCAACTCCCACTGCCACCTGGACCTGTCGCACCTGTGGCGGCAGGTGCCCCACGGCCTGAAGTTTCATGAATGGGGGCCCGTGATCATGGCCGGGCGCATGCTGCCGCCATCCATGATTGCCGCGGGCATTGAAGACGCTGTGCGTATGCTGGTTTCCAGCGGTACCACAAGTGTTCTCGACATCAGTGTCGGCGCGGATTCGCTTGATGCGCTGGCCCGCCACGGTCTGCGTTCGGTGCTGGCACTGGAATCGCTGGGCTTTGACGGCACCCGCGCTGAGGCCGCCATGCAGCGCGTGGACGCGTTAATCCGCGACAAGTTTGTGCTCGAGCGCGAACGGCTGGGCAAAGACGCCGGCGAGGCCGCCGCGCCCGCGACCCACGAGGGCATTGACTACGGTTTCTCACCCCACGCCACCTTCAGCACCAGCCAGCAACTCTATGAACTCAACATGGGCCGGGCCTTTGGCGAGGGCCGCATCTGCACCACCCACGCCGCCGAGACCACCGAAGAGGAAGAGTTCCTGCTGCATGGCACCGGGCCCTACGCGCCGTTCATCGCCCAGTTCGGTGTTGACCTGTCAAGTTTCAAGGGTTACGGGGCGCGGTCGCTTGAACTTCTACTGCGCGACTGGCTGGGGCCATGGCTGAAGCCCGAGAACCCGAACCTGGTGCTGGTGCACTGCAACTACGCCCGCGAAGCCGACTTTGCGATGATCTCGCAGCATAAACCCAGCATCTGCTGGTGCCCGCGCAGCCACGCCTTCTTTGGCCACGATCCCTGGCCTTGGGCGCAAATGGTTGAGACTGGCGCAAACGTGGTGCTGGGCACGGACAGCCTGGCCAGCAACACCGGCCTGGACATGCTGGGCGAGATTCGCCAGGCCCTGGTGTCTGGCTCCGTTTCGCCAGGCAGTAGCGGCAAAAAGGTGCCTGACCCCGTCACAGTCACCAACCTCTTCAAGGCCGCCACCATCAACGGCCGCAAGGCCATGAGCATCTTGGCCGACGCCGCCGATTTGGCCATCTGGGCACTGCCCGGCGGCGCCAAGTCACGCGACGAAGCCCTGCAAAGCCTGCTCGCCGACAACCCGCCCCTGCTCGCCAGCTTCAGTCGCGGACGCCTGATCGCCCGCTCGATTTGAACCTGAACGCGAAGCGTCAGCGAGCGCCATCAGTCGGGCGAGGCTCATACCGCCCCCCCCCCCCACCTTGCATCTTCTGCGCGAGTGTTTTCGCCGCACACTGGCCCCTGCGTGCCATGGCGCTCGCTTACGCTTCGCGTTCAGACGGTTCCATCGTCCTGCGGCCTCTGATAAACCGCAACTGTCGCACGTTCTCACTGGGGTTAAACATGCTCGACATCAAACTCATCCGCGAACAACCCGACACCGTCAAACGCGGCCTTGCCACGCGCAACGTGGATACGGCAGTGATTGACGAAGTCCTCAAGCTCGACGCCAACTGGCGAGAGCTCAAGGCCCAGGAAGAAACCCAGCAGGCCGCACTGAACAAGGCCAACAAAGCCTTTGGCCCCTGGATGGGCGCGCGCAAGAAAGACCCCAAAGCCCCCGCACCCGCCGAGTTGACGCAGCTTCTGGGCGCAGCGCCGACAGACCCCGACGCCGCCAAGGCCGCACTGGGCAAGCTTGGCGAACAACGCGCCGACATCGCCACACTGGCTGACAAACTGATGGCCGAGATTGAACAGAAGCTCTTGTTTGTCCCCAACCTGCCTGCCGCGCAAACACCCCTTGGCAAAAGCGAAGATGACAACGTGGTGCGCAAGACCTGGGGCGACGCGCCCAAGTTTGCCTTCATTCCCAAGGCGCACTGGGACCTTGCCGACCTTGGCAATGAGATTGGCGGGCGAATCAGCGGCAGCGGCTTTCCGTTCTTTCGCGGCAGACTGGCGCGGCTGGAACGCGCGCTGATCACGTTCTTTCTGGACCTTCACACCCGCGAGCATGGCTACACCGAGTGCTGGGCGCCCTTTCTGGTGCGCGAGGAAACCCTGCGCAACAGCGGCCAGTTGCCCAAGTTCCTCGAAGAAATGTACCGCACCGACGCCCGCGACGACCTGTTCTTGATCCCCACGGCCGAAGTACCGCTTACAAGCATCCACGCCGACAGCATCATTCCCGACGAACAGGCGCCGATCCGCTATTGCGCCTTCACCCCCTGCTTCCGGCGCGAGGCCGGGGCCGCTGGCAAAGACACGCGCGGCATTCTGCGCGTGCACCAGTTCAGCAAGGTCGAACTGATGGTCGTGACCACGCCCGAGAAAAGCGAAGCCGAGCACGAAACCCTGACCCGATGCGCCGAGCGCGTTCTTGAGTTGCTTGAGATCCCGTACCGCCGGCTGGAGCTATGCACCGCCGACATCGGCTTTGGCGCCGCGCGCTGTTACGACCTTGAAGTCTGGGCCGCCGGCGTGGGCAAATGGCTCGAGGCCAGCAGCTGCAGCATTTTCACCGACTACCAGGCCCGTCGCGCCAAGATCCGCGTGAAGGACAAAGAAAAAGGCGCGCGCCTCGCCCACACACTCAACGGCAGCGGCCTGGCCTGCCCGCGCACCATGATTGCGATTCTCGAAAACAACCAGACCGCCGAAGGCAAGGTGCGCATCCCCAAGGCGCTGCAGCCGTACTACGGGTGCGAGTGGCTCTGAACGAGCAATGAACAATGCACCATGAACAAGGATCAATGACCGGGCCTTTCATTGTTCATTGAGCATTGTTCATTGTTCATTGTTCATGGATCGCTACCTCACATCGTTCGACACCGCGCACATGGCTCACGAGACCGTGGACGTGCTGGTGATCGGCACGGGTGTGGCCGGGCTTTCGGCCGCGATCATGGCCGCGCGCGGCGGCGCGGAAACCCTGATGGTCAACAAGTCTGCGCTGGAGGAAAGCAACACCGCATACGCCAAAGGAGGCGTGGCTGCCGTGATTGCCTCCGGCGACTCCATTGAGGCTCATGTTCGTGACACGCTGATTGCGGGCGACGGGCTGTGCGACGAAAAGGCCGTGCGCGACATTGTGTCCGGCGGGCGTGACTCGATTGACTTTCTCAAGTCCTGCGGCGCGCGCTTTGACCTGACCCCCGAGGGCGAGCTTGACCTCGGGCGCGAGGGCGGCCATTCCGGCCATCGCATCGTTCATGCCGGTGGCGACGCCACCGGGGCAGAAATCGCGCGGGCGTTGATCGCAGCGGCCAGAAGTGAAGCCAGCCTGCGCGCCTACAAGAACACCTTCGTCCTCGACCTGCTTACCCACGAGGGCCGTTGTGTGGGCGCGATCATGATGCGCCACAACGAGCCGCATGTTGTGTATGCGCGAACCACGATCCTTGCCTCGGGCGGTGCGGGCCAGTTGTTCCGTGAAAGCACCAACCCGCAGGTTGCGACAGCAGACGGTCACGCCATGGTCATGCGCGCCGGGCTGACCGTGTACGACATGGAAATGGTGCAGTTTCACCCCACACTGCTGTACGTGGCCGGCCTGGAGCGTCGCCTGATTACCGAAGCCCTGCGCGGCCATGGCGCCTACCTGCGCAACACAGCCGGAGAGCGCTTCATGGTGAGCCAGCACGAACTGGCCGAACTTGCCCCACGCGATGTTGTCAGCCGGGCCATCAACCGGGAACTGCGCCGAACCGGCGACTCTGCCGTGTTCCTGGATGTTACCCACCTGGACCAGGCCGACCTTCGGCTGAAATTCCCCACATTCATGCAGTGCTGTGACGACGCAGGCATTGACACGTCAAGGCAATGGGTGCCCATCCGGCCGGGCCCGCACTACATGATCGGCGGAATCCGGGCCGACACATCGGGCCGCACCGACATGCCGGGCTTGCTGGCAGTCGGTGAAGTGACCAGCACCGGGCTGCATGGCGCCAATCGGCTCGCCAGCAATAGTCTGTTAGAGGGCCTGGTCTGCGGGCGTGCGGCCGGGCGCCTAGCGGCGGAGGCAGGAAGCCTGCAGGGCAAGCCGCCACGCATCCTGTTTGAACGCCCGATCCGCAACACGCGGCGCATCGACATTCCTGACCTGACCAATGCCGTCAAGGGCGGCATGTGGCGTTACCTGGGCGTCGAACGTGAAGAGCGTGGCATGCGCGAGTTCTTGCGCCAGTTGCAAGGCTGGTCGCGCATGCTGGGCGAAAACGAACGCAGATTCCCCAGCGAATGGCAACTGGAGAACATGCTCACCGTGGCTTTGGCCATGTGCGAGAGCGCGCTGGCACGGCAGGAAAGCCGCGGCGTTCACTTTCGCACCGACTTCCCGCATCACAGCGCGCCATGGCAGGGCCGCCACACAGCCTGGCCGGCCGGCTAGCGCAGCACTTCAAACAGGTTGGAATAGTCATCCGTCCACGGCCGCACACGCTTGCCGCGATCCAGCCTCTGGATTCTGGTGCCCAGCGACCACGCAGGGGTGTGCTTGGCCAGTTCGGTAACCTGGGCCTCAAAGTCGCTGTCGCCGCCAAGGATCACCCACAGCGCGCCGTTGGCACCGCTGTCATCACGGGGCGACTCAACTTCAAACGCTGAAAGCCGCAACTGCTGCGATGCCTCGCGCAGCACCGGGGCCAGGTCCAGATGCCGATTGGAAATGTGCACACACAGGACACCTCCAGGCGCCAGGTGACCGGCAAACATGCCCAGTGCCTCAAGCGTAAGCAGGTGCACCGGGATGGAGTCGCTTGTGAACGCATCCAGGGCGATCAGGTCGAATTGCTGGGGCTCCTGCCCCTCCATGGAGAGGCGCGCATCACCAAGGATGACCTGGCAGTCTGCCGGGCTGTCCTGCAGAAAGAAGAAGTAGTCCCGCGCAATCTGCTCGCAACGCGGGTTGATCTCATAGAACCGGTACAGGTCGCCCTTGCGTCCGTAGGCAGCAAGTGTACCTACGCCAAGGCCGACAACGCCCACGCGCCTCGGCCGCGAAGGCAGGCAGTGCAACGCCAGGCCAATGCCACTGTGGCGCGCATAGTAGGTCGTCGGCCAGTCGCGATACTCGGGCTCCATGAACTGCGAGCCGTGCTGGGTCGTCCCTGAACTGAGCGAACGGAACCAGGGTTGCCCCTGGCCCGCAGGGGTCTCTGCGACCATGTACGTGCCATAGAAGTTGCGTGTCAGCAGCACGCTGTTCTCGTGATCCTGCAGAAAGTTCCACACCTGCGCAAAGACCAGCCCGCCAACCCCGGCACCTACCAAACCCCAAACCGGGCGCACTTTGCCGCCGCCAAGCGGGCTTGCGGGATCAGACCACAGCACCCACCCCAGAAGCAGCGCACTGAAAACCAGCGCCAGGGGCAACTCCAGATGTGCCGGGAACACCAGCGGAGCCAACACGGCCACAAACAGCCCGCCCAGCACCCCGCCCAGTGAAACGCACAGGTAAAACTGGGTAAGTCGCCCCGCCACGGGGCGAATGCGGAATGCCTCGCCGTGCAGAACCACGCACAGCGCCAGCAGGCAAAGCCCGTGACAGATGACTGCCCCCTGCACGGAAACATCAAGTCGCCAGGCCATCACCATCGACGTTGCTGCAATCGCAATGGCCGCCACCGGGTACCAGACAAAACGCGGCAACGGTTTGCGACCCGCAAACGTGACGATGAAAGACACAAGGTAAAGCGCCAGCGGCAGTACCCACAGCATGGGCACGCTTGCCACGTCCACGCAAAGTTCGTGCGTGTAAGCAAGAAGCAGCGTGCTTGCCAGCGCAGGCAATGCGATCCAGAGCACCATACTGCGACGCGGGGCTGCCGGGCCGGCCTGCACACCGACCTGTTGTGTGTTAACTCGCGCAGCCAGCAAGGCGGCCCCGGCGCACAGCAACGCAAAGGCGCCAAATGCCCAGGACCACGCAATCGCCTGCGTGCCCCTGCCCCAGGCCGGCTCCAGCACAAACGGATAGGCCACCAACGCCAGCAATGACCCAAAGTTGCTCAAGGCATACAACGGATAGGGCGATCGACCCGGCACCGCCCTTGCAAACCAGGCCTGTAACAGCGGCCCGGTTGCCGAAAGTGCGAAGTATGGGGCCCCTACGGTTGCCGCTAGCAGAAACAGGATACCGGCCGTTGGCGCGGCATCCGGCGAGGGCTTCATCCACTCCGACGGCGCAATCGGCAGACTGATTGCCGCAGCCGCAAGCACAACGCAATGCACGACGCACTGCGCGCGTGACCCCAGCCTGGTTGTCAGCAGGTGCGCGTATCCGTACCCAGCCAGCAACACCGCCTGAAAGAACAGCATGGCAACAGACCAGACGCCGGCCGCACCCCCGAACCATGGCAGAATGAAGCGCGCGATCAGCGGCTGCACCAGAAACAGCAGAAAGGCTCCGGCCAGCACCGGCGCGGCAAACGGTAGAACTCTCATGACGGCCTATCGCAGCACTTTGAACATGTTGGAGTAGTCGTCAGTCCAGGGTCGAAACTGGGTGTCGCTGGACGGCATCGGAAGTGAAAGGCCAAGGCCGCCGGCCATGTCATCAAGGATGCCCTGTTCGCGGTACTCCCGCTGAAGGCGCAGCGCCGACTGCTCAAACACGCGCTGGAACGTACGGTCCCGCGTGGCCACAAACCACCACGCCAGAACCGAGCCGGTGTTAGCGTTGGCCGCCGACTGCCAGCCCAGATAGGCCATGTTGAACCGTTCCGCGTTTGCCATACAGACCGGCCGCAGGTCCAGGTGCCGGTTGGAAATGTTGATGCACAGCACACCGCCGGGCTTCAGGTGGCGAAGGTAGATCCCAAATGCTTCGGCGGTGATGATGTGCACCGGGATGGCATCACTGGAAAAGGCGTCCAGCACCAGTACGTCGAAGTTCTGGTCCGGCTCTGCCTCCATAACCAGGCGGCCGTCCCCTACCAGGATGTCGTACTTTGCCTGGCAGTTCTTGAGAAACCGGAACTCCTCGTGGGCAATGTCCACCACACCCGGAACAATCTCATAGAAACGGTAGTAGTCGCCCGGCCGTCCGTAAGCCGCAAGTGTGCCTACGCCCAGGCCAAGTACGCCCACCCGCATCGGCCCCTTGTCGTATAGACCCTCAATCGTCAAACCGGCACCGGACTGCCGCCCGAAGTAACTGGTAGGCAGGTGCTGCAGTTGAGGCTCCATGTACTGCAGGCCGTGAATGGTGGTTCCCGAACTGAGGATACGCACCCACGGAGATTCCGACTCCTCGGGTGTCTCGCTGACGCGGAACACTCCGTAAAAGTCGCGCTGCACGCGGATCAGCGAGTTCAGCTGCTCGTAAAGGTGAAAACCGAACACACCCACCGCCGCCGCGGCCAGCACGAAGAGCCCCGCCCAAGCCGCCCGCGGCCTGCCGCCGAACATGCGCGACGTTTCGTCGCGCGACATCAGGATCACCAGCAGCACGAACGTGGCCAGAACGGTGATCGCAAGCTCCTGCCGCACCGGAAACAGCAGCGGCGCGAGCACGGCCACAAACAACCCCCCAAGCGCGCCACCGACTGACACCATCAGGTAAAAGCTGGTCAGGTGCCTGGCCGTGGGACGCATCCGATAGGCCTCACCGTGACAGGCCACAGTCAGAATCAGCAGCGTGAGACTGTAACCGCACACGACAACGATCAGGGGCAGCTTGACGCCGAACTGCACCAGCAACATCACACCAATGGCGGCAACAGGCACCAGCGGCCGGTAAATCCCGCGGGACACCGCGCGACCACTGGTAAACGTGACGATGAAGGACACCAGGTAGATGCTCAGCGGAAGCACCCACAGGAACGGAACGCTGGCCACGTCAATGCAAAGTTCGTTGGTGAAGCTCAACAACAGTGCGCTGCCGGCGCCTGCAAGCAGAACCCAGGTTCCCTTTTGTCTGCCCGTGGGAGGCGACTGTTCTGGCTCGGGTTCTGACTTCGCTGCCTCGGCCTGAGGCCTCTGTGGTACCAAGGCGGCAATCACACAAAGCGCCACAAACACCAGGTACCCGATGGACCAGATCCAGGCCATGTCCTTGCGCGAGAACGCGGGCTCAAACACAAACGGGAAAGAAAGCAGCGCCAGCAGTGATCCCACATTGCTTAGGGCATACAGCGGGTAAGGCGATTTGCCCGGCACAGCACGCGAGAACCAGGCTTGAAGCAGCGGCCCTGTTGTAGACAGCGCAAAGTATGGCAGGCCGACAGTTACCGCCAGCAGCACCAGGATGCCGGTGACCGGCTCATCACCCGGCGAAGGTTTGAATGACTCCGAGGGAATGATCGGCAGCAGCAGCGCGCAAAGGCCAAGCAGAACCAGGTGTATCACGGCCTGGGGAACGCGCTTGACCCTGGAAGACATCAGGTGCGAGTAGCCATAGCCCGCCAGCAACGCGGTCTGAAAGAACAGCATGGTGACAGACCAGACGCTCGCCCCGCCACCAAACCACGGCAGGATGTACCGGGCAATCAGCGGCTGCACCTGAAACAGCAGAAACGCGCTGAAGAAAATCGTCAGGGCAAACGGGATCACACGCATGGGCCGACAGTCTAGGTTGGCTCGGGGCCGCCGCCAGCGCCGCCGGTCGATCTGGCGTGCCGCAGTGCGCCCATAGCCTCATTGCGCTCCCGCTGCAACTTCTTCGCGGCCTCGCGCACCTTATGACTCTTCAACTGCATGACGCCCATTCCGCAAAACCCAGTCAGGATGGCGGGCAGTCCCCAGAAAATCACCATGTGCTCAATGACCAGCCAGACAGCAATCACCGCAGCCGAAGACGCCAGCCCAAGCATGAGAAGCGCCGCTGACCACCGCGACAGGCGTTTCAACTGAGGCTCCAGGCCGGCCAGTTCTCGCGCGAGGCGGTCAACCTCTGCCTGATGATCGATCCTGATGCCGCTCTTGGGCGGGCCTGAAGGACGACTAGCCATGGAGCAACCTCGATATCAAATCAAGGTGGCGACCCAGGGCTCCGCGGCCTGCCAGCACACGTGCGCGACCCGCTTGGCCCAGCCTGGAGCGCTCCCCCGGGTTATCCAGCAAGCGCTTGATCTCGCGCTCAAGCTCGATGGCATCCGTAACCTGGATTGCGCCACCGCACTCCTTCAGTTCTCGTACGGTCGCCTTGAAGTTGTGCGTGTGCGGCCCGAACAGCGTCGCCTTGCCAAGGGCTATCGGCTCGGCCATGTTCTGGCCACCGTGCGGGATCAGCGACCCGCCGATAAACACAACATCGGCAATCGCATAGACGGCGGCCAGCTCCCCCATCGTATCCAGCAGGATCACGTCGCTTGCCCTTGAGGGCTTCTCGGGCGATAGCTCGCTGCGGTTACGCCAGCCTGCGCCTGCCTTCGTCAGCAGGTCGCGCACACCGGCATAGCGCTCGGGGTGGCGGGGCACAATCACGACGCGACAGCCAAGGCGCGGCAGCATGTCGATCAGCAGTTCATGTTCGCCCGGATGAGTGCTGCCACACACAAGCACGCGCTGATCATTCCCGATGCAGAACGCGCCGCGAAAGTATGCGAACTTTTCGGCGTCAGGCTCGGATACCAGCGAGTCGTACTTCAAGTTGCCGGTAACTACCACCGCGCCAGGCCGCGCAAGCGCAAGCGAAGCATCGCTAACAGCCGCACCACGTGGCGAACCCGTGACCTTTGCTGTCAGTGCCCTGGCTCTCTCGGCATAGGTTTCGTCCTGCATTGCCCAGGTGTTGATCGCGTCGTAGGCGGGCTGAAGCAGCCACTGGAAACGCCGGTAGTTGCGAAAGCTCTTTTCGCTGATACGGCCGTTGGCCAGCATCACGGGCACGCCGCGCCGGCGGGCAGTCATCAGCCAGTTCGGCCACAACTCCAGTTCAACCAGCACGATCAACGCCGGGTCGAGAGTGCGAAAGAAGCCGTCGACTACCCAGCTCAAGTCCAGCGGCGAATAGCAGTGGAAGTAGTCCGGAAGCTCCCGGGCGGCAATCTCTGCGGCCGTGCGCGTGGTGTACGTGACGACCACGTCGTGCTCCGGGTGTCTCTGGCGCAACGCCTTCAACAGCGGCTTGATCTGCAGCAGCTCGCCCACACTGACGGCGTGAACCCAGATGCTCTTGCGGCCGTCCTTGCGCTCTGGCAGTGCACCCAGGCGCTGGCCAATACCCGCTCGGTACTTGCCCGTCGTGAGGTACTTAAACACGAACCAGGGCCAGATCCATGCCGCAAGCCACAGGTAGCCAAGGTTGAATACCCAGCGCATGGCACGGTTCTAACGCCCCGTTGCCGCAACCGGCAAGCCTGTGCACGGCCGCCCGTCCTGATAGACTGTCGGCCCCCCGGCATACCCCGTACGTTGGCATGTACCGATTCTTCCCATTGATGTTGCTGTGGACCCTGGCACTGGCCGGGTGCCCGGGCGATGACAAGGACAAAGGGCCGGGGCCCTCACCTTGGCTTGATCCGTTACTTGTGATCGGGCCCAGCGGCGGCACCGCACAACCCGATGGAGGCGCTCCTGTCGCGCTGACAATCCAGGGCCAGGTCACCTTCGACCGGCTTCCGGTCACGGCCTCGGGCCTTGGCAGCACGCCGGTGGTCACAACGGCCGACTTTGTGTTGATTGAGGCCGTGCGCCACAACAGCATCCACACCGTGGTTGCAACAACCGCCACGGACGCTTCCGGGAACTACATCCTGAACCTGAATGTCGACCACGACTTTTTTGTGCGGGTCAGGGCCAGCCGCGGCAATGGCAACGAAGTTGACCGAGTGTTTCACCCGCGTACCAGCCCGGCCTTGGTTCACGCTGTTAGCGGCCCGATTCTGCAGCGGTCCGGGGGCAACCAGAACCTGAACCTCCACGCATCGTTCGCGCTGCCCGACAACCGGGCCGGGGCATTTGCCATCCTGGACACTATCGGCCGCATGAGGGCTGCGGTTGCGACCAGCTTTCCTGCCCTAGGAGAACTGGATGTCTTTTGGTGCACCGGCGCGACCACGCCCACGGGCACCGATGAGTCCGGCCCCAACGCACGGCCGACTATCTACCTGCTGGGCGGCACACTGGCCAACCCGGCCGACACCGATCATGACGAGTACGATGAAACCGTAATCGCGCACGAGTGGGCCAGCTTTCTGCAACTTACCAAGAGCCGCGACAACAACTTCGGCGGTCCCCACGCCGGTGAAGAACTGATCTACACGGCCGCCTACAGCGAGGGAGTGGTTACAGCCGTGGGTTGCGCGATTCTCGACCTGCGTGTCTACCGCGACACCATCGGATACCCCGGTGGCACCCCGGCCATGCAGTTTGAGTTCGACCTGGAGTCAGGCCTGCTGCCCGGGTCGGGGGCAGGATACGCCAATGAGTTCAGGGTATCCCGCGTGGTTTGGGACATGCTGGACGGTGCCGCGGGCGGGCCGACAGACTTCGACTCCGACGGCGTGGCCATCACGTTGGCGGACTTTCTCACCAGCTTCGCGGCACTGGCCACACGAAATGCCCCGTACGAAATCTGCTGGCTGGCCAGCCTTTGGCAGCAGTTGATTGATGACCTGTTTACATCAGCCAGTACTGCCAACGCGATCATGGCCGCCCATGGCGAGGTTTTCCCGCCCGGCGGTGGCGCAGACCCGTTTCCCGCGGAGCTGACCGTCGGAGGGGCGGCGCAATCCGGCAGCTTGGATGCCTATGCAGGAACCGCTCCAAACCCCATTCTGGGGCCGGGGGCAAACGGTGTGTATCGCGTCACTTTAGCCAGCCCGGCTAGTGTTCAATTCCTGCTAACAAACACGACTGGGGGCTACTCACCGGCCTCGCACAGGCTGGAACTGACCGTGCATGACCTTGATCGCAACATTCTGGCCCTGCATGGCGGAGATGCTGCTAACAAGGGCTTTACCCTGCCGTTGGGGGCCGGAACTTACCTGGTCCGGGTGCAGCACAGGCCTAACAGCGGCGCGACATCGGGGTCAACCCAGTTCTCAGTTTCTGCGCAATGAGCACGACCGTTGCGCACATGCACTTAAAGGCGTAAACGATAGGATGTAACGGTCGTCTGATAGCAGTCGGGTGCCCTTGGCAGGGAGACAACACGGCCAATGCCGTACCTGGAAATCAAATTAGGGCCTGACACGTTGCTGGTGCCGTTTGTCGGCAGGATTGATTACGTAATCGGCCGCCTGCCCAAGGCCGACATCCAACTGCGCGACATGAAGGTTTCGCGCCTGCACACGCAGCTATTTATCGACAGCCGTGGGCGCGCCTTTGTACGCGACCTGGGCAGTAGCGGCGGCACGGTGTTCAACAACGTCCGGTTGCGCTCAGGTGCCATTGCTCCGCTGACGATGGGCTCCAAGGTGCGCATCGGCGATGCTCGCATAACGTTCTACGACCAGGAGCCCCCTGTCAACGCCATCAAGCCACCAAGCAAGAGCGACCCTCGCGGGCTGGTGAGAACCAACGACCGCGAACGCACGTTTGCCGCCGAAGCCACCGTTCTGGCCGCTGATAAAGTCAGCGCCGAGACAGAGAACGGCCCGGCGGAAGCCCCGCCCGAGATTGACCCGATGGTGTTTGCGGATGGGGCGATTCCACCCAGTGGCGCCCAGCCATCAGTCCCGGCCGCGCCAGCAACAGGCAAGGCCGCCCCGGCCAAGCCGCCTGCAGCTCCCGCCAAGCCCCCTCAGCGCAAGCGCGATACCGGCATTGTGCAGGCACCGTGGGAGGCTGCGGACAGCAACCGCCATCAGGCACCCAAGGGCGAAAAGCGCGTCACCATACCGCCTCCCACCCGGGGCGGAGCAAAGCCGCCGTCGGGGAAGATGCCTCCGCCGATGCAGACTGCCGAGATCGACGAGACCGGCCAGTTCCATGAAGCCATGCCTTCGCCAGGTGGCCCCACACAGTATTCACCGCCGCCGCCGCGGCCTCTGCCGGCGCGCCCTGCTGCGCCAGAGAAGCCCGGTGAACGGCCGGGGACCGCGAACTTCCGCAATGCCAAGCCCGCCGCGACACCCAGCGTACGCGCGCCGGAATCGCCGTTGGCGGCACCGGAAGAAATGGACTTTGGTGATGCCGCCGATGCGTTTGTTCCGCCACCTCCACCGCCAAAGCCCGCGGCTCCAATCGCCGACGACGACGACGCCCCCGTCAGCACCGGCATGCCTACTGTCAAGCTTGACAGGTCGGCCTTGCTGGCCCGGCGCGCCGCGGAAGAGGACGCCGCCAAGAAGCAGGACGAGGAGTCTCCACGAATCCCGACAGCCACCGTCAAGCCTGCCCCCGCTCCGGCGGTGGACGCCGAGGACGAACCCGCGCCTCGCATCGGGCTGGCCCCGGGCGAACGGCCACCCGCGCCTGCGCTGGACGACCTGATTGATGAAGTAAAGGACCAGGCGGCGCAGGAAGTCGCCGAAAAGGCCGAAACCGGAGAGGACGAGGAATCGCTTACGGATGAGCAGATTGCCGTCTACCTTGGCGGCAGCGCATCGGGCCGTTTTGATGCGGTTGACTTCGGAGATGAGTCCGGCAAGTCAGACGACGACGTCGACGAAGTCGCCATTCGCAGCAAGGTGGCGGCGCCCGCGGATGAAGACCTGGATCTGGATGACCAGTCGGTGCCAGCTGCCCATGCGCCACAGACGGATGAACCGCCGGCTGAAGTGGCTCATGTCAACACGTCGATGCTGGGTCAGACCACTGCAATCAAGGAAGAGCCCGTATCGGACACTCCATCCGAGCCCGTGCCCGAATACTCGGCTGCAGACCAGGAAAAGGACACCCCGCCGCCCCCGTCGCGAACCGGCGCCGTGGCCGACCAGGGATTCTCCAAACCTCACAAGACGCGCAAGCTGATGAAGCGCCGCACCGAAAAGGTTACGGATCGCACCAAGACGCCCCCGCCGGAAAGCAAGCCGACGGAGATGGTAGTGCCATCCGAGGCGCGCTTTGGCGACGCGCCGATCGGCGGCGGTGCAAAGACTATTTTCATCCCCAAACCCGCAGATGCCAAGGTGACCCGTGGCAGCGCACCGGTCAGCAAGAAAGACGAATCCGGGGATGACGACGACACCAGTCGCGCGCCTGTTCAGGCCAGGAAAGTTGAAGACCTTGGCCATGGGCCCGGCGGCGACACCGTGGCACTGCCGCCCGACATGATGAAGCAGCTGCGCCAGGAACTCGCGGCCAAGGACAAAGCGCCAAGAACGGCGCCGCCCGCGGCAAAGCCCACCATCGGCGAAAGCCCCACGGTCAAGCGCCCGCCAACCGACGGTGACGACAGCGAGGAAGAAGAGTTCATCCTGGATGACAACTACGCCTTCTTCACTCCGCCTCCTCCCACCCGCAAGGCCGCAGCTGAGGCCGCCAAGGCCGGGCAGGAAGACCTGATCGACGCCAATGACTTCAATGCCGAGTCCGAGAAGTTGCCACCAGAGAAGCGCGCAAAGCCCGCCGGCGACCCCGACACAATCGTGGACTGAATTTGCCCCATGCCACTTGGGGTGATACGGTTCGTTGTACCCCGATAAGGAAACCGCATGCTCTCTACCCCCAAGCAAGCGCGCAAAATGCGCGCACGTCCGCAGCTTGTCTGGTGGCTGGCCCTTGTCAGTGGCATAGCCATCATCGGTGCCATGTCGTTTCTGTGGGGCAGCCGGACAGCGGCACCGGCCTCAAGCGCGCAAGTGGCAGTCAATCCGGCATCGAAGGTCGTTTACGTGACCCGGGAAACAACCCGGCTTGTCCATGCGCCCGAAGTCTTACCGGTGCCAGCGATCGTTTCAGACCCGCCCGCAATACAGCTGGCACAGGACCCGGAGCCCCAGGTTGTGTTTGTCGATCGACCGGTTCCAGTGATCGTAGAAGTCAGGGTCGAGGTCGAGAAAACCGTGCTGGTGGAGAAGGAAGTGCTGGTGCCGGTTGCCGTGCCCCAGGATCCCAGACTGGTGCTGGATTCTTCGACTGGCTCTGCGCCCGCGCCCTTGCCTCAGTGGCTGAAGGTCGGGACCCTGGTGTATTGGTACCAGCCCGATGGTAGACACAAGAGCGGCAGGGTAACGGCACTGAACTCGGATTTTGTGATTGTCGCCTGGACGTCCGGCAAGAGTCAGCACACTGCCGACTTTGCCCGGCAGCACTTTGAGCCAAAAGCTCGCCCGCGAATCCAGCCCGTCACTGTGCCCGCTGCCGTTGCCGAAGAAGAGCTGACGCGCCGCGGCGTTTCGCGGCGCGACTCTGACCAGCAGGAGCAACTCAACGCGTCCTGGGGCAATCGCAAGCGTTAGGCACTGACCTGTTCATCGCGGCCCGGCGCTGTACGCCGGGCCGCCTGCCGTTTATACCGTCGCGCCACGCGTAACCCGCGTTCGTTAGATTCGGCATTCAAGGAGCGCCATGCAAAGCCTGCGAACCCACCGTTGCGGAGACCTGCGCAAGGAACACGTCGGCCAGACGGTCACCGTCTGCGGCTGGATGGATACCAAGCGCGACCGCGGCGGAGTGGTGTTCATTCTGCTGCGCGACGTGGCAGGCAAGGTGCAGCTCACCTTTGCCGACGAACACAACAAGGCCCTGGTCGAACGCACCAAGGAAGCCCGCGGCGAATTCGTGTTGCGCGCGACCGGCAAGGTGAACCTGCGAGCCGAAGACAACCGCACCAAGACGATGTCGACCGGCGACGTCGAAATCATTGTGGACGACTTTGAGATTCTCAACACCGCCGTCACGCCCGCGATTGAGGTTCGCGACGACCTGAAGTGCGACCCTGAACTTCGGCTGAAGCACCGCTTCATTGACCTGCGCCGCCGGCCGATGCAGGCCATGCTGCAGGCCCGGGCCAAGGCCATTTCCGCAGCGCGCCAGGTGCTGGACGGCGAAGGCTTCATCGAGATCGAAACCCCGATTCTGTATAAGCGTACTCCTGAAGGCGCCCGCGACTTCATCGTGCCCAGTCGCGCCTACCAGGGGCAATTTTATGCCCTGCCGCAGTCGCCCCAGCTGTTCAAGCAGCTGTGCATGATCAGCGGCTTGGACCGCTATTACCAGATCGCCCGCTGCTTCCGCGACGAAGACAAGCGCGCCGACCGCCAGCCCGAGTTCACCCAGATTGACATTGAAGTCAGCTTCCCGACCCGCGACACCGTCATGGCGCTGTTTGAGCGCGTGATTGCCAATATCGTAAACAGCCTGCGCGACGACCCGCGTTTTGCCGACCAGGCCTGGCCCGTGCGCAAAAGCGCCGGCCTGACGCCCCCGTTTGAGCGCATGACCTACGAACAGGCCATGGCCGATTACAGCATTGACCGGCCGGACCTGCGTTCACGCGAGCTGAAGCTGACGGACCTGACCCAATGGGCCAAGGGTTGCAGCTTTAACGCCTTCAAGGGCGCGGCGGCCACAGGCTTGGTAAAGGGCCTGCGTTGCCCTGGCATGGCCGAGCAGTTCAGCACGGGCCAGCTCAAAAACCTCGAGCGCGATGCCAAGGGCATGGGCGCGGGCGGCCTTGCCAACCTGAAGGTGACGGCTGCCGGCCTGGACGGGGCGATTGCCAAGTTCTTCCCCGAGGCCGAACAGAAGGCGCTGATCGCGGCCTTTGGGGCCCAGCCAGGCGACCTGCTTTTCATCTGCGCCCACGCCAAGGAAAAAGTGACGCACGCGGTGATGCACAACCTGCGCCTGCACGTGGCCGAACGCCTTGGCCTGAACGACCCCAGCAAGTTCGCCGTGGCCTGGGTCATCGACTTTCCGCTGTTTGAATACCGCGAGGAAGACCGCAAGCTGTTTGCCAGCCACCATCCGTTTACGCTGGCCCAGAACCTGCCCCGCGTGCAGGAGATGGCCGCCATCAGCCGCAAGGGCACAGGCGAAGACCCGATGGACCGTTTACTTGCCGGCGGCGTGAAGCTGGAAGAAGTGTTGGCACTGCGCAACAACCAGTACGACCTGGTTGTGAACGGTGTCGAGATCGCCGGCGGCAGCATCCGCATGCACCGCACCGACGCCCAGGCCGACGTGTTTGAACTGATTGGCATCAGCCAGGAGGAAGCCAGCAAGAAGTTCGGCTTCCTGTTGAGCGCGCTCAGCCATGGCGCCCCACCGCACGGCGGCATCGCCAGCGGCGTGGACCGGCTGATCATGCTGTTGCTGGGGCTGGACAACATCCAGGACGTGATCGCGTTCCCCAAATCTGCCACCGGCCGCGACCTGATGATCGACACACCCAATGAGGTCGAACCGGCTTTGCTGAAGGACCTGGCGATCTCGGTACAGAAGAATGAGCAATGACAAATGAACAATGAGCAATGGAAGTATCCATTGCTCATTGCGCACTGCTCATTCCAGCAGCTACGCCAGTTCGTTCATCACTTCTTCCAGCACTTCCTTGCCGGGGCGGGTCACGCTTTGCGGCAGGGTGCTCAATGGCTGTTCCACCATGTTGAGCATCTCCGGGAAGGTGGGCTGGCTTTCTGACACAAAGATGATGCCGGTCAGCAGCTTCTGTGCTTCGCGGCTCTCCGCAAGCATCTTCAGCGCACCGACGCGGTCGGTCGGGTTGTGGTCGTTGCCAAGCGCCTTCAGCATCATCTTGCTGCCGTCGCCCAGCTTGATCTCGCGTTCCTCGCCCGCGGCCATTTCATGGTACGTTGGGTCGTAGGCGGGCACGAAGCCGATGTCCTGCAGCGCAGTTTCGTGATCCTTGACGTACGGGAAGCTCTTGGTCGATCCCGCGTGGTTGTTGAACGTCACGCAGGGGCTGATGATGTCCAGAAACGCGGTGCCCTTGAACGCCATGGCGGCCTGCAGGGCCTGGCGCATCATTTTTGTGTTGCCTGCAAACAGGCGGGCCACAAAGTTGCAGCCCAGTTCCACGGCCAGGGCGCACAGGTCAATCGGCGCCATGAAGTTGACGTTGCCGTACTTCTGTTTGCTGCCTTTGTCAGCCGTGGCGCTGAACTGACCCTTGGTCAGGCCGTATACGCCGTTGTTCTCGACGATATAGACCATGTCCAGGTTGCGGCGCATGACGTGAACGAACTGGCCGATGCCGATGTTGGCTGTGTCTCCGTCGCCGCTTACCCCGATCACCTTCAGGTTGCGGTTGGCCAGCGACGCGCCGGTGGCCACGCTGGGCATGCGCCCGTGCACGCTGTTGAAGCTGAAGCTGCGCGACATGAAGTACGCGGGCGTCTTGGAAGAACAGCCGATGCCCGACATCTTGACCACGTTCTCTGGCTTCAGGCTCAGGTCATAGGCGGCGTCAATCAGGCGCGCCGTGATCAGGTCGTGGCCGCAGCCGATGCACAGCGTAGACTTGCTGCCGGCGTAGTCCTTCTTCTGCAGGCCTATGCGGTTCACCTGGTTACTCGGGGCTTCGGGTGCTTCGGTGGCTCCTGCCATGGTCGTGTCCTTGTGTTGCGTGCCGATCTTTGCGGCGATTGTCCGATTCGCGTGACACCCGATCCCGTACGGGATCGGCTCCGGCTATTCCGGAGTGCCCTTTCCCCATGAACCTTCTTGCTCGCGAAACTGCGTTACCACGGTGGCCGCGGCCAGCGGCATGCCGTCATAGTGCAGGATGCTGCGAAGCTTCGGTGCGATGCGCGGAATCTCGGCGCTGAGTGCCATGCGCAACTGCCCGTCACGATTCAACTCCACAACATACACGCGCTCGTGCTGTTCAATGAACTCTTCCACTTCAGTCGTGAACGGGAACGCGCGCACCCGGCAAAGGTCAACTTTGACCTTGTGTTTGTGCTCCAGTTCGCTTACGGCCTCGCGGATTGCTTCGGTGGTTGTGCCGCAGAACAGCAGGCCTACTTTGCTTCCTTTGCCGGTGATCACAGGCTTGGGAACCCGCTTCTTGGCCGATTCAAACTTCTTGGCCAGACGGTCCATGTTGGACTTCCAGTGCTCTGGCTTCTCGCTGTAGGTTGCCTGCGGAGTGTGGCCCGTACCGCGCGTGAAGTAAGCCGCGTTGGGGTGTTCTGTACCGGGAATGGTGCGGTAGGGAATGCCGTCGCCATCGACGTCCTGGTAACGCCCCCACTTGCCGCCCATTTCCTGCAGTTGTTCCTTGGTCAGGACCTTGCCCCGGTGCACGGGCGCCTGCGGATACTGGAACCGGTCGGCCATCCAGTAGTTCATGCCCAGGTCCAGGTCCAGCATCAGGAACACCGGGGTCTGGAACTCTTCGGCCAGGTCCAGCGACACCTGTGCAAACTCGAAGGCTTCTTTCGGCTCGCTGGGGATGATCACAATGTGCTTGGTATCGCCATGGCTGGCGTACATCAGCGAGTAGATGTCACCCTGCATGGTGCGCGTGGGCAGACCTGTGCTGGGCCCAGTGCGCGCCACGTTACAGATCACAAACGGGATCTCGGCGAAGTAACCCAGTCCGATCACCTCGTTCATCAGGCTGATGCCGGGGCCGCTGGTGCTGGTGAAGCATCGCGCGCCCGCCCAGCCTGCGCCCGCCAGCATGCCAACGGCGGCAATCTCGTCTTCCGCCTGTACCACGGCAAAGGTGCGCTTGCCGTCTGGCCCAACGCGGAAACGGTTCAGGTACTCGTCCAGGTACTCGCACAGGCTGGAGCTTGGGGTAATCGGGTACCAGGTAACCACCGTGACACCGCCGAACATCAGGCCCAGGGCTGAGGCCGCGTTGCCTTCAATGATGATCTTGTTCTTGTTGCCGTCCATGTGCTGAACTTTGAACGGGTCCTTCTTGGGCAGATTCTCACGCGTCCATTTTGCGCCGTGCTCCAGCGCCGGCAGGTTGATGTCGATGGCCTTCTGTTTGCCAGCCAACTGCTTGTTCAATGCCTGCTTGATCTCGTGCGTGTCGATGCCGAACAACTCGGCACACACCCCGACATAAAGCATGTTGATGACCAGCTTGCGCAGCTTCAGGTCCGGGCAGCACTCGGCAATAAGCTTCTTGAACGGCACAGGGTAATGAATGCAATCCGGCCGCTTCTCCTGCAGACGCAGGGTGTCGTCATAGATCAAGACAGCCCCGGAACGCGCCGTGGCAGCGTCTTCATCGGCGGTCTCGGCGTTCATGCAGACAATGATGTCGCTGTCGTGCTTTCGTGCGATCCAGCCGTCCTTGGACACCCGGATCGTGAACCAGGTGGGCAGACCCTGGATGTTGCTGGGAAAGAGGTTCTTGCCGCTGACTGGAATGCCCATTTGGAACAGCGACCGCAACAACACCATGTTGCTGGTCTGCGAACCTGATCCATTGGCCGTTGCGACGTGAATGCTGAAGTCGTTGACGATTGTCCCTACCGCTTCGGCAGTGGCTGCCGTACTCATATGCGCTCCTGTGGCCGGCAATCCGCGTTCTTCCTATGTCTTAACGCCGGGGACGGCACTTATACGTCTGGGGACTTGCGCCGCAATGGAAGGATTCGCCGTGCCCTGTTTACCCATGCAACGGGCCGCCCTGGTGGGCGGCCCGCTTATCCTGTGACCGTTGCGCCTGATTCGCCCGTGCGCGTCGTCACAGGATGGAAAGCGTCCGGGTAATCGGCTGCGATTCCGGAAACAACCCCGCAGCGGAGTGGCCCAGGTGGTCCTCCAGCATGTGCCGGTACACGTCCCGGTAGTCCGTGGTGTAGGGCAGGTATTCGGCATTGATATCTGCGGCCGTGATTGCATCGCCGTGCAGGCCTCCGGTGACCGCACCACCCATCACAAAGCAGTAGTTGCCGTGGCCGTGATCCGTCCCGGCTGATCCGTTCTGGTAGTTGCGGCGGCCGAACTCGGTGACGACCAGGATCACGGTGTCGTTCCAGGCGTTCATGGCCAGCAAATCCGTGCGGAAGGCGGCAATGGCATCATCCAGGTCGGTCAGCAGTTGTGTATGCATGGGCTCCTGGGCGCTGTGGGTATCAAAGCCGCCCGGCAAGCCGGTGTAGTAAATGCGAGTGTCAAACCCGCCGTAGATCATTGCCGCAATGTCGCGCAGGCTTGGGCCCAGCCTGCCAGTGAACGGGTTGGTGCTTGCCGTTGGATAGGTCGCACCCATGCCCCAGGCGGTGTACGTCGCACCGGCCGCCTGAACGCCGGCAGCTGCTGCCTGCGCACTCTGCTGGGCCACGGCAATTTCGCCTGCGAGGTTTCCCGCCGGCTGGTCGGCCAGGTTGTCCTGAACCACGCTTACGCGCAGGATGTGGTTGTTGCCGTATGTCGAGTCGTTCTTCAGGTTGAATGCCGCCAGCGATGCAATCAGCAGCGGGTAGTTGGTTGCACCCTCGAAATCCAGCTTTCGGCCCATGCCGACGCTGACAACACCCGTGGCCGTGCCGGCCCAGGCGTTGGCATACCGGGCAATCCAGCCGCGGGCCATGCCAGCCAGTGCTACCCCGTTTCGGGCGCCGCTGCTCCAGATATCTTCGCTGACAAAGTGGCTCAAGTTCTCGTTGGGATAGCCGACCTTGCCGACAATCGCCAACTGCCCCGCGTTCCAGATTGCCTGAAAGCTGTCCAGCGCCGGGTGCAGCCGCCAGCCGGCCAGCCCCGGCCCGCCAGCCAGCGAAAGTCCTTGCGCGGCGCTCATCGCCAGGCCTGGTCGACGCGCCAGGTATGCAGACTGAACAGCCCCTGAGTCCGGGAACACCGTGTTCAAGCCATCGTTGCCACCCACCAGGTTTATCACTACCAGGCGTTTGTGGTTCGCAAGCGGAGCCGCCAGCGCAGGCCGCGAAAATGGCAAGTGCCTGTTCCCGTAGGCACCAAGTGCAACGACACCGGCACCGGCTGCGCCCGCCCGCAGGAAGTTGCGTCGGGCCGGGCTGTACGATTGATTAGTCATGGCTCGGCTCCTTAGCGCAACTGGTAGGTAGGGTGCTGGCCCAGAATGTAAAGCAACCCGCGGATTTTCTTGTCGCGCTGGGTCGCGTTGCTGAAGTCCCATGGCTGGCTGACCACGCTGGTCGTGTTGCGATCCTGGTTCAGATACAGGATGCAGCGGTCGCGCTGGGCGGTTTCCAGCCTCACATTCAGCAGCCAGCACAAGTGATCTACCACCTGCGCGTCGCCAGTCTGGCCGGATGGGATCAGGCTTCCTGCGTCGTACCCGGTCTGGCCCGGGTCAGTCTTGTAGAAGTTGCAGTCGCGCAGGAAGTTGGCGCGCTCAATCAATCCCTGAGAAGACAGCCAGGCGTTGTGTTTGGGCCAGCCGTTGACGCTGGGCGGCCGGGTTGGTTCCTGCGCGCAGCCGCGAAGGCTGAAGTCAATGCGCTGCATGTTGATAAAGCAACGGGTGGTTCGCAGGTAGCCCACGTGATGGTGCAGGACGTTCTTAACCAGCCCGGCCTTTGCCCGGGCCGAGAAAAACTCCTTGGACATCAGGATGCGCTTGTACAGCAGCTTGAGGTCAAACCCGCTGGCGATGAATCCCTGCGCGAGATCATTGACCAGCGAGGCACCCGGGTCGCGATAGCCCCAGTACTCCCACAGTTTGCGGCACAGGTAACTCGCCACCTGGGTGCCGCGCGCGGCCAATGTCAGGTCAACCAGGTCCTGGTACTCGGCGGCTCCGTTGCCATTGAGTGTCTGTCCGAAGATGGTCTTGGAACCGTTGTCGTGGCGGCTGAAGTCCCACTGCACCACCCGTGAGTCGCGCCCGGCTCCGAAATAGTTGGGCACAAACACGCTGCGATACCCTGTGAATGTGCGCGCGCCCTGAACAATGTCGGCCTGGCTGTAGCCGTTGTCCGCCCCAAGCGTGAACAGCTCCCAGAACTCGCGGGCGAAGTTTTCGTTGGGCGCGGTCGCTGTGCTTTCCACGCCGTTGAGCCACACCAGCATCAGCCAGTCTGTGGCCATCTTGTAGAGCAGGTCGCGCAGTTTGCCGGTGGTCTGCTTCCGCCACAGTTCCACATGCGCGTACATCCACCAATTGTTGTCCCCCACCAGCGCGTCCTGGCTTGCCGCGAAGTGATCGTGCCAGAACAGCGCGAGGTTTTCCTGGAACGGGTTCTGGCTGTGGAACATCAGGTGCAGCCACCAATACATCAGCTCGTTGCCGCCCGGGTAGTCGGCATCGGTGATGTGCGTGGACTTCGCCGTTGCCTCAAGCGTCGCGTCCACCGGCATGGACAACATCCAGTCGACGTAGGCCTCCAGGCCCATGGCGTTCAGGCTGGCCAGCTCTGTTGGACGGATGCCAAAGTGCGTGCGGTTGAGAAAGTGCGCCTTGTCGGCGTCACTGAGTGACGTCATCGGCGAAAGGTCACCCCCCGGATCAGCGGGCGGTGAACTGCCGCCGCCGGAGCCATCGCTGCCTCCGCAGGCGCTGCACACAAAGATGAATACGAACAGGGCCGGCGCAATGAAGGCCGTCGAACAGCGGCGCGGGACCATGGGTCCGCCTCACTGAATGGTACTTCGCCCAGACTTGATTGCGCGAGTCTACGCTGTCGCCGGCTGGAAAGTCAAAACAAACCCGCGCAAGGCGATTCAGGCTTCCGGCGGCCGTGGCGGGGCGTCCACTTTCAGAGCCTGCAGGGTGTCCACATGTACCAGCTCGCCGTTGATCTTCAGGTGCACTTCGACAATGCCCTCACGCGCAAACTGAAGGCCAGGCAGATTGATGCCCGTCTCAAAGTCTTCAAGCGGCTTGAAGTGTTCAATGCCTCGCAACTGTGCTGTGCCAAGCGGCTGGGGCTCCGCGTTGTCGATGAACTCGATGGAGAGGTCGTACTTGCCGTTCATTTCGCCGATCATCATGTACACGCCGAATCGTGCGTGGAACACCGGGAACTTGGGCGAATGGATTCGTTTAAAGACGCCGATGATGCTGTACTTCATGTCGCGGCTGTGAATGATCTGGTCGCAGATCAAGAATGCCTTGACTTTGGGTGATGTAGCCATGGCTTGAGTCTGACTCCTGCGCCGGTAGGCGCAAGTGTTCGTCACCCCACCGGCACCTCGTGGTATACTGCCGGCTATCCATGAACGGGCAGCCCCAGAATCCGCACGATGCCGCGCGGCACAAGGCCGTGCTTGCCGCAATTCTGGCCGTACAGCGCGGGCACCTGGCACCGGACGAAGCCGTACGAGTACTGGCCGAGCTGCCATCCGACACTGAGCCGATGCAGACCCTGCTGCAGCTAGCCCCCGCCAATGTGCGAACCGGCCTGAAAGTAGAAGCTGAATCCCTGGCGGAAAACCCCGACCTCGCAGCGCAGACCCTTGCCAGCTTCGGCATCAGCCGGTCAGACGCGTCATCGCTGCTTACTGGTACCAACGCCGACACCGCCCGAACCGTGAAAGAGACGCTGCTTACGGTTGCAGGTTCGCGCCCCGCGACAGACCGCGTAACAGAAGCCATTTCGCGCCTGCCAAAGGCCGGCGATTCCGGTCGCTACACCGTAAAGAGCGAGTTTGCCCGGGGCGGCATGGGCCGTGTCCTGCTGGCGCTGGACAACGCGGTGGGCCGCGAAGTCGCGATGAAGGAGCTGCTGCCCAGCGTGGTCGGCAGTTCCAGCCTGCCCGCAAGCGCGCGGGATGCCTCGCGCGGCGAACTGGTCGAGCGCTTCCTGCGCGAGGCCAAGGTTACCGGCCAGCTTGAGCACCCCAACATCGTGCCGGTCTATGAAATCGGCTCGCGCGAGGACGGCCGCGTCTTCTACACCATGAAGCTGGTGCGTGGAAAAACCCTCGCAAGCCGGCTCAAGGCCATCCAGACGGACGAAACGCTGGATGCACACGAAAAGCTCGTTCATCGGCTGAAGTTGCTGGATGCATTTCATGACGTGTGCAACGCCATTGCCTACGCGCACAGTCGGCACGTCATTCATCGCGACCTCAAGCCGGCCAACATCATGCTGGGCGAATACGGCGAAACCCTTGTACTGGACTGGGGGCTGGCGCGGGTGCAGGGCCAGGAAGACCGCATTGCCAAGGGCAAGACCGGAAAACTGCCCGATCTTTCGCCGTCGTTGCTTCAGGAAGGCAGCGACGCCCGCACACTGGACGGCGCCGTACTGGGTACGCCGGCCTACATGCCCCCTGAACAGGCCCGAGGCGAGCTGGTCAACGTGGACGAACGCAGCGATGTCTATGCCCTGGGTGCCATGCTGTACGAGATCCTGGCCGGGCGACCACCCTACGAAGGGCCCACTGCCCAGACCGTGCTGGCCAAGGTGCTGGTTCTCGAGCCGGAGTCTCTGGCCAAGGTTGTCCCGGAAGCTCCGCGCGAGCTGGTGGCGCTTGCAGACAAGGCCATGGCCCGCGAGAAGAACGACCGCATTGGCAGCGCCCGCCACCTGGCCATGGAGATTGCGGCGTACCGCGATGGACGCGCCTTGAGCGTGTATCAGTACAGCACCGGCGAGCTAATGATGCGGTTCGTCCGGCGCAACCGTACTGCCGTCGGAGTAGCCCTGGCTGCGCTGGTTGCACTGCTGTGCCTTGGCACCTATGCCGTGATCAACATCGCCGACGAACGCGACCAGGCCAGGAGTGCCCTGAACCTGGCCACGCAGGAGCGGGAGTCGCGCGAGCGCGTCGAACGGCAGAACGCCGAAGAACGCGCCCGTCTGGTCAGTCAACGTCGCCGCGAGGTAGATTCACTTCAGGCCAAAGTAGCGCAGCACGCAGCGGCAGGGCCGACTGCCATCGCCGAAAGGCTGCTGCAGTCCCATAAAGAAGATCCACTCCGCACGCTCGAGCCCGCAAAGCGGGAGGAGTCCGCGTCTGCCGTCAAGGCGGTGCTGGCCCTGGCCGTGGCGCGGGAGTCGTTGCTGGCAGCGCTCACGGAGCCGGTTGCAGGCCGGTCGGAGGACTTTGCGTCGACAGCTGAACTCGCAGGCTTACGCAAGTCACTGCGCGATGAGCGGCTTCTGGCGACTCATCTAGCGACGGCGAATGAGGACTTCGCGCTTGCAGAGGTGATTCTCCAGGCAACGGTACTGGATGCGGCCGAGCGCCAGGCAGAGCTTTCGGCCATCGAAGAAGCCGGAGGAGCCTTGCTGCGGCGCAATGCACAGCAGATTCAGTCCGCACTAGGCGATATCCGACAGGGACTTTGGCGTTCCGGCAGGCCTCGCAACGCACCGCGCTTTGATGACTACCTGTTCAAGCTGTCGTCGTTCCGGCAGCCGCAGACGGTTACATTGCTGGCCGATGCGATGGCCCATCACAGGGAAAAAGCAGCAGACACAGCATCAACGCTGATCTGGACACAAGTGGAACGAGACGAAGTCACGTTGATCTGCCGGGTGCTGGCGACCCTGGAGTTGCCTGATCTGGCCATCCCGCCGCTGATTGACTTCCTGTCTGTTGTGCGTGACGACCGCCTCTCGATTGAGTGCGCGGAAGCCCTCTGCCTGACAAATCATGTTGCCGCCTACGCGCCCCTGGTGGCGTTGCGGGCCCGCGTTACACCCCGCAGCTTTGTATGGTCGCGCGTGCGAACGCTGTTTCCCCGCGTGCCGGAGCCTGTACCGCCCATGCCCGCAGAAACATCCGACCAGCTTCTGAACCGCGCAACCCTGCGCCGCGAGCAAAACCTGACAGAGCCGGCCAATGAGGACATTCGGGCCGCGTACCTGCTTTCGCCTGACAGCCCTGCCGCCATCATGGCCTTCGGCACCACCTTTGGTACCCGGGCTGAAGCCAAGCCGCACCACGACCGGGCCATTGCCTTGAAGCCCGACTTCGGCCCGGCCTGGCGCGAGCGAAGCATGTGGAACTTCCGCAATGGAAACATGGAACAGGCGCTGAGCGATGCAGACCAGGCCATAGCGCTCGATCCAACCGACGTAACCGCGATGCAATGGAAGGGCTACTACCTTGGGCAGGCGCGGCGCAGCGAAGAGGCCATGGAAATCACACTCAAGGCCACCGAAATCACACCCTGGAACACAGGCCTGTGGGCAAATGTTGGCGCCTACGCGCTTGGTTGCCAACAGTACGAACGCGCTCTTGCCGCTTGTTCCCGTGCCCTGGAACTTGACCCTCGACAGCAGGAGGCCTGGATAAACCGCGGCGCGGCAAAGAAAGCGCTGGGAGACATCGACGGCGCGCTGGCTGACTTTACACGAGTGCTGGAGATTACCCCGGGCTATGCCTGGGCTCATTACAACCGCGCGCACATATACCTGTTGCGCAAGGACTACGAGACTGCCATCTACGAGTTCACCCAGACCTTGAGCCGCACGTCGGCCTACCTGCGCGAGGCCTTCTACTTCCGTGCCCAGTGCCATCGCGAACTGAAGGACTACCCGGCCGCCCTGGCCGACCTGCGCAGTTACCACGCCACAATCAGCGATGCCGCAAAGAAGGCCGAGCTTGAAACAGAGATCGCTGAAGTAGAGGCTCTCATCGGCAACAGTGACTGACCCGGCACTCAAAGTGTCCTGCGCCGACGACGTCCAATCCCGCCCGGGCCGCGCCTGTATTAGTTCGCGCTGTTCCGGCACAATGGCGCGCCCGAAACGGAGACGCCCATGAGCCGACTCGCCATTGCGTTTAGCCTGCTGCTGGGCCTGGCAATCGCCAGCAACGCCCAGGAAGTGCCCGCGCCCTATAAACTGCCGGACAACGCCGCATTCACCGAAGAAGACGTCAACATCAATGTGACCGCCGACGCGCCTGACAAAGCATGGGCAATCGCCGGCACACTCAACATTCCCAAGGGCGACAAACCCGAGGCCGGCTGGCCCGCGGTGCTGTACATCAGCGGCTCGGGCAGCCAGGACCGCCACGGCTTCCAAGGCGCGTTAGACCTTGGCACCTGGCAGATACTCGATGCCATTGCCAACGCCGGGTTTGTCGTGCTGCGCACCGATGATCGCGGCCTTGGCAAGACCCCGCTGGGCGCCCCCGGCACCAAGCCCGAAGACCTGGGCTATGACGACCTTGTCAGCGACGCCCGCCACGGCCTGAAGTACCTGCAGGGCCGAGCCGAAGTGAACAAGAAGAAGATCTTCATCGTCGGCCACAGCGAAGGCGGACTGACAGCGCCAATCCTGGCCAGCGAGGACTCCAGCGTGGCGGGCGTTGTCTGCCTTGCCGCGATGGGGCGAAACCTGTACGACGTGACCTTTGAGCAGGTGCAGGATTCCATTGCCAAACAGCCCAAGGCCGCGCAGGACCAGACCCTCAAAGTCCAGAAGGAGTTCCAGGATGCGGTGAAGGAAGGACGCGAGCCTGACTTCAACATCCTTGGGCCGCTGGCAGCGGCGCAGCTCAAGGCCAACTGGAAACAGGTTGTGCCGATCAAGAAGTGGTGGCGCGAGCACTTCTTGAAAGACGTACCCGCCATTCACGCAAAGCTGACATGCCCGGTGCTTGTGCTTCAAGGCGAGGCCGACTTCCAGGTCAAGCCCGACAAAGACGCGCGCCAGATCATCAGAAACCTGATGGCCGGCCCGTGCAAAGCGGCCACCCTGAAGGTCTATGCCGACCTTGACCACCTGTTCAAGCCCTGCGGCGGCCGCAAGTCCGAGATGAAGCTGTACTTTGAAAAGCGCGACGTTGACCCACGCGTGATCAAGGACCTTACCGGTTGGCTCAAGGGCGTGGCGGCGGAGTAAGCATGGCGTTTCCGTACAAGGTGGTCGCCATTACCGGCGCCAGCACCGGCCTGGGCGCGGAAATGGCCCGGCAGTTGACACGTCAAGGCTGCAAGGTCGCGCTGATGGCGCGCAACGCCGAAAGGCTTTCCACGCTGGCCGCTGAACTTGGCGCAAACGCCCTGGCACTGCCCTGTAACGTGGACGACTTCGCGCAGGTGCAGGCCGCTGTGGCCCGCGCCGAAGCCGAATTGGGGCCGATTGACTGCATGGTCGCCAATGCGGGCATCGGCCAGAAGCTGGCCCCCGGCCCCTGGGACCCCAGTGTGCCCGAGCAGATTCTGCGCACCAACGTACAGGGCATGGTTCACGCACTTTATGCCGTGCTGCCACTCATGCAGCAGCGCAAACACGGGCACCTGGTCGGCATGGCCAGCATGGCCAGTTATCAAGGCCTGCCGCTGGATGGCGGCTATGCCGCCAGCAAGGCCGCCCAGCGCATTTTCCTGGAGGGTCTGCGCGTGCAGCTTCACGGCACCGGCATTGCCGTGACCTGCCTGTGCCCGGGCTTTGTACGCACGCCGATGACCGACAAGAACGACTTCGATATGCCGTTTCTGCTGGAAGCCGAGGATGCCGCGCGCCGCATGCTGCGGGCCATTGCCCGCAAGCGCCGCGTCTACAACTTTCCTAAACGGCTGGCCGCGCTGGTGTGGTTCGGCCAGCGCGTTCCGCGCTGGCTGTTTGACGCCGCCGTCAGCCGCATGGGCGCAGGCCCCACCAAGCGCGCACAGCCCTACAGCCAACCCCGGCCTTGATGCGGTTTTGATGTCGCGACCCTAAGTATGGTGCATGCGTGACCGGCGTGGCAAATGGTTCGATGGCGAACTACCATGGCTGGTCCAACTCACCGGAGAATGCAATGACGATCACCCTGACCGACCTGCTGAAGCAGGAAGTAGAGGGCATGTACCACGCCACGGAAGGCCTGCTGAAGCATGTGGACAACGACAAACTGGACTGGAAACCCGCCACGGGCAAAAACTGGATGACCACCGGCCAGGTCCTTCATCACCTGACCAACGCCTGCGGCATGTGCGTGAAGGGCTTTGTCAGCGGCGATTGGGGGATGCCGCCGGGCCAGAAGTTTGAAGACCTGCCGCCTGAGGCCATGATGCCCCCGGCCGAAAAGCTGCCCAGCGTGAAGTCCGTGGACGATTGCCGCAAAATGCTGGCCGAAGACAAGATTGTCGCCCTGAAGTTCATCACCGAAGCAGGCGAGAACAACCTGCTGGGCAAGAACCTGAGTGCCCCCTGGGGCGGCCCGCCGATGACCCTGTTCCAGCAGATCAGCCACATGATCGGCCACCTGGGCCAGCACAAGGGCCAGTTGTTTTACTACCTGAAGCTGCAGGGCAAGGACGTCAACACCATGACTCTGTACGCCGGGGCCTAGTCCACCGGCCTTGAACGCGTCTTGGACAAACTGCCCGCCGGATTCGGCGGGCAGTTTGCGTCAAAATGGCAGACTGGCCTGCATTTGCGGCAACCTCGACCTGTTCTGTCCGGCTTGCATCATTCGCAAAACCACAATTGAAAGCCACTTGGGGCAATGCTGATGTTTGGCACGCAGAGTGCATTTGTCGGGCAGCAACTGAAACTGGACCCCAAACCAGGAGACGACAATGAGCCAGATGAAACTGCGGGACCCTTTCGATATGGGCGGGATGCGCAACCTGCTGCGCAGCTTCTTTGATGACGCCGGATTCCAGATAGCGCCCACTCTTGAAGAAGGCGCGCTGGCTGTCGACATCAGCGAAGGCAAAGAAGGCGAGACCATCGTTCGCGCCAGTCTGCCCGGCTTCAAGAAAGAGGACGTGAAGATCAGCGTTCACCAGGGCATTCTCGACATTCGCGCAGAAAGTAAAGAAGAGACCGAAACCCGCGACGAGAAGTTCTACCGCAAGGAACGCCGCTGGGGCGCCGTAAGCCGCCGCATTGCCCTGCCCGGCAACCCCGCCGAAGACGGCGTGCAGGCTGAGCTCAAGGACGGCGTGCTGACCGTGAAAGTGCAGCCCAGCAAGGCCAACCAGCCGCGCCAGATTGCTGTGCGCTAGAAACACACAAGGCAGGCGCGCACCCCCTCGCGCCTGCCTTGTCAGTCGTCCTTGAGCCGTAGGTAGCGGAAGTAGATCTGCAACGTCAGACCCGCCAGCGCTGTTGACCCAACGCGACCAGTCTCGGCGCACGACGCGACTACAGGGTCCCAACTGCCATACTCGTCAAGAGTCTCGCGCGATGCTTCCATCCGCTTTTCATCTTCGGTGTAGCCGCGCTGTCGGTTCAGCAGCAGCTTGGACACTTCGCCTTCCCACAAACTCCAGTTCTTGCCGCCCACCTGAAAAAGGGCGCTGGTCGCCAGCCACCAGTACAGATAGTCAATCCTTCCGGCCTCCCAACGAGGCTTGTTTTCCTCGGCACACAGAACAGCGGCCAGTGCTTTGAGTTGTGGAGAGTTCAAGTCGGCCTGGCCGGTGAACAGCATGGAAACTACCCAGGCGGCCTCACACACCGGCAGGCCGTGTTTCAGCCCAACGCCGTCCGGGCCGACAGGGGCGCGCAGGAAGCGGTTGAATCGTACGTGGCACCGGCCGTCACCTTCCTCGACGACCATGCTTGAAAGAAACTCTGTGGCTTCGCGGTAGGCCTCTTCACTTGCGGGCTCCAGGCCAGCCATGCGCGCAGTCTTGATCGCGAAGATGGCAAGTGTGGTGTCCAGCACGTTGGGCTCGCCCGAAATGGATTCGCCCCAACCACTGCCCGGGCGGCGCATCCACAGCAGGTACTCGAGCATGCTTTCAGCTATAGGCTTCAGCGCAATGTCGCCGCTGAGCCCATACATTTCGCTCATGGCTGCGGCCGCAAAGGCCTGTTCGCGTACGCGTGGCCGTGGGGCGGTGCCGACACAACCGCTGGGGACTAACTGCGAACGCAGCCACAGGATCGCCATGCGGCAGGTCTGTTTGTAATCACCTTCCTTGTGGTCGTAACCCGAGCTAGCAAAGGTCAGCAGTGCCTGGGCGGTGGCCTCGACGCGCGCAGAATCGGAGCCGGCTTCAGCCAAGACCTTGCCGCCCACCGCGAGATTGCCTGCAAACGCGGCACCATTGCGCGTGCTGTCCTGGCGATAGTCACGCGGGCACCAGTATCCCGCCGAGTTCTGGTGCTGGCGCAGCCACGCAAGCGTGGCGGGTTCAGGCCTTTCGTGGCATGGCCGGCCTGTGCCCTCGACGGCAACTGCTTCGCCTGCATCGAAGGCAGCAATAGTTCCGTCCGACCACTTCTCCTCAGAATGAGTTGCATACTGAGTGAAGAAGGGGTCGTTGTGCAGCGCACGCGGGAACCGCGTGTGGTCTGGTCGTCTACCCGCAGGCGTCGCAAGTGCGGGCATGCCTGCGCCCGGGAAACCGGTGGCTGTCAGCCTCGGCCGATCGACCTCAGCTGCACCCTCTGGGCGCGAAGCGGGCTGACGATCAACATCGGGATAGTGTCCCGGCGAAGGATCCGCATGCGGCACCCGCAGACCTTGTGGCGCGTCCTGCAAGACCAGCATCGACGACAGCCCGCCCATTGCCAGCAGAACGAGAAGCCACGCCGCGGGACCGCCACGCTTGATCAAGGCAACCACACGTAGGGATGATCGCCCGCCCATGACCCAAGACTCCAGCCTGGCCACGTTCAGGCCAGGCGATCCAGAGTGTCAGCCATGGAAACGGCCAGATTCCCCACAAGTTCACCGCAGGGTGTAAATCTCGACCTCATCGATTGTCAGGGCAAACGGAGTCAGGGGCGCGTCGCCCTGTGCAGGAACATGGAACTGCAGGCCGCTGTACCCGGCCCCTGCTATCCAGCCGGGTTGCAGGCGCTTCGGCCCGCCCGCCAAGCCGGCCAGCGGAACATCGATCATCTGCCAACCCGTACCCGGCGTCAGTGGCACGCGCAAACCCACCTGGCGCAGCCCATGAGGCAGGTGCACGCGGGCGGTGATCTCCACACTGGCAGCATCAGTCAGCACCCAGGCACGCAGGCGCAGGCCCGGGACGGCCGAAAACAGAGGCTCAAACCGGGTGGTGCCGACACCGGGGCGGGCAGGGTCGTGGCGCAGGGCCTTGCCGCCATCCAGGCCGCTGCCAACGACAGCACCTTCGTTGCAGTCGCCGGGACCGTCTTCAAAGTTCCAATACAGTGTTCGATGGGCCATGGCAGCCAGATCGACCCGCATGGCAACCAGCGCATCTCCGACGATGGCGGTCTCGCGCAGATCGCGCGACAGATCCAGCAGCGTATTGCGCCCCACGGTTGCGCGAGCGGAGTCTCGAGATGCCTCCACGCGCCCCGCAAGCACGGCAAGCTCGGAAAGCCCGCGCTGGCTCGTGCAACGGTAATCCCCCGTGGACAGGCGCAGGCTGGTCTCGTCGCAATCAAGCACGAAGCCCTCGGCCAGCACCCGAACCAGCAGGCGGCCACGCAGCAGCCGCAGGCGCCGCGGCCCCAGAACTTCCAGCTCGCCGCGCCCAGACAGCAGGAACTGTCCTTCGTCGGCCCTGATCACCGCCTCTCCACGGGTAACCCGCACGACTGCCCCACCCCACAGGTCGGCTCCGCCCGGGGCATCCGCATACTCAGTGGTTCCCGGCCTCAACAGCCGCACTTCTGCACCCGTTGCCGGAAGAAGGCGGAACCATGGCTCCGAGCCGTCAGGCTTTGCGGGCTGCTGGTTCTCGGGGTTGGTCGGCGGCCTGTCGGAGAGTGCAGGCACCGCCGTTCCGTTGGAGGGCGGCACAAGTGGTTCCAGCGGGGCCGGCGTGGCCGCTGCGGGCGCGCGGGACGCGTCATTGGCAGCAACCATGTGATGTTCTGCCCGAGACTTTGCCCCCCGCTCATGGCGCACCCAGCTGTCCATCCCCAGCCCGCCGGCCAGCGCGCTGAGCGCACCGACAAGGGGCGCAAGCACCCAGAACATGCGATTGGAAACCTCAGGCCTGGCCTGCGCGGGCACCACTCGTGCCGACGAAAGCCTGTTGCTAAGGCGGCGGCGCGCGATGGCAAGTTCGTCGTAATGGGCCGCAAACTCCGGGTTGGAAAGCCTCAGCAACTCCCACTGGCGACGGGACGCATCGTCCAGTCGATCATCCAGGGCCAGCACGCACAGACGACGAAAGTCAGCCTCGTTCATTCCCCCATGATAGCGAGTTGCGTCCCTGCCGCGCCGGGATACATTCCCGCCCCGGAGGCAACGTGGCAAACGGCAAGAGTCTGCTGGTTTTGATTGAAGGCACCGACGAGTTGTTGCCCGTGGCCAAGGGCATCGGCGCGTCGCGCATTGACGGATCGATCTACCACTGGCGCGCGCCCGCCGGCGGCGACATGCCCGAGACGTTCATTTCATGCACCGGCGTGGGAACCAAGCGCAGCTATGACTGCACGCGAAAGCGCATTGCCGAAACCAACCCCGGCCTGATTGTCAGCGCCGGCACATTCGGCGCGATTGTGCACGGCATGGAAATGACCCATTGGCTGTGCAACGCACAAAGCCTGATGCTGGCCGATGCGGCCGAAAAGCGATTGCCAAAGACAAAGCTTGATGGCGGCGCGGCCAGCGCACCGCACGTGGCGCAACTGCGCGAAGGCCTGACAGCCGTGGGCGGCAAGTGGCTGGACGGCCTGCTGGTGTGCGTGGGCGACGTGCCGCTGTTTCACGAAGAAGAAAAGGCCGCCGTCGCGGCGGCCAACAATGCCATCGGCGTAGACATGGAAACGTTTGGCATCGCCCAGGCCGCCACCGAAGCCGGCATCCCGTGGGTCACGGCGCGCGTGTGTGTGGACACGCCGACCGTGCCGCTTCCGGATTTCGGCGCGCTGAACCACACCACGGGCCGGCCCTACTACGGCCGCCTGTTCAAGTGGATTGCCCTGCACCCCATCAAGTGCGTGCCAACGCTGTACGGCCTGTGGAAGCTGGTGAACGTCTACGGCAAGCAGTTGGCGCAGATCATCCGGCAAGGCTATCTGAAACCATAGGGCCAGCTTGAATAGAACGGGGAAGCCTTTCGGCTTCCCCGCTTGCCTCCTCCGAGTTTCGCAGTC
>JAHBXZ010000007.1 GCA_019636215.1 Planctomycetota bacterium | reverse complement strand
TCTGGGCCCCAAGACCCTGGCCCAGACCTTCAGCTACAGCAACGTCACGGTGTTCGGCGCGGGCGGTGGTGGTGGTGGTGGCGGCGGCGGCGGTTGCGCCACCGGCATCGCGGCCACACCGGCAGCCATCCTGATCCCGATGCTGATCGCGTTCTGGCGCCGTCGCAAGACCCGCAAAGCCTAGACAACCAGCCATTCAGACCACCAACCCCGCCCCCAAGGCGGGGTTGGCACTTAGAGCATTTTCACAGTTCGTTTGCAGGCTTCCGCTTGCGGCGGGCTTCGCATCTCTGCGTCGCGCTCCCTCGGCGTGGCCTCCAGCCACGCCTGCGTCCGCGCTCCTTGATCTGCTCGCCCGGCGCGGCGCGGAATCTCTGCAAACAAACAGCGAAAAAGCTCTAACCCCGCACCCAATCAGCAGCGTACTGTGGATGGGTGGGCACTGCTGCCTCCACACCATGGCAAGCTTGAGGGCAGGGCCGGCGACAGAAAGCCGCAAGTCAGGGCATGCCATGGACAAGCGGCAACGGGCACCTGCGAGAGGTCGCCGCCTGTTACGGCATCAGTGCGCGCTGTTTGTCGCGCCATTCTTTCAGCCAGGGTTCCACGTTCTCGAGTTCGTCGAGTTTGCCAAAGTGCCTGGCGGCTTTGCCCGCATCACCCAAGCGGCGGCACAGCTCGCCCAGCAGGTAATGAACCACGGGCAGGTCATCGGGGCTGAACTCCTCGGCCTCAATGCCAAGCTCGAAATACTTCACGGCCTTGCGGCGGGCGTTCTTCTGCTCGTCGTCGGGCTCGCCCTCCATGCGCGAGCACCAGGTGGCCTGCAGGTACAGATCCGCGATCTCGGCGCTGCGCTTGCCCACATAAATGGCGACCAGCGCGGCCCGCCGGTACCGCTCTGCCCCGCCCAGGGCCTGGCCCGGCTGCCAGTGAAAACCGTTCAGCAGCGTGCGCACCCGGTCAAGCTTCTTGTGGTCCACCAGGCTGCGGTAGTCGGCCTCAAAGCCGACAAAGCCGCACTGGGGGCAGACGTGCAGAAAATCGGGCAGGGGGTTGCCGTCCAGGTAACGCGGGCAGAAGTCGGATTCCTTTTCACCGATGGCAAAGCCTGTCACCAGGCGCGTGGCAAACTCGTGCGCGCAGGCCGGGCACTTCAGTTGCTTGTCGGCGAACTGCGGCATGGCCCCTGCTTTACCTTGTCAGCCTTGCGGCATAGCGCAGCAGGTCATCGCTGCGCACGTCATACCGGTACACTTTTCCGTTGGCGTCAACCAGCACGTTGAACGGAATCACGGACACAGCCAGGCGCTTGATCACGGTGCCTTCGGCCTCGCGATCCAGCCAGCCGTTGCGGAACTTCATGGTCTCGCTGTTGCGCGCCAGCCATTGTTCGAAGGCCGCCTGGCTTTCGTTGACACTGATGCCCAGCACACCCATTTTCTCACTGTGGCGCTGGTGCATTTCCAGCACGAATGGCAGTTCGCCCATGCAGGCGCTGCTGGTGGTGTCCCACACAAACAGCAGCCATGGCTTGCCGGCGAAGTCGGCCGATTGCAGGGGCTTGCCGTCGGCATCCTTGAGGTCCACCCGGGGCATGTCGCGCCCGATCCAGTCCAGCGCGTCAATCTGCGCCTGCAGAAACGCCTTGGCCTCGGCGTTGCCCTTGACGCGATCAGCCTTGAGCAGCGCATCCAGCGAGCGCCGTGCGTCAGCAACCTTGTCCAGGAACAGCAGCGTACGTACGCGCATCATGCGGGCGGCGTCGGCATCCTGGCGCTCACTGTGCTTCTCAATGAAGACTTCCAGCGCCTCCAGCGCGTCGGCCTCGCGCCCCTGGATGCGGAACAGACTCTGTCCCTTTACAAAACGGGCATCCGGCAACAGGTCGGCATCGGGGTGATTCTTGATGAACTCGTCGGCAGTCGCCACGGCGTCGGCCAGGCGATCCTCCAGTCGCGACAGTGTCACCAGCAGCTCAAACCGCGCGGGCATCAGGTCTTTGGCGCCTGCGTGGCCGTCCACATACAAACGCAGGGCGGCGGCGTACTCGCGGTCCAGTGCAATCAGCTCGGCCTCTGCGCGGCGAAGCTCGTCGGGGTCGACGCGCTCCTTCTGTTGCAGGCGCTCAAAGCGCGTAACCAGCACGCGACGGCGCGCATCAAAGTCGTCGAACAGGGCGTCGTACTTCTCGTAGGTCTTAACGGCCGGCGCCTCGCGGGGCGCCTCCTGTGCCGTAACCAGCACGGCAGGCGCTGCGAACAAGAAGCCCAGACCAGAGAACAGAAGGTGTCGCATCATGGCACGTTTCCCAACAGGGGCGGCCCCGCCGGCAAGGGCACCGGCAGCCACCAATCTCGCAGATTCAGGCAGAAGGTCAACCGCAGGATTTCTGGCGGGCCCTACTTCTTCATGCGGCGAGTCATGTTGCGGGTGCTGCGCCGCGTTTTTTCGCGCTTGCGGCGGCGGGTGCCGCCCTCGATCTCGGCGATTACGGGGTCAGGCAACTCGGTCTGTTCCGGGGCCAGTGTCTCCCCACTGGCTGATGTCGCGGCCTGATCCGGCACGATGGTAGCCGCGGAACCTGAGCCTGCTTCGGCCGGTTCTGCGTCCGGGTCATCCGGCAGTTCATCTGTCGGGGTCTCGTCGGCGGAAGGCAACGCGGCAGCTGCTTCCGCGGCCGGCTCTGCAAGGGTTGTTTCCACCGGCTGCTGCGTGCCCGGATCTGCCTGCGGCGCCGGGGGCGCTTCCTGGGCAGACTGCGCAGATTGCGGCGGCGCTGCATCGGCGGACACGGGCGCCGGTGATTCGGCCACAGGCGCGACAACGGCTTCATCCGCAGATGGCGGGGCAGCCGTTTCTACAGGCGCTTCAGCCCGGGGTGTGGCCTCAGTCGTGGCGCCGGCCTCGACTGGTTCGGGCTCGCTTGGCGCGGGCTCAATGGAAACCTCAGAGATCACCTGCGGCACGGGCTGCGACGTGGCGGAATCGGCCGCGTCGTTCATCACGTCATCCAGCAGTGCCTCGAACCCGCCCGATTCCGAGGAATCCACCACGGGCAGGCGGCCCGACGACGAAACGCGAAGCTCGGCGGGGTCCACACCGTGGTCGGCGTCCATGCCAAACCCGGGTGGCTGCTGGATCATGGTGTCGCCGGCTCCACCGCCGACAGGTACAAAATCCGAAAGGCCGGCCTCGGCCGGCGGCAGCCGGTTGCTGTCCACGGCCGAAACGGGCTCGGCCATGGCGCCTTCATCGCTGGCAAAGGCGGACTCATCAAGGTCGGCAACTTCGGCGATGTCGAGATTCTGGTGCGTGGGGCGCTTGGCCTCGCGCTTGACCAGCACAGTGGTTTCCTTGCCGCCCATGCGGTCGCGCGCAACGCGCAGCGCGGTCGCCAGCCGCGAGAGTTCGTCTTCGGTGTGCGCGGCGCTTACGGAGATGCGCAGCGTGTCCATGCCTTCGGGCACGGAGGGCCAGCGCATGGGGTAAGTCAATATGCCCTGTTTCTCGATTTCCTCGGCCATGAAGCTCACGCGCTCGGGGTGCCCCACACGGATGCCGATGATGTGGTGATAGCCCGTAAGCTGAAAGCCAAGCTGTTCCAGCCGCGCGCGCAGCGCCTTGACGTGCTGCGTCAGCTTCATGCGCAGTGCGTCGCCGTCCTTCTGCACGATGCGCAGCGCTTCTATGTTCGCGGCAGCCAGGGCAATCGGCATGCTGGTGGTGTAGATGAACGGGCGCGATTCATTGATCAGGTAGTCGCGCAGGTCCTCATTGCAGGCCACAAACCCGCCATAGCTTCCCAGCGCCTTGCTGAACGTTCCCACCACCACCGGCACATGCTGCAGCACGTTCTGGTACTCAGCCAGGCCGCGGCCCTTCTTGCCGATGGCGCCATTGGCGTGCGCGTCGTCAACCACCAGCAGCGCGCCGTGGCGTTCGCACAACTTGACGATGCGCGGCAGGTCAGCGGTGTCGCCGTCGATGCTGAACAGAGTATCGGTGACCACCATCTTGCGCGCGTTGACACCGGCCAGCTTGCGCTCGAGGTCTTCATAGTCGCGGTGCTTGAACACGCGCACCGTGGCACCCGAAAGCTTGCAGCCGGCCACGATGCTGGCGTGGTTGGAGGCATCGGAAAGCACCACGTCGCCCTTATCCAGCAACCCTGAGAGAACACCCAGGTTGGCCTGGTAGCCGCTGCCGAAGATCAGTGCCGCCTCTGTGCCGCGAAAGCGCGCGACCTCCTGCTCGAGCTTGACGTGCAGGGTGCTGGTGCCTGTTACCAGCCGCGACGCGCCTGTGCCCCAGCCAAATCGCCCGGCGGCCGTGGCCGCGGCCTCGGCAATGCGCAGGTCGCCGGCCAGGCCCAGGTAATCGTTGCAGCTGAAGTTGACGTACTCGCGCGAGCCAAGCTGCACACGGGTGGAACCCATATGCCGCATCGAACGCAACCGCCGCACAAGGCGCTGGCGCACGCGCTCCTCACGGCGCTTGGCAAACAACTCCTGCCATGGCTTGGGGATCAATGGGCTCTCCGGGCGGGCCAGTGTACCAGAACAACTGACATACCCTCAACCCGTCGACCCTGTGGGAAAAGTCAATCGGATACTGCAGGACGGCAGTCGGCGGCAACGGCAATCGGCGTTGGCCTGCTCTGGCGGGTCGTTGCCACAGACTGCAGACTGCCCCGCTGACATGCCCACGGAGCCCGCCATGCCCATCGTCGAGTGCGTTCCTAACTTCAGCGAAGGCCGCCGCCTGGACGTGATTGACAAAATTGTCTCGGCTGCGGCAGCCGTGCCCGGTGTGGCGATTCTCGGCTGTGAGTCCGACAAAGACCACAACCGCAGCGTGCTGACCATGGCCGGGGAACCCGCGCCTGTCCTGGAAGCCGCCTTTGCCGCCTGCAAGGCCGCAGCCGGCCTGATTGACCTGCGCGAGCACCAGGGCGAACACCCCCGCATGGGCGCAACCGACGTGATTCCCTTTGTGCCGATTTCCGGCATCAGCATGGCCGAGTGCGTCAAGCTGGCCGAGCAACTGGGCGAACGCATCTATCGCGAACTTGACGTGCCGGTGTACCTGTACGGTGAGGCCGCGCGCGTTGCCGAACGCAAAGACCTCAGCCACATCCGCAAGGGCGAGTTCGAGACCATCCGCGATGAAGTGAAGACCAACCCTGCGCGCCTGCCGGATTTCGGCCGGGCCGCGCTGCACCCCAGCGCCGGCGCCACGGCTGTGGGGGCCCGCTTCTTCCTGATTGCCTTCAACGTCAACCTGGAAACCACCGACATCAAGCTGGCCAAGCGCATTGCCAAGGCCGTGCGCGAGAAAGACGGCGGCATGCCCGGCGTGCGCGCCCTTGGGCTTGAACTGGCCGGCCTGGGCTGTGTGCAGGTCAGCATGAACCTGGTGGATTACCGCAAGACCAGCCCGTTTCAGGCCTTCATGCGCATTGCCGACCTTGCCCGCGAGGCCGGCGTGAACGTGCGCGAAAGCGAAGTTGTGGGGCTGGTCCCGATGGATGCCCTGGAACTGTGCGCAAAGCAGATGGCCGAAAGCCGCCAGATCAAGAGTATGGAAGGCGCGGCCCAGGTATGGCTGAATCAGCTGGCCAACGAAACGCTGAAGCTGCGCGAGTTTGTGCCGGATGAACAGATCATTGAACTGAAGCTGGAGGATTTCATGTCGCCAGAAATGCAGAAGTTTCCGTACCTCAAGGGCGTGGGCGATTTCCTGCGCGACCTGGCCAGCGACAAGCCCACACCCGGCGGCGGCGCGGCGGCGGCGATTCTGGGCGCCACCGGCATCGCACTGGGCGAGATGGTGGGCAACTTGACCGTCGGCAAGAAGAAGTACGCCGACGTGCAGGATGTCGTAAAGCGCGAGATGGCCGCACTGACACCCATGCGCGACCGCATGCTGGCCATGTTCGCCGAAGACGCCCAGGCCTTTGAAGCCTTCGGCGAGGCCGGCAAGCTGCCCAAAGACACCGACGAACAGAAGGCCGCCCGCAAAGCCGCCATGCAGAACGCGCTGAAAGTGGCCACCGTAAGCCCCGACAAGACAGCAGCGCTGGGCGTGGAGGCCTTCAAGCATGTGGCCGAAATCGCCCGCGTGGGCAACAAGCACGCGATCAGCGATTGCGGCGTGGGCGCGCTCAGCCTCTACGCCAGCATCAATGCCGCCGTGCAGAACATGCGCATCAACCTGCCCGGCATTGAAGATGCCCCCTTCAAGGCCGAGTACGCGACCAAGGCCGACCAATATGAACGCGACGCCCAGCGCCTGCTCGACGAAACATTGAAGGTGGTCAAGGCCGCCATCGGGGCCTAGCAACCCCGATTGTCACATTTCGGTCATCGTTGCGAGCAACTGCCTGACGCGAAGAACGGCTTTGGTTCACAGATGGACACGGATTTACGCGGATAACAGTAATCGCTGCTGACCCTTGGTGGCATAGGCACTTTTGCCTGTGCGCGGTGTAGTGCGAAAAACAGTTTCACGCAAAGGCGCAAAGCCGCCAAGAACGGCTTTGGTCCACAGATGGACACAGATTTACACGGATAACGGCCATCACTGCCAACCCCCGGTGGCCCAGGCACTTTTGCCTGTGCGCGGTGTAGTGCGAAAAATAGTTTCACGCAAAGACGCAAAGCCGCAAAGAACGGCTTTGGTCCACAGATTCACAGGCTCTGTCGAGAACGTTGGCATCGCGTTTGAGCCCCCGCAGGGGGCGCTATGGATTAGCCCCGCGCGTGAGCGCGGGGATGCGCCGCCCCCCACAGGCCAGAGCCCCCGCAGGGGGCGACACACGGGCAAGTATGCCGCCCCCTTCGGGGGCTCAAGGCGACTCGCGCATGTTCTCAACGCGCCCCGTCATTTTCTCCGCCCTTACGGGCGGAGCTATTCCATGCCGCCCCCTTCGGGGGCTTGATGGCACAGCCAACTTCTTCGACGGCGCCCGATTCACACACACTCGCGCTGACAACGGTGCCGCTGCTGCGCCAACTTACTTCTTCATCTCTTGCTCGAGTTTCTGGATCTCGCGCTTGTATTGCCCCAGCTTCCATTGCTCGGTCTTGCACTGGCGGTTGAGCTGGGCCTGGCGGTGCTTGGGAATGCCGTAACGGGTCATGAGTTCCTGGCCGAACTCGTAGAACCGGTTGGACATCGGCATGGATTCGTAGTCGATGCCGGACGGCGCGGGGGCCGGGGTTTCCTGTGGTGCCGGTGCCTCAAGCTCCGGTGTCTCAAGCTCAGGTAGCGACACAATCTCCGGCGCGGGCGCGGGCACGGGCACCTCGGGCGATTCTTGCGCTTCGCCTTTGGGCTGCAGATCGGGGTCTTCGCTGGGCCAGTACCTTGGGCCCACGCGGGTCAGTGTGCGCCTGTATGCGGCCTCGCGGGCTTCCTGGTAGCTGGCCTCGCGCAGGCGTTCGATATCGCGCATTGTGGCGGACAGGCGGGCCTGGGCGCGGTTGGCCTGGGAGAGGCTGACCATGTGCGGGTCGCGGCGTGTCTGGGCATCGGGCGATTCCGGCGGGCGGTCGACGATCGCATTGATGTAAGCCGTGGCGCGCCTGATGCTGATGTGTGACAGCGCCAGCGAGTCTTCCAGCAGCTGCATGCGCGAGGCCATGATGCGGTTGGCGTGGTCAATGACCTGCTGCTTGAGCGGTGACTCGGGCGCCATCATGACGGCCGGAAAGTGGGGCATCTCCTGTAGCGAAGACTTGCGCGCGGGCATGGCGGGCTCCTGTGTTCGTGCGACACAGAAACCATACAACACCATGCGACACAAACCGGGCAAGGCGACCAACCACCGCCACACGTGCAGGCCAGAGGCCCTGCAGGTTGACATCGATCTGCACAGATGGCGGAAACGCCGTCAGGTATGCAACTGGGCCCCGATTTGGCGCGAATTGTCTGTTTAGTGTGTCCCGAACCTGACACAATTCGCAGGCCAACTGTTTGTGATGGTGTTCGAACCCTTGCGCGCAGGGCGCACGGGCCATGGAGCGCGCCATGCCAATTCGATTGCTGCTATCGGCCGCGATGCTGGCGCTTGCTGGCCCGCTTGTAGCGGCAACCGTGACGGTCACCAACCTGCAGGATTCCGGGGCCGGGTCACTGCGCGATGCACTGCAAACGGCGTCCAATGGCGACGACATTGTGTTTCAGGCCGGTCTGACAGGGACGATTCCGCTGCTGTCGGAACTGGTGCTGGACAAGTACGTCAACATACTCGGGCCGGCCACGGGGACGGGCATCATTGTTTCCGGGCAGGGCGCAGTGCGCTGCATCAACATCACGGTGCCGGTGGTGACATCCATTTCGCACCTCACGATTGCAAACGGCATGTCGACCTCTGAGGGCGGCGGCATTCGAGTCGCCGGAACATGGACGGTGCTGCATCTGCAATGGGTCACCGTGCGTGACTGCCAAAGCAGTTTCCGTGGCAGTGGCGTTTCCGGCAATACGAACACGGCAATCACCGCAACTGACTGCCAGTTTCTCAACAATTCCCCGGCGAGCTACGGTACGCACATCAGCGCTACTGGTGGCGAGTTGCAGCTGTACGACTGCCTGTTCGAAGGCCATTCGACAATCGGAGTCTACCGCAGTGGCATCAACATGCTGAGAGCGCATCGTTGCGTGTTTAGCGGCAACGGCGGCAACGGGCTGCATGTGCACACAGGCCACGCAGAGATTCAGAACTGCACTTTCAGGGGGGGAGGACTTACGCTGATTGCCACGCCGGTCACCACCAGCACGATTTCAGGCTGCACGTTCCACAGCAACTCCATGGGCCAGGGCAGTGGACTCTACTTTGACTCATTAGGATCGGCTTACCCCACTACCGGCCCGTCTGTCGTAAACCTTTTGAATTGCACGTTCAGTGGCATCCATAGCAGCGCGACCGTGCAAGGCGCGGCAATTCATGTGGACTTCCCCAGCCAAACTTCACATCCACACCATGTCAACCTGGTCAACTGCACACTGACCGGCAACACTGCAAGCGGCACTTCCGGACAAGGCACGACCATCAGCGTTCATGGAGTGTCGACCTCATATCAGACCCTCGTCACCTTCAAGAACACCATCATCTCCGGCCCCGGCAACAGCAACATCGGCACGGCTTACTCAAGCGCCGGTGTCACATTCACCTCGCTGGACAACAACATCTGCAGTGACGGCACCGGCAACCTGACCGGACCCAACGACAAACCCAACACCAACCCGCAGCTTGGGCCGCTGCAGGACAACGGCGGCTACACACTTACCCACGCACCACTGCCCGGCAGCCCGGCGGTGGACGGCGGGCAATTTGTTCCCGGCCTGACCACTGACCAGCGCGGCCTTTCGCGCCCGGTGGACGAGCCGTCGATTGCCAACCCGGCCAACGGTGATGGCACCGACATCGGCGCGGTAGAAGTTCGCGCGCAGATTGCCGTGTACCGGGACAACACGGGCACAGTGGCATTGGCCAACCCGCAGGTGGTCGGGGGCATCAATGTGGGGCCGTCCGGGCGTGTGCTGACATTCCACATTGCCAACCGCGTTTCGGCGCTGGCCTGGCTGGTACTGCCAACGAATGCGGTGTCCCAGAACGTAACGACGGGCGTCGGCACCGTGAATTCCGGCCTGACACAGCCCATGCACGCGATCCTTGTTCCCGGGGCGGACACAACATTTTCCGTGACCATCATGGCCACCGGCGCGGCCACGGGTGCGCCTTACACGCTGGAGTTGCAGATCGCAAGCAACGACCCCGACGACAACCCGTTTACGATTTACATCGCAGGATCGGCCTTCACCAACGACCCCGGTGTCTTGACAACGCCGACCGGCAGCGCATTTGTGCCGGGGGTTGATTTTGGCATGTCTGTGGCGCCGGGCGTGGCGCTGGCCAATGCGGTGCTGACTGCCAGCGACCCCACGCCTGACCCCCTGAACATCACGACCGCGTTCTTTGGCGGGCCACAAGGGGGCACGCCGCCTGCCGGCATTAACCCGCCGGCCAACCTTACGGGGATAACCGCGTTTCCGTATCCGTTGGCCTGGTCAGGGACACCCGACCCAGCCAATGCACCTGGAACCTATGTGTGGATTGTGACGCTGGCCGATGGCACATCCAACACGTCGTACCAGGTGCGGATAGAAATCCTGGACCTGGCACCGGGCCACACTTCGTTCGGCGCCACCCCCGGCACCGGCATCCTGATGAACCCCTATGCAGTGTGGGCGCTGGCCAGCACCTCGCCAACGTGGGACATCGCCACGCTGGCTGACCCGAACTCGGGCCAGACTGTGACGCTGACCGGGGCTGCCGCCTTTTCACGCCCGCCGGGTTCTACGGCCAGCTTCACGTTCCTGCTTGGGGCAGGCACGAGCAGCCGCCTGCTCAGCGCGTACCCTGCCTTGCCCACGGTGCTGGCCGATTTGGGGGTGCATGTGTGGGTCGTGACGTTCACGGACGGAACCCATGTGGTGTCCCTGTACGTTGAAATCACGATCACCGGGATGCCGCCGGCCATGGTCTCTGCCCCTGCCCCCAACACCGCGGCCGTCGGCATACCTTACACCCATGTGTTTGTCGCCGCCGGCCACCCAACGGCGTTCACATGGTCGATTGTGCCGATCACCCCGGCGTGGCTGACACTGAACAGCACCACGGGCGAACTTTCAGGCACGCCCGGCGTCACCGACGTCGGCACCTACACCATGGCGGTGCTGGCCAGCAACGGGTTGTACCCGGATGCCATGGAGGTTCTGGTGCTTCATGTGGGCGTGCCCGCGCCCCCGGCGTTTGTGTCATCCCATGCAAACTCAGTCACTGCCGGCCAGTCGTACTTCGAGGTCTTCCAGGTGACCGGTTTTCCCACGCCGGTGATCAGCCTTACCGGAGGAACGTTGCCCGCATGGCTGACATTCAACAGTGCCACGGGCATGCTGTACGGCACGCCGGCGGGCAGCGATGTCGGCACCACCGGCCTGCTTACGTTCACGGCGGCCAATGGCGCAGGCCCGGACGCGATCCTTGCCTTCAGCATCACCGTATTCCCGGCGCCTTCCGGTGGCAGCGCCAGCGGCCCCACTGAGGATGAAAAAGGTTGCACCGCCAGGCCCGGCGCGGGTCTTGCCTGGTTTGGCCTGCTGCTGCTGGGGGCTGCCGCGCGGTTACGCAGGCGGGCTACTTGACGGGGGGCCAGATGCGGTCGAACGGGAAGATGCGGAACACCACCACTCCTTCGACGCTGCTAAGGTGAACCCACAGGCGGTCTACGCCCGGCGGGTCGCTTACGTTGACATCAATCTGCAGCCAGCGGCGGCTGTCGTTGCTGCGGGTGCGGTTGTCGCCCATCAGGAACAAGCGGTCGGGCGGAACCACAATCTCCACGCCCTCGCGCACAAAACTGCCAAGGTCGCCGGTCAGGCCGTAACTGCGAAAGCTGCCGTCCTCGTTGCGCAATTCTTCGGCGCCAAGGTAGCTTTCCTCAACAGCCGCGAAATCGGCGCCCCCGGCGGGTTTGCGCCACAGCCTGCCTTCCTCGAACTTCAATGTGTCGCCGGGCAGGCCGATCAGCCGTTTGACCAGTTCGGCGCCTGGGTCTTCGGGGCTGCGCACCACAATGATGTCGCCGTGCTTCAGTTCGGGGCGCAGAAAGTCGGGTATGTATCGCACCCAGCCGCCCGGCTTCTGGCTGGCAAACAGCGGCGTAATGCGTTCAACCACCAGGCGATCGGCGGTCTCGCCCTTGCTGGTGTCGCCGCCCTGCAGGGTGGGCTCCATGCTGGGGCCCTGCACCTGGCTGACCTGCACCACATACGCGCGAAGCAGCAGCACCAGCATGAAAATCTTGCCGGCCTCCACCACCACGCCCCAGGCCATGCGCAGCGGCGATTTCTTGCGGCGCGCGCCGCCCTTGCCCTGCTGGCTGCCGGACTTTGCAAAGCCCTTGCCGCCGGAGGATTCCTCTGTCGATGTTCCGGCTTCGGTCTCTTCGGACTCGTCAAAGTTCGGCCGGGTCAGGCGCAGGCTGTCACCGATGCGCTGCATGAAGCTGCGCGGCGCGGCCGGGGCCGCCCCGCCCTTGACCTTGGCCGTGGGTCGGCGCGTGCGGCCTTTGTCCTTGATGGACTTGCCCTTCAGCGCGTCTTCCGTCAGGTCGTTGCGCACGGCCACGGGCACAATCCGGCCGCTGTCGGTGGTTTTGGTCTTTACGCCGAATTCCTCGGCGGCCATGGCCGGAAAACCGCTTGCGGCATACTCTTCCCAGCTTACGTCATCCTGGTCGTTCTGCTGGCGGCTTTGTTCATGAAACTCCGCTGGCTCGTCGGCGTCAGCGGCGTCGATGATGCCGGATTCAGGCTCTGGCGGCGCCACCGGCTGAGGCTGGGGCTTTGCCCGGGCGGCGGATTTGGGGGCGTCGTCGACGCGCTTGATGCCGCCGGGTGTAAGCACCACGCCGCTGCGCGGAACTTCGCGCGACGGCGTCTGGTTGATCTTGGGAATGCCGGGGCTCAGGCCGGGGCCCTTGACCTGCCCCGAGGGCGGCCGCGGCGCGGGGCGCGCGGTGCCGCCGGGCGGCGTGGCCGGCGGGGGCGACGGCGGGCCATCGCCGAAAGGGTCCGGGACGCTTGAAAAATCAGCTTCGTCGGGGCGGCGCAAGCGTCGCGGTGTCGGCGGAGCCGGCTGGTCAAGGTGCCCGAAGAAATCGTTGCTGCGTTCGTCCGGCATCATCGCTTGACAGTATCCCGCATGGCGCTTGTGCGCGCAACGCCCGGCCGCGACACATCGCCCCGGTGTTATTCCTTAAACGGGTCGTGATCTTCCGGGCCTGTGTCGATACCGGAATCTTCGCTGTCCGGGGCGCCTTCATCTTCCTGGCCGCCGTTGCTGTCTTCGGCTGGCGGGGCACCCAGGTCAAGCTCATCGTCACTCTGTGTGGCGCCAGCACCCTGCTCAAGGGTGGATTCATCCAGGTCGCCACTGGCGGCAATAGCCGCGTCGTCCAGCGTGTCGCGCACGTTGCTGCGGACCGGGCGATCCACGCGGCCGCTGTCGCTGCCCACGCCGCCGCCGTCGTAATCAAGTTCGGCCAGGCCTACATCGGCCGCCGGTGGCGGGGCGTTTTCGTCCTGCGGGGCGTAAAGGCCGGAATCTTCGCCGCTGAGTGTTGGGTCGTACTTCTGCGCCAGGGCCTCGCCTTCGCCGGTGACGCTGTCGTCGCTGCCGACGTCGCTTTCGTCGCTGTCGTCCACGGCCACGGCAGGTTTGCCCGAACCGCCGTAGTACTGTTCAAGCGCGGCGTCGATTTCTTCTTCCGTGGCGACGTACAGCTTGACCTTGCTGGCAGTCAGGCGGCGCAGTTCCAGCAGCCGGCGCGGGTCAAACGGAAACGCCGCAGCAACCAGCAGGATTTCGCCCAGCTTGGCAATCGGAATCACGCGGTAAGCCCGCGCAATCGCCGGGCGCAGTGTGGCCAGGGCGCGCTGGGACGGGGTGACCACCGAAAGATCCACGGGTGCCAGGCTCTCGTGCCGGGCCAAGAAACGATACAGCGTAACCTGGTCCGCAAAGCCGGTGTTCAGCAGCAGTTCGCGCACGGGTTCTTCGGCGTCGGACTGGTTCAGGGCCTCTACCACTTCTTCACTGGTAATCACGCCCTGCAGCCACAGCAGATAGCCCGCGCGCTGCTCCATTTCATCGTGGGCCTGGGATTCACGGGCAACCGGGTTTTCCTCGGTGCCGCCGTCGGCCGCCGGGGCATAGGCCCCCTGGCCGCCGCCCGCGTCGCCGAAATCCACGGGCTTTTCATAGCCAAGGTCGTCCGGTGGCGGGGGCTGTGTGGTGTCGACAACTTCCTCGTACACCGGCTGCGGCGTCTGCACCACATTCTGGGGCGCCGTGGGGCCCGACAGAAAATTCTGCGGGGCCAGTTCGTCGCTGGCTGCGGGTTCCACGGGTGCGGGCTGCTGCAAACCGGCGTCGGCAAATCCCCGGCGCTGGGAGTCCTGCGTGCCGGGGTGAATCGGTGCGGCCTGGCCACCCTGGCGCACGCGGCGCGTGTCGCGGTAATCGCCACGGGCACGGGCCTCGGCCTCGCGCCGGCGCATGTCTTCAAGGACGCGACGGCCTTCGTCGCCCAGCAGGTCTTCGGCGGAAACGCCGGCCAGTGTATTGGCGCGCGAGCTGAGCGGCGGCGGGGCGACGTCCTGCTTGCGGCTTACACCGGGTCCCTGCGGGATCGGGATGTCCACACGCGGCGGCACGTTAATGCGCGCGGCGGGGTCCTGCGGCTGGCGTGGCGCGGCAGGCGCGGCGGGCGCGCCCGGGGCCACCGGTGCCATGCGGCCGGATTCCATGCTGGCCAGCGGGGCGTCATCAGACATGAACCCGCCGCCCGGCTTGGGGATACGCCGCGTGGCCTTGCGGCGCATCATGGTTTCCATTTCCTGGCGACTCTGGGCGCCAAGGTCTACGGCGCGGCCGGAGTCACCGGGCTTCTTCAATGAGGGACGGCCGATCTCGCCCGAAAGCGGAGGCTGGGCAGGCGGCTGGCCGGGCTGGCGCTGCATGATCTGCGTTTTTTCGCGGCCAATGTTGCCCATCAGGTTCTTGTTGCGCTGGCTGATGGTCTTGGGGCCGCCAAGGGCATCAATGCGCACATCTTTGGCCAGCGACGGGCCCTTGTTGCGCTTGGGCGGCTCCAGCGAAAGCATCTGGGTGGCGCGTGGCGCACCCGGCGGGTTGCCGGGCCGGGTCGGGGTCTTGCTGCCGGGCTGCATCTTCACAGGGCCGGTCTTGCGGACTGGCTGCTCGCCGGTGGGCGGGCGCTTGGCCTCGCCGGTTGGAATGCGTGCTTCGCCGGTTGGCGGGCGCTTGTTTTCACCGGTGGCGGGTCGCTGCGGAGGAACCCCGGGCTTGCCGGGCAAAGGCGATTTTGGCGCGGGGCGCGGCGGCGGGGCAGGATCGTTTTCGTCCGGGATGTGGACCATCAATGCACCTGGCAAAGCAACCAAACGTGTTCCACGGCAACGCCGCAACTGTGAATTCGCGCAAGACTTGTAGCGCGGGCCAAGCTGTTTTCCAGACAAGAAACAAGACTTCAACCCGGTTGCGCAAAAAACCCGCACGCCGTTGCCGGTGAAGTCGTGAAAGATTGCCGGAAAGTCATGACCGCAACCCGAATCATAACAGAACCGAAAAGCGCCGCAAGGCACCCGGCGACACAGCGGTGACCTCGCGCGCTTGGTCGTAACTATCGTTTGCGCTTGACGCTAGGACTTTTCGGGTGTATCAACTAAGGGCCTTTTGCTTCGTTTGGTGTTGACTGGAACTGACCGCCCCCAAAAGGGGCGCCCGTGCTCTGTGCAACCTTGGTTATTGCAGCAGCATTGTGCAACAGGTGCGCATAGAACTGCGGGCAAAGCACTTTTGTCTGAGGAGCCATCTTGACCGACCTGCGCTTTGACATCACTCCGATCAACGCACTGGCCAACACTGCGCGAGTCGTCGTGGAAGGCGCCATTGACGCCACCACGGTGATTTCGTTCGAGTCCCAGCTCAAGCAACTGCAGGAGGACGGCTACACCAACTTTGTCCTCGACATGCAGGGCATCAAATACGTCAACAGCACAGGCCTGGGCAGCCTGGTGGCCACGGCAGACAACCTTGAAAAGGTAGGCGGCGGGCTGGCACTGATCCGCGTTCACCCCAAGGTCAAGGTCGTGTTCGACATGCTTGGCTTGAACTCGTTCTTCCGCATCTTCACCAACGAAGACGAGGCCGTGAACTTTCTTGCCACCAGCAAGGGTGGCGCACCGGCCGCAGCCCCGCAGCCTGCGGCGCGCGGACCGGCCCCCGCGCAGCAGCCGCCGCAGCGCGGCCCCGCGACCCAGCAGCAGCCGCAGCGTCCGCCGACGGGCCAGTACGCACAGCCCGGTTACGGACAGCCCCAGCAGCAGGGCTATGGTGCCCCGCAGCAGCAGGGTTACGGCGCGCCGCAGCAGCAGGGTTACGGCCAGCCGCAGCGCCCGCCGACGGCGCAGCAGCCCGCCGCACGCCAGACCAGCCAGATCCAACGCGGCGGCCAGCAGGCACCCGGCCGCGTGGGCACGGGCCAGTGGGTTCCGCCTTCGCGCGATAACCCGCAGGTTGTGGCCTGCCCCAACTGCGGTGCTTCGTTCAAGGTCAGCCAGACCGGCCGCTACAAGTGCCCCACCTGCGCGACAGCGTTTGTGGTGGACCCGCAGTTCGGCGTCGAACTTGCCCCGGCAACCAGCCAGCTGACGCTGGCGTTCACGCCCGAGTGCAAGGAAGGCTTCAACCTGTACCTGACGGCCATGATGAAGCGTGCCGGGTACAGCGAACAGGATTACAACCAGCTGCGCCAGGGCATGGAACAGGTGCTGATGGGTGTGCTGCAGAATTGCTACCAGGGCCGCATCTACGAGTCTTACGCCGTGGCGTTCTTGCCCGCGCGCAAGAACCTGCAGATCAAGTTCATTGTCGCCGGGCCGACGCTGCAGGGCGACCCGCGCGCCTACTTCCCGATTGCCGCGCAACTGATGCCGGACCTTGCCATGCGCCCGCACCCCAAGGGCGGCACGGTGATTGTCATGAGTTTCCGCCGCTAGAAACCGCACCCGCATACCGACCGGCGCAGATTCCTGCGCCGGTTTTCTTTTGTGCCGCGTATTGAACCGCAAGGCCGGATCACCAATAACCAGTCCTGAAGGCGCGGTACACAGCCCGTCATGGATGCCATCTTCGCCAACCCTGCTGCACTCTGGGCCGCGCTGCTGGTTGCGCCGCTGCTGCTGCTGTTCATGCTGCGGCACCGGCCGGTCAAGAAACGCATTCCTTCGATCGTGTTGTGGCAGGGCGCGGCGCAGATGCAGGTGGCAACTTCGCCGTTTCAGCGGCTGCGCAACTCGATTTCGCTGCTGCTGCTGCTGGCGGCGCTGGTTGCGCTGGTCCTTGCGCTGGCCGGGCTGCGCATTCCCGGCGCCCGCGCCGCAGGCACACCGATTGTGCTGGTGGTCGACATCACCGCAGGCATGCAGGCGGTGCGGCTGGGCGAATCCCGCCTTGAAACGGCCCGCAATCGCGCGCTGGAACTGCTGGATTCGGCGGGCAACGCGCCCGTCACGCTGCTGGCCTGGGATGGTTCGCTGCGCCCGGCATCACCGGCGCTGGGCACGGTGGCCCGCGCGCGCGACGGCCTGAACGCGCTGGAGGCCGTCGATTACGGCGCCGACGACGCCATGCTGCTGCGCGCACTGGCACGCCTGGCCGAGGAACCCGGCCAGCGTCGCATTGTGCTGGCGTCGGACCACTCCCCCGGCACACTTCCGCCGGGCGTGCTGCTGCTGCCCTGCGGCCCGCCGCTGGCCAACAGCGGCATCGTGGCCGCCGCCCTGACCGAGGTCACGTCCTCCCAGCAGGAATTGTTCTTTGCGCTGGAACACTTCGGGCCTTCGCCCGCGCGGGTTGCCGTGCGCATTGAGCGCATGACCAGCCCGACCCAGGCCGAGCTGGTAGACGCCCGTGACCTGCTGCTGACACCCGGAGAACGCGCGTCCGTCACCCTGCCGGTGCGCCTGCCCGGCCTGTACCGCGCCACGCTGGCGGGCGATGCCTTTGCGCTGGACGACACTGCCTATGTTCGGTTCTCGCGGTTGCCGGTGCAGGATGTGGCGCTGGACGGCCCGGTGCCGACGCCCCTGCGCAAAGCAGTGGCCGCCATGGAGACCGCCAACGGCACCGTGCGACTGATCGATGCCGCCGCCGCCGGCCCGGACACCATGTTTGTGTTCGCGCACCAGCCTGCGGGCGCTTCGCCCCGGTTGCCCTGCGTGTACCTGCTGCCCGCGGGCACGCCCGATGGCGTGTCTGTGCAGGCGGCGCTGCCCGCGGCGGATTCCCCCGCACGACCGGCACGGCACCCCTTGTGGCGCGGCGCAGGTGTGCCGGACATCCGTGTGCCCAACGTGATTCCGGTTGTCACCGACCGCTTGCTGCTGCCGCTGATGGAGACAGGCCCCGGGCCGGCTTTAGCGCTGCTGCGCCGGCCCGACGATTCGCGGCTGGACGACCTGCTGGTCTGCTTTCCCCTGGATGACGAGGCCACGGGCTTTGCCGCCAAACTGGCCTTTGTGGTGTTCTGGGAAAACTGGTTCGACGCCGGGCGGCGCCTGCGCGACCCTTTGCCTCGTGGCGCCCTGAGCACGCAGGACAGCACCGAGATCCCGGCCCTGGCCGGCCGCGCCGCATTCCGGTACGGCGACTGGGAGTCCGCCGCCACCGAGGAAGCGTCACCCGGCCGGAGCCTGCGACTGGAGCGCGCCGGCGGCTATCGCTTTGAAGGGCTGGAGGGCGCCGACCCCGAATTGATCGGCGTGAGCCTGCTGGATGCGGCCGAAAGCAACCTGATGCAGGCGCCCACCGAGGAGTTTGACGCCGACCTGCTGGCCACGCTGCTGGCCGAGGCCGACACCGGCGGCCAGCGCGGCGACCTGTCGCTGGCGCCGTGGCTGGCGCTGCTTGCAGCAGGGCTGGTGCTTGCCGAGTGGGTGCTGTTCCGGCGGCGCTATGCCATCACTTCGCAGCCGACGACTGGGCGTAAGTCTTCAACCGCGCGGCATACTGCGAAACTCCGCGCTTGAAGTCTTCCACCAGCGCGTTGCGAGACCCGAACCGGAACGCGTAGTACATCTGTGTCAGTGCCGGCAGGTCGGCGTGAACCTCGCCGCCCTTGGCAAGCACACGCTGGGCAAACTCGCGCGGCGTCTCACTGGGCACTTTCTGGAAACCGTGCCGCGCCAGCAGCAGCAGCAGCTGCGCGTACAGCCCGCGCTCGCGTTTGCGGGAATCGTCGGGCGCTTCTCCCAGCACGGCCGCCACGCGCCGGCGCTTTCGGCGCCCCAGCAGGAACCACGCCAGCAGGACCGACCCCGGCGGAACCACCAGCAGCCCCGCGCGCAGCCATGGGTTGCCGGGCACCCATGGCGGCATCCAGGCCGTGGCCAGCGCCAGCATGGCCTGCGTCCAGTCAAACGCGGCCTCGAGGGATTCCTGGATCAACTGCATCAGTTGTTCCTGTTCCCTGCCGCCGAAGTTGGTGAAGACATCCGGCTCGGGTTCTTCCGGGTCAAGCGCGGTGTCGGGGCCGGTAGGATCCTCGGGTGTGCCCTCGGCGTCGGTCGGCGTGGGCTCTGAGGTAGTGTCCTGTTCCTGGCCCGGCGTCGGGTCGAAGGTCACCCAGCCATAGCCCGGCAGCCAGGCCTCCACCCACGCATGGGCATTGGCAAAGGTAACCTCGTAAACGCCATTGACGTCCGGTTTGCGGGCCATGAACCCGGCGCACAGGCGCGCCGGGATGCCAAAGCAGCGCAGCAGCACCGTCATCGCCGAGGCGAAGTACTCGCAGTGCCCAAAGCGCTCGCCCTTGCTGGAAAGATCCAGAAAGCGCACCACACCGTCAGGGCCGGGCAGCGGGCGGAACTCCAGGGAATACTTCCAGGCCTTTTCAGGGCCCACGGTCATGCGGTTGAACAGCTCCACAATGCGCGCAGCCGTGGCGTAGGCACCCCGGCGGGCGGGCGGGTCGCGCGGGTTGCGTGCGTTGGCGCGCGCATTCAGTTCATCAAACAGCGCGACATCCTGGCCGCGCTCACCCTGATACCTAAAGACCTTGCGCAGTTTCTCGGGCAGGTCAGCGGGCAGGGCCAGGTAATCCGCCGGAAGACCGTCACCCGCCGCAACTTTTCCCGCCAGTGTGGCCTGGAGGTCGCCGGGCGTGGCCACCAGCGCGGTTGATTCCACGCGATAGATGGAATCCGGCTTCAGTTGCGGCGCGCGCAGTACGTGGTCCACAGTGCCATAGGTAAGCGGCCCGGCGATGCCCGAAACGCTGCGCGGCTCCACTGGCACGGGCAGTTCGCCTTTGGTGCCCCAGGCGCCCTGGCGGATGGTGACCTCGTAGCTGCGGGTGTTGAAACCGGCGCCGCCCGGCGATGGCGCGCCCGAAAGGTCACGGCGCACACCCTGTTCCAACATGTAGCGCGGCGCGTCTTCCGCCGAGAGCGGCAGCCAGCGTTCTCCGTCAAACCGGCCGAAGGTGTAGACGCGCATGTACACCTCGATGCTTGGCGGACTGTGCGTGCCCACCCGGCGCAGCGTCATGGCCGGTTTGCGGTCAAGCTGGATCGTCCCGAAGTCGCCCAGGGTCACGCCATCAGCAAGGCCGGACATGGTGGCGGCGTCCCCGGCATTGCCGCTGCCCTGCCCCTGTCCCTGGCCGGGTCTGCCGCGGCCCTGCCCCGGGCCTTCGCCCGGGCCGCCGCCCTGGCCAGGCGCGGTCGGTGCGTCGGTGCCCAGGCGCGGGCGAGGCAACACAAAGAACAGCACCCCGGCACCGATCACGGTGCTCAGCACCAGCAGGGGTGCCAGCGCGGCAAAGCCCGGGCGAATGGCCCCGGCCGGGCGCGCACCCTGGGTCTGGGTGGTAGGCCGCCCGGACAACGAGTGCAGAAGGTTGGCAAACAGCATGCCCGGGTGCTGCATGAACAGAAACAGGGTGGTGGCGGCGCAGATCGCGCCCAGCCAGGGCCACAAAGGGTCCGTCAACTGTCTTCGCACGCCGATCACAGTGCTGAACAGCGCCAGCACCAGCACCACGCTGGTCAGGCGCTGTGACTCTCGCAGGTACAGCACCATGATCTGGATGCTCACAAACACCAGCGGCAGGGGTGTCTCCACCACCAGCGGCACGAACCTGCCGCGGAACTGGGCGATTTCGTCGGCACGCAGGCCGATCAACGCCAGCGGCAGCATCGAGTACGCAACCAGCATCGGCGTGCGATAGCGACGCAGGCGGCTCAGGCGCAGAAACGATTCCTGCAGCCCGATGCAAAGGCCCAGGAACACCAGCTCTGTCCAGTGCATCACGCCGCGGCGCTGGAACGCAACCGTCACCAGCACCAGCGCCAGCCCCGAAACACGGGCCAGCGTGCCGTAGATGACATCGCCGTGCCGCGCCAGGTTCATGCTTCTTCCCCCCGCGTGGGCAGGTCGCTGCCGGAAATGCTGCGGCGGCCCATCGGGTCAATGCGCACAAATGTGCGGTAGTCAATGTCGCCCACGCCGATCACAAACGCGCCCGCCGCGCGCAGCCGCGCCTCGGCGTGTTCCTTGGGGCCCAGTGTGATCAGAACCGGCACCTCGCGCGCGCCGCCAGCGCCCACGGAATCAATCCATTCCGACAGCGCCTTTTCACTGAAGGCCGCAAACGCCAGCTTTTCCATCACCGCGTGGTAGTGCCCGTCGCCGCGGCCCGGCTGGCTCAGCTGCAGTTCGGCGCCGTGGCAGGCAAACCGGAACAGCACACCCTGCCGCGTAAGGTAGTACGCAAGACCCGCGCAAAGGCCGATGGCAGATTCCAGACGCTGGCGCAGCGTAGACGGATCCCCCACCGGGAAAGTATCCAGCACCACGACAAACGTGGCGTCCTGGCGGCCCTCCAGTTCCAGCACCATCGGCTTGCCGGTGCGCGCGGTGGTGCGCCAGTGAATGCGCGCAACGTTCTGGCCCGGCAGGTACTCGCGCACGCCGAACACTTCTTCCTGGCCGCGCGCGCTGACGGCGCTTTCCCCGAAAAAGCGCGCCTGGTTCAGCAGCTGCTGCTCAAAATCCGTGCTCAGCCGGTAAGGCCGCGGGTAGACCACAATCTCGCTGTTGCAGCTCAATACGCGGCTCATGCGCGCCAGCCCGAACGGAAAACTGCTGGAAAGCAGCAATGTGTCCAGCCGGTGCCTGCCCCGTCGCCCGAACACCCCGGTGTACCCGGTGCGGTGCAGAAACCCCGCCTGCGCGGCCTGCAGCAGCGTCAGCGGCTCGTCGCGGTAAAGATCGGGCAGGCGCGTGTCATCGAGTTCCAGTGCAAAGCTGGGTACGCGGCCGCGGTTGGTCACGCACAGCCCGATGTCGACGGCCTCGCCGGCGTGGGTGTGCCCGGGCAGTTCGCGGCGGAACTCAATGCGCCGCACGTTGCCCCAGACGGCCACCATGTTCACCAGCACCATGGCCAGCGGCAGGCAACTCAGCAGGATGAACGAGTTTTCGCCGTAATAGCCACCCGCCACAAACAACAGCGCCGCGGAGCCCAGGAAGTACCAGCCCACCCGCGAGGGCAGGGGCAGCACCGCCAGGCGGCGCATCAGTCGTTGAAGTCGGGCGGCCCAGCGACGGTTCATGGAGTGATTAACGCAGAAACAGGCCCAAAAGTTTAGTGCCGAAACGTCAGACCGGCAGCGGAAACCAGCTGATCGCCCCGTTGCGCAGCCCCTGGGCAAAGATGCGGTCGCGCCCCGCCACCAGTTCGTGGGCGTCCACGGCCATCGGCACACGGGCCACGCGCTTGCGGGTGCGGGTGTCAAGCTCGACCACATCACCGCTGTAGGGTCTTGCCACCCAGGCGCGGGCCCCATCGGCCGAAAACACCACCGAGCCCGCGGCGGCCACGGCGCGCTGCCCGCGGTGCCAGCGCAGTTCGTCTTCCACGGCGATCTCGGCCATGATGCGCAGGCTGCGGCGGTCCACCACAAACACGCTGCTGACGGCCGTAACCCAGGCCTCGGGCGCGGTGGGGTGAAAGGCCACACGCGCCAGGCCCTGTTGTTCGGCGGGCCACACAACATCCCCGGCCAGGGCCATTTCGGGGCCCTCCAGCACGAACAGGTGGTTGGAATCCCCCACCGTCAGCCAGCGGCGGTTGCTGCCGGGCTGGTCGACCAGCGTGTTGGGCAGTGCATGGCGGTCCAGAAATGCCAGCGGCACCAGAAAGCTGGTCGCGTTGCGCCCGTCCATCACGTACACCGCCGGGCCCTGGTCGCCCTGCGCGCCGGCATGGGGGCTCATGCCCGGCACGGCCAGCACGTCGCCGTGCAGGCGCGCAAACACGGGCTCGGGCAGGGGGCGCGGCTCGGGCGTGAACTCGCTGATCTGCGGAACGTCGGTAAGCAGCGCGTTGATGTCGCCGGTGCCGCGCGAAACCAGCGCGCGGACACGTTCGGTCGCGTACACGGAAAACTTCAGGCCGCCTTCGGCGCGCGGCCATGGTGCGGCCACGGCCAGCGCGCCGCCCGGCCCGGCCCAGAAACGCAACTGGCCCGGCGTTGCGGAGAGCGCCAGCGGCGATTCTGCGCTGCGGCCGTCGGGCTGCATCACAAACAGGGTGTCCAGGCCGTCCACGCGGCGCTTGAAGAACAGTGTGTCGCCGCTGGTGTCCAGGTGCATGTCAGTGGCCGGCAAAGTCGTCCAGCGCCTTGCCCAGACGCTTGAGGCCTTCGCGCAGGGTCATGGGTTCAATGCGATAGCCCACCCGCAGCCAGCCCGGCGACTGAAAGTACTCGCCCGGCACCACCAGCGTCGAGAACTCGTTGCGCAGGATCGTGGCCAGGCTGCCGGTTTCGGTGACTCCCTTGGCGCGCATCCACACCGTCAGGCCGCCTTCGGGCTTGTGGTAGTCCACATCACTGCGGGCGTTCAGCCATTCGCGCACAATCGGCCAGTGCGATTCATGCAGGCGGCGCGCCAGCGGGCGCAGTCGCGGCAGGGCAGAAAGCGCCCGCACGGCCATGTTCTGGGTGATCGGCACCACCTGCGGGTCCACAACATCGGCCAGGTCCAGCATGCGGCTGACCAGGCGCACCGGCGCAATCGCCCAGCCAAAGCGCAGGGCGGAAAGCCCGTACACTTTGGTCAGGCTGCTGGTGACAATCACGTTGTCGGCCATGCCCCAGGCAGTGTCGTCGCCTTCGCCGGGAACCAGGTGATGCAGGTAGACTTCGTCAACCAGCACCATCACGCCGCGGTCGGCGCACAGGGTGATGATCTGGCGCAGGTGGTCGGCCGGGATGTGCGCCATGCTGGGGTTGTGCAGGTTGGTCAGCACCACCAGCCTGGTGCGGTCGTCAATCAGCCCGGCAAGCTCTGATGGGTCAGGCAGAAAGCGGTTCTCAAACCGGCGCGGCAGCTTCACGGCCTGGGCGCCGCACAGGCTGGCCAGGCTGAAGAACTGCGGATAGCCCGGAGTCTCGACAATGACTTTGTCGCCCGGGCCCAGCAGCGCGGCATAGGCCAGAAAATTCGCACTGCTGCTGCCGGCGGCCAGCATCACGTTGTCGCCGCCGCAATGGTAGTGATCGGCCAGCCAGTCCATGTTGCGCGGGTCGCCATAGCTGTTGCACAGGCTGTCAAAATCATAGTCCTCGGGCCGAAAGCCGATCATCTCGGGCCGCGGGGGCGTCATGCCGCTGCCGGCAAGATAGATGCCGTCGGCGTATTCAATGCGCTTGGCATAGCGCATGTATTGAAAGGGCTCGAAGTCCATGGCCCGTTTGTAGCGGGCGGCGGGGTCCTGCCGCAATGGTCATCTGGGTACGGCCTGGGGCCCAATTCGCCTTCAGGTTTGCCTCGGGCGCGTCCGATAACCCATTAGGCGCCTTGTCGCCCGTGGAGGAATTGTGCGCAGCGAAACCACTGCCGGCCTTTCCAAGGTCGAGGTCATCAAGATCGACAGCCAGAAACTCGGCGAGGCCGCCGTCGAATATGTGCCGGCGGAAACCGAGTTTCGCATCTTCGTAAACGACAAGGTCGAGACCACCCTGAACTGCGCCCCCCACCGCATCAAGAGCCTGGTTGTGGGCTGGCTGGTGGGCGAAGGCGTGATTGACCGCGAAGACCAGTTTGTGGCCATCGACACCGACCTTGACCGCCATGTCATCAAGGTGACGATCAGCGAGCCCGCCGCCGACGCCCTGGCCGTGCGCGCCCTGACCGGCCCCGTGGGCAAACTTGCCGACCCCTATTTTGCCCGGCGCGTGGGCACCGAGACCGAACTGCAACCCGAACAGGTGGCCGAGCTGGCACAGCGCTTCAAGAAGCTGTTTCTCAGCCTCAAGAGCAACGAGCGCATGTGCTATCTCGCGGCCTTTGCACAAAACGGCGAGATCCACAGTTACGGCGAGGGCTTCCACCGCATCAACGCCATGTACCGCGCACTGGGAGAACTGGTGCAGGCCGGCGTTGAATCGCAGGGCCGCATCGCGCTGACCAACTTCGGGCTTACGCGGCAGATGGCGCTGCGGCTGGCGCGCGCGGGCGTGTGCATGGCAATCTGCGCCGCGCCGCCCAGCAGCAGCGCGATTGAGATCGCCAACGATTACTATCTGTGCATTGTCAGCACCGCCGTCGGCGGGCAGTTGACGGTCTACAGCGCGCCCTGGCGGGTAATCTGAACCTGCCCCGGCGAGGGCTGCACGCATCGCCGCCACATCATCGACGCCAACGGAGAAGTTCCCGACTGCAGAACGCAAGGAAGTGCGCCCCAGCGCGCCAAGGGCAAGCAAAGATCAAGATCGAATGTCGCGCCTGTGGCAGAAGATTCTCGGGCGTAAAAGGCAAGATTCTGAATCACCGAAGCTGTCCGCGTTGCGGCGTCAGTCCGTTCGACTTCAAGTTGCTGCCGAAGGACGCCTGAGGATCAAATCCCCAGAGTGGATGCCTGTCTGGAACAAGCAGAGTGTTATACTGCTCGCATGGCCGCACGTGATTCCGACATCAAGACGCCCCCGCCCCGGTCCTCGCGCTCCAAGCGTGTGCCCGCGCGCATGACACTGCGCGAGTTTGAGGCGTTTGATGTTGACCCTGACCAGAAGTGGGAGTTGATCGAAGGAGTTGCGTTCATGACGCAGTCTCCTACCGGCCCGCACAACGATCTTGCGGCCGAACTGCGCAATTTCGTCCGCGGGGCTTTGAGCCCCGACCATGGGTGGTACGTCATCCTGGATCGCTCCGTCCGATTGCCCATTGCCGATACGGAACTGCGCCCCGACCTTGCGGCGTATCGCCAGGCCGACCTTGGCGACGAATCTACGGGGCCTGTAACCGCCCGCCCCGCGCTTGTGATTGAATGCCTATCCCCTTCAACCGCACATCGGGACGTCGCGGAGAAGCTCAACGCCTATCACAAGGCCAAGGTGCCCGAGTATTGGGTGGTGGACCCCAAGACTGGCGCGATCAGCCTGTTCGTGCGCAAGAAGGCCGGGTACGAGCAACTCTCGGTGGATCCCAAGGGCTTCATCAAGTCGCCGCTGCTGAAGAAAAGCCTGCGCATTGTCGTCAAACGCTGGACGTTCGAGATCCTTGAGGCCTAGGCCATGCTTTCCGGTACTGCCACCAACGGCCGCAAAGTCACCACACTGGTGCTGGACAAACCCGACACCAAGTTTGAGCACGTTCCGCCCGCGCCCTTTGGCGCGCTGGTGCTGTGGTCCGGCAAGCCCGAGCGCGCAGCCGTCAAGGCACTGGCCAAACGCCTTATTGAAGGCGGCTGCGGCTGGGCCACGCTGCATGCCGGAAAGCCCACGGAAAAGCTGCATGCCTGGTTTGACGAGGCCGTGGTCGACCACCAGCTGAAGGCCAACCCCGACGCCGACATGCCCACCAGCGGCATGCCCGAGGACAGCCTTGAAGAAGCCTGCCGCGACGCGGTGTTTGACGCCATGCCGGCCTATGAAAAACCGTTTGCCGACCTGCTGGTGCTGGCCATCGGCCCGCAGGCCCAGGCGCAATCCGAACAGGCACACGCGCTGGCGCAGAAAGTCGAACGCGAGTAAGTTCGCGCCCGATGCCGATGTCATTCGACAGCCTTGATGTTTCCTGGGACGCACTCGGCGGCGCGGCGCTGATCGCATTGGCCCGCATGACCGACGTCGCCCTGGCCGTGCTGCGCATGTCCAACACCGCCGCCGGCCGCCGCAAGTCGGCGTGGCTGATCGGGTTCTTTGAGGCGCTGATCTGGGTGTTTGTGGTCGCCGGTGTGGTGCAGAAGATCAACAACCCCGTGTACGCCGTGGCCTACGCGCTGGGCTTTGCCACCGGCACATTCCTGGGCATCACGGCAGAGCAGTTCTTTGCACGGGGCGAACAGGTCGTGCGCGTGTTCACGCACCACGGTGATGTTCTGGCCGACGGCCTGCGCGAGCGCGGCTACCGTGTCACGCAGATGGACGGCCGCGGCCGCGACGGGCCGATCCAGATCCTGTTCATCCACGTGCCGCGCAAAAAGGCCCGTGAGCTGCCGCCGCTGGCCCGGCTTCTGGACAGCACCTGCTTCATCGTGATTGACGACGTGCGCAGCAGCAGTGCAGCCAGCCGCCGAACCATGCCACCGGCCGCCGGCAAGTAGAAAGCGTTACTTGCCCGAGGCCTTGCGCCTGGCGCGGCGCTCGCGCAGGAACGGCCAGATCAACCCGTCGACACTGAACTTGCCCGCGCCCGTGAAAATGAAAGTCGCGAACATGGTCGCGAACAGCAGCGCCGGTTCCTTGCTTTTGCCCGCACCCATCGTCCAGGGGTCGCCGGCATGGAACACAAAGGCCGCAACCAGCATGGTGAACACCACCACAGCTGCCGATGCGCGCGTGGCAGCACCCACCACCACCAGCAGCGCGCACAGGAACTCGCCCGTGGCCGCGCCGATCAGGCTGAGGTGCGGGCCAAGGCCGATCGGGTCAAACTTGTCGTTGAACTCGCCCTTGAGCACATTGAGAAACTTGCCCCAGCCGTGGCTCATCATGTAGGCCCCGGCGCCCAGGCGCAGCACCAGCAGGCCGATTGAATTGGTCAGGTCCTGGCGCTTGGCTTCCATGACGATCCTCGGCAGCGGGCGACGTTAAGGTAAGCACTCAACAGGCCGCAGTGCCACCGGATTCCCGCAATCGGCGCGCGGGCGAACTACTGTGTCGCTTCCGCCCCGGGTTCTCCTTCCGGCGGCGGGCCGATGACGATCTCGCCGTCCTGGCGCTGCTCGATACTGATGCTGTGCTGCTTGACCATCTCCAGCAGCGCAAGGAAATTGCCGATCACTTCGGCCTTCTCGCGGTTGGGGCCCACCAGCGTTGAGAAATCGACTTTGCCGGTCTGCCGCAACTGGGCCAAAATCAGGTCCACGTAATAGCGAACCGGGCGGCCTTCCAGCTCAATCAGGTGAGGCCGGGGCGCGGCGATTTCGCCGTACAGCCGGTGATACACCCGGTACAGGTCAATCGCCGTCACGTTCTCGAGGTATGTGTTGTTGTCGCTTTCCGGGGTATCGGCGCCCAGCAGGCCGGGCGGGCGGCCGTGGCGCATGCTCTGGCGGTCCCAAGCTTCGTGCAGCATGCCCGCGAGGTCGCGGATGCGCTTGTACTCGAGCAACTGCCGAACCAGCCGCGAGCGCTCGGCTTCGGCCTGCTGCTGTTGCTCGCTGCGGGCGACCACAAGGTCGCTTTTGAGCTTGAGCAAATTGGCGGCCATGGTCAAAAACTCGCCGGCGTACTCGAGGTCGAGTGTGGGCATGGCCTCAAGCTCGGCTATGTATTGCTCGGCGATTTCGGCCACGGGCAGGTCGTAGATGTCGACCTCGGCGCGGCGGCAGAGAAACAGCAGCAGGTCCAGCGGCCCGGTGTAGACGGACGTGGCAACGCGCGGCTCGTTCATGCGGATCGCCCCAGGCCGGCCAGAAGGCCGAGCAGTTTCATCGAGAGTTCCACCAGCTTTTGGGTAAACGGTCGGCCCACGGTAAACATGATGACAAGAAAGATCATCAGGCCATAGGGCGCCAGCCGGTCAAAAAGCTCGCGGCCACGATAGTTCATGAAGTGGTACAGCACTGTGCCGCCGTCCACGCCCGGCAGAGGCACCAGGTTGATCGCGCCCAGCAGGATGTTCAACAGCACCATGCGCCAGCCGAACTCGAACAGCAGGCTGAGCGCAACATAGTCGGAGATCGGCGTGCCGGGCTGGCCCAACTTGTAATAGAGAAAACTTGCCAGCACAAACAGCCCTGCGCCCAGGATAGCGGCAATGAGGTTGCCGCCCGGCCCCGCAATGGCGGTGATTGCCATGTCGCGGGTCGGGTGACGAAACTTGGACGGGTTCACAGGCACCCAGGCGATGCCGATGGGCAGAAAGCCGGCAATCGTGGAGATCAGCGGCATGACGACTGTGAACAGGATCGAGCGCTGGTCCTTGAAATCAATGTGGCGCACCGGGTTGATAGACCGCTTGCCCAGCATGTGGGCCGTGTCGTCGCCCAGCCACCAGGCCGTCCACGCGTGGGCACCCTCGTGCAGGCCGATGGTCACGAACCAAGCAAGCAGCCACAGCACAATGCCGGTCGCGTCACCAATGCCGCCCACGCCAAGCCAGTTCATACGGGCCAGACTCCTGTGCAGATCTCGCGGGCCGGGCCGGTCTTGTAGACGCAGCCGTCCTTCTCATTCCATTCCATCTCGAGGTCGCCGCCCAGCAGCTTGATGCGCATCCTGCGGCCGGTAAGCCCGTTTAGAACCGCAGCCGTGCACACCGCGCTGGCGCCGGTGCCGCAGGCAAGGGTTTCGCCCGCGCCGCGTTCCCAGGTGCGCTGGTGCAGCAGCTTTTCGCTTTCGCGCCAGACAAACTCGACGTTGGTGCGGCGCGGAAACATGGGGTGGTTCTCGATCAACGGGCCAATGCCATGCACCAGCTTGTCGTCGGCAGGCTGGTCCAGAAAAATCACGCAGTGCGGGTTGCCCATCGACACGCAGGTGATGCGAAACTGGCGACCCCCGACTTCAAATGGTTCGTTGACGCACTGTTCGCCCGGCGCGCCGTCCATCGGGATTTCGGCGCGGGTCAGGCGGGGCTTGCCCATGTTGACCCGGATCTTTTGCGCCAGATGGGTGCCCTTTTTGGGCGTCACCTGCACCGTCAGTACACCGGCGCCGGTTTCAATCGGGAACTCGGGCTGCTTCTCGAGTTTGCGGTCGAACAGGTACTTGGCCACACAGCGCAGGCCGTTGCCGCACATTTCGGATTCGCTGCCGTCGCTGTTGAACATCTGCATGCGGTGGCGCACGCCCTTGACCTTGCTGGTGCGGATCAGGATCAGCCCGTCGCTGCCCACGCCGAAGTGCCGGTCACTGATCTCGCGGGCCAGCTTGTTCAGGCCCTTGGGCACGGACTTGCGCGCGTCCACGTAAACGTAGTCGTTGCCGATGCCTTCCATCTTGACGAACGGGATGCCGCGATTGGCCATGGCTTACTCGGGTTTGATGACCTGGGTCTTTTCGTCGGGTACCACTGTGCCACTGAACTCGTAGGCGCCTTCGCAGGTGACATCCACAGTGCCGTCGCCCTTGCTGTCAAGCACGCAACTGCCGCGCAGCACACGCCACCACTTGGCATAGCGTTCGTAATAGGCGCGCTTGCTGATTTCGGGCGTGGTGGCGCGCTTGAGCCGCCCGCTGAGAACCTTGCCCTGTTTGTCGACCTCCAGATACAGCGTGTTGACGATGACAAACTGGCCGTTGGGCGAGTCGTGATAGTTCACCAGCTTGATGCTGCGGTTGTCGCCCTTGACCCAGCTTGCGCGAAAGACCTTGTCTTTTTCCTCGACTTTCAGCGTCCAGCCGTCGCCCCATTCCTCAAGGCTGAAGTAATGGCGCGGGTTGCTGCAGCCCGCGACGGCCACAGCCAGCAGGATCAGAACAAGCGTGCAGGTGCGTCCCATTCCAGCCTCCGGCCGCAGTCTATCGGACCAATGTGTGGATCGAAGGGGCTGTGTGGATTTGAAGACTACTTCAGCTTGGCAAGCGCAATCGTGGCGTTGTGCCCGCCAAATCCGAACGAGTTGCTGATCGCCACACTCACCTTGGCGCTGCGGCCCTCGTGCGGCACGTAGTCCAGGTCGCAATCAGGGTCGGCCACGGTCAGGTTGCGCGTTGGCGGCACCATGTCCTTCTGGATGGCCAGCGCCGTGACCACAAGTTCGACGGCGCCTGAGGCGCCCAGCAGGTGCCCGACCATCGATTTGGTGCTGCTTACCATCAGCTTGCGGGCGTGGTCGCCAAACAGCTTCTTGATCGCAAGCGTTTCGGTTTTGTCGTTGTATTCGGTGCTGGTGCCGTGGGCGTTGATGTACGTGACGTCCTGCGGTGCCAGGCCCGCGTCGCGCACCGCCATTTCCATGCTGCGCACGGCGCCTTCGCCGTCTTCGCTGGGGCTTGTCATGTGGTAGGCGTCGTCGGTGGAACCAAAGCCGACCACTTCGCAGATGATGTTCGCGCCGCGCTTGCGGGCGTGTTCGAGTTCCTCAAACACCGCAATGCCCGCGCCTTCGCCCATCACAAAGCCGTCGCGCTCTTTGTCGAAGGGGCGCGAGGCGTGCTCGGGGTCGTCGTTGCGCTGGCTCATGGCACGGGCCGAACAGAAACCCGCCATGCCCAGCACGGTTACCGCCGCTTCGGTGCCGCCGGTGACCATGACGTCGGCATCGCCGTACTGGATGGTGCGCAGTGCCGCGCCCAGCGCGTGGTTGGCTGCCGCACAGGCGCTGGCCGTTGCGTAGTTGGGGCCCTTAAGCCCGAAGCGGATCGCAACGTTGCCGGCCGCGGCGTTCAGCATCAGCTTGGGAATGAAGAACGGGCTGATGCGGCCGGGGCCGCGGTGAATCAGGATCGAGTTGCCTTCCTGGATCTCCTGCAACCCGCCGATGCCCGAACCAATGATGCAGCCCACGCGCTCGCGGTTTACCTGTTCCAGGTTCAGGCCGGAATCCTTGATGGCCTGGTCGGCGGCAAACACGGCGTAGTGCACAAACGGGTCGGTCTGGCGGGCATACTTGCGGTCGTTGAACACCATGGCCGGGTCAAAACCGCGCACCCGGCCGGCGATGGTGGTGGTCAGGCCGGCGGTGACAAGGTCCTCGTGCCGCTCGATACCGTTTTCGCCCTTGAGGGCGCGGTTCCAGAAGGTGGCGACATCATTGCCCAAAGGGCAGATGACGCCCAGGCCGGTGATGACGACTCGTCGACGCGCAGGTGTGGTCATGCGTAGGTCTCGGTCCTGAAGCCTGCCCCTGGCAAACGTAAAGGCGCTGAATCAATCCGGGCAAGCAACCAGCGCCCCCCGAATGAAGGCGCGTCGCTGCTTGCCCGGACGCACGGCGGAACTAGCCCTTGCTGGCGGACTTTTCCTCGATGTACTTCACCGCGTCGCCGACGGTCTGGATCTTTTCGGCGTCTTCGTCGGGGATGGTAAGTTCGAATTCGTCCTCGAACTCCATCACCAGTTCCACGGTGTCCAGGCTGTCGGCACCAAGGTCGTTCACGAACGAGGTTTCCAGCGTCACCTTGTCGCGGCTGACACCCATCTGGTCGCAGACAATCTGGATCACTGATTCCTGAATTTCTTCCCGCGTGGGCACGCTGCTCTCCCTTTCGAACAAGTCCGGGCACTTCGTGGGCGTTTCCGACACACCCACCGATGGTTGGCGCGGCAGTTTAGCCGCCCCTAATTTGACCCGCAAGCCTCTGCGGGGCGCGTCTACTTAGGGGGCTGAGAAAGCTCTGTCAAGACCCCGTGAGCCTGCCGGGGGTGGAAGAAGTTCACCAGGCACCCGCCGGCACCCACCCGGGGTTGTTCCCAAAGCGGGGTGTAGCCTTTCTCGACCATGCGTTTGGTCGCAGCCAGTACGTCGTCCACGGCATAGCAAAGGTGATGCTGGCCTTCGCCGCGCTTTTCAATGAACTTGGCAATCGCCGAATCCGGCGATGTGGCCTCGAGCAATTCAATGTGGATGCCCGGGGGCACAATCACTTTCAACACCAGCACTTTTTCGCCGGCGACTTCTTCAATGTGGGGTTCCGACCCCAGGCCCAACCCGCTTTCATAGAACTTGCGGGCCTCGGCGATGGACTTAACGGCCAAACCAATGTGATCAAGGCGCATGGTTCACCCGGGGCATAACGCCTAGCCCAGCCCCATCGATTCCTGCAGGAACATGGCCGCGCAGGTTCCGCCCAGGATTTTGTTGATGGCGTTCATGCGCTTGACCACCTGGTCGCGCACCTCGTTGGGCAGCGCCACGCCGGCGTTGTTGTTCAGGTGCAGCAGCAGCCCGTGATAGCTGACCACCGGCAGAATCACCTTGGTCAAGAAATCCTTCATGCTGGTGTACCCGGCGGCCTTGACCTTGGCCTTAAGGTCGTTGACCAGGTTAGCCTGGTTGATTTCAAGGTTCTTGCCGACGACCTTCTCGAGTTGCGTGTAGTGTTCCTCAAAGCGCGGCAGCCAGACCTCCAGGTGCTGCTTGAGCAGCAGCCCGCTGGCCTGTTTCTGCAGCACTTCAACGCCCTGGGCCATGCGGTCAAAACGCTGGCCGATAATCAGCGCGCCGATCTGGCTGCAGGTATCCAGCAATTGCTTGCGCTCGGTGCTGGTGCTGATGTTGACGGTGGCATTTACCGGGGCGTCGCGACGGTCCACTTTACTCGTGCGGCGGTCGGTGTTGCGCTTCTTGCGTTGGGTGTTGCCGGCTGACATGGCTGGTTGCCCTTGTGGGTGAATCAACTGTCGTGGTGCTCGCCAAAAACCGCGCGCATGGTATCGCAAACTTCACCCAGTGTCGCATCGGAACGCAGCGCCGCCAGGATGTGCGGCATGAGGTTTGAGTCACCTTTGGCCGCCGCCTGCAACGCCTGGAGCGCCTTGTCCGCCCCGGCGGCATTGCGCCCGGCCTTGAACGCGGCCAGACGCTGCAACTGGCGCTCTACGGCCGTCTGGTCGATCTGCTGCAGGCTGGCCTGGTAAGCGGTATCGGACTGGAACTTGTTCACCCCCACCACCACGGCGTCGCCCTTTTCCACGGCACGTTGCCAGGCCAGCGCCGCGCGGCCGATCTCGCCCTGCATGAAGCGGGCCTCAATTGCGCCGACGGCGCCGCCGAGCTCGTCTACACGGGCAATCAGGGCCATGGCCTTGTGTTCAAGTTCGTCCGTCAGCTTCTCGATCAGGTAGCTGCCACCCAGCGGGTCCGGCGTGTCGGCAATGCCGCTTTCGTGGGCCAGAATCTGCTGCGTGCGCAGGGCGATTTCGACCGAACGTTCCGTGGGCAGGGCCAGGGCCTCGTCAAAGCTGTTGGTGTGCAGGCTTTGCGTGCCGCCCAGCACCGCAGCAATCGCCTGCACGGCCGTGCGCACGACGTTGTTTTCGGGCTGTTGGGCCGTAAGTGTGCTGCCTGCCGTCTGGGTGTGAAACCGCAGTTGCAGCGCGGCTTTGTCGGTGGCACCGAAGCGGTCCTTCATCAGGCGCGCCCACAGGCGGCGCGCGGCGCGGAACTTGGCGACTTCTTCCAGCAGGTTGTTGTGCCCATTGAAGAAGAAACTCAGGTTGCGGCCAAAGTGGTTCACATCAAGTTTGCGCGCCACGGCCTGCTTCACGTACTCAAGCCCGTTGGCCAGCGTGAACGCGATCTCCTGGGCCGCGGTGCTGCCGGCCTCGCGGATGTGATAACCGCTGATGCTGATGGCATTGAAGTTCGGCACTTCATTGCTGCAAAACTCGATGATGTCGGTGGTCAGGCGCAGGCTGGCGCGTGGCGGGTAGATGTACGTGCCACGGGCGACAAACTCTTTCAACAGGTCGTTCTGCACGGTGCCGCGCAGCTTGGACCAGCTTACGCCCTGTTTGTCGGCCTGGATCAGGTAGAACGCCAGCAGGCAGGCCGCGCTGCTGTTGATGGTCATGCTGGTGCTGACCTGGTCCAGCGGAATGCCGTCCAGCAGCACGGCCATGTCCGCGGTACTGCAGACCGGCACGCCCACCTTGCCGACTTCGCCCTGCGCCATGGCGTGGTCGCTGTCGTAGCCGATCTGGGTGGGCAGGTCAAAGGCCACGCTCAGGCCGGTGACGCCTTGCTGCAGCAGAAAGCGATAGCGCCGGTTGCTTTCCTCGGGGCTGGCGAAGCCTGCATACTGGCGCATGGTCCAGAAGCGCCCGCGGTACATGCTGGGGTAGACACCGCGCGTGTATGGAAACTCGCCCGGAAAGCCGAGATCGGCCGCATAGGCCGCCTGACCCTCAGCGCTCAGGCCCGCGGGCAGGGCCAGGGGCGGAATCTCGCAGCCGCTTGTGGTTTCAAACTTCACGCGGCGTTCGGGGGCCTTGGCCACGAACTTGGCGCGTGGGCCTTCCAGCCAGCGGATGTAGTCGTCCTGCAGCGAACTCATGGGCTGGTCTCCGGCGGCGGACCCAGCTTGACCATCAATGCGCCCTTCTCGAGCACGTCGCCGGCTTTGACGGCGATTTCAAGCACGACACCGTCGCGCGGGCTGCGGATGTCGTTTTCCAGCTTCATCGCGTGCAGGCCCAGCAGACTCTGGTTCTTTTTCACTGCTTCGCCGACCTTGACCTTGAGCGCAACAACCATGCCGGGCATGGGTGCTTTCACGTCAAAGTTGCCGCCGCCGCGTTTGCGGCCGGATAGCGCAGCCAGCCGCACGTGCTGCAGTTCGGCCACGGCGGCTTCGTAGATCGCGCCCTCCAGGACGATCTGAACGCCTTCCTTGGTGCGGTGATAACCAAAGCGCCGGGTGCCGCCATTGACCTGGGCCTTCTGCACCTTGCTGCGCAGGGGCGTGTCGGCTTTGACAGGAAATGTGCCGCCCTCGTGCTCTACAAACAGCTCCCCGGCGAGCTCAAAGAAGCGCACCCGAAACTTGCGGCCATCGACTGTGACTTCGTATTCCATGGTTGCCGGACGCCACTCCCGAGTAGATCAGGGATTCGAATTTTCCCAGTAGTCCTGGTAACAATCGTAGAGGAGCTTGCCGTCGATACGCACTTCCATGGCGTCGTGGTTGATGAGAGTCAGAAACGAACCACGTTCGTCACTGTGACTCCAGATCCAAACGTCGGAGTCACCGTCATCTCGGCTAACCTCAAGCTTCTTCCCCACTGGCAGCAACAACTGAAATGCATCCAGTTCTACTGTAAGTCTCAGAGGCGACGGGCCCCGTACTTCTAGTCGGAAGACAACATCCATCAAAGCTCCCAATCACTTGCTTGAGTCTGGCAGGTCCCCCTAACGCAGCCTTGGCAGAGAACTCGAGCTCCAGGGGTCAAAGTGCAGTTCGCCCGCACGGCTTTGGGCGTTGCGGACCTTTAGCAGATGCCTGTACTCCATCAGCGCGGCCAGCACCGCCGCGTTCTGTGCATCGCCACGGCGCGCCAGTTCGGCCATGTGTTCTTCCACCCAGCGGATGTTGAACTTGCCCGCGCGCACGTCCGGGTGCTGCAGCAGCGCAATGTGAAATGGAATCGTCGTCGCCACGCCCACGACCATGAACTCGCGAAGTGCCGTAATCGCCTGGTTGGCCGCGGCATTGCGGTCCACCGCGTGCACAATCAGTTTGGCCATCAGCGAGTCGTAGTACTGCGTCACGCTGTCGCCCGCCGCATAGCCCGCATCCACACGGATGCCCTCGCCCGATGGCGGCTCGAAGGCCTCAATGTAGCCCAGGCTGGGCATAAACCCCGCAAAGGGGTCCTCACTGTTGATGCGCAGTTCAATCGCGTGGCCGGTCTGCCGCAGGTCGTCCTGCCTCAGCGTCAAGGCCTCGCCGCCTGCAATGCGCAACTGCCACTGCACCAGGTCCACGCCCACGACCTGTTCGGTCACGGGGTGCTCCACCTGCAGGCGCGTGTTGACTTCACAGAAGTACCACTTGCCCGCCGCTTCATCGAACAGAAACTCGCAGGTGCCCGCGTTGCTGTAGTTTGCCGTCCTGGCAATGCGCACGGCGTCGGCGCAGATATCCGCGCGCTGTTGCGGCGTCAGGCTTGGGCTTGGCGTTTCTTCCAGCAGCTTCTGGTGCCGGCGCTGCAGGCTGCATTCGCGCTCAAACAGGTGCAGCACAGTGCCGTGCTTGTCGGCCAGTATCTGAACTTCGATGTGGCGCGGGCCTTCGAGGAATTTCTCGACCAGCAGCGAGTCGTCACCGAAACTCGCCTTGGCTTCGCGCGCGGCCTTGGGCAGCAGTTCGGCCAACTGGTCGGCCGCGGTTACCTTGTGCATGCCTTTGCCGCCGCCACCGGCGGCAGGCTTGATGATCACGGGAAAGCCGATCTTGCTGATCGCCGCCACCGTGGCGGCATCGGCGGTGCCTGCACACTGGATCCATGGCGTTACGGCAACGCCTGCTTTTTCGGCTACTGCCTTGGCGTGGCGTTTGTCGCCCAGGCGGTCGATAGCACCACTGTCGGGGCCGACAAACACGATCCCGGCGTCTTCGCAGGCCTTGGCGAACGCGGCGTTTTCACTGAGAAATCCATAGCCCGGGTGGATCGCGTCGCAGCCGTGGCGCCGGGCAAGCTCAATGATGCGCGCCATGTTCAGATAGCTTTCGGCGGCCACGGATGGCCCCAAGTAGTGGCTTTCGTCGGCGGCGCGCACAAATGGCAGGTGCGCGTCTGCGTCGCTGTAAACAGCCATGCTGGCGATGCCCAGGGCCTTGCAGGCGCGGATCACGCGCAGGGCGATTTCGCCACGGTTGGCGACCAGGACTTTCTTGAGCATGGCGGGACTTTATGGGTGCGGGCGCAAAATGCAAAGGGCGCACCCGCAGGTGCGCCCTTGTTGTGACTGGTTGAACTAGTCGTCCTTCGGCTTCTTGGGCAGTTCCTTGCTCATCTTCACTTCAACGCTGGCGAGGTACCACAGGCCGTTCTTGCGGGTGCAGCGCACTTCGATCATGTCCTGATAGCCGTTCATGTAGGCGATCGTCGCGCTTCCCTGGCCTTCAACGGCCAGCTTCTGTTCGCTGCCGACGCGGGCCCACTTCATTTCCTTCAGGCGCTTTTCGAGGTCGTCGTTGACGTAAAGCTGGTACAGGCCGAACTCGAGGCCGGTACGCTTGCCCCAGGTCATGTCCTTCCACTTGTCTTCGCCGTCGATGCCGGACTTGCTCTTGGGGTCCATGCCGCTGTCGCCCTCAAGGCGCTTCTTGTAGTCCTTCCAGCGGTCGTAGCCTTCCTTGATACGCCAAGCGCGAATTTCTTTGGCGCCGTCGACATCAACGTCCTGTTCCATCAGCGAATCCAGGCTGTCGAAATCCATGCTGGTGATCTTCTTCACCGCGGCATCGCCGATTTCCTTGGGGTCTGCCGTGCCGCCGCTGCCACCGCCGCAGCTCGAGAGTGCCAGGATCAGTGCCAGCAATGGCACAGTCTTCAAGAGGGTCTTCACTTTTCCGCCTTTCGTTGTCCGAATTGCCCAATGTCGTGAGCGACTACTGTTTACTCGCCGGCTTCCCGCCGACGAACCGTTTCGAGGGCGCGCAGGATGCTAGGTGGAAGGTCAAATTTCCAGTCCCCAGCCGATTTCTTCCACGTGTATCTGTCCGGGTCGCCATTGGCCAGCAGCACAGTCGCCGTGTCGCCGGTGATGGTGATGCCCTTGATGTTGGCCTTTGCGAACAGCTGGGCGGTGTTGGCGGTCTTCTTCGGGGTAAGGTCGGGCTCGACTCGCCACTTGTAGTAGTCCTTGGCCGTCATCTTCTCGGGTTCCGGCGGCAGGGTCTTCAGCACCTTTTCCACCCGCTGCTTTTCCTCGGGCGGGGCCTCTGAATCCGGTGCCAGGCTGGCCTTCAGCAGGACGACCGATTCGCGCACACCGTTCTTGCCCGTCAGCTCGCGCTGGTAGACCTCCTGCGCGTCCGGCGTAAGCATATCCCACATGGCATCCAGGTCGCCCTTGCTGGCGGCACCAGCCCATGCCGCCATGGCGGCGTGTACGGCCCGCTGGTCGGTGTCCCAATCCGCAGCTGGGTCAGCCGTGCAGGCGGCCACGGCCAGCAACAGCACAATCAGCCATCGAGTCCTCATAGCGGAATGTTCCCGTGCTTTTTGGGCGGGTTGGTGTCGCGCTTGTGGCGCGTGGTCTCCAGCGCGCGGATCAGCCTTTTGCGAGTCTCGCGAGGCCGGATCACGGCGTCAATGTACCCCCGCGCCGCCGCGTCATAGGGGTTGCTGAAACGGTCGCGATACTCGGCCACCAGCTGTTTGCGGGCCTCGGGGTCTTTGGATGCGGCGATTTCTTTGCTGTGCAGGATGTTCACCGCGCCTTCGGCACCCATCACGGCGATCTCGGCCGTGGGCCAGGCGTAATTCACGTCGCTGCGGATGTGCTTGCTGCTCATCACGCAATAGGCCCCGCCGTAGGCCTTGCGGGTGATCACGCAGAGCTTGGGCACCGTGGCCTCGCAATAGGCGTAAAGAAGTTTGGCCCCGTGCTTGATGATGCCGCCGTGTTCCTGGTTCACGCCGGGCAGAAAGCCGGGCACGTCCTCAAAGGTAACCAGCGGGATGTTGAAGGCATCGCAGAAACGCACGAAACGGGCGCCCTTGAGGCTGGAGTTGATGTCCAGGCAGCCCGCCAGCACGGCGGGTTGCTGGGCCACAATGCCGACGCTGTGGCCGCCCAGGCGGGCAAAGCCGACAATCAGGTTCTGGGCGTAGTTCTTGTGGACTTCAAAGAAATCGCCGTCGTCAACGATGGTCTCGATCACATCAAGCATGTTGTACGGCTTCTCGGGATGGTCGGGGATGATGCGATCCAGCCGCTCGTCTTCGCGGTTGGGGTCGTCGTCGGGCTCGATGAACGGCGGCGGCTCGAGATTGTTCTGGGGCAGGAAGCTGAGCAGCTTCTTGATCGCCGCGATGCTTTCGGGCTCGGACTCATGCGTGAAGTGGCTGACCCCGCTGGTTTCGCCATGAACGGCCGCGCCGCCCAGGCCGTCCATGCTGATTTCTTCGTGAGTGACGCTTTTGATCACCTGCGGCCCGGTCACGAACATGTGGCTGGAGCCTTCGACCATGAACACGAAATCCGTAATCGCAGGGCTGTACACCGCACCGCCGGCGCAGGGGCCCATGATGGCGCTGATCTGCGGAATCACGCCGCTGCTGAGCGTGTTGCGCAGAAAGATGTCCGCGTAAGCGCCAAGGCTGGCAACGCCCTCCTGGATGCGGGCGCCGCCGCTGTCGTTAAAGCCGATGATCGGGCAGCCGTTCTTGGCGGCCTGGTCCATGATCTTGACGATCTTCTGGCCATAGCGTTCGCCCAGCGACCCGCCGAACACTGTGAAGTCCTGGGCAAACACATACACCGGGCGGCCATAGACCTTGCCCACACCGGTGACCACTCCGTCGCCGAGGTACTTCTTGTCCTGCAGGCCGTACTCGTGGACGTTGTGCTGCACAAAAGCGTCGATTTCCTCGAAGCTGCCGTCGTCGCAAAGTAGGTCAATGCGCTCGCGGGCCGTCAGCTTGCCGGACTGGTGCTGCTTCTCGACACGGTCGGCGCCGCCGCCGGCACGGGCCTGCTCTGTCAGGCGGTCAAGTTTTTCCAGCGCCTCACGCTGGGAAAGCACACCCTCCGGCAGGTCAGGGCGGATGCGTGAGGTCTTGCGCTTGGCTTTAGTGTCGCTCATGGTGCGTATGAAACCACAGATGAACACGGTTGAACACAGCCGAGCGCGCCGCCCGCGCTCAAGCCAAAGGCCCTGACCTGGCGAACATACTGCGCACCAGCGCGATCTGGCCGATGTGATACACCGAGTGCTGCACCCCCCACCACCAGAGCAGATTCTCAAGGGGCAGCCCCACCAGGTGACTGTCGTCCTGGCTGAATACGCCGACTTCGATCGCCTTCGATACATCCTCTCGCGTGAGAACCCGCGAGAATGCCTCGGGTTTCAGCCCTTCCACAAGCTCGCGAGTATGACGCCCTACGGCATCGCGGTACTCAAGCACGGCCTGCAGCGAGCAGGTCGTGCTGAGGACGGCCACTGCGTCACGACTCATGCCCTCGCCCTGGTCGCGGCGAGATATGCCCATGCTGCGGGGCCAGTCTGCGGCCGGATCATCCAGTATCTGCGGCTGCCCCAGCAAGCCCGCCGCAATGCACGCGTCTTCTACCCGCGCAATGTGCCAAAGCAGCCAAACAACAGAGTTGGCCCCGTGCGGAGTGGCACGCATGGCGGCCTCTTCGAGGCCGGTAAGCACGTCTGCAGGCAAGTGGAACGCGGCACGGGCCACAGCAGGCATGTGGGCTGTAGAATGCTCGCGCAGAAAACTTGCGATCACGGTCATGTTGCTAGCGGGCTCTTTCAGGTTAGGGGTAGTAGCGAGAGTCTGGATCTTCCGGCATGGATCGTGGCGACTGCACTGGCCCCTTGTTCCGCGACATACTCCGCAAAGACTGCGAGCACTTTTTTCCGACATCTTCAGGCGCGCAAATTTCAGTCCACAGCGACGCAATGTGGGTCGAAGCCTTCAGGAACGGCTTCCACTCGCGAGGCCGGCAGCAATCGGCAACAATCCGTATGCAGCAACCTCGTGCAGTTGCGAAGGATCAGGCGATCTGGCGAGTGTATTCTGACATGCGCCAGTTTGCGTTCTGCGGCGCAGCGTCAATGTCTTGGCGCTTCAAGTCCGGATAGCCATCGAGCATGCTCTCGCAGCAATGGCCCTTTGCCAGCATGCCTGGAATCGTCGCTACCGGAGCCCGGGTTCCCTTGATGCGCGCCATGCCGCGCATGACAGCTGGATTGACAGAGATGCGGTCGAGACGATTCATACCGTCAGTATACCCATCGCCGCTCTACGCCGTCAGCCCGCCGTCTACCACCAGCACCTGGGCCGTGATGTACGCGCCGCTGTCGGCGGCCAGAAACAGGGCCGCGTTGGCGATGTCTTCTGGCTTGCCAAAGCGCCCCAGGCGAATGCCGGCCAACGCGCCTTCCTTCACCTTGGGGTCCAGGCCCGCAGTCATGTCCGTTTCAATGAACCCCGGCGCGATCACGTTGGCCGTGACCCCGCGACCGGAGAGTTCCTTGGCCACACTCTTGGTAAACGCGATCAACGCTCCCTTGCTGGCGGCGTAGTTGGCCTGGCCCGCGTTGCCGGTGATGCCCACCACACTGGCGATGTTGATCAGCCTGCCGGACTTGGATTTCATCAATGCGCGCGAGGCCGCGCGGGTGATGTTGAACGCCCCGCGCATGTTGGTGTCCATGACAGCGTTGTAGTCTTCGTCGCTCAGGCGCATCAGCAAATTGTCTTTGGTGACCCCGGCGTTGTTAACAATGATGTCCAGGCCGCCGAGCTTCTCGGTGACTTTCTTGACCACCTCGTCGCAGGCCTTGGGGTCGCGCACGTCCAAGCCGAACATGTCGACATCCAGACCGCCGGAAAGTTCCTGGCAGCGCGCGGCGGTCTGAACCAGCCGGTCGGGCGCGGTGGCAACCAGCGCCAGGCGGCAGCCCTCGCGGGCAAATGCCTCGGCAATGGCGCGTCCAATGCCGCGCGACGCGCCGGTGATCAGTGCTTTACGGCCTGTGAGTGAAGCCATGAGTGAATCCCTTTCGCGTTTCAAGTAGGTCTATAACCTTTGTCGGCCTATGCGCAACGGAGCGCCCCATGGACGTCGTTTTCGGATCCCATCCGCTTGAGCCCCGGCAGCCGGATCCCGCATACGCTGACGAGTTCCGGGCCGCAGTTGGCGCCGGCCTGAACGTTCACGTCTTCAGTGCAGAGAGCCTGTTCGAGGAAGACAGTCCAGTTCGTGCTACTCGGTGGATTGAGCCGCAGCCAACGCCGAGACCCGCCATCTATCGCGGCTTTATGCTGACAGAAGACCAATACACGCGCCTTTACGAGTCCCTTCTGGCCCGCAATGTTCAACTGATCAACAACGCCGACCAATACGCCCTTTGTCATTACCTGCCAAACTACTTCGAACTAATTCGTTTGATCTCGCCGGAATCTGTGTGGTTTGAATTGAGCGGCGAGTTGAACGTGCACAACTTGCGCGCTGCACTGACCACCTTTGGCGACGACCCCGTCATCGTCAAAGACTATGTAAAGTCCGAGAAGCACTACTGGCGCGAGGCCTGCTACATCCCTTGCGCGCTGGACTTTGAAGCCGCGGAGAAGGTTGTACGTCGACTCATCGAGCTGCGAGGGCCGGCACTCAACAAGGGAATCGTAGTTCGCCGCTTTGTTACTTTGGCGACACGTGGCGCAACGGAACCCGGCCTCCCGCGACCCGTGGAAGCTCGACTGTTCTACTACCGTGGAAAGCGCTTGTTTCTCAACGCATATTGGGACCAAGCGGGTGAGATTCCTGCAGACGAAGAACTCGCAATTCTGAAGGACACGGTTCCGCGGATCGACAGCAACTTTTTTACGGTTGACGTAGCCAAAACAGTGGACGGTGCGTGGATTGTGATGGAACTAGGCGACGGCCAGGTAGCAGGACTTCCACCTGGTCTAGACGCACCAACCTTCTACAAAGGCCTGCGAAACGCCGCGAAGGCGTAGTTAACGCACACGGTGTTCATGCCGTGGCCGCCGCCACTTCTTCGGCCTTGCCGATGCTGATGCGGGTGGCGGACTTGGCCACGCGCTTGAGCAGCCCCGCCAGCACCGTGCCCGGCCCGAGTTCGATGAACTCGTCAAATCCCTGATCGACAAGCTTCTGCATCGACCTGGCCCACAGCACCGGCGCGGTCAACTGCTGCACCAGGTTGGCCTTGAGCATGGCCGGGTCATGCTGTTCGGTTGCGTCGACGTTGGCGATCACGCCGATGCGCGGCGAAGCAAAGTTGGTCATCTCAATCTGCGCGGCCAGCCTTTCGCGCGCCGGTTCCATCAATGGGCTGTGAAAGGCCCCGGCCACCGCAAGCGCGACAGTCAGCTTGGCGCCTGCGGCCTTGGCCAGCTTCATGGCTTCTTCCACGGCGGGCTTGTCGCCGCTGATCGCCACCTGCCCCGGCGCGTTGAAGTTCGCCAGCACCACCACGCCCAGCGCCCGGGCCGGGGCAATCGCGGCCTCCAGCGCCGCGTCGTCCAGGCCGACAATACTGGCCATGGTGCTTGGTTTTGCATCGCAGGCCTGCTGCATGAACTGGCCCCGGGCGCGCACCAGCTTCAGCGCGTCACCCCAGGCCATGGCGCCCGATGCCGCCAGCGCGGAATACTCGCCCAGGCTCAGGCCGGCCGCCACGCCGCCCTTCTCGAGCAGCGCGCGACCTTTTTCCGTGGACTGAAGCACTTCCACCACCGCCCAGGAATGGGCCAGGATTGCGGGCTGGCTTACATCGGTGCGATTGAGTTCGGGCTCGGGGCCTTCAAAGCAGACCTTGCTCAGGCCAAAACCCAGCAGGCTGTCGGCCTGCGCAAACACCGCGCGGGCCTGCGGAAATTTTTCTGCCAGGTCTTTGCCCATGCCCACGTACTGGGCGCCCTGTCCGGGAAACAGCAGTGCGGTTTTCGGCATGCATTGGTCCTGTCTGAACGCGACGCGTAAGCTAGCGCCATTGCACGAAAAGGCGAGCCCTCACGGGTCAAGGCGCGAGCTAACGCAGCGCCCAGTTCCCTACCACTTGATCAGGTTGTAGCCCCAGCTCAGGCCGCCGCCAAAGGCCTCCAGCAGCACGTAATCCCCGCGCTTGATGCGGCCATCCTTCAGCGCCTCATCAAACGCGATCGGGATACTGGCGGAACTGGTGTTGCCAAAGCGATCCATGTTGATCAGCACGCGGCTCATGGGAATACCCACGCGCTCCATGGCGCTTTCAATGATGTTCACGTTGGCCTGGTGCGGCACCACCATGGCCACATCGCCGGGCGAAATGCCCGCGCGCTGGCAGGCCTCGCGGGCCATTTCCTCGAACTTCTGGACGGCGAACTTGTAGACGGTGCGGCCCTTGAGCGCGATGGTGTGCAGGTTCTTTTCCACCGTTTCGTGGCTGGCGGGCTGGCGCGAGCCACCGGCGGCCACATTCAGGGCGTCGTAATCATAGCGCGCACCGTTGCGCGAGCACACAATCTGCCCGCGGCCGTCGGTGCGGGTAACCACCGCAGCCCCGGCGCCGTCGGCAAACAGGATGCAGCTTCCGCGGTCCGTCCAGTTGGTGATCGCCGACAGCTTCTCGGCGCCGATGCACAGCACCGTTTTGTAGGCATCTGAGTTCACCAGGCTGGCCGCAAGTTCCAGCCCGTACACAAAGCCCGAGCACGCGGTGCTGATATCCAGCGCCGGCACATCGCCCATGCCCAGGCCCTTCTGCACCCAGCAGGCGGTGTTGGGAAACGTGTTGTCCGGGCTGGCCGTGGCGACCAGGATGTAATCAATCTGCGCCGGCGTCATTTCGGCGCGTTCCAGTGCGACCTTGGTGGCCTCAATGGCCATGTCGCTGGTGAATTCGTCAGGCCGGGCATAGCGCCGCTGGCGGATGCCCGTGCGCTGGAAGATCCATTCGTCGTTGGTGTCGACGATCTTGGAAAGGTCGTCGTTAGTGACCACGCGCGCGGGCGTATAGGAGCCGATGCTGAGAATGCCTGCGCTGGGCTGCTGGGTCACTGCGGTTCCCCGGGTGTCTTCAGGCCTGCGGGCCGGCGCCGGCCTTGGCCTCTTCCTTGCTTAGGGCGGCGACAATCTTGTCGTTGATGCGGGCCTTGGCGCAGCCTGCGGCAATGCGAATGCCCGACGAAATCGCGCGTTCATCGCTGCGGCCATGGCTGATGACTACCACGCCGTTGACGCCCAGCAACGCGGCGCCACCTACTTCGCGCCAGTCAATCTCCTCGTTGAAGGACTTCCAGGCCGCGTCAAAACGCGGGTCCTTGGACAGCTCGGCGCGGCCGGCATTGTTGACGAACATCTTCATCAGGATGTCGGACAGGCCCTCGGCGGTTTTCAGCACCACGTTGCCGACCAGGCCGTCGCACACCACAACCTCCACGCGGCCTTCAAAAATCTCGTGGCCTTCGACGTTGCCGATGAAATCCACGGGGCTCTGGGTCAGCAGCGTGTGCGTTTCGCGCACCACCGCGTTGCCTTTGCCTTCTTCGCCGCCGACCGACAGCAGGCCGACCTTGACTGCCTGTTCGGGAGCAGCCAGCACGTTGCGGTAAAAAATCTCGCCCATGATGCCGTACTGCACCAGGTGCTGGGGCTTGGCCTGCACGTTGGCACCGACATCCATGATCGCAACACGGCCCTTGATGCTGGGCAGGCTTGTGCAGATGCCCGCACGGCGTACGCCAGGAAGGTTGCGCAGCATCAGCGTGGCGCCGGCCACCAGCGCGCCGGTGTTGCCCGCCGAAATCACGGCATCGGCCTTGCCCTGGTGCACCATGCCCACGCACATCGGCAGGCCGGCGTTGCGTTTGGCCTTGAGTGCTTCCACGGGGTGTTCGTCCATGCCGATGGTTTCGGGGGCATGGACAACGGCAATGTTGGGCAGGGCCGCGCCGCAGGCGTCAAGTTCCTTGCGCACGGCGGTTTCGTCGCCGACAAGGATCATGACCCAGTCTTTGTGTTCCTGGGCAACGCGGTATGCGCCGCGCACGACAACCCCGGGCGCAAAATCGCCGCCCATGGCATCTATCGCGATACGGGTCATTGGCCGTCCTCTCCGCTTGGCATGCTGTACTACGGGCGTTGCGCGGGACTAACCCTTACAGCCGTTCCTCGACCTCAAACACGCGCTTGGACTTGCCGTAAAAGCCGCTGTCTTCGCACACGCGGTGCGAAAGCTTCGGCAGGCCGGTCTTGGCGCACTTGCTGAGTTTCGGGGTTGTCAGGGCGTCATGCGAGCGGCGCTGGTTGCGCGCCGCGCGGGAAGAACGCTTTTTCGGTACTGGCATGGTCTGCTCCGCTTCCGTGCTGCATTACGGCGCCTCACGACGCCTCAGTTCTTCAACATCTCGCGCAGGCGATTGCGCCCCTGCGCCAGTGCCTCGGCCAATGCCTCGGGCTTTTTGCCACCGGCCTGGGCTACTTCAGGTTTGCCCCCGCCCTTGCCGTCTACAAGGCGGGCTATTTCGCCAACGATTTTCCCGGCGTGAAGCCCCCGGCCGACCAGGTCTTTCGAAAAGGCCAAAAGTAACGAAACGCGATCTTCCCCTCGGCTGCCGAGCAAGATCGCGAACGATTTTGCATCCTGCCCCAAGGACTCCTTGATTGTCAACAGATCGGTGGCTTCCGCCGCCCCGGCATCACCGACATAAAGACTTGCGTCACCTACGGTTTCGCTCTCTTTGCGGATGGTCTCCAGCACGTTGCCGCCCACCCCGCCGCCCTGCCTGGCCTTGCCTTTGAGGTCTTTGACCTCTTTGATCAGGCCCTCAACTTTTTCCAGCACCTTACCGGGCTGGGCCTTGGTGACGGCGTGCAACTGGGCCAGCAGACGGGCTTCGGCGGCTGCGATCTCCACGGCATCGGCGCCGGTCACGGCCTCGATGCGGCGCACACCGGCGCTGCTACTGCCCTCGCTGGTGATGCGGAAAAACCCGATGTCGCCCGTACGCGAAACGTGGGTGCCGCCGCAGAGTTCCATGGAAAATGCTTGTGGCACGGGCGTCTCGCCCGTGTTGAAGGTTTCACGGGCGTCCTCGCCCGTGGCGGGTGTGTTAACCCAAGCCCAGTCCTTCAATCCGGCGTCAACGGGGTTGGCCGCAATGTAACCGACGAATCTCTCAAACTCAGCTTCGTCGCGCACGATGCGATCGAAGTATTCCTCTTGCCAGAACGCCCCCGTCCTGCCAACCAGCTCAAGGCACTTCTTGGCGGTGAATGACTTCCACGAGTGCAGAATCTCCTGCAATGTGTGGGCAAACAACGGGCGCACCAGCACGTGGACGTGATTTGGCATGACGCACCAGGCCGCAAGGTCGTAGCGCTCGCGATCGAAGTGATTCAGCGCGTCTGCCAAAACTTTCGCGCAATCGTCGCGCCGCAGCCAGCATGCGCCATGCCCTGCGTTCAGAAACTGGTCCATTTTGACCGTCTGCAGTTCCTGCAGACGATGCAGTTCGTCGTCGCTCAGGTCGCGTCCGAGCCTGGCGGCCGTGTTTACGATGTCGTCTCTCTCGGCGCGAATCTGTTCGATCACCGCTGCAGGGAGTGCGTCCGCCAGACGGAACGTAACGAAATACGTTGCTCCGGATTGCTCCCAATGCGGCAAGTTTGCGCCCTGGCGGCGCCTGACTTCGCCTGTGCCCGGGCGGAACCGGAAGGTTGCACTTGAAAGGGGCGAGACGCCCCTTTCCACCTTTTTCACGGGCGGGACGCCCGTGCCACTGCCCATGGTCAGCACGCGCACCTTGTCGCCGTACTTTTCGCCGAACAGGGCCATGGCCCCGGCCTTCTGGGCTTCCTCGGGGCTCATGATCGCCGTACCAACCTGGGCATTCACCCGGATCTGTTCGTTCACCAGCGTCTCAATCTGCTGGCGTTCCTCGAACGTCACGGCCTTGGGGTGGCTGAAATCGAACCGCAACCCGTCAGGCCGCACTTCACTGCCGCGCTGAACGACGTGTTCGCCCAGCACCTTGCGCAGGGCCGCGTGCATCAGGTGGGTGGCGCTGTGGTTGCGGCGAATGCTGTCGCGGCGGGTCTGGTCTACGAGGGCTTCAACGGTGTCGCCCACGCGCAACTTGCCGTGCTTGAGCTTGCCTTCATGCAGCCAGTAATCGTCGCGTTTTTTGGTGTCGATGACTTCGAACAGGCCGGCATCCACGTGCAAACTGCCGCGGTCGCCGACCTGGCCGCCGCTTTCGGCGTAGAACGGCGTACGGTCGAGAACCACGATCACGCTGTCGCCCTGTTCGACAATGTCGAAGTTCTGGCCGTCGCGCACCAGCGCGATCACGCGGGCCGTGGAGTCGCAGGTTTCGTAGCCCAGAAACTCCGTGGGCTTGGCTTTGGCTTTTAGATCCTGGAACCAGCCTTTCTCGAAGACCACGACCTGCTTGCCGCCCTTGCTGGCCTGACGGTGGGCTTCCTCGGCGGCGTCGTAGCCGAGTTGGTCCAACAGCATGCCTTCGGCGGCGGCTTCGTCCTGCACCACTTCGCGCGGCAGGCCCTGGGACTGGTACAGGTCGAAGGCGGCCTTGCCGTCGAGTGTCTTGTCGTCGCGCTTCTTGTGTTCGCGGATCAGGCCGGCCAACAGTTGCAGGCCGCGCTCAAGCGTGGTGGAGAACTGCTGCTCTTCCTGCTGGATGGTGGCAGCGATGGCCGAGGTGTTGCGCTTGAGTTCAGGGTAGGCCTCGCCGTAGCCCTCAACAATCACCGGCACCAGCTTGTGCAGAAACGGGCCGTCGAAGCCCAAGGCGGACCCGTCGCGGAAGGCGCGGCGGATGATGCGGCGGATGACATAGCCAGCGCCTTCATTCGACGGAAGGATGCCGTCGGCCATGGCAAAGGTGGCGGCGCGAATGTGGTCCGCAATGCGTTTTTCGCGCACAAGGTTCTCGCCATGAGCCCCGGCCGAAGGAGCTGGGTCACGCGGCGATGTTGCCGCGTGAACACTGAGAGCTTTCCGCACAGCCGTAAACAACCCGGAATCCAGCGTCGTCTTGGCGCCGTCGAGCACCATCACCAGACGCTCGAATCCCCCACCGAAGTCAATGTTCTTGGCGGGCAGGGGCGTCAGTGTGCCCTTGCCGGGCGTGGGGCCGCTGCGTTCGTACTGCGTGAAAACGATGTTGCCGATTTCCATGAAGCGGTTGCCATTGCTGGCAACGTCGCCCTGGCCGTATTCGTCGCCAAGGTCATAGAAAATTTCGCTGCAGGGGCCGCACACGCCGTTGGGCCCCTGGCTTGGCGCGCCCGCGGGCCAGAAGTTGTCGTGCTCGCCCAGCTCAAAAATGCGCTTGCCCAGCAGGCTCACACCGGGGTGCAGGGGCTGCAAGATCGCAGTCCACAGTTCTATGGCCTCGGTGTCGCGGTCTTTGCCGTTTTCGTCGCCCTTATAGACCGACACGTACAGCTTGCCGGTGTCCAAGCCGCAGCCGCCTTGATCCCATGGCAACGTGTAGAAATCCCAGATCCAGCGGATCGCTTCCTTCTTGAAGAAGCCGACGCTGCCGTTGGGGCCGCTTAAACCGTCGCCGAAGCTGAAGAACCCCAGCATTTCAAAGAACGTGTGGTGACGCGCGGTCTTGCCGACGTTCTCAAGGTCCGGCGTGCGCATGCACTTCTGCACCGTGGCCGCGGCGCGGGTGCCGTGCACCAGATTGCCGGTAAAGTCGTCCTTGAACTGGTGCATGCCGGCGCTGGTGAACAGTGTGCTGGCATCGGGCGGTTGCAGGCTGCTGCTAGGCAAGGCAAGGCTGACCCCGGGCTTCACCCCGTGGCCCTTGGCCTTGGCGTGGTCCTTCATTCTCGCGTCAAAGAAATCGAGAAAGCGTTTACGCAGCTGGTTCGGGTCAACTTTCATGGGTGCCTTGAGCCGTGGCACGGGCGTCCCGCCCGTGTGCAAGGTGGCAGGAGCGTCTCGCTCCTGCCCCCAGTCGGGGCTGGAACGGCCCCGAAGCGTTCAACATGGGCAAGCTGCCCATGCTACTCGATTTTCCTTTCCTGCTCCGCGGGCATGCCAAGGGCTTCGCGGGTTTCGCGGTCGATTTTGGCGCGGATGTCCTCGTGTTCCTTCAGGAACTGCTTGGCGTTTTCCTTGCCCTGGCCCAGCTTCTCCGACCCGTAGGTCCACCAGGCGCCGCTGCGCTTTACGGTGCCGGTCTGGGCGCCAAGTTCAAGCAGGTCGCCGATCTTGCTGACGCCTTCATTGAAGATGATCTCCAGCGTCGTCTTCTTGAACGGCGGGGCCATCTTGTTCTTGACGATCTTGACGTTCACTTCGTGCCCCACCATCTCTTCGTTGACGGTGATCGGCTTGCCCTTGCGCACTTCAATGCGCTGGCTTGCCGCAAACTTCAACGCGTTGCCGCCGGTGGTTGTTTCCGGGTTGCCGAAAACAATGCCGATCTTCATGCGGATCTGGTTGATGAAAATCAGGCTGGTCTTGGCGCGGCTGACGGCTGCTGTCAGCTTGCGCATGGCCTGGCTCATCAGCCGCGCCTGGCTGCCCATCTGGGCGTCGCCCATGTCGCCTTCCAGCTCAGCGCGGGGCACCAGCGCGGCAACAGAGTCAATCACGATGATGTCAAAGGCGTTGCTGCGCACCAGCGTTTCAGCGATGTCCAGCGCCTGTTCGCCGCTGTCGGGCTGGCTGACGTACAGGTTCTTCACGTCCACGCCGATGCGTTCGGCGTACACCGGGTCCATGGCGTGCTCGGCATCAATGAACGCGGCGATGCCGCCGCGCTTCTGGGCCTCGGCGATGATCTGCAGCGTGATGGTGGTCTTGCCGCTGCTTTCAGGGCCGTAGATTTCGACAATGCGCCCGCGCGGGATGCCCTTGCCGCCCAGGGCCAGGTCAAAGCTCAGGCTGCCCGTCGTGATGCAGGCGGTGTCCACCGGCGGCGCGTCGCCAAGGCGCATCAGCGCGCCCTTGCCGTGGCTTTTCTCGATCTGCGCAAGTGCCATTTCGACGGCCTCGTTGCGCTTGTCCTGCACTGCCTGTTTGGCCGCCATGGCTACCTCGCTGGAAAAGAAAGACCCCGCTTCTGCGGGGCGGAATCGTAGTGGCGCAGGCCGCCTGCGGCAAGGCCGCGAAATGCACAACTATGGCCGGTACACGCGCCCGTCGTGCCAGGGCCCGGCTTCACGGCCCGGCTTTTCTTCAAAGTAATGCAACTTGGTCCACTGCTGGATGTTCATCCACTTGCCGGGGTTGGCGGCAAGAAACGCCTCGTACCTGTCCAGGAACTCGCCCATGTGCCGGGCCTCGCCAAAGCTCACATGCATGTACGGCGCCCAGGCCAGTTGTTTGCGGGCCTCGGCCAGCGGCTGGCCGCGGTAGTCGTGCATCCAGATCACGCTGACCAGGCCGGTGCGGTCCGACCCGGCGCTGCAGTGGATCAGCACCGGCTGAAGGTTCCGGTCGGCGTCAATCATGTCCAGTACTTCAAACACCCGTGCCATTTCACTGCGGTATGGCGCGCGGGTGGCCGCCATCTTGGCCACAAAGTGCGGCACGCCCAGTCGTTCGCAGGTGGCGCGTTCTTCGGCATAGCTTTCGGCGTCCGGGCCGTCGGTGCCCACAAGCCGAAGTACGCTGCGTACATCGTTGCGGCGGATGGCGGCCGTAAGTGCCGGGCCGTCCATTTCTGCCGCGCGCACAAAACCTGCGCTGTTGTCGGCGTGCACATTGTGGCCGCCAAAGCGAACCAGAAGAAACGCCCCCACCAGCACGGCAAAAAATGCGCCACCAACCAGCGCCACAAACAGCAGCACGCGACGATTAACCATGCCCCCGAACACGAACCCCCAATTGTCGATGGTGTGTTCGTGGCTTGTCGGCGCGTGGGCCTTGATGATGCCGTTGGGATCCGAGGGTGCGACCATGGTCTAGCGTCCTGTCTGCTTGAGCCAGGCCACGTAATCGGCAATGCCGGCGGCCAGCTTGAACTTCGGATCATAGCCAAGTTCCGAACGCGAGCGAGCAAGGTCCGCCTGCGTGAACGGCTGAAAGAACGGAAACGGGTTGTCGATGTAGTCGGGTTGCAGTTTGGTGCCAAGCGCGGTGTTCAGCTCGGCTATCACGTCGTTGAAGGTCTGGGCCACGCCGCTGCCGGTGTTGAACACCCCGGCCTTGCTGCTGTTCATGGCCAGCAGGGTGCAGTGCACGGCATCGGCCACGTGGACAAAATCGCGTTTGTGCTCGCCGTGTTTGAACACGCGGGGCTGCTTGCCAGCCTTCATCTGCAGGTAAAGCTGGTAGACCATGCTGGCCATGGCGCCCTTGTGCTGCTCGTGGGGCCCGTACACATTGAAGTACCGCACGGCGTTGACGGCCCAGCCGGCGTTGTCGGGTTTCTCCAGGTACTTCTGGGCCAGATTTTCCAGTTGCACCTTGCTGAAGCCATACACGTTGGCGGGCTTGCGCGGGTCGGTTTCCACGTTCACGCGGGCGTCAATGCCGTATGTCGCCGCGCTGCTGGCGTAGGTGACGGGTGTGCGCGCCGGTTCGGCAAACTGAAGGACGTTGCGGAAGCCCTCAATATTGTCCCAGTTCATCTTGCGCTGGTCCTGCTCGCGCGTGTCGGTGATGCTGGCCAGGTGAAAAATGGCGTCGAAATCCTTGGGCGCAAACCTGCCGCGCAGGTCCAGTTGCGCAACATCTTGCGCCACAAGGTCGCCGCGGAAGCCCTGCAGGTTGCGGAAGTCTCCGCTGCGGAAGTCGTCAATCACGGTGACCATTGCATTGGGCCACTCGGTTTCAATGCGCCGCACCAGGTTCGACCCGATGAACCCCGCGCCGCCGGTAACCAGCACACGCCAGAAAGCATTCTTGTTCGGCAAGGCCATGGGCGCAGAGGATGGCAACGTGACGGGCAATCGGCAAGCGGTTCACGCGGCGGCACGACACCGCCGCAACAGACAGCCCCCGCAAGTTAACGCAAAAGCCCGCCGGTGACCCGGCGGGCTGCCTTGCGTGTGGCTGTGGCTTAGACCGTGACGGGCTGCTTCTTGCCGGCCTTGGCGCCGCGCTCGCGCTTGGGGCTCTTGCCGCCCTTGATGAAGTTCGGGCCGTCAAACCAGCTTGCCAGCTCGCGACCCTTGCGGGCCTTGTGCGCGCCGCGGGCGTACACCGCGCCCGCCAGCAGCGGAAAGGTGACCGTGGCTTCGCCGAACACCATCTGTTCGAACGCCAGGTCCACCTTGCCCCAGCTGGAGGCTTCCTTGAGTGTGCTGCCGCTCAGCGCACCATCGCGTTCGTCGGCCACGGTCAGCTGCACGGCGTACTTGTGCATCGGGCAATCGTGCATACCCAGCACTTCGGCTGACACCACGGTGTCCTGCACGAAGTTCTTGGGCACGCCGCCGCCGATCATGACAATGCCGCTTTCCTTGCCGCCGTACATCTTCAGGTAGGTCAGGTCCAAAAAGTCGCGGCCGGAATCAATGCTGGCCATCGGCTTGCCGGCCTGGATGCGCTTGTGCTGGTGCAGCACCACGCCAAAGCCCGCGCTGCAGTCGCTGAAGGCCGGCACAAAGATCGGCACGTTCTTGCGATAGCAGGCTTCGACGAAACCGTCGTGCTTCTTGCCGTGCCGGGTCAGGTAGCGGCCCATTTCCCAGATGACTTCGCGGCTGGCGTAGGGGCGGGGTTCGAGACCGTCGAAGATCTTGGTCATTACTTCGTCGCAGACGCGCAGTTCGTCTTCGTCGATGTAATGGTCGTAAATGCGGTCAATCGCCAGTTCGCGCAGCTCGGCGTCGTTGACGAACTGGGTGCCCTTGTAATGGCTGAAGCCAAGGCCCTCAAAGAAGTCCTGGTCCACCACGATTGCGCCGGTGCTGATAATGGCGTCAACCATGTTGTTTTCGACCAGGTCGGTGATCACCTTCTTCAGGCCGGCGCTGACCAGCGAGCCTGCCAGGCACAGGAAAACCATGCCGTCCTTCTCACGCAGGGCCATGTCGTAGATGTCGGCCGCGCGTGACAGGTTGCGGGCCTGGAAGCTGGTGTCGCCCATCGCGGCCACCAGTTTGTCCACGTCTTTGAACTTCGTGATGTCGATGTGCTTGACCAGCTGCTTCTTGTTGAGGAAGTCCGACTTCTTTGCCATGTCCGTGTCTCCTGACACGCAAGCACGCGGGTTCGCGCAAGGCGAGAATGGGCGTGAGTGCGGTCTTTGGTGCCTGGGGCAGTGCCCCGTGATGTCGCGAGCTACTTCGTTTGAGCCTGTCGGGGCCATCTCCCCACCAGGCTGAGCCGCAGCAGCGCAGAGCGCCGGGTCGCAACGGGCATGAAGTTATCACATTGCAACGCGATGAAAAGAAAAACCGCGTGAGGCCCGCATAAAGTTTGCGTGGGGCAGGCCGCATGCCCGCCCCACGCCGGTGAACACTACGCCGCCAGTTGCGCTTCGCGTGCGGCGCGGGCCAGTTCTTCGACAAAAGCCACGGCCTCGGCGGGTGCGCCCTTGCGCAGCGCGCCAAGGAACACTTCGCGCTCGGGCTCGTTCATGCCCGGCACCATCCAGGTGAAGTATGTGGCGGCCTTGGGAGGTTCAATGCTGGCTACCAGCGCGTTCTCGGCCCGGACGATTTCGTCGTCGGTGTAGTCCTTCCACAGCGCGGCGATGATCTCGGTTTCTTCTTCGGCCATGTGGCCGAACTGCGTGGCCGCATAGCGCGTCAGCGCCAGGTACAGCTTGTAACCCGCAGCGGGGTTGCCCGGTGCGACATCGCACAGGTGCAGCACCTCTTCCTCCTGCGATTCCAGCACCTTGTGGGTGGCTGCCACCCGGCGGGCCAGGTGCGGGGCGCAGGCCTGCAGCAGCGGTTCAACGAACTGGTCCTCGTGCTCGGCGTGCTCGTTCATCAGCATCAGCGAAAATCGCAAGCGCTTGACCAGCGACTGCGCCGCCTCGCTGTCGCCAAAGTCCAGATTGCCCGCAGCGCGCAGCAGGTCGGACAACTCAAAGCGGATACCCTTGTGGATGTAGGTGTAAAGGTTGTAGCGATCATTCGTCATGGCCTGGTCTCCTGTTCAGTTGGTGCTGCCTGACAGGAAAGATACGCCATGGACGCGCCAACGCGTTCCTAAGTGTTCGCTATGGTGTTCCTAAATGAATGCTAAAGGCCGACTGGAAGCCCGCCCCACGCCTACGGCTTCTCTTCCAGGGCGATCTCGCTGTCGCGTTCCAGCACAAACCTGCCGCGCTTGACGCTGACCAGCCGCACATCGGGGCAGCGTTCCTGCAGCCGCTTGCGCAGCAGAATCAGCCGGCTTTCCAGGTTGTCTTTCACCGGCGGCAGGCCAAGGCCTTCGTCCATGCGCAGCTCGCGGTTGCTGAACTCGCGACGCCCTTGCGCGTGTTCGCGCAGCAGCTTCCACAGAATGCGCGCCGGCACGTTGCGGATCAAGTATTCGCCATCCACGAAGACACTTTCGTCGCCGGCAAACCAGGTAAACAGCCGCCTGCGCGAGGGCAGGGGCGCGGGTTGGGGCTCCACCCGCGCGTCGTCGTCTTCGTCTTCACGGTCAGACAGCATTGCTATGGCCAGCGCGGCCTGGTTGGCCAGCAATGCCAGGTAGGCCTCGTGCCATTCCTCGAAAGCAAGCGGGTCGCGCGATTCCAGTGCCAGCACGCCGATCAGCCGGTCGTGCGCGACCAGCGGCAGAGCAAGCTGCGACTGCGCGTCGGACAGGCCGGGCAGGGGGATCTCCGCGCCCAGGGCCATGCCACGCTTTTGTGCAGACTCACGCACCGCGCGAGTATACCGGCGCATCGCTGCCATGCCGCTGAGGCGCAGCGGCCTGCGTGTCTGGGCGACGGTACCGACCAGGCCCTCGCCCACCTTCACTTCGGCGCCGGCGCCGACGCGGTCGTAGCCGCGGCTGTCAATCGCGATCAGCTTGCCGCAGTCTTCCTCATGCAGCATCAGCAGGGCGTGCGACGCGCCAAACAGCGAGGCCATGCTGGCCAGTAGTTCGGCGTACAGGGCCTCCAGGGTGCGGGCGCGGCACAGCCGGTCACTCAACACCTGCAGGCCGCGAAGTTCCTCGCGCCCGGCCTGCCGCGGCTCGGGGTTCCAGGGCAAGAGCGTGGCGGGCGCGGGCTCCAGCGCGCCCTGCAGCACCGTCAGCGAAAGCACCTCGTACACATCGGCGCTGATCAGCTTGAATACGCCCGTCATGCCGGTGGCGCGGGCAATCGCATCAATGCGCGATGACATTTCATCGAATACCGGCCCGCTGGTCTCGGCGCGCAAGAACCGCAGTTGCAGCAGGCAGGGCTGCAGCGTGACAGGATCCCACAGCCGCACACTGGCAAAGGGGTTCTGGTCCACGTTGCGGCGTGTCTTGTTGAAGAACTGGCAGCTCAGTGCCACGTGCTTTTCGTCGAGGTAATAGACCTGACTCAGCATCGCCATGTTGGGCGTGCCGTCAGCATCGCAGGTGGCAATGCCCGCCGGCGTCACGCCTTGAAAGCAGTGCATGAAGTCCGATAGCTTCATGCCCGGACCTCCACGGGCCTGCCCGCGCCGGGGCCGGGCGTTTGTTCGAACACGCGGTCGAACGTGAACTCGACGGCCGTGCAGGGCGTGAAGTTCATGCGTTCCAGCACCGTGGGCGCAAAGCCGATGGCCGAAAGCTCGGCCTTGGTACGGGCCACGAACTCAGCCACAACGCGCAGTTCCTCGAGCGTGGCCTCGCGCATGGCTGCGGCCTCGCCTTTCAACTGGATACCGCGGTGCGTGGTGGGTTCTTCAACCAGCACGGCAATCCCGCCGTTGGCGAGCAGGTTGGCCAGGGCGGGCGCGCTTTCGAACGAGGGCAGGAACACAACGCCACGGCCCGGGCCGGCAAGGACCACGGCGCTGCCCGTGACGCAGTGCGGCATCAGCGATGCGTCGCGGGTGCCAACCAGCACGCACAGCCCGCGCTTGAGAAACTCGGCAATGTCGACCTGGCCCATGGCAGCCCCGCGCGGATGCTACAGGCGGTTTGTGCCGCGCACAGGGCGATTTCAGCAGTGGGCCACGGGTGTGCGTTGCTCGTCACACTTGCAGGGGATTTTCTTGCAGCGTGGGCAGCCGCTGCCGTACCTCTCACGCGCGACTTCTTCCAGATCAACGTTGGCGATGCTGGCCAGTGTGGTCAGCCAGGCCAGCACGTCGGCAAACTCGTGCCTTAAATTCTCGCGGCTGGTGCGGCCGTTGACGGCCCTTGCCAGTTCCCCCACCTCTTCGGTGAACCACAGAAACGTGTTCACGATGCCGCGCCTGCGGTCTTTGTCGCCGAAGGTCTGGTCGATCACCTGCTGAAACTCGCTGATTTTCATTTGGCTCCTGAGCACGTCTCTGTGCGACTGGTTACTTCTTGAGCTGGCCCAGCAGCGTTTTGACCGTCAGCTCGGTTTGCCTGTCGATACCCTTCTCGAGGTCATTGATGTTGTTGTCGATGAAGATGTCGGGCTTGCGCCCGTTCTGTTCCAGGTTCTCGCCTTCCACCGTGTACGCGCCGGTGCCCGGCAGGCGCAGGCTGCTGCCGTCAATCAGCGTGTAGCCACCGGTGCCGATCACGCCGCCGGCGGTATCCACGCCCACAATCGTGCCGATCTTCAGCTTGCGAAAGCCCTCGGCCAGGATCTCTGCGTTGCTGAAGCTGTCCTGGTTGATCATCAGGATGCTCGGCTTCTCCAGCGTGATGCTGCGGTAGGCGTTTTCGCTTACCTTGTGCAGCCCGCGGTTCTGGCGGATCAACCAGGGCTGTTTGATCAGTATCTCCAGTACGTCCACGGCCGTGCTGCCGCCGCCATTGAAGCGCACGTCAATCACCACGCCTTCCTTGCCGACAAGGTCGTCGCCCAACTGGTGAATGAACTCCTGCAGCGAAGGCGTGTCCATGCCGCGGATGTGAACATAGCCCAGCCGTCCGCCCGAAAGCCGCCCCACCATGTCGCGCTGCCAGGCTACCCAGCGCTCGTAGAAAAGGCGGTTCTCGGCGCCGCGGCTGATGGGTTTCACGGCAACCTGGCGCGCGCCCTCAAGAATGAACTTGTCATTGAAGTGCAGAATCGTCTTGCGGCCGATGGTCCCGGAAAGTTCCTGCGCCAGTGTCCGGCCCTGGCCCAGGGCCATGCCGTTGATGCCCACCAGCTTGATGCCCGCAGCCGGGGCCTCGGCGACATCCAGCGGGCCGCCCTTGAGAACTTCCGTAACCAGGTACTCGCTGCGCGACAGGCCTGCCGGGTCAAAGCGCAGGCCAAGACAGCCGGTGCTTTCCGTGAAGCCGTCGCTGCGGTCGTCCTGGGCACCGAAGCCCTGGTGGCTGGAACTCAGTTCGCCCAGAAGTTCATTCACCACCGAGCCGAACTCGGCCCCAGTACTGGTGGCGTTCAGTGCACTGCGGTAACGGTCGCTGGTGGCGGCCCAATCTACGCCATGGTGGCCGGCATCATAGAAGTACGAACCCATCACCCATGCGGCTTCCTCAAACGCGGCGTCGCGAAGCTCGTTGCGGTTGCGGCGCTGCTCGATGCTGAAACTGTACGTGATCACGCGGCTGCTGGCGATGTTCATGCTGCTGATCACGCCCGCATCCAGGTACCACAGCGACTTTTCGTCGGGGCTCAGGCGCAGGTCGCTTTTGCGGGTGCGGCTCTGGGTGACCTGCTTGAGGTCCGGGCCCTTTTCGGGATCCAGGGTCAGCTTCCACAGGTTGCTCTGGCCCTGCACGCTGCCGATGAAAAAGAACGTGCGGCCGTCATCCAGGCAAACCGGCGAGAACTCATTGCCCTCCAGGCTGGTCACGCGGCGGGTGCGCAGGCGGATGTCGTCGAAATCAATCTTTGTCTCGGGCGGCTTTTTTGCGGCCGGGGCCTTGGGCTGCGCGGGCTTGGGCTGGTCGTTCTCTTCGCCTGCTTCGGAAGCCTTTTCGGCGTTGCCCGGCTTTTCGTCTTTCTTGAACAGCCTGTCGAGTTTGTCTTCCTTGAACTCGACCGGCGGCTTCTGCAAGTCGATCACCCAGATGTCGTGGTTGTCGTCAACTTCGTCGTTGGCAAACACCACGCGCTTGCCGTCGCGGGTAAAGCTGAAGCTGGTGCAGCCGCCAAACAGCCTCGCCAACTGGCGGCGTTCGCCCGTTTCGGTGTGCGCAACCCACAGCTGCCAGTCATAAATCTCGTTGGGCTGGCTGTAGAGAATCCACTTGCCGTCGGGCGAAATGTCAAAGGCCTTGCCCGAACCCAGGTTCGCGCCATGGAAGTAGCCCGGCACACGAACTGAGGGCACTTCGGTCCACTCCTGGATCGCGGCCTCGTTGATCACGCACAGCAGCTTGTCGCCGGGAAGGTACACCGGCCGCGTCGCCGACGTGAATGGCGAAACCCGGCCCAGCAGCAGCGGCCCGTTTTCAGCCACGTCAAAGAACTCAATCTGGTTGCGGCGGGTGAACACCAGGGTGCGCGAATCAGACTTCCACTGCACGTCCTTTTCGCGATCCGGCGTGTTGGTCAACTGGCGCGGCACGCCGCCTTCCTCTGTCGGCATGACAAACAGGTCGCCGCCAGCCACAAAGGCGATCTTCTTGCCGTCAGGGCTCACCTGGTACTCGCTGGCGGTGCCCAGGCGCGTGGACTTGACCTCGGCGGTTCGCACGTCGCTGCTGATGCGGATGTCCGGCGTCGACAGCGAAACCGGCGGGCGTGTGCCAAGGTTGCCCACATGCAGGCGCCAGCCACCGTAGTTGCCGGTGGCAAAGGCGATCTTGCCCCCGTTGATGCTGATCTCACGCGGGTCAAGGTTGGCCTCGCCGCCCCAGCCGCGCGGAGTTTCGCCCCGGGTGCTCACGGCCGTCAGGCGCGCCACACGGCTGCTGGTCTTGGGCCCGGCAGCACAGGTGGAATAGACAATCGTGTCGTTGTCGGCAAACACGGGCCAGGAGTCATGGCTGCGGTTGTTGGTTAGCTGCCGATGGTTGCTGGTGGTAAGGCCGTCAAAGTCGCACAGCCAGATATCGCCGTTGGCGGTGCCGTTATAGCCACGGGTGCGCATCGGGTCGCTGGCGCGGTCCACATAGGCAATCTGCTTGCCGCTGGGGCTGATGGTCGCCCAGCTTTCGTGGGTGCCAAAGCCGCCGCCGGTGATCGGCCAGGGCTCGCTGGCGTCGGTGCGCACGACCCACAGGTCACGCCCGCCGTCGCGCAGAGCCGCCATGAAAATCACACCGCTGGAATCGGGCAGCCAGCAGCAGGGAATCTCGCCGGCATCACTGAACGTAAGCCGCGTGGCCGGGCCGCCGGCGGCGGGCATGATGAACACGTCGTCGTTGCCATAGCGGCGCGACCGAAAGGCAATCCACTGACCGTCGGGCGAAAACACCGGGTCGCCGTCGTTGTCCACGGTGATGGTCAGGCGTCTGGCCTCGCCGCCGGTGGCGGGCACGGACCAGATGTCGCCGTCATACACAAAGGCCAAGGTCTTGCCGTCGGGGCTCAGCGCCGGCTGGCGCAGAATGCGCTGGGCCACGGGCGGAAGTTCAAGCTGCGGCGCGCGCGCAGTGGGCTGGGCAACCGTCTGCGGCACATAGGCAGACACAGCAATCAGCGCCAGACAGGCGCCAAGCAGTCGTTTCATGGTAAGGCCTCCGGTCACGTTTCTACGTTGACCGTGGCCGGACGCGAACAAAGAACCGTCGTTTTCAGGCAGGCCTACTTGCTGACGCGGCCCTGGCGTGTGGGCGTGTTGGCGGGCGGGGTCTTGCGTGGCTCCGCGGGCTGCTGGGGCGGCAGCTTCTCGGGCTGGGGTTCCGGCGCAGACTGGGCCTGGTCAGGCCCTTCCCATGCGCGCTTGAGGCGCTTGCCCCGATCGATGGCTTCTTCCATTTCCTGGCGCACGCGAGGCAAGTCGGTTTCGGGCTGGTGTTCGGGGTGCAGGCGATAGAAACAGGCACCAGCGCAGAACACGCCCGCGCTGAAGAACAGGATCCAACTGATGATTCCGCGCACAATGGTCTCCGGGGCCGCGCGCAGGGCGGGGTCCCGAGGGGGACATCGGCAGCAGGAGGTGCCCGGCTGAAGCCAAAGCCGGGCCGAGGTCACCAAGACGTCAGAAACTTCTTCACGAAATACTATTGATCCGTGAAACTCCGATGATGATCATGCGCTATCTTGAGTAGCACAGAAGCACGACAACTTTAGAGGCAAGGCTATTGTGGGGGATGTCGCTGAATAAGGGGGGGCGGCTTCTCTATCGGCCTTGACTCTCGTGACGGCGACCGGTTTACCGGTCGCCGTCATGCATTTGTGCGGGCCAATCCGGACTTTCGCCTTTGGCCGATGCCGTTGCTACAATCCGGCCCCAAATCGGGACTTGCAACGGCGCACATGGCCTATCTCAGCAGCTATCAAGTAGAAGTGCGCAGCTATGAGCTGGACGTCTACGACCACGTCAACAACGCCGTTTACATCAACTGGCTGGAGCACGGCCGGTCGCGGCTGCTGCAGGACAAAGGCTTCAACTACACCCAGATTGCCGAGGTCTGGGGTGTGCGGTTCATGACCGTTCGCACAGAAATCGACTACCGCCAGGCCCTGAAGCTCGGGCAGCTTGCCGAAATCACCACACAGGTCGAGAAAGTCGGCAACACCAGCGTTACTATCGCGCACCAGATCAACCGCCTGCCTGAGAAGTCGGTTGCAGCACAAGCCAAGGTAGTGATTGTGTTTACCGACGCCGCCGGCGGCAAACCGGTGCCGGTGCCCCCGGAGTTCGTGAGGCTGTACGCTTGAACGACCCCTTTGAATGGCAGTTGCACTACCCGCCGGGGGTCGACCGTTCCTGGCAGCCGCCAACGCGCCTGTTGTGGCAATATCTTGAACATCACGCCCGCCGCCAGCCTGACCGAGTGGCCATCTATTTTGAGGAACTGCGCATCACCTGGGCGCAGTTGTGGGCCAAGGTGCAGGTGGCGGCCTCAACTCTGCGCACACGCGGCTTTGCCAAAGGCAAGCGCGGTGACCGTGTGCTGCTGCTGATGCCCAACAGCCCCGAGTTCGTGGTGCAGTACTATGCGGCGCTGCGCGCCGACATGATTGTTTCGGCCCTGAACCCGCGCCTGACCCACGACGAACTTACGCCCATGCTGGCGGCCATAGAGCCGCGCGCGGCGTTTATCACGCCGGATTCCGCCATCAACTTCGAGCGCGCGCGCCAGGCCAGCAAGGTGCGCGAACCCAAGACTTTCTACGTTGCCCCGGGGCAGGACTTCCGCAACCCGCCCCAGGACCCGGCGATTCTGCCCGCGATCCTGGGCGAAGCCCCGGCGGTGGCCACTCGCCAGGCGGTGGACGTTGCCGTGCTGCAATTCACCAGCGGCACCACTGGCGGGCTGAAGGCCGCCATGATGTCGCACCGCAACCTGGCCGCCAACGCAGAACAGAACAACCGCTGGTTTGACTGGACACCCGAAGACGTAATCCTGGGTGCCCTGCCGCTGTACCACACCTGGGGCATGTGCTGCGTTATGAACGCCGCCGTGGTGGCCGGCGCGGCCATGGTGCTGGTGCCCGAATTCAACCCGGTTACCTGCATGGATGCCATCCGCCGCCATCGCGTCAGTGTGGCCTACGGCAGCGGCACCATGTTCATGCGCCTGCTGGATTCTGCGGGCGACCAGGCCGGCGTCGCGTTTGGCGGCCTGCGTTACGTCAAGGCCGGCGCGATGCTGATCGACCGCACCCTGAACCAGCGCTGGTCGACTGCCGTGCCCAACGTGCCCATGGTGAACGGGTACGGACTGACTGAGGCGTCGCCCGAGGTCACCAACAACCCGCCTTTGCGCGTGCGGCCGGGCACTGTGGGCATACCACTGCCGGGCACAGACCTGCGAATCTGCGACCCCACCCAACCCGAACAGCCCGTAGAACCCGGGCAAGAAGGCGAAGTGCAGGTTCGCGGCCCGCAGGTGATGCTGGGTTACTGGAGCGAACTTGATGCCACCTACCAGGCAATCCTGCCCGGCGGCTGGCTGCGCACCGGCGACCTGGGCATGTTCGATGCCGAGGGCTATCTGCGCATCGTGGACCGGCTGAAGGACCTGATCAAGTTTCGCGGCTACAGTGTCGCGCCCAGTGAAGTCGAGCGCGTCCTGCTGACCCACCCCAGCATCGCGGAAGCCTGCGTGGTGGGCAGGCCCGATCCCACGGACGGCGAGGTGCCGGTTGCGTACGTGGTGCTGAAACCCGGCGCGCCACTGGATGTTCTGGAACTGCCCGGCTTCGTGGAGCCGCACCTGGCAAGTTTCAAGCGGCCACGGCGCTTTCACATCACGCACGAGATTCCTAAGAACCACGTGGGCAAGCCGCTCAAGCGCGTGCTGCGCGAACTGCCGGAAAAGTAGCGTTACTTTGCCATCGCCCAGGACTGCACCTGGTAACGTACCGGCTCGCCGACTTTCAGCGATGTCACCAGCACTTGAAAGCCGGATTCAGCGCCGGGCGCGATTTCGTCTTCACTGGCAAAGGCGTAAGAATCACTGACCGGCAGCCCGGCGGAATCCAGCCCCGTCACCACGATGCGCGCAAAGCGCACGGCCTTGCCGGTTTCATTGCGCAAGGTGCCGGTGACGCGGTCCGTGCCGAAGCCGTTGTTGTCGACCCCCCACTCAACCAGCACCATCGGCAGGGGCTGGGTTTCGTATTCAGGGGCACGGGGCTTGGCAACCTTGAGTTCCGCCCGCGCGTGTTCAGGGGGCTTGGCGATGGTGCAGCTGACGGCGCACCACTGGCCTGGTGCCAGCCACTCGACATGGGCATAGCCCGCCTGCTCTGCCACGCGCTTGCCGCTTGCGTCAAACAGGCTCAGTACCGCGGAGGGACGCACAATCGGGGTCTCGCCTGTGTTCATGTAGCGTGCCACGTACACAAGGATGCCGTGCGGCGTGGCGCTGCGCACGTCGCGCAGTTCGGCTTCTGAGCGTTTGGCCTTGGGTGCGGGGATGTCCTTGACCTGCACGGTGGCCGGCTGGTTCGACGCGCCGGCAGGTTTGGTTGATGGGGATATGCGCGGCGTGGGTGCATCTTCCGGCCCCATGAACGTGGGCCGCGAACCGACAAACAGAAAGTACGCCGCGCCGGCGGCCATCAACCCGAACACAAACAGCAACCCGATGATACAGCCCGCAGCATTGGCCGGCCGCGCGGGCGGATATGCCATCGGGGACGGCTGTGGCGACTGCGGAAACGGCTGTGGCCCATGCCCCGGCGGCATGGGTACGGGCGGCATCGGCGCGGGGTGCGCGGCCTGCGGCGCGTAGGTGGTTTTGCAATTGCGGCAGCGCCCGAACCCCCCGGGCAGAAACTCAATGTCGGGCGAACCACATTGTCCGCATTTCAGCGATTGCATGGTCAGGCCTTCGTTTCGCCGGGCCAGAACTCGCGCAGCTTCTCATAACTGGGCGGGAAGCTGGCCGAGTACTTCAGGTAGGTCGGAATCGGGTAGCGTATGCCGCCCTTGTGTGTGCCCTCCAGCCCGCGCACGAGTGTATCACGAAACGCCCAGGGCATGGAAAATGCCATTTCATGGTCCTGGGTCTGGCCGAAAATGCGGTCGCCGTAACAGGGCAAAATCACCTGCGGCTTGCCGGTCTGCATGGTTTCAATCACTTCGTCGGCGCAATCGGTGCGGCCGGAAAACCGCGAGTGAACATACCCGCCGCTTTCCCACAGCGCGCCGGTCACCAGCCGCATGACCTGCGCCGGGTTGCCAAACGCCAGCACTACATCAGGTTCGAAATCAATGCGGCTGAGGGGCCCGCTGACCATCGCGAAGTACTTGCCAAAGTTGAAGCAAGGGGCCGCGGCCTCTGTCTTGGCGCCCGCCGCGGCGTCTTTGGTGTACATGCCCGCGCAGCAGTGGCCGCCGTCAAAGTGATCCACACGCGGCTGAAAGCCGAACAGCGTCGCGCCGATCGGGCAGGAAATGTCCTCGCGGCTTACGGCGATCGTCCAGCCATAGTGCCGCGCGAAACTAAGCCCCTGGCACAGGGCGCTGTCGATCTTCAGGTCGCGGCCGGGCCGCTTGGCCTTTTCAGGAATCTCGGCGGCGCTGGCCACCATCTTGATGCCCACCGGAAACGTGTTGGGCCGGATGTGTTCTTCAATCGCCTTGCCCAGCGCGGCCGGGGACAGCGTGGTTGTGGTCATGACGGATCCTCAGGTTTTCTTTCGGGCTCTGCTTCGGGCGCGGACTGGGACTTCTTGCCCTCGGCCAGTTCCTTGTCCCATTGTGCCTCTTTGACAGCAAGTTGCGCCCGCAGATGTTCCAGACCTCCGCCAAGGTCCCCTGCCGCGCTGCTGCCGCCGGTGCCGGGTTCAAAGGGCGTGATGGTCGTTGCGGGCTTCTTGGTATCCGGCGGCCACATGGTCTGGTCGGCAATCACCTTGCCCTTGAGGCTGAACCACAACATCAGGCCCAGCCCGAAGCAGGCCATGATCAGGCTGAGCACCTGGCCCATGCTCAATCCCAGAAACACGGTGCCCAGTTCGTTGCCGTGGGCCTGGAACTGCACATCGGGCTGGCGCCAGAACTCGCCAATGAAGCGCGCCAGCGCATACCCGGCAAAGAACGCGCCCGAAACCATGCCCGCGCGCCTGGCGCGTTTTCGGAACCACAGAAGAAACGCCAGCAGCAGCACTCCTTCGAGCAGAAGCTGGTAAAGCTGGCTGGGATGGCGCGGCGTTGTCACCAGCGAGTATTCATTGACATCAAAAAACAGCGTCCTGCCGTCGCCGGCCGGGCGCGGCACTTCGGGCAGATAGCTGACCCCCTGTGGCCCGTGCACCGCAAGTTCATAGCCCTGCAGGTAGGCGTCAGGGTTGCGGTAAAGCACGTACGAGCCGCGGTCGATCACCCCGCCGGGGTTGGCATCCATCAGTGCCTTCATCCAGCCTTCCACCTGATCGGCTTTCTCGGGCTTGAACATCTTTTCAAATAGCTCGCCCTGGTGCTGCACCACCTGCATGCCCTTGCCGCTGCGCACGGGAAAACGCATCGCCCAGGGCAGGTCGGCCGGGGCGACGCGGCCGTACAGTTCGGCATTCAGGAAGTTGGCCAGGCGGATCCAGATTGCGCCGAAGGCACCCGCGATGCAGCCCACATCGCCGATCTGCGCAATCGGCGGGCGCGACTTCAGCCACCACAGCAGGGCCATCAGCAGCACGCCCGCGACAGCGCCATGGCTGGCCATGCCCGACCAGTTCAGGAAGATGCGCTGCAGCTGGTCGGCGGCGTTCACCGGCCCGTAGGGCGGCGGCCCGAAGTAGAACTCAGGATTGTAAATGAAAATGTAGGCCGTTTTGGCACCGGCCAGCACGCCGATCATGGCCAGCAGCAGCGCATCGTAGGGCACTTCGGGCTGCACCTTCAGCCAGCCCTGTTTGCGGAAGCGCCCGAAGAAGAACAGCACGCCGATGAAGGCAATCAGGTAGCACGAGTAGTAAACATCCAGCAGCACCTCGCCGCCGCGGCCTGACCACTGGCTGAAACCGTTGGCGTTGATCAGCCACCGGTCATAAATCACCAGCCCGCCATCGGCCCACCGCAACAGCGTGGTCGAGAACCAGTCAAGTGCCAGCCGCGGATGTTGCAGCACAGAAAGCATGTGGACGGCGTTCTCCGGGTCTGCAGAATCTTGACAGCAAACGCGCAATGCTCAATGCGCATTCTCTGTTCGAACCCCGTCAACCGCGCAGGATTCCCCCGAGTTTGCCCTTCACCGCCTCAATCGCCGCGTTCATCTGCCCGGTGATCTCTTCGGCGGTCAGTGTCCGGTCGTCGTGGCGGAAGTGCAGCCGGAACGCCAGGCTCTTCCTGCCCGCGCCGATGGCCTTGCCACGGAACTCGTCAAACAGCTCCACGCCGCGCAGGGTGGCGTCGCAGGCGGCGCGCACCACGCCCTCGACATCCGCCCAGGGCGTTGACGCGTCAAGTACGAACGCCAGGTCGCGTTCGGCGGCCGGAAAGCGCGCCAGTTCTTCCAGCCGGGGGGTGTCCACCCAGGCATCCACAAGTGCGTCCAGTTCAAGCTCCGCCATGGCGCAGGGGCCGTCGCACTGTGCCAGCTTCAGGGTTTCTGCCGAGGGCTCTGCGACAACACCCAGCTTGCGGTTGCCCAGCATCAGCCGCGCCGAACGTTCGGCCCGGAACGCCGGGTGCGAAAGGGGCACAGCGGCCAGTGGCGCCTTGACGCGCAGCGATTCCAGCAGGGCTTCCACAGCGCCCTTGGCATCCAGGAACCCGGGGGCAAGCAGGCCCACAGCGCCGCGTTCGCCCGTGGACTGGCCGTCGGGCGAAGGCGCGAACACGTTGGCCACCTCAAACAGCCGCGGGCCTTTGATGCCCTGGCGCTCGTTGGTGCACAGCGCGTTCAGCAGGCTGCCCATCAGGTTTCGGCGCAGCGCCGGCAGTGCCGCGTTTACTGGGTTGCGCGCGGCCAGCCGCAATGGCGAGTCACCGGCCACCCCGAACGAGCCAAGCTCGCCCTGGCCGCTGACAAACGTGTCCGTCAGTGCCTCGGAGAACCCCTGGCCCATCAGCGCGCGGCGGATCTCGGCCCGCACGCGCTGGCGGCGCGTGGGCTTGGCAATCGCCACAGTCATGCGCAGCGGCGCCGGTATCTTTTCCAGGCCGTGAATGCGACCTACTTCTTCAACCAGGTCGCGCGAGGTCACCAGGTCGCGCCGGAAGCTGGGCACGGCCACTGTCACTGCCTCCGGCGTTGCGCCCGCGATCTCCAGCCCCAGCCCGCGGAACATGCTTTCCATCGGGGACAGGGTCACACCGACGCCCAGCACACGCGCCACTTCATGCAGCGTCACGGTGACCGGCCGCGGCGTTGATTCAACCCGGCCGGCTTCCAGTACGCCGTCCAGCACTTCGCCGCCGGCGACTTCGGTAATCAGGCGTGCCGCCCGGCGGCTGGCGAACACCACGCCGCCGATGTCGACACCGCGCTGGAAGCGGTAATGGCTGTCGCTGTCCAGTTCCAGCCGCTTGCCCGTCTGCTTGTTGCCGCGCGGTTCAAAGTACGCGCTTTCCAGCAGGATCTCGGTCGTGCCCGCGTGGACTTCGCTGTCGGCGCCGCCCATCACGCCGGCTACGGCCTGGGCGTTGCGGCCGTCGGCAATCACCAGCGTCTGCGTGTCCAGCGCGATCGATGCGCGGCCCTTGCGGTCGGCTATCGGGCGAAACGCCTCTTTGTCGCGCGCAAAACGCACCACAATGCGGCGGTCCGCCAGCTTGGCCAGGTCAAAGGCATGCAGCGGCTGCCCGGTCTCGAACAGCACGAAGTTCGTCACGTCGACAACATTGTTGATCGACTTGAGGCCGATGGCCTCCAGCCGCTGGCGCAGCCAGGCCGGCGAAGGCCCCACCTTCACGCCGCGGATCACCTGCGCCGTGTAATACGGGCAGGCCGACAGCGCGCCTGGCTCAATACTCACCGAGGCCGCCTGCGAGGCCGCAACGGTGGAAACGGCATAGCTGACATCCGGCAATGCGATCTCACGGCCCAGCGTGGCCGCCAGTTCGCGGGCCAGGCCCAGCACACCCAGGCAATCCACGCGGTTGCTGGTGACCTCCAGCGTGAAGCAGGTGTCCGTGCCTGCGGGTTCGGATTTTTCGACTTCGGTGCCGGCCAGTGTCAGGCGCCGCGCGACTTCCGGGGCGTCCAGCCCGCTGCCGACATAGCTGTCGATCCACTGGTGGGTAGCTTTCATCATGCCGAGGTTTTAGCCGGTGGCGCGACTTGGGCAACAGGCCGGGGTGCGTTCAGTCTTTGATGTTCACCGGGCGGCCTGACAGCACCTCAAGTGCCGCGTCCAGCATGCGGTCTTCCTGGTTCCACCACTTGCTGGTGCGGGCGATCTCGTCGCGGTTAAAGCGGGCGCTGCGGGCAAGCTGGCGGTTGCGGATGGACTGCTGCTCGCCGGCGCGCCAGGGAATGTGCAGGTCGGGCATGATGCCCCCCGGTTCGCCTTTTTCGCCCTTCTGTACGCGGCGGCCCAGCGGCGTGAAGTACTGGGTGGTGGTGATGTTCATGCTGTACTGCTTGTCGGTCTGCAACGAAAAGATCGTCTGCACCAGCCCCTTGCCGTGGGTGCGGTCGCCAATGATGTACGCGCGGCCGTAGTCGCGCATCGCGCCGGTAAAAATCTCGGATGCACTGGCCGTGTTGTTGTCCACCAGCAGCACCACCGGCAGGTCCGTAAGGGCAACGTCGTCGCGGGTGCGGTAAACGTGATCATCCTTGCGGTTAGTCTCACGCGAACTGTGCGTGAACACAATCAGCGCGTCTTTCTGTGTCAGCAGCGCGTCGGCCATGTCGACAGCCGGCAGCACACGACCCCCACCGTTGCCGCGCAGGTCAATCACGATGCCCTCCGCCCCCAGTTCCATCAGCTCGCGCAGCGCGTCCTTGAACTGCGGGTCGAAAGTGTTGGCGTTGAAATCGCTGATGCGCATGTGCCCGAACTTGCGGCCTTGGCGTTCCTCAATGTGGACGTCATGCACGCTGTACTGGACTACTTCCGAGCGCGTGACCTCAACGTCGCGCCGGGTGGCGCGGGCGTCATCGCCGCGCTTGGGGTCGCCGCCGCGCAAGATCGTCAGTGTGACCACCGAGCCCTTTTTCTCGGACTGGATGCGCAGCCGCGAATCGCCCAGCGTCTGCCCCAGGATCGACACACCGTCCACGGCCACAATCACGTCGTCGGTCAGAAGGCCCGCCCTTTCGCCGCCGCCGCCGGCCTGTACCTGGCTGATGCGGATGCTGCCGTCTTCGTTGCCTTCAATCAGGCAGTTGATGCCGTAAAACGTGCCGCGCAGGTCGATCTCCTGGCTCTTGGCCTCTACGGGCGGGTTCACGCGCGTGTACTTGTCGCCGGTGGCCGATGCCAGCCCGACCAGCGCCTGGTCGGCAAGTGTCTTTTCATCAAGATCGCCGTCGTAGTGGTCCAGCAGCTTCTGGCGGACTTCCAGGTACAGGGCGAATTCTTTGTCCAGCCCCTCCTTGGGTGCCGGCGCCTTTTCACGGCTGCCGAACAGGTACAGCAGGATCACCCCCGCCAGAACAAACACAGGCAGAAAGCCGAAGGTGATGAAGAAGTACTTGTTCATGGCTTGCGCCTTTTGGACTGTTCGTCCAGGAACGTCCGTTCCCCGCGGCTCAATGACGAAATGCCCTGACGACTGATCTTCTCAAGGATGCCGTCCAATTTCTGCTGGTCGATGGAAGCCAGCTCTTTTTTCTTCAGGGCCTCGGCGCGGTCGCGCTCTTCATCTTTGCGGGCCTGGGCCAGCGCCAGCGCCACGGGGTCTACGTCCTCGGCGCGGTTGCCCCGGCGATTCCAGGCTTCTTCGTAACTTCCGGGCGCCGGTGCGGGCAACAGCCCCCTGGATTTCAGCAGCATCATGGTGGACACGGCAATCAGCACCGCCCAGGCAAGCTGGGTGGGGCTTTGCACCCGCGGGGCACCAGACAACGCCCCTGTCACCAGCGAAAGCGCCGCGAACACCCCGACCATTGTCAGCACCACCGGCCGCAACCGCCAACCCATGAAGGTGCGCTGGTTTGGCGCAATCCACGCCACGGTGGTGAACATCGCAAAGGCCCCGCCGGACGGCCCCATCACGATGCTGGGACGGCCCCGCAGCACCAGCGGGTCCACCAGTGTGGCCAGCAGGCCGCTGATCACGCAGGCACCGACAAACATCAGCAGAAAACGCCGCCAGCCGAACAACTCCTCGACCATGCGGCCGGCAAAAAACACAGCCACGCCGCCCAGCACGGCTGCCAGAAGGTCAATCGGCACCAGCCAGTGCGTGGCCAGCTTCCAGTAGCCCGGCTGAAAACCTGTCATCCAGGTGTTTACGTCCAGAGGAGTAAGCACAAACAGCCGGCGCACCCATACCGCGCCCTCGGTGCTGGAAGTGTGGAAGGCATCGGTGGCAAAATTCGTTGCATTACCGGCAATCAGGGCGCCCAGGTACAGCCCGACCATGGCAATCAGCAGGCCCTTTGTGGCGGGGCCAATTCCAGTCGACAGCTCAAACTTGGGCTTGCTTTGAAAATAGTCGCGGTCTTCGTAGCCCATAAGACTTAACTCAACCTGCATTCGGGACTTGCCGCAAGGACAATGGTTATAGAAGATAGCAACTGACTGAACGGTCAAGTAGCTAAGTGGCCCAGTGAAGATTCGGTGAATTTAGCCAACATGTGCAGGCCAGTTTTTCCTAAATTTGCGGTGGCAACAGGGCACCAAGGGCCGATGCATTCTGTGGTTATCGGACCCATTCTGGCCGGACTCGTTTGGACGTGCAGCAGGGGCAAGTTGTGAAAGCCGAGTTCACAGTCCGCGGCGGCGCGCGCGATGGTAACAAGATCGCGTTGCTGCCCCATGGCAAGGTGACGTTCGGGCGCTCGCCGTCGTGCGATGAGCGCTTCACGGAAGAATCGTTTTCGCGCACCCACTTCCAGGTCGAAGGCAAGGGCAGCTTCTATCTGCTGACGGACCTGCAGTCTTCGACCGGCACCACCGTCAACGGCAAGACGGTCGCCAGCAAGATCCTGCATGCCGGTGACCGCATTGTCGCCGGCAGTGTTGAGTTCAGTTTCAAGACCAGTGACACGCCCACCAACAAGCTGGCCGCGCACAGCGGCCTGCTGGAAGCCGAGCCCGCGGTCCATTCGATCCGGCTGGAACGCAATTTTGAGGACGGCACCTTTGCGCTGGATGACACAGCGTCGGCGGCTTCAGACCACGGCAACAGTGAAGACGCGCCCGAGCTTCTGGCCCGCGCGCGCCGCGCGCTGCAGACCGTGTACCACGTGGGCAACCTGGTCTACACGCAAAGCAGCCTGGACAAGGTGTGCCACACCATCATGGACACCGCCATGGAGGTGCTGGAGCCCGACCGCGGCTTTCTTGTGATGTACGACGCCGAACAGAAGGTGCTGGAACCCGTGGTCGTGCGCCGCCGCAAGAACAGCGCCCCCGGCAGTTCACGCACCAGCACGCGTATTCTGCGCGCGGCCGACGACGAACTTGCCTTGTGCCGCCCGATTGTGCTGTATTCGGTCAAGAAGGGCCTGAGTGTCGTCAGCGGCGCCGTGTACCCCGAAACCGGCGACGCCAACAGCAAGCACATCAAGAGCGCCCTGTGCGTGCCCGTGCGCACCAACACCGACATCATCGGCGCGCTGTACCTTGACCGCGTGGACAACGACGAGCCTTTCCGCGCCCACCAGCTTGAACTTCTGGCCGCGCTTGGCCGCCAGGCCGGCATCGCGATTGAACGCGCCCGCATGCTCGAGGACATGGAAGGCCTGTTCTACAGCTGTGTTCGCGCACTGGTGAGCTCAATCGAGGCCAAAGACCAGTACACCCACGGCCACAGCGAACGCGTGACGGCCTTTGCCGTGACACTGGCCGAAGAAATGACGCTGGACGCCGACATGCTGGACAACGTGCGCCTGGGCGCGCTGCTGCATGACGTAGGCAAGATCGGCGTGGCGGAGAAGATCCTGACCAAGCCTTCGCGCCTGACGCCCGATGAAGTGAAGGTGATCCGCCAGCACCCCGTGCGCGGCGCCGAGATTCTCAGCCACATCCGGAACATCCCGGGCGTGGTGGCGGCCGTGAAGTACCACCACGAGATGTTCAACGGCCTGGGTTACCCCGACGGGCTCAACGGCATAGAGGTGCCCCAGACCGCGCGCATTGTCGCCCTGGCGGATGCCTTTGACGCCATGACCAGCAACCGCAGCTATCGCAGAAACTTTGATGTGGACGAAGCCATCAGCGAGTTCACCCGCTGCAGCGGCGACCAGTTCGACCCCGAAGTGTGCGAAGTAATGATCAAGCTGCTGCGCGACGGCCGCATCATCCCGTGCAACGAGCTGTTCGCCAAAGGCATCGACATCAGCAAGTCGATCTACTAGCCCGCGGAGTCGCTTGCCAAATGCAAACCACGGCCGATTCGGCCGTGGTTGCCTTTTGGGAGAGTGGCGTGTGCGACTACTTCGCTTCAAGTTTGCGCGCCGAGATGCTGCGGCCGGGTTTCTGCCAGTTCACGGAATCCTCGTACGGTTTGTATCCGGGCACAATCAGGCGCACCTTGGCCACGCGCCGGTCACGCACCACTATGAGCAGGCCGGAAGTCTCGACTTCTTCGGCATCGTCCCACTGGCTGGTCTCGGACAGTGCGGCAAACATGCTGCGATGGTAAAGGTTGCCGGTGGACAGCACGTTGCCCCTTTCATCCAGCAGCTCGACGCGCGCGCCACCTGCTTCGGCCTTTGACAGTTCCGGGTGCGAAATCAGCAGTTCGCAAGCCGGGGACATGTTTACAGTGTGGAACGCCGTGACCTCTTTTGTGATCTCGATGTCCTTCAGGGTCAGTGTCTGTGCGCCGGTTGCTTCAACGACAAGGTCCCACTTGCCCACCGGCATGAATGGAAACAGCCGCACCGAATGCGATTCGGCGACAAACTGGCTGCTGCGCGGCAGCAGCCACTGGTTGCCGACGGCGTCGCGCATGTGCACGCGTACCACACTGTCGTTGATCGCGCCGGGCAGCTTCAGTTCAAGCACCAGCGCCCCGACCGCGGCCACAGGCTTCAGAACAAGGTCGTGCGGAAACCGACCCTGCGGTACCAGCACGGCCGGCGAGTACATGACGTTGCCGTCAGGCAACGTCACCATGGCCTGCAGGCGCAAGTCGTGCAGGCCGATCGAGCGAATGCTGAACGAACCATCGGGCTCAACTTCAAAGGAATCAGAAGCCGATGCCCCGTCTTCCATGCCGTACTCGCTGAACGCCAGGTGGCTGCCAAGCACCGACACTTCGGCACCAGGTGGCAGGCCGGCCAGATCCACTTTGCCCCGCACGAACCTGGGCTCGCCCTTGAGTTCAATTTCCTGGTGCCCGGGCCCGCCGACAACGAACTCACACACAAACTGAAACCGGATGTAGTCCCCGTCCTCTTGGCCAAGCAGGGCGAAGTACCGGCCCGGCTCGATGACGCCCCATGCGCACTGGCCCTGGTCGAATTCGCGAAAACGGTCGCGCAGGTCAGCCTGCACAAATTCGGCTTCATCCCAGATGTATAGACGGTCAGGCTCGCAGTTGGTGGCCTTGATAACGAACGTCACCACAGTAATGAACTTGTAGGTGAGATCCACAGTTACGTCGGCGTTGGCGCCCAGGGACAGCTCCACGCGCCGGGCTTCCAGTTCGCGCTTGTCGTCCAGCGATTCGTCGGGCTTGAAAACGTACCAGGTGCCGGGCAGGCGGTCCTTCAGCTCAAGCCAGCCGTCCTTATCGGTGGTTGCCTGGATTGGCTTGTAGTGGTCGTGCGAGGACAGGAAAATCTGCGTGTTGGCCAGCGCCTTGGTGCCCTCGACACAGCGGATACGAATGTTTGCGCCGCGCTGTTTGATCACGACCGGGTCGTTCTCGCCCGGCTTGAGGTCCAGATCCACACGGTAGTATTCAGCCTCGTCTTCTATGCGCGCCAGCAGTATCCACTTGCCCGGTGTCGTCGAGATGCGTTCCCAGATGTGACGGACTCCCTGGGGGCGATCTTTCTCTTCGAGGTCAAGGGAATCCTCGACGGCCTTGGCACCCGCCTTGTTCAGCATTTCTTCGGCCGGTGTGCCGGGCTGGATCAGCATGGCAAAGCGCAGGTAAGCGCGACTCCCCTCGATTGGCGTTACCTCAATCTCGGCCGATGCTTCTCGCACCAGCTTCACCGTCAGTTCCGTGTCCTTGGGTTCAAGGACCAGCGGTGCCTTGTGCGGCAAGAGGCCATGGGCAAGGACTTCAATGTTCCAGGAGAGTGATGGATCAAGCTTGATGGCGTAGAAGCCTTTTTCGTCCCACTTGGCAGTGCCACCGGCGTAGCGCTCGTCCGGTGTGGTCAGAAAGACATTGGCTCGCTCTAACGGGGTGCCTTGGTCGTCCACCACCAGGATTTTGAGTGTGACCGCAGAATAGATCTTCAAATCGCCCAGGTCGGTCACTTCGTTGGGCTTGGCTCGGACCTCAACCTCTTTGCCCACTTTCAGATTGTTGTGGAAGAGCTTCAGCGTGTACGTGCCGGCCGGGATTGTGAACTGGCAGGCCCCGCTGCCAATCAAATAGTATGACCGATGCTTGTAGCTGCCGGGTGAAAAAGTGAATGACACGTCCGACAGGTCCTTGCCGGTTACGCCATCTACAACCCGCGCCTTGACCGATGAAGGCAAGGCCAGCGTGACATCGCCGACATCAACGGTCTTTCCCGGAGAGATGCTCAGCATGTCGCTGGACGTCGCAACGGCGTGCGGGAAGCTGCTGGCGCGCAGCCGACCTTCAAAGGCCAGATCCATGCTCCAGATAGCTGGAACGGAGAGTTCAAAGCGGCCGTCGGGTCCGGTCTTGGTTGATGGCAGGCTGACTCCTTCCGGTATCCAGTAGTGTCGGGACTCCGAGACCACTATCAGGTCGGCAAGCGACTGGCCCAGGGTGTCGAAGGCGCGGCCCCGGCAGGTGCCGTAGGCGCTGCATTCTATTCCGATTTTGGAACTCATGCTGTCGCTGTATGTTCTGCTGGGGGAACCAAGACCGAAGTGCGTGGCCGTCTGGACCACGAGTGTGACCCAGCAAACGGGAACCTGGCGCACGCCGGACTCGTCTTCGAAGCGAATGCGCGGGACTTTGTCGCCGGTCAGCTTGGCGGTGCCCTTCAGGGTGAACTCGCCCCTATCGTTGGTGGTCGCCGTACCGGTGACGACGACCTGCGGCAGCGGACCATAGGTTCGTTTGAATTCCTTGAACTCTGTGTCTCCGTACTGTCCCCATCGCAAGGCAGGATAGGCCCGAACTTCAACCTGCTTGAGCGGTTCCGTCTTGCCTTCTGCGCGCTCCGTGGCTGTACCCTGGATCTCAAAAGACCAGGTCACGTCTTCGGCATTGCAGACCGTCGCACAAGCAATGACCAGCACCATCAGGCACAGTCTCATGGCACTCTCCGGCTGAGATGTGTCCCCACAGGCTACCCCGAAAGCTGTCCCAATACAGCCGTGAACGCGATCAATCTTCCGTCAGGCCGCGCAGGCACAGATACCCGGCGTCTATGCGGGCCTTGAGCCATGCCTGGGCCTGCTGGGCGGGTTTGCCCTTGCACAATCTTGCGGCCTGCCTGTGGTGCAGGGCAGCGGCCGCGAAGTGAGGCGTCGTTTCGGCGTCCAGCTGCTGCAGTTGAAGCCTGGCCCGGTTGAGAGCCCGTGTCGCTGCCGTGTGCTGGCCCCTGCGCATGCGCAGTTCTGTTTCCAGTACGAGGTTGGCAAAGGCAGTTACCGGTTGCGGGGCGTTCTCCCATTTCACTTCACCCTTGCCGGTTGCCAAACAACGGGCTGCCTCAACGTACTGCCGCGAGACCTGCGCGCCGTGGCGTTGCAGGCGGCGATGAAGCGCAGCAAGGGTTTCGGGCTGCGGACAGAGCAGCGCAATCAGCAGGCCGTCAAGCTCGTTTCCGGGCAGCAGTGATTCCAACCGTGCGGGTGCGCCGCCCAGAAAGTGCGCCAGTGCCAGCAGGTCTTCCACAAACGGGCGAACCTCGTCGCTGCAGCCTGCCAGTACGCGCGTCAGCACCGGCAATGCATCGATCAGCCGGCCCGAGTGCAGCAGCAGCATCGCCCGCGGCACGTGCAGCAGCCTGTCCTCGGGCCACTGGGGCGGGTCCGTGCCCGCCAGCAGCAGCATGGCGTCGGCCGTGCGCGCAGATTCGTGCAGCCGCCCCGCGTTGACCAAGCCCGCGCAGTAGTTGTAGCAGGTGCGCAGAAACTGCCGGTCGCGCAGCCGGTCGGCCTGCATCAGCGCGCCCAGGGCCCCCAGGTGGGCGCGGCGCTGCCGGGGCAAGTCGCCAAGGTATGACGCCAGCGTTCCTTCCAGCATGTTGCGCGCGGCCGTCAATTGCGGCTGGTTCACCATCCGGTCCAGGCGCACCACGGCGGCCAGGGCGGCTTCGGCCTCGGGTATGCGGGCACCGGCAAGGGCGTCGCGGGTTTCGTTCAGCATCTTTGTGGCCAGCGGCCTTGCCCGCTGGGACAGGCGGGCGCGAAGCTGCTCGTGGCGTTCAATCGCGTCGGCAAGCTCGCGCATACCGCGGCCGGCGTCGTTGTGCAGCAGGCTGGCCAGCTTCTCGTGGCCCACGGCATTGAGCTTCAGCACGACCTCCAGCAGGCGGCGGGACTCGTCGGCGGCCTCGTTGCTGACCTGCGCGGCCAGCATGGCCCCGTGGCCCTGCAGCACCCAGGCCGGGCTGAGGCCGAACTCGCGAGTCAGGTCTACCACAAAGTCGCCGGGCACTTTGCCGGCCCTGAGGTAACGGTGGACATTGGCCTTGGACACGCCGGTACGTCGTGCGATCTCGGCCTGTGAGAAATGCCCGGCCACCTGGCGCAGTCGCTGGCGCAGCGTGGGTGAAGTCGTAACGGGGTTTGCCATCGTTTCATTTATAAAACCCGGCGTGCGGTTGTCCATTGCCCCGGCGCAACGGCCTGTGGTACGTGTAGAGCCATGAAATGGGGCCCTGGGAGATCACCATGATGTGGGAGTATCTTGCACTGGCATTCCTGCTGTTGATCGTACCGCTGATCGTGCTGCTGATGGCCTGACACCGAACACTCGAAGTTACGGATGTGAAACCCAAGGAGGACTCATGAAGTGTTGCATGATCACGCTGGCCCTGTGCGCGTGTTTGCTGTGCGCCTGCGGAGGCGACTCAAGCAGCGCCGCTGGCACGGCCGGCCAGTCCAATCAGGCGGCTGGCACGGATTTCAGCAGCCCCGAGGCGGTCTTTGCCGCGTATTCGGATGCCACCGATCGCGGCGACGTGGAGGGCATCAGGCGCGTGCTGCGGCCCGAGGATCGCGAGATGGCCAGCGGCGCCACCGGCGTATCCGAGGCCAATCGCGGCTACACGATTGTGCGCCGTGAGGACCGCTCTGGCACAGAAGTCTGCCTGCACGTGAAGTTCAAGTCGCACGCCGAGGTCATGCCCCATGTGCTGGTGCGGCAGGATGGCAAGTGGTACGTCGATATGCAGAAGACCATGGACGCAATGCTCGCCGCCGGTGACTGAATACAGCGGCCGAACTGCCTCAACACTGCGTTCGCCTGCGGCTGCAAATCAAGTGCAGGCAGGAGTGCCTGCTTGTGGTGACACGGGCACTCTTGCCTGTGGGCTTCAGGCCACTCTCAGGCTCTTCACTCTTTCGGCGTAGTTGCCTGAAAACACATAGCTGCCCGCCACCAGCACGTTGGCTCCAGCGCTTACGGCCTGCTTCACGGTTTCGGCGTTGATGCCACCGTCAATTTCGATGTCCAGGTTCGGGGCCAGCGCGCGGGCGGATCTCACGGTGTCCAGCACCTTGGCGATGAACTTCTGGCCGCCGAACCCGGGCCAGACACTCATGATCAGCAGCATGTCAATCTGCCCCAGCCAGGGCTTGGCGGCCTCAATGCTGGTATCGGGGTTCAGCACCAGGCCGGGCTTTGCGCCGGCCTTGCGGATCGCGTTGAGCGTTTCGGTAATCGGCGCGTTGCTTTCTACATGGATGGTAATGATGTCGGCACCGGCCTTGGCGAAGTCGGCCACGTAACGCTGCGGGTCGGTCATCATCAGGTGGCAATCGAGTGGCCTTTTGGCCACGCGCTTGATGGCGGCCACCACCGGCGGGCCGATGGTCAGGTTGGGTACAAAGTGGGCGTCCATGACGTCCACGTGCAGCAGGTCCGCGCCCGCGGCCTCAATGGCTTCAACCTCGCGCTGGATGTTGGCGAAGTCGCAGGACAACAGGCTGGGGGCAATCTTTATCGCGGGCATTTCTTGTCTCCGAACCGCGCAGGCTTACACTGGCTTTTTCACCCTACGGGAAGAGCCCATGGCCGACAAGGTAATCGACACCTTTGAGATCCGCGACCTGGAAGACAACTTCCATTACCACGTACAGGTGGAAGCCTGCGACGAGCTTGGCAACAAGAGCAAACCCGGCCTGCGTGTGCGCTACAGCGTGCCGGCCGGCAGCATGGCCTGCGTGATCGAACCCTACCTTGCCGAAAAGTGGATCTACGACACCCGCAAGGCCGGCCAGACCGAGTACCTGATCAAGGACCGGTCCTGGATTCACTACGACAACGCCTGGCTGAAGAACTACATCGTGATCGTTGGCGACAAGTTGAAGGCGCGGGTGGAACTCAAGGTCAAGAGCCGCGAAAAGCCCGAGATCCGCGAGTACGACCTGCCGTTCAGCTTCTGATCAGCGCCTCCAGGGCGGGCATAGGCTCGCCCTGCAGCAGCGTGAGACTTGCCCCGCCGCCGGTACTCACGTGGCTCATGTGCTTGTCAGCGTGAAAGTGTTCCGCCGCCGCGGCGCTGTCGCCGCCCCCGACCACACTGAAGGCGCCGTTTCTTGTTGCTTCGGCAATGGCGTTGACCACGATTTGTGTGCCGTTGCTGAAGCGCTCTTTCTCGAACACGCCCATCGGGCCGTTAAACAGGATGGTTTTCGCGCGGGCAATCACGTTGGCAAAAGCCCTGGCGGTGTTGCCGCCGATGTCAAAGGCCGCAAAGTCGTCGGGGATGTCGCCGCGGTCAATATGCGCGGTTTCGTCGTCCATGCCGTGGGCAATGACGTGGTCTTTGGGCAGGTGGATCGCCACGTTGTTTTCGCGGGCGCGCAGCAGCATTTTCTTGCAGTCGTCCAGCTTGCTGTCGTCGCAAAGACTTTTGCCGATCTTGTGACCCTGGGCCTTGAGAAACGTATAGGCCATGCCGCCGCCGACGCAGATCTCGTTCACGCGCGACAGCAGGTTGTTCACCAGCGGAATCTTGTCGCTGACCTTGGCCCCGCCCAGCACGGCCAGACACGGGCGATTGGGGTTGGTCAGCACTGTGGCCAGGGCGTCGACTTCGGCCTTGACCAGAAGGCCCGCAGCGCTGGGAAGCAGTTTCGCCGGCCAAGTCATGCTGGCGTCGGCGCGGTGGCAGGTGCCGAACGCATCGTTGACGTAGAACTCGGCCAAAGACGCCAGCTCACGCCCGAAGGCCTCAGCACCCTTGTTCTCGGCCTTGTGAAAGCGCACGTTTTCCAGCAGCGTTGCATGGCCGTCGGTTACTGCCAGTGCGCCCTTGCGCACGTTTTCGCCCACGCAATCGGGCTGCAGGGTTACCTCAAAGCCCAGCAATTCGGACAGGCGCTTTGCGACGGGCGCCAGTGAGTATTCGGCCTCAAAGCCCTTGCCCTCGGGGCGGCCCAGGTGACTGGCCAGGATCACCCGTGCGCCCTTGCCCAGCAGCAGCTTGATCGTGGGCAGTGCGGCGGTGATGCGGGCGTCGCTGGTGATGCGGGTGCCCTCAAGCGGCACGTTGAAGTCGGCGCGCACAAACACGCGCTTGCCCTTGAGGTCGCCCAGCGCTTCGATGCCTTTGATGCTGCTGTAATCCATGTTCGCACCTCCTGCCCGCACTATATTGCGCCGTTTGGGCGGGGCCAGCAATGTTCGCGGCGCCGCAAGGGCAAACGTTGCATTCCGCATTGGTGAAGCATTCGGCCCCAGGTTTTTGCCAACCTTGCGCGGGCGTTGTACGTTCTATGTAACAGGAAAGGAGACACGCCTAAACACCAGGCACCTGAACGCCACAGCGCCGAGTTACGGTGGACGGAGTTTGAGCAGCAGGACCCCACGCCTGCTCTCCCACCCGCAACCGCTCAGGACTCCGAAGCTCGCAACCCGGCTTGGCACCTGACGACAGAAGCCGACATCCCGCTGTTCTTCGTTGCGCCACCGCTCCCCCGGCTTCTTCCCTCCAGGCACCCACCTCTCCTGTCTCTTTCCGGCCGGGCCCCGCGCAAGCGGGGCCCGCGCACCTTTGCCGGCAAGCCGCCGTCCAATGCAAACCCGGCCCTTGCGGGCCGGGCGCTGTGCATGGTTCTGATCCTGCTATTCCTCGTCGCTGGACGACTCAACGTCTGTGGCGGGCGCTGAGGCAACCGGCGCGGGCTTGGCGGCAGGCTTCCTGGCCGGCTTGCGGGCCGCCTTCTTGGCGGGCTTGCGGGCAGGCTTCTTTGCGGGCTTCTTTGCCGTCTTCTTGGCGGCTTTCTTTGCCGGCTTCTTTGCTGTCTTCTTGGCGGCTTTCTTTGCGGGCTTCTTTGCTTTTTTGGCCGCCTTCTTGGCGGGCTTCTTCTTGGCCATGGTATCCCCTTAGATTTGGTCGGCTGAACGGCCGGTACTATTACATTGGCAAAGTTCCCGCGCCAGACGTGCCTGAGATTTGCCCCGGCATCCGCGCAAACAACTTCCACCGTCGTAACATACTGTCTGCACTACAGTTGCGACAACAACTCCGCCAGCCGGTTGGCGTAGCCCCACTCGTTGTCGTACCAGGCCACCAGCCGCGCCAGTGTGTTTTCGCCCTGCGCAATGCAGTGTGTCAGGGCGCTGTCAAACACCGCCGAGTGCGGGTTGCCGACAATGTCGCTGCTGACAAGCGGGTCTGTGCTGTACTCTACGACTCCAAGCAACGGCCCTTGCGAGACCCGGGCAATCTCCGCATTCAGGTCCGTGGCCTCCACCGTGCCACGCAGTTGCAGCACCAGTTCGACATTGCTGCCGTTCAGCACCGGTACACGCTGGGCCATGCCATGGATGCGCCCGGCCAGTTCCGGTACGGCCTGCTCAAAGGCCAGCATTGCCTCTGTGGTAGTGGGCACGATGTTGGCTGCCGCCGCACGGCCGCGGCGCGGGTCGCCGGCGTGGCCGCCATCCACCAGGTTCTGTGCGCTGGTGTAGGCGTGCACGGTCATCATGTAGCCTGCCTGCACCGGCCAGCGGGCGTGAACCGCGCGTACCAGCGGCGCGAAACAGTGGGCCGTGCAACTGCCGGCGCTGATCACGCGGTCGGACTGCTGCAAGTCAGCATCATTGACGCCGCGCAAGATCGTGCGGTCGCAATCACCGCGCGCCAACGGCTTGCTGACCACGACACGCCGCACACCAAGGTCCAGAATCTCGCGCAGGTTGCGCGGGCTGTTGTTGCGACCACTGCTGTTGACCACCAGGTCGCAGCCGGCGACTTCGGCCTTGCCCAGCGCCTCTGCGTGGCTGAGCGCGACCCGCGTATCCCCCACCAGAAGGTGCCCGTTTTCAGCACGCACGGGCAGATCCAGCCGACCCATGCAGCTGTCGTACTTCAGCAGGTAGGCCAGTTGGCCGGCGGGCAGCGGGTCATTGATGCGCAGTACGTTGACGTCCGGGCGCGCCAGCAGAAGGCGAAACAGCGCGCGACCCACGCGGCCAAACCCGTTGATCAGGACACTTGCCATGGCTGCGTATTAGCCAATGCCGACGCGAATGCGGAAGGGGTGGAAGAGGCAGTCGGCCGTCGCTGCTGACGCCGGACTGCCGACCTGCGCTCTATGCCAAGTCCGCCAGCTTGTCCTGCACGGCCTCTACGCCTGCTTCGTCGAGTTCGGGGTTCTTCACTTCGTACTCCGCGCGTTCTTTGGCTTTCCCCGGAGTCTCAAAAATCAAGAACTCCTGCTTGCCCTGGCGGCGGGTGCCCTTGAGCTTCAGCTTCTTCAGGCGCATCAGGCCCAATGCCGCGACGTAGGCAAAGCGGTTCAACTCGACCGGGGTGTACCTGGCCTCACCGGTTTGCTCGGCCCGGGCGTTGTGAAAAATCTGCCACAGCAGGTCCGGGTCCAGCAGCACGGGCTTGCGCGCTGCGCTGTGCTGGCTGGCCCACCATGCCGTGAACGCGCCGGGCGGCTGGCGATCCCAGGCCTCCTGGCAGATGTCACGGCGCACGAATGTGCCCTCAACGGCGGGGTCGGCGCTGAGCGCGACAATGAACTTTTCACCGTCTTCGAACTTGCGGCCGGTGATGCTGCACTTGCCCTGGCCGCGCGCGATCTTGAATTCCATTACCCGCCCTTGAGGTCAACCTTCAGTGCACTGGCCAGCGCGCGGGCCTCTTTCAGGCTGCGCACACTCTTGCCGGAAATCTTCAGGATGGCGGCAATCGCGCCCTCGTTGTGGTCTTCGTCCAGCGTCCAGATGCGAATCACGCCGCGCAGGGCCTCGGGGGTGCGAAAGCCGCTGAACGCCTTCAGCAGGTACTCGCGGTACACAAACGTGGCGTGGTCGGTGCCGGCCTTGTCTACCACCTGGCGGCCCTGGCGCAGGGCCTCTGAGTCGTACTCGGTGATGTCGATGCGCTCGATCTCGGCCTCCAGGGTGCGCAACGAGTCCGGCAGCGCCAGCCTTCCCAGCAGCTCCACAAAATGCTTGCGAAAGCGCCAGGCCGTGCCCGGCGCTCGGCCGCGTTCGTCCAGCGAGTTCTCAAGCTCAAACACGGCCTGGGAACCCGCCCGCGGCCCGATGCGGTACAGTGTGTCTACCACATACTTGTTGAAGTTGGCGTTGCCCTGCACGGTGAGCGACCCGTCGTCCAGCATCGCGGCCTGCCGAAAGCCGATCCACAGTGCCGCGCACAGGGTTTCCACCGCGGGCTCGCCGACCTGCACCAGCACACTCTGCGCGTTGCGCACGGAATCTTCTGACGGATTGGTCAGCGCCAGGATCATGTTGCGCACCAGCATGGCTTCGCCATCGGCGCCGTAGGCAAGCATGGATTCCGCATAGGCGCGCCAGTGTTCGCTTTCGGCCGTGGGCGACTGGTACTCACGGGCGGTCTGGAACTTCCAGGTCAATTCATACATGCGGCCATAAGCGGCCAGGCGTGCGCGCACACCGGCCGATGCCCAATTGTCGGCGTGCAGCATGGCGGCAACGAAGTCCGGCCACAGCTTGTAGCTGCGCCAGGCCTTCTGCGGCGCGGAAAGTTTCTTGGGGTCCTCGGGCGGCCAGGGGTAGTTGCGTTTGACGACCTTGCCCTGTTTGTCCAGCACAACCGGCGGCGTGGGCTGCGGGTGCACGTGGCGGCGCACGAACTGCCACTGGGTTTCGTCTTCGCCATCAAGACTTTGCAGCAGTTGGGCCATGCGGGTGCCGCGGAACTCGCCCACGTCGTTTGTGTCAACGACAATTGAGGTGCCACGGGGCTCGTTGGAATTGTTTGCCGCCGGCCGATTTGACCGCGGAGCGTTGCTGAACGCGCCGTTGATCTCGTCGGGCGTCGAGTTCGCGGGTGGCGGGTTGCTGCATGCGGCCAGCAGTGCCAGGGCCGACGCCAATACTGCCTTCTTCACGGTGCTGCCTCGCGGGGTCTGCTGCGGGGACAATATCCAACCACGGGTCGGGTGTGTCGGCAATGCACCGCGCACCACCGTCCCCCATGACTTCGTAAACACAAGTGCTATAAACCCCGCCGCAATCCTTCCAGGAGCAGCCATGATCGTCGGCGTACCCCGCGAAATCAAAAACCACGAATACCGTGTCGGCATGGTTCCGGCCGGCGTTTACTCGCTTGTCCAGGCTGGCCACAAGGTGCTGGTGCAGGCCGGTGCCGGGCTGGGCTCGGGCATCATAGACGAGGACTTTGAGAAGGCCGGGGCAACACTGACCGCCACCGCCGCCGAGGTTTACTGCCAGGCCGAAATGATTGTCAAAGTGAAGGAACCCCTGCCCGCAGAGTACAGCCTGATCCGCAAGGGCCAGATCGTCTACACGTACTTCCACTACGCGGCCTCGCGCGAACTGACCGAGGCCATGATCAAGACCGGCGCCGTCACCATCGCGTACGAGACGATGGAGGACGCCAAGCGCACCCTGCCGCTGCTGACCCCCATGAGCGAAGTGGCCGGCCGCATGAGCATCCAGGAAGGGGCCAAGTACCTGGAACGCCCGACAGAAGGCCGCGGCATTCTGCTGGGCGGCGTACCCGGCGTGGAACCCGGCAACGTGGTCATCATCGGCGGTGGCGTAGTGGGCACCAACGCAGCCAAGATGGCCGCCGGCATCGGCGCGCGTGTGACCATCCTGGACGTGTCACTGGATCGGCTGCGCTACCTCGACGACGTGCTGCCGCCCAACGTGACCGAGCTTTACAGCAACGCTTACAACATCCGCGAGTGCATCCGCCAGGCCGACCTTGTCGTCGGCGCGGTGCTGATTCCGGGCGCCAAGGCACCGTCGCTGATCCGCCGCGAAGACCTGCAGCACATGAAGCAGGGCGCCGTGATTGTGGACGTTGCCATTGACCAGGGCGGCTGCGTGGAAACCGCCAAGCCGACCACCCACGCCAACCCCACCTACATCATCGATGGCGTGGTGCACTATTGTGTGGCGAACATGCCGGGCGCGGTGGGCCGCACCAGCACGTTTGCCCTGACCAACGCGACCAGCCGGTTTGCCGTAGAGATTGCCAAACACGGCTGGAAGGCCGCCGCCAAGGCTTTCGGCGAGGTTCGCACCGGCCTGAACATTGTAGATGGCAAGATTGTGTACAAGGCCGTAGCCGACGCCTTTGGCATGGAATACACGCCCCTGGAAAAGGTTCTGGGCTAGACCGAATTGCTATACTGGGCTGACCCTCAAACAAGGACCTGAACATGGCCGGCGATGACCTTGCGCCCTGGGAATCCGGTTCCGCGCGTCGGCCCGCCGATGCGGCCAAACCGGGGTCTGGTATCCTCAAGCCCTACGAGTTGCCCAAGCCCGACAAGCTGCCGGAAATCTACAAGCCCGATGACGCGGGTTTTCTAGCCCACGGCGGCGCCACTGTCCCCCGGCCCGCACCGGAACCTCGGGCACTTGACCCCAAGGGCAGGACTGCACTGATTGTTCTATTTGCGGCCATGGACCTGGGGATTCTGGGCGCAGTGCTGTCGTACGTGGTGCTGGCCCCCGAGGCAGGGGTGATCCGCCACGTTTATGCGGGCCTGGCGGGCGTTTTGGCCGTCGGCGCCGCGCTGGTGATGGTGGCCGAGTTCAATCGCATCAACGCATTTCGTGGCGGCAGTTTCATCCCTGGTGTGCTGGTGTACGGCACCAAGGACCAGTTCATGAAAGTGGCCGGCCCCGCCGGGGTGGGCACTATCCAGTCTTCGCTGGCGCGCGGCACCGGCCGCGGTCTGCTGAGTGCCGTGTATGACCGCGCCGCGCGCTCGGCCAGCCCGCCGGAACTTGTTGCCCTGCACTGCGACCGCGGCATGGGGCCTGAGTTCGTGGGCATTGAGTGGGACGCCGTGCGCGAGTGCCGCCGCGGCGATGTCGTCTGGTTCTCGCTGCTGAAGCCCAATCTCTTCCTTATGTATCACAAGCTGATCCCGTTTGCCCCGGCCGTGGTCACGGACCAGGCCACGCGCGAGGAAGTATTCCGCGCGCTGAAGGTCGGCCAGAGCATGTTTAAGGAGTCCGCCCAAAGCAAGCTCGCGGGAAAGCCCGTTGTGCACACGACCGACGCCGACGGCAAGATTGTCACCAAGCGAATCGAGGCCCCCAGGGGCGATGCCCCCGGTCTGCCACTGGCGGCCCTTGGCCAGAACTTTGCCAGCGCCGACCAGCCGGAGCAGGGCGCACCTGAAGACCGTGACCCGCCCCCGCGGCTGGGAAGGCGGCCCGGACTGGATACGGAAGGCAACATTCGACTGAGTGATCCCGGCAAGCCCTTGGGCGGCGCAGAACAGGACATGGGCGCAACCGACCAGGACAGGTACGTAGGCGATGGCTAACCAATCCGTGATTGACGCGCTGGCCCCGGTGCTGGCGCGCGTGAAGAACCTCGACCTGGCCGACCCGCAGTCGGCCATGCGCGCCCTTAATGCCGAGTTCCCGGCCGGTGGCGAGTTGCACGACGCGCTGCTGAAACTGGGCCGCGCCGGCATGGCCGAGGGCTGGCTGTGCGGCAAGGAAGCCGGGCCCAGCCGTTTTTCCCGAGTGGCAAAACCCGAGGCCGCCCAGGGCTTTTCGATTGATGCCGTCTACCTGTGGGGCGAAGGCCCCTGGCACAAGCACACCAAGGGCGAAGTGAATTGCCTGTTGCCGATAGAGGGCGAGCCCAGGTTCTGCGGCCACGGCCCCGGCTGGGCGGTGTTTGAACCAGGCAGCCAGCATGTGCCCTCGGTTCAGGGCGGGAAGATGCTGATCTTCTACCTGCTGCCCGACGGCGCGGTGGAATGGAAGAAGGCCTGAACGAACCGATCCCCGGCACAATCTGCCGGGGATCGCCTTTGCCTCCTGCCTGTGCTACTGCTTCTGCATACGCTCGTAACGGTACCACACCTGCAAGGTCAGGCAGTTGATTGCCGTGGCGTACACGCGGCCGCCCGCGGCACCCCAGGCATCCAGCGGGTCCCAGCTGCCGTGTTCGTCCAGCGTCTCCTTGGTGTGGCCTTTCTCGTCGGGTCGCAGGCCGCGCTGGCTGTTCAGCAGCGCCTGGGTCATCGGTTTTTCCCAGCGGTCCCAGTGGCTGCCGCCCATCTGGAACAGGGCAAGGCTGGCGTAGTACCAGTAGTAGAAGTCCATCTTCTCCAGTTTCCATTCGGGCAACTGCTGGGTGATCGCCCCGGCCTGGCTGCGCATCACCGGGTTCTGGAAATCCGCCTTCTTCATGAACAGCTTGGACATGATGTGGATCGCGTCCATGCTGGGCACGTTGTCGTAGTTGCTGGCGCTGCGCAGCCGGGCGCTGGGGCTGCCCGGCGTGTCATAGCCTGTGCGCTCATAACCATCGACCTTGACCGTCACCATGTTGAACCAGGTGTCGGCATCGCTGTAGCACTTGGTGTGGTCGAACGGGATCTCGGCCAGCTGCGCCGTGTGCAGGGTCAGCACCATCCAGCCGGTTACGGAAGAGTCGTTGCTGGCGGGCTTGATACCGTAGCGCCAGCCAAGGCCGGGGTTCTGCATCAGCACAATGAACTCCACGGCGCGTTCCACCACCGGGCGCAGGATCGGCTCGCGGGTGATCATGTAAAGCTCCGCCACCGCCATGGTCGCGATCGCGTGGTTGTAGACAAAGTGGTCGTCGTCGCGCCCGCCGAAACAGCCGTCGGTTCCCTGCACCTGGCGCAGATACAGAATCGCGCGGCGCATGTTCTCGCGGTACTTGCCTTCTTTGTGCGTCTGCAGGTCGCCGGTGAAGGCCAGCATGGCAAGCCCTGTCAGGCCGACATCCACTGTGCTTTCCCAGCCCTTGTCGCCACCGGCTTCGCCCACACGCAGGAACTCCTTGTTGTAGGTCTTCTGCGCGCCGGTACGTGTGCTGTCCTGGCTGAATGTAGTGGCGCTCCAGTACCCCGCTGCGTTCTGGTGATCGCGCAGCCAGTCCAGTGCGGCGCCAACCCGTGGCGCAGTGGGTACACCGTTGCCCCGGCCTCGCGCCCGGGCGCGGATCAACCCGCCGCGTTCGCCGCCGCCGCTACCGCCGCTGGCACCGCCGCCCAGGCCGGCGCTTGTGTTGGTCGCCTTGCGCGGCATGGGTGACTGGTCCTGGTCGTCGTTGTCGGCCTCGGCCAGTTCCTGGAAGGGCTTTTCGTTGGGGTCACTGTTGAAGTCTTCCTGGGCCTCGGGCGTGATCTGCACGTCCTCGGTGGGGTCGGTGACGTCGGGCTGCACGTCATCGAACGGGTTTTCCTTCTCGAGCTTTTCCTCGGGCGTGGGAGGGATAGGGTCCTGCTCGACGGCGGCCTCAATTGTGCGCTGGGGTTCCATCAGCGGCATGCGCGGGATAATGAACCACGCAATCACCAGCACGATCACGTGCACGGCTGCGGCAATGGCAACCCAGGGAATCGAGGCAACAGGGCGAAGTTCTTCGGCCTGCGGGACGTCAGCGTCCTGCGTATAGGCAAGAGGCTGTACTTGCTGCAAGTGCTCCAGGTGCGGCTGCATGGGCTTCTCCGTTTATTGGCCCCGGGAGAAGCAGACCATGCAAACGAGCGGCCCCGGCAAAGGTTCAATCCAGAAGCTGGTTTGCCAGCTCTGCAATGCGCGCCACGACTTCTTCCTTCTCGCGAAACGCGGGCAGCGTCTCGCCGCCCAGGCGCGCGCGAAGCTGCTTGAGCTCAACAATTGCTTCCTGCAGCCGCGGGCGCTGCCCCGCGCGGGCGAAGTTGCGGCGGCCGCACTCCAGCCAGAACTGTTCGCCCTGCACATGTTCCACTACGCGGTCCAGTGCAAAGAACCAGAACCGGCGCTGGTTCCATTCCGCGCGCGCGGCTTCGCCGTGGGCCTGGCCCAGGCGGGAAACAACTTCGTCGCGGTGGGCCTGCGCGGTCTGCCAGGCGGCACGGTAAAGGGATTGCGGCTGCATGGGCACAATTTGTTACCGGGCGCGGCATTGCGCCATGGGCGGACAACCGGTGGACATCAGGTGGTGAACGCGTGGATACTTGTCGTTGTGTCAAGGGGCGGCGCACAAATTCTCCGCAGAATCGGCCAACTTGGCATTGCCCGCGGAATGGCTTTGCATGCGGGTTTGCAGGCAATTGCATGAGGGGTTTGACGCGGCATGTTTGCGGTGCTACTTTCGCCCGTCCATCAGTTATCGGGGCACTTTCAACAAGGCGATGCGGACAGAAACTTCTTTCGTGCAAACACGAAAGGCGGTTGGCGCACCACTTTGCAGTCAGGAGCAGGCGTGTCGGAACTTCTTGCCAAAGAACACTGGAACCGGGTCTTAGGTGACCTGCAGGGCCACGTCGGCGAAGAAGTTTTCAACCTCTGGTTGCGCAACACCCTGATTGTGCGGCTCGAGCCCGCGATTGTCGAAGTCGGCGTGCCGAACCTGGTGGTCTCGGACTGGCTGCGCAGCCAGTACAGCGCCCAGATACTGGAAAGCGTGAGCCGCGTGGTCGGCTTCCGGCCGCGCGAGATCAAGTACTCGGTCAACGGGCACCTGTTCCGGCAGCTGCGTAAACAGGAAGAAACCGCGCGGCGCGCCGCCGGCGAATCCATGATCGGCCAGAAGGGCCGGCCCGCGCCCACGCCCGCGCCACGGCAGATCTTCAACCTGAACGAGCGTTACACGCTGGACCGGCTGATTGTTGGCCCCAGCAACCAGCTTGCCTTCAACTGCGCCTGGGAAATCGCGCGCAAGCCCGGCGAAAGTTTCAACCCGCTGTTCATCTATGGCCGCACCGGCCTGGGCAAGTCGCACCTGCTGCAGGGTATCGCGCGCGAGGTGCTGGAACGCTTTCCCAGCAAGGACACGCTGTACATTCCCGCCGAGTACTTTGTGAACCAGTACGTGGCGGCAATCCAGAAGCATGACGTGGAGCCCTTCCGGCGGCGCTTCCGCAACCTGGATGTGCTGATCATTGACGACCTGCACTTCCTGGCCGGCAAAGAGTCCAGCCAGCAGGAACTGCTGCACACGCTCAACGCCCTGGAACAGCAGGGCAGGCAGGTTGTGCTGGCCAGCGACCAGCACCCGCGCGAACTGGAAGACTTCCTGGAGCACCTGACCACGCGCTTTCTGCAGGGCATGATTGCCGAGGTCAACCAGCCTCCGCGCACAACGCGCCTGGCCATCATCAACAGCAAGCTGGAAGGCCACCGCCACCTGTTCCCCGGCGCGGTGATTGAGTTTCTGGCCGACCACCTGGAATGCAACGTGCGCGAGATTGAAGGCTACGTCACGCGCCTTGTGGCACTGGCCGGCCTGGCTGGCGAGAAAGTCACGCTGGAGCTGGCACAGCAGGCGCTGCACGACTTCCTGTCGTCGCGCACGCGGCTGGTGGATCTGCCGGACATTGAAAATGTGGTGATTGCCCACTACGGCGTGACCAGTCAGCAGTTGCACTCGCGCCTGCGCAAGCGCCCGGTGGCGCTGGCACGGCAGGTGTGCATGTTCCTGGCGCGCAAGATGACCAGCTATTCACTGAAAGAGATCGGCCGGTTTTTCGGCGGCAAGAACCACACCACCGTAGTGTTTGCCGTGCAGGCTATCGAAGAAAAGATGGCCAAAAGCCGCACCCTGCACGACGAGCTTGAACACCTGCGCAAGGCCCTGCAGGGCGAGGGCCGCAACGGCAAGCCACGCCCGTAACAAGGTTTCGACCCAACTTCAACGCCCGCCACGACACCGGCGGGCTTTTGCATGCAACCCGGCTTTGACGGGGCAGTACTTCCTGCGATACTCGCACCATGATCGTGGCCGTCGGCAGCGTCGAGCAACTTCGGGCAGCCGTGCTGCCTTCCGGCATCGGCGCGATTGAAGTGCGGCTGGACCTTTCCACGGACATAGCCGGGGCAGCTCAACTGGCGCAGGCACTTCGCCCGCGACTGGTGATTGCCACCTGCCGCCTGATTCGCGATGGCGGTCGCTGGCAGGGTACCGAGCCCGATCGCCTGCGACTGCTGGAGCACGCCGCAACATGGGCCGACCTGGTTGACGTGGAACTCGGCGTTCGATGCGCCGTGCCAGCCGCCAAAACCCTGCGCAGCCTGCATGATTTCACGGGCAAAGCTGATATGGCCACCTTGCTGTCACGGCTGCGTGCCGAGGCTGGCGCGCTGTTCAAGCTGGCCGTCACGGCCGGGAGCCTGGCCCACAATCTTGCCGTTCGCGACTTGCTTAAAGGTCAAACCGACGTTGCCGCTTTCTGCATGGGCGAACTCGGCGTGGCTTCGCGGGTGCTTGGGCCAGCCTGGGGCTCGCGCCTTACCTATGGCTCTCTGGACGGCGAGGCCCTGGCACCGGGCATGCCTTCGGTGAAGCAATTGGCCGAGCTTTATCGCGCAGCGTCTATCACAACAAACACACGTGTATTTGGGGTAACCGGGCAGCATGTTGCGCACAGCCGAAGCCCCGAGCTGCACAATCGCGCCATGCAGGCCGCCGGGATTGACGCCGTGTACCTGCCCCTGCCGGCGCACAACTTTGCGGATTTTGCGGAGTTCGCCTGCGGTCTGCCGCTGGCTGGTGCCAGCGTAACCCTGCCCTTCAAGGAAGACGCCGCCCAGTGGGCCTCGCCCGACTCGATTACCCGTATCGTTGGCGCGGCCAACACGCTGCTGCTTGGGCCGCAGCCCCAGGCGCGCAACACCGACGCCCCGGCATTTCTGGACGACCTGCGCGCGACCTACGGGCGCACCTTGATGGGCCGTCGCGCGCTGGTCCTGGGGGCGGGCGGCTCTGCACGGGCGGTGGTGCATGCGCTTGCCACGGCGGGCGTGCGGGTGGACGTTTGGGCGCGACGCCGGGGCCAGGCCGCCGCGCTGGTGCCGCTTGGCGCCCGCGCTGTTCACGCGGCCGACGGCCGCTATGACCTGCTGATCAACACCACTCCCTGCGGCATGGCCGGCGAGCAGACAGCCGCCATCGCCCTGCCATGGGTCGAGCTTGCACCGCACCTTGCGCTTGACGCGGTGGTCTATGATCTTGTCTACGCGCCGCCCGAAACGCCCCTGCTTGCGATGGCCCGCAAGGCCGGGCTGCGCTGCGCCAACGGCCTGGGAATGCTGCAACGCCAGGCGGCAATGCAGGCGGTGTTGTTCGGTTACACAATGGTGGTTTCGGCCGCGCAGCCCCCGCGGGTGCGCAGCCACGTATGGCTGGTTGGCTACCGGGCCAGCGGCAAGTCTACGCTTGCGCCGATGCTTGCAGCGAAGATTGGGCGTCAGGCGCGCGATCTAGACAAACAGATTGAGGCCACCGCCCGCACTTCCATCGGCGAGATCTTCACGCGCGACGGCGAACCCGAGTTCCGGCGCATCGAGGCCGAAGCTGCCCGGATCGAGGCGGGCAGCCCCGACGCCGTACTGGCCACCGGCGGAGGCATCGTGGAGCGCGCTGACAACATCGAGCTGATGCGCGACACCGGCGTGGTTGTGTACCTGGATGCGCCCGTGCACGTGCTTCTGGAGCGCCTTTCCGGTGACGCAAGCCGTCCCAGTCTGACGGGCAAACCCGTGGCCGAAGAAGTGCAGGAAGTATTGGCGCGGCGGCGGCCCTTGTATGAACTCGCGGCCCACATCACCATCCGGGCTGACCGGCCACCCGAGATGTTGGCTGGCGAAATCGCCCAGCGGCTGGCACAGTTCAATCCCGATGGCTAACGCCGACCAAGGGCTGCTGCTAGAGATGGCGACCACGCTGCCGCCGGCGTTCTGGATTGCGTTCTTTGCCATGCTGGGCAGTTTCGTGGGCAGCTTTCTTAATGTGGTGGTCTACCGCCTGCCGCGCAGTTGCCTTTCCATCAACAACCCACGCCGCAGCTTCTGCCCTTCGTGCAAGACGCAGCTTTCCGTGCGCGACAACCTGCCCGTGGTGGGCTGGCTGATGCTGCGCGGCAAGTGCCGTTACTGCGGCGTGAAGTACGGCATGCGTTACCCGCTGGTTGAACTGCTGGTTGCCATCCTGTTTGCCTGCGCGGCCTGGCGTGTACTGTTTGCCGACAGCGGCGCGATCACCCTTTGGCCCGCCTGGGTGACGCTGGCGCACCTGCTGCTGATGATCTCGGTACTGGTGCCCTGGGCGCTGATTGACCTTGATCTGCAGTACATTCCCGACGGCCTGACGTTTGTGCCGCTGCTGCTGTTCGTGCCGTTGTCGGCCAACGCTGCCACCTATGAATGGGGCATCAACACGGCCCTATACGACCCGCTGGTGCTGGATTTTCTTCCCCGCTGGCTGAACAGCATGGGAAGCGCGATGCTGACGGGCCTGGGCGCCATGCTGTTTCTGCTGGGCGCGGGCAAGCTGGGCAACCTGCTGTTCCGCCGCCAGGCCGAGCGCATCGGCGGCGATTCCATGGGCTGGGCCGACGTCAAGATCATGCTGCTGCTGGGCGTAATGCTGGGCTGGCCCAAGATGATTGCCGGGTTCTTTATCGCGATTGCGCTGGGCGCGGGCGTGGGCGTCATCGCGCGCGTCACGCGCGGGGCGCTGGGCGTACCCTTTGGCCCGTTTCTGGCCATTGGCGCCCTGGCGGCGATGTTCCTGGCGCCCGAGTTCGAGCGCGGCCTGGCGTGGTACTTTTCAATGCTGCAAAGGATGGCCGGATGAAAGGCTACGTCGTTTCCATCAACGGTCGTTTCACCACGGCCGCCAAAGCCCAGGTTTCGGTGTTCGACCATGGCTTTCTGTTTGGTGATTCGGTCTATGAAGTCGTGCGCACCGTAAACGGCCGCCTGTTTGCCGCAGGCCCGCACCTGCGCCGGCTGCAGGCCAGCGCCGGCGCGATCGGCCTGAAACTGCCGCACAGTGCCGCCTGGTTTGAACGCCACATGCGCGCCATGCACAAGAAAAAGCCGCGCACAGAAAGCTATCTGCGGGTCATTGTGACGCGTGGTGTGGGGCTGCTGGACCTGCACCCCGAAAGCTGCCCCAAGCCCAACGTGATCGGCATTGCCAAGGCCCTGCCCACCTGGGCCGACGAACACTACGCGCACGGCTGCAAGATTGTGCTGGCGGGCATCCGCCGCAACCTCAAGCAGGCCACCGACCCGGCCGTGAAATCGGGCAACTACCTGAACAACGTGCTGGCACTGATGGAGGCACGCCGCGAAAACGCGGCAGAGGCACTGATGATCAACGCCCAGGGCTTCCTGACCGAATGCACCACCAGCAACATCTTTCTGGTCAAGGGCGGCGAGGTGAAGACACCCGGGCTGGACCAGGGACTGCTGGAAGGTGTGACGCGCGGCTTCATCCTTGGTGTCTGCCGCGACCTGAAGCTGCCCGTGCAGGAATGCGCCCTGACACCCGACGACCTGTACGCCGCCGACGAAGTGTTCATCACCAGCACAACCCGCGACGTGATGCCCGTGGCCCGCATCGGCAATCACCGCGTCAAGCTGACGCCGGGCCGCCTGACTTTGCGCATAGCCAACGCATACCACGACGTGCTGCACAACCCCGCAAACCTTACGTGACCAAACGTGTGCTTGCGATCGCCAACCCCATTTCCGGCCGCGGCCGGGCGCAGAAGCTCGCGCCGAAAATCGCGGCCATGGCGTTGGGCGCCGGCGTCAGCGTGGACGTGCAGTTCACAGAGCGCGCAGGCCACGGCCGCGAAATGGCCGCCGGCGCCCGCGTCCGGGGCTACGACGGCGTGCTGGGCTTTGGCGGCGACGGCACGCTGAATGAACTGATCAACGGCCTGGGCCCCGACAACCTGCCGCTGGGCATCGTGCCGCTGGGTACGGCCAACGTGCTTGCCAAAGAAGTCGGCGCACGGCGCGACCCGGCCCACGTGGCCCGCGCGTTGGGTCGCTGGCGCTTGTTGCGCCGCGACCTCGGCCGCATGGACAACGGCCGCCTGTTTACCTGTTTTGTCGGCGCGGGGTTTGACGGTGAATGCACCAGGGCCCTGAAGTCCCGCACCAAGGCGATCCGCATGAGCAGCTACGTGCCGATCATGTGGCGAGCCGTGATGAACAGCGATTTTCGCGGCATCCGCGTGCGCTGCGGCGACGACGTGCGCAGCGCCAACTTCGCACTTTGCGCCATCACGCCCTGCTATGGCGGGCCGATTGAGCTGACTTCGCGCGCCCGGCCAGACGACGGCCTGTTCGAGGTTCTGACGGTGCATGAGCCCGTGACGCCCCCGGCCCTGCTGAAGATGCTGGTGTTTGCGTTTCTGCGCGCGTTGCGCGCCGCCCCGGCCGCCAGGTTTGCAGAAGCCAGGACGGTGCAGATGGACGCGCCGCACAGCGACCGGCCGGTGCCGGTGCAGGTGGATGGTGATTTCGCCGGGGAGCTTCCGGTACGTTGCGAGACCCTGCCCGGCGCCCTGACACTGATTGACCCGCGCTGACTACTTCGCTTTCCTGGCTGGCGGAACCTTGATCTTCTTGCCCGCCACCAGCTTCACGCCGGGGTTGGCGTCCTCAAAGTCCTTGCTGGAAAGCCCGCGATCCTGGAACACCCGGTTGGCGATTTTCCACCACGAATCACCGGCCTGCACTTCGTACTCCGTCACAGCCTCCGCAGCCGGGGCGGGCGGTTTGTCAGGGCCGGGGGCCGGGGCCGCGGGGCCGCCGAGTTCGGGCGGAACGGCCTCTACGGCTGCGTCCACCTTGCGGGCGAGCTCCAGTCGCGGGATGGTCGGGGCACCGACGTTGGCGTTGATCAGTTCCGGGCCCATCGGGTTCTCGGCCGGTTTTTCAACGACCACGCGGGCCTGGCTCAAGACCTGGTCCCAAACCAGGCCCAGGCCAAGGCTGACAATGCTGGCGACGAAGATGGCGATCTTGACTCCGCGGTCCATGGCTTGTTCTCCGGCCGCGGGGGCAATCGCGGCTATCCGTGTTGTCGGCACAATCGGTGTGCTGGCTTGAGCCCAATGGCTCTTGCTTACGCCCGGCGGTCGGGCTGGTACAAGCGTTGCATGAGATACGCCTCTGTCGCCGTGCCGCCCTGCCGCGGCCTGATCAAGTCGGTGTTTGAAGACTTCCGCGTGGATGAAATCCCGGCTTATGAGTTCGCGGGCACGGGCACGCACGTAATGGTACAGGTCGAGAAAACCGGAATTTCCACGTTTGAGGCGTTGCGCCGGATCTGCCGCGAGATCGGTTATCCGGAACGCGACGCCGGCTATGCGGGCCTGAAGGACGCGCGCGGCATCACGCGCCAGTGGTTCAGTTTTGAGCACGTGGACCCGGCCCGCTTTGCCAAGCTGGAGCTTCCCAAGCTGCGCGTGGTCGCCACCACGAGGCATGGCAACAAGCTCAAGCGCGGGCACCTGCGGGGCAACCGGTTTGAAATCACGCTGCGCGACGTGGCCCAGGGCGATGTCGCCCACGCCCGCGCCACGCTGGATGTGCTTGCCAGGCGCGGAGTGCCGAACTGGTACGATGAGCAGCGGTTTGGGCGCTCGGGCACTAACGACGCGCTGGGGCTGGCACTGTTGCGGTCGGACTGGCCGGCCTTCTTCAACACACTGCTGGGCAACCCGGAACACGAACCCAACGCCGCCACACGTGCCGCACGCCAGGCCTGGGCCGATGGCAACCTGGCCAATGCCCTGGAACTGTGGCCGCACAATCAGAACCTGGAACGCTCGGCCCTCAAGGCCGTGCAGGATTACGGCATCAGTGACAAAGCCGCAAAGCGCCTGCCGCAGAAGAACAAGCAGTTCTACCTGTCGGCGCTGCAAAGCCGGCTGTTCAACATCTGCCTGGACCGGCGCTTTGATGAGTACGACCGCGTGTGGCCGGGCGACCTGTGCCAGAAAGACAACGGCGCGTTTTTCGCCGTGACCGACCCGGCCGCCGAACAACCGCGCGCCGACGCGCTTGAGATCTCCCCCACCGGCCCGATCTTCGGCTTCAAGATGCAGCAGCCTTCAGGCCCCACGCAGCAGCTGGAAGCAGCCGTGCTGGCCGAAGCCGGGCTGACCCTCGACAGCTTCGACATCGGCGGCGGCCTGGGCCAGAAGGGCGACCGCAGGCCTTACCGGTTCGCCCTGCGCGATACAGCCTGCGAGTACCTGGAGGGCAGCCTGAAGCTGGCGTTCACTCTGCCCAAGGGCTGCTACGCGACGATCGTGCTGAAGGAAATCACCAAGCAGGATTCCGCTGAGCTGCCGGGCGACGACGACTGAATCTGTCCGTTGCCGGGCTTGCGCGCCGGCACAATCCTTTCGAAACTGTCCGGACAACCCAACGGAGCATCCTGTGGCTGACCTTCGCACACACATTGCCGAACTTGAAAAGCGCCCCGAACGCAAAGTAGACACGATTGAAGTGCAGCACCTGCTGGTCGCGCACAAGGACGCCGGCATCGGCGGCGTGACCCGCACCCTTGCCGAGGCCGAGGCGCTGACCGGCAAGCTGCTGGACGAAATCCTCAAGGGCGGCAACTTCGACGCCCTGGTCAAGAAGCACACCAACGATTCGCACCCCGGCATCTACGGCATGACCATGAAGGGCAGCGGCGATCGCAGCAAGAACATCTACGCCCGCGGCGGCATGGTGGCGGCATTCGGCGATGTGGGTTGGCGCCTGGATGTCAACGAAGTCGGCGTGGCACCATACCATCCCGGCAAGAGCCCCTACGGTTTTCACATCATCAAGCGGACCAAGTGACCCGACTGTTGCCGATTATCGCCCTGGGGCTGCTGCTGTGCGCCTGCGGCCCCAGCGGCAACGCCCCGGCCAGCGTGCCGGTGATGGGCGTATCGGCCGCGGCGGAGGATCTGCGCCGCCAGGCTGCGGCGCTGCTGGCCCGGCCTGAGATCGACGTTGAAGAAGTCACCGTGCAGCATTGCCTGATTGCGGTGCGCAATCGCGGGCCGTTTGTCGACAAACCCTCGCTGTCTCATCTGGAGGCCGAAGAAAAGGCCGCGCAGTTGCTGATCCGTGCCCAGCGCGGCGATGACTTCCGCCTGCTCGTGCTTGAGAACACCTACGACCACATCCAGTCCGAGACCGAACCCGGCGTCTACATCATGGTGCGGCCCAAGGACATGAAGATCCCCCCGCCCGATCGCCCCAAACTTGACCCCGAAAAGCCGATGTACTACCGCGACGAGATGACCCTGTGGTTCTCCATGGCGGCCTGGCGGCTTCAGGTGGGCGAAATCGGCGTGATTGAAAAATCGGGCGAAAACAGCCCCTACGGCTTTCACATCATCAAGCGGCTGAAGTAGGCCCCGCGTTCACGCCTGCACGGTGTGCAGGCCGGGGTTCAGTTCGTGAACCTGTGACTGGTCGCCCTGCCGCACACGCAGGCGCATCGGCAGGTCGCACATCAGTTCAATCGTGCGGCGGCCCGTGGCCGGTCTTGCGGAAACCTCAAAGTTCAGGGTGCCCAGTCCAAAGGGCAGGCCTTCGACGCGGACTTTTTCATCCAGGTGCGGGCAGATCTCAAGTTCATTGCGCTGCGCGTGCGGGCGAATGCCCAGCAGGCAGCCCAGTGTCTCCTGGATCACGGCCGCAAACGCGACGGGTGCCTCGGCCCCGCTGTTGCCGTCGGGAATCGGGGCGGGCATGTCGCGGTCGGGGTCATAGGCCAGGTAAAGCTCGCCGGAATCGGCCAGCACCTTGGCAACGCGGCGCAGGTGGGCCTCGCACTGCCGCTGGCCCTTCTCAGGGCGACCGGCGGCGAAGTAGCACTCCCAGGCAAGCAGGTTGAACTCGGCGCGCACCACGCCGACGGGTGTGCCGTCACGCTTGCGGTAGTCGCCTTCGCTGGCTGCCAGGGTGCTGAGGGGATGGGCACGCTCGAATTGCGTCGGGTCGGCCAGCCGCGCCAGCATGCGGTCTGCCCGGTTGCGCGGTGCCACGCCGGAAACAATCGTCCACAGTGCCGCCAGGGTGCGCATGGGCAGGAACGACCCGTGTTCATCCAGGTCGTAGTACCAGCCGTCGTCGTCGTTCCACATGGTTACGTTCATGCGCGCGGCGATGTCGCGATAGGTCCAGTCAAGCTCGCCGGCAATCTCCTTCTGACCCAGCAGGCGGGCCATCTCGGACAGAACCTTGGCATTCAGGGCATGCATCGCGCATGCATCAATCCAGCTGGAACCGCCGGCCAGGCTGGGCACGATCCGGCCTCCCAGCATGAATCGCGACGTTGCGTTCAACTGGTACGGCCCGGCCGTGCCGCTGAACAGCCCGTTGCGGCGGCGCAGGTTGGCTTGGCGCCAGTGCTGGTCCGCGAGCAGGATCTCAAACGCATGGGCAAGGCGCGTCTTGTCGGGCCGCAGGCGAAACAACTCCCATTCCGCCAGCGCCAGCAGCGGCGCGGCCACGCGTTGCGGGTCGCGCGCGTCCAGGGCACTGGCCCCGGTGCGGAACTCCAGCGTTGCTGGCACAAACCGCGCGGCATCAAGCCCGGCCAGAAACGCATCCGTTGCTGTCTGCTGCCCGTGCAGGGCCCAACGCCAGGCAAGCGCCGAAAACGCGGCGTCCCAGGCCTCGCTGTGCCCCTGCCGCAGCGCCCGCACGGCCGGCGCCTTCAGCGCGCTTTCGTCGCCGGGCCAGGCCATGGTGCCGCCGATCTGCGCAATCGCGTGGCGGTACGGGGTCAGCAATACATCGCGCTCGCCCTCAATGGCGAGCACGGGAAACACGGGTGGCTTGGGGTTTTGCATGAGGCTCAAACGTGGGTGGGGTTCTTGTCGTATCCTGTTTGCCTGCCAGAAAATACAGAAAACCGGACGTATTTGGTCTAGGAAGCCGTTGTATGCTTGCTGAAATCAGCGCGGGCCTTGCGGCCTGTACTTTCGTGACACTCCTGCCGCGATGATCGTGGCGGACAAACGCAGAAAGTCAACATGACCAGCTTTGACGACCCGCTCGACGACAACCCCCAGATTACCGAAAATGACCTCGCCGGCGTGATTGATGTCGGCGCCATCAAGCCCGGCGACAGCCTGGCGCCGCTGGTTCGCGGCATCCTGCGTGGCCTGGGCGAAGACCCCGAACGCGAAGGCCTGAAGAAGACGCCCACGCGCGTCAGCGAAGCCCTGCGCTGGCTGACCAAGGGTTACAACGAAAAGCTGGAAGAAGTCGTCAACGACGCCATTTTTGAATCCCAGAACGACGACATCGTGCTGGTCAAGGACATTGACGTCTTCAGCATGTGCGAGCACCACATGCTGCCGTTTTACGGCAAGGCGCACATTGCCTACATTCCCAATGGCAAGGTGATCGGCATCAGCAAGCTGCCGCGCATTGCCGACATCTTTGCCCGCCGGCTGCAGATCCAGGAACAGATGACGCACCAGGTTGCCATGGCCGTGGAACAGGTGCTGGCGCCGCGCGGAGTAGCCGTGGTGATGGAATGTACCCACATGTGCATGGTCATGCGCGGGGTACAGAAAGTCGGCAGTACGACGGTCACGCGCACACTGACCGGGGCGTTCAAGGAAGAGCTGCACCTGCGCAATGAGCTGTTCAAGATGATCCGCGGCGAAACGGTGTAGGCCCGCCGGCTGCTTACGCAGCCGGTTCCAATTCAGCACGGTGTCGCTACACTGCCCCACCAAGGAGCCGCGCCGTGCCGGAACTTGCCGACGACTTCATTCACCAGCGATTTGCCCACCTGTACGAGCAATTCTTTGACCGTTTCGAGATCCGCAAAGACGGCCAGGGTAACCGCTTTATTCACGCCGAACACAGCCACCCGCGCTTCAAGCGCACCTGGGTTCCCACGGTGTTCTGCGGCATCCCTGTTCACTGCGTGCCCACCGACAAGACAGCCGGGGCAAAGGCGCAGGCTTAAACTTACAATGAATGGATGGCCTCGCGCCGCGATGCCCCACGCCCGGAACCCGGAGCCCGCCGCTATGCGCGGGCTGTAAGCGCGTTGTTCATGCTGATTGTGCTGGGCGGGCTGGCCGGCGGCGCCGGTTACCTTCACCTGACGGGCCGGCTGGGCACCCTGACCCAGGGCGCGGCCCTTGAGTACCAGAACTGGCTGGAACAGGTCGTCAACGACCCCGACAACGCAGCATACCGCGCCGAAGTTCTGCGCCGCGCCGTCGACGCCTACCGCACCACACCGGTTGGCAAAAGCCTGCCCCTGCGCGACGAAGCCGGCCATGTGGTAGGCCGCTTTCGAATCCAGGTGGCCGACGTGACTCCGCTGCCGCAACCCGATCCCAAGGCCCGCCCGCGCTATGACGTGCGCATTTCCGGCGGCGGCGAACTTTGGCATGAAACGGGCGGCCGGGTGCGCTTTGAAGGCCGGGCCGAGCTCACATACGAAGTCGACTTCAAGGTGGATCATTGGCAGGCCTACTGCTGGTTTACCTGCACTGACCTGCGAAAGCCCGAGTTTGAGTGCACGCACATCGACAACATCCTGGGCCAGATGCTGCCGGGCGTGGTTCGCAATGCCGGCCGCGCGGCGCTGGAGGAATCCCTGCGCCCCGGCTTTACGCTGGTGCTGAACCCCGGCGGCGACACCTGGGTTGCCCAGGGAAAGGTGGGGCGCGAGTTCAAGCCGCGCAGCGGGCCGTTTGCGGAATCCGACCGCGACTGCGAAACCCTGTGGAACGATGTTTCACGCCTGGAGCGCGGCTTTCGCGACTACCTGGGGCCGCTGGAACTTCACACGGGCGAAGAACTTCGTGTCACGGTCGAAGCCCTCAGCCTGGACGCGGCGGAAAATTTCGGGCCTGACGTGCTGCTGCTTTCCGAGGCGGATTTCGCGGCCTATGAGGACTGCTACCCGCGACGCATGGCGCAAGTGCCTGCGTTGAAGCCTATAGAGGGCGGCTTCAACGTGCAGCGCCAGAACTTTGAGGTAAAGGGCCACACCGGCCGCTTCTACCTGGTGATTGACTACACCGAGTACGGCCTTTCGCACGAGCACTGGAAGCGCCAGAAACACCCCGGCCTGGTGAAGTACTACGTGCGCCTGAAGAAGTAACGCGCGCCCCAAACCTTGACCGGGGGGCGCCCCATCCGTATATCTTCCCCATGGAAGTATGGATGCAAACCCACTCGCAGCCCTGCCGGAATCACGGCAGGGCTGTGTGCGTTTCTGAACATGAGACCAGGCCCCACACGCGCCCCTGCGGGCGCGTGCGCGCAATCCAGACACGGAGCACCCCATGACCTCGCCCAACGGCAAGACAGCCCAGGAACTTTTCAGCCAGTCTCCATACGCGCTGACTTACAACGACATCATCCTGATGCCGGGCTACATCGACTTTGCACCCGCAGACGTCGACCTGGGCACAAAGTTGACGCGCGACATCACGCTCAAGCGGCCCCTGGTCAGCAGCCCGATGGACACGGTTACGGAACACCGCATGGCCATCGCGCTGGCCCTGAGCGGCGGTATCGGCATCATCCACTACAACTGCACGATTGAAGAACAGGTGCAGCAGGTGAAGAAGGTGCGCCGCTTCGAGAACGGCTTCATCCTTGACCCGGTGGTGCTCTCGCCGGACCACAAGATTGCCGATATCCAGCGCATCAAGCAGCAGCACGGGTTCTCGGGCATCCCCATCACCGAAGACGGCACCCTGAAGACGAAGCTGGTCGGCATTGTCACCAACCGCGACATCGACTTTGAAACTGACAGTAATCGCAAGCTGTCTGATGTCATGACCAAGGACCTGGTCACAGCCCAGAAGGGCATCACGCTGAAGCAGGCCAACGAGATCCTGCGCACCAGCAAGAAGGGCAAGCTGCCGGTGATCGACAAGAACGGCCGGCTTGTGGCGCTTACCAGCCGCCGCGACCTGCGCAAGAACCGCGACTTTCCTGACGCCACAAAGGACAAGGGCAACAACCTGATGGTCGGCGCGGCCATCAGCACAAAGAACGAGGACCGCGAGCGCCTGGACGCACTGGTAGAGGCCGGGGTCAGCGTGGTTGTGATTGACGCCGCCCAGGGCGACAGCGTCTACGAACACGACATGATCAAGCACATCAAAAAGAAGCACCCGCAGCTGCAGGTGATTGGCGGCAACGTGGCCACGCCGCGCCAGGCCGAGAACCTGATCAAAAGCGGTGCCGATGGCCTGCGCGTAGGCATGGGCCCAGGCAGCATCTGCACCACGCAAGAGGTCATGGCCGTGGGCCGGGGCCAGGGCACGGCGGTCTACTACGTGGCCAGTACCGCCGCCAAGCACGGCGTGCCGGTGATTGCCGACGGCGGCATCAGTGTGATCGGCCAGATCGTGAAGGCGTTGTCCCTGGGTGCCAGCACCGTGATGTGCGGCAGCCTGTTTGCCGGCACCGACGAGAGCCCCGGCGAGTACGTGTACCGCGACGGCGTGAGGCTCAAGATTTATCGCGGCATGGCAAGCCTGGAGGCCATGAAGGCCGGCGGTGGCAAGCGCTACTTCACCGAGAACAAGGACATCAAGGTTGCCCAGGGTGTCAGCGGCTACGTGCAGGACCGCGGCAACATGGCCGAACTTGCAGCTTACCTCAGCCAGGGCTTGCGGTTGGCGCTGCAGGACATCGGCGTCAAGAGCATCAAGGCGCTGCATGAGGGCGTGAAATCCGGCGAGGTGAAGTTCGAACTGCGCAGCCCCAGCGCCCAACGCGAAGGCGGCGTGCACGACCTTTACAGCTTCAGCCAGACGGACGCATTCACCAACTCGCGCAACTCGTAGAATCGGCTTCCAGCCGATCCGTGCAACGGGCCCCTGGCCCGTTGCTGTTTAGTCTTCCAGTCCGATGCCCAGCAGCTTGGCGGCCTGGGTGCGGAACTCCTCGGCGCCGCCGTGGGCGGGGTGACGCACTTCGGCCACAAGGTTGGCGGGCTTGCCATTGACCTTCAGTTCGCGCAGCGCGCCGGCGGCGACCTGTCCTACGGCGATCAATTGCGTGCCGGGGAACAGTCGCAGAATCAGCGACTCCATGACCTCAAGCCCGTAGCCCAGTGTTTCCGAATCCGGGTCAGCGTTGCTCAGCGCGTTGCCTGCCTCATGCGGGTGCCAGGGGCAGACGTTCCAGCACGCAACATCCGCGCGCGCACCCAGCAGATCCATGACCACACCGGCCGTGGCCTCGCGCATCGGGCGTTCGTGTTTGCCGGTGCGGTCATAGCACGAACCAGGAAAGCACAGCCGGTGTTCGTCGGTGAACGGCACACCAGTAAAGCGGGCGCCGCGCCAGCCCGGCGCAAGGCCGACCAGCAGCCATCGCGCATCACGCAATGCCTTCAGGTAACGGCGCAGGTTTTCGCGGCGTTTGGCCGCACCGCCGCGCAGGTCAAGCTCGGGGTCGTCGGACCGATAGATGTTGCACACATGGGGCGGCAACTCGGCACGGCGCAACCGCGCGATGATTTTCTCAATCGATTCTTCGTAGGGCTTCTGGGGTGTGGGTGCGGTTTCCATAACGCTCGCGCTATACGTTCTTCAACCCGCACTTGAGGTTGCGATACCTGCCCAATGCCATCAACGGGAAGTACTCGCGATAGAAGTGGTAGTTCAAATAGAAGGCGTTGGGAAAGCCCGTGCCGGTGAACTTGTCCTCGTCCCAGCCGCCGTTGGGCTTCTGCGTGCTGATCAACCACTGCACGCCGCGCTTCACACGCGCATCGTCTACTTCGCCTGCGGCCATCAGCGCCATCAGCGCCCAGGCGGTCTGGCTGGGAGTCGCTTCGCCTTTGCCGGCCAGCTTGCGGTCGCGATAGCTTTCGCAATCTTCGCCCCAGGCGCCGCCTGGTTGCTGCACGCTGTAGAGCCAATCCACGGCCTTGCGGATGTAGGGCTGGGTCATGTCCTCGCCGACCTGGGCAAGGCCGCACAGCACCCCGTGCGTGCCGTAAATGTAGTTCACACCCCAGCGCCCCCACCAGGCGCCGGTTTCGTCCTGAAGCTTGCGCATGAATTCAATTCCGCGCGCAACGGGCAGAAACCCGCGAGAGAACCCCATGTGGCCAAGAGTCTCCAGCACATGCCCGGTGACGTCGGCGGTGCTTGGATCAAGCATATTGTCCAGGTCGTTGAACGGGATATGGTTGACCAGGTTCTTGTCTACACCCTGTTCAAACGCGCTCCAGCCGCCGTCTTTGTTCTGCATGCTGAGCAGCCATTCAAGCCCGATGCGAAGCTGCTCGCTGCGCTGGCACTTGCCGGGCTTGAAGCCGCCGCCCCACAGCAGCGCGTAGAGCACCACCGCGGTGTCATCCAGATCCGGGTAAAAGTCGTTGGAAAACTGGAAGCACCAGCCGCCGGGGATCGCGCCCGGGTTCTTCACCGCCCAGTCGCCCTCGCGCAGGATCTGCCGCGAATACAGCCAGTCGATGTGCTTCTGGTACTGCGGCCTTGACAGGTCAACGCCGGCCTCGGCCAGTGCGCACAGGCTCCAGGCCGTGTCCCACACCGGGCTGACGCAGGCCTGCATGTGGTCGCCGTCAACCTGAGGGTGATGGATCGTGAAGCGATCCAGGGCCTCAAAGGCGCGCTGGATGCGCGGGTCGTCAAGCGGCACACCCATCAGCGGCAAAGCCATGATGTTGTACATCACCGGTGGATAGATGCCGCCCCAGTCGCCGCTGTCGTCCTGGTGGCTGAGAATCCAGTCCTTGGCCTTGCGCAGGGCGACCTTGCGGATGACGCTGCCGATGGTGCCCTCAAACTTCTTGACCAGCTTCGCGCCAAGCTGGATCACACCACCCAGCGTAAACACACCCGGGTCGGTGTAGCTGTCAAATTTCCACACGCGCTGGTCGGCGGGTTCGACGAACAGCTCGTTGATGCCAAGCTCGGGCGGCAGCTTCTTTTGCGGCTTGAGTTCGTACAGCACCGACATCGGCACCAGACTGATGCGGCACCAGTAACTGAGGTCGTAAATGTTCAGCGTTTTGCGCTCAAGAATACCCGGCAACTGCGGCAGATAGGGCAGCAGCACCAGCCAGGGCGGGATCGGCGGCACACCGGCCCAGTCGTATTGCCCGAACAGCGCCAGTTGCAGGCGCAGTTCCACGCCCGCGCGCATGGCACCGCCCTGCGAGAGAATCCACTGGCGGGCCTTGACCATGTGCGGGGCGTCCGGCCTGTCGCCGGCCAGCTTCAGCGCGAAGTAGCAGGTGATGGTGTAACTAAGGTGACCCGGCCCGCCTTTGTGGATGCTCCACCAGCCATCGGGCGTCTGCCACTGGCGCGTGAAGTTGGCCAACCTGCGCTGTTTGTCGACATCGACGCGGCCGATGAAATGCATCATCAATATGTACTGCGCGCCCAGCCCGGCGTTGCTGTCCAGTTCGGCGTTCCAGTACTCGTTGTGCGGCTTCTCGCGCAGGTTCAGCAGGTGTTGAACCTGGCGGTTAATGGCGGCATCCAGTGCCGGGTCGTTGCTGCGCGTGGCGCGTGGCGCGTGGCCGCCGAAATCGCGCAGTTGCTGTTCCAGCGGCGCAAGCTGGCGGTCAATGCGCTTCAGCGCGCGGTGGCGGCCTTTTCGGCGGGTCATTTCCTTGTGCAGGGTCTGGCTTTCGCGCGCCATGGGCTCTCCGGGCGCGGGAGTATAGCGGGCATGGCCCTGCGGTAAACGCGGAGAATGCGGAAGGCACCAGGAGTCCGGTACGCGCACCAATCAAACGGCCCCGCCATCAGGCAGGGCCGTTGCACGGAAAGCGATCTACTGGCGCTTGGAGATGCCCGGGGTGTCGTCGCGCGGGGCGTATTGCTCGGAGAGCCGCACGCGCACCTTGTAAGTCATCTTGTTGGTTTCGCCGGCCTGGATGCCCTTAGGAAACTTCCAGCGCAGAATGTTGCGGTTGTCCTTGCGCGGCAGATACTCGACGGTGGTGCCGCTCTTGGGCAGCGTGGCCGACTTGTCCAGGTACTCGGTGTAGTAAGGCACGGGCTCGTCAATCTCGGTCGGGCCGGTGTCGAACTCGTTGGTGTTGTAGTAGACGATGGTGTAGGTGACCTCAACGTCATCACCCACGATCTCTCGGTCGGCGTACTTCCACAGGTGCAGGCCGACGATCCGCTGGGCAAACGCAGACTCGTAACTAGTGCGTCCGGCAATTGCCTCAACCTCACCGCTGGAGGCCATGGCGCTGGTCATTTCGCGGGCGCTGATGGATCCTGTGTCAAGCTGGCCGGTGTCGAACAACGACATTTCCTGCGCTGAATAGGCCCGGACTCTTTCGCTGCTGCTGCGGCTGTTAAGCTGCTCGCGCATCTTCATGCCGGGAAACAGCGTCAGGTTGGTGTCGCGCGTGAGCACGGCATTGGAAGCATCGGCCGTGAGCGTCTCTATGAACATGCGGCGTTCGTAGCCCGCCATCAGCTTGTTTGCGCCAAAGCCCGATCGCGTGAAACGCGCATCAAGCGCCGCCCGGGAATAGGCCGCCCCGTACTGCGACGTCACCTGGAACTGTGCGAACTCCAGCACCGGGATGTCCACGCGGTTGGATTCCGTGCGCGTGGTGTCGTTCTGGTTGCCGCGGTTGCGGGTACTGCCCACTGCCTCTGGATCCTTGATGTATTCGCCTTCCAGGGCGTCTTCGCGTTCGCCGGTGTAAATGATCTCCCCGCTGCTTTGGCAGGCCGAAAGCAGTACCAGGGTGGCAAATGCGAACACGCCGAATTGCGGCTTCATCATGATCCTTTGGCGTGCCAACTACTTGATGTAGGAGGCATTGCCGAAGTCAATCACCGCAATCACGTTGCCGTTGAGGCGCGCCTGTTCAATCAGCGCATCGCGGGTAACCGTGTCGCCGTAGTCGTACACGCGCAGCGCGGTGTCTTCACCGGCCATGCCGCGGGTTCCGGCATCACGGTTGCGCTGGTACACCACGTAGGTGACGGCCTTGTAGTCGTCCACGGCGTTGATGATGTCGGCCGTGAGGTTGACCGGCACCACCGAGATACGGGTCAGGGCCGTGTGGTCAAACACGTCCATCCGACCGTAAACGGTCTTGCCGTTCCAGGTCAGGGTGATGACCTTTTCGGCGTCGTTGCTCTTGAGCGTATACACCTTGCTGGTGTCGCCCGTGTGCACGCTGCCTTCTTCAATCTTGATGGTGGCCGCGCCACTGGGAACCTTGAACTGAAAGCGCATGGGCTTGCTGCTGGTGCAGCCGAAGCTGAAAAGGGCCAGCGAAAGCGCCAACGCGCCGACGAACATCCGGGCCATGAGCCTACCTCCGGGCATCGGTGAAACAGAATCGCAATCGGGGGAGTGCAAGTCATCTTGTACCGCGGGCTTGGACCGGACGCAACGGTCTCAATCACGAGCCCACGTCCGTTTGAGTCAGACTTGCAGAACCCTTTCCCGTGCGTAGTTCTGCATACCCAATGTTACATGAGCCTAGGCATAGAGTTTGACCACAGCCCAGCGCATAGTTAGCGATACACAACTAACACTACAGCTTGTGGCCTATTGGCGGTACTGTATGAACTCACGCGGCAAAACATTACCCGAATCGAACATTATCTTGCATTTTGCCTACACGGGCGTCATACTCTTCATACACAGCCGGCCAAAGCCGGTTCACACAGGGGAATCACCCCGGAGGCAGTCATGAACGAACCAAATCCGATCACCGTCGCAGCCGGCGAGCGCATCAAGCGCCTTCGCAGCTTCCGCGGCCTGACGTGCGCGGAACTTGCTAAGCGCATCGGCTGTACGCGCCCGTACCTTAGCGCCGTCGAAAACGGTCGCTATCCAGTCAGCACGAAGATTCTACGCAAGCTCAGCCAGTCGCTGAACGTCACACCGGACTTCTTTGTCGCCACTGACGAGCCCAACCTGGAAGACACCGAATCCCTCACCCGCGACATGCTGAACCGCAAGATGGCCGAGCGCTCCCGCGAGGCGGTTGGCGCCGGTCAGCGCGCAGGTTCACGCATGATCCCGCTGGTTTCGGTCACGGCCGCTGGCCGCCCGCTGGCAGCCTTTGACGACTACCCCACCGGCAGCGGCAGTGAGTACGTGGATTGCCCGCGCGACGTGATGGATGAAAATGCGTTTGCCTTGAAGATCTCGGGCGACAGCATGGAACCCGTGATTCCCGACGGCAGCACAATCATCCTGGCCCCGAACATGGTGCCGCGCGAAGGCAAGCCTGTTGTCGTGAAGCTGGAAAACGGCGACGTCACCTGCAAGGTGTACCAGCGCCGCGGCGAGAACGTGATCCTGGCGCCTTACAACCCGCAGCACGACGTGCAGATCTTCAGCGTGCGCGAGTTGCAGTGGATCTATCCCGTCATGAAGGTGGTTGTCGACCTTTACCACTAACCGGGGCCATACGACCGGTCGCTCAAGAACGCCCGCACCAGCGGGCGTTCTTTGTTTCCGGTCCGGCGCTTTGCCGGAACGGACAAACATCGCCGATGGTCTGTTCTTGGCGTTACGAAACACGCCCTCCTTCCGTATTATGAAGCCTCAGGAGAACACGTTGCGACTCTGGTGTCTGATCGCCCTGATTGCGTTGGCATTGGCCGGCTGCGGCAACGAGCCCGCAGGCCAGTCCTTGACCGGGCGCACACCTGTGGTCGGCGCAACCCCCACCGTGCGGCTGATTGCCCCGGCTGACCTTGACGGCGACGGCCTGGTGGACGGCATTGCCCACCCCAGCCTGCGCCGGCTGGTGCTGCAGGCACCGGAAGGCACGCCCATTTCGCTGACACGGGCCGGTGTTGCCGCGACCTTTGAAGTAAGCCGCGTTGCTGTGCCCGGCGGTGTGCTGCACGAAATCACACTGGCGGCGCCGGCCGGTGTTGACCCGCTGGAACTGAACGCGGGCCCCTACCGCGCGATCATCCAGTGCAGCGCCGAGCTTGCCACGATCACGCGCATGACCCTGCGTCCCACCGGCCGCGGTGCCCTGGCCAACGAGGTTGTCGCCGCCGACGGCGCGGTGTTTGAAACCGCCGACGATGTTGGCCTGCAGGTTGGCGGACTGTTGCCGCCGTTGATCGGCCCGGGGCTGTACCTTCAATCCGGCGATGGAGCGCCGATTGCCTTGCTGCCGTCACTTTCGCGGCTGGGTGTGACACTGTCGCCGCAGTCGCGCCTGTTGCCGGACCGCGTTTACGCCCTGCGCGCACCGGCCAGCATGGTTGACAGCAACGGCAATGAGATCGCGCCTGATTTTCGCCTGCTCTGCCGCCACAGCCGCACACTGGCGGCCATCAAGCTTGCGGTGGCCGATGTAGACCGCGACAGCAACCCCGACCTGCTGGCGCTGTTCGGCGACGGCAGTGTGATGGTGCTGCGCGACGCCGCCGGCCCGGCCGAGACGCTGCTGCCCCCTGCGCCGGGGCGCGGCATCGACTTTGTGTGCGGCGATTTCGACGGCAACGGCGCCCCTGATGTGTGCGTGCTGCGCGCCGATGAAAACGGCTTTCACCTTACCTGGCTGCTGAACGAAACCCGCCGTGGTGAACTGCGCTTTCAGGGCCACAGCGAAACGCTGGCACTGGAGCAACCGCTGGCCATCGTGTCGGCGGACTTTGACCGCGATGCACGCGACGACGTGGCCGTGCTGGATGCGTTTGGCACGATTCATCTGCTGACCACCAGCAACGCGCGCCGTACCATGTCGGGCCTTGGCGCCCGCAAACTAGCCACGGCTTTGCGTGTGGCGGATTTCAACGGCGATTCCAAGCCCGACCTGTGTGTGCTGGCCGCCGACGGCACCATGCGCATCTGCATCGGCCAGGGCGCTGCGGGTTTCGGCCCCGGGCCCATGGACACCGGCATCAGCGCACCCGGCGCATTGCGCCTGGCCGCGGGCAACCTGGACGGCGACCGTTGCACGGACTTTCTGTTCACCGGCCGGCCGGTGATGGTCGCGGCACTGGGCGGCAAGCTTGGGGCCAAGACCTGGCCGCTGCGCCTGGCCGAGGCCGAACCCTATGTGCTGTCTTCCGGCGCGGCAGTGATCCGCGACCTGAACCGCGACTCACGCTGCGACGTGCTGGTCGCGCGTGAAGACGCCCAGGGTCTTTGCGACGACGTGGCCGTGTTCATGAACAGCGAAGAGCCACGCGACCTGCCTGATACCGCGCTGGCCATCGGTTCGCGACAGCGTGTTCACGCGCTGGAGTTCTGGCGCGAACATGTGGTGTTCGCTACGGATTCCCGCCTGCTGCTGCTGAAGGTCAATGCCGAGGGCCTGCCCCCCACCGCCGCCAGCAAGGTGCGGTTTGTGGAAGGCTATGCCCCGGTGCCGCAGATTCCCGCGCCACTGGCCGCCTGTGTGGCCGACTTCAACGACGACGGCCGCGCCGACGTGGCCGCCATTGACCGCGACGGCAAGCTGCGCATCTGGCTTTCGGGCGAACCAGGGGAACCGTTCACGGCCATGGGTGAGCCCGTGGAACTCGGCGGCCCGGGCATGCTCAAGGCCATTGATTTCGACCGCGACGGTGCGCCCGACCTGCTGTTCATTCCCACCGATCCGTCGCTGAAGCCCCGCGTGCTGCGCAACACCGGCCGCGGCCAGATGGATGCTTCAGACAACGGCATGCTGCCCACGCCGCCTTCCAACCTGCGCGGCGCGCCGGCACTGGGCGATTTTGACCGCGACGGCGACCTTGACGTGCTGTGGCCCAGCGCGTTCGGCCGCGTGCAGTTCAATGACAGCTCGGCGGGCTGGCGGGACGGCCGCAACGTGGCCGAGATTCGCGAGCCCGGCGGCATGCGCCTTCAGTTCTCGGGTGAACTCGCCTGTGCCGATTTCACCGGCGACGGGATTGCCGACGTGGCGGCCGTCATGCGGGTTTCGGAAGACGCCACCGGCTCCAGCTTTCTGGTGCTGCTGGAGGGCACCGGCCTGAGCGAGGACGGCGCAAGTTGCTTCCGCGCGATCCTGACGGAGCAGATTCGCGGGCGAATCTTCAAGCTGACCCCGGCTGACTTTGACGGTGACGGCCGCATCGACCTTGCCCTGGGCTATGCCCCCGAAGGCGGTGATGCGCGCCTGACCCTGTTGAAACTTCGCGCCGACCTTCAGTTTGTGCCGTTTGACGGATCACCCCGCGCCAAGGGCAGACTGCTGGACCTGGCACTGGACGACCTTGACCGCGACGGCGACTTTGACCTTGTGGTAAGCGAGGACGTGCCCGGCCAGGGCGTGGTCATGACGCTTTGGGTCAACACCGGCCGGGGCGCCTACGTGGAGGGCGGGCTTGCCGACGAAAGCCTCAAGAAGGCGCTGGGCGACTTCAAGGCGACCAACCTTTCTCTCGCGGATTTCACCGGCGACGGGCGATCGGACCTGCTGGCCGTGGACGCCAGCGGCAACGTGATTCTTGTGCGCACAGAGTTGCCATAACAGTGATTGCCGTGTTCGGTGTCTGAAGTGCGCAGTTTCATGCCGCAGCCCCGTGCGCTAGAGTCGGTACGGCAGAAACACAGAACTCAGGACTCCGAACCCAGAACTCGACCCCATGGCCGCCAAACAATTCGTCGCTGCTGACATCGGCAACACCAGTTCCACCATCGCGGTGATGCGCGGGCTTACTGTGACCAGCGAGTTCGACATTTCCAGTCACGCGCTGGTCAAGGACGTGCATGACGCGCTGGTCGCGCACAAGGTAGACGCCAGCCTGCCGCTGGTGATTGCCAGCGTGAACCCCAAGGGCGCGGACATGCTCGAGTTCGCGTGGCGCGCCATGGGCGGGGGCAAAATCACGCTGCTGGGCCGCGACAAGAAAATCCCGATTGCCAACAAGACCAACCCGCCCGAAAAAACCGGGCAAGACCGACTGGCCAACGCGCTGGCTGCCAGGCGCCGCTGCGGCGATGACGCCATTGTGGTCGACTTCGGCACGGCGATCACGTTTGACGTGCTGCGCAACGGTGCCTACGAAGGCGGCGTGATCACGCCCGGCATCGGCCTGGCCATGGAGGCGCTGCACCAGAAGACGGCGCTGCTGCCGCTGGTGCGCCCGGAAGGCAGGCCGCCGATTGTCGGCCACGACACGGTAAGCGCCATCAACGCCGGTGTGTTTTACGGGTACATCGGCCTGGTCGAGAACATCCTGCGCGAGCTGGTGAAGACCTACAAAAAGAAGCCCCCGGTGCTGGCCACGGGCGGCTACGGCGCGCAGATTTCGGTGCAGATCAAGGGCATCGACGAAGTGCTGCCGCACCTGACGCACGAAGGCATCGCCCTGGCCTTTGGCGCGGGAAAGTGACCCATGCAGACCCGCCGGCCCAACCCGGTGCGCACGATCCTCAAGATGCTGGTGTTGACCATCATTGTTGGCCTGCTGTTGACTTCGTTCTTCGCGGGCCTGGCCTGGCTTTAGGCCCGCGCGGCGCCGATGCGTTCGTTGAGTTCGTCGAGCTTTTCCTGCCAGCGCTCCTCCATGCGTTGCAGCGCCTCCACTTCCTGCTGCAGCGGCACGCCGTTGTCGGCAATCAGCGCCTCCAGCGCGCGGCGCAGCGCGTTGACGTCGGCCGTGAATGTGGTGCCGGGGCCGGCAAAGCGAATGGCCACGGCGCGCAGCGCGTCCTCGGTCTCGGCGCCAAGTTGCTCAAAGCTGCGCACACGCAGGGTCAGCAGCTTGCACAGGTTGATCAGCAGCTTCGGTTGGCGCTGCACCAGTTGCGGAAAACGCTCCACCGGAATCACGCCCACCACGCAGGGCTCCTCGGCCACCACATCGGCGATGCGTTTAGGTTCCTCGTCGCCCAGCAGCGCACCGATTTCGCCCACAATTTCGCCCGGCCTGACAATGCCGAACTGTTCAGACCCGATGCGCACGCTCATGCGGCCGGACACCAGCACAAACACTGTGTTGCCCGGGTCGCCGCGGCGGCACAGCAGGTCGCCCTTCTTCAGTTGCAGTCGCGTGCCCACCATTTCGGCAGTGTCCACCACCTTGGCCATGATGCGGCGGGTCTGCTTGGCCACTTCGGCGCCTCCGGCCTCGCCGGCGGCGTGGGTGGCGGTGCGTTTGGCGGCGCTCAGGGCCTGCAGCACGGCGTCTTCGCCCTCGGCGTCCTCACCAATGCGCTGGACCAGGTTGTAAAAATCCGCGCACAGGCCCTGCAGTTCGCGGGTGAAGCGCCCGGCCACACGCTGGGCCGTGCCCAGGTTCTTGTTGGCCGAAACCAGGCGCCGGGCCAGCATGCGCGCCAGGCTGAGTCCGAAGGCCACATCTTCCGTGATGGTGCTCATGATGCCGGGGGCATCCAGCGGAAGCTCGATGACCTGGCAGGTGTCTGCGGCAATCAGCGTTTCAATGTAATGGCCGGATAGCACGCCCTCGCAGCCCACAAACGTGCCGGGCTGGCTGTACAGCCCGACGCCCTGGCCGCGAGAAAGGCGGCCGTCGTCGGCCGAGGGCAGGTCTTTTTCAGCAACTACGGTGGCCCGCAGGCTGCCGGCCTTGAGAACATAGGCTCGATCAGCCCTGGCCCCCTGGCGATAAAGAACTTCGCCGGGTGCAAATTCGAATACGCGGGCAGTGCGCGGGTTCACAAAGCTGATTTCAGCAATTTGGGGCCGCAGCCGGTAGTCGTCACTGCACCGCGCTAAATGGCGGGGTTCTCGGCCAATGCCACCAGCAGGCCCAGCACGGCCATGCCGCCCACAAGATAAAGCACGTTCAACCCGCCACGGATCAGCCCGCGCTTGAACTCGCGCGAGCCTGCAACTCCCAGCACCATGCCGGCTGCCACGGCCGCGGGCAGATAGTAAAGCACCAGCATCATGGCGTGGCCTCCGGGCTGGGGCTGCGCATGGTGTCGGCGGGGCCAGGGGCGTCCGGTTCACTGTGCCGGCGGTAAAGTTCGCCCAGGGTCACAAGGTTCAGGGCTCCGGCCACAGCCGCCCACACCACGCCGGTCTGGTGTTCGAGAATGCCGATGGACTCGCCCAGGAAGATGGCCTCGGGCCCGCGCAGGTACTCCAGCGCCAGCGTGATCGGCCCGGCCCAGAACTGGCAGGCGAAGTACCAGGGGTGAATGTCCCAGTTCACGGCCGTGCCGCCCGAGAGCAGCATGCCCGCCGCGTACAGGCCGCAGATGCACACCGAATACAGAAGGCCGCGCGGGTGCTGCTTGACAAAAAAGTGCCCCAGACCGGGCACCATCCAGCCAAGGAACAGGGCAAACCAGATGTTGCGCCGCGCCATGGCCGGGATGTTAGGGCACCTTGGCAATTCGGCAACTGGGAATGGATGGCAGGCCGCGCAGGGTTTATACCGGAGCAGCAGCAAGCACTCGAGGAAACCATGGCAACACACCGCAAAGTGATCGTGATCGGATCCGGCCCTGCCGGCAACACCGCGGCCCTGTACACCGGGCGCGCCGGGCTGAAACCGCTGGTGATGGCGGGTTTCGGCGCGGGCGGCCCGCCGGGCGGCCAGTTGATGTACACCACCGAAATCGAAAACTTTCCGGGCTTTCCTGAGGGCGGCATTGCCGGCCCGGTGCTGATGCAGCGCATGCGCCAGCAATCCACGGAAATGGGTGCCGAGTTCCTGGATGTGGACGTCGACAAGGTCGACTTCAGCAAGCGGCCCTTTCACGTGTGGGTCGGCGACGACGAATACACCGCCGATGCCATCATCATTTCCACCGGTGCGCGCTCGCGCCTTCTGGGCATGGACGGCGAACAGAAGCTGATTTCGCGCGGCCTGCACACCTGCGCCACCTGCGACGGCGCGTTTTACCGCAACAAAAAAGTAATCGTGATCGGCGGCGGCGACACCGCCATGGAGGAGGCCAGCTTCCTGACGCGCTTTGCCGAAGTCAGCCTCGTGCACCGCCGCGAGGAGTTCCGCGCCAGCAACACGATGCTCGAGCGCGTGAAGAAAAACCCCAAGGTCAAGTTCGCCCTGAACTGGCAGCCTACCGAATACCTGCTGCGCGAAAATGGCACCGTCAAGGGCATCAAGGCCAAAAACAGCAAGAACGGCGAAGTCGTTAACATGGAGGCCGACGGCGTGTTCCTGGCCATCGGGCACATCCCCAACACTGACCTGTTCAAGGGCCAGCTCAAGATGGACGAAAACGGCTACCTGGTCACCGGCCACAAGGCCGGAGGGCCGGACGGCCACCCCAGCACCTACACCAGCGTGGAAGGCGTGTTCGCCTGCGGCGACGTGCAGGATCACACCTACCGGCAGGCAATCACTGCCGCGGGCACGGGCTGCATGGCCGCCATTGACGCCGAACGCTGGCTGGCCGAACGCGAGTAAGCATCAACGCGGCTTGACGCCTGTGATCACCGGCAACTGCCAGCAGGCGTAACCGTGCGGGTTTTCAATCGCGGCGATCATGTCGTTCCAGCCGTCCCACACCTGTTGACGCGTCAAGGACGTGTTCTGCGCGATCACGTCGGTGTATCCATCGCGCCAGGCCGTCCAGATCTGTGAGAACGTGGCGCGTGGCACGCGCAGAGTGTCCACCACCACATAATCCAGCCGCACCTCGGCCAGGCCCAGTTCACTGAGCCACGTAAACACCTTGCGGCCCGAACGCAGGTCGCTGCCGGTGTTGCGGGCATAGGTGATCGGGCCCAGTCGCCAGAACTCGTCGGTGTCGGTCCTGCAGGGCCAGAAGTGCATCATGCTGTAGTCCTCGGCGACAAGGTGCACGCGGCCCCCGGGCTTGAGCACCTTCACACCCTGGGCGACCACTTTGTCGGCGTCGGGCACGGCCTGCAGCATGTGCCGGTTCACCACCAGGTCAAACTGCGCGCCATAGGGCAGGTCAAAGGCGTCGGCCTTTTCGAACTTCACACGTGGGCCAAACCCCGCACAGCGCTGGCGCGCCGTGTTCAAGTGCGCGTCAATGATGTCCACGCCAATCAACTGCGCATCGGGCAGCATCTCGGCCAGACGTGAAGTAATCTCGCCGGTGCCGCAGGCAAGATCAAGCACCGTGGCGTCATGCGGCAACCCATAGCTGTCAAACAGCAGTTTTTCCTGCGGCCAGATCGCGCGGGCCTGGGCGTCCAGGTTGCGCACCATGGACTCATCGGCCATCTGTTCGGCTTGCGGGTTGCGGTTGGCAGTCATGGTCGCATTAGACCAAATCGAAGGCCGCCGGGGAGATCTCCCGCCCAATGCGGAAGGCCCCGGCGGCCCAGGTGCGATTTGTTCTCGACTACCGGTACTTGCCCCCGCCCTCAATCGTGGCGATGAAGCGCTTGCAGCGGTCCACCCAGATCTTGGTGGTCTCGTCCGTGCTGTCCTTGTAGTCCTCGGCAATCTTGCGCATTTCGGCAAGGCCGACTTCGTTGTCGCCGGCCATGTGGGCGTACATCCCGGCCTGGCAGCGGAACTCAACCATCTGCTTGTGCTCCGGGAATGCGGCAATCAGGTCCAGCATCATCTGCCGGGCGCGCTTGGGGTCGTTGTCCTTTCCGGCCAGTCTCCCGACCTGGTTGGCGAAGTTCAGGGTGATGGCAACCACGCGCTCATCTTTCTTCGCAATCAGCTTGGGGATGACTTCGTTCAGCAGTTCCGAAACTTCGGGGCTGCTCTTGGCGCGGTCCATCATCGCCTCGGCCTTGCGCAGCTTGATCAGCAGCAGTTCGTCCTCCAACAGTTTCTCGGCCTTGGCGTAGTACTCGGCGGCCTCTTTCTTGCGACCGGCGCTGTAAAGCTGGTCCGCCACGGCGCGCTGGGCGGCGGCATCGTTGGGCTTGTCGGCTGCGGCCTTGATGATGCCGGCCAGGCGGTCGCTGCCGCCAAGCTGCTTGTCGATCCAGTCAATCCATGCTTCTGCGGTAAAGCGACCGCCGGTGCCCACTTCCTTGCTGATCAGGCTGCCATCGGCATTGGCCAGCACGATCGTCGGATAGGCGCTCACTTCGTACTTGCGGCAAGTGGCCTTGTCTTTGTCGCCGTCCACATAGGCGGCCACAAAGTCCTTGCCCACGCGCAGGGCGACTTCGTCCTTGCTCCAGACCTCGGCGGCAAGCTTCTTACAGGGGCCGCACCAGGAGGTGCTGAACACGACAAACAGCTTCAGCTTCTTTTCCTCGGCCGTTTTTTGGGCCTCGGCGAAATCATGCACGAACTGGATGCCGGTTTTGGCTTCTGGCTTGGCTTCCGCATCGGGCTTGGCTTCGACCGTGGGCTTGATCTGGCCGCGATCGGCCGGATCTTGGGCAGCCAGTCCGGCACAGGCGAGTGTCAGGGCAAGCGAGGCAATGATCCAACGCATCCGTATTCTCCGTAACGAGTTATGTAGTCGCGGCTTCTAATCACCACTTATAGTAGTTAGTACGTTTCAGGGCGAACATCCTTACCGAAAAGAACGGCAATCTTCACGAATTCAGGAATCAGTGATCCAGGGTTATCGGGCCGGAGTTCAGCCCGCGTCGCCAGCCCGGAACTCCACCCGCGCGCGCGAGGGCGCCACCGTCAGCAGAATTTTTCCGCCGCCGAACACGGTGATCTTGCCGCTGCTCTGGGACAGCACCAGCGCAAGCGCGCGCGTGGCCTTGGTCAGTGCCGCCGCCACGCGGTGCCGGGTGCCAAGCCCGGACACCAGTTCCACACGGACTTCAGCCGGCGGCGAAAGATAGGTGCCGGCACTCTGGATCACGCCGTTGCCTTTGACCACAAACGCGCCGTCCAGGCTGGCGAACTCCTTGACGGTTTCCTCAAGTGCGGCGTCCAGCAGGTTGCGCTCGCGTTCGTCGTACCCTCGGAAGGGATTGATCGTGAGCTGCTGGCACATACTGCGCACGGCTTCGTCGTCGCCGATCACCATGGTTGTGCCCAGCGGCCGGCCCTCGCGCCCTTCTTCGGCGAGCTCCAGCAGCAGCTGCACGGCGCGCTCGAACACCTCGGGCTGCAGGGCCTCGCGCGCGGCGCGCCCGTAAATGCGGCTGCCCAATGTGCGGGGTTGCTCGATGCGCACGGTGTCGTAGTTATCGCTGGCCGGGGCGCCGCAGATGGCAATCGCGCGGTTCTGGCTGCCCAGCAGGTTGCGGGCGCCCGCCGAAAGCAACGCAAGCTGCACGGCGCTGTCTTCGCCGATGTCGCTGCGGGGCATGCGCACCACGCCGCGCGCACGGCGTACCAATGAATCGGGCAGATCGACGCCGCGTGTGGCCAGCACCACGCGCTGGTCGACAAACGTCTCCAGCAGGGCCGGGTGGTTCAGCACATCGCCGAAAATCAGCAGTGTGCCCGCGTCCACTTCTTCGGCAAAGCGCTGCATGTTGCGCAGCAGCGCGCGGATCATCGGCGGCAGGCGGCGCGAAACGCGGGCGCGCGGGGGCGCAACCACCCCGGCCAGGGCCGTCACGAAAGCCTTTGCCGAACCTGCCTCGCAGGCCTGCAGCACGCGCTGCATCGGCGACTCCTTGAACAACGCCACCAGTGACGACAGCGCCTTGAGGTACCTGTCGTGGCCGGCGGGCCCACTGATGAACAGAAACACCAGGTGCACTCGGCCGAGCTCGGGCCGGCCGTACTCAAAGCCCGAGCGCGAACGCCCCACCACCAGCACCACGTCACTGACGCCTTCCAGCGTGGCGTGCGGGGCCGCCCAGCCGGGACCAAGCTGGGTGTTCAACATGGCCTCGCGCGCAAGCACCGCCGCGGAAAGGTCCACCTGTTCGCTGGCGTTCAGCCCCAGAATGCGCGAGGCCGCCGACACCATCTGGTCAAGTGCCAGCCGCTTGTCGGAGCCCTTGAGTGTGACTACGCGGCTGGATCGCAGCAGCGCGCCCAGCATGGAATGCTCGGCCGGCGGCAACTCGCTGATGAACTCGGTCTTTGATTTCGCCATGGGTGCGCGTCAGGTTTCAAACACCGTGCCGGGTTGCAGGCGCAGCCCGTTGGCCGCGTCACGGGCGTGGACCTTCGGTTTGCCCTCCAGCTGTACCTCTTCCAGGCGCAGCGCCCCGGTGCCGCAGGCAACAATGATGCCCTGCCGATCCACACGCAAGACCCGCCCCGGCGCCCCGGATTCCTCTGCCAGGCTGGTGCGATGCACGATCACGCGCTTGCCGCCCGTTGTGCAGCTTGCCCGCGGCCAGGGCTGTACGGCGCGCACCCGGTTGTGCAGCGCAACCGCGCCCTGGTCAAATTGCAGCAGGCCGTCTTCCTTAACAAGCGGCGGGGCATAAGTGGCGCGCGCTTCTTCCTGATCCTGCGCCATCAGGGTGGCAATGCTGCGCAGGGCCTGCAACATCAGCGGCGCCCCCAGCTGCCCGGCCTCGGCCAGCAGTTCTTCTGCATTCTTGTCGGGGGACAATCGCCACGGGCGCTGCAACAGGATCGGCCCGGCGTCCATCTTCTTCACCAGGCGCATGATGGTCAGGCCGGAATCCACCACGCCATCCATCACCGCCCGCTGCACCGGCGCGGCGCCGCGATACGCCGGCAGCATCGACGGGTGAAAGTTGACGCAACCATGCACGGGCAGCTTCAGCACGGCTTTCTTGAGCATCTGCCCGAAGGCGACCACGACAATGACGTCGGGCGCAAGCTGGGTCAGCCGGGCCAGAGCCGGGCCCTCGTTCACACTGGCAACTTCGTGCAGCTCCACGCCGAGTTCGCGCGCGGCGGTTCCAACCGGGCTGCTTTCGGGCTCGCCGCGTCGCGAACGCCGCGCCGGCGGCTGGGTGAATACGGCCAGCGGGCGCAAATCGGCGTCAGCCCCCAGTGCTTCAAGCGTGGGCACAGCCAGTTCCGGGGTTCCGAAGAAAACAATGCGCATAGGCCAAGCTTACACGCCGGTCGCAAACGCAACAGGCCCGCCACGGGGGCGGGCCTGTCGGCTGTCTGTGCCTACTTGAACTTGAAGGTGGTCAGTCCGGCGTTGCCCGCCACGAAGAACTCCTTGAGCTTGGGGTTGATCGCAGCCAGGCCCTTGGGCTGGCGGCTCCAGGCATACAGCTTGATGCTGCCCTTCTGCACACCCACCACCAGTACGCCCGCCGGGCAGGCAAAGGCACAGGTGGATTCATCGCCCCAGTGCTGCACACCAAAGAACGGTGCCGCGGCCGTGGTGCCGTAAGTGCTGCTGCCGGGCAGGTTCTCGGACTTAAACACGAAGCTGAAGTTTTCCATGATGCAGTCGCCCGGCGCGGGGCTGACCACGGTGCAGTTCACACCGGTGTACTCCCATTTGTTCACTTCGTTGATCAGCACGGCTTCCTTGCGCTTGGTGACAAAGGCCGTGACGGCGGTGTCGCCGACGTACATCGGGTCAACGTCTTTCACGTCATAGGTGACAATGGCCTTGGCCTTGTCGTCCACAAGTTGCAGGCTGCCCTCGCCGACCTGGCGTTCGGCAATCAGGAACTCTGTGCCCTTGTCATTGATCCACAGGCATACGGCCTGGGCGTCTTTGTAACCACAGCGGAAGATGCGCTTGAGTTCGCCACCGGCCAGCGGCTGTGCCACCACGTTGCCGCCTTCTTCTTTGGGCTGGCTGTAGACAATGGCCGAAAAATCCGGCATCGGGCGGCACCAGGCGCCCTTAACCGGCGGCAGGCTGGAAACAATCTTCGCGCTGGCGATGTCCACCAGCCACACGCCCTGGTTGCGCACGCAGGCCATGATCTTGTCGCCCTTGTCGTTGAAGGCCACAAACTCGCCCAGCACACCCTTGGACATGCTCTTCTCAAGCGGGATGTTGTGCAGCTCTTCGCGTGACTTGGCGTCCAGCACAATGATGCGGTCCAAAGTCAGCACGGCCACGCGTTTGCCGGCCGCGTCATAGGCCATGGCCACCGGTACAAACTCAATCGAGCTGCCCCGGTACAGGTACTCCGGCATGTCGGTGCTCTTGCCGGCAATGATGCCGCCCTTGTTTGCGATGGTGCGGGCGCCGGCGCCCACGGCGTAGAACGGCTCTTTCTCGCCCTCGCCCATGGCGTCGTCGTGGGCAACGGTGGTGGCCCACAGCTCTTTCATGGTGGAAAGTTCGATGGCCTTCAGCGCGGCGCGCTGGGGTGTCTTGTTTTCCAGGAACACGCCGATGTTGCCTTCCGGCGCGAAGCCGACGCAGGCGTCGTTGTACTGGGTCTTGTAGGGCTTCTCCCAACTGCCGCGCTTGACCAGCCAACGGTCAATGCTGTCAATCGGGTGTGCCACGATGAAGCCGCCGCAACTGCTCAGGGTAAACCGACCGGCGTTGTTGCCGGCCCAGTCATCAGGGTTGACTTGCGCTTCTTTCAGGTCGCCCTTGTTGACGTCAAACACCAGGCAGGCCATCTCGCACGGGCCGATGAAATTGCCGGAAGTGCGCGGGCGCGTGGTAAGGACGATCACCTCTTTATCGGTCACGGCAAACACGCCATCGCGATCCTTGGGTGGTGTGCCGAACTGGCTGTGGCTCCACTTCAGCGTGACCGATTTGCCTTCAGCTGAGTGCAGTACCGCGTCCTGGCTGGCAAAAGCCTTGCCGGCGGCGTCGTACTTGGTCTGGATGCTTAGCGCATACTTGCCGCCGGCGCTGCCGTGAACGCGATACAGGGGCGTGTTGGCGGCCGGTTTTTCCTTTTCGCCGCGGGGCGGGCCCTTTTCCTCCCTGGCCTTGGGGGCCTTCAGGGGCACGGCCTTGTCGATGCCGGCAGCCAGCTTGCACTTGCCGGTCTTGGGTTCCACAAACAGAGTCAGGGCCTGCAGACTGATCACACACCAGGCGCCGCTGTCGTAGGCCATGCGCGGGATTTCGTCAAACGGCGGGCATTCCTTGGGCAGCTTCACGCTGACCGCGCGCAGCTGCTGCGTCTTGAAGTCGTAAAACGCAAACTTGAGCGCGTGGCCGTCGGGCTGATAGCCCGCCAGGCGATAGCAGTATTCGTCAGTCACGCCGATTCTGGGCTGGTCCGCATTGCCTGCGAAAATCTCGGCCACTTCGTAGCTGCCCTCGGCCTTGACGTCTTCAATCTCAAGCTGCGGCAGCGTGGCCTTGGGGGCATTCTTGCCCCAGTTGCCCTTGCCACCTTTGCCGCCTTGGGCCGGAAGGGGCGAACCACCACCACCCTTGCCGCCGGGACCGCCGCCGCCGGGACCACCGCCGCCCGGGCCGCGCTGGGCCAGAAGGCTGGTGCCCGGGCCGAAGCAAAGCAGCAGCAGCATGATCGAACCCACCAGCGCAGCAAATGTCCGCATGCCCATCCCCTGTTCTTTGTCGCGGCCTGCGATGTAACCCCACAATGGCCGCGAAGTTGCACAAATGCAGAGTGCCGTCAGCCCATACATCTCAATGCCGGGCCGCGGCCTGTCGGTTCAGTTGTCCTCTATATTATGGCTAACGCTGCCGAACTGACCCTCGGCAACAGTCTAACGTTCCATCAAATCAGGACTAACGCGAATTCAGCAGTTCCAGCCAGTGACGCAGGGCTTGGGCACGTTCTGGCTCATCCCTGGCTTCGTGGCAGCCAACCAGGTTCAGCAGCGTGCGTGACAAAATCTCGCGGTTGGTGGCCGGGCGGGCCAGGCGCATGTCGACGGGCTGAGGCGAAACCTGGGTCAACAGGCGCTGGATGTCCCCAAGTTGCAGGGCCTTGAACCCCGCAAATGGGTCAAAGTACGTACCGTGGCCGACGTAGGGATCGCCATAGAAGCCCAGGAAGTGCCCCGGTGTTCCGATTCCGTGCACCGGAAGCTCCAGGCGCTGTCCCACCAGAATCGCCACACAGCAAAGGCTGATCGGGATGCCGAGGCCCTGGCTGAGTACCGTCGACAGATAGCTGTTGCCGGGGTTGTAGTAGTCCGTCGCATTGCCGCGAAAACCGCGCCCGGTCAGCACGCCTGCCAGCGCGCCCAGGCCGTTGTCAAAGGCGCGGTCGCCGGCAAGGCGCGCCCCCACCTGATCCGCCAGTTCATCCAGTGCCGGTGCAATGGTGGCCGCGGCCTCGTCGCCCAGAGTGCGCGAAATCAGGGTCAGACCAGCCTCAAGACCAGGGTTGGAAGTCGCGGCCAGCCGCGCCCAATCAGACTCCAGCCACCGGAACATCGCACGGTCGCCGGCCCGGGCCACGTTGGCCAGGGCCACCGGGGACGATGCTGCCAGCCGGCGAAGCTGCCCCAGGTCAGCCGCCGGCAGGCCCGACACATGGTTCACCAGCTCGTCAATGGACGAGCCGTCGGTGTCTTCCAGCAGCCGCAGCAGGCCCTGCAGGTTTCGTTCAGAAATCGCCACAGTCTTCCCTTTCGGCGCGGCCAGCTTACCCTGTTCGCATGCTGCATGGCACCACGCATCGGCTGCAAACCTGCCCGGCCTGCGGCAAACCCGCCGCCGGGGATGGCGACCATTGCATCTTTTGCGGCGCGAACCTGCTGGCCGGCGTCGTGGGCTGGCGGTCGGTGTACCACCCCTACAGCTATGCTGACGCCATGCTGGCAACCAGCGCGCTGCAAAGCCACGGCTTCAACGCAAGGGTTTCGGTGGGCCTTTCCGAACGCTGGCTTACCGGCAACGCGCGCGGCGTGGTGCAGGTTGCCGACGGCGAGCACCTTCACGCGCAGGAAGTGCTGCGCCAGTTGCGCGGCGTGCGAACGGACACCGAGTTTCGCGAATGGCACGAAATCAAGCACCGTCGCACCCTGCGGCGCGGCCTGATGATCGGCACTCTGGCCGCCCTGGCCACGGCTGCCGGCGTGGCCGCGATGCTGATGCAGGCCCCCGCGACAGAAGAAGCCGCCACCGAGTCACGGCGATAACCCGTGCTGGCAGAGATCAACACGTTTCTGTTTGACCTGGACGGCACGTTGACTGTGCCGGTGCTGGATTTTGCGGCGATCCGGCACTCGCTGGGCCTTCCCGCGGGAGTAAGCATCGTACACGCACTTGCGGAGATGCCGTCTGATCTGCGGGCCGAAAAGGAGGCCCTGCTGCGCCGCCACGAACTTGATGCCGCGGCAGCTGCCAAGCCCAGCCCCGGCGCCATTGAGCTGGTCATGGCCATTCAGGTACGGGGTTGCGGCGTGGCAGTGATCACCCGCAACTTTGATCAGGCCGTTCAGGTGACGCTGGATGCTCTTGGGCTGCATGTTGAAGTTGTCATTACCCGCGACGACGCGCCGCCCAAGCCTGCGCCGGACGGCCTGCTGCTGGCCTTGGACAGACTGCACGCATTGCCGGCACGGTCCATCATGGTCGGCGATTACCAGGACGACATGCTGGCCGGCAAGGCTGCGGGGATTCGCACGGCGCTGGTAACCCACGGGAGCCCGCCAAGGTTTGAGGCAGACCTGTACATCGAGTCGCCCGCTGAACTGCTGGCACGATTGCACCAGGCATGGAAATGAAAAAGGGGCCCGCACAGCGGGCCTCGCAACAAAAAAGGGGCCCGCTAAGCGGGCCCCTTGCGATTGCTGTAGCCTGACTACGCGGTGCGACGACGGCGCGCCAGGGCAACCATGCCCAGGCCCGCCAGCGCGAGAAGGATCCAGGTGGTGTTGCCGGTGTCGGCCGCGCAACCGCCGCCGCCACCACCACCGCCGCCACCACCGCCAATGCCGCCACCGCCGCCACCTGTCGTGATGGTCAGTGTGAAGCCCTGGCTGTCGTTCTCTACCGGCGAGCCGCTGTCACTGACAGACACCGTCACCGGGAACGAACCCGCCGTGGACGGCGTGCCCGTGATCGCGCCCGTGGTCGGGTTGATCGACATGCCTGCGGGCAGGCCGACGGCGCTCCAGGAGTACGCCGGAGTGCCGCCGGTGGCAACAACGGTGAAGTTGTAGGCCGTGCCGACCGTACCGTTGGGCAGGTTGAGAGTCGTGATGTTCAGCGTGCTGCCCGCGCCAATGGCAACCTGCAGGGTGTAGTTCAGGACTGCCGTGTTGGGCGGGGTGGCGGAATCAGTCACCGTCACCTGAATGTTGAAGCTGCCGTTCACCGTGGGCGTACCCTGCAGCACACCCGCAGCGGTCATGGTCATGCCTGCCGGCAGGCCGGTGGCACTCCAGGAGTAAGGCGGTGTCCCGCCAGTGGCCGTGAAGGTGATTGGAGAGTAGGCCACACCTTGTGTCGCGCCGGGCAGCGCGCCGGCGGCCGGGCTGGTGATGTTGAGCGGCGAACCCGGGGCGTTGATGACCAGTGTGTAGGTGCCCATGGCCGTCTGCGGCGTGGGCGTGGCGGAATCCGTCACAGTGATGTCCACCATGAAAGTGCCCGACGCACTGGGCGTTCCGACCAGCGCGCCAGTCACGGCACCAATACCCATGCCGGTGGGAAGACCGACAGCCGACCAGGAGTAGCTGGGTGTTCCGCCCGTGGCCGTGAACGTCACGCCACCCGAGTAAGACTGGCCCTGAGTGCCCGGGGGCAGTGTGGAACCCGGCGTGGGCGAAGCAATGGCAAGCGCGGCAACGTTGATCTGCAACGAGTACGATGCGTTGGCGGTGTTAGGAGTGGGCGTAGCTGAATCCGTCACCGTAACCGACAGGTTGAAGCTTCCGCCGGCGGTCGGGGTACCCTGCAGAACGCCGCCCGGGGTCATCGTCATGCCGGAAGGCAGGCCGGTGCAACCCCAGATGTAAGCAGGCGCGCCGCCTGTTGCAGTGAAGGTAACAGCGGTGTAGGCGGTGCCGACAGAACCCGCCGCCAAGGCGCTGCCCGGCGTGGGCGACGTGATGGAAAGCGGTGGCGTCACCTGCAGCGTGTAGTTACCGATGGCCGTGCCCGGTGTGGGCGTGGCCGAGTCTGTAACGGTTACCTGCACGTTGAACGTGCCGGCTGCCGTCGGGGTACCTTGCAGCACACCGGCGGCAGTCATGGTCATGCCCGTGGGCAGGCCAGTTGCACCCCAGGTGTATCCGGGTGTTCCACCCGCTGCGGTAAACGTGATTGCCGTGTAGGCCACGTTCAGCAACGCCCCGGGCAAAGTGGGCGATGTCGGGCTGGTGATGCCAACGCCGCCACCTGGTGCATTGATGGTGTAGACTTCCTGGTCAAACTCGCCGGTTGTGCCGTTGGCGCAGCGCACCGTCACCTGGGTGCCGGCAGCCGGCGGAGTAACCGTAGAAATCACCAGGTTGATCGGAGTGCCGGTCGTGCCGCTGAGGCTGACGCCGGTGGGCGTGGTGCCCTGAATCGACCAGTTGTACGAGGCCGGGCTGGTACCGCCGGTGACGGCAAGCGTTGTGGTGGCAGTGATCACCTGGCCGGCGGGCGAAATCACCATCGAGGGCGCAGCCGTAACGGGCAGCGCGTTGGCGGTCTGCACCGTGCTGCCGCTTGGGAATGTCACATAGAAGTTGATCAGATAGGAAGGTGACGCGGCAAAACCCGTGGAAGCCCGCACCACAACACGGAACCTTTTCATGCCTGTGTAAAGGCTGGGCGTGGTGTAGCCGGCTGCGGCAGGCTGACCGTCCCGAATGATGATTTCACAGGCCGCAGTCGAACCGCCCGCAGCTTCCATGTCATACAGCGTCACGCGCAGGTCGCCGACCACACCCGCCGCAGTCACGCCGCGAAGGCTGATCTTGTCGTTACCGGCGGTGCCCGGAAACACGCAGTCAATCTGGTACTGCACTTCGTCAATCGACGCGCCATGGGTGTGGATGCCCAGCGTCTGGTTGCTGTAGTTGCGCTGGTAGGCCGCCGACGAACCAACCGCAGTGGTACCTCCGCCCGCGGGCTGGGTAGTCCAGTTGTCGGGCTGAATGGTGCCGACCAGCGTTCCGATCGGGCAGGACCAGGTTACCGTAATGTCGTGGCTGGCCGTGGGCGGCACGGTGAATGGCCGCACCGTGAAGTGAAACCGGCACACGCCCGACAGCAGCACCGGGTTGGCCGGGAATGGTGTTGACGCACCAGAACCGTACACCGGCGTGGCGGCAAGCGTGCCCGGGCCACCGTTGATCTGGGGGCCCACACGCGAAGCAACCCACTCGGTTTCGTTCATGGCGCGGGCACCGCTGGTGATGTCCTGCAGCACCACCACCATGCCGTTGTTTGTGGACAGCACGGCGCCGATCGAAAGCGTCACGTCCACGGTTGTCGCGCCGAAGTCTACGTCAAAGTACCAGGCATCCAGAAAGTTCGTGCCCGCCGGGAAGTTCTGCACCCCCGTCGTGACACTCACCTGTGCCGACGCCGGCGCGCAAAATGCGCTGACGGCAAGCAATACCAGCAAACCAAGAAGCTTTTTCATTGAATTCCCCCACGTCTGACTCAGCCCAGTCTCGAAATCAGTCCCCACCGGAAGTCTAGCGGACTGCCACAACCAATCCAAACAAACCCGGACAAATGCCAAGGCCCCGATTCGCCCAGACTTGTGCAGGTCTGGGCGATGAAGGCACGGACAAACTCCGTTTGGTTGTCCTACTGTGTGTGGAACAGCCCGCCCGGAGACTACAGGGTTTACGACCAATTTTGTGATGCGTCACAACCGTGTCACAAACAAACGAGGCCCGCATGCGCGGGCCTCGTTGACTGTATGCAGATCACACTAGCTGGCTACGCGACGCCGACGCAGGGCAAGCGCGCCAAGGCCCGCCAGGCCGATCAACAACCAGGCCGCGTAGCCAGTTTCGGCCGCGCAACCGCCGCCGCCACCGCCACCGCCGCCACCACCGAGTCCGCCACCACCACCACCGCCGCCACCTGTGCCGATGACCAGGTTAAAGTTCTTGTTGGTGGTGTTCGGTGTGGGCGTGGCCGAATCCGTCAGCGTAACAGTCACCGGGAATGTACCCGTTGTGGTCGTGGTGCCGGTGATGGCACCCGTGCTAGGATTGATCGTATAGCCAACCGGCAGGCCCGTGGCACTCCAGCTGTACGGGGGTGTGCCGCCGCTGCCCGCCACGGTGAAGTTGTAGGCCACGTTCACTGTGCCATTGGGCAGGCTGGCCGTGGTGATGGTCAGTCCGCCGCCACCACCGCCGCCGCCTAGCGTATAGGTCTCTTCGTCGAACTCCGGCCCGGTGCCGTTGGTGCAGCGCACGGTGACACTGCCCGTAGGACTGCCACTGATCACCAGGTCAACCGTCGTACCGGTGGCCGCACTCAGGCTGACGCCGGTGGGAACAGTGCCCTGCAAAGTCCAGTTGTAGGTCGGAGTGCCCGAACCGCCGCTGGCCGTAAGGGTCGTGGTGCTGCTGATAGCGGATCCGCCAGGTGTGATCTGCACCTTTGGTGTAGCCTGCATGGGCAGCGGGTCAGACATCAGGAAGTCGTTGATTTCCACTCCTGTGCCAAAGGTCAGCCAGAAGTTTGTCAGCGACGAGCCGGCAAAGCCGGTGCCCGCCCGCATGATGATGCGGAACTTCTTGGTGTTGGAGTACGCCGCCGTGGTATGCGAATTGGCGGCTGCCGCCGAGGCCGCAACGGAAAGCGTGAACGCAGGGGTCTGTCCGCCGTTGGCTTCCAGGTCATAGAAATCAAAAGCCACACTGCCGGTGGTGCCCGCAGCCGAGAGCACCCGCAGGCTCACTACACCCGGCGCGGCCGTGCCCGGAAACGTTGTGGTCACATCAAACTGGATCTGGTCGCTGGCGCCGCCCAGCGTGGCGATGCCGAACGTCTGCTGAAGATAGTTGCGCATGAAGCCAGCCGAAGCGCCGCTGGTGCCGATGTTCGTGGCGTTCTGAGTAGTCCAGAAGTGATTCAGGAAGCCGGTGCAGGTTGCCGCCTGCGCGGCGTTGGAAATGGTTGCGGTTACGGTGTTCGGAAATGTTCCGGCTGTGTCCATGGGCTGAATCAGCAGGAAAAACCGGTGTACGCCCTGGTAACTCGGGGTCGTGTAGAACCCTGCCAGGGTGCCGCTTCCCGGCGTGTGGGGCGGATTGGTGTTGGCACCGGAAACCGAAGCGACCCAAAGGGCATCGCTGGTTGCGGACGCCGCCCGGTCGCAGTCAAACATCCGAACCGAGACGCCCGAGTTGGCTGTCCAGGACAGCGATATGTCCCAGGTTTCGGAGTGGGAAGTGCCGCCGAAGTCCACATCGAAGTAGAGCTCGGCCAGCTGGTTGCCAGTGAACTGGATGTTCCCGGTCTGGATGTTGAATGCCGCACTGGCCTGCCCGGCAAACAGTGCAGCCATAAGGGCCACACAAGCCAATCCTGCTGCTTTGAACATATGCCTCCTCCTTCGTCCTCAATACAAAGTAATCAACGCGCACCGCCGCACCCAAAGGCGCGGGCAGAACTTATGGCAACAACCGGATCCCCAAGTGGCGTTCTAGGTTAGCACCGCCAGTGCGCAATGCAATCTTGCGCGAAACCAGAGCGCCAGCAAAACACTTGAAGCCCAAATGAATTGCCACTGTAAACGGCGGGCGCGACGCAAGGTTCAGCGTCAACCGTGGCGTGTTCGGAACAACACTGGCATACACAGGCGTTTGATCAATGAACCACGGTTCTGTCACCCGGAGATCCCATGCAGGCAATCGGCACACTTGGCCCAAGCGGCTTTCGCGTTGAACTGAAGATCGACAATCACACCATCATCAGCGATGAACCCACAGACAAAGGCGGCCAAGACCAGGGTCCTGCTGCGTTCTCGCTGTTGGGCGCGGCACTTGCCGCCTGTACGGCCGCGACGTTGCGCTACTACGCGAACCTGAAACAGATGCCACTGGAAGGCGTGGTCGTTGAAGTTGACCCTGTTCGCCGCACGCCTGCCGAACAAAACGCGGCCGGGCCAGAAGCCAAGGCCACTCTGATACGTAAGACGATCAAGCTGGTTGGCGACAAGCTCTCTCCTGAACAACGCGAGAAGCTGATCGCCGTGGCCGAAAAGTGCCCGGTGAACCGCACGCTGCTTGAAGGTGTGGACATGGAGAAGGCTTGAACAAGAGCCGCAAGCGCCAGCGCGCGGTGCAGTCCACGGTTGCCAGTCCACACTCTACTTCGTGGCCTTGCTGACAATCGCCTTGTCGAAATAGTTCACGCCCATGCCGGCGTCCACCACGATTTCCTGCGCGTTGATGCCACTGCTGCGAGGGCTGAGCATGAACGCCACCGCGTTAGCGACTTCCTGCGTGGCCACGGCCTGCTTGCGCAGTGTGGCGGCTTCGGCGTACAGGTAGCTGTCCAGATAGCCCGGGATGCCCGCGCTGGCGCTGGTTTTCAGCAGGCCCGGGCACACGGCGTTGAATCGCACGCGGGACTCGCCGAAACTCTTGGCCAGAAACACGACACTGCTGTGCAGCGCGGCCTTGATCGGCGCCATGTAGCCGTAGTTCTCGGCGGCCATGCGGGTGGTGCTGATGCCGATGGTGACCACGGCAGAATCCGGCGCCAGGTGCGGCTTGAGTGCGTTGGCCAGCGCAACCAGTGAAAACGCGCTGATGTTGAGCGCCTGCAGAAAATCCTCGCGCTTCGTTTCGTGAAACGGCTTGAAGCCTTCGCTGTAATTCGCAAAGGCCAGGCTGTGCACAAACCCGTGCAGAGGGCCAAGCTTGGCCAGTTCGGCGGCCACGGCATCAATCTCGGGCTGTTTCTCGACATCGCAGATCAGAACCCGTAGCGCAGGCGCCCCGCCTGCCGCGGCCATGGCTCCCTTCTTCAGCAACGCCTCAATCTCGCCCGCAATCTTTGCGTCACGAACCACATGCACCACCTGCGCGCCGGCTGCAGCCAGCGTCTCCGCCACCAGCCAGGCCACAGACTTTCGGTTGGCCGCGCCGAAGACGGCGATCGTCTTGCCCTCAAGTTGCAGAAAGTCGCTCAAGCCGGCACCTCCACCATCGCCACAATGAATTTCACGCGCAGCACGTTCTTGCCCGCCACATCCACGCGCCCGTTCATCACATAGGCATCGCCCATTTTCTCTTCCTGCTCGACTTCAATGCGAAGCACATCGCCCGGCCGCACCATACCCCGAAACTTGGCCTCAAGAATGCGCGTAAGCACCGGCTTGCGCTCCAAGAGCGCTGGCCTCTGGCCGGCATCCGGGAGCGCTGGCCTCTGGCCGGCATCCGGGAGCGCTGGCCTCTGGCCGGCATCCGGGAGCGCTGGCCTCTGGCCGGCATCCGGGAGCGCTGGCCTCTGGCCGGCATCCGCGAGCGCTGGCCTCTGGCCGGCATCTGCCGTGGACGTCCCGTCCGCGGCCCTTCCCCCAACCCACTGCCAATCCAACAGGCCCGCCGCCGACGGATTGCCCAGCGTGTACCGAACCCGTCGCTCAAAATCGGCTCGGTCGCGCACGATCCGATCAAAATACTCGCGCTGCCAGAACTCTCCCGATCGCCCCAAAACCTTGTTGCACTCTTTCGCGGTGAACGACTTCCATGAGTGCATGATCTCTGCCAACTCACGACCCGGGTTTGCACGAAACACCACGTGGACATGGTTCGGCATCACGACCCACGCGTAAACCACATAGCGGTCGTTGTCGAAGTGCTGAATCGCCCTTGCCACGATCTGCGCACAGCGCACATCCGCCAGGTAGCACGCACCGTGGCCCGCATTGAGGAACTCATCCATGCGCTCCGTGTATAGCCCGTCCAACGCCTCGTGCTCAGAGGCCGTGAGCGGCGTGCTCTCCTGTTCAGCCCGCCTGAAAATCTCCTGTCGGGCCGAGTCGATTCGTTGCCTGGCTTCTTCGGGAAGGGAATCCGCAAGCCGAAACGTAACGAAGTAGGTGGCACCGGATTGGTCCCAATGCGGCAGGTGGCCGCGGCCGGTTTGCTTCACTCTATCTTTGGGTGCAAGGAACGACGATGAGGGCGGGACGCCCTCATCCGGTGCCGGCCGGTGGCCAGCGCTCCCCGGTTGCGGCCGGAGGCCTGCGCTCCCACTCAGCAGCATCGCGCCGGTTTGGAAGCAGGCCTCGCACAGCAGCACGCCGGGCATCAGGGGGCTGTCGGGATAGTGGCCCGCAAAATGCGGCTCGTCGGCGCGGACCAGCCGTTGCGTGACGATGCGGCCTTCGGCGCGTTCAAGAATTTCGTCCACGAACAAGAATGGTTCGCGGTGCGGGATCGTGGCCTTCACCTGTTCGAGAGGAGTGGTCACTTGGCCACGTGCAGGTATTCGGCCATTTTGTTGGCTGTGATCACGCCGTAATTCACTGTGCCAAGCCAGCCGGACATGATGATCCCGACAGACCCCGCGTGAAACAGGCCGGGAACTTGCTCGCACAGGCCCTGGCTGATTTCGAGGCCTTCGAACTTGGTGCCGAAGCTCGCCCCTTCGTTGTGGGCCGCGTAAAAGTTGAAGGTGCGGGGTGTGCTGGCCTCTACGTGATCGAGCTTGCCGCGGATGTCCGGGATGAATTTTTCCAGGTGCGCCACCGTGCGCTCAATCAGCGCATTCTTTTCGCGCTCGTACTCGGTTTCATCCAGCGCCGCCCAGTCTTCCCACTTGGCGTTGTTGCTGCTGACAATCGTGTAGCCCGCGTTGGGCAGGTGAGGCCGTGTCTTGGGGTAGTAAAAGCTGAAGGTTCGGCTTTTGGTTCGCAGTTCGCACAGCTCTTCGCTGGTGAAATGGTCGGCCTCGCTACAGAACAGAAGGTCGGTGATGAACGGGATTTCCTGGCCCTGCTTCACACCCATGTAGACCTGGCAGGACGAGCCACTCAGGCGGATCGCGCGAGTTTTCTCAATGAACTCGGGCTTGAAGTTCTCCGCACCGGTCAGCTTCAGCACCGTGCCCTTGATGTTGGCGTTGCTGAGCACAACCTTGGCCTTGATGTCGCGGCCATTGGCGCGCACGCCGGTCACGCGGCCTCTCTCGACATTGATTTTCTCGACCTGCGCGCCGCTGAACATGTCCACGCCATTGGCGGCCATGATCTTGCGCATTTTCATGATCAGCTGGTCGGTGCCGCCGCTGAAGGTGAACACGCCTTTGCTCATGAAGTTGCTGAACACGATGCCATAGGTGATGGCGGGTTCGTGCAGGGTGCTGCCGTTGGCGTAGGTGATGGGCTCCATGAACGCGCGGTGCACGTCGTTCCGGCCCGGAAAAAATGTCTCCAGCATTTCGCCGGTCGTTTTGCCGTCGTTTCGGAAATACTCCATCTTGCGCAGGTGGTCGTAGAAGCTCTCCACATGCGCGCGGTCGAGCTTGAACGCGTTGACGACCTTGTTGGTGTAGTCTTCACGCGTGAACTGGGTTTCGAAGCTGAACTGCGGGTTGTGAAACTTGATGCTCTCCAGTTGCACGATGCTGTCGGCGATTTCTTTGGACCAATAGCGGCGCATGGACTTGACCATGCCGACCGGGAAACCGTGCAGGCTGATGTCAAACACATGGCCGCCGGGCCGCTTGAACCAGGTCGCCAGCCCGCCGTAGTTGTAGTGCTGCTCCAGCAAACACACGCGATAGCCCTGGGTCGCCATCACGTTCGCGCCTGTCATGCCCGCAAGGCCGGATCCGATGACAATCACGTCGTATTCGGCCTTGGCTTTATCAACGGGGTTCACCTTCTGCTGCAAACGCCCGCCCGAAGAGCCGCGTAGCACGCGCTTGGCTTCGGTTTTGAGGTTGAAGCCGGATTGTTGGTCAGTGGTCATGTTGTCTCACGGCAAACTGCCTGACGCAAAGGCGCGAAGATTGCGCGAAGGCGCGAAGAACTGCTCTACCGGCACGTGTTCGTCCATTCTGTTGGCTTTACGTTGAATTCCGCACCAGCCTGGTCCATTGCGTGCTCCATAGTTTCATGCCACGTGTCGGTGTACGCCGCACCCTCGACACTGCAGTACAGCAAGTAAAATCCGTGGTCGTCGTACTTCACTATCCGCAGCATCGCTGGTGGAGGCATGGGCTCTCCGGCAATCAGGTGACGGGTGAATCCCGTCGCCCTGGGTTGCTCGCCCAAGTAAATCACGGCTAGCTCGACTTCCTTGGTCATGTTCTTCTTCGCGCCTTCGCGTTTCCTTCGCGCCTTCGCGTGATGCCTTTCGTAGTTCGTCCCCCCGCTTACGCAGCGGGCTCTGATACCCCTTCGCGTTGCAGCACCCAGCGGTTGGCCATGCTGATGCCGCTCAGGGCTGCGCCGATGATTCCCAGAAACCCCTGGTCCGTGCCAATGATGTACAGGCCGTCAATGCCGGTCTGGCCCGTGCGCAGTTTGCGCGGGCTGCCGTAGACGGCGCCGCCTTCGTGGCCTGTGTAATGCCGGATCGTGCGCGGCGTGAACATGTCCACCAGCTTCACGTGTGGGCGGAAATCGGCGATGTGCGAAAGCACATCGGCGCAGGAACGCTCGTACCAGCGTTGTTTGGCTGCGTAGTACGGGAGCGCTGGCGTCTCGCCGGCATTCGGCGCGGACATCCTGTCCGCGCCTGCTGTGGACGAGACGTCCACGGCAAGTGCCGGCCGGAGGCCAGCGCTCCCCGGTGCCGGCTGGAAGCCAGCGCTCCCAAGGGCCGCCCAGCGGTCGTAGTTTGCAATGTTGGTGATTCGGACCAGATGGTCCTTGGGCTCGTCAGGCAACCGGAAGTTGCCGGGCATGCAGATCACGCCGCTGGAGGTGTCAACATCGTCGGCGGGTTGTTCATAGTTGAAGCGTTCGCGGTTGCTGAAGAAGACGATGGTTTCTTCGATGCCCAGCTGTTTGGCCGGGCAGTCCAGCACGCTGATCGTTTCTGTGAACGAAAGCTTGCCCGGGAGCACTGGCCTCTCGCCGACTTTTGGGAGCGCTGGCCTCTGGCCGGCTTGTCGCGTGGACATCCTGTCCGCGCCCGTTGTGGACGGGACGTCCACAACGCCTGCCGGCCCTTCCGAGCGAAGCGATGCTTCGTTCGGATCGTTGCTGCGCAACCCAGCGCTCCCGGCCAGTCGCCCGGTCTCCACCAGACCCGCCGATGACAGCACCGTGTCGGCGGTGAGCGCTTGGCCGTTATCGAGTTCTACGCCCGCTGCGCGGCCGTTTTCGTGCAGGATTCTTGCCGCGCCGGTCTTGAGGCGCAGTTCGCCCCCGGCCTTGCGGTACCGGTCAATCAGGAGTTTCAGGATGTGGCGGACGCCTTGTTGCGGCCGGCTGAAACCTTCAAAGAAGATGCTCTTGAACATGACCACGAACTGGTCCCAGTCCATGTCGTGTTCGCGCGCGCTGCCGTAGAACATCAGCGGGCAGAAGATCATGTCTTCCAGCATCGGGTCGGTGATGAAGCGGCGCACCACGGGCCGCGCGTCCTGTTGCGGCGCGTCGAGGTCAAGTTCGTTGAACTCCCGCACGGCTTTGGTCAGTGCGTCAAAGCCGTCGATCTGCTGCGGGAAGGCGCGGGAGACTTCGCTGCGAAGCAGGTTGAAATCGTTGCTGAACTTCAGTTTCACGCCGGGGAAGCTGACGGCCGAAAACCCCTGTTCATGCAGGTCCAGTTCGTCGTGCCGGATGCGCAGCTGTTTCAGCAAGCGCGACAGAGGCAGGCCTTTGGCACCCTTGACCGCGTAGTTCGTCATGGCGTGCAGGCCGACATCGAACTGGTGGCCCTGGAACTGATAAAACGAGTTCAGCCCGCCCCACACGTAGTGACGCTCGAGCACGACAACTTTCTTGTCGTACATCGCCAGGCGAATGCCGGCCGCAAGGCCGGACATCCCCGCGCCGATGATGATGGCGTCGAAGTGGGGCATAGTCGGCAGTCTGGAGTCCGCAGTCCGCAGCAACGGCAGTTACTGCCGACTGCGGACTGCCGACTTTCAGCTCACGAGTGCTTTCCCCGCCATCTTGTCGCGCAGATAGTTCACGCAGGAATCCAGCGACGCCAGTTCCATGTAATCGGTGTCCGGAACATGCACGCCATAGCGCTTGCGCAGTTCCATCACGATGTCCAGAAAGTCCATCGAGTCGAGGTCCATCTGCTCACGCAGACGCACCGCGGGGTCGATGTTGCTGGTGTCTTCATCGGGCGCGATGTCGCTGATGATGCCGATGATGGCCTGCTTGATCTGTTCGTCGGTCATTGTCTTCGTCCTTTACTGTTTCATCCCTCGCTTGCGCTTCGGGCTCCTGTTTTGTGTTTGCACTACCCCTTCGCTACCGCTCCGGGCTGAACTTCTTCACAACCACGGCGCTGTTGATGCCCAGCATGCCGAAGCTCATGTTCATGATTGTTTCCACCTTCGGTACCTTGCGCGGCTGGTTGATGACCAGCCCGCGCACGTTGCACTGCGGGTCAAGCTCGTCGATGTTGATGGTCGGGTGCACAATGTTGTCGTCAAAGCTGGGCAGATTGCCGGCAAGTTCCAGGCTGCCTGCCGCGCCCATCGCGTGCCCGATGAAGCTCTTGGTGTTGTTTACGTTGACGCCCGCAAAGTCCCCGAACACGGCGTTGACGGCCGCGGCTTCCATCTCGTCGCCCATGTGTGTGCCGGTGGCGTGGGTGTTCACGATGTGGATGTCGCCGGGCTGCATGCCGGCCTTACGCAGCGCGCCGCGCATGCATTGGGCCTGGCGTTCACTATTGGGCAGCACGTAGTCGGTGCTGTCGCTGTTGACGTGCCATCCAACAACCTCGGCATAGATCTTTGCGCCGCGTTTGCGGGCGTCTTCAAGCCGTTCCACCGTGAACAGCGCCCCGCCCTCGGCCACGACAATACCGTTGCGCTTGGTGTCAAACGGGCGCGAGGCCTTGGCCGGGTCATCGTGGTGGGCCAGCGCTGTCTGCTGCTTGAAGCCGGCAAAGATGCCAAAAGTGTGGATGCTCTCGCTGACTCCGCCGCCAAATGCCAGGTCGACCTCGCCCAGTTGCAGCATCTGGCAGGCGTGGATCAGGCCGAGATTCCCGGCCGCGCAGGCCGCACCAATGGCGTAGGCCGGGCCGGTGATGCCCAGATTCAGCGTGACTTCGCCCGCAGGGTTGTTGGCCACGGTGCGCGGGTTGTGGTGGTGGGTCCAGAAGTCGAGGTTGTAGTTGTGCTTGGAAACCTCAAAGATCTCGGTTTCAGTTTCAACGTTGCCGTGTTCGGTGGTGCCGACGTAAACGCCGACCCTAGATTTGTCCAACTCAGCCCAGTTCCAGCCCGCGTCGCGCAGGGCCTCGTTGGCGCAGTACACGGCGATGCTGCCGGCGCGGGTGCCGCGGCGGATGTCCTTGCGCTTCTGGTATCGCGTGGCCTCAAAGTTGCAGATGCCCGCCAGCGTTTTGCCGAAGTAACGGATCTCCCAGGGCTGCACGCCGGATCTGCCTGCGAGCAGCGCGCTGCGATACTCCGCAAGGTTGTTGCCGTTGGGCGCCGTAAGCCCAACGCCGGTGATGACGACTCGCGCCGGGCTAGACATGGGCGTCCTCCTTCATGCTGGCGGTCTTGCGTGCTACGCGGCCATTGCGGATCTTGGACAGTTCGCCGGGCACCTTCATGCCGATGGCGGTCATGCGGCGAATCACGCGGGCCAGGCGCGAATCGGTGTCGTTGGGCACGGCGCTGCTGGCGGCCACAAAGAACTGGATCGTGCTTTCGGCGATCTCGCTGGTCGTCACGATGCTCTGCAGTGTGCGTACCCGCGGGTCGTTGTCGCCGTAGCGCTCGGTGACGTACTTCAGTGCGCTGCGGGCGTTGTCCTTGAAGTTCTGAACGGCCAGCTGCTCGCGACGCCGCAGCACGGTCGTCACGATGCTCATGGTGTCGCTGACGGCGGTGTGCATCTGGCAGCGGTGTTCACTGGAAAACTCGCTGTTGACCGCACCCCATTCCTTGAGTTCGTTCAGGCACTCGCTGACGCTGCCGGCGCTCATGTCCAGTTCGCGCGCGATCTCGGCCGCGCTCATGGATCGCCCGCCCAGCGCCAGCAGGCCCCAAAGCCGCCCCAGCCGCGACTTGAAGCCAATGGCGTTGAAGAACGTCTCAAAGGTGTTCAGGTGATCGCGAAGGACTTCATCCATGATTGTGCTCCTGAAAATGCGCAAACCACGAATCAACACGAATCGACACCAATCCACCGCACAGGGGTCTGGAGAGATTCGTGTCGATTCGAGCAGATTCGTGGTTCATGTAGTTGCCGTTGCCATTGCCGCCCCCGGCTTTGCCGCAGGGGCTGTTAAACCGAAAAACTCGTCGAGTGCTTTTTCGCCGGTCCAGCACGGCGCGTAGTGCAAGTCTTTGCGCGCCGCGCTGATTTCAAACCAATGATCGGTGGAAAGGTTTCCCGCGACGAACCGCGTCATCGGCGGCTCGCCGCCCAGGCCGAACAGCTTCCAGACAACCTCCAGCAACGCCCCGGCCCGGCGTGCCGTGCCGGCGCTGACCTTGGCCGTGACTTCGGGTATGCCCGCGCGCTTGAGCACCGCGTTGATCCAGGGCCACAGCGCCACAGTTTCGCTGGCAATGAAGTAGGCCTTGCCCGCGGCGGCATCCAGGTGATCCAGCGCGTCAACGTGCGCCTGCGCGGCGTCGTTGACATGGGTAATGTCCACACGGTTGCGGCCGTCCCCCACCTGCTTGAGCTTGCCAGCCCGGGCGCGATCCAGCACACGCGGCAGCAGGTGCGGGTCGCCCTTGCCCCAGATCAGGTGCGGGCGCAGCGCGCAGGTCTGCATGCCATCAAGACCGTTTGCGGCCAGAACCTCACGTTCGGCTACGGCCTTGGTGTGGGCGTAGTGGGTCAGGAACTTGTCCGGGTAAGGCGCAGATTCGTTGGCGCCACCGGCAAGGCTGCCGCTGAACACCACGCTGGGCGTGCTGGTGTAGATCAGCTTCTTCACTCCATGTTTCTGGCAGGCCGCAAGCACGTTACGCGTTCCGGTGACATTGATGCCGAAGTAGTCGGCACGCTTGCCCCACACACCGGCCTTGGCGGCGACATGGAACACCACGTCATGGCCGGATACTGCACGGCTGACGGCCTCGGGGTCGCGCAGATCCAGGTCCATGGCGCGCATGGCGTCAGGTACCGGGTGGCGTGTCGCTTCGCGAGAGCAAACGGTCACGTCGTGGCCACGGGCGACCAGCAGCCGCGCCATGCGCGACCCCAGGAACCCGACGCCACCTGTGACCAGCACTCTCATGTTGCACCGAACTGCGACCTCTCGCAGAGACGCGGAGGCGCTGAGAACTATTCCTGAAGCCCGTTCACCACACGTACGATGCCGTGCTTCAACAGAATCTCATTAAAGTTGAACAACAACCCCAGCCGCTTGTCCGCCAAACGAAGGAATGTGAGCAACTGCTTTGGATGCACATCCTCTAAGTGCTTTACTGACTTCAACTCAAGGATGATGCCGGCCCGGAATCCCTCACCGAGATCTTCACCGTCATAGACCACAGGTACCGACACCTCGCTGCGCGCCTGAATTCCCCGCTTTGAAAGTTCCCGCAGCATCGCCAACAGATGGACCCGCTCCAGAAGCCCAGGGCCAAGCTTCGTGTGAACTTTGAGGGCGCAGTCAACAATCACGCCTGAAAGCTTGTTGAGTTCAGTCGTGTTCACGCCGTTGCCTTTCTTTGCGCCTCTGCGCCTCTGCGAGAGTCACGTTCCTGAGCCGCCCACTGGGCCAGGGCTTCGCGGTCGATCTTGGCGTTGTGCCTGGCATCCACGGGCAGGGCCGCGTGAAACAGCACACGCTTGACTTGACGCGTCAAGTCGTGGGCCTGGGCCATCTGCAGCAGTTCGGTTTCAATGCGCTGCTTCAGGTCGTTGCCGGGCGGCAGCCCGCCATGAAGTTCCACCACCAGCACGGGCTGCTGGTGGCCGTGCTCGCCGATGCCGACCAGCGCGCTGCGGCTCACGGCCTGGTGATTGTTGAACACGCCCTCCACTTGTTCGGGGTACAGCGGGCCCTGCTCTGTCCACACGGTGTGAGCCACGCGGCCGCAGTACCACAGGCGGCCTTTGTCATCGCGCCAGCCGCTGTCGCCCATGCGGTGCCAGAGCTTGGTTGGCGCCCTGCCCTGAGTGCGCGCCGCGGCCTCTGAGGCATCGCCGCGGATCTTGCTGCGCATGTCGGCATCGTAATCCTGAAAGTACTCGCGCGTGGTGACGGGGCTTTGCACCAGGATCTCGCCCACCTGGCCGGGCGCGCATTCCACCACGTCTTCCAGGCTGGCCAGGGGCCCGTCGACAATCTGGATCACTTTGCAGTCTACGCCCTCCAGGGGGAGGCCCACGCAAACGCCGGCGCCGTTGCAGGTTTCATGGCGCGTCTCGGAAAGCACTTCGGCCGCGGCAATGCTGGAAAACGGCAGGCTTTCCGTGGCCCCGTAGGGCGTGAAGATTTCCCCGCCATCGGCAATGCGCGGCTTGAGCTGCGCCAGCGTGGCATAGGGCACGGCCGCGCCGGCAATCAGCACACGGCGCAATGTGTCCAGCCTCTCGCTGCGCTGTTCCAGATAGGGTGCGACCTTGCGCCAGACCGCCGGGCTGGCAAATGCCATGGTGGCCTTGTGATCGCGAATGGCGGCGACAACGCGGGCGGGGTCAGCGCTGGCGGGGCGGGAAAAATCCATGTCTGGCAGCACCACTGTCGCGCCCATGGCCACGCTGAACAACGCAAACAGGGCAAAGCATGCGCAGTCCACGTCACCGGGCGCAATGCCGTAGGTGTCGCGGATCATGCGCACCTGTTCAAGGAACACCCCGTGGTGATACACAACGCCTTTGGGCGTACCGGTTGCGCCGCTGGTAAACAGTATCGCGGCGGTTTCGTCCCAGCGTGTCGGCGCAAGGCTGCTGCCTGTCACACTGTGCGATTGCAGCTCGCGCAGTGTCTTGCCACCCCACAGCCAGCGGCGCCCTACGGTCACGCGTTTCCTGACCGTGCTGAACGCGGCGCGGTAACGCAGGCTCAACGCGTGGGCCAGCGGTATCCCTACCAGTACAGAAGGCTGGGCCTGGGCAATGCACTTCAGCAGGTTCTTCTTGCCCATGCCCGGGTCCACGACCACCGGCACGGCGCCAGCCCGAAACAGCGCAAACACACTGACAACAAAATCAATGCCGGGCCTCACGGCCAGCACTGCGCGCTCACCCTGGGCAATGCCCATCTGTGCAAACCCGGCGGCAACGTTCTCTACGCGCTGGGCCAGTTCACCAAAGGTAATCGACTCCCCGGTGCGGTGTTCCACCACAGCCGTGGCCAGGGGCCGCGCCACGGCCAGTTCGGCAATGAAGCGCGCCACATTGGCCGGAACAGCTTCGGCCGGGGCGGCTGCAACCTGCGGCTGTGCCGTTGCCTGGGTCATGGTTTCAGCACCAGTTCAGAATTGCGGGCAATGCGGCCCGTGCCCTTTGCAAGGCCGCGCACCCGGGCCGGGTCTTCGGCAAGAAAACTCGAAATCGCCCGGGCGATCTCCTCATGCGCGTCCTCGGTGACAAAGTGGCCGGCATCGGGGAACCAGCGTTCCCAGGCATGCGGGAAACGCCGCACCCATTCCTGCAGAAAGTCTTTGGTAAACACGTAATCCTTGCCGCCCCAGCACAGCAGCATCGGCTTGCGGCGCAGGCTCTGCAGGCCCTTTTCCACCTGGACCAACGTGGGCCAGCTTGGGTGGCTTTCGTCCATGGGAATGTCCTGCACAAAGCGCAGATTGGCCACGCGCGACCGCCAGCTTTTGTACGGGGCCAGATAGCCCGCGCGAACCTCGCGTGACAGCGGCTTCATCGCGCAGGTGGCCAGCGCGCCGCGCACGAATGCGTTGAATCCGCGAATCGCCAGGGCCCCAAAGCCGGGTATGCGGCACAAGGCAATGCTGGACGGCATCAGGTCGCTGGGAAAGGCCGCGGTGTTGCAGACCACCAGCCGCGTGAAGCGGTCTGGCATCTGCCCGGCCACTCCCATGCCGATGGCGCCACCCCAGTCGTGAACAACCAGGGTGATGTCGCGCAGGTCCAGTTTTTCAACCAGCGACCGCGCATTGGCGATGTGCTGGGCCAGCGTGTAAGGGTAATCCTGCGGCTTATCCGAAAGCCCGCATCCAATGTGATCCAGGGCGATGCACCGGCGCGTGGGCGCGAAGTGCCGGATCAGCCGCCGCCACAGGAAGCTCCAGGTCGGGTTGCCGTGGATGAAGAGCAAAGTCGACAGTTGGGAGTCGGCAGTCGGCAGAAACTGCTGACTGCTGACTGCGGACTGCTGACTCGGATGTTCATCCACATAATGCATGCGCACGCCGCCAAGGTCGTGCCAGTGGCTTTCGAACGGGTACTCGGATTTCCACAGGGGCTCGCTCACCACTGCACCCCCAGGTTCAGGCACACCAGCCCGCTGCCAATGCCCAGCAGCGCAAGCTTCTGGCCGGGCTTCACCACGCCCTGCGCAAGGCCCATGCTGAGCCCCAGCGGCAGGCTGACACTGCCGATGTTTCCCAGCGTTTCGACCGTCGGGAAGTCGCGCGAGGCGTCCAGTTCCAGACGTTCAAACAGCAGCCTGCGGTGCATCACCCCCACCTGGTGCGTGAACAGGCGGTCAAAGTCGCCGTTGCCCCAGCCCAGCTCGCGGCGGGTTTCCGACCACACGCGCTGTGCAAGCTTCACGCCTTCCTGCATCAGCGTCTCGCTGTCGGTTTCCATCAGCGGGCCAACGTCACTGGCAGTGCTGACTCCACCCTGGCACAGGTGATTGGCGCTGGTGTCGGCCAGCATCTGGCCGCCCAACAGTCGGTGACTGGCGCGCGAGTTCTCCGCGCGCGTCAACACCATCGCCGCGCCCCCGCTGCCGATGGTTAAACTGGCAAAGCTCAGCTTGCTGTTTTTGCGCGTAATCGACGCATCTTCGTTCAGGCGCTTGATTGTGGCCTCAACCAGCGGCCCGCCGTCCTCGCCTGCTACCACCAGTGCGCTTTCGATTTGCCCGAGCTCAAGCATGTTCGCTGCAACCAGCATCGCGTTGGCGAACCCAAGGCAGGCGTTGCTCAAATCAAAGGGCTGGCAGGTTGCGGGCAGGCCCAGCGCCTTGTGGACAACTGTGGCCGTTGCGGGCTCCATGAAGTCGCGGCAGACACTGGCAAAGATCAACACCCCCAACCGCGAGCGATCAATGCCGGCCAGCGCCAGTTCTGCGGCCTGGGTGGCAATGGCCGACGGCCGCGTGCCGGGCGCAAAGTGCCTGCGCTCGCGGATGCCAGACATAAGCTCAATGCGGCCTGCGTGAAAGCCCAGCCGCTCGTAACAGGGCGCAAGCCGCTGCTCGAGTTCCAGGCTGGTCACAACACGGTCTGGCAAAACGTGCGCGACGCTTTCAATACAGACGTTTCGATACAACATGGGGCGGCAAAGATGCCCTTGGCAGGCTCCCGACTCAATCGAAACCTTCGGATTTTTCAGGAAATCCTGAAACCCTTGATTGTGACGAAACCAGTGAAGCCATTTACTCAATCGCGGATTGGGAATGCTGCGTTGCGGAATCACATGCTGGGCCTTCGCCCAAGCGCTAAACTTGGCTTCCGATGCCTACGTTACGCAAGCCGATCTCCACTATCGCAGCCCTGTGCTTGCTGGTGCTGCTGGCCGGGAGCCTTGCCGCCCAAGACGTGGTCGCCTTGCGGCGCGAGGCCGACACCCGCCGCGCGGCGTTGGCTGCTGACGACGTAAAGGGCCGCCACGAACTTGCCAAGTGGTGTGCAGGAAAGAAGTTACGCCAAAGTGAACTTTCACTCTACCGTGAGATCGTCCGGCTGGCACCCGGCGATGAGCCAGCACGAAAGGCCCTGGGCCACGTGCGCGATGGCGATCAGTGGTTTGAGTCCGTGGAGGCAATGAACACTGCCAAGGGCCGTGTGCGCGGACTGACGGGCTGGCTGACGGACAAGCCGGAAGGCGCGCAACAGCTTCACGAACACTGGCTTGCCCCCGCCGAGCTGACAAAGCTGGAGGCTGGCGAGTCACTGCTGGCGCACAAGACCGGGGCAACCCATGAAGTGCTGACCCTGCATTGGCGCATTCGAAGCGGGCTGAAAGAGAAAGACACGCTGGAGCTTGCACGGGTCGCGGAGCTGGCCGTGCGCCAATGGCGGCAGGAAGCCGACCTGAACCGCGAGGCCGACGCGCCAGCGCTGCTGATGGAGCTGCTGCGGACGCACGAAGCCTATGTCGCGATGATCCAGGCCGACATTGAGACCTTTGACCAGGCAATGGTTAACAGCCACGGGTTCTTCGACGGGCGCGTCTGCTGGGGCAGCTTCTTCAAGGACTGGTACCGCACCCGACGCATCGTGTTGCACGAGGCCAGGCATCAGTTCGATTTGCTGGTGGCAAAGACGTTCAGGCACCAGCCGGCCTGGTACCGCGAAGGCACGGCTGAGTTTTACAGCATTCATGACTGGGACGGCAAAACGCTGCAGATGGGCCGGTTGAACAGCGACATCAACGAGCACCTGTACTTTCTGCAACGCATCTGCAAGCGCAAGAAGCTGCGTGGCGCCGAGCCAACCCTGATGCAGGGCGACCAGTTCAAGATCGACCCGGAGTTCTACCAGCAGTCCTGGGCGTTCGTTTACTTCTGTCGCACCGGCAAGTACGCCGAGGCCTTCAAGAAGTGGGAAACCGACCTGCTGTCGGGCAAGCTGCAAGGCGCCGAGGCCCAGTGGAGGGCGTTTGCGGAAGTGGTCGCGACTGACGCAAAGGCCTTTGACAAGGCCCTGCTTGAATCGACAGAAAAAGACGCCGCCAAGTTCAAGCCATGACAGTCACCTGCAACCTCCCCTCGTTGACGATGCGGGCGGCAGATGTACCATCCCGCCCTCGCGTCGCTGGGGTGGCGGAATTGGCAGACGCGCTGGTTTCAGGTACCAGTGTCCGCAAGGACTTGGGGGTTCGAGTCCCCCCCCCAGCACCAGTTTTCTGCAAGCGCAGGCCAGGTTGGAAGGTCGCAAGAGATGCAGTGTTTCGAGAAAGACAAGAACCGCCAACGGCGGTTCTTTTTCTTTCCCTTGACCCATCAACCTGAACTGCGCTATGCGTTCTGCGCTTCCTTGGTTTCGACCTTCTCGGCGCTGACTTCGCGCTTCTCGTCCAGTTTCTTGGGCTCGGCCGTGGCCACTTCTTCGTTGATATCCTTGACGCCTTTCTTGAACTCCGTGACGCTCTTGCCAAGGCTGCGGGCAATGCTGGGCAGCCGCGAACCGAACAGCAGCACACCGACCACAATGATTGCTATCAGTTCCCACTGGCCCAAATTGAAAAGTCCAAGCATGTCACCTTCTCCTCACCCACCCGTCAGCACTACTTGTGAATTCGCGCTTCTGCCTTGCGATGATAGCCTGTAAAACCCTGTTCGGCGCAAATGGTTGCGCCAAACCTTCAATCCAAGCGTACAATAGCCCGTTCGAATAACAAGCAAACCACAGGACACCGCACCCCGTATGCAGCCAACCCAGACCATGGTCTTCACCTGCCAGGCCTGCGGACACCAGTTCCAGAGCGCCTGGGATGTCGTTTCCAAACAGCCCACCTGCCCGCGTTGCCGCACGTTTGGCAAAATTGCCGGGCCTGACGGCAACCTTGTGGGCGCCCGCCAGAGTGTCGTCAAAGTGGCGCACCCAAAGGCCGGGGGCGGCCCGGTTGCCCCCAACCCGATTGGCAAGCGCGACGAAGACGCCGTAATGGTATCCGCGGGTGTGGCCTACGGCGGTAAGCGCAACCCCAAGACAATCGCCACAGTTGTGACCCTGATTGCCATCGGCATCGGGTCGGTCGTGCTGTTGTGGATCATCATTGGGGCGCTTAAGGGTGACGCCTCCCGCGAGGCCAAAGAAAAGAAAGAAGTAGTCCAGGACCCCAAAGAGTTTGAGCGCGCCGTGGACGAAAGCATCAACCGCGTGCGCAAAATGCTGAAGTCCACCAACGGCGTTACCGTGCAGGAGACCACCAGCTTTGCCGATGCCCTGGACATCATTGTTCAGGCAGGGGGCACCTCGCCCGGCTGGAGTGAGTCGCCCCGCCCGGGTTCCCCGTTCAAGTCCGCGGGCTTTGTCCTGACCGGCAAGGAAACCCGCGGCAAGCTGGACGACGGCGGCTTCGTGATGCTGCTGTATTACAAGACAGCCGAAGAAGTGAACCGCGCCGCCGATGAAATCCGCCGCAGCATTGGCGGCAACCAGCGCTTCAGCATAAAGGTCAATGCCGAGATGTGGTACATCGCCTACAGCGGCGTGGCCTATGCCGGGGCGATTGACTCTGCGTTGCGCGCGGCACGCGACCTTGGCGCGCCATCGACGTTCAAACAGTTCACGGACCGCGTGGGTGCCACCCACAAGGGCCGCGACACCGATGGGTAACCCGGCCCATCCCGACGGGCGCCGTGCCTCTGCCGCGCAAGCACTTGCGTGCAACGGCACAGTGGTTGCACCAACTGTTTCACTGCGGGGCCCCCGGCTGGTTTCGGAGCATGCTGTGTCCAACCTGTTTCGCCTGATGGTCGCGCTGGCCCTGTTTGCTGTGACTGCCCCGGCCTGGCTGGCCGACACCGTCGTAGCACAGGAAACCGACAAGAACAAACGCGAGGTGCTTGATCGCGTGCACCGCGCGCGGCGCCTGCGCGACTTCGGCTACCCGTTGCTCGCCCGCGCGCAGCTTGACCTGGCCCGCAAACTGGACCCCAACTCGCGCGAGATGCTGATCGAGTACGTGCGGCTGTACACCAAGAGCGAAGCCCGCCTGGAAGAAACCACGCCCTATGTGGCGTCGCTGCTGGAACTCTTCCCGGAGGACTACGAAGCCTGCTTTGAACTGGGCAACTTCCTTTACCTTTCCGCAGAACCACCGCCGCCGCCCAACAGCAACCGGCCCGAACAGCTCAAGGGCGCCATCGAACGCCTGGACGCTGAAATGAAGGTCTACCGCGAACTTGGCGCCTACCTGGCCAGGCCCGAGGGCGAACTTCCGGCCTCGGCCAAAGGCCGCCCCAAGCTTTCGCTGGCGTATCTCGCGCGCTGCCTGCGCAAGACACCCAACAGCGCCGAGGCCCTGTATGTGGGTGCCTGTGACCTGTACTTCCGCGCACGCACATTCCAGGGCTGGAGCCTGGGGGATGCGTCGCTGGCGGCGTTCGGCAAAGCCGCCGAGGAACTTTACCGCCTTGCCGAGCCGCTGTTTCGCGCCTGCACGGAATCTGCCGACTACGGTGCGTCATCCAGAATCTACGTTGTCGAGTTGCTGGTGCGGCTCAGCCGTTTTCAGGATGCCCAGCGCGAAGCCGTGGCCGCCGAGCTGGCAAACCCCGGCAGCCTGCGGGTGGCCAACGCCTGGGGCGATATCGCCGAATCCACGCGCAACCTGGAATTGCTGGTCACCGCACTGCGCAAGCGCAACGCGATTTACCGCAACAGTGACACCGATTTTGACATCCGCGTGGCCACCCGCATCCAGGCCAACAACTGGCCCTTTGCGCGCTGGCGCCAGTACGTGGAGCTTGAGGAACTCAGTGCTGACGCCCGCATCGCGGCGGTAAACCTGATGTTGAAGGAACAGCCTGAGTTCACCGAGCTGTACTTCCTGCAGGCCGTGCATTCGCTGCTGCTGGCGCGTTCCAGCGACCAGCCGGTGGACGCCCGTCGCTGGCTGGACGCCGCCATGCTGTCGCTGGACAAGTGCAAGGAGCTGGCAACCGATTTTGCCGACTGGCACCGCCGGCGTGGCCTGGCGCTGTGGCTGCTGGGCCGGTACGAGGACGCCGCCGCAGCCTACGAAGAGACCGCGCGGCTTTCGCCGGCGGACCGCATGTCGCGCGCCTATGCCTTTGCTGGCCGCGACATCGCCAAGGGGAACTACACCGCCAGCGATTACGAAGAGTACCGCGCGCTGCAGCAGCCCGGCGATTTCACCGAAAAGAAGAACGCCCTGGTGGCGATCGTGCGGCGTTCGCCTCGGTTTGCGGCCGCGCTGATGGCACTGGCGGAAGTCTGCCAGGTGCTGGGCGACTTTGAGCTTTCCTACGAAGCCGCCCGCAAGGCCCTGGACCTTTCGCCCGACAACGCTGACCTTGTGGACACCGCCGCGCAATCGGCCCTGCGTGTGCAGCGCTACACCGACGCTGCGGCGCACTTTGAAAAGATGCTGGCGCTGCAGCCCGCCCGGCTGGAGTCCCGCCGCATGCTGAACCTGGCCAAGGATCTTGCCCAGGCACCCGAAAACCGCCGCAAGGCCTTTGTGCTGTGGCAGCAGACCCAGCGCCCCAGCGAATCCGAGCCCAATCGCCGCAAGAAGCTGGAAGAGGCCATGGTGCTGGACGGCACCTTCCCGGAAGTGTTGATTGATCTTGCCATCCTCGAGCGCGGGCCGAACCCGGTGCGCGCAGAACGCCTGCTGGAAACCGCGCTGCGCCACAACCGCGATGAGTTCACCAAGGCTGCTGCCCACCGCGAACGCGGCCGCCTGTTTGTGGGGGCGCGCGCTTTTGCCAAAGGCGTGGGCGAGTTTGAAAGTGCCTATGCGGCGTTTCGGGCCGATGGTGCCGACCTGCTGCTGGCGGCACTGGCACTGACCCAGATCGGCCAGCATGCCGACGCCAGCGCCGCCATGCGTCGCCTGTTTGCCGACCTGCCCAACTCGCCGCTGCTGCGCCCGCGCGATGCTGATCTGCAGAAGCTGGGGCTGGCACCGCAACGGTCAGAAACCGCACGCCGGCTCTCGCCCGGTTACGGCGCCGGCGACAAAGCCACCTTCGCGGTGGAGCTCGCCGTGGAGGGCGAGGGCGGGGGCCAGGCCGGGCGCCGGCTGTCACTGGAGTTCGACGTGAACTTCCAGGTGCTGGAAACCCCCGAAAATGGCGGCCTGTGGAAATTGAAAGTCGGGTTTGCCAACCCGCCCACGGCCGAGTTCGCGGCACTGACTCACATCAGCATGGAACTTCACATCAGCCCGTGGTTCGGCCTGGTGAACGAGCCGGGCGCGGTGCCGCTGGAAGAGATTGTCAGCCCTGCCCTTCAGGCGCTGTGCGAAGCCTTCACCTGCGGCATGGGTGACGCGCCGGTGGCTCCGCCTTGGGTCTGGCGCAACACGCTGACCAAGGGCCCGGCGCACTTCGGCACCGATGACGCGTTCGAGGCCTCGTGCGTGTCGCAGGCGCTGGGCGACAACATTGAGATTCTGCGCCGCGCCGCGGCAGGCCGCGAACTGGGCGAGGATGAAGAGGGCGAACAGACGGAACTGACCTACACGCGGGGGCTGCGCGCCGTCACGCAGCTTGCCGGCGCCAGGCGCGCCGTGCTGATGGTGGGTTTTGAAATCGCCAAGCAGGAATTGACCAGAGAACGCGATGACGTCGTCAAGTCTCGCCTGCAGGTCATGTTGAAGGCGAAGTAGGTGTAAAGCCTTTCCCCTTTGCGCGGGCTCGATGTCGTTTGAAGACCTGACATCTTTCATCAATGCCCTGCGCGACGCGCGCGAACTGGTTGATGTTCGCCAGGCCGTGCCGGTGGACCAGGTCATTGCCTGCTGCGCCGACCGCGTCAGCAAACTGCCCGGCGGCGGCCCTGCCCTGCTGTTTCACCAACCCGTGAGCGCCGACGGCAGACCCTTTGCCGCGCCGGTTTTGATCAACGCGCTGGGCAGCGAGAAGCGCCTCTCCATGGTCTGCGGTGTGAAGGACTTTGACGGGTTGCGCGCGCGCCTGGCGCTGCTGCTGGAGACGCTGCAGACCCCCCGACGGACCCTGCTTGAGAAGCTTTCCGTGCTGCCCACGTTGAAGGAAATCTCGGGGTTCTTCCCGAAGTATGCAGGCAGCGGGCCTTGCCAGCAGGTCGTGCAGACTGGCGATGCGGTGAACCTTGACGAGATCCCGATCCTCAAGACCTGGCCCGGCGACGGCGGCCGGTTTGTCACGTTCCCGCTTGTGTTCACGCAGTCACCCAAGGACGGCAAGCGCAACTGCGGCATGTACCGCATTCAACAGTTCGACCGCAACACCACAGGCTTTCACGTGCACACGCACCACACGGCCGCAGAGCACATGCGCCAGGCGCTGGCCATGGGGCAGGACAAGCTGCCGGCGGCAGTGTGCATCGGCGGCGCGCCGGCGCTGACGTTCGCGGCGATCCTGCCGCTGCCGCCGGGGCTGGACGAAATGATCCTGGCCGGGTTTCTGCAGGGCAGGCCGGTGAAGATGGTGCCATGCCAGACAGTGCCGCTGCAGGTGCCCGCGAGCTGCGACTACGTGATCGAGGGCTGGATTCATATCAACGAGCGCCGCCGCGAAGGCCCGTTTGGCGACCACACCGGCTTTTACAGCCTGGCCGATGACTACCCGGTGTTTCACGTCAGCGCCGTGACGCGCCGCAAGCACCCCACCTACTTCGCCACCGTGGTCGGCCCACCGCCGCAGGAGGACGCCTGGATCGCCCGCGCCATTGAGCGCCTGTTTCTGCCGCTGTTGCAGCAGACGATTCCCGAGGTCATGGACTATCGCCTGCCCTTTGCCGGCGTGGCCCACAACCTGATGCTGGTCAAGATCCACAAAAGCTACCCCGGCCAGGCGCGCAAGGTTGCCCATGCCGTGTGGGGGCTGGGCCAGGCTGCGTTCACCAAGGTGATTGCGGTGATCGACCAGCACGGGCCGGACATCCATGACGAAGCCGCCGTCGCGCGCTATGTGCTGGATTCTCTGGACGCGCGGCACAGCTTCGAGTTCGTGCTGGGGCCCACCGAAACGCTGGATCACGCCACGCGCGCGCTGCACTTCGGCAGCAAGGTCAGCATTGATGCTACCCGCCCGATGGCCGGCGACCCGGGCACGGGCACACAGGGCACCGGCATCACCGGCCTGGCAGGCGATCCGCCGGTTTCTGCGTCGCGGCCTGGCGCGGCAATGCCGGACCTTGCCGGGCTGGAGATCGCGCAGCATTGGCAGGCCGCGCCGGGAGTGCAGGTGATTGAGCTTTCCAAGACCCGCGGCCACCAGCCGCGCGAGCTTGCCAACGAGGTTTTCCGGCGCGCCGGGCAGTCGCCGCTGCCGCTGGTGATCATCCTTCAGCCCGGGCTGGTTCGAAAAGGCGACCTTGAGGCCCTGGCCTGGGCGGCGCTTGCCAACATCGACCCCGAACGCGACCTGCTGTTCAACGAAACTCCGGTTCAAGTGGATGGCCGCTGGACATTGCAGCGCGTGCCGGGGCACATCGCCGTCGATGCCACGCGAAAAGATGCCAGGGACGGCTTTGCCCGTGACTGGCCCGACATGCAGGTTCACGACGCCGCAACCCTGGCCCGTACGCGCGAGATTCTGGCCGCAGCGGGCATCACCATGCCCACGGCCGGCCTGCCACCCGGCGCTGATACATAAACCGGCGACCCATGTGGGTCGCCGGTTTCTTCTACGTGTAGAGTTTCAAGCCTAGCGAGTGCGGGCCGCGACGGTCTTGACCTTCATCTCGAGCTTTTCCTCGCCGCGCAGGTAGCCGATGGTGACTTCTGTTCCGGCATCCAGCGCGATCATGATGTCCGATAGATCGGCAAAGTACATGATGTGCCGGCCGTTGATGTGGGTCAGGATGTCGTCAACCTGCATCCCCGCGGCCTCCAGCGGGCTGTTGGCGGCAAACTTGGTGATGCGGTAGCCGCCCACCTTGCGGTCCGTGTTGTAGCTGCCGGTGAATCCCAGGCTGCTCTTGGCCGCAGGCAAGGCAAACGGGTCCGACATGCGGGCCAGCGGGTTGGTGCCGCCGCGGCGGGCATCATCGTCGCTGCGCGGCACGTTGCCGAACTGCCCGCTCTCGCTGGGCATATCGTTACGGGCCTTGATCTGCAGCATCTCTGCCCCGCGCTTGACCTTGAAGCTGAAGGTGCTGCCGCGCGGCTTGATGCCGATCACGCCGAAGTAACGGTACGGGTTGAAAATCTCGTAACCGTCGGCCTCAACGATGATGTCACCGGGCTTGAAACCGGCCTCGGCTGCTTCACTGCCTTCGTCAACGCTGCGGATCACGGCGCCCTTTTCACGGGCGTTCATGTCAAACTTCAGGCCGCTGACAAAGCCGTGCCGCACAAGGCGCGCGCCGCCGTCCTGGGCCTTGAAGGTATCCATGAAGTGCCGGATCTGCGTGGCCGGGATGGCATAGCCCGCGCCGGTGTTGAAGCGTTTGCCGTGGCTGGCGATGTTGCGGCCGTTGATGCCGATCACCTCGCCGTCCAGGTTGAAGCTGGGGCCGCCGGAGTTGCCGGGGTTGATGCTGGTGTCAATCTGGATGCTGTCGTTGTACCCGCCCTGAAAGCGGTGCGTGGCCGTGACAGTACCCAGCGTGACGGTGGGCTCGCTGCCTGTGCCGGAAAGCAGAAACGGGTTGCCGACGGAAAGGCAGATGTCGCCCACGTTAACCTTGTCGCTGTCGGCCAGCTTGACAAAGGGGACCTTTTCGCCCTCCTTCAGTCGCAGCTTGCCCAGCACAATGTCGCCGCGCGGGTCGGCGCCGATGGAGTCGGCCGTGAACTGGCGCGAGTTGCCCGCCATCTTCACCACCATGTTGGCCGGCTGTGCCGCCTGGCTCCAGACGTGGTGGTTGGTCAGGAAGTAGCCGTCCTCACTGATGCAGACGCCACTGCCGCCGCCGATCAGCACAAACGCCGGGTACACCTTGGCAGTCAGGGCACGGACTTCTGCGTCCACCTTGTCCACCGTGGGGTTGCTAAGGCTCTTGGGCTGCGCTGCGATCATGGTTCCGCCGATCACCAGCGAAAACGCAAGGGCTGTCAGGATCTTCTTCATGGTCTGTTCTCCTCTTGGGCTTTCGCCTTACGGCCTCTTGCCCAGGGTGATTTTGAGTTCCGATTCTTCTTCGCCGCGCAGGATCTTCACGGCCAGGGTGTCGCCGACCTTCTTCTTGGCGATGTGACCCTGCAGGTCTTCCACTTCGTTCATCGGCACGCCGTCGACGCTGAGAATCACGTCGCCCACCCTCAGGCCGGCGCGCTCGGCACCGGTGCCGGTGATGACGTTGCCGACTTCCAAGCCCGGCTTGTCCGGCCACTTCTTGGTGGCGGCCACGCCCATGAAGGGCTTGGGCGGCACCGGCACGAACTTGCCTTCCGCCAGCAGCGCGTAGGCGGCGCGAACTTCATGGATGTACGCGGCATAGCTGACACCACTGGCCTGGCCGAACGTCTGGTGATTGTGCAGCGTCACCATACCGACCAGCCTGCCGTGATTATCAATCACCGGCGCACCCAGGGTGCTGTTGCCGATGCGGGCATCAAACTGGAAAGCACGGCCTTCTTCGCGCTCCAGGGCGCTGACAATGCCGTCGTTGACCAGTGTGCCCAGCGGGTTCTGGCCGCGACCCACCACGAAAATCTGCTGGCCGCGCTCCAGCTTCTGGGTGCCTTCGCCCAGCTTGGCAATCTTCAGCGTCGGGCAGGTCTTGTCGATGATGCAGTCGAGCTCCAGAAGCGCGAGGTCGATCTGCTGATGGCGGCCCTTCACGCGGGCCGGCCAGCGATCGCCATTGGGAAGTGTTACGGTGATGGCCTGCACGGCCTCGCTGGCACCGGTGCTGCTGAAGTCGCCCAGGCAGCGGTCCGAAATCAGGATGTGATTCGGCCCAACCACCAGGCCCGAAAACGGCCCGATGTCATAGCGAAAGAACGGGTCGCTGGGGTCAGGCCCGCCCATGCCCGGAATCGGCATGCGGGGCTGCGCCGGCGCCGGCGCGGCATCGCGGTCGAAGTCGATTTCGACACTTACGGTGTAGCTTGCCATCTCGGCGGCCACTGCAATGCGATGGCGCTCCAGGTCCTTGTGCAGGGGCATGGCCGGGGCCTGCACATGGCGGACAGCCCCCGTCTTTTCGGGTGTCTTTTCGGCGGTTTTTGGCTGCGCGGTGTGGACAGCGGCTGTCATGCCGATGGCCAGCAACAGCGCGAGTGCGTAAGAGAGTTTTTTCATGGTTGGTTTCCTCGTCGGCGCGGGCCGCGGTTAGAAGTCCTCAGCCTTTTCGCCGACGATCAGGTCCACGGTGCGCTCCTTGCCGGTTTCAGGATCGCGCAGCGTCAACTGGATGTGCGTACCCACAGGCACGCCGTAACTGACGGGCATTTCCACTTCGCGCTCGCGCTGGAACATGCCGCCGCCAACCTTGCGCTTGCGCACGATCGGCTTGGAGCCCAGCATTTCCGCCAGGCGTTCAAAGGCCGGGATGCGGTAGTTGTCCACCCGCACCAATTCCTGGCCAACCTTGATGCCGGCCTTGTGGGCCGGGCTGCCGTCGTCCACCTTGCTGATGAAGATGCGCTTGTCGCCTTCAGGGCGCTTGGCAAAGAAGCCAAGGTAACCCTGGGCCAGTTCGCCTTCCGGCACACTCTTCTTGAGCTGCGGCAGCACGGCGCGCAGCTGGTTGCTGGGAACAGCGCAACCCAGGTGGCGGCCGGCCATGAAGTGCCCGCACATCATGCCGATGACTTCGCCGTCCAGGTTGAATATCGGGCCGCCGTGGTCACCGGGGTGAACAGCCACGTCGACTTCCAGCACGTTGCCCTTGTACGGGTCACCGGCACTGTTTTCGTCTTCCGGCTTCAGCACGTCCACCGGCTCGAAACGGTAGAACCCGCTGACCGTGCCGTAGCTGAAGCTGACAACGCGGTCAATCAGAAGGCTGTCCAGCGTGTTGCCCAGCGCCATGGCCGTGCTGCCCATGGCCGCCTTGTCGGAGTCGCCGAACTTCAGCGAAGGCAGGTCCGGGTGGCCTTCATCCATGCGGATCAGCAGCATCAGGTTGCGGCGGTCGCGGCCGACCACCTTGCCGCTGAACTCTGTGCCGTCGTGGGCCATCATCCAGACCGGCTTGCCGATTTCCATGTACATGGCGTCGCCGGTGCCAGGCTGAAGCAGCGGGCCGGCCTCAAGGTCAGTCAGGACAAAGTCGCCGTCTACTACAAAGCCGCTGGCGGCGATGGCATTGCCGCCGGCCATGCCGGTCTGGCCATCAGCACCGAAATTCGGCCGGGTCTGTGCCACAGCCACCACAGCAGGCGTCAACGCCTTGGCTATGGCGACGCGCTCTGACTGCAGCGCCTTCAGCGTCGGCGCACCCTGCTGGGCCTCTGCGGCCGGCACAGAAAATGCGTGGATGGACGTCAGTGCAACCGCCGAGGCCAGCAACAGCCCCGGCAGAAGCAACATGGACGGCCGGATTCTGCGGAAGAAAGACATCCTGATCCTTTCGTTCTTCGACATTGGCAGGCAATACCGGGCGCACCCTGGCGCCCCTGAGTTGCCTTCTTGTACGGGTCGGAACTAGTCTTGCCACCCCGAAAAACCTCACGGGCAAGGCAAAACAAACCGGGGCGCCCAGTGGCGCCCCGGTTTGGCTTTGGAAAACAGGATCAGGTCTTGTTGGCGCGGGCTTCGACGTAACGGCGGATGATCTGGTTTTTCCAGTCGCGCTTGACCTTGACGTTGGTTTCCGCGCCGCACAGGCGGGTCACATCGTCGCGCTTGAGGCTGAAGGCGCGGCCCTTGCCGCCTTCCACGTTCTGGCCCATCAAGATGTAGGCACGGCTGACGTTGGCCTGCAGGTCAAACACCACAAATTCCACGCGCAGGTCAGGCTGTTCGGCGCCATCCAGCACAAACACGTCGCCAAGGTTCACGCGCTGGTCGCTGCCGACATTCAGCACCACAACGTCGACTTCGCCCTCGGCCAGGCGGCCGATGTAGTTGTGGGACTCAAAGCCGGTGATCACAGCCGGGTTGGCGCCGCCGATGCTGTGCGCGCCGCCGTCCCAATCCTGGATCGTCTTGCCGGGAATGCCGAACAGGCCGGTATCAAAGTGCGAGTTCGTGTACCCGATCGCAAGGATCATGCAGGCCAGCGACAGCACCGTGCAGGGCAGGGCCAGCGCAAAGGCGCTGAACTTGTCGAACTTGCCGACGGCGTCACTCTGCGGCGCGGGGCCGGGGACTGCGCGCTTGGGTGCCGGTGGCGGAGGAGCTTTCTTTGCCATGTGTCTGCATCCTGTTCAGTTCACTTCAGGTCACAACAGAGTTCTGTAACACCTGCCGGGCTATCGACCGCTGCTGGTTGTCACTCCGCCGAAGGTCTCTGCGGACTTGATGTTGTCGTTTTCCATCACGATGGATTTGCCGCGGAACTCGGGCAACAGGCGGCCCACAGCCGTATTGGCCTGCACACTCTCCACGCGCATCTTGCCGACCAGCTTCTCGTTGCGGAAAATCGTGAACACCTGATTCTCCTGCACGCCTTCATTGCTGCCCAGGCTGATGCTGACCACGCCGGTACGCGGGTCGCCACCCACTCCGATCACCTTGCCGCGCAGCCAGGTGCGGCCCGTTGCATCGGCCATGCGGGCCAGGTTCGGGTCGGTGGTGGTATAGCGGCCAAGCAGGCGCACGGTGCGGTCAAAGTTCTTGCTTACATCCCAGTACGCGTCTTCCAGCTCCAGCTGCTGCACTTCCACGCGCTTGAGGTCGTTGGTGACCTGGGCCAGCTCGGCCGTCAGGGCGTCGCGCTCAATCAGCACGCGCTGGATGTCGTAATCCAGGTTGAACACCTTCTGCTGGAAGCTGGCAATGATGTAACGGTAGGACTGCATTTCCGCCGCAAACATGCGGCTGGCCTCGCGCACCTGTGCCAGCTTGGAGTCCGCCGCGCGGCGCTGGCGCTGGGCGACGGCAATCGCCTCGCGCAGTTCAGTGATGGCAACGGTGGTGTCGTCCTTTGTGGCCCGGAAGGCAACGCCCTGGTCCTTGCCCTGCTTGGCGGCAATCGCAATCAGGCTGGCATCCGGCCGTACCAGTGCACCGGGCAACGGGTCCGTCGATCCGCCGCTGCCGCCCTGGTCGGGCGCGCCGTAGGGTGCCACGCCAAGACTCTCAGCCTCCATGGCCTTTTCGCCGGAGTTCTTGTTTTCGCCCGCTGCATGGCCGCGTTCAGCCACCATGCCGCCGGCGATGTCTGTATAGCGGTAGGCAATCGCGCGGCGGATGTTCGCCTCAGCGATAAACTTGTCACGCCAGCTTGGCTCCGGGTCGTTGACCATGAATAGGAACGTCACGATCAGGCCGACCAGCCAGGCCATGGTGAGCATCAGCATCGTTCTGGAAAATACGCCCATCGTATCCTCTTGCGGCTAGCTGCGCCGATTTTGGTGCCCTGGTACGCCAGTCCTGCCTAGTCGCGCACGCGCGACATGAACAGCTTGGTCACGGCCTCGTCGCCCGCCGCCGGCTTGGCGCCGCGGCCGACAAGGTCAACGATCACGCATTCGCAGGTTTCATTCTGCACTTCCACTACATCCACCACGGCAATTGTGATGCCGTTGCGGGTGATGGTGTACTTCTGGCGAAGCTCTACGCCGTCGCGGCGGCCCTTGCTGAGCTGCAGGCTGTTGCCCTGCACCCATTTTACCGACGCAAAGATCACCGGGCCGTTGTCGCCGATCTCGGCCTGGATGTCCGGGCGCAGGGTGCGGTAGCGGGCCTTCAGGTCAAGGCGGTACTCAAGTTCTTCCTGCATCAGGAACTGCTGGAACTCCAGCTGGCGGTACTGCTCATGGCGTTCGGCGTACAGGTTGTGCGCCTGTGCCACCTTCAGCAGCTGTTCGCTGCGGCGGGTGAAGATCTGGCTCTTGCGCTCGGTCAGGGTTTCCACCGTCTGCTGCAGGCGGGCCACCACGTCTCGATCGTAGGACTGCGAAATCTCGCGGAAGGGCTCAATCGCCTTCAGCAGGTCGTTGGCGGCGTTCTCGGCGTCCGTGCGGGCAAGTTCCGATTCCACCTTCCAGGCTTCCAGGGCCTGGCGGGTGGCGTTGAGGGCGGCGATCTCCGCCGTGTTCTGGGCCAGGTCATCGCGGTTCTTGACTCTCACCGCAATGAGGTCGTTGTAGGCCCCCTCAAGCTTGGACTTGTCCCGGTGGCGTTCGTTGCGCTCTGCTTCAAAGCGCTCTCGCCACTGGACGTTGCCTGACAGTGAGATCCAGACGAACTGGCTCAGGATCAGGCAGAACACCAGATTTACAATAACCAGTACCTTGGTAAGGGTGTGCACGTGCTACTCCCACACGCCGTTGCGAGTGAAACTGCCCAGATAACCTCAAGAGGGGGGGTGCAGGGAAAGACGATAACCCTAGGTACCACAGGGTCAAGAGGCAAAATCCGCGCCTTTGCGGCTTCCTTTTTTCGGTGTCAGCGACGTCACCATTGCGTCACCCTGCACTGGCTCACTTTTGCCCCGCCCGCCTGATTGACAGCCCAATTGCCACCGTTACACTCCGCCCCCTCATTTCCGATACGAGTCCCGGCGTGTGCCGGGCGTTTCGGAAAGCAGTCCCCAACATGGGCCTGCGCGCGCGGGTTGTGACAAGGCCGTTTCGGCCCAACGACCCAACATGCGGCGCAGCCCGGGAAAGCCACATGGCAGATAATCGCTTGAGCACACTGCAGGAAGAAAAGGCCCCGGCAAACTGGGCCGACACCATTCCTGCGGTATCCACGGAATCGCTGATTGAGTCCGGCTTTCACTTCGGCCACCGCACGGCCAAGTGGAACCCGCGGATGAAGGGCTATATCCGCGACAAACGCAACGGCATCCACATCATTGACCTGAAGGAATCGCTGCGCGGCATCATCACCGCGCGCCATTTCCTGCGCAACCTGTGCAGCACCGGCGCCAACGTGCTGTTCGTCGGCACCAAGCGCCAGGCCAAGGATATCGTGCGTGACCAGGCCCAGCGCGCCGGCGTTGCCTTCATGTGCGAACGCTGGCTGGGCGGAACCCTGACCAACTTTTCCACCATCCGCAAGCGCATGAGCCGCCTGGAACACCTGGAAGGCCTCGAGACCAGCGGCGCCTACGGCAAGATGCCCAAGAAGATGCAGTCCGTCGTGGGCCGCGAAAAGCGCAAGATCTTCTTCAACCTGGACGGCCTGCGCGGTCTGCAGCGTCTGCCCGCCTGCCTGGTCATCATTGACGCCAAGCAGGAACACATCGCCGTGCACGAGGCCAACAAGCTGGAGATCCCGGTGATTGCCGTGGTCGACAGCAACAGCGACCCCGCCGGCGTGGACATCGTGATCCCCGGCAACGACGACAGCGTGCGCGGCCTTCAGATTGTGCTGAAGTCGCTGGCCGACGCCTGCATCGAGGGCAAGCAGTTGCACCAGTCCGGCCAGGGTATTGCCGACAAGGTGGAAATCCGCACCTACGACGACATCGCCCCGCGCCAGAAGACCGAGCGCCCCGGGCGTCGCCCGCAGCGCGCCGGTGGCGGCCGTACCCGCCATGCGCGCAGCGACGAACAGAAGGCCGAAATGGAGAAGGCGGCCGAAGAAGCCGTCAAGACCGCCGAGGCCCAGGGCGAAAAGGCCGCACCGGCACCCGCGGTTCGCCGCAAGCCGCCGGCCAAGAAGCCCGACGCCCCCAAGGCATAAGGGGCAACCGGCGCGCGTTAGGAACTGACACGCAAACGGGGGCGCCTGCGGGCGCCCCTGCAATTGACCCGCTCCACTGACACAGGAAACGACCATGGCCGAGATTACCGCTGCACTGATCAAGGAACTTCGCGACCGCACCGACTGCGGCATGATGGACGCCAAGCGCGCCCTGCAGGAAAACGGCGGCGACATCGAGAAGGCAATCGAAGCCCTGCGCAAGAAGGGCGAAGTCAAGCAGGCAAAGACGGCCGGCCGCAACACACAGGAAGGCCGCGTGGGCATTGCCCAGGCCGGCGGCGTGGCCGCCATGGTGGAATTGCGCTGCGAAACCGACTTCACCGCGCGCAACGATCAGTTCGTCGCGCTGGCCGACGGCATCGCGCGCAGCATTGCGGCAGCCGAAGGCGCGCCCACAGAGCTGGCTTTGGCCGGCGGCAGCGGCAAGGTGGCCGAGGCCATCACCGCGCTGGTTGCCAAGACTGGCGAAAACATGCAGATCGGCCGCCACGCCCGCCTCAAGGCCGCCAGCCCCGGCTTCTTCGGCGTGTACCTGCACAACGACAACAAGCTGGGCGTGCTGGTGGCGATTGCCGGCAGCGACGGTTCCAGCGAAGCCGAAAAGACCCTGGCCAAGGACCTGGCCATGCACGCCGCAGCCAACAACCCGCTGGGCATGGTGCAGGCCGACATTTCGGCGGATCTGGTGGCCAAGGAAAAGGAAATCGCCATCGAGCTCGCCAAGCAATCCGGCAAGCCCGCCAACATCGTCGAGAAAATCGCCGAGGGCCGCATGCAGGCGTTCTTCAAGGAGCGCACCTTCCTGGCCCAGCCCTTTGTGAAGGATCCGTCTGTCAGCGTCGAACAGCACATCGCCAACGTGGGCAAGTCACTGGGCAAGACACTCAAGCTTGAGGCCTACTCGCGCATCAAGGTAGGCGAGTAAGGCACGTCAGACAGTCGGGGCCGGGTACTGTGTCTTGCGACGCTTCGCAAAACACAGTGCCTGGCCCCGTCTGCTTCACGAACAGATCCAGTGCCGGCACTGCGCTGACTTCGCGGGTTGCGGGCTCCCTCATTAGAGGTTCGCAGTTCAGGGGTCTGGCACCTTTCCGGCCAAGCTGCCGTGCAAAACAGCAGCCCGAAGCGCAAGCGAGGGTGTAGTCGGTGCTGCGCCTGCACTCGACCAAGGCCAATCCTCTGCCCGCGTGGCCAGCCTTGCGCCGGGGTGCGCAGGAAGGCCTCGTAGTCTTTGGCATTGTGGAAAACCGTCGCCCGCGTGTTGCCCCGGTTGATAACGTGGAAGCAAGGACCTGCAGGGGCAGGACGGAGTAAACGCAGCATAAGTAAAGTCTACATGGCGACACTAACGTTGGCACACAAAGGTAGCCTGACCCCTTTTTCCGCACCCGTGGCCGGGTTGACCGTGGCAACTTCCACGATCACGTCGGCCCGGTTGACGAACGCGCGAACAACCCGGCTGAGCGTCAGCGTCGCGTCTGGCGCGCCGACGACTTAATCCTACGGTACGTGCAGCGAGTCAACTTCTATCCGATAACTACCATCGGCGTCCTCAAACACGCGGAGGCTGAGGCATAGGTCGCTTACCCCAGACTCCTTGGTCCAAAGGTCCACCAACACTTCCCAATATGTATCCATCCATTGAGCAATTGAGCTGTTCGATGTCGCTTCTGGGAGTTCAACGATAGTCTCTCCGTAGGACGCAAGGTACGCCTTCATCTGCTGCTGTGTTCTACAATCCACGGAACTTACGAAGGACAATCCATCAAAGACAAAATCACCGTTCGCAAGTTTCTGCACAATGCTGCGTATCATGGGGCGCCAACAAAGCGGGATAGGATGTGCCCCATGAGGATCCTTTGTCGGACGGCACGGCGTCTCGATCTCCATGTTTATCTCCTTCGGAAGACAAGCAGAACGCGCCACCCTTGGGGCAAAACGGGGTCAGGCTACTTTGTTGTGGAGCAGCGGGCCACTGCAGCGGCTGTTCTCTGCAATGGGGTGGTTGCTGGTGTTCGGTAACTGCGTGATCTGCCGACGGCACAAGTCTCGCCCCTTCACTTGCGCAGCAGGGCCAGCAGTTGATCCACAACCTGGCCCAGCGGCGGCACTGTGCTGATTTCGTGGGTTGCGGATTGCCTCAGGCGGGGTTCGAGCCACTTGAGGTGATCCATCACATAGGCCAGTTGTTCCGGGGACTTGCCGAAGGTGTTCGAGGTGCGGTTCGCCAGTCGCTGCCGGATCACTTCGGCAGGGGCGCTCAGCAGGATGATCTGGCTGAATTGCGCATAAAACTTCACCTGGTTCTCTGCGCATCCACTGACAAACAGCGTGCCCGCTTGATGGCCTGCAAGGGCCTCCGCCAGCTTGTCTTCATTCCAAAGCTGGTGCCCGTTTTCGTCGTGGCGGGACCAGCCTGGCTCATCCATGTCGATGGCCTCAAAGCCGCGTTTGACAAGTTCCGCGACCAAGGCCGATTTGCCAACCCCGGACATGCCGGTCAGCAACACGCATTGTTTGGCTGGTCTGGTTGGCATGGCCTGGTCGTCCATCGGACCGGTGCATCAACGACACAGACTAACCCGGCCGTGCCCGGGCGGCACTATCGTCCTGATGCTGGCCGCTGCACTTTCCCACATACGGGGCCGCCTTTTGTTTGCAGGAATCTGCCGAAGCTCGCGGCCGTTGTTACACTGTTGCCGGAGATGCCATGAGCGGAGTCGCCTTCTTTCTTTGCGCCGGGTTGATTGCCGCGCTGGCCTTTGGCGCCAGTGAGTCCATGCAGCTTCGTCGCCGCGCGCTGCGCCGCGAGCTGGTAGACGGCCGAAACCCCGTTACCGACGCTGATTTCACCGCCGCATTGAACGCCGACGCCCCGATCCCGGGCAACTTCGCCCGCGCGTTCCGGCTGGCCGTCGGGCGCGCGCTGGGTGTCAACGCCTACGGCCTGCGGGCCGATGACCGGCTTTCTGCAGATCTGCGGGTTCTGAACTTTGATTCGATTGAACTTGCCGCGCTGCTGGAGCGCGCCTTTGATGTTCGGGTTCGTGTTCTGGATGTCGTCCGCGCAGGAACACTTTCGGGCCTGTGCCAGCTTGTGTACGAGCGCAGCCTGACCGTTTCCGACGTTGACCCGCCCCTGCACCGAGACCCGATGCCGCGCCTGGCAGAAGTTGAGCCCCTGGCCGCGGCCCCGGAACCCCCACCCGCGCCGCCGCAGTCGTAATCCCGGCCACGCCCCGATACACTTCGGCCATGTCGTCACAAGACACGGGCTCGTGCCCATTGACCGTGGATGTCCCGTGGCAGCTGCTGGCCTCGCCGCGGCCCGGTGCGCAGACACTGGTGCTGGCGCTGCACGGCATGGGCCAGCCACCCGCAGTCCTGCGCGAAATGCTGGCACCTGCGCTGGATCTACCCTGCCACTGGCTGTTTCCGCGCGCGCCCTGGCCCTACGAGATTCGCAAGGCCGACCGCATGCGTATCGGCCACGCCTGGTACCAGTACGACGGCGACCAGGCCGCGCTGCGCCAATCGATGGACATCGCGGTGCGGCATCTGCTCGGCCTTGCGGGCGAAGTCGGCGCCCGTGTTGCCGCGCGCCGGTTGGTGGTTGCCGGATTTTCCCAAGGCGGGTACCTGGCGGGTTACCTTGCCCCGATGCACCCGCAGGTGTTCTCCGCCGCGGCCTGCATTGGCGGGCGCATCAAGCACGAGTTTCTGGCCGAATCCCCCACCGCCGCCCATGCCATGCCGCTGCTGCAACTGCACGGCGGGCGCGACCCGGCCGTAAAGCCCGAGGCCGCGCGCGATGCCGTGGAGAAAACCCGTGCGCTGGGTTTCTCGAACGTGAGCTATCATGAAGACCCGCAGGCCGGGCACGAAATCAGCGTGCCGATGGCGCAACACCTGCGGACCTGGCTGGAGTCCATGCTGTGAAGCAAGCCCTGTTGCTGATGCTGCTGCTGGCCTGCGGTTGCGGGCTGAACCCGCGCACGACCGCGCCGGTGTACGAGGAGCCGGCCTCGCGCGAGCAGGCGGCGCGATTCTTGAACGAGGCGCTGGCGCAGGGCTCGCACGGCATCAGTGAAATCAATGCCACCACGCGCAGCCTGACCTGGCACGAGCGCCGCACGCTTTCCAATACGCGCACCGTGTGGGTGCCGCGCGAGCTGACGTTGACCGAGGTGCGCGCCGTGCTGCGCCCCGAGCCCGAAAGCGCAGGCTGGCGCCTGGCTGTGGAGGCCGCGGGCGGCCGGGTGGTGTTTCGCTTCAAGGACAGCCGCAACGCCGCCAAGGCGGAATCGGCCTTTGAGCGGCTGCGCAAAGACGAATGACTACGGCGTGATGACCAGCCCGCCAAGGTCCTTGTGGCCATAGGCGGGAAGGTCCAGGCGAAAGACTTTGTCAGGCCGGTGCCAACTGGTGCTGCCTGCCCAGATCATCAGGTACACAGCGCCACTGGGCGCGCCCGAGGCCACGCACTTGCCGTCAACGGCGCCGCGCTGAACGCGGGTGCGCTCGGTTTCCGGCACGCTGCCGGCGGCATAGGTCGTGAACAGGAATTCTACTCCCGGCACCGGCGTGCCCGCCGAGCTGAGGCACTGAAACTCCACCTTGGCCGCGGCCCGCACAGTGAAATCCAGTGCGGCCTCCGCGCCTACGGACATTTTGAGGGTTCGTTCGGCCGGGTCTACGTCAAAGGGCAGGCCGTCGCCTGAGGAATCCACGCGCACGGTGAACTCGCCGCGCGGGATGAAGAAATCAATGAAGTCGCTTTGCTTGCCGGTCAGGTTGCCCTTGAACACGCGCTCGATGTTGCCCGCGCCCATCGGGCGCAGCCGCACGTTGTAAAGCAGCTTGCCATCACCCTTGGGCGAACCCGGCGGCATGGTGGCGTTCACACGCAGCCGCCCGGTGTTGATATCGACGGTCTGTTGTTCAATCGTGCCAAGGTCAATCAACTGCATGTAGGCGGCGTGGAACTCCTGGGCCTCAACGGCCAGCCACCAGCGGCCGGAAAGAATGTTCTCCCAGACAAACAGGTTGCCCTCGCTGCGCGACGCATCGCGGTAGGCGGTGTCGGTGACCTGCTGGCGCAGATTCACTCGCGTGAACTTCACGGGCTTGCCGCCGTCCAGGACGATGGTGAGTTCCAGTCGCGCCAGGCGGCGCGGGTCGCCGTCAGTCGCCAGGTTTCTGCCGACATCGCCCTCGATCAGGTTGACGTCAATCTGCTGAAGACCGGGCAGACCCTTGGCGGTAACTTCCGAGCCGAAGTTGCGGCCCTCAACCATTGAGGAAAGCACAAATCGGGTCTCGGCCCCTACCGCCACCGTAAACGGAATCATGCCCGTGGCTGCGTCAGGCGCATAGCGCGCCATGCTGGAATGAACCGTGCCCGGCGCCATCACCACGCTTCCGCCATAGTTGCCAAAGCGCCCGTTGTTGGCGCTGGTCTGGGCAGTGCCGGCCAGAATCTGGATCGTCACGAACTGTGGCACGGATTGATCCGGCATGCGGATGAACAGTTCCACCCGCGCGCGCTCGGCACCCGTCAGCACCAGCCGCACCAGGCGGTCGGACTCGCCCGCGGACAGCGTCAGTACTTCCTCGGCCTGGCGATAGTTGGGGTTTTCACTGCGCACCCGGTATTCGCCCGGGAAAAGCCGCGAAAACAGAAAGCGACCATCGCCCAGTTGCTGCGGCGTGACGGCCAGAACCTGCCAGCCCACGCCCGGGCAACGCACAGAAAGCGACAACGACGCGTACGGAAGGCGGTTGCCGTCGGGGTCCTCAATCTGCGCGACAATCGATGAATCCGCAATCTCGTTGCGCTCGCGGGTGACCATTTCGTCAACGCGGCTTTCCTGCAGCGGCGGCTGGGGTGTTGCGTCCGGCACACGCACCGGCGGCTTGTTCGGCGTTTCGCGATCGGGGGGCCGCTTGATCGGGTCCGGACGGTCGATCGGCGTTTCGGGCCGATGTTCGGCCTTGGGGCGCGCGGCCACGTAATCTGGCACAGGCTCCACAGTTCCCATGACGCGCGGCAGGCCGGGGCCGGTCAACGCCCCCAGAACAAACGCAAAGACGGCCGCCAGCACCACAGCAATGATGGCAATCACAGGAAACGAGTTGAGCTTACGCAAATTCATCGTCATCGATTATACAGCCTGCCGCCGCCAAAGGCCCGAATTGGAACGACTGGTAGGCTGCTTTTGCCGATGCAGACCAGGTGGGTCCACTTTTTTTGTTTGGCTTCACGCCTGCTTCACGCCATTCTGTAACACTGGGGGGCGACCGCAGCGCGCGGAGCCCGTCATGACCGGCACAAGGAACACGATGGGACACAACAAGTACACCGGTGACCTGCGCGAGGTAACCAATTACCGCGCCGGCAACGTCGAGATCAACATTGCCAAGCACAGCGGCTATTGCTGGGGCGTTGACCGCGCCTACGAGCAGACCGTGGCCACGGCGAAAACGAAAAACGGCCCGGTGATCACGTTCGGGCCGCTGATTCACAACCCGCAGACGATTGAATCCCTCAAGGCCGAATACGGCGTGGATTACATTGACTCTGTGGACGACCTGAAGGACCCCGTGGGAACGACAGTCATCATCCGCACCCACGGCGTCCCGCCCGAGATGCAGGACCAGTTCCGGGCCAAGGGCGCCGAAGTGATTGACGCAACCTGCCCCTACGTGCGCGTGACGCAGAACTACGCGCAGTTGCTGCACAAGCAGAAGTACCATGTCGTCATCATCGGCGACCCCAAGCACCCGGAAGTCACCAGCATCCTGGCCTACGCCAAGGGCGAAGGCACGGTGATCCAGTCCATGGACGACCTGCACCGCATTCCCAAGAACAAGCGGCGCATGGGCATTGTGGTGCAGAGCACGCTGATTCTCAAGAAAGTCAACGAGATCGTGAACGCGCTGCTGGCCCGCGCCCAGGAAGTGCGCGTGTTCAACACGATCTGCTACGTGACCACCGAACGCCAGGAAGACGCCGAACACATCGCCAAGCAGAACGACCACGTGATCGTGATCGGCGGCCATGCCAGCAGCAACACCAAGAAGCTTGCGATTGTGGCCGAGAGCTACGGCGCTAAGGCCCAGTTGATTGAAAGCCCCGAAGACATTGACTACGAGGCCCTTCGCGACGCCAAGCGCATCGGCATTCTCGCCGGCGCCAGCACACCCAACTGGCTGATCGACAAGGCCCGCGACGTGCTGATCGCCCACTTCAGCGCTCACCCCGTAACGGCCTGACGGCCCAGCCAACACGCACAACTCCCCGCCCCTGTGGCGGGGAGTTTTACTTTCGGCCGGCGATCAGCGCGTCGCGCTCGGCCTGGCTCCAGCGTTTGCCAAGGTCGGCATAGGCGTCCGGCCAGCCCGGCTTGCGGGCCTTGAACCGGCGGTGCATCCAGAAGTACTGGCCCGGGTCGTCGCGGATCACGCGCTGCAGATAATCACGATAGTTGCGCATGATCTGCATCGGTTCGGTTTCGGACGGGTAGTGCAGAAGTTCGGGCTCGAGAAACTCGAACTGGAACTTCTCACCCAGCCGCCGCGCGATGCTGTGGGCCACTCGCCCGCCGCCGCGCAGGCAAACGCGGGTGAAGTCGCTTTGCCAGGTGCAGGGGATGCCGAAAAACGTCTCCACGGGCGCGAAGTCGCCGCCGTTCTGGTCAATCAGCACCGCCAGCCGTCGCTTTTCCTTGATGGCGCGCATCCAGGCCCGGGCGCCGCCCTTGTTCTCAATCACTTCGTTGCCCATGGCCTCGCGCGCGCGCACGATCCAGCGGTTCAGCAGCGGCGGGTGCACGGCCTTGGCGATCACCAGCAGCGGCGAGCGGCCGTGCCGACCCACCGTCCAGCTGCCGATCTCCCAGTTGCCGTAGTGCGCCGAAAGGTTGAAGGCAGGCTTCTCCTCGAAGCTCCACAGCAGGTAAGGGTGCCCGTCGGGCGAAGCCTTGTCGTAGTACTTCTGCCAGCGCTGCTGCGTGATGTAGCGCGGCGCCAGCAGGTAGTCCACGAACACATAACAGAAGTGCCGAAAGCTGGCCCGCGCAATCTGCGTGCGTTCCGCCTGCGACTTTTCCGGGAAACACAGATCGACATTGCGCAGTGTCACCTGGCGCAGCCGGCGCAGCAGCAGCCACCCGCACCAGGCCGCCACCCGCGCCCAGAAGTACGCCCAACCCGGCCCGAACAGCGTGATCCAGAACGCCAGCAGGTGCAGCCACAATTCAATGACAAACCGCGACGGCCCCCAGGCCATCAGCCGCGATCCAAGGCGTTTCTTTTTCGGTGGCTTCGCCAAGGGGCGCGACGGTGCGGCACAGCGCCCTAAAGGTCAAGGGCGCGGCTCAGAACGGCTGGCAATCAGGGCATTGCGCTCGGCGGGCCCCCACCGCGTGCCAAGGTCGGCATAGGCATCTGCCCAACCCGGCCTGGTTGCCTTGAACCGGCGGTGCATCCAGAAGTATTGCTCGGGGTTCTCGCGGATCACCCGCTCGAGATGGTCGCGGTAGTCGCGCATGAGCTGCATCGGGTCCGTGTCAGGCGCGTACTGCAGCATCACCGGTTCCAGGAACTCAAACCGGAATTGCTCGCCAACCCGGCGGGCGAACGTGTGCGCCAGCCGCCCGCCGCCGCGCAGGCAAAGGCGCGTGAAGTCCGCCTGCCAGGTGCAGGGAACGCCGAAAAACGTTTCCACCGGCCCGTCCTTGCCGCCATTCTGGTCTACCAGCACGGCCACCCGACGGCGTTCCTTGATCGCTCGCACATAGGCCCTGGCGCCGCCATCGGCCTCGACCACTTCGTTGCCCAGCGCGCGGCGGCAGTTGACGATCCAGCGGTTGACCAGCGGAGGACGCAGCTGTTTGGCAATCACCAGCAGCTGGTCCCGGTGCAGACGCCCGACGTTCCAGCTTGCGATCTCCCAATTGCCGAAGTGCGCGGAAAGGTTGAACGCGGGGTTGTCCTCAAAGAACCAGCGGATGTACGGGTGGTCGTCGGGCGTGCCTAGGAAGTAGCGGCGCCAGCGCGCATCAGTGATGTACCGCGGCGCAAGCAGGCAATCAATGAAGGCATACCCGAAGTGGCGCACGCTGGCACAGGCAATGCGCTTGCGCTCCGACGGTGTCCTGTCAGGCAGGCACAGGTCCACGTTGCGCAGCGAAACTCCACGCAGGCGCGGAAACAGCAGCCACGCCCACCAGGCCGCAACCCGCACCCAGAAGTACGCCCAGCGCGGGCCGAACAGCGTGATCCAGAACGCCAGCCAGAACAGGTGCAGCTCAATCAGCATCCGCGTGGGCCGCCACAGCACGATGCGGGACCCCAATCTCTTCCTGCGCGGCTTTTTCCCCGGATCGGCCACAAGCAAAGAGTTAAAAACCAGTCACCCGGAGTCAATTCCGTATCAGGCACGGGGGCTGGCAGAATCCCGCACTGTCACGCCAAGGCGGCTCGCAAGGCCGCTTTCAGGTCATCCTCGCCCTTGATGATGCCGAACTTCACGCGCAGTTCGAACACCGGCAGCGGCGCATCGGGCATGCCTTGCCGCAGCTTCACGGCATCTTTCTGGGTGCACACGGCGTGGGTTGCACCCTGCTCGCGCGATGCCCGCAGAAACGGCAAGACCTGCCGTTCAAACTCGCGGCCTGCCACCGCCGCGTGGTCGTCCAGGCGCAGCACGCCCAGGCCGCTGACGTTCGCGCCAAGCTTCTCCAGTGTGCGCTGGAACCCCACCGGGTTGCCGATGCCGCAAAACGGTGCCACCAGCTTGCCTGCAAGCTCGTTGGGTTCGAGTTCGCGCCCGTCGGCCAGGTTCACCAGATGGTGCGGAAGGTGCGCCGCGTGCGCCACGCCGCCGACGAAGCCGTTGCAGCGAATGGTGTCCTCAAGGTCGCGCAGGCGTTCCGGCGTTGCCACATCGGCCCGCGTGAAGATGGCGAACTTCGCGCGCCGCACGCTGCGGATCGGCTCGCGCAGAAGGCCGCGCGGCAACATGCGCCCGTAGCCAAAGGGATTCAGCGCGTCAAACAGAAGGATGTCCAGGTCACGCTGCAGCCGCAGGTGGCTGAAGCCGTCGTCCAGTACCACAACATCGGCGCCCTGTGCCGCGGCCTTGCGCGCGCCGGCCACGCGGTCGGGGTTCTGCACGTGCAACACGCCGGGGCAGAGTTCCTCCAGCACGCGCTGCTCGTCGTTGCCTTGTTCTGTAGCACGATAGCCGCGGCTGACAATCGCGGGCTTGCGGCCCTGCGCAGCAAGCTCGTGGACCGCCCACGCAACGGCCGGAGTCTTGCCGGTGCCGCCGGTGGTCAGGTTGCCAAGGCAGATCACCGGCACGCCGGCGCTGTGGCGACCAAGCAGCCCCGCGCCGTACAGCGCAAGCCGTGTGCAGGCCGCGGCGGCAAAGTGCCACGATGCCACGCGCAGAACGCCTCGCTGCAGCGCCGGCCAGGGGCCGCGTTTTGCACCCGAAATCAGATCGATGAAGTCGCGCTGGCTCACGCCGGGCATTGTGCCGTGTCAGGCCGTGCCTGTCCCCTGCCCTTACCGATAGAGTTTTTCGTACAGGCTTTCCAGGCGCTTGCGTTCGCCGCTGGTCACCTTCTGGCGGCCGATTTCGCGCTCGCCCCCGGCGGGCAGCGGCGGCGGGTTCGGCCTTGCGCCGGGCAGCGGCGCGCCATCGGGGTTGTACATCCAGCGCGAACGAAGCTCTTTGCGCGACTCGCCCTCGGTGGCATCGGGAGTGATCGGGCTGGTGCTGGAATCCAGCGGGTCGTCGCCCTTGGGTTCCTCGGGTTTGGGCGGCGGGCCGGTCTGGTCGCCGGTGCCCGATGGAGTTGGATTGGGCGGCGGGTTGCCGGCCTCGGGTTTGGGCCTGGGCTGATCCGCCGGGGCCTCGCCCGGAACCTCCCCGGGGTTGGGCGAAGGCTTGCCGCCTTCGCCTTGATTGCCCCCACCCTGCGCGGCCGGGCCCGGCTGCGGGTCTTGGGGCGATTCCGGCTCGGGTGCCAACGGCGGCGGCGGGGGCAGCTCGGGTTCTGGTTCTGGTTCGGGCACGGGCTGCCGGGCAGTCTGTGATCCTTGGGGCGGCACCGCAGAATCAAGCCCGACCTCTGCGGTCAGCGCAGCCAGCGGCAGCAGGCAAAGCACCAGCGCCACAGCCAGCGCCGACCACTGGCGCGGGGGGGCACAAGCTTCAATACGCACCGGCTGCAGTTGTTCCAGCAGTCGCGTGTGCAAAGGCTCCGCAAAACGGCCCGGCGCCTCCAGCCACGCGGGCAGCGAGTCGTTGAGCCCCAGCGCGCGATCCAGCAGAATGGCGTAGTCAGGCGCACCGGGGCGCCCTGGGCGGGCAAACGATTGACGCGTCAAGATCAGGGCCGCGGCCACCCCAGCCAGCCCCAACGCACTGACCAAGGCCAGCGGCCAGAACCGGGTCTCGCCTGTCGCCGCCAGCACCACGCCGCCAAGTGCCGCTGCGGCCGCAGGCACCACGGCCCACCGGCCGCCAGCATTCACTGTGGCCGCGTTCAGCCATGTGCGCCGGGCGATGTCCAGCGCGGCCTGCAACTGCGATTCTGGTGCTTTACCGGTCATGTCTTTCATGGACGCCGAAACGGGCGTGCGGGTTCCAAGGTTAGCATGCCGAAAGACAGTGCGCCTGTGCCTACAGGTCCTTGAAGTGGCGGCTGAGTTTCTCGCGCAGGGTTACGCGGGCGCGGGCGGTCATGCTTTTCACTGCGGCCACGGTGGTGTCCAGGATTTCGGCGATGTCCTCATAGCTGCGGTTTTCATACTTGCTCAAGATCAGCGCCATGCGCTGGTTCTCGGGCAGTTCGTCCAGCGCGGCGCGGATCAGCCGGCTGTTCTGGGCGCGCTCGTCACCGTCGTCGGGATCGGGGTCGGTTGCGCCCGCCAGCTGCTCCAGCGGGTTGCCGCCCTCATCATCGCCGCCCAGCAGGCGCAGCTTGTCACGCGCGCGGTCGCGCTTGTAGTTCAGGCACAGGTTGCTGACGATGGTGTAAAACCAGGTGCTGAATTTGGCGCTTGGTTCCCACCTGGCCGCGTTGCGGTACACACGCAGAAACGCCTCCTGCACCAGGTCCTCGGCCGCGCTTTGCACACCCAGGTGCCGGTAAATCACCGAATAGGCCAGCCGATAGTGCCGGTCAAACAGTGCTTTGAACGCGTCGTCGTCACCGCGCGCAATGCGCTTGAGCAGTTCGGCGTCTGGATCAATGATTTTGCCCGGTTTGTCGGCCATGGTGCCGCACGCGAGATTGCTTGCCGTTGCGGGGCGGCACAAGCCCCGCCTCTACAGACCGCGCTATCCCCCATAGCGTTTCAACAAACCCTCAAGGAAGGCGTCCGGTGCGCCCCTTTCCCGCCAGGCACGCGCCAGCACCCGGGCGCGGTCCGACAGCCCGTTTCTCTGTAATTCGCAAATCAGGTCCAGTCTTTGCAGCGCGGCCTGCGAGGCAAGCTCGGGGACCTTCGCAATGCGCGCCTGCGCCCAGTCCGGGCGCTCCAACGCCAGGCAGGTCAGCGCCGCGCGCTCTATGTGCAGCTCGACGGGCTCGGCTGCGCACAGCTGGTCCAGCACAGCCAGCGCCGCAAGGTTGTCCCCGGCCGCCGAAAGCGCGCCTGCGAACTCCAGCACCACCGCGCCCGCGCGCTCGCCCCGCGCGTAGGCTTCGCGCAGATAATCCAGCTTTGCACCGGGCACATGCTCTGCCAGGCGCAACGCGGCGCGGGTGTCTTCAGGGTGATCCTCCAGTGCGCGCTTGTACCAGGCCACGGCCTCGGGGGTTTTGCGCTGGTCGCGCAGCAGGTCCCCTACCCGCAGTGCCAGCGGCTGGCCATCAAGCATCGAGCCTTTTTCAGCGCGCTGGCCCAGCAGCAGAATCGCCTGCTTCACGGCGGCTTCGTCGCCGGCCGCGGCCGCAAGGCGGTACAGGGCCAGGGCCTCGGCGGCCGATGCCCCGGTCAGTTCATACAACAGGGCGTTGCACACCACTGGCGTCAGGGCAGCCGCCAGCCGATGTCGCATCTGCGCGGCGTCGTCGGCATCGGCAGCGGGCCGGGCCAGCCACAGCACATCCAGGTCTGCCAGTGCGGCACGGGCCTGCTCAACACTCAGTGCCCCGCGCTGGCGGCGGATCACGCCCAGGCAGTACAGCCGCGCCGAAGGCTCGGCCAGCCCGCGGCGAAGGCGGTCGCACATCTCGTACACCAGCTCGCTGACCCGCGCCAGCGGAACCGTGCCACTGCGCAGGCCGTAGCTCTCACCATTAAACGTATGCAACCCGTCGCGCAGGGCAATGCCCACCACCGGCCGCGACACGCCATTGGGCGCGTACAGCCCCAGCGGGCAGCGGGCGGACAAAGCCAGCACCTGAAAGGTGGCGCACAGCGATTGCTGGCCGCCGCCGGCGTTGTGCAGCACGTCTGACACCAACACGGTATCCGGCGCATTTTCGTAAAGGACAAGATTGAGGCGCCTGCGGCAGTGGCCGGCAAACGCATCCAGAAACGGCTTGCGCGAGGCCTGCCAGGCCGGTTGATCGGCCATGACTTCCTGCGCAAAGGCACGCAGGGTCGCGCGAGTCTGCTCGGGTGTGGTGCGCAGCCGCCCGGGCTCCAGCAATTGCAGCGCGTCTTCAAGCCCCAGCAGCGCGCCGGGCAGCTCATCGGGCAGCAGCGTCTCGGGGGCGATTTCCAGCAGGTCCAGGGACTGTTCCAGCGGGTACAGGGCCAGCTGTGCGGGGTACCCTGCCGCGGCGGCGTCAAATGGTGTTGACGTGTCAATAGGCACGTTGGCAGGCGCCTTGTTCACGGGCGCGTTGTTGGCCGCCACAACCGGCGCGTTGTCAGGCGGCACCGGCACTGTGCCCGAGAACAGCCCGGTGCCCCAGGCAATCAGCAACGTCAGCACCACAACCAGCGCCACCGCAGCGGCCACAAACAGCCCGTGCCCGCGGCGCGCAGCCGATGGTGCTGGCGCCGGTGTGCCACCGGTGGGCGCGGCCGGCGAAGCTGCCGCAACAGCCTGCACCTGGGGCTGCTGGCCTGCGGGCTTGTCCTGTGCCAGGTCGTCTTCCAGCGAAAGTGTCGGCGCGCCCTGGATCATCAAACCATTGAGCATGCTGCGCGAAATGCGCGACAGCCTTTCAAGGTTCGCGTCCAGTTGTTTGGCGTCGACAGTTCTGGTGTTCTTCAGAAAATTGCGCAGGCTGTCCTGCACACGTTCGTCCACGCCGCGAAAGTTGAAAACGAACGCCTTTTCCAGTTCGCGGCGGATCTCATGGAAGTCGTCCACCAGGCCGGGCGGAATCTTGCCCGATTCCACCTGCACCTTGCGCGCAATGGCCATCAACGAATCCAGCTTACGCATGGGTTCGCGCAGCTGGTCAAAGCCACTGGGAAATGGAATCTCGTCGGGCATGTCACGCGGCAGGCGAACCGGGGGGCCGCCAGCATACCCGAAGTCAGCGCGATCCGGGAACCGGTTGTCCGGATTCTGCCCCCGAATGCACCGCGTGCCTGCCGCACCCTTCTACTTCAGCTTTTCCTGCAGCTTGCGGTCTTTCTCAAGCACCTTCTGTGTCTGGGCCTTGCGCCAATCGGCCACCCTGTGGGCAACCTGGGCGTCGCCGGTGCCGATGATCTGCGCGGCCAGCACCGCGGCATTCACCGCGCCGCCAATCGCCACAGTTGCCACAGGTACACCCGGCGGCATCTGCACGGTGCTGAGCAGCGCGTCCAGGCCGTTCAGCGGCCCGCTGGCAATCGGGATGCCAATTACCGGGCGCGATGTGTGGGCCGCCACGGCGCCCGCCAGATGCGCGGCCACACCGGCGGCACACAGGAACACCTTGGTGCCGGTCTTTTCGCTTTCCTGCACGAACTCGCGCGCCTGTTCAGGTGTGCGGTGGGCGGAAAGCACCCGAACGGCGCAATCCAGGCCGAGTTCCTTCAGGGTTGTCACGACCGGTTCCAGTGTCGGCCAGTCAGAATCGCTTCCCATCATCAGCACGGTCAGTGGCATCGGGTCTCCTTACTTGCGCAGCAGGTCTACCACTTCACGGTACTTTGCCGCGGTCTTGTCGATGATCTCCTGCGGCAGGTCGGGCGGCGGCGGGTTCTTGTCCCAGGGCTGCTTTTCCAGCCAGTCGCGCACGATCTGCTTGTCAAAGCTTTCCGGGCTGCTGCCCACCTGGTACTTGCGGGCATCCCAGAACCGGCTGCTGTCGGGAGTCAGCACTTCGTCACACAGGATGATCTTGCCATCATGCAGGCCGAACTCGAACTTGGTGTCGGCGATGATGATGCCCTTCTTTGCGGCGTAATCGGCGCACCTGGTGTAAATGCCCACCGTAAGGTCGCGTAGCTTTTCGGCGTCGGCCTTGCCCACCGTGCGCACCATCTGGTCAAAATCAATGTTTTCGTCGTGGGCGCCCTGGGCGGCCTTGGTGCTTGGGGTGAACAGCACCGTGTCCAGCTTCTGGGCCTGCTTCAGGCCCGGCGGCAGCTTGTGTCCGCAGACTCTGCCGGTCTTCTGGTAGTCCTTCCAGCCGCTTCCCACAATGTAGCCCCGCACCACACATTCCACCGGGAAGATCCTGGCGCGCCGCACGTACATGGTGCGGCCTTCCAGCTGGTCGCGGTACTTGTGCACCGACGCCGGCATCTCGCTCACATTGGCGGTGATCAGGTGGTTGCCGACCTCACCCTTGAGCAGCTCAAACCAGAACAACGAGAGTTCCGTAAGCATCCGACCCTTGCCGGGGATGCCCTGGCGCATGATCACGTCAAAGGCGCTCAACCGGTCAGTCGCGACCAGCAGCAGGTTGCCTTCCACTTCATAGAGATCGCGGACCTTGCCTCGGGCGATCAGCTTCAGGTCCGGCATGTTGGTCTGCAGAAGCGCGTTCATGGGCGGCCTCACGATTTGGCCGGACTCTATGAAACACGCTGCCGCAGCCGTCAAGACTGTGTGCAGATGTTGACAACATCAGCGCGACGTGGCGTGTTTGCGCGCCGTGAACAGGTTGGCCTTGGCCTGCTGGATCAGGTCAATCACTCCGGCGTGGTTGGGCACCCGGGCCAATGCATCACGAAAGTGGTCGCGGGCGGCCTCGAACTGGCGGGCGGCTTCGCCCAGGATGCGGTTGCCTTCCTGCGCGTTGCGCCCACCGCCGCGAACCTTGTCCAGGCCTTCCGTCAGCAGCTTGTTGCCTTCTTCAAGCGCCGCGCGCCCAAGGTCGGCAAACTCGCGGGCTTCTTTGGGCAGGTCGTCAAGGCCAAAGCCGTTGAGCGGCCGAACCGGAGCAGGCTGGTCGTCGTTGCCGGGCACCACTTCATCGGCGGCCTTGGCCGGAGGCAGGTCGGACGCGCCCTTGGGCGGGGGAAGGTCGATGTTGCCGTCAAAGTCGCGGTTGACGCCGAGGTCCGACAGCGGATCGGGCGAAACTCGAAACGTCGCAATGCCCGTGATCTCTGTGCGGCCAAACGGCGACTCCAGGGAAATCGGCTTGGCCAGCATGGCAACCGGCGACTCTGCGGGCCGCGCCGTGTTCAGCACCACTGGCGCACTCTGCGGCGCGTCGGCACCGTCGAGTGCCTGCGCTGGCCGGGCCGCGGCGCGAACGGCCAGAAAGCCGCCCATGCCAAGGCCGGCGAAGATCAACCCGTTGCGAACCCAGCCGATGGCGGACATCAGGTTGCCTTTGCGGTAACGCGCTGCAGCCAGTCGCGGCAGAAGTCGCCGTACCGGCCCTCCTGCACGGCTTGGCGGGCCAATCCCATCAGCCGGGCATAGAAGTGCAGATTATGGATGGTCAGCAGCGTCATGCCAAGGATCTCGCCGGCCATAATCAGGTGACGCAGGTATCCGCGCGAAAAGTTGGCGCAGGTGTAGCAGCCGCACTCAGTGTCCAGCGGCCCGGTACTTGCCGCGTGCATGGCGTTCTTCATGCGCAGCCGCCCCGCCGAGGTAAACACCAGCGAATGCCTCGCACAGCGCGTGGGCAGCACACAGTCAAACATGTCCACGCCCATGCCGATGGCCTCCAGCATGTCCTCTGGAAAACCGACGCCCATCAGGTAGCGCGGCTTGCCCGGCGGCAGCAGCGGCGTAACGGCCCCCAGCACGGCATTCATCTGGTCTTTGGTCTCGCCCACACTCAGGCCGCCGATGGCGTAACCGGGCAGGTCACGGGCCACCAGTTCGCGCGCGCTTTCGGCGCGAAGTTCCAGGTCCAGGCCGCCCTGGTTGATGCCGAACAGGCGCTGGCGCATGCCTTGCGCACTGTGGGTCGGCAGCGCGGCCTTGCAGCGGTCCAGCCAGCGCAGGCTGCGGCGCATGGTGTCGGCGGTGCGCTCGCGCGTGGCGGGCAGGGCCGGCACGTCGTCAAGCTGCATGACGATGTCTGCGCCCAGCTTGTGCTGGATTTCCATGCTGCGTTCGGGTGTCAGCATCTCCTCGCGGCCATCCAGGTGACTCTTGAACGCGCAGCCTTGCTCGGTGACACTGTTGATCTCGCCCATGCTGAAGACCTGAAAGCCGCCGCTGTCGGTCAGCATCGGGCCCTGCCAGCGCGCCATGTGGTGCAGGCCGCCCAGCTGGTTCACAACGTCTGCCCCCGGCCGCAGCATCAGGTGGTAGGTGTTACCCAGCACCACGCGGATGCCGGCGTCGCGCAACTGGTCCGGCGTTACACCCTTGACGGTGCCCTGGGTACCGACGGCCATGAACAGCGGGGTTTCGGCCTGGCCGTGGTCCGTGGCCAGCAGCCCGGCGCGGGCCGCGCCGGAAGTCGCCTGAACCGTGAAAAAGCCCTCATCCATGGCCAGAGTAACGCACGGCACAAGGCCGGCCGCAAGGGCGGGGGCCTTTGTGCCCGGGCGGCTTTTGTTTCTGCAACGTGGCGGGTACATTGGGGCGGGAGACCTGCTTGCCACCGTCGGAACCTACACCCGAGGAAATGCCCTCGCTTGCCGAGCCGTTGCCGGAATTGCGTCCGGAATCGGGCGAGGCTCCGCGTGCGCCCGCGCCGCAAAGTCCACAGAACATTGAACCTGAGCGCGCGCCGCATGCCGGCGCGTCCAGGTCGCTGTTTCCGTCCGGCGAAGTATCGCGTCCTGACCCGGCCGGCGACACGCTGGATGCCGACGACGCGACAGCGACCGGCGGCGCAACCGAACTTGAGCCCGAGGAACCAACGGCCACAGAGCGCATGACGGAGACCCCGGGCCAGGGTTCCAGCAGCGTGTACCCGGGCCAGTTGACGGCCGTGCGCGCGCCCGGCTGGGACCATTCCGGGTCGCGCACCCAAGCGGAAGTGCGCGCGCGTGACAGCGCGCATCACCGCCCCCAGAGCGCGCCCGAACTTCACCCTTCGTCGGTGCCCAACCTGACGGCAGTACCACGGCCGGCGGCAGAACCGCCCCAGAACCCCACGCCTGTGCCGCCCACGCAGGCCCCGGTTTCTCGCCGCACTCACTCTATAGTCGACCAGGCAGCGCGTGAGCTTGCGCTGGCCGCGCTTGCCGCAGAAATCGAGAAGGAAGAAAAAAGCGCGCTTCGCCACTACCAGATTGAGGAAGGAGAGATTCCGCCCAGCCCCGAAGTTGCCAAGCGCTTTGACGTGATCCTTCAGCTCGGCAAGGGTGGCATGGGCGTGGTGTACCTGTGCCGCGACCCGCGCGGCAAGGGCAAGGTGGTGGCCGTCAAGGACATCCGCACGGAACTCAAGCCCGGCATGAAGGTCGAGCAGCGCGTGGAGCACGAGGCCATGCTGCTGAAGGAGCTGGATCACCCGGGCATAGTCAAGGTGTACGACTTTCTGAAGTTCCCGCGCGGCAGCGCGATCGTGATGGAGTACATCGACGGCCTGCCGCTGGACCACGAAATCGGGGCCGGGCGGCGCGTGACATGGGACTTTGCCGTGCGGGTGCTCAAGAGCATCGGCACCGCGCTGGGCTATGCGCACGAACGCGGCGTGATCCACCGCGACATCAAGCCCGATAACATTCTTTACTCCGAGCGCCACAACCTGCTGAAGCTGGTGGATTTCGGGCTGGCCCGCATTTACGGCGAGCCGATGGATGTTCACCTGACCCGCACCGGCATGGTGGTCGGAACGCCGCATTACATGAGCCCCGAACAGGTCAGCGGAAAGCAGCTGGACCAGCGCAGTGACGTCTACAGTTTTGGCGCGACGCTGTACTACCTGATGACTGGCCAGCGTCACGTCGAAGGCAGCAACGTCATGGACATCCTGGAGCAGCAGCGGTCGCGGGAGATCACTCCGCCCAGCCACGTCCAGCGCTACATTCCGGCCTGGGTCAGCTACATCATCGGCAAGATGATGGAAATCAGGCTGGAAGACCGCTACGAGAGCATGAAGGCCGTGCTGTCCGATGTTGAACAGGCTGAGAAAGACCCAGACGCCTTCCTGGCCAACCCGCCTCGCGGCCCTGTGAAGCGTTACGGGGCGCGGCCGCTTGCCCCGGCACCCCAGCCGGAAACCCAGCCGATGTCGGGCGCAACTGCCGCGGAGGATGAAAACGAAGTCTACAACCTGGACCAGACCGACCAGCCGCCGCCAAGTTCACAGTCCCCGGCCCGCCTGGACCGGGAAACCGACCGTGTGAAACCGCGCAAGGAACGCCGCACCGACGCAGCCGCCCGCGGTGTGCTGGAACTGCTGCACCAGAGCGATGAAGACGACGCCATCAGCCTGGCGCAGGTGTCCGGGTTGCTCAAGCAGATCAGCGCGCGCCTGGAAGAAAGCGAAAAGCGCCAGATGAGCCCCGGCGCGCTGATGCTGGTGGTCCTGCTGAGCACGCTGGTGGTGGTGCTGCTGGTGGTCGGCGGGTTGCTGATGGCCGCGCGCGAGGGGTACCTTTCGCGCCTGCTTAACCTGTAGTCTACCGGAACATCAGGCAGCCCGTCACAGCCGCAAGCCTGCCGACATTTTCGAATGGGCAGCAATGGCACCGAGCTATCGAAATGTGGCCGGTGCGTCGTCCTCAAGGCCTGTTGCGTCCAGGGTCACGTCCACTTCGGGTTGGTCCGGCCCGAGGTTGACGACCCGGCTGATCGCCTTGCCTCCATCTGCGGGTACTACAAACACCACATAGGAGCGACAGGGAATTCCCGTGAAGGTGATTGTGCCGCTGGATGGCAGTTCGGACGGCACGGCCCCCGCACTTCCGCCGGACCCCGTGCACCCAACTCGAACTCGTTGTCCCGCCTTCAAGCCGGTTACGTGAACCCGTATGCACCCTCTCGCGGGCACCAGCGAAATGACGCCCAGATTTGCCACAACGCCGCCAACCAGGGCCACGGGGACCGATACCGGCTCAAAGCCCTCGGCGTCTACTTGAAGGGACGCAAGCGTGGATGGCAGCCCGGCCAGAAGGGCCGCACCTTCCTTGTCGGCCACCGCCTGCACACCTTGCCTGTGCTTGGCCGGGAATGCCGTATGCCATTGCGCATCAAGGCGAAGCACCGCCCCGGGCAAGGGCTTACCGTCGGAGTCACACACCTTCACAGTGGCCGACGCGGCCGGGATGGCCCCGATCAACACCACGTGATCCTCACCTGCCACTACGTCAATCAGACCCAAGAATGCACAGGCGCCGACTCGGACAACCAGAGTGTAGTCGCCCGCAGGAATCGACTTCAGTCGGTGCAGGCGACCGGCAGGCATCGGCGTATCTGACAAGCCCGAGAACACCTGGCCGCCTTGAGCATGTCGCAACAACTCATAGGCGAATGAAACGCCGGGTTCATGGAGCGACATGTCAAGACTGATGGACCCGGTCGGGCGCAAGTCTTTGGCAATCACGAGCTCCTGCGGAGTTCCCGATTCAATCTCTAGCAGGGAGACTGACCGGGAAGCCGAGCGCGGATAGCCGGGCCGATCCACAATGGCGGTGACCCGCAGTACGCGAGCAGTGGGAACCAGTGCTCGAAGCTTACCGCCCTGCAACTCCTGCCAGTCAGTCCAGTTCACACCTTCGGCGCTGATTCCGACCCGCCCGCTGAACCACTCTCCGGTGTCGTACACAATTCTGATTTCGAAAGGCTTCAACCGGTCTACCAAGATCGTGTGCTCCGCCGGAAACGGCGCTGCAAGCTGTTGATCTTCAAAAACAACTTCGTTCAAAGCCCGGCCGTCCAAGTGTCCGGCGATGCGTAGCTCACTGGCTTGACCCGTGTGAAAGGCCAATGCAATGCCGTCCTGATTCGTGGTCAGTCTGGCCACCGAAGTGTCACCGGGCTGGCCGGTGCCGACAGCCACCCGCAGGCGACTCCAGACAATCAACTGAAGTCCGGCAACGGGCTCGTCAGCCCTGTCCAGGGCCCTCAGGATCATGGTTCCGGTGTCAGCACCGGCAGCAGCGGCGCGAACCTGACTCTCCGTTGGCGGAGGAACGACTGGCACTTCCTTAACAGTTTTGGGTGAGGGAGCGCCGGAAGTGCGCGCGATTGCCTCTCCTTCACTGTAACCGCTCCACAGTCGAGCCATCGTTCTTGCGGAGGCATCCGGCCACAACAACAGCGCAACGGCACTGAGCCCCAGCAGCACGATCAGCACAAGCACACGGGGACGGATGGAGCCACTTGGGGGCTTCATGGCAGCTACTCCACAGGCCACCAGCCGAGAAGCACTGGAGGCCCAGCACGGTCCCAGGCCTGCACGTTGCCGTCCCATCGGCCCCAGTTGTTCTGCTGGTTGTCGCCAATAGAAATGCCGCCGGCCGCTTGCGAGTAACTCTGGAATCGGGCGGTCCAGTGCCTTCAATGTAAAAGTCCATGCTGGAGCCAGCAACCGTATCGATTATCTGATAGGTCGTCCCTGAAAACGAGCTGATCGCTCCGCGTACTCTCCATGTGATTGGCCAGCAGGCATGTCTTGGCCGTGAATGTGCTTCAGGCTACCGGTACAGCAGGCAGCCCGTCACGACCAGCGCCGCGCCGATGGTGCCCACAATGTTGGCCGCAATCAGCACTTTGTTCTTCAGCACTACGCCGTAGGCAAACCAGCTCATCACCGCCCACAACGCCACCGCAAACGCCGTCAGGCTTACGTCGCGCGCGCTTTGCGTCGAAAACACCTGCCAGGCCTGGATGTAGAAAAACACGTTGCCGCCCACGCCCACCACCAGCATGTAGCGTTCAAACCACCGGCGCGGGCCGGTCATTGGCTCTGGCTGGCTGATCATGGTCTAGAATTCCAGGTACAGGCCGATGCGCACACGAAAGCTCTGGCCGCTGGCACGGTTGGGCTTGTCCTTGTTGGCCAGGCCGAAGCCCGCCAGTTCAAAGTTCTCGCGCTCGGTTAACATCACGTTGCCAAAGGCCGTCACGCTGGGAAACACACGCACCAGCAGGTCCACCTGCCAGCCTTTGATATTGGTGTTCAGAAGCTCGCTGTTGAACTCGGGGATCACCACGTCGGCTTCCAGGTGGAAGTACCGCGCCCCAACCCGGAAATCCCAGCGCTGGGTCAGTTGCTCCATGCCCCAGCTTAGGCCGGCCTCAAAGCCCATTTCGTTGCGTTCGCTGCGGCCCTCGACCTGCGGCTCGGCATGGAAGTTGAACAGGCCGTGAAACCAGGCCTTGACGCGCGCGCGGCGCGACCGCAGCAGAATCACTTCGGTGTAGACTTCGCCGACCAGGAACTCGGATTGCACCAGCCCGTCCGGCGCCAGCACGTTGGTGGTTCGCGACAGGTACCCCACGCCCAGGTTGCTGGCAATGCCTTCTTCACCGTCAAACCAGTGAATGCCCAGCGCCAGCCGCCATTCGAAGTCGCTGTTGATCTCGGTGGTCTCGCGCCCATCGGGCCCACGCCGGCTGGTTTCAAAGGGCGCAAAATGAAACTCAAACTGGGCACCGACATAGATCGGCTGCGACTCGGCCGTGGGCGAAGGCAGCCCGATGTTGTTCTGCGCCATATATCCCTGGGTGCTGGTCAGCGCCAGCCGCGGAACCACGCGCCGGAAGGATTCACCCGCCGCGTGATCCAGCCGCAGCGTCTGGGTCAGCCCCTGGAAGTGATAGTCGTGGTCGAACAGGGCCTCGCCGCCGGCAAACGGGCTGGGAAAGCGCCCCGCCGTCACGCTGAACACCTGGCTGAGGGCAAACTCTATCGAGAAGCGGTCCAGTGCCAATTGCGGGTTGACGCCATAGCCCGGAAAGGGCAGCCAGCTCAAGGTCGGGGTGGGCTTGCCGTTAAGGTCCTCCGCCACAGTGGTCAGGCGCAGGTCATAGCGCAGGCGCTGCTTGTCCTGTTCAAAGGCCGTGCCGAACACGCCCAGGTGCAGCCGGAAGTCGGGCCGGTTGAAGGTCTCGGTCTTGCTTTCAAACAGCATGTGGTAGGCCAGGCCGATGTCGCCGTAGATGTTGACCAGCGACCTGGCGCGCAGCTCGCGGTCAGCCGATTCGCGCTCCTGGTCGCCCAGGCGGTTGCGCAATGCGCTGAAGTCGGCCTCCAGCCTTGCAAGGCGCGCGCGCAGTTCCTGGTCGGATTCCGGCGGGGCTTCCTGGGCCGCCAGCGGCGCGGCCAGCAGCAGCAGAAGTGCTACACAGAAAAGACGCGATACACGATCCATACGAACAGGCCGCCCAGCACGAAGGTAACAAGCGAAATGCCGGCCAGCGTCTTCCACAGCGCCTCCTGGGTCCAGCCCGGGCCGGCGTCCGGCGCGGCAATCCTAGCCGAGTCGGCGCGGGGCGCCACAGCGGGATTACTTGAAGAGAGTTCCTTCCAGATGCGGTCAAGATCCTGCGACAGCGGCGAAGCCGTGACCACCCGCGACGGCACGGATTCCCTCTGCACCGGCGGCGGGGGCAGTTCGTCTTCTTCCGGGTCGACTTCAAACACCTTGCGCCAGGATGCCGATGCCGCCACCAGCGCGTCGATGTCGATTTCCTCGGCTGAAAGGTGTTCCTCGTCAGGGCTGTGGCCGTTGCCGCCTTGCTCGGCCTCGATGCGCGTTGTGATGCGGCGCGAAGCTTCCTGCAGCAGGTCCGAAAGCGGTGCGCTGTGTGCGCCCAGCTTGGATTCAATCGCGCCCAGGATGTCGCCAATGGCCTGTGTCGGCACGCGTTCGCGCCGTGAATGCGCCGGGCGCTGGGCCGCAACCGGGGACGGCGCAACTGCGGCGGCTTCTTCAGGCAGTTGCGGCACGGGCGTGGTCGGGCGCTCGTCTGAGCCATAATCGCGCGCCGAAAGGATCCGTGTGGGCGCGGAATCATCGGGCCCGGGAAGTTCCGGCTGCTCTGCTTCGGCCATCGGCACAGCGCGGCGGCGGCTGCTGATCGCCAGCAGGTCGGTGCGCGACTGGCTGGATGCATCGCGCAGGCGCGCGGCAAGTTCCTCGGCGGTCTGCAGCAGGCGCAGGGTTTCCTCGCGCTCGGCGGCCAGGCGGCGCGACACTTCGTCGGTTACCGCGGGCCCGCGTCGCGAAGCCGCAACCGGCGCCGGGCGCGCGGGTGGCGGCACCTGCTGGATTGCGGCAGGACGCGGCCCGGTGGCGGGCATGCGGCCGGCGGACGATGGCATCGCCGGGCGGCCGCTGGCTGTCGCGGCATGGCGCGCAGCCGGCGCGGGTTCTGGCGCGGCTGCCTCCGCGGCCTTCTGCACTTTCTCGGTGATGCGCTCCACGCCGCCTTCGTCGGATTCGGCCTGGCCTCGGGCTTCTTCGGGTACGCCGTCAAACTCGGGGATGATGCGTTCCTCGGCGCGGCCGAAGTACCGGCTGTCAAAATCTTTCTCGACGTCGTCGGGCTGGGGCAGGTCGGGCTCAACGGTTTCCGGCCCCGGCAGGGGCTCGCGGGCGGTGGCAATCTCAAACGCGGTGTCGGTGGTGCTTTCGCTTGAGCGTGTGTCGCTTCCTGCCGGCGCGGGCGCGTCGTCTTTCTTGCGCAGGATATCGGCCACAAAAAACTTCTGCGTATCCTTGCCGGCGGCCACCTTTTCCGGTGCCACGGCATCCAGTTGAGGCAACTGGCCCGGCGCCCCGGTGCGCACCGTGACCTGCGCGGATTTGTCGGCGCCCATCGGCCGGGGCAGGTCCGGCGGGCGGCGATCGTCTTCCATGAACCGGTCGGTGTCCTTGCGGTCGGCCGAGTCCACATCGTCGTCGGCGGCAAGATCCGGCGAGGGCTCGGGCGACATCAGGTCGTCGTCAAACGACATGGACTCCGGCAGCGCCTCGGGCTCGGCAGCCAGCGATTGCGCGGGCAACGGCGGCGGCGGCGTAAACCGGCGCGACGGGCTGTCTTCAAACTCGCGCGGGCGCGGTGCCAGCGGCACCGTGCCCTCGACCACTGGCTTGGCCTGGCCCGCGGCCTGTCGCTGGTGCAGCGACTGTGTCTGGTTGTAGAAATTCACCGTGTCGCGCACCACGGCATCGGGGTCGCGCGAGCGCGGGTCCATGTCCACGCGTGGTTCGACCTTGCTGGTGATTTTCTCGGAAGGGTCCGCGCCCACCTGAAGGTGCGTGTCTTCGTCGGCACGCAGTTCATCCAGTGTCAGGCGTTCATCGGCGGGCAGTGACTCGGCCTCCATCGTCAGCATGCCCGTATCGCCGGCGTTGGCGGGCGGCGGCAGATCCACCGGCCGGTTGGCAGGCCGCGGCGGCAGCTTGTCGGTGACGGGCTCGCCTCCGTCGTCTTCTTCCTGCAACGGCGCGTCGTGCTCGGGCGAGGCAAAGTCAGGAATGCTGTCCAGCGCCTCGGGTTCTGCGGCCATCAGCTCGGGTTCTGCCGGTGACAACGCAGGCGCCGGTGGCGCAACCGGGGGCGGGCGCAGGGCCTCCGTGGGCAGACCCCGGGCAGGGGCCGCCTGCTGCATCACACGGGCGGGCTCCGGCGGCGCGTCCATGGGCTCGGGCGACAGCAGCGGCTCGGGCTCCATGGCCTCTGGTTCCATCTCGAGTGCTGCCAGCGGCGTGTCAAACACCGTGTCGCCGCCGACGCCGTTTCCACCGGGATGCAGCCGGCCCGATACCTCGGTGCCCTGGCGGGTCATGGGAACTTCTGTCTGACGGCCTGACACTTCGGTGTCCGTGCCATGCTTGCCGTTGCCGCCGTGGGTGCCGGCCTCTGGCGGTACAATCTGCGAGGACTGCACCAGGAAATTCGTTAACGAGGAGACCTGCTCGGACGGCTCGCCCGGAAAGTGTCCGGTGAGATCAGCGCGCTTGGCAAGGCCCAGTTCCCGGGGCATATGCAGTCCGTCAGAAGTCGGGACGACCAGTATAGCCACAATTGGTTGGTTGGCGCGAAGCCAATTACCCGCCGGGCGCCCAGCCCAGCACTCCATCGCGGGTGATCACGCGGCGGCGGCCCTGCACGGGTTCCAGGCACTCGGCGGCCACATCGGTGCCCGTTTGCGGCTGCGCCAGCCTGATGCCCCGGGGCGGGGTCGCGTCGTGGTCGGCCCAGCCCAGGCGGCCGGGGCCCGATGCCGGGTCGGTGTAGTCTACGGGCCGCAGCGTGATCTGGCTTTCATCGCGCGGCCAGCGGCCGGAAGCCTGCATCAGGCCCGCGGCGGTGCGTCGCAACAGGTCCAGGCGGCGGTCGCGTTCGGATTCCAGCTTTTCGGCCAGCGACTGCCGGGTGCGTTCAACCAGGTACCAGCCACCTTCGTCACGGCCCAGGCGCAGGGTCTCCATGCCGCCGTCGGCCAGCACGATGCGCGCTTCCAGCCCCATCCAGTGGGTCTCATCCAGCGGCGGCAGGGCCTGCGAGACACCCGCCGCGGCTTTGGCCGGTGTATCGAAACGCGCAGTGCCGCGTGGCCGGGCAGGCCCGTCCAACGCGGGATCGGCGGCGGCCGAAAGATTGCTCATGCCCCGGCGGTTGCGACCAACCCGGACACGGCAAACGCGGTCATCGGCGCGTCCCCAGGCGGTAAGTTCGTAGCCCTCCACACCTGCCGACGTTGCCGGGGCCAGCGCCGGAGCCAGCAGCGTCAGCGGCGCGGCACTGTTGTGGTAGTAATCCATGCCGCCGGTACGGCGCGTGTACACCGTGCGCCCGGCCTGCAGGATCTCGGCGGCAAGGGCCTGTTCCCCCATGCCGATGGCGGAAACAAGCGCCGCGTCGTCGCGCGCCTGCATGGCCCGGGCGCAGGCGGCAAGGTCGTGTTCACGCCAGGATGCCCCCATCACTACCAGCCATGCCCTGGGGTCAAGGCGCGACGCCAGATCGGCTGCGCGGGCTGCAAGACCGGGCCCCAGGCCCAGCGCCTTGCGCAGCGCCGGTGCATCGGCGCGTGACAGCGCGGCGGCGGCATCGTCAAAGCTGCCGGGGGCTGGGGCCGGGGCCGGGGCCGGGGCGCAGGCTGCCAGCAACAAAACGAGGGCCGGCCCAAGGGCCAGCCCTCGCTGGATGTTGTGCATGCGCAGCATATCAGGCAGCAGGCTTGGAACCCTTGCCGATGGCGCGCTTGAGTCGCCCCTTAAGGCGATTGGCGCGGCCGGTCGGAATGATGTTGCGCTTGGCAGCTTTGTCCAGCTTGCTTTCCACCACGGCCAGCAGCTTGGGGGTCTCGGGGGTGTTGCCCGCCATGGCGGTACGCAGGGTCTTGATCGTGCTGCGCAGGTCCGACCGGACAATGCGGTTGTGCAGGTTGATCTTCTGGTTCTGGCGGTTGCGCTTGCGCGCGGAGTCGCTGTGTGCCATGGGTTCCTCTGTCGCCGCGCCTGTCGCGGGGGCGGGAAGGATAGGAAATCCGCCCGCACGCGCAACAGGGTGTCAGGTTCCGTCGTAGTTCTGTTGCCGGGGCTGCGGCGGACAGGTACGGCCCAAGCCAATCCGTCACTTCAGTTGTTCCTGGCCTGTTCGCGCCGGCGCTTGAGTTCAGCGGGCGTAAGGCGGCGGGTGTCCTCAAGGTCTTTCCACGCGGCCTCAAAGACTTCCAGCAAAGCCTGGTCGCGATCGGACAGCTCCGGCTTTACTTCCAGCAGGTGCGCCTCGGCCTGTTCGGGCTCGCCCATCATGGCAAGGCAGCGCGCCATCAGCAGGCGGACTTCGCGGGCTTCGACCTCGGGGGCGTGATCACGCAGCACAGTCTGGAACAGCCGGTAGGCCTTGGACCACCGGCCGGTTTCAAACTCTCGCTTGCCCTGTTCAAGGTTGCTCACTCGCCGCCTGTGGCCTGTTTCAGGTTGTCGATGCGCTGCTCGACGTCGCGGAACTCCATGTCTTCCAGGAACAGCCCGCGGAAGCGTTCCAGGGCACCGGCCGGGTCGCCCTTTTTCTCCAGCATGTCGGCCTGAGTGTACATCAGTTCCTTCTTGAGCTGTTCGTCAAGATCCGTCAGCTGCGACTCCACGTGGGCCAGCTGGGTCTCGGCCATTTCCAGGCGGCCCATGGCAACCAGGCACTGGGCCATCATCAGGCCTGAAGTCTTGGCGTGTTTGGGGCTCTTGACGGCCTTCTGGAAGTGCTTGAAGGCGTCGTTCTGGCGGCCGTTGTCGAACAGCGCCTTGCCGTAGTTGAACTGCTTGTCGAGGTCCGTGGGTGCGGCCTCTACCTGGCGGCCGTACTCGTCAAGCTGGAACGCCTTCTTCTGGTCCCGGATCTGCTGTTCCTTGGCCTGGTAGGCCGCGGCCTTGGCGGGTTCTTCTTCGGCCTTCTGCTGGCACAGCCGGATCATGGCGTCAAAGTACTGGTTCTTGTACTTGGCGGCTTCCTCGGCGATTTCGGTGGCAGTAGGGTCCACCTTCACAAACGCGTACATGCGGTCGGCGGCTTCGTTGTACTTGCGGCGCTTGACCAGGATTTCCGCGATGTTGCGGATCACGCGGCGATCCAGCGGGTTCTGCTTGAGCTTCTCTTCTTCGTCGCGCAGCAGGGTGTCGGCGTCTTCTTCAGACAGCACGCCCTTGCGCATCTTTTCAAGCTTGTCGGCCTCGCCGCGATCCTTGACCAGGTCGTAGGAACTCTTGACGGTGCCGGTGCCCACGCCCACGTTCTTGTTGTAGCTCTGCGCGGCGATGTCCTTGCTGAGCTGTTTCACTTCCTTGTCGTTAGGCGCGATCTTCATGGCGCGGTTCAGACAGCCCTGGGCCTCCTGCATCTTGCCGACTTTCAGGTAGGCCTTGGCCAGCAGCTGCAGTGTCGCGGCGTCCTTTTCACTGGCAACGTCACCGAACTTGACGGCGAACTCAAGCACGGCGACGGCGGCATCGTTGTGGTTCAAGGTGAACAGAACCTCGGCCACGCGGCGGTTGTACTTGAGGCTTTTGGGGTCCTTGGCGACCAGCTTTTCGGTCTCTTCCAGCAGCTTGCCGGAATCCTTGCTGACCATCATCGTCTTGACGTTGCCAAAACCGAAGCTGCGCGGGTAGCCGGTCTCGTCGTACTTCTTGACCAGCGCGACCCGATAGTTGCGGCGCGCATCGGCGTTGCCCGGGTCGGCCATCATGGCCGACTCGTACATCTGGATCGCGTAGTCGTAGTTGCGCTTCTTCAGCGCGTCGTCTGCCTTGGCGAGAAACTTGCTAACGTCAGCCATTGGGGCATCCCTTCTGGTGCCTGTTCACGAAAAACCTGTCCGCCCGTTCCGGAACTTGTATTGAAGCCAATCACAGGGGCAAGTGCAAGCCTGCGCGCCGCGTTGTCGATTACGGAAATGGCGCTAGACTAACGGGATAGGCCGAAACGCCCGGGGCGTTATGGCATTGAGGTGAGTCTTGTTCGAAATCCTGCATTACCCTGACCCGATCCTGCTCAAGACCGCTGAGCCCGTGACTGATTTCGGCCCGCGCCTGGCCCAGGTAATTGAGGATATGTTCATGACCATGTACCACGCGCGTGGCGTGGGCTTGGCCGCACCACAGGTGGGCATTTCCAGGCGCATGTATGTGGTCAACTGCGGCGAAGGCCAGCCGCCGGAAACCGAAATCGCGCTGATCAACCCCGAGATCGTCTCCGTTGAGGGCGAGCAATACAGCGACGAAGGCTGCCTGAGCTTTCCCGGCCTGTTTGCCAAGAAGCTGCGCCCGGCCAAGGTCACCATGAAGGCCCAGGACGTGAAGGGCAACTGGTTCGAGGTCACGGGCGAAGGCCTGCTGGCGCGGGCCTTTGTGCACGAACTGGATCACCTCAATGGCAAAGTTTTTGTGAATGACCTTGAGCCGCAGGAATACATCAAGCTGCGCAAAGACCTTGAACAGATGAAGCGCGAGTACAAGCGCGAGCACGCGCGGTCTCGGTGAACCTGCACCGGACGGCAGCCCCCCGCGCCATCACCTTGCCAATGCCACGCAGTCAATTTCGACCAGTGCGTCCTTGGGCAGGCGCGCGGCCTCAACCGTCGCGCGCGCCGGGCGGTGGTTGCCGAACGCCTTGGCGTAAACCTCGTTCACGGCCGCGAAGTCGTTCATGCTCTTGAGAAAGATCGTGGTCTTGGCCACATCGTTCAGGCCGCAACCGGAACCCTTGAGCACCGCCGCCAGGTTTTTCATGACCTGCGTGGCCTGGTCGGCGGCGGTTTCGCCGACCATCTGGCCGGTCGCGGGGTCCAGCGCGATCTGGCCCGAACAAAACACAAAGCCCCCGGCAATCATCGCCTGAGAGTAAGGGCCAATGGCGGCAGGAGCGTGGTTGGTTGCAATGGGTTTCATGTTTGATGTTGGGTTGTGGGTTGTGGGTTGACTGCGGCTGGTCAGTTTAAGCGGCTGGTTGCCTTGTTTTACGGTGTGAGCATTGCTTCACCGTTCTTGCTTCACACTTTGGCGCGGAGCGCCAATACCACGTTAGCCCACGGCGAAGCCGTGGGGATAGCATTCCCAGGATTTCCAAGGCGCGGAGCGCCGACACAGATTACTCATTCCTCCTGCACAATCGGCGGCCGAAGACCATCAATAAACTCGGCATCTGGTTCCATGCCGTTGACCCGAATGAACTCCGCCAGCTCGTCTCGAAACGACCGCTTTGCGTGATGGGCTTCCTGTGACCGCACGTATCTGACTGCCCGATCCAGACTCTCAACATTCACGCTGAAGGCGCCATAGCCGCGCTGCCAACCGAACTCGCGTACTCCTTCATCGCGCGCCCACTTGGTGGCCCCCGCCTTCAGCTTGTTCGCAAAATCCGCCAGCGCGATTTTCGGCACCAGGTCAAAGACCACATGGCAGTGGTCCGCAACACCATCCAACGCATGCAGATGACAACCCAGTCCACGCACGGTTCCAGCCATATACGCATGCAGCGCTGGCTTGAACGCGGGCTCGATGATCGGAAGCCGGTCTTTGGTCGCAAAAACCATATGCACGAGTATGCGGGTCCGGGTGTGTGCCATTGCGGTCTCGACGGCTTGTGTCGGCGCTCCGCGCCTTGGTTCATTAGCTGACTGTTTCCCCACGGCTTCGCCGTGGGCTTACGTGGTACTGGCGCTCCGCGCCGAACAGCTGACTACAACTTCGCCTTGGCCCCTTCTGCCCGCCACGGGACCACGGGGCAACCGCGCTCGACCTTCGAACTCTTGACCCTCGACGCGGGCCGAAGGCCCGCTACCAGGTATCCGGGTCGAACATCTTCTTGTATTGCTCCAGCGCGTAACGGTCGGTCATGCCTGCGATGTAATCGCACACCACGCGGTGCACGCGCTCGCCCCCGGCCACGCGCTTGAAGAAACCGCCGGGCATCAGGTACGGCTCGCTTACATAACGCTCAAACATCTGGCGCATGAAGCGTGTGCTCTTTTCCATGCCGCGCCGCACGGTGCGGTTCATGTACAGCTTGTGGTACAGCATCAACTTGAGCCCCTTCACCTTTTCCTTGAACTCCGGGCTGAAGTCGATCACTGGCGCGCCGTCAAAGGCCTGCACGGCTTCGGGGCTTGCGAACTCTTCTTCTTTCAGGCGCCGTGTGGACCACTGCAGCAGGTCCGTCACCTGCATGTCCTTCAACCGGCGCACAATCTGGTAACGCACCAGGTCGCCTTCGCCCGCGGGTACGTTGGCCAGTGCAAACTCTTCGGCTTCGCGGAACAGCACGCTTTCGCGGGCGGCCTCGGGGGTGAGCAGGCCAGCGTACATGCCGTCGTCCACGTCATGGGCGTTGTAGCTGATCTCGTCGGCCTGGTTCGCCACCTGGGCTTCCAGGCTGGGCCCGACGCGCTCGATCAAACCCTTGAACAGCGGCTTGTCGTAATCGGTACGGTGCTTCATCAGGCCGTAGCGCACTTCCTGCGTCAGGTTCAAACCGGGAAAGCGCGGCAGGTAGTGACGTTCCAAGTCGTCCACAATGCGCAGGCTCTGGCCGTTATGCTCGTAGCCGCCGTGGTCTTTCATCAGGTCGCGCATCGCGCGTTCGCCGGCGTGGCCAAAGGGTGTGTGGCCAAGGTCGTGGGCCAGCGACACGGCCTCGCACAGATCTTCGTTCAGGCGCAGCACGCGGGCAATCGTGCGCGCACACTGGGCGACTTCCAGCGTGTGGGTAAGGCGGGTGCGGAAGTGGTCTCCCTGCCAGTTGAGAAACACCTGTGTCTTGTACTCAAGGCGGCGGAACGCGGCGCAGTGGATGATGCGGTCGCGGTCGCGCTGGAAACAGCTGCGGTAGTTGTGCTCGTCTTCCGGGAAGCGCCGGCCCACAGACCGGCTGGCCCGCAGGGCATAGGGCGCCAGCATGCGGTCTTCGAACTCCTCAATCTGCTTGCGGTCAATCATGGGCGCGAGCATAACGGCGCAGGGCGCAAGGCAAAAGGCGTCTTGCAAAGTCTCGAAACACAGCAACTGCGATTTATCCCGAAAGCCCGAAACTGGCAGACGGCTTTGGGACTTTTGGGTTTTCGGGACAGACTTGCCGTTGCCCTTTCCTTCGACTGAAATCCCGTAATGCCCAAAGGTCTTCTTACCATCGCTGATTACCGCAAGGCCGCGCGCAAGGTTCTGCCGCGCATGGCCTGGGACTACTTTCGCAGCGGTGCCGACGGGCAAACGTTGCTCAAGCGCAACCGCGCGGCCTGGGACGCGATTGAGCTTCGCCCGCGCGTGATGGTGGATGTCAGCAGCCCCGATCCGTCAACTACCGTGATGGGCCTGAAACTGCCGTTTGCGGCCCTGATCGCGCCGATGGCATACCAGAAGCTGGCCCACAAGGACGGCGAACTTGCCGTGGCCCGCGCGGCCGAGGCCTGTGGCGTGCCATACGTGGTCAGCACCATGGCCACAACCAGCCTTGAGGACATCGCGAAAGTGCCCGGCCCCAAGTGGTTTCAACTGTACTGCCACAAGGACCGAGCCATCACCGAAGACCTGATTCGCCGCGCCGAGGCCGCGGGCTACACGGCGCTGGTGGTCACCGCCGACGCGCCAGTGCTGGGCCGCCGCATCGCCGACGAGCGCAACGGGTTCGAACTGCCCAAGGGCATGACGCGCGAGAATCTTGCGGGGTACGGCCGGTCAAGTGTCGAGGGTCAAGGGTCAAGAAAGGCTGCTCTCGACCCTCGACCCTTAACTCTCAACGCTGCCGAAGGCAGCCACCTGTCCGAACTCTTCCGCACTCGGCAGGACGCAAGCCTGACCTGGCGCGACGTGGATTGGCTGCGCTCGCTGACCAAGCTGCCGGTCCTGCTCAAAGGCGTGCTGCGCACCGATGACGCCAGACGCGCCCATGATGCTGGCTGTGCCGGGGTGATTGTCAGCAACCACGGCGGCCGCCAGTGCGACGCCGCAGTCGCCACGGCCCGTGCCCTGCCCGAAGTCGCCACAGCAGTGGGCGGCAAGCTGGCCGTGCTGGTAGACGGCGCCATCGAATGGGGCACAGACATCCTGCGCGCGCTGGCACTGGGCGCCGACGCCGTGTTGATCGGCCGCCCGATTCTGTGGGGACTGGCCGTCGGCGGCGAGCAAGGCGTGCGTAGTGTGCTGGCCCTCTACCGCGACGACTTCGTCCGCGCCATGCAACTATGCGGCTGCGCAACAATCAGCAACTGCCGCGAAGTATCAGAACGCACGGAGCCCCGACCGTAAGGTCGGGGCCTTGCAGGTGAAGGGCCCCGAACTGACGTTCGGGGCTCCCTTAGCTGGAATGATCGACCTTGGAGAAACCATGCGCACTGTCTTGTCGCTGTCGCTGTGCCTGCTTGCCGCCTGCTCGCAGCCCCAGCCGGTTGCCGACAACCAGGCTGCCAACGTCGCGCCTGAACCGAAACCGGAACCAAGGCCCGAGCCGCCCAAACCCAAGTACCGCACCGACATTGTCATCACCACCGGCGTGCATGGCAATGAACCTTCCGGCTATCTGGTGCAGGATCAGTTGATCGAGATGGGTTTTACGGTGTTCGGCCCATGCAACCCCTGGGGCATTCAGAACAACAACCGCCACCTGCAAGACGGCCGCGACTTGAACCGCTGCTTTGCGCTCGATGACTGCCCCGAGGCCGAGGCTGTGCGCGAGTTTCTGCGCAACAACAAGCCCGGGCTGCTGCTTGACCTGCACGAAGACCCCGACGGCACCGGCCCGTACCTGATCCAGAACGGCCCCGAAGACGACCTGGGCCGCCGCATCATCGACGCGCTGAAGGCCGAGTACGACTTCGACCCCGCCCCGCAATGGAGCCTGGTGAAGGGCGAAGACGGCCTGATCAAACCAACCCGGCCGATGCTGGGGTTTCAGAAGATCACGCGGGTCTATTCATTGGGCTATTACGCCTGGCTGACCTACGGCTGCACCGCCATCACCGTGGAATGCCCCGGCACCTGGCCCGAAGAAAAGCGCAAGAAGTACCAGTTGCGCGTGTGCGAGGAAGCACGGCGGATCTTCAGCGAGTTGCATCCGCCGGAGTAGCGACACGACACCAGCCAGAGCCACGGATTACACGGATGAGCACGGAAAGTGCTGTACGGTGTTTCCGTGTCTATCGCGCCCTGTCCAAGCGCTTGGGCGCGGGCCTTCTCTGGACTCACCTCCGCCCCCTCAAGCCTGCGGAGTACAACAGTCGTGCAGTACCGCCCCTCCGGGGCGGCCGACTTTAACCGGTGGCGTAAGCCACCGGAGAGCTAACGGGTAAGGTCCGCCAGCCCCGCCAGGGGCGACACAACTCGTCTAACGTAACAACTCTTGATAGCCGCCTCTGCCGCCTCTGCCGGGGCTCGGACTCAGCGGAGCCTACAACCGGGGGCTCACGCCCCCGGCTAATCTCGGGCGCCCTTGCGGGCGCGCATTCTCCGTGTCTATCCGTGTGATCCGTGGCTCAGCGAAGTTGCAGTTCTTGGCGTCCCTTGGCGGCCAATCCCTTTGCTGTCCGCCCTTAACTCTCAACAGGCGGCGAAGCCGCCCTACAGCTTGGTCGTGAACTTGAAGCGCCGGGCGCCTTCGGGGTGTTTCAGCGTGATCGCGACGACAATCTCGTCGCCTTCGCCCAGCGGTTGCGGCTGGGTCAGCGGGTCGCCATTGAGGTATGTGCCGTTGGTGCTGCGCAGGTCTTCGATGAAATAGGCCGGCCCCTGCCGGTAAATGCGGAAGTGTTTCTTGCTGATGGTGGGAATGGCGTACACTGCCTGGGCCGGGGGTTCGCGGCCGATGATCAGCTCTTCGCCTACCTCAAACCGCTTGTTGTCTTCTTCGTCCAGCAGCGCGCCGCCGGTGGCCTTGGTCTGGATCTTGGTGTTGTTCAGGTCGCCCGATGGCGGGTGGGTCTCGTCCTTCTCCTCGGGTTCGGCGTCGTCGGAAACGGGCTCAAGGTCGCCTTCCGCCTCTTCTTCGCCGGCCATCTTGGTGTGGGCGTCCATGCGCACAACCACGTGCACGTCCACCAGGTCGCTCAGGCCGCTGCCCTCAAAGTGGCGGCGCAGATACTCGGGTACGCGCACGACCAGCTTCTTGCCGCCGGCGGCATCCACCAGCTTCATGCCGATGGCCTTGAACGCGTCGTCGGACAGGTTTTTGCTCTGGCCGAAATCGATCTCAAGCGCGGGGTGATTGGCCTTGAGAAATTGCGGCAGGTCTTTGTCCACGGCAGCCTTGAACTCCGCGTCGTTGGCCGCGGCAATCGTCAGGCGATTCCAGTGCAATGTGGCAGGCATGGGCGCTTCCTGTGAGCGTGTATTTACGCGCATAACCCGCCAATGCGCAACGGGCAACTTGCAGCGTCCGGTAATGCCGCCTGGATTACCCGCCAGCCTTGATTTTAAGCGGATTTCCAGCCAGTGCCCTAAAGTGTGCCGATGCCCGCGCCGATCACTCTGTATCACAGAGTGATCCCATGGCCGCCCTTGTCCAAATCCTGCTGCGCAACCCCGGCGACGGGCTGGCCCTGGCCCTGAACCGCCAGGTCGCCCTGCCGCGCACACGCATGCTGGTGGCAGGGCTGTGCGGCGCCATGGCCTGGGGTGCGGCGATGGGCAGCCACGTGGGCCGCGCGCACGTATGGATCACGACCATCAAGATGCCGTTGATGCTGCTGGGCACCCTGACCCTGTGTTTTCCGCTCATGCAACTCACGGTGGCCGTCGCGCGCCTGCCCCTTCGGTTGCACCAGACACTCACCATCGGGTTGGGCGGTGTGGCCGTGTTTGCAACCTGCCTGGGCGCGCTGGCGCCCGTACTAGCGCTGTTTGCGGCCACCGCGCCGATCCCGAGCATGGCCAGCTACCTGAACCTTTACCTGCTTTGTGCGGCCTGCGGCGTGGGTGCCGGCCTGTACTCGTTGCGCGCGCTGGTGTACGGCCTGCGCGCGGCCGCACCGGGCACGAAAACCGGATGGGTCATCGCCGCCTGGGCCTTGCTGTACCAGTTCACCGGCGCGCAGGCGGCGTGGGTGCTGCGGCCGTGGATCGGCAGCAGCTACGGCGTTGATGGCTACTGGAACCTGCAACGCGGCCTCAGCGGCAACTTTTACCTGGGCGTGGGTCGTGTGTTCCTGCGCTGGCTGGCCGAGATCGGAGTACTGTCATGAGCACTCGCCTTGATCCCCCACTGTCAAACGACCACGGCGGCCCGGTGCCCGCACAGGGCCAAACCTGCCCCGCGCAGCCCGAGCCCACGCCCCCGCCAAAGGCCTGGATGGCGCGGTGGGAAGCCGACACCTTTACGCCTTGCGGCCCGCTGGCGGTCGGCGGCGGGTTGCTGCGCGCCCAGGGCGCAGTCGCGCGCGACCTGATGCGTGACCGGCACGGCCGCCTGTACTGCCTGGGGCTGCTGGCGCTGGCATTGTTCGCCAGCGCCCTTTACGGCGCGATTCTTGGGGCGTTCTCGGGCCCGCAGCAGATGCTGTTTGCGGCCATCAAGTTCCCTGTCGTGGTGCTTGGCGCCTGCGCGATCTGCCTGCCCAGCTTTCATGTGTTCAACGCGTTGATGGGCGCGCGCCTGAACCTGATGCAATCCACCAACGCGGTGCTGCTGGTGGCCGCGGCGGCGGGGTTGATCCTGCTGGCCTGCGCGCCGGTGGTGTGGTTTTTCAGCCTCAGCACCGAGGAAGGCGCACGCGGGTTCATGATCGGTCTGCACCTGTTGACGCTTGGCGTGGCCACCGCGTTTGGTGTCAACTTGATCTGGCGGGTGCAGCGCTATGCCCGCTTCAAGGACCAGGCAAGCCTGATGGACGGCCGCGTGCTGGCCCTGTGGCTGTGCGTGTTCCTGATTGTGGCCGCGCAGCTTGCCCACCACCTGGGGCCGCTGGTCAACCCGGGCGACTTTTTCAGCGGGCAGCGCGGATTTTTTGTTACGGCGCTGGTCAGGCCGGACTGATTGCTCCCCCACGGTCCGGCGCGGGGGCGGGTGGTGTTGGCCGCCCGCCCCCAAGTGCCTATAGCTTTTTCGCTGTTTGTTTGCAGAGGTTCCGAACCGCGCCGGGAGAGCAGATCAAGGAGCGCGGACGCAGGCGTGGCTGAAGGCCACGCCGAGGGAGCGCGACGCGGAGATGCGAAGACCGCCGCAAGCAGAAGCCTGCAAACGAACTGTGAAAATGCTGTAGTGCCAAAGGGAGACAAACATGCTGACGGTGATTGCCACGATCCGCGCCAGGGCAGGCTCGGAGCTTCGCGCCAAGGAAATCCTGACCTCGCTGGTTGCACCCACGCGCAGGGAACAGGGCTGTGTGAACTACGACCTGCATGTGCGCGCAGACCAGCCGGGCACTTTCGTGTTCTATGAAAACTGGACCAGCGAATCCGCGCTGGATGCGCACCTGAAGACCCCGCACGTGCAGAAGGCACTCAGCGAGATCGGGCCGTTCCTGGCCGGAGAGCCCGACATCGGCCGGTTTGAGATGATCAGCAAGCAGGGGTAGTTCCTGGCATCGCCGGTTGCGCACAGGGCATGGCCGGGACGGCCATGCAGACGCATCGGCGAGGACGCCGATGCCACGTTACTGGTACTGAATCTCGCGGCCACGCACTTCGTCGTTGACCTTGCCGTTTTCGTACACGACCTGGCCGCCGCAGATGGTAAGTATCGCGCGGCCCTTGAGCTTCCGGCCGTGCCAGGGCGTCCAGCCGCACTTGGTAAGCTGCGTTTCATTGCGGGGCTCGTGCACGTCGTTGGGGTCCACCAGCGCCAGGTCGGCGTCAAAGCCCACTTCGATGAAACCCTTGCCCTTCATGGCATAGACCTGCGCCGGCCGCTGGCACATCCACAGCGCGACCTGTTCCAGACTGCATTCGCCGCGTGCGCTGGCATCCAGGATCAGTGCCAGAGAGTTTTCCACCAGCGGAATGCCCGCCGGGGCCTGCCACACCGGCTTGCGTTTTTCGGCCGGCAGGTGCGGGGCGTGGTCGGTAGCAATGCACGAAATGCGCCCGTCGCGCAAGGCATCCCACAGCCCGCGGTTGTCGGCTTCATACTTCAGCGGCGGGTTCATCTTCAGCCAGGCACCTTGTTCTTCGGCGTCGCGCACGTTGAACAGCAGGTGGTGCGGGCAGGCCTCGCAGGTGACCAGGGTGTCGCGAGGTATGAACAGCTCACATTCGCGCGCGGTGCTGACGTGCAGGATGTGCGCGCGGTGGCCATACTTTCGGGCCAGGTTCACGACCGTCTGCGTCGAACGATACGCGGCCTCCACGTTGCGCCACTCGGTGTAGCCGCGGATGTCGGTGCGGCCGGCAAACTCGTCCTTGCGCGCCCGCAGAAAGGCCTCTTCTTCGCAGTGCGTCGCGATCACGCGGCATTTGTCGGTATGCGCAAAGATGGCTTCCAGCGCCTTGGGATCGTCCACCAGCAGGTCGCCGGTGCTGGCACCAAGAAAGGCCTTGATACCGCAGACCCGCGTGGCGGATTGCAGGTCAGCCAGGTTGTGGTTGGTCGCGCCGATGAAGAAGCCCCAGTTCACGCGGCTCTTGCGCGCAGCAATCGCGTGCTTGTTGTCGATCTCGCGCTGGTTGATCGCGTTGGGAATCGTGTTGGGCATCTCCAGAAAGCTGGTCACGCCACCCTTGGCGCAGGCGCGCGATGCCGTCTCGAGGTCTTCCTTGTGTGTCAGCCCGGGGTCACGAAAGTGCACCTGGGGGTCAATCACGCCCGGGAGCAGGTACAGCCCGCCGGCGTCAATCACCCTCGCGCCCGCGGCGTCAACGCCGGGTTCAATGCGCGAAATCCAGCGGCCGTCGGCACGCACGTCGGTTTTCTGAAAGCGCCCGGCACGGAACACCAGCGCGTTGCGGATGACAATGGCGGCCATGTTCAGCGTCTCATGTTGCCCAGGTTTACCAGCACCAGAAACGCCAGCCCGGCCAGCGCCACGCCCAGCCATATCCAGTTGGGCGGCGTGCCGGTTTCGCGGGCCGAGTAAAACTCCCAGCCGATCAGCGCCAAGAACACCGGCAGCGACCACCAGCGGCGCACCCAGGGCGGGACAGGACTCTGGCGTTGTTCGTTCATGGTCAGGCCGGGTTTGTGCCTTCGGGGCGCACGCCCACAAGATCGTTCAGCCCAAGCAGGCGGCAGACTTCGTCGGCCAGAAGCTCGGCGTCGTTGCGGGCATTAATGGCCTTGATTCCCAGGCCTTCGACTATGTAGCCGCAACCGACATCATTGTCCGTCACGGGACCACTGAACAGGTCAATGCGCTGGCCGCGCTTGTCGAACACGGCCTTGGCGCCGTAGGCACCCACCGGGTCGTTGGCGCACAGGATGTGCACCCTGGTGGCGTTGTACAGTTCGGCGTCGTCGAAGTACGACATCACCGAATAGCCGCCGATGATGCCGTCGCCGAGCTCGACGACAATCACGTCGGGTTTGTCTTCGAGCAATTCGTTGATGATCGACTTGGCAATCGGCGCAATCGTGTCCACATCGGCGGTGCTGGGCAGGCCGCAATCGACAAAGCTAAGCGTCATCTCCGCGCCGTGGTCTTCAAAGCTGAACAGGTCCTTGCGCGCCGCAACGCCCGAGAGCTTGCCCGCGTTAACGCGCAGGCCGCGCTGGGAAAGCAACTGGCACAGTGTGGCGCAGACCTTGGTTTTGCCCGCGCTCATGCAGGTGCCGCTGACGGCGATGATGGGCACCTTGCCCTTGGGGTCCAGGTGGTCGTGGGTCGGGATACTGGAATCCACAAGGTTGAGAATGCGCCCTTTGCGCACCACCTGCCCGACGACTTCAACTTTCAGCGGCGGGCCGAGGTCCTTGTTCACTCCTGTGCAGATGCCGATCACGCCACCGAGATTCAGCAGGTTGATGATGTCGCCGGCCTTGACGGCTTGGGGCACTTTGCCGACGTAACCCTTGAGCGCATTGCGGGCACCCAGTGCGCCGATGATGTAGTCGTTTTCGAAGATCTTGGCCATGCGGCCTTCTTCGAGTTCAAGTTCGCCGTAGACGCTTTTTTCACCCAGCGAGCGCACAACAATCACGTTGCCGGCCTCGGCGACCAGGCCCTCGGTGATGATCTGTTCTTCTTTGTGAAGGTTGAGGCGGTGGCAGACGCTGGCGATCTTGTCGACGCGGATCTGCATGGTCTTGGGGCCATTGAGCTTGGCGGTCTCCCGCGAGATTGCTGACTGGCCGGACTGCTCGTTCATCTTCGTTCCCTCAACTGCGTTGATGTTCATTGTTGCTCCTGCCTGAGTAAAAGCGACTGCAATTCAATCCGCCAAAACGCCAAAGCGCCAAAGGTCAACCTTGTTCGTGGTAAACTACACGCTTGATTGCCGCGCCCCGGATGGCAGGGACTTTGAAGTTGATGATCAGCGCAAGCGTCCTGCCCGTGGCCTTAAGGTAGGTGATTGCCTGAGCGACGTGGGCTTCGCCGATAGCGTCCACCGTCTTGAGTTCGACGATCAGGCGGCCCCCTACCAACAGGTCAATCCTGCCCTTTCCCACGGACCTGCCCTTGTACGTCACTTCGACCGGCACTTCGTGATCGACACGCAGACCCAGCAACTCAAGTTCCACAACCATGCTGTCGCGGTATACGCTCTCTGGATAACCAGCCTTGTGGTGCCTGTGCACTTCGATCGCGGCACCGATGACCTTGGCTGCTAACTCATCAAGTTCTTTGTCTGGCTCGCGCTGCATACCCACTCCATGCTAGTCCATTGGCGCTTCGGCGCTTTGGCGGTTTCCGCCTTTCTAACCCTTGGCCTGGGCGGCGAGGCGTGACGGGATACTCAGCACCTTACCGAATCCCGCCGCGTCGGCGCCGGACCACAGGCTGAACTCTTCGCCGTACTTGCCGGCCGCCGCGCTCATCAACGAGTGCGGGCTGGAAACCCCACCCACCGCAAATGCGCCGTACTTGACTGTGATGCTGACTTCGCCGCTGACGCGCCCCTGGCTGCTTTCCAGCAGCGCTTCAATGTCGCGCAGGGCCGGGTCAAAGGGCTGGCCTTCATGCAGCATGGTCCCATAGAAGTCGCTGACGTGATCCTTCCAGAAGCGCTGCCACTTGGTCAGGACCAGCTTCTCGAGTTCACGGTGCGCGGCGATCAGCATCAGCGCCGCCGGTGCCACAAAGGCCACGCGGCCCTTAATGCCAACGATGGTGTCGCCCAGGTGCACGCCGCGGCCCAGGGCGTATTCAAAGCCCAGCGTGTTCAGCTTCTCGATCAGCGCTATCGGGCTGAGTTTCTCGCCGTCCAGTGCGACGGGCTGGCCTTTATCGAAAGTCACCTTCAGAAGGCGCGGCTTGACGGCCGGGTTGCTCTTGGCGGCCATTTCAAAGACTTCGTCGGGCACCACCGTGGCGCTGTCGTGGGTTTCCTTGCCGCCGATCGTCACGCCCCACATGCCGGCGTTGATGCTGTACTGCGTGGTCTTGGCGGGGATTTCGAGCCCGACTTTCTTGAGATAGTCGGTCTCCTGTTGCCGCGTCAACGAATGTTCGCGCACCGGCGCAAGCATCTTCAGGCCTGGCGCAAGCACGTTCATGGCCACGTCAAAGCGAATCTGGTCGTTGCCCGCGCCGGTGCTGCCGTGGGCCACGGCGGCGGCTTTATGCTTCACGGCGTACTCGGCAACCATGCTGGCCTGCACCACGCGTTCGGCGGCCACGCACAACGGGTAGACGCCGCCGCGCATCACGTTGCCGAACAGCATGTATTTAATGTAGCGGTTGAACACGTCGGCGCGTCCATCCAGGACGACGGGATTCTTGACACCCAGCGACTTTGCCCGGTCGGCCGCGCGCCTAAAGTCGTCGGCCGTGAAGCCGCCGGTGTCGATCATGACGGTCTCGACGTCATAGCCGTACTTTTCCCGGATGAACGGGATACAGAAGGAAGTGTCGAGCCCACCGCTGTAGGCCAGTATGCAAAGCTTGTTGTCCGCCATTACTTGTCTTCCTCTTCAATGAACAATGCACAATGAGCAAGGAACAATGGCGGGCGCGCCACGTTCGACCTCATTGTTCATGGTTCATTGCCCCTTGTTCATTGTTTCCAAGCCATGACTTCAGTTCTGCCAGACGTTCCAGCACGCGGGCTTTGGCTGTGCCCGCGTACACCTGCTTGCGTTCAACCAGTGCTTCGAGGCTGAGTTCCTTCAACAGTTCGGGCTTCAGGCGCGCGTCTACGGCGGCGAGGTCTGCCGCGGTCAGGTCTGCAAAACGCATCTTCTTCTGTTCGACGTACTTCACCAGCCGACCGGTGATGTCGTGGCCGTCGCGAAACGGCACGCCCTGCAGCACCAGCCAGTCGGCCACGTTCATGGCCTCCATGTAGCCCGCACCGGAATCGAGATGCTGCTGGATGCGCTCGCGGTTGACCTTGAAGTTTTCCTTGCTGAACACCAGCGCCATCACGCGCAGGCAAGCCAGCGTCTGGTCAGTCGCGTCAAACACCGCTTCTTTGTCTTCCTGCAAATCACGGTTGTAAGTCATCGGCAGGCCTTTAAGCAGCGTGAACAGGGACATGAGATGCCCCACGACACGCCCAGTCTTGCCGCGCACAAGCTCGCAAGCGTCCGGGTTCCGCTTCTGCGGCATGATGCTGGAGCCGGTGGTAACGGCATCGCCCAGTGTGATGAACCCAAACTCAGCCGTGGACCACAGGATCAGGTCTTCGGCAATGCGTGAAAGGTGGGTCATGCACTTGGCGCAGGCGAAAACGAGATCCAGCGCGAAGTCGCGATCCGACACAGCCGCCATTGAGTTGTGATCTGGCATGGAGCGACCTAGCGACTTGGCGAGCACATGCATGTCGACGGGAAAGCTGTTGCCTGTGGCTGCGCCGCTGCCGAGAGGCACGCGACCTTGTGCGTCCGCACTTCCGTGCCGAAAGAACACCCGTGAGTCGGAGAAGATCATGTCCACATATGCGTTCAAGTGATGCGCCAGCCTCGTGGGCATTGCGCGCTGTAGGTGTGTGTAAGCTGGTATGATCACGTCAACGTTCTCAGATGCCCTTTCCACCAGTGCTCGAACGAGGGCTACCGCCGCAGCCTTCAGTTCAGTCTTTGCAACGCGAATGCACCACAACTTAAAATCCGTCGCGACCTGATCATTACGAGACCGCCCCGTGTGAAGCTTTTTTCCGGCGTCGCCGATGAGTTCGGTGAGGCGCGACTCGATGTTCATGTGGACGTCTTCGAGTTCGACCTTCCACTGAAACTTGCCGCTTTCGATTTCCTTGGTGATGGTTACGAAGCCGGTCTGGATGTCCGCGAGTTCTTTCTCGGTCAGTATGCCGATGCGTTGCAACTCGGCCGCGTAGGCGAGGCTGCCCTGGATGTCTTCCTTCCACAGGCGCTGGTCAAATGACACCGACTGGCCGAATTCCTGCATCAGCTTGTCAGGTTTGCCGCTGAATCTGCCTTGCCACATGTTCGTCTCCGGGAGCGCGGGCGTCCCGCCTGCATTCGCCGGCCTCTGGCCGGCGCTGTGTCGCCCCTGCGGGGCTTGGCCTCTTTTTCGCCTATCCCCCGGGCTTACGCGCGGGGCTAATCTCTGGCGCCCCCTGCGGGGGCTCTACGGCAAACCTTCCGCCGAACCACTACTTCTGTCCTTCTGCCGTTCTTGGCGTCTTCGCGGTTCTTCGCGCCTTCGCGCTGAGTCCTTTGCCTTTTTCTGTGTGTATCTGTGTTCATCTGTGGACCAACGTCGTTCCTTGAATGGCCCCATCGCTTACGCGATAGGCTGTGACTTTGGCTATGCCTCCAAAAACAGCTCCGCCGTCTTGCGGTAGATCTCGTATCCCCGCGCCAGTTCCTTTTCTTCCAGGTACTCGTTGGCCGCGTGGCTCAGTTCCGGTTTGCCGGGGCCGATGATCAGGCCCTGGGCATTGTCGTTCCACCAGGCATCGCTGACGCCGCCGAAGGCCTGGGTTTTGTCGGAGTTTCCGGCCTTGCAGGCGCATTGCACCAGCGGGTCGCTGGCGCTGCGGACCCACACGCCGAATCTTGCCTTTTCTTTCTCGACGCAGCTGTGCTGGCTGATGGCGGCCTTCACGCGCTTGATCGTTTCGGCGTTGTCCAGCTGCGGAATCGTGCGGCCGTCAATCACCCACTTCACTTCGCTGGGCACGACGTTTCTTGCCACGCCGCCGTTGACCATCGTGACGGCCAGTGTCGTTCGGCCCAGCAGGTCGTCGCGTTCGGTGAAGCCTTCGTACAGTTCTTCCACCTTGAGGATATCCCGCGCCGCCAGGTAGATCGCGTTCACGCCCTGCCACGGCCTTGCGGCGTGGGCGCTTTTGCCGGTGGTCTTCATATCCAGCTTGAACATGCCGCGCTCAGCCACGCACACGTTGCAATCCGTGGGTTCGCCGGTGATGCAGGCCTCGAACTCGGGGATCTCGCTGCGGAAAATCTCGAACCCTTCGCCCTGCACCTCTTCGTCGCAGGTGGGCGCGAACATCAGCGTGCATTGCGATTCATCGAACTTCGCCGTCGCCAGCGTGTGCAGCATGCCGATCAAGCAGCCGCCGGCGTCGCTTGAGCCCAGTCCGTGTACACGACCCTGCTCGCGCGCGCCGTCCCAGGGTTCACGGGTGTAACCCTTGTTGGGCGGCACGGTGTCGGTGTGAGTGTTCAGCAGCAAGCGGCGTTTTCCAGTGCCACGCCAGGCCAGCAGGTTGCGGCCACTGTGCTTGTACGGGATGCCCAGCTTTTCAAAGCGGGCCTTGAACCATTCCACGACGTTGCCTTCGTTGCCCGATACGCGCTGGATGCGCGTGATCTGCGACAGGTCATCGGCAAGCTGATCGGTGTTGATCTCAGCCAAGGCGGCTTCCTAACGCACAACGACGCTTTTCAAAGCGTCGTCTGGGTAACGGGAACCACTCATCCCCGTTCGCCAGCGCAGTGGAGTCACCCGATTTCGGGGCTCACTCGGCCCATGACTCGTTCAGGCCGCGCGGCACTTCCCAGACTTGTCCGCGTGAGCATCCACGCGTCGCGAATAGAAATATCGCATTGCGCGGTGCGCGCAATAGAGAGATTGAAAAATTCTTGGTGAAGGTCAGTTCCGTCCCGGGGCTTCCGCCGGTCTGCAGCTTCCGCAGCCGCCGCATTCCTGCCCGCCGCGTGCCACGCGCACCGTAACCACCACGCGCCAGGCCACAAAGGCAAGGGCGGCGGCAACGACAAGGATGACAGCGGCGATTTCCATAGGGGCAGGTTGGGGATGGCAGCTTGCGGCTGGCAGCTTGCGGCTGGCAGCTTGCGGCTGGCAGCTTGCGGCTGGCAGCTTGCGGCTGGCAGCAGTCGGCAGTCGGCAGTCGGCAGTCGGCAGTCGGCAGTCACGTCAACTGCTGTTGCACTACATTCCTTGAAAACGCACGGCTCACTTCGCACTTCGCACTTCGCACCACGCACTTCGCACCACGCACTTCGCACTACGCACTTCGCACCACGCACTTCTATCCGCCCAGCGCCCTTGCCACCTGGAACGTTACCAGCGCGCCCAGGTATGCCAGCGCCGTCATGTAGGCAAAACTCGCCAGCGGCCACTTCCACGAGTTCGTTTCACGCCGCATTACCGCCAGCGTAGCCGCACACTGGCAGCACAGGGCAAAGAACACCATCACACTCAGGCCGGTGGCCAAGGTGAACAACGGCCTGCCGTCGCGGTCTGTGGCCTGTTGCAGCGCGCCGCGCAGGCCTTCGTCGGCTTCGTCAACTTCGCCAAGGCTGAAGATCGTGCCCAGGGTGCCGACGATTACCTCACGCGCCGGGAAGCTGGCCACTGCCGCCATGCCGATGCGCCAATCCCAGCCCAACGGCCGCACCAGTGGCTCAATCGCGTGGCCCACCCGGCCCAGGTAGCTGTCGTTTGCAAACGCCGCGGCCTCGGCGTTGTCGATATCGCGCTGGGAATCCGCAAGGCCGTCGTCGGCCTGGCGGATCAGCATGGCCGGGCTGGTGGCCGCGCCGTGGCGACGGTGCAGTTCGTTCAGGCTTTCCAGAAACGCGGCCGATCGTTTCTCGGCGGCCGCCGCAAGTGCGTCTTGGTCTTCGGCAAGGTCTTCTTCGTCACGGGCCTGGTCGGCCTGGCGCGCGGCGCGCAGGGCGTCAAGGTCCGCCAGCGCGGCCACGACGGCCTTGTCTTGCAGAAGTTGCTCGCCGGTCATTCCCTGGCGGAACTCCTTGCCGAACTGATCCAGGGTGGCAGCGTGGGCAACCTGCGCGGACTCTCGCATGGCATCAAATTGCGCGGAAATCTCCTCGTTGTGCGGGAACCACAGGGCGGCCCACACGATGATGGAAACCGCCAAAATGATTGTGCCGGCGCGCTTGATGAAGCTGCCGCCGCGTTCCAACAGCACACGCAGGACGTTCTTCAGGCGCGGCAGCTTGTAGCTGGGCATCTCCATGAGAAACGGAGTGCTTTTGGATTTCAGAATGCCGCGTTTGAGCACCAGCGCCGTCGGGATGGCCGCAAGCACACCAACCCAGTACATGGCAAACAGCACCAGACCCTGCAGGCCCAGAAAGCCCAGTACGGTCTGTTTGGGCACAAAGGCGCCGATCATCAGCGTGTAAACCGGCAAACGCGCGCTGCACGACATGAACGGCGCCAGGAACATAGTGGTCAGGCGGGTGTTGCGGTCTTCAATCACGCGCGCGCCCATTACGCCGGGAATCGCGCAGGCAAAACTGCTCAGCAACGGGATGAAGCTGCGGCCGGAAAGGCCAAAGCGCGACATGATGCGGTCCATCAGAAAGGCCGCGCGGCTCATGTAGCCCAGGTCTTCCAAAATCGCGATGAACAGAAACAGGATCAGGATCTGCGGCAGGAACACCAGTACGCCGCCCACCCCGCCGAACACGCCGTTCTCCACCAGGCTGCGCAGCATCGCGGCATCCTCGGGCAGCCACCCCGAAACAGTGGCGCCCAGCCAGCCGAACAGGCCCTCAATCGACGTCATCAGCGGCTCGGCCCAGGCGTAAATGCTTTGAAACACCAGGCCCATCACCAGCACGAACACCAGCGAACCCCACAGTTTGTGGGTCAACACCGCGTCCACTTTGTCGGTCAGTGTGCGGCCCTGCCCGGCCTGCTGCTGCTTGGCGTCGCGCATCCAGACCGCGATCTGGCCGTACCTCGCGTTGGCCTCTACCAGCGCCAGGCTCTTGCCCGTTGAAGCCTGCGCGCGAAGATCGGCCAGGCGCGTGGCAAAGGCGGGGCCGCCGGCCTGCAACACTTCGTCATGCAGCGGGCCGCCGGTGTCCACCAGCAGGCGCAGCGCCTCCGGCCGCGTGGGCTTGAACCCCAGCGCCACGGACAGGTCACACAGCGTGGCGTACAAAGAGTCCACGGCACCCTTGAACTCGGTGGGAAACGGCAGCTCCAGCGGCTTGCCGGGGTGGTGCAGCACACGGTGCACGGTGGCCTTAAGTTCATCCAGGCCTTTGCCTTCCGGGGCGTTTACCTCAACGACCGGCACACCCAGCGCCGCCGACAGCCGTGTTGTGTCCACCGTGATGCCGCGCGCGGCGGCAACGTCCACCATGGTCAGTGCCACAACTGTGGGCAGGCCGAACTCCAGCACCTGGGTGCCGAGATACAGGTTGCGGTCAAGGCTTGACGCGTCAAGAATCAGGATCACGCCGTCGGGCGTAGGGGCCTCTTCGTGCCGGCCCATCAGCGCGTCAATCGCCACGCGCTCGTCGGGGCTGCGCGCCGCCAGGCTGTAGGTGCCCGGCAGGTCAATCACGGTGATTTCAGTGTTCTCGTAGCGCGCCGTGCCGACCTTGGCCTCCACGGTGACACCGGGGAAGTTGGCCACCTTCTGGCGCGCGCCGGTCAGCGCCGTGAACAGGCTGGACTTGCCGACGTTGGGGTTGCCGACCAGTGCGACGGCGTGCCGGTCCGCGCGGGCGTGGGTGCCGTGGCTCACAGGGCCTCCACGGTCACGCAGGCGGCCTCGGATTTGCGCAGGCTGAGGTTGTAACCCAGCACGGAAAACTCCATCGGGTCGCCAAGAGGCGCCACCCGCACCAGCCGGATCTCAACGCCCGGCAGAATCCCCATTTCCAGGATCCGCTGCTGAAGCTGCGCGTCGCCCTGCACGTCCGTGACGCGCGCGTTCTGCCCGGGGCGAAGTTGTGCCAGGGTGCCGGCCATGATTTCAGGCCACGGGCCGGACAAAAACGCGCGAGGCCAGCTCACGCGCCAGCGCAAACCGCGAACCCGCAACGGCCACCAGCGAAGGGTCACCGGCCCGCACAATGCGCACGAGTTTGCCGGGGCAGATGCCGAGTTCGCACATGCGTTTGGTGTTGCCGTCTTCGCCGATGATTTCAATAACCTGCAGCTCGCCGTCGTCGGGCGAAAACAGGCTGAGGGGTGCGGCGGGCCGGGTAAGTGTGTCGGGCATGGCTTTCTCAAGTGGTGGCAACCTCGTGCCACCCGTCGGGCGCGGCCAAAGTGGACCGCGCTTATCCTGAAACTCATTCTCAATGTAACCGAAGTTCGCCCTGTTTCAAGCATGGGCGCAGGGACCAAGCTCACGCCCCTACATGCAAGCCGGTTGCAACATGGCTGGATTCCGCTATCTTCCCGGCCATGAGCAAGTTACTTGCACATGCACTGGCCCTGTGCCTGGTCGTCCCCGTGGCCATGCTTGCGGGCTGCGGAGGCGGCGCGGCCAAGACACTCGAGCCCGGCCAGAAGCTGAAGGTCATGGCGGCGTCGCCGCACCTGGCCAGCCTGGCCATGGCCATTGCCGGCAACCTGGCCGACGTGGAAATGCTGCCCCCGGCCGACAAACCCACCCACGACTACTCCCCCACCGTGGACGACCGTCGCCGGCTGGATGCCGCGCACCTGCTGCTGGTCAATGGCCTGGACCTGGAGACTTACGACGCCGCGGCGCTGGCCAAATCGGCGCGGCTTACGCTGGTCGATTGCAGCAAGGGCCTATCAGAGGCCTTTCTGCTGAAGTCCGACCACGCCGAGCCCGCCGGCAAGGCCGACGACCACGGACACGGGCATGAACATGCCCACGGCGAGTACAACCCGCACGTCTGGCTGTGCGTGGAAGGCGCGATTGCCCAGGCCCGTGCGATTGAGGCCGCGATGTCGGCCATCGACAAGCCCAACGCCGCGGGCTATCGCACCGCGCTGGCGGAACTGGAGACCCGCCTGCTTGCGCTGCGCGACAGATACAAGCCCGAGTTTGAAAGGCTCAAGCGCCGCGAGTTCGTCAGCAACCACGACGCGTTTCCGTACCTTGCCCGCGAGTACGGCCTCAAGCAGGTCGGCGTCATCCAGCGCACGCCCGGCACCAACCCCACACTGGCCGAGCGCCGCAAGCTGGAAAAACAACTGCGCAAGGGAGGCGCCGCGGCCATCTTTCTGGAACCCGGGTACGACGATGCCGCAAGCAAGGCCATCGCCGAAGCCAGCGGGCTGAAGCTGGCCACGCTGGATCCGTTTGATTCGGGCAAGCCCGGCCCGCGCGCGCTGGAAGACGTGCTGGAGCGCAACCTCAAGACTGTGCTGGCGACCCTTGGCGAATGAACCCCTGCTGGTACTGGATCACGTCACGGTGCGCGCCGGCGAGCGTGCGCTGGTGGAAGACGTCTGCCTGACCCTGCCGCGCGGGCAACTGGTTGCGCTGATCGGCCCCAATGGCGCGGGCAAGACCACCCTGATCCGCGCAATTCTGGGCCAGGCCAAGTACGAAGGGCGCATCACCATCCACGGCCGCGTCGGGTATGTGCCGCAGCACCTGCAGTATGACCGCACGTTGCCGATGACGGTGCTGGAGTTCATGGCGTTGTCGCTGCAACGCATGCCTGTGGCACTGGGCGTAACCCGCGCCACACAGAAGCGCGTGCTGGAATTGCTTGAGCTTGTGGGCGCGCAGAAACTGGCGCGGGCGCGGCTGGGCGGGCTTTCCGGCGGCGAGCTTCAGCGCGTGATGCTGGCCGGCGCCATGCAGGACCGGCCGGAGCTGCTGCTGCTGGATGAACCCGCCGCCGGCGTGGACATTGAGGGCGAAGCCACGTTCCATGACCTGATTGCGCGGCAGGTGCGCGACCACGGCGTGACGGTGGTGCTGGTCAGCCACGACCTGAGCGTGGTCAACGAAATCACCGACCATGTAGTCTGCCTGAACCGACGCCTGATGTGCGAAGGCAACGCCCGCGACCTGCTGACAGCCGAAACCATTGCCCACGTGTTCGGCGGCCACAAGGCCGTGTACGGCCACGCGCACACCGGCCACGACCACCACCACGGGCACAACCACCCATGATGGAACGCCTGGCATTTTATGTTGGAGACTCCGGCGGCGCGGTGCTGGCCAGCATGCTGTTTGTGTCGCTGGCCTCTGGCGTGCTCAGCCCGATTGTGGTCGCCAACCGCATGGCATTCTTCAGCGACGCCGTGGCCCATGCGTCGCTTACGGGCGTGGTGCTGGGCATGATGCTGAGCTTTGGCCACCCAATCGTCACCATGGCGGCGTTCGGAGTGTGCGTGTCGCTGCTGATTGCGACACTGCGCCAGAAGTCGCCGCTGGCCCTGGATGCCCTGCTGGGCGTGGCCATGGCCGGGTCGCTGGCCATTGGCCTGCTGCTGTACCAGTGGCAGGTGCGCGGCTATCGCGACCTGCATTCGTACCTGCTGGGCAACCCCGCGCTGCTGGGCTGGAACGACGCCTGGGTGCTTGCCTTCAACGCCGTGGTCGCGCTGGCCATGGTGGGCCTGTTTGCCAACAAGCTGTCGCTGATTGCCGTCAGCCGCAACCTGGCCCAGGCCCGCGGCGTGGCCGTGGCAAAGTACGAATACCTGCTGATTGTGATGCTGGGCCTGGTCGTCAGCCTCAGCGTCAAGGCCGTGGGCATACTGATGGTCAACGCATTGCTTGTTGTGCCTGCCGCCACGGCGCGGCACGTGGCGCGCAGCTTTGCGGGCCTGTTCTGGGTCAGCATCGGCGTGTCGATGTTTGCCGGGCTGACGGGCCTGGTTGCCGGCGACATCCTGAACCTGCCTACCGCGCCGGCAATTGTCAGCACCAGCGTGGTGCTGTTTGCCCTGGCCTGGGGTGTGCGCCGCGTGGCCGGGCACACCGAGGCATAGCGGCAATGCCCCGCGCCGACGTACAATGCCGCCATGGCCGAAGAAACCCGCCGCGTACCGATGTTCCTTTCCGGCCCCACCACGGCCACGGCCGTGCTGCTTCCGATGCGCCTTTACGTGGGCTGGTTCTGGCTGAAACTCGGGCTGGACAAGATGTACGCCGGCTGGCTGTCGCCCGACAACCGCTTCATCGTTGACGAAATCAACCTGGTGCAGAGCCCCAACTTTGTCGCCGATGCCTTCTTTGCCGCCGCGCGCGAGAATGTCGTTCTCAGCCAGTGGCTGGTCACCGGCCTGCTGATGCTGTTCGGCGCGCTGATGATCGTCGGCGGCGTCGCCCGCGTGGCCGGGGTGGCGATTGCCGCCATGGCCGTAATCTGGTGGGCCTGCACCGGCTATCCCTGGGCGGGCTGGCCGATCCCGATGGCACTGATGGCGATTACGTTGTCTGTGGCCGCCGCGGGACGTTACCTGGGGCTGGATGCCATTCTCAAGGCGCGCATGGTGAAAGTGCCGCTGTTCTGAAGTGCATTTGCGGCAATCACGGATTATCAGACACCGCCGCGCCTAAAGCCCGGCGGTTTGCTTTGCCGAAGAGTGGCCGGGACAACCCGCATCGCGCGACACATGGCCGCGCCAAACCACCTGACGGAGCATTCCATGAACGAAAAGAAGGCATGGCTGGCCTCGATGTTCGAGAGCCGCATCGACATGAGCATGAGTGAACTTTCCACAAGCCTGCGCAAGAGATTCGGCAAAGGCGTGGGGTTTGTTGAGCTGAAGAAACTGCGCGAGGCCTTTCTCGCCGGCACCTTCGACCGCGTGTGGGACGAAGTGTTCCGCGACGAACCAGCCTGGGTCAAAAGCCAGTCCGCCGCCGACAAGACGCGCGGCGACCGCCGCAAGAAACTCAAGGTGCGAGGCCGCCGCGGCATCGACAAAGACAAGATCAGCCTCGCCGACATCCGCGGGCACCTGGTGGTCTATCGCACCGAAGACGGCTTCATGAACTCGCAGCAGTTTGATTCACGCAAACGCGCGCAAGAACTGGTGAAGCAACTGCTGGCCGAAGGCATCTCGGCCGATCGCATCGGCTGGTTCCGCCGCAACGAGATCGCACCGGCACTGGCCGCCTGACTGCACGCGAAAACCAACGACTCCGCCGCTTGTGCCTGGGTTTCCTTGGCGCAGGCGGCGGGGAGTGTTTAACTAGGACATGCCCCAACTGTGCAAATCGGGGTTGGAACTCCCTGTCGCGCTGCTATGGCTTGCCGGAAACTGCCTTTGCGCGGCGGCGGCGGGTGAGGGCCAGCAGGATTGGCAGGGGCAGCAGGTTGGCGGCACCGGCGATGCAGCCGCCGGAGTCTTTGTTGCCGCCGCTTCCGCCGCCTGTGCCGCCGGGGTCGGGGCCGGTGGGGTCGCTGCCGGGGATGATCGTCAACGCTTGTTCGAGTGTGCCCAAACTCGGGGCTTCGGTTCCGCCGGTGAGTCCCAGCGAGGCCACGCGCACCCAGAAGTCGTCGCCGACCGTCGCGGTGCCATTGAGCTTCACGACCAGGAAGTAGCGGCGCCACTGGCCCTGGGCCAAGGTCCCGGCCTGTGTGAAAGTCAGGTTACCGTCGTCGCCGGAAAAGCCGGCTGCGGCTGTGCCGTACAGTGTGTCGCCGACGTCGAACTGGAAGCTGTTGTTGCTGTCTTCGTACAGTGCCACCTGTGAAAACGCCAGGTGGTCAAACAGCGACCCGCCCGCAGCCAGGGTGATCGAACCAAAGTTCGCCCCATTCACGCCGGTGTTGTGCAGCAGGAACTCGGCCACGCCCAGCCCCAGCCCGCCCGGCCCCTGGCCGTTGGCAAAGGCGCTCCGATTCGCGCCGGTGGTCGTCACCGTGATCGCCGGGGCGTGGATGCGCAAACCGGCGACCGCCGCCGTGGGCAGGCCGGAGTGGTTCTGGCCTGTGGCATTGATGGCCGTGACCCTGGCCTGGAAGGTCTGGCCGTAGCTTGCGGGAACCGCGCCGTTGAGCTTGCAGACCACAAGCAGGCGCTTGGTTTCGTTGATCGCGAAGTTCAGTGTATCGTTGAAGGTCAGCGAGCCATTGTCGGCAGGGAATGCCGTGTAAGCAGCCCCAAAGGGAGTATCCACACCGGGGTCAAAGGCCCCGTTGCCGTTGGTATCGACATACAGGCGCACTTCCGAGAACGCCGAAGAATCATCGCACGAACCCAAAGCGGCCAAGGTCAGGCCGCTGAACGTGGCCGCATTGCTGTGGGCAATCACATCAAACGCGCCCAGAAGAAACCCATTACCCGAACCAGTCTCCAAAGGCCCCGGCCTCGCAACAGCGGCAGGCGCAGCTACGACACGAATGTAATCGCCGACACGGTGGGCGGGTTCGATGACTGCGGAGCCTTGAACTGAGGGGCCAGCCATGCGGAACGTGCTCCAAGCCATCTGGCCCTCGTCGAGGAACACGTCGCACGTGCCCGACCACGTCAAGGAATCACCCACCCCCGCCGGAATCCAGTCTTCTATGGGCGAAAAGTTGTCTACCAGCCCCGGCCCGTTGTAACTCACACCTCCAACGGACATGGTGGCCCAACTGAAGATTGTAAACGGCCCGACCGGCAGGCTGGCCGCATTGCCAACCCACCCGGCGAACGGGGTTGTCCCACCGGCTTCGAAGGCAGCTTGGCCGAACACGATGCTGCTCCACTCCTGCCCCGCCGCCCAAGAGCCATCGTGATTATCCAGAACCAATCGGAACGAGTAGGTGTATGGCGGCCCGCTGCCCGTAACGTCGTACTCGAGGCGCAGCGGCGTGGGGTGGTTGATAACAGCAATGCCTTCGTTGAAGTTGGTCGGCACTCCCGTTGGGGCACCGCCCGTTGCACTTATCGAACTCACAATCGTGCGGAATCCATGTTGATACTTGGGGAGCACAACGCCGTTCATTTTCCCGACGATCAGAAATCGCTTCGTCTCTCCAGGTGCAAATACAGCCGACTCGGTGAATGTCAAACTTCCGTTGTCTACTGGGTAAGCCGTGAAAGTCTGCCCATAGCGTGAATCCACGCTGGGCTCAAACGTGCCGTTGCCGTTGAAGTCGAGGAACAACCCGATTTCTGACAATGCTGTTGAGTCGTCGCCACTTCCGATTGCAGTCAACGTGACGTCAAACAGCACCAGGCCTGCCGAATGGGGGTTGTGTATGTCGAAGGATCCCATGCGGAAGCCTGCGCCGTTGCCGGTATAGTTGTGCGGGACGGCGAGGAACGTGCCTGTACCGAGCGACACGCTCAGGGCCGTCGCCAAAGCTGGCGGGCACACGAGCGAAAGCAGGATTGCGATCAACGGGCGCATGGGCGGAGTCTCCGTTACTTTGCTTTCTCCTCCGCCCCTTTTGTTGGATTACCCGCAGGGGAAAAAGGGGTCAGGCTACTTTGTTCTTCTGACTTACGTGTCGGTTTGTAGACCTGAGCCATGCCGCGTCCACTCCGTCGTGCCCCGCTGGTCTTTGCTTCCATGCTATCAGCCGGGGAGACGGGCGAGCGACGGTTTTCCTAAAGACTGAAAACTACGAGGCCTTCCTCCGCATCCTGGCGCTGGGCTGGTCACGCGCGCAGAGGATTGGCTTTGGTCCAGTGCGGGAGTAGCAACGACTACACCCTCGCTGGCGCTTCGGGGCACTTGTTTTAGTTGCCTCGCTGGCGCTTCGGGCTCTTGTACTGCCGGCCTCGCTGGCGCATCGGGCTCTTGTTTTGCCGGCCTCGCTGGCGCTTCGGGCTCTTGTTTTGGTTGCCTCGCTGACGCTTCGGGCTCTTGTTTTGCCGGCGTTGCTTGCGCTTGTGGGGCTTGCGAAGCAGCCCCGCCTTGCGGGCGGGGCTGTCACTTGGCCGAATGAGACTGCTTTTCGCTGGTCAGTCGTTGGGGCGGTCGATGCCGTCGCCTTCGTCTGTTTTGCCCTTGGGCGGCTTGATCTTGGCCGGCTTGGAGTCTTCCTTGCCTTCCCTGTCGCCCTTGCCTTCGTCCTCGGGCAGCCAGGGGTTGCGGGGCTCGGTGGGTTTGGTGCCACCCTCGCCGCCGGTTGCGCCCTGCGATTCCGCGTAGCGACGGCGCTGGGCCGGAATGGCCTTGCCATCAGCATTGAGTTTCAAGGCCTGGGCCAGGACATCGGCGTGCAGCCAGCCCATCTGGCCGTCGGCATACAGCAGCAGGTGGCCGCCCAGGGTTTCGGGCTTTTCCTGGTACAGCACAATCATTCCTTCGCTGTAATTGCGCAAAGCCTCGGCCACGTCGCCGGGCGCGAACTTGAACGACACCCAGCCTTCTTTCTCGTTGGCCTCTACTGTTTCTGCGGCCTTCTGGTTGATCCACCCGGGCAGGTTGCCCTTGTCGTCGCGCTTGATCTGGTCAATGGTCAGCCAGCCCATGCCCTCGCGCGCGCCCTTCCAGCGTGAATCAAACGGCGTCTGCAAATGCCCGGCGCGAAGCTTGCCGGTCTTGACCAGCTCGGCCAGGTCAAGGCTGCCCTTGGCTTCGGCCTGGCGGCGCAGCGCCATGCCCAGGCCGCGCAGGTTTTCTTCGCTGTAGCTGTAACATTCACTTTCGCTGTTGCCGCCCTCGAACATTTCTTCTTTGGCGTCTTCCAGCAACGTGCCGAGGTCGGGCAGGCCGGTCACGCGCATGGCGACTTCAATGCCGTCTTTGGCCTCGCGTGTGCGCAGGGCAAACGTGAAGTCTTTCATGTGCGCGCCGAAATCCGTGCCCATGGCCGGGCGCGAGAACCTGTCCAGTCTGCGGGCGGCGGCCGCTTTGGCTTCGTTCTGCACGCGCGACATCTGGCCCCAGTCGACCTCGAGAAACTTGCTGCCCTCGGCGGTGAAGCCGCGGCGCTCGCCCTTGAGTGAAGCATCCACCATGGCCTTGAGGCTGGTGATGGTGGCGCCGCTGGAGTCTTCGGCCGAATCATCCATCAGCACCGTCACCAGCAGGGCATCCTTGGTGATGGCATACCCGTAAGGCCGCTGCGGGCTGACCTGGAACTTCACGCCCTGGTAGTTGACCGTGTTCATGCCCTTGAAGGCGCCCTCAGGATCCTTTTCGGCGGCGCGGGCGAGAATCGCCGCGGCCTTGTCTGGGTCCGCAAGGTGCAGCACCAGGCCGACCTGCCCGGCAGCAAACATGTCGCGCACACCGGTGGCAAAGTTGGCCTTGGCGACTTCGGCATCAATGGCCACAAACAGCACCACCTGGCCGCCGACGACGGACAGGATTTCCTCAAGGCTGGTGCCGAACTCGGCCAGGGCCTTGTCGAGCTGCTTCAACATGCCATCAAGGTTTTCGGGGTCTTGGGCTTCTTCTGTTTCGCCGGCCTGCTGGGCGCGCAGGATTTCGCCCATCTGGTCCAGCAGCTTCATCGGGCCGACGGATTTGGGCAGCCAGGGGTTGTCTTCTGGCGGCTGCTCGGGCTTCTTGGGATCAGGCGGGGAATCCGGGGGCACATCGCGGCCGCTTCGGCGCCCCCAGGGCATGATGCCCGAGGACTCAAGTTCGCTGGCCACTTTCTCAAGGTCGCGGCCGAGCTCAACCATGCTGTTCCATGTCTGGCGCGCGTTGCCCAGTTGCGCGCCCACGGTCACCACGGCACCGGCGGGCACATACCGCAGCGTGGTGAACTTGCCGCTTTCGATCGCAAAGCGTTCCAGCAGCTTGGTGGGGCGGCGTGTCTTGAGTGTGGCGGCCATGGTCAGGCCACGCACTGCTTCTTCATAATCAAGGTCAAACACGACATAGCGGTACTCGCGGAACTGCATCCAGGCGTCGATTTCGTTGTAGATCTTCTGGGCGTCCAGGCCTGCCTGTTCCTTGCTGGGCATCAGGCGTTCAACCAGGTTCTGGATTTCGCGCCCGACCACAAACACGCTCAAATCGTGCTTCTTGCGGTCTCTGCGCCACTCGATGAACTCGGGGCGGCCGGAAAGGCTTTCGCTGGTGTCGCGATCCAGGTGGCGGTCAATGGCCTCGCGCATGGTGCTGTCGAAGTTCGAGACAATGATGCTGCCGCCGATTTCGGCCACGTAGTAGCGATTCATGCCGAAGTAGTTCTGCTGGCGCGGGCCCGGGCCTTTTTCGCCGGGCTTGGGCTCGGGTGGTTCGACAGGCTTTTCTTCGGGGTTGGCGGGCCCGTCCTGGTCGATGCGATACATCAGGTACTTCATGTCGCGGTAATCAATCGTGCGCGAAAGATACTCGGACAGGAACTGGGGCTTGAGGTCGAGCTTGCGGCCGGGCTTGAGCTTGAGGTGCAGCAGGTACTTCGGGCCGTCCAGCGTGACATCGACAAGCCCGAGTTCGGCCTGCTCAATGGCCTCATAGCCCCCGAAGATGTAGTCAAGAATCGCCTGGGCACGGCGGGCCTCGGGGGTCTCGAGCTTCTCGGCGAACTCCTTGTTCAGGCTGTCCTGCGCAAAACCGCGCAGCCGCCAACCGCCCTTTTTGTCAACGCCGAACAGGCGGTACAGCACGTCGGGCCGGTCAGAAACCATGTACATCAACGTGCCCGAACGCGGGATCAGGTCACCTTCTGCGGGCGGCGCCTTCTGCCCCTGGGCCGCCAGCGGCAGCGCAACCAGGGCCAGCAGCACAAACAGCGTCAACTTGCGCACCATTGTCTTCTCCTGTTACTTCTTTTCTTTGTCCGGCCCCGGCTGGTTGAGCGCCTTTTCGGTTTCCCGTGTGGCATCGGCGGGGTCAACCTCAATCACACTCTCCTGGCCTTCGTCATCGATCACGGCGACTTCAAGCTTCTGGATCACGCCCGGGCCGTCCCATTCATCGGGTTCTTCCACGGCCACTTTGCTCATGAACAGCGGCTGCAGCGCCGTGCTGTACATTTCTTCGGCAAGGCTTTCGCCGCGCGAGGCGCGTTCGAGGGCAACCTGCAGTTGCTCGGGGGTCATGGTCACGACGTGGTTGTTCCACAGCACGCATACATGACGGCCGCGCAGCCCCGGCTGGGCCTGGTAGGCCAGCAGGATTGCCTGGCGGAAATCCACATCTTTGGGCACCGGCGCCAGCAGGTAGCTGCGGGTGCTGTCGGCCTCGGCGGTTTTTCCGTACGGGTCGATGGCCCACTCGGGCCGCGCCAGATAGCCGCCCGTGCTGAGTTTGCCGACATCGGCCGCAGGTTCGCCTTTCAGCACCAGGTGCGTCACCGCGGCCTGGCGCACACGCAGCAGGTCGTCGCGCACTTCCATGTTGCGGGCCACACCCTGGTAGTGTTCGGCCAGTGCGCCGAACTCGCTGACGGCCGGCACACCGGCGGCGCAGAAGCGCAGCTCAATGTCGGTTTTGCCGCTGCGCGAGCCGCCCACAATCGCGGCGCGCGAGAAAAACTGCGCCAGCCGCGGGATTGGGTTGCGGTCGGGCTCTACGTCATCGCGGTCGGGGGCCTCGAACTCTTCATCAAAGTCAAAGTTCCAGCTTGTGAACGTGTTGTAGGCCTCGGCCATTATCTGCAGCACCGCGCCCACATTGATGTACATGCCCATGTTCTGCGCCGGCCACATGGCCGCCTGCGCGCTGGCAAAGCTGTGGTTCTGGGCCAGTGTGCGGCCGCCCTGACGCATGGCCGCCATGCGCCGCAGCGCGCGGGCTTCGCCGACTGCAAACACGCCGCCTTTGTTGTCGCCGCCGGGCAGCGGGATGAATGCATAGGCCAGCCGCCCGCCAAGGTCAGCATGAATCTCAATGCCGCCGACAACTTCCACCGGGCTCAGGTCGCCCTCCAGCTTGCGGGCTTCCTCACCCAGCATGCTGGGCAGCAGCTTCTCATAGAAGTAGTTCTCGGCCTGCTTCACGTCGCGCACACCCAGCAGCAGCATCGAGGCCGGGATCTGCATGGTGCCCGGCACGGTGTCGGTGGCCGGCAGTGTCACGTAGGCCTGGCCGCCACCGAGCTGAAGGAACATGTCCTTGAGGTCCACGCCCTGTTTTTTGGCCTGTTCTTCCCAGTTGTCCCAGGCATCCATGACTTTCTGCTGGCCGGCTTCTTTGGCGCGGCTGAAGAAGAACGCCTTGCACTGGCGGTACAGGTGGTCGAAGTCGTCCACGCACGAGGTCATGGCAAACGTGGTGTCCTCGGGCATCAGTTCCAGCAGCGGCAGCGGCCGCGCGGGCACCCGCAGGGCATCCAGCCAGCCGGGCGCGTTGTGAAAACCAAGCCGCGCCTCTACCCGCGCCTGCACGTTGCCGGTGGGCAGCCACAGCGCGCCGGCAAAGCTCTTGAGCTGTTCGTACTGCGTCAGGCTTGCCCAGAACGACGCGTCGGTTTCGGCGGGCATGATCCCACGCAGCATCATGTCGATGATCGGGCTTGAGCCCTTGTCGCCGGACAACCGCTCAATCGTGTTGATCAGCGCCTGGATGTTGACGAACATGTGGCCGTCGGGCTTCACGTAATCCTTCAGTGCCTCGGTAAAGCGCTTGTTGCCAAGCAGCGTCTCGGCGGGGTCTTCCGGGAACAACAGGCCGTCCACGGCGTCCTTGCAGCCCGATGAACTGCCCGCCAGCACAAGAAACCGGTTCTCGACGATCGCGGCATGCAGGTCCAGGTTTGCCAGCAAGCCGCGAACTGGGTTGACTTCCGCCAGCAATCCTTCGCTGGGCCCGGTGTCCAGCGGCAGGTACAGCGCGTAAATGTTGCAGCCCTCATACGGGTCCATGCCCGTGACGGTTTCCTTGCCTTCGCGTGCCGCCTTGGCCAGGGCGCGTTCCAGCGCCGCCAGGTTCTTGTGCTCAATCGTGAACTGCAACTTGGGCCCCTTGACGGCGATGTCCACAATCGCACCTGAGACGCGCAGGGTGCCGGAGGCCAGGTCGCGCAGCTCCTGCTTGGTCAGTTCAAGTTCCAGGGTGGTGGCAACCAGGCGGCTGATATCCGGCAGCTCGATATCACCGCCAAGGCCGCTGAGCACCTCTTCAAGGCCGGAGAGGTCGCCCAGCGCCCCCACCGAAAGCTCGCCATACACCAGGGTGGTGGCCGGGTATGCCACGGCCAGGTTGACTTTGGGCTTCTCCTGGGCGGCAAGCGGGGCCGCAACCAGCAATGCCAGGCAGAACAGGATGACGCGCATGCGCTCTCCATGACCGGTGCAACCGGTGCATCTTAGTACGGAAAGCGCAGGCTTGCAGGGATGTTATTGCCGTCACGACCCTGGAGCATTTTCACAGTTTGTTTGCAGGCTTCCGCTGGCGGCGATCTTCGCATCTCTGCGTCGCGCTCCCTCGGCGTGGTCTCCAGCCACGCCTGCGTCCGCGCTCCTTGATCTGCTCGACCGGCGCTGCGCGGATTCTCTGCAAACAAACAGCAAAAAACTCTACGCGGCAAAGCGCGGCTGGCCCTGGGCGTCCAGCGCCAGCAGCCTTTCAATGCGAAGCTCCATCGGCGGGTGGGTGCTGAACCACGAGGCCACACCGCGGCCCGACAGCGGGTTGACAATGAACATGTGCGCCGTCGCCGGTTCCGTACGGTGGTCGGGCGCGATGTGCGCCACGCCGTAGGCCAGCTTCGAAAGCGCGCTGGCCAGCGGGCGGCCGGTGCCCATCAGGCGGGCGGCGGTTTCGTCGGCATGAAACTCGCGCGAACGCGAGATCGCCATCTGGACCAGCATGGCGGCAAAGGGCGCCACCAGCATGGCCACCAGTGCGCCGATGGCGCCGACGGGGTTGTCGTCGTCGCTGCTACGGCCGCCCAGCATGGTGGTCCACATCAGCATGTTGGCCAGCATTGAAACCGCGCCGGCAAAGGTGGCTGCAATCGTGCCGATCAGGATGTCGCGGTTCAGCACGTGACCAATTTCGTGGGCCAGCACGGCCATCACTTCTTCACGGTCCAGCATCTGCAGCAGGCCATCGGTGACGGCCACAGCGGCGTTGGCCGGGTTGCGGCCGGTGGCAAAGGCGTTGGGCTGCGCGCCGGGCACGATGTAGACCTTGGGCATCGGAATGGCAGCGCGCTGGGCCAGTTCTGCCACCATGGCATGAAGCTGGGGGGCTTCCTGGGGGCTTACTTCGCGGGCCCGGTACATGGCCAGCACCAGTTTGTCCGACCACCAGTAGCCGGCAAAGTTCATCAGCGCGGCGAGGCCGAACGCGATCAACATGCCGTTCTGGCCGCCAATCAGCCAACCAGTGCCCACGGCAACGCCGGTCAGCAGGGCCATCAACAGGACTGTCTTCATCTGGTTCATGGCACTTCTCCTTCGCCGGTGAAACAGGATTTGGGGCGAACCCATTCCCGGAACCGGCCTGTCACCCTGTGATTCAGCCAATGGCGTGCCCAATTTCAGGGCCGGAGCTGCGTTGGATATGAGCAGCCGGGTACAGTCGCGCGCCAGGTTCGCGGCGCACGACATGATCTTTGTCCGGGGACTTGCCGTGCAGCAGATTGGGGCGCTGGCCGATCACTTTGATGGCCGCCTGCCCTCGGATCACTTTCCTGTGCTTGCGGAAGTACTGCTGGAGTAGAGGCTTAGTGGTCGATCATGGCCAGGCAGGCCCGAAA
>JAHBXZ010000006.1 GCA_019636215.1 Planctomycetota bacterium | reverse complement strand
CGCGGGCGAACGATCAAGACGTTCGACGACCTGGTCGATCGCATCATGAACGTGCGCAAAAAAACAGGCCCACCCAAGTAAGGCCAACTTGAACAAGAGCCGCAAGCGCCAGCGCGCGGCGTCGTGCGTGCGATGCACAGCAACGGCTTGAACAGGAGCCCGAAGCGTCAGCGAGGGGCATGTTGCACGGCAACGGCGTTTGTCCACGGATGAACACAAATGCACACGGATCACGTGAACAGGAGCCCGAAGCGCCAGCGAGGGCCGGTGGTGTGCGTGACGCGCAGCAACGGCTTTGGTCCACAGATGGACACAGATACACACAGATCACGGCAACGGCTTGAACAGGAGCCCGAAGCGCCAGCGAGGGCCGGTAGTGTGCGTGATGCACGGCAACGGCTTTGATCCACGGATGAACACCGATGCACACGGATCACGGCAACGGCTTTACCGCCAAGGACGCCAAGTGCGCCAAGTACGGCGCGGTGTGTGATGCACGGGCTTGAACAAGAGCCGCAAGCGCCAGCGCGCGGCAGTTCGAAGAACGTCACGCGAAGACGCGAAGGACACGCGAAGACAGCAAGAAAAGCCTTTCAAGCCGTACTTCGCGCCTTCGCACAAGGCAGTTGCCGTGGGCCGCCCGTACAGCCCGGCCTGTCCCTTCGACAAGCTCCGGGCTGGCAAAGCCCGGGCCTTCGAGGGCAGCAAAATCGGCAACCAACGAGGGCGCCCATCAAAAGGGTGCACGTCCATCCAGCACCGGGAGCGCGAAGCAGTTGCGGAGCAACACACCCTCGCAACGCATCCCGTTGTGAGGGATGCGAGCGGCACAAACGTAACCCGGCACGGAAGCGCCCGGGAATCCGAAGGCAAAGCCTCAAACCCGCCTGATTGGCCGCACCATGGCTCTTAAAAGCCACTACTGCTGGCGCGCGGAGGCGGTTTGAGCGGCTAACGGCCTACCCGGTTCAACAAGAAAAATAGTCTGAACCCGTTTAGGCCCCCCCAATTCCGCGCCCTATTCTGGCTCTTGCGGGCCGTCCGGCGCTATCTCGCCCGGCTCCTCCTCATCGTCATCAGGAAAGTCAACACCTGGCTGCCCTACTGCGCCGATCATTCCTAGTCGCTCACCTTTGTCGGCGAGGTCCTCATACAACACTTCGAGTTCTTCGAGCACTTCTGCCTTGCTGCTGTCCGAGTGGAAGCACTCCAGATACTCGCTGACACGGCCTGGATCAAAGCCCAATGGCTCGATACTTCGCAGGAACTGGAGGTAGCCATTTGTGTCTTTGGTGTTCATGAAGTAGATGAGCAATTCCTTCCAAAGTACTTCCTCCTTGGCAATCTCGGCACCGCCCATATAGACCGAATAGCCCTTTGAACCGGAGCGCTGTTCGTAAGTAAAGATGTTCAGCTTGTCAGCGCGCTCCCTCACAATCTCATAGAGTCTCTTCACCAACTTGAGCACAGTCAGGCTGAGAAACTTCCTGAACCTATCTTCATTGGGTATCGCAAACATCGAGTCAGGAGTCGCTAAGTTCACCGTCAAACGTCGCTCGAAGAGCGCGACGAACTGGCGAGATGCCTCGCTTCCAGTTCCTATGGACTTCAGCGTGAAGTGATCATAACGAAGGCTGCTGTAGAACGTCGTCAGAACGCTCAGCAGGTCACACTGTGGCGGAGCTGGATCAAATTTAGCTTTCTTCTTGATCCTACCGAGGAGCGCTAGATGGCTGTGAGTGATGAGCGACCGCTCGAATTTTACCTGATCGATGCCGTCCCTGTGTTCCAGCATCACAACGACAACTTTCATCAGTCGCTCAAGGCCAACCGAGAGAGCATATTGCACTTCAAAGAGCTCGTCTGCGTGACTGAGCGTTCGTAGTTCATGAAAGCGGCGTAGGCCGTTGTAGATAAACGTGCCCGCAATCTGCAGTTCTTCTAAGAGGGCAAAATTCTTCCAGAAGTCGGTCGGCTTCATGGGCGCACATGCGGCGAGCGAGAGATCATTTGGTTTATGCGGCCATACGACTGCCCGGTTCCATTCCCCGGCCCATGACTACCGGGCGTCGGGGCTGCGGTTCCGCTTTCTCTTCAACGCGGAGATGGCTAGGTCCTTCTTCTTGGACGACCCGCGATCCTTCATCAAGTGCGGATAATCGTTCGTGAAGTTCTCCATGCCAGCTTCGGTTGAGGCCTTGACAGCCAACTTTTCACGGAAGAACTCGTACCTGCTCTTCGCCTCATTGATCAGGTCAGACCAAGTTTGGACCCAGATGGAAATGCGATCATTTTGAAACACGCACCCTGCGGGAAACTGTGTCTGTTTGACCATGGTCTCAACGAACCCGTCTAATCTGGTACCAAGTAGTACAAACCGCCACTTCACTTTTTGCGTATTGAAGCGTGAATCGGACGCGACTCTAAAGGCGTAGTCTTGAATTTGGCTGAGTTCCTTCTGCGTCAAAAGGCATTTTGGTCTCTTGAGTTCAACGACCAGGTGCTCGAACAGGTCGTAAGAGCGCTTTGCCCGCATGCCGAACAGCAAATCGGGGATCTTCTGTTCATCATCAATGGAGCTCGCGTTCTCAACGTCCCCCGTAACTACGTCATTTCCCAAGAATTCAAGGTGGGCTTGCAAAGCCGCTTCAAGGTCTTCGTCGTCAGCAAGCAACGAGAACTCTTCTCCGAACACCCAAGCTTCATGAACGAGTAGGCGATGTAACTGCGTTCGCTCTAGGAGCTTCTTCTTCCACTCGTCGTCGAACACGATGTGCGAGAAAGCCTGAATGGTGTCGAGCCGGTCCACTACCAGTCGGGTGGCGCTGATGAGCGCGCTGAGTTTGGTTCGCTTGAGCAGTCTGGAAAACTCTTCTAGCTCCTCCTTAGGTAGCTTGAGAACCTCGTCGAGGACAATCATCAACGAGGACGGATTGGACTCCAGCGCTTGGCGGACCAGCGAAAGTGTCAGCTTACGGCTCTCTGGCGGCCCAGAAACAAGGGGTTGGTGGTGCTCCGCGATCTTCAGCGCAATCTTGTTGAACGTTGTTCGTTCCACATCCTTGCCCCGGTCGCTTTCTTCCGGCTCAGAGAAAGGATAGGTGCCCTCACTTTTCCACTGCTGTACCAAGTCCTCGCCTTGATCCTCCAGCTTCTTGGCAATGACTTCGCGAAGCCTTGCGCGAGCGGTCGATATGAGCAACGCGATGCCGGAGTCGAGCTCCGAGAGAGCTAGCTGGCCGGTTTCCTTCCACTCCGAGGCCTTTGTGCTGCACACGCACGCGGTAAGGTTGAGGTCCCGAGCGTCCACTCCTAGTGGGATCTCATGTAGGGCAATACCAGCCTCGTTGCAGAGATGTAAATGACTCACGCCGACTTGTTCTGACCAGTACAGAACGCGCAAGATCGCCCCACTACTCAACTCAGCTTTCTCTTCGCCGACTAGCAGTTTGTTCACGTCGTAGGGCTTGTCGTTCCAGAAGAGCGTCACGCCGCCGTAGAGCTTGATGTAGAGCGCAAATGCTCGGAATGCCTCTTCACTTTGACCTGCGGCATCAAGCGAGTCGGCCTTTGGAAGTGGATCGGTGACAATCACCGTCGTGCCTGTTTTTGCTGTGCTTTTTTGCGGCGTTGCATCCGAAAGCCGGATCGCCGTCGGGGCGTCTCGACGGATTTCGAGGCCGTACTCGTGCATTGTCGAGCCTTCGGCGTACACCGTCTTCCATGTCACCTTCCGACCGAGGCTCAAAGCGCGAAGCCGCCCCTTACCTTCTTTGCCATGAATCGGGCGACTCATGTTGGACTTTGGCGCAGCGCGTTTGAGCGAGCCGCCAATGGTTCCAAATCCAGCGGTGGCAGATTGATAGGGGATGCCAGTGCCATTGTCGTTGATTCGGATTTCTCGGAGTACCCCGGCTGCGTTCGTATCTAGCTCGACGCGCACTTCGCTCGCTCCGGCGTCCAAGGCGTTCCAGATTAGCTCTTGGATAGCGTCAATTGGCCTACACTCAGCCAGTCTGAGCACATGGTCTGGTGCCGTGCTGATCTGTATTTCTCTGGGAGCGCCCACCGTCACTCCGCCTCCATCTCGCCGGGCGCAAGTGTGATCTGTGCGACCTTGGCTACCTGTAAAGTTGGTTCACGACGCGCCTTGCCCTGCACAATTTTTGTAACGAACAGTGCTGTCCATTTGCGGGGCTTTGGAAGGGTTGCTTGACAATCCATGGCCCGCCTCCAGCTAGATGCGCATCAACATACCACGCGTTGCGACATGACCCAGAATCGATACGGGCCAGCCAGCGCGCGTACTGATTGGGGCCCCCCTACACTGGCTGGGGTTCGTTGCGCAGGGCGGGCACCATTTTGGCCAGCTCATCGGCCACCTTGGTGACTTCCTGGGCTGTGTTTGTGTAGCCCAGGCTGAAGCGGATTGTCCCGCTGCCCTGTTCTTCGGTCAGGCCTAGGGCGTCCAGCACGTGGCTGGGTTTGGTGCGTTCCCACATGCAGGCTGATCCGGCGCTGGCGAGAATGCCGGCGTCGTCCATGCGCTTGAGCAAGAAGCCGCCGTACACGCCGTCAAAGCGGATGCTGGCGGTGTTGAGTGTGCAGCAGTTCAGGTCGCCGTTGAGGTGCGCGCCGGGAACCTTGGCCAGAATCTCGTGCACCAGCTGGTCGCGCAGGGCGCGCAGGTGGTCGCCCTTTTCTTTGCGTTTTTTGTCGGCGAGTTCGAGTGCCAGGGTCAAGGCGGCAATCTGCGGCACGGCGACTGTACCGGCGCGGCGGTTATTCTCGTGTGTGCCGCCCAGCATGTACGTGTGGTACGGCGTCCTGTCGCGCAGGTACAGCACGCCCACGCCCTTGGGGCCGTAGAACTTGTGGGCGGAGAGGCTCATGGCGTCAACGTCGAGCTTCTGCACGTCGAGGTCAAGTTTGCCCGCGGCCTGCACGGCGTCGGTGTGGATCAGCGCGCCGTTGTCGTGGGCGAGCCTGGCAAGTTCGGCAATCGGCTGGATGGTGCCGATTTCGTTGTTGGCAATCATCACGCTGATGAGCGCCGTGTCCTTGTTGACGGCATTGCGGGCATCCTGCATGCGTACGGCGCCGTTGTGGTCCACCGGCAGCACGGTCAGCTTGAATCCCTGCGAAGCCAGCCAGTCGCAGGGGGCCAGCACGGCGCGGTGTTCGATCGCGCAGGTCACGACGCCGGTGCGGCCGTGTTTTTCGCGCATGCCCCAGCCCATGCCGTTGATGGCGGCGTTGTCGCTTTCGGTGCCGCCGCTGGTGAAGACGATCTCGCCGGGTTTGCGCGCGTTAAGCACTTTGGCCACGCGGGCGCGGCACTCTTCCAGGAACTTGCCGGCCTTGAGGCCAAGGGAATGGCCGCTGCTGGAGTTGCCATCGAACTCGCGCGTGGCGCGGATCAGTTCGTTCAAGACAGCTTCGTCAACAGGCGTGGTGGCGTTCTGGTCAAAGTTGATCATGGCAGGTTTCCTGGCCCTTCCGCACGCGGGCCATTCAAGGATACGCGGGGCGGTCTGGAAACATCAAGACGCCGCGAAAAAGCAAAAGAGCGCCATGGGTTTCCATGGCGCTCGCTTCGGGTTGTTGCCGCAATACGGCAACCTTCGCGTTCAGATGCTAGGCCTTGAGCACCGCGGCGCGGCCCAGGGCTTCGGCCACGGCCTTGGTGTGGCGGGCGTTGCGGATGGCGGTGTCAGGGTCCAGCACGCCCTTCTTTGCAAGGCCGATCAGGCACTTGTCAAAGCTCATCATGCCGTGCTGGGCGCCGGTTTCGAGCGCCTGGTAGATCAGCGCGGGCTGGGCCTGGCGGATCATGTTGGCCACGGCGGGCGTGACGATCAGCAGTTCGGCGCACATCACGCGCTTTTCTTCGTTCTTGGTGGGCAGCAGGCGCTGGGCAATCACGGCACGCAGAACCATCGAAATCTGCAGTCGCACGTAGTCCTGTTCCTCGGCCGGGAACATGGCGCAGATACGGTCGATTGTGCTGATCGAGTCAATCGCGTGCAGGGTGGACAGCACCAAGTGGCCGGTTTCGGCCGCGGTGATGGCGGTGCGCATGGTTTCAATGTCGCGCATTTCGCCCACCATGATGACGTCGGGGTCTTCGCGCAGGGCAAAGTGCAGGGCTTCGGCAAAGCTGTTGACGTCGCTGTACAGCTCGCGCTGGTTGACCAGTGAACGCTTGTGGCGGTGCACGAACTCAATCGGGTCTTCGACGGTGATGATGTTGTCGTTGAACTCGCTGTTGATCTGGTCGATGATCGTGGCCAGGGTGGTGGACTTGCCGCAGCCCGTGGGGCCCACGCACAGGATCAGGCCGTCGTTCATGGCATACAGCTTGGTCGCGCCCGGCGGCAGGCCCAGGCTGTGGATAGGCTTCACATCACTGGGGATGCGCCGGTACACCACGCTGACCGCGCCGCGCTGGACGTAAGCGCTTACACGGAAACGGCCCTTGCCGTCGGGGGTGGTGTGGGTGCAGTCCAGCGCGCGGTGCTGGTAAAAGCGTTCCATTTCGCGGTCAGACAGGATCCCGCGCAGGGCGGCCTCGGTGTCTTCGGGTGTCAGGACCTTGGCCTCAACGGGCACCAGCCGGCCGTTGATGCGCAGCACCGGCGGTGCGCCGGCAACCAGGTGAAGGTCCGAGGCGTTTTCGGCCTCGGCGATTTCCAGCAGCTGGTTCATCAGGTTTGTATTGGTGAAGGCGTTGGGCCCGGCTGCGGGCGCCTCGGCGTGGCCGCCGTCCTGCCAGCCTTCGCCGCCCTGTGTCCATCCGCCCGGGGGCGCCTGGTTCACGCCACTGGGCTGGCGCAGGTAGGGGTTCTGGTCTGCTGCGTAGGCACCCGACATGGGGACTCCTTCTGGTGGCTGGGGCTGACCCCGGCCATGCTTGTGGAATGTGCAAAGGTGTTGGACAATCAAGTGTAGAGGGAATCTCTTGTCGGAACAATCCTCTGTAAGCCGGGTTATGCATTTTGGCCGCGGCCAACCTTTGGGCAGGCTGGGCGTTACAATCCACAATCGCCCCGTGCGGGCCGGAGCTTCATGCCTGTTTTTGAATACAAAGCGCTGAATGCAAAGGGTCGCAACGCCGCCGGCGTTGTGGACGCCGAGACCGCCCGTGACGCCCGCGAAAAGCTGCGCCAGCAAAGGGTTTACGTCACCCAGATCAGCGAAGTGCGCGGCACCGGCGCCAAACGTCAGGTTGTGAAGGACGAAAAGGGCGACCGCAAGGTCGTGGTTTCGGCCGAGATGCCCCGGATTGTGCAGTACACAGGCACGCTTGCCGTGATTTCGGCGGGCGTGATGCTGCTGCAGCTGGTGCTGCAATGGCGCTCGCAGGGCACAAACCTGCCCGGCCAGGCAGCGGTGGCCGCGCTTACGCCCATCGGGATCGGCGTGGCCGTGATGTCGGCGGCCGCCACAGGCATGTTCGGGTACGTGATATTGAAGGGCAAATCCTGGGCGTTGTGGGTGACGGCGCTGTTTGCGGCGATTCAGGGCGCAGAGCCCTTCATGAAGCTGGTGTCAGAGTCGGACTACATCTCGGGGCTGCTGGCGCTGGTGTACGGCAGCCTGGCGGCGATGTGCGTGCTTTCGTACGCGCGCATGAAGGACAGCGGCACCAGCGAAGGCAACGACAAGATTCAGAACGTGGGCGAGGTCAGCAGCTTCACGCGCCAGCTGGCCACGTTGCTGCATTCGGGTATCCCGCTGGCGCAGGCGCTGAATGCCTGCATTGAGCAGGCCGACAGCCCCGGCATGCAGAAAGTGCTGCGGCACCTGCGCGAGCAGGTCACCCAGGGCACCGACTTTGCCAACGCGCTGGAAACCTGCCCGGGGTACTTCAACAGCCTTTACATCAACATGGTGCGTGCGGGCCAGGCCAGCGGCCAGCTGGACGACGTGCTTTCGCGCGTGGCGGAATACCTGAGCAACCAGAACCGCCTGCGCAACAAGCTGATCAACGCCATGATGTACCCCGCCATCATGCTGACAGTCAGTGTGCTGGTGGTGATCCTGCTGATGACGTTTGTGGTGCCGCAGATCACCACGATCCTGATTGAACAGAATGTGCCGCTGCCGCTGCCCACGATGATCCTGATTACCGTCAGCGACTTCATGAAGACCTACTGGGAACTCATGATCAAGGCGCCGCTGGTGGGCTTCTTCTTTCTTCAGGGGGCATTGCAGCGCGATGCGTTCCGCATCAGCTGGGACCGCGCCAAGCTGCGCATGCCGGTGTTCGGCGACGTGCTGCGCAAGGCCGCGGTTTCGCGGTTTGCGATCACGTTTGCCGTGCTGCTGCGGTCGGGCATGACGGCGCTGGAGTCGCTGCGCATCGTCAAGAAGATCGTGGGCAACCGTGCGCTGCAGGAAGTGATCCAGGGTGTGCACGACAGCATTGTGGAAGGAACGGACATCAGCACGCCGATCAAGAAGTCCGGTGTGTTCCCGCCGGTGGTGGGCTACATGATTGCCGTGGGTGAACAGACCGGTGAACTGGAGGCCCTGCTGGAACGCGTGGCCGCGGCCTACGACGAAGAAGTGGAAATCGCCCTGCAGCGCATGACGGGCCTGATTGAACCGATCATGATTGTGTTCATGGCGGTGGTGGTGGGCGGCATTGTCAGCGCGGTGATCATTCCGCTGCTGCAGATGTCTTCCAGCGGCATGGGCAGCTGATGGCAGGCAGGTGGGGCGGAGGCCGGGCCATCCGGCCCCCGCTTGGTTCTCCCCGTCCACCAGAAACCCGGGGAGCTCACGAAGTGACATCCAGCAGCGAGCCGGGGCAGAGCATCTCGACCAGAAGCTCCAGGGGTTCCCGGCCCTGTGCGTAGACGTCGCGCTGGACGGCGCGCAGAGCCTGGATGGGCGAGGCAGCGGACACGGTGGCCCATACGGGTCTCAGGCCATCGAGATAACTGACAAGGAAAATGTCATCGCGCACGGGAGGCTCCGGTTGAGTGGAAGCAGCTTGCTGCGCGCAATATGCTATTGAGACACAGTCGCAATAGCAAGGGATGCGTTGGCCTTCTCTGCTGGCTCGAGGGGGCGCACTACGTGGGCTGTCCAATACCTGCGTGGCGACCGCTGCCACCCTGTGACTTGCGCTTTGTGCAATCGGTTCAATAATGGTCAGTCTTCGCAATGACTTTGGATCGCTTGACACGGTTTTTGGTGCTGGTACTTTCGTCGGATTATCCAGTCCGATCCACGGCATTGGCGCGGAGCGTTACCGCATGCCACAAACAGATGCCGGAACAAGAGGCGGCGTCATGGTCGTAAGGATGATTACGGCCACGGATGTCGGTCTGCAGCGCAAGAACAACGAAGATTCTTGCGCAACTGTAGACGCGTCCGGGCTTTGTGTCGTCGCTGACGGCATGGGCGGCCACTTGGGCGGTGAGATTGCTTCAGGCCTTGCGATTGAGACTGTCACAGAGGCGTTCAAGAGCCGTCCCAAAGAGTACGACGAGCGCAAAGACGCCGAGCTTCTGACCAAGTGCATCAAGAACGCCAACAAAGAGATTTATCGCCGTGGCAACGCGGACCCGGCCCTGAAGAACATGGGCACCACGATTGTGGCCGTGGCTTTTGCGCGCGATTACGTCGTGCTGGCCAACGTGGGAGACAGCCGCATTTACCGCATGCGCGACGGCGCGCTGGCACAGGTGAGTGAAGACCATTCCTGGGTGGGCGAACTTCGCAAGAAGAACCTGATCAGCGAAGAAGACGCCCGCAGTCACCCGTTGAAGAACATCATCACCCGCGCACTGGGCATGGAGCCCGGCGTGGAAGTCGACGTGAAGTGGGAAAAGGTGAAGTCCGGCGACCTTTACCTGTTGTGCAGTGACGGCCTTACCGACCTGGTGACCGACGGCGAAATCCAGCGCGTGATGCTGAAGCACGGCGGCAACCTGGAAGCCATGGCCGCGGACCTGATCGAACAGGCCAACAGCGGCGGCGGCACGGACAACATCACTGTCGGCCTGTGCCTGGTCGAGTAAGCCGGGCCCTTTTCAGATCAACGTTTCACCAGCATGACGCGGGCCTCTTCGGCCTGCGTGATCTGCTTGACCTGCTGCACCAGCTGAGGGTACAGGGCGGGCTCGATGCGGCCGGGGCCCAGGGCCAGCGAACGCCGGATCACAAGTTCGCCATCCACAAGCTCAAACTGAAGCTCATACAGCAGCGGCGCAGTTGGATAGACCAGCGCCTGGGGCAGTTCCGCAAACCGCCAGCCCTGCGGCGGCAGGATGCGTACTTCGTCGGACTGGTGCAGGTCAAAGTTCATCACCACGGCGCGGCGACGTTCCGGCGTGGCCGCCAGTGCCGACAGCAACTGGCCCAGGCTTTCCATGGGCAGGTTCAGGCTCATGGTTGATTCTGCCATGCGGGCCAGGGTTTCGACCTTGCCCTTGAACGACCGCACCAGTGGCGTGCCCGGACGATCAAGGCCGGGTGCGGAGAACTCATGCAGGTCCAGGCCCTGCAGCACCCCGGCAAGCTCGCCTTCCAGCCGGTTCTGCATGTCATCTGCAGGCTGGGTGCGCAGGCTTTCTTTCAGCCCCCACGCGCGGTCGCCGAAGATGCTCACGCTGCCTTCTACTTCGGCGCTGCCGTCGGCTGCCAGGCGCAGTACCAGGCGGTTCTCAAACCGGTCGCTGTCGGGGCGGAAGACCGGCAGCCGGGCCAGTTGCGAGCGGCCGGCCTGCCACACAATCACCGGCGCGCCCGAGCGCCGGGCGGAAAGCTCCCCAAAAGGCCGCAGGCGGTCGGCCAGGTCCAGAAACAGCCAGGCTCCGTCGTCGCCGCGCACAACCGCAAGAAACAGCCCGAAGTCTTCGTCGCGCACGTGGGCCCAGCTTGGCGAGGGCAAGTCGTCGGTCACGTCGGTCTTGTACACGGGCGCGTAATCGGCTGCGGCGAAGCCAAGCTGCACCCCCGCGGCCTGGCACAGGGCCGCAAAGAGTTCGTCGCGGCGGCCGGCCATGTTGCGCAGCGTCTGGTGCGGGCTGTACGAATCGCCGCGCGTGGTGATCTTTTCATTCACCCAGGCATAGATGCAGCGGGCCTTCTGTTCATCGGTTGCGGCATCGCCGCAGATTTCGGCGGCGTGGCGGGCCACCAGTGAAGACGTGCGGCGGCCCAGGGCCAGCCCGCGGTCGGCGGTTTCGCGGGCCTTGCGGCGCCAATCGCGGGCCTGGGTGATCTCGAGCCACGGAATTGTTTCCAGCGCGGGCGGCCCGAAGTCCTCTTGCAGCGGGTGGTCAGGCCGGCGGACATCCCAGGTGTGGACCACCTGGTCGCCCGCGGCCTGCACAGTGTGATCGCCGGGCTGCATGTTGCGGGCATGTATGCCCAGCGCCATGGCCGCCGGTGCCAGCAGCACATAGCGGCTGATCGCAAAGGGCTCTTGCCCGTTCTGGTCACTGAAGAAGAACCGGTCCCCCATCAGTGTGCCCCAGGCGTTGCCCTCGGTGTGGTTCAGCCAGGCAAGCTCGATGTAACAGCCAATGGCCACGCCGGGGAACTCCAGGCGGTTGCCCGAGTAGGTTATCGGTTCAAGTACCGTGCCGTCAGGCCGGATGGTGCGGGCCAGCACGATCTCGCCGTTGATGTCTTCCTTGCCGCGCTGGTCAACGCCGTCCTGGGTCAGGATCTTGCGCACCTGGTGGACAAAGCTGCGCGAGCTGCCATCGGCAAACACCTGGTGGATCATTTCGTCGAGCACCAGCGCGCTGTCGGCGCGGGGAAAGGCTTCGGGCGTCACGTCATGCTGCATGGCTTCGGCAAGCGGCAACGCATGAGGCGACCAGAAGTCCTCGGCCTCGCCACGCAGGCGCTGAAGCTGCCGGCGTGCCGCGTGCTGGCCGGGCGAGGCCTCCAGTGCCCTGGCCAGATAACCCTGGGCGCGGCTGGTGTCGCCGTGCTGCAGGCACAGCCGTGCCGCATCCTGCCAGGCGTATTCGGGGTGGCTCGACCGCGCCGCCAGCAGTTCATGAACTTCGCAGGCCTCGACCAGCTTGCCGGACGCGGCCAGCGCAATGGCCAGCCGGCTCTGCAGAAAGTCGCTGTACGGGTCCTGTGCTGCCTGCTGGCGGGCCAGCTTGAGGGCCTCTTCGGGCCGGGCGATGCGCAGCAGCGCGGTAATCATGGCTGCGGCCACGTCGCGATGGGAAGGCATCAGCGCCAGCATGCGGCGGTCGCTTTCCAGCTGCGCGCCGGGCAGGCTGCGCCGGCTCCAGAATCGCGAAGATGCGGCCAGCACCGGCATGGCGTCTGGCGCCTGGGCCTGTGCCCGTTGCAGGCAGGCCTGCCACAGGGGCCGCCAGTCGGCACGCGCGTACAGGTCGATTTCGGAAAGTGTCACGCGCCAGCTTGCCGGTGCGGATTTGCGGGCGGCGGCGATGCATTCGTGGGCCTCCTGCCAGCGTTCGTCGCGGCCCAGGTTGGATGCCTGCAGCAGCAGCGCGGGCACAAGGCCGGGATGGTCAGCCAGCAATGCATCCAGCCCCGACCGGGTCAGCCTGCGTCTCTCGCCGCCGGATACCAGCGGGCTTTCCTCAAGCGCCACAAGCCAGGCCAGCCGCACCAGTGGCTCCTTGGGCGCGGCCTGCAGGGCCAGGTCGTACTCTTCGGCCCAGGCTTCGCGCAGGCCGTGGGCGGCAAAGCCGGCGGCCCGAGCCAGGTGAAGCGCGGCGCGCTGTCGGGGTGTGGAGGGTGCATCCGGGCCCAGTTGCTGCAACTCCGGCACATCCCAGCGCGGGTGCGCAGGAGGGCCCGGCAGTGCTGCCACAACCGGAGTGGCGGCGCCGGGTGCTTCGCACACAATGCCATCAGGCACCGAACCGCCGGGAGTGCGCAGCCGTACTGTCAGCGGCGACATTGAGCTGAGCTTGACCAGCAGCAGGTTTCGGCCGCGCTGCAGTGTGCATGTCAGCCATGGTCGTGCCTGGTCGCGGGCGCGGGCGTCGATGTCGGCCAGCAGCGCCCCGTTCAGCCACACCTTGCCGGGGCCGCTGAAGCGCGGCTTGACCACGACGTCGCGTGCGCTGCCGCTGACCAGGCTGAAAGCAACGTAATACCCGCTGCCCTGCCAGCGGTGCTCGGCCCCCAGGTCGATCTCGCCATGCAGCGACGTCTTCCGGGCGACGGGCCTCCACTGCACCTGGCCCCAGGGGCCGGCTGCGCGCCGTGAAAAATCCGCCGCAAGCTCGGGCGAAAACAGGTCGTCGTGGGCCGACGGGCCGGATTCGGCAAACGGGCCGATCCATGACGCGCCAACCAGGCCGCCCCAGCGCTGGGCCAGGCGGTGCCAGGCCGGGTCGGTCTCGAAATCCCTCGCCAGGTCGAGGTACAGCTCGGCGTAGCTGTCGGCGTAAACGCCGCAGTCGGCGAAGTCGCGCGCCGCCAGCTGGCCCAGCAGCTGGTACATCGGCTTCTGTGTGGCAAGTGACCGGCGCAATTCAGCCAGGCGCTGCAATGCGATCCAGGACTCGGGCTTGTCCGGCGCGGCGGCCACGGCGTTTAACAGGCCGGCGGCGTGGGCCTCCAGGTCGTGGGCCTCAAGGTGATCATCAAAGTAGATCTTTTCCAGCGCAGCGTAGTCCTGGGCAGGCGCGGCAAGCGGCACCAGCAGGCAAAGGGCGACCAGCGCGCAACGCAGTGGGCTCACTTGGCTTCTCCGGGTGCCAGCTTGATGGTGGCCGATTCGGCGCGGTCGAACTCCAGCAGGTCGCGGCGCCAGCGGCTGTAGTCGCCCTGTTTGACGGTGCCGCCCAGCAGCGAATAGCTGCGGCGGATCACAAGCTTGCCCTTTTCGATTTCGGCACTGACCAGCAGCCGCGCGTTGGGGTTGGAAAGGTCCAGCCGCGCCGGCAGCGCGGCAATGGCCATGCCGGCAGGCAGCGTGACCATCCATGTAGAGCTGCGCTGGCGCGGCGGCGGCAGCGTCAGGTCGGTGCGCCGGGCCGTAAGCGAGGCGTAGTGCGTGCGGCCCCACTGGCGCGGGTCAGGGGCCAGCCGGAATGTCCGGCCGCCATCGACCGCCGTCACGGCGCCCGGCAGTTCCACGGTGAACGAGATCGCCGCCGGCGCATCGAGATCCGACAGGTCGCTGGTCGAAATGTCGCTGACCTGGGCTCCGGCGAAGTTCTCGGCCCATTCGCGTTCCAGCAGGCGCTTGCGGTCGCCCTCGCGCTGATAGCTTGCGCGCAGCCCGGCGGCGGAATCGCCGCGTGCTGTGCGGCGAACCTTCAGGCGCATGGAGCCGTTGTCCAGCAGCTCGGCGTCGATGGCGTCATGCATCGAATCCTGCAGCGGCTCGGGCACCGGCACCCGCATCACCACGCCGCCCTCGGGCCGCACCACGATCACCTGCGCGCCGGCGTCCCCGGCGGGCAGCTCGTCGATGCCGTTGTAAGTGGTTGTGCCATCCAGGAACTGGCCCTTGCCGTCGGCGTACTCCACATAGGCGATGGCATGGTTGAAGTGGTGCGGCATGGGCAGGCTGATGTCTTCCACGCCGCGGAAGAGTTCAAGGTTGATGATCACGGGGTAGGCCTTGATGCCGGCAATGCCAAGCATGGCGCACATCAGGATGGCCTTGTCCTTGCAGTCCCCGATGCAGCGCGCGAACACCGCCCCGGCGGAAAACGGCTTATAGCCGTGCACGCCAAAGTGCCAGTCGGCGTTGTAGCGCACGGCCGTCACCACCCAGTTGTAGATGGCCCGGACCTTGTCCTTCTCGGTGCTGGCACCCAGTGTCAGCTGCTGGACCTTGGCGGTCATTTCGGGTGTGGGCTCAAGCTGCTTGCGGATCAGGTTGTAGTACCAGCGGCCGAAGTCCTGCCACGACTTGTAGGTGCTGATCTGCACCATCGGTGCGCGCTGGTCGGGTGGTGGCGCCAGCGGCTCGTCCACCACCTTGGCCAGCCCCTGCGCCGTGTAGGTCCACACGCGGCGGCCATGGGATTCGGTGACCACGCGCGAGGGCGCGCCGTGGGCCGTGTAGTCAAAAAAGTCGCGACCGGCAGGCAACACGTACACCAGTCGGGTTTCGGCCACGGGCACGTAGTCAGCCATGACCTCGCGCGCGCCGAAGAAGTCGCCAAAGAAACTCTGGCCGGTGTCGCTGACGCGGAACCGGGCATGCACCACGTCGCCGATATCCAGCGTGCTGAAACTGGCGCCGTAACTGGAGCGCCGGCCTTCCTCAATGCTGCCGTCGGCGCGCCACACACGCGCATCGACGCAGCGGGCCTGCTGGCCGCCCCAGGCCGGGGCGCGCCAACCCTGCAGCGCGTCGCGACCGTCGTCGTTCATCACGCGGCGGGCCTCCTGCGTGTAGACACTGGTGGTGCCGTCCTCGTTCACCACGGTGATCTGGTCGCGGTACACCACCTGCCAGGGATCGTCGCCGGTCATGGGCGCCTTCAGTGCGGCCTGGATGCGCGCGGTGATGTCCTGCTGCAGCGCGGCCTCGAACAGCGGGCGTTCGCGATCCTGGAACTCAATGTAGCGCAGGATGTCTTCGCGGTTCGGGTTGGCCTCCAGGGCCTCGCGAAAGCGGGCCAGGCTTTGAGCATTAAGCCCGGCGGCCTTGTCGCCGGTTGCCGCCGCGGCCATCAGGGCCAGGATTTCGCCCGCCCGGGCCAGCAGGTCGTCGTCGCGGGGCGCGATTGCCAGCGCGGCATCGACCTCGCGCAGGGCGTCGGCGGTGCGGCCCTGGCTGGTGTGCAGCTCGGCCAGTTGGGCTGCGCAGCGGATGTCCAGCGGGTCCAGCGCCCGGGCATGCGCGGCCAGGCTCTCGGCCATGGCCAGTTCGCCCCGCGCCACGGCGCGGTCGATCAGGCGATCACGGGCATAGCTGTCGTTGTGGTCGGCGACCAGGGCCTTTTCAAACAGCCGGTTGCTGGCCGAGTAATCCTCGCGCAGCCCGGCGTAGTAGGCCGCAAAACGCAGCACCTGGGGGTGCTCGGGCTGTTCCTTCATCAGCAGGGCGAGCTCGCGTTCGACCTCGACCGTCAGGCCCTTCATCTGCAGAACGCGGGCGGCAAACACCCGGGCCTCGACCCACCCGGGAGCCAGCCTTGCGGCACGCGCGGCGTACTCATCGGCCAGCGCGGGGTTGGCGAACGTGCCGGTGTAGTACTGCGCAAGCTCCAGCGCCGCGCGTGCGGCCGCGGGCTCCAGCGCGAAGCACTGCTTGAGCAATTCGCGGCGGTGGTTTTCCTCGCGGCCGGCGGCCACGCTTGACGCGCTGCGGTTGGCCCAGGCTGCCATGTAGTACAGCACCGCGCGTTCGGGCTTCAGGGCTTCGCGCGCGGACTCGGGGGCCGCTGCATAAAGTGCCTCGTAGTCGGCCAGCACGGCGGCCATGGTCATGCGCGGGAAAGCGGTCACGCGGTCGCGCACCGGGTGCAGCAGCTCGGACAGCGCGTCGTGCAGCGGCGATGGCTCGGGCTGGTCCGGGTCCTCGGCCAGATCGCGGTTCCATGGCGACGGCACCATGGCCTGGTGTATGCGGCGCAACTCCTCGGTATCGGCTGGCTGGCGCGGGACACTGCCGTCGCCAAGTCGAACCGACACCAGCCACTCGGCGTCGCTGTTGCCGACCTTGACCAGCAGCAGGTTCCAGCCCTTTGCAAGCGGAACCAGCTCTGAGTTCTGGTCGAACAGGCAGGGACGTTCGACATCGGCCTCCAGGACACATATGCCGGCGCGGGAAGGTGGGTCCAGCTTCTCGCCGGACTCAGTGCGGCCGAATCGGTATGGCTGCCAGACCTTGATCGGGCAGTCCGACGCGACGTGCAGCTCTACCTGCGTGTCCTGATCCACATGCACGGCCGTCATCAGGTAGGCTACGGCCTCTTTGTTCGGGCGCAGCATCGCGCCCACGTGGATGGTGCCGTCGGGTCGCGCGGCCGGCACTTCACGCCAGGTTACGCTCTGGCCGTCTTTGCCTGCGTAAACGGTGTCCGGCCCGAAGTCGTTCTCTGGTTCCAGCACGTCCTCAAAGCCCTGTCCGCGCTCGTTGCCGAACGGCCCGGCGATCCACCACCTGGTGAGCATGCGCAGGTTGCGGGATTCCGCCCGCACCCCGGCCAGGTTGCCCAGGCGTTTCAGCCGCTGCATGCGGTGCCAGCGCAACACTGGCCAGTTGCCGGCGGACTCCAGCGCGGCCTGCAGGTCGCGGGCGTGGGCCTGGTGCCAGCCCAGTTCGTCGGCGCAGCGGGCCTGCAGCGCGGCGGAAACCGTGGGATCATCCAGGGCGCCGGGGTTGGTCAGCAGGTCCTGGGCACGGGCATAGCAGGTTGCGTGGTCGCCCTTGATCCAGGCATGCCACAGGTCAAGTTCGGCCTGCGAAAGCAGCAAAGGTGTGGCTGCCGGCGCGGCCTGCTGCGCAGGGGTGGAAGCCGGCGTAAGGGCCAGCGCCAGCAGGCAGGTCACCATCAGCGGCAGTGCAAGGCGATTCATGGTGCCTCCGCAGCGGGGGTGTCGATGATCATTGATCAAACAGCAATGGGCAATGGCCGATTCCGCATTGCGCGCCAATCAATTCCGCAGGGCGCCCGCCCTTGCATCACGGCCTTTGCCAATGGATAGTTCCGCCCCTCTCTACGTTAAAGGAAAGCCATGCAATTCCACTATGCATCCGACGCCGCCAAGGTTGCGGCCGACATCCTGGTTCTGCCCGTGTTTGAATCCGACAACCCTCTCAAGCCCTACGCCTATGCCGCGAAACTTCACGCCGTGAAAGGCGACATCAAGGGCAAGGCCGGCGAAACCCTGCTGCTGCCCTCCGGTGGCGCGGTAGCCGCCCCGCGCGTGGTGGTGCTGGGCCTGGGCAAGGCCGATGCCGTGACGGAAAAGTCGGTGGGCGAAGCTTTGGCTGGCTGCTTCCGGTCGCCCGCGGTGAACGCCTACAAGCTCAAACATGTTGCGGTTGACCTTACTCAGGTCGTCAAACTCAAGGGCATCAAGACCGAAACCCTGGGCCGTTGGTGCGCCGAGGCCGCGATTCTGGGCAGCTACCAGTTCGATGTGCTGATTACCAAGGCCGACAAGAAGAAGGAAACCGCCAAGGAAGTCACGCTGGTCGGCGGCAACAAGGAAAAGGTAGAGCGCGGCGTGGCCTATGGCGAAGTGACCGCTGTCTATACGGCACATGCGCGCGACCTGGTGAACGAGCCCAGCAACCGCATCAACCCGGCCACGCTGGCCAAGTTCGCCCAGGACATGGCCAAGGCTGTGCCCGGCCTGAAGTGCACCATTCTGAAGAAGCCAGAGATCGAAAAGCTGAAGATGGGCGCGTTCCTGGGCGTGAATGCCGGCAGCGACATCCCGGCCCACCTGATTGTGCTGGAGTGGCAGGGTGGCAAGAAGGGCGACGCCCCGATTGCCTACGTGGGCAAGGGCCTGTGCTTTGATTCGGGCGGCTACGACCTCAAACCCGCGGCGGGCATGCTGGGCATGAAGATGGACATGGCCGGCGGCGCGGCCACCATCTGCACCCTGGGCGCGATCGGCAAGTTGAAGCTGAAGGTCAACGCCGTGGGTGTTGTGCCCGCGACCGAAAACCTGATCAACGGCAGCGCCTTCCACCCCGGCAGCGTACTGACCAGCATGAGCGGCCAGACCATCGAGATCGGCAACACCGACGCCGAAGGCCGTCTTATTCTGTGCGACGCCCTGACCTACACCCAGCGCGAGTTCAAGCCCAAGTACATTGTGGACATGGCCACACTGACCGGCGCGCAGGTGGTGGCGCTGGGCAACAAGATCACCGGCCTGATGAGCAACGACGACAAGCTGGCGGCCAAGCTGGACGAGGCCTTCAAGGCCACGGGCGAGAACTGCTGGCGCCTGCCGTTGCCTGACTTCTATGACAAGCAACTGGACAGCCCGATTGCCGACATGGTGAACATCGGCGGCAACCCCGGCACCGTCACCGCGGCGCTGTTCCTGCAGCGTTTCATCGACAAAGGCCAGAAGTGGGCGCACCTGGACATCGCCGGCCCGGCCATGAACGACGGCGGCGAGGCCTGGGGGCTCTGGAGCAGCAAGAGCGCAACCGGTACCCCGGTGCGTCCGCTGGTGGAGTTCGCAGAAAAGAACGGCTAGCGCCTCAGGCAAGTCATCGCCGGCCCCCTGCAAGGGGGCCGGTTTCGTTATGGGCCCATACCGCGGGCGAAGCTTGCCATGAACAAGAACATCAGCAGGCAAGTCCCGACGACCGCCGCGCATACCACGCAACCCGCAACCGTGGCCAGAAGGACAACCCAGGGATCTGGCGCGGCCGCAGCGGTGGAATACCCCGCGAAATCGGCACCCCTGTTCAGCGGAAACTCGATCTGGCGGGCGGGGCCCGGATTCCAAGGCTTGCTTCCCGTCGACATGGCTGGCCCTCCGATTGCATTACGTCATTATTATATTACGGGATAATATAAATGGCAAGGGGATTCCTGCCGGAGACGGGATGGCTGATTTTAGTGGCTCTATGCGTGAGACTGCGGCCTGCAATTCGCGGGCCAGGCGGCACTTTCGTGCAAACAGGCCTCTTCTGCGCGCTCTAGTTGCTTGACGCGGCAACCCTGCACCCCAACAATGCCCCGGCTCCGGACATGGCAGTTCTATGGCCCTAAAACTCACCGTCACCAAAGCAGACACAGGCGCCGTGATTGCCGAGCAGGTCTTCGGCAAAGAGGCCCGCGCCCGGGGCATCAACCTGGGCAGCGACCCGGCCAATGATGTCGTGCTGCCCGGCACACAGCCGAAACACGCGCGCATTGAGCGCCGGCCCAGCGGCTATTTCCTGATGGACCTCACGGCCGACACCGCCATCAGCGTTACCGACGGCACCCAGGCCAAGCTGGGCGACTTTTTGATGCGCATCGGGCGCTCTGAGACGCCCAGGCGTGACGAGGCCGCGCCGGCCGCCGCCGTGGACGCCGCCGCCCCGGCAGGCAGCGTGACTGCCGCCGCGCATGCCAGCATGAGCGAGCTCAGCCGTTATTTCCTGGGCGAGGGCGCCTTCATGTCTGAGGCCGAAGTCAAGCGCTTTGCCGACCTGCTGAAGCTTACGCTGGAAGTCGCGATGGAGTGGATGGGCAAGGCCCTGCGCGGCCGTGAAGAGTTCAAGGATCAGTTCTCGGCACCGCTGACCCAGTTGTTTGCGCGCAGCCTTAACCCGGTGAAGAAAGGCCAGGACATCGCCGACATCGCCAACTTCCTGCTGGATTGGCGCGAGGAACGCGAGATCGAGGGAGTGAAAGAAAGCCTGCAACACGCGTTTCGCGACATGGCCAGGCACCAGGTGGGGCTGCTGGCGGGTGTGCAGCAGTTTGTGACCGACCTTCAGACAAAACTTGACCCGCAGAAAATTGCACAAGATGCAGGGGGCGGGTTGCTTGGTGGCGGCGCCAAGAAGGCCTGGGCGCGCTATGAGCAGCTTTATGGCGAAACATTCGTCGAAAGCTCAAAACTCTTTAACGAGTTGATCTATCCAAGCATCCGCAAGGGCTATATTTTCAGCCACGACGACGTCCCGGACAAGAAGTGACCGCGGACGCTGGAAACTCACATAGAGGAAGGAACATGAGGCAAAGAACCATCCTGTTCTGCCTGCTGCTGGCCTGCGTTGCTTTGGGCGGGTGCAGCTCGACTTCACTTTCGATGAAGTTCATGGCCATTGAGCCGGTGAACGAGCTTCAGCCCGGCGAGTCCCGTCCCGTTGACATCCGCATCTACCAGTTGCGTGACGACGCCAAGTTCAAGGCTGCCACCGTCGACGAAGTCTGGGAAAACGACAAGGGCGTGCTGGCTGAGCACCTGATTGACGTGAAGCTGGGGGCGTCCGTGTTCCCGGAAAAGAAGGACAAGCCCCAGGGCGTGGAGATCACCATTGACCCTGTCAGCAGCGAGTGCCGTTTTGTCGGCGTGCTGGCGCTTTACAAGAACGCCGACGAAAAGGGCCAGCAGAAGGTCGTTGTGCCCGTCGGCGAGGCCGGCAGCGTCACTTTTGAACTGACCGGCAACCGCATCACGGTAAAGAAGTAACGGGGGCCAACGTGAACAACCAGCCCAGGGTGCTGTGGTCCGAGGGGATGTTCCTTACCCCGCAGCACCTGCAACAGTGGGACAGGTATTGGCACGGCCAGCTGGAGGCGCGGCTTTCGGCCCTGCACGGCAATGGCTGGGGTGTGCGCGAGCTGGTCATTGACCCTGACGCGCTGGCTGGCGGGCAGTTCCGCCTTGCACGCTGCGATGCGGTGCTGCCGGACGGCACAGTGGTTTCCTTTCCCGGGGCCGACACGGCCCCGCCGTCGCGGGACGTGACCCCGCTGTTCGGGCCTGACCGTGAAAACCTCGGCGTGTATCTGGCGCTGCCGGAAGTGCCGGAGGGCGGCGTTGCTGCCGCGCCAGGCGGTCAGCACGACGGCCGTTCCACGCGCTTTGAGCCGCGCCAGATTGAGCTGGCCGACCACAACGCCGGGGGCTCCAAGCGCCCGGTGCATGTCGCGTCGACCCACCTGCGCATCCTGTTTGAAGGTGAATCGCTGGACGGGCACACCTGGATCAAGGTGGCCAGCCTGGGGCGCACCACTACCGGCGGGTTTTCGGCGGCCGAGAGTTTCGTTTCGCCCTGCCTGCACGTGGCCGCCAGCCCGCGCCTGATGGGCCATCTGCGCAAGATCCTTGAGATCCTGGGAACAAAGAGCACCGAGTTCTCGCGTCAGCGCCGCGACCGCGGCACCGGTCTTGCGAGCTTCAGCACCAGCGAAGCAGCCAGTTTCTGGCTTCTGCACACGGTCAACGGGGCCCTGCCGCCGCTGCAGCATGTGTTTGCCACCGGCCACGCCCACCCTGAGGCGGTGTACGTGGAACTGGCGCGCCTGGCCGGGTTCCTGTTCACGTTTGCCAGCGAAGGCCACCCCAAGGACCTGCCGTCGTACCAGCACGACGACCTGGGCGTTACCTTCGCGCGGATGGAAGAAAAGCTGCGGGCGCTGCTGGACACGATCATTCCCACCAAGTGCACGAACATCCCGTTGACCCAGGCCCGCGACACCATGTTCACGGCCAAGATCGTGGACGACCGTGTGCTGCAGAACGAGGGCGCCCTGTATCTGGCCGTGATGGCCAACGTGCCTGCCGAGAAAGTGGTGCGCGAAGCGCCGCTGAAGTTCAAGATTTCCAGCCAGGACCGCGTGGACCAGCTGATTGCCGCGGCGCTGCGCGGCCTTTCCGTTCGGCACACGCCGGCACCGCCGCCCGAGATCCCGGTACAGCCCGGCCGAAACTACTTCCAGATCGACAAGGCCGGCGAGCACTGGGAGGCCGTGCGTGGTTCCAGGACGATGGCGTTCTATCTGCCGCCGGAGTTCGCGGGCCTGAAGCTTGAACTGATGGCGGTGAAGGACTGATGCGGAGTTAGGCCTCCGTGCCTCCGTGTCTCTGTGGTGCATCTGTTGTTAGGACCGAAGCAATGCCCGAGACGACCAGCCCAAGAGCCAGCATCGCCGACCTTTGCGCGGACGTGTTTGCATTCTGTTTCAATCTTCGCCACAGCAAGGACCCGGGTGCGATTGAACCGGTGCGCATCCAGGCCGACAAACTGTTCAAGGACTTCGAGCAGGCGGCGCGCACCGCGGGCTACAAACCCGAGACAATCCAGAACTGCAAGTACGCCATGGTTGCGTTCATGGACGAACTGGTGCTGGGCAGCAACTGGCCGATGAAAGAGACATGGTCGGGCAACCCGCTGCAGCTGGAGTACTTCAATGATTTCGCCGCCGGTGAGGAGTTCTACAAGAAGCTGCAGGCAATCCGTGCCGGTGCCGACGCAGAGCGCACCGAAATGCTGGAGGTCTACTTTCTGGCGCTGGCCCACGGCTTCAAGGGCATGTACATCGACCTGCGCGGCATGGAAGAGCGCAAGACCCTGACTGACCAGCTTGGTGCCGAGATCCGCAATGCCCGGGGCGCCCAGCCGGGCGCGCTGTCGCCGCACTGGATGCCGCCAGACGAACTGCCCAAGCTGGCCCGCACCGCCCCAAGCTGGCTGGTGCCGGCAATCTGCCTGGCGGTGCTGATCCTGCTTGCGATCGGGCTGGCGTTTGCCATCAACCGCATGGGCGACGGCACAGTCGAGACACTTTCCGGGGGTGCGTCATGAGGCAGCTTCTTGGCGCGCTGATGAAAGAGGGCGTGGTCAGCATCGTGCTGCTGGTCATCCTGTGCCTGCTGGTGTGGTTCGGCGGCATGTACCTGGAAACGCCTGAAAAGACCCGCATCGCCATCATCTGCGGGCTGCTGGGCGTCTGGGCGGCGCTGTTCATTGCGCAGAAAGTGCGTGCCGTGCGCGGCGCCATGCGCATTGAAAAACAGCTCAAGGCCCAGAGCGGCGCGCAGCTGGCCGGCGCCGACGCCGACAAGAAGGCCGAAATCGAAGCCCTGCGCAAGAAGTTTGACGAGAGCCTTGAGGCGCTGAAGAAATCCAAAGGTGGCAAATCGGCGCTGTTCACTCTGCCCTGGTACGTGATCATCGGCCCGCCCGGCAGCGGCAAGACCACCGCGCTGCAGGAGTCGGGCCTGAACTTCCCGGCCAGCCAGGGCAACGCCAAGGTCAAGGGCATCGGCGGTACGCGCAACTGCGACTGGTGGTTCACGGACGAAGGCATCCTGCTGGATACCGCCGGCCGCTATACGACTGTGGCCGAGGACCAGAAGGAATGGTTTGCGTTTCTGGACATGATCAAGCAGGGCCGCAAACACAAGCCGATCAACGGCGCGATTGTCGCCATTGGCGTGGACGAACTGCTGCGTGCCAACGCCAGCGACCTTGACCGCATTGCAAAGGATGTGCGCAACCGCCTGGATGAACTTTCGGCGCGCCTGCAGGCGGTGTTTCCTGTCTATGTGATGTTCACCAAGTGCGACCTGCTGCAAGGCTTTGCGGAGTTCTTTGAAGACTTCAACAAGGACGAGCGCGGCCAGGTTTGGGGCATGACATTCGCCTACAACGTGCCGGATCGCCAGTACGCCGAAATCTTTGAAGACGAGGCCCGCCAGCTGGCCCTGGCCCTGGCCCCGCGCCGCACCCAGTTGCTGGCCAGCGAGCGCCCCGCCAGCAAGAAGCAGAACATTTACCTGTTCCCGCGCCAGTTTGACCTGGCTTTGCCCAAGATGAAGGAGTTCGTTGAGGGCCTGTTCCACGCCACGGCGTTTCAGGAAAGCGCGATTCTACGCGGCATTTACTTCTCCAGCGGTACGCAGAAGGGCACCCCAATCGACCAGCTGATGGCGCGCATGGGCGCGGCCCTGGGTGTGGAAGCCGGCATCGGGGCTGACGACCGCATCGAGAAGAAGAGCTATTTCATCAACCACCTGTTCACCCGGCTGATCTTCCCCGACAAGACACTGGCCCGCAGCAGCAGTGCCGTGCTTCGCAAACGCAGGGCATGGCGCGCGGCCCTGCAGTTCGCGTCGGTGCTGGCGCTGGCCCTGGCCGGCTATTCCCTGCTGAACAGCTTCCTGCACAACCGCGACATGCTCAATGGCGCCGAACAGGCCGCGGCAAAGCTGGCCGAAGTCGGCGATAACCCCGCCAAGGAACTCGAGCAGCTGCAGGCACTGGAAGCCATGCGCAAGGAACTCGCGCCGCTGGCCGACCACAGCCGCCCGCTGGCCATGGGCATGGGCATGTACCAGGGCGACAAGGTGTTTGACGCCGGCATCAAGCCCTACATGCAGCGCCTGCGGCCGCTGTATCTGGACCCTACGGCCCGTCGCGTAAAGGCCGAACTGCAGCAGCGCCTTTCCGCCGTGCGGGGCATCCGCAGCAGTGACGATTACCAGCAGTTGCTGGATCTGTGGCGTGTCTTCCGCATGCTTTCCGGTGAACTGGAGCCCCAGCCCGCGCTGGTGGCGTCGGTGCTGAAAAAGAACCAGCGCTGGACGGGCAGGGTCAGCGGCAGCAACGCCGGCGTGATTGAAGAACTGGCGGGCGAGCAACTCGAGTTCTTCGCATCCATCCTGCCCAAGGCCCACGCCGAGCCCGGCAAGTATCCCTGGCGCGTAGAGAACGACGGCGAGCTGGTCAAGAGCATCGCGCTGGAGCTCAAGAACGCGTACTGGGAGCGCGAGGCCTACGAGTCCATCCTGCAGCGCGCCAGCGAAAAGCTGGATCCTGTCAACCTGGCCAGCCTTCTGGCCGGCGACGACAATCGCGACCTGCTGGAGGTGCGCGCAATTGAGGGCGGCGACCCCCAGCGCCTGTTGAATGCGTTTACGCAGGAAGCCTGGGATTCACAGGTAAAGCCGCTGATCGACGAACGCGCCAAGGACCTGGCCGAGATGTTCAAGGAGCTGGGACTCGACAACAAGGGCGTGGACTCGCTGGTTGCCGGCCTGCGCGACCTGCACAAGAAGCGTCACGAACTGGAATGGAAGCGCTTTCTGTCGTCGATTCACCCGCGCCAGCGCGACTTCCGGGCCATGACTGACGCGCGCGATGCGCTGCGCCGCCTTTCCGGCGAGGTCTCGCCCTATCGCAAGCTGTTCCGCAACGCCTGGCAGAAGCGCGCCTTGAACATGGGGCCGTCGGAGCGCCAGGGTGAGGTCTCAGAACAGGAACAGAAGGCGCTGGAGGAATCCCTCAAGGCACTGGACGAATTGCGCAAGGCCGTGGACGACTTCGTGACCGCCACCAGCGTGGGCAACCGTGTGCGTACGCACATGCAGGACCCCAAGCGCCTGGAAACGCTGCGCGACGCAATCAACGGCGCCACCCGCAAGATCAACGAGCTGTTCCCCAAGGATGCCGCGGCCGGCGCCGATGTGATGAACCGCGTGGTGGATGCCATGTTCGGCGCGCTGCGCACCGAGGGCGTTCGCGAGCTGGAAAGCGTCTGGACGGGCACGGTAAGCCAGCCCTGGGCCATGGAGATCAACGGGCGCTATCCGTTTGCGGAAATCAAGGCGGATGCCCAGATTGACTTTCTGACCGAACGCAACGACGCCAAGCTGGGCGACGTTGCCCGCATGCTGAACCCGAAGACGGGGACGATCTGGGTCGCTGATGCGCTGTTCCGGGCCGTGCAGGGCCTGAAGTTCAATGACAAGCCGATGTTCGTGTTCAAGGCGGACTATGAAGACACGATCCGCGATGCCAAGCTGATCCGCGACGCGCTGTTTGACACCGCCCAGGACGACAAGATCAAGGTGCGTTTTGGCGTTACCCTTGTGCAGCGCGGGCTGTTGCGATCGAGTTCATTCCAGCTGGGCCTGAACCCGCAGGGCCAGCCGAACATCCTGCGCTGGAATGACAACCGCGACCAGACCAAGGACTTTGTGTGGGAGCAGATGGACATCACGCGCGCCAAGCCCGGCGCGCGGGTTACCGCCAGTTGGGGCGAACAGACCCCGCGGACCGACGAAATTGACCTGCTGGAGCAGGGCTGGGGCCTGCTGAAGGTTCTGCACCGCGGCAGCATCAGCGGCCCGCTGACCAACACCGAGGGCAAGAAGTTCTTCTGCACCTGGCGCTTTGTCGCGCCCGACGGCATTCCCTACACGCTGGAGGCGTTCGTCACCGCAGCCAAGGCCGAAAACCCGTTCACGCCGGGCATGTTTGCCAAACTCAAGATCGCGCCGGGGGTCAGCCAATGACCAGCTTTCCCTCGGGATGCCTGGGCAAGCTGCCGCTGCACGGCGACTTCATCCGGTACAACGCCGGAAGCCCCGAGGTACATGAACTGGATCACTGGATCGGCGACGGCATAGTCCACGGCTACAACGAGCTTGATTCCGCCTGGGATCGCACGTTTGACGCTGCACCCCAGGCGCGGTTTGTGTACCGGTCGCCGCGTACGCAGCGCGTGCTGGCGGGACTGTTTCGCCCGAGTGTTGATCGTGCCGGACGGCGTTTTCCGTTTCTGGTTTACTCGATTCTTGAGCCCGCCGCCGTGGGCGCCGACCTGCCGTACCTTCCGCTGGCACTGGAGCCGTTCATTGCCCGGGCCGCTGAAGTGGGGTCCTGGGCCGATGGCGCAATCAACGTGAACGACTTCCTGGCTCACTTTGATGGCCTGCGATTTGAACCAGACTTCGGTGAGGCCCGCCGCGCATTTGGCCGTTTTGTGCTTTCGCGCCCGGCCGCGGATTTTTTTTCACGCAGCTTCGGCAAGGCGACTGACCCGCGCGTCTATGCCGCTGTCGCCAGTGTCAGCGAGGGCCCGGAAAGCCGCACGCCGCTGGCGCTGCGCCTGCCGTTGGCGGACGGCGCGCCGGAGGCGGCGTTCTGGCTGGAGCTTACCCGGCGCATGACCCGCGCCGGAACCATGCCTTCGCTGGCCTGGTTTACCGCCCCGGAGGGCGGCAGTGGCCACCTTCACCTGTGTTTTGGCGCGCTGGAAGCGCGGCACTTTCTGCCGGTGGTGCTGCCGGGGCGCAGCGACCCGAACGTGCGAGACCTGGCCGGTGTCGGGGACGCCGAGGCCGCAAAACGCGGCCAGGCGACATTTCACACGGCCTTGGGCGTAGATTCATTGAAGCTTTCCGACCTGCTGCAAAGATTGCCCCGCTGCAAAGGGCTGTAGTGTTTGGCCACGCGGCGCTTCCCATTGGCGCAGCATGGCTCTAGAGTCGGCGGTCCAGCAAAAAGGGTGTTCGTTTGTCCGATGGCGTGACATCACCACTTGCCACACAGCCCATAGCCGGCGCCAGCCCCTCGGGGCAGTCGGCCCGCTATGAGCCGGAGTTCGAGAAACTGCAGGCCGAGATCCAGAAGCTGGAGAACCCCGCCGGCGGCGAAGTGAAATGGGCCGATGTGCAGGAGCTCGCCCAGCAACTGCTGGCCAAGAAGTCCAAGGACCTGCTGGTCGCGTCCTACTATGCCGTGGCGCGGCTGCAGCGCGAAGGCTTTGCCGGGCTGAACCAGGGCCTTGGAGTGCTGGTGGGCCTGTGCAGCAACTTCTGGGACACGCTGTGGCCCGAGATGAAGCGCATGCGTGCCCGCGAATCCGCGCTGGAGTGGCTGATTGACCGCGTCAACCGCCAGCTGGAGGCCGACGCGTCGGCCGACCCGGCAGAGCTTCGCGCCTGCGCGGAAACCATGAACCAGCTTGCCAACCTGGTAAACGGCAAGCTGGAATCGCCCAATCCCAGCCTGGATGGCCTGGTGCGCGCGCTGAGCGGAAAGGCCAGCGCGTCATCCACGCCTGAATCGGCCGGCGGGGCGACTGTTGTGCAGCCCGGGGCAGCACCGGCACAGGGAGGGCCCGTGGGACCAATCAGCAATCGCAAGCAGGCCTTTGAACGGCTGAAGGAAGTCGCCGAGTTTCTGCGCCGTACGGAGCCCCATTCACCGGTAAGCTACCTGGTGCAGCGGGCGGTCAAGTGGGGCGACATGCGGCTGGAAGACGTACTGACGGAACTGGTGAAAGATGACGGCGTCCGGCGCAATCTGTTCGAGACGCTGGGTGTGAAAGAAGAAAAGAAGGACTAGCGGCAGGAATCGACCACAAGGAGCCAAGCCATGGCCAAGAACGACGGATCTGTAGCACCGCGCGAGCGCGTCAACATCGTCTACAAGCCCGCCACCGGCGGGGCCAGCGAAGAGAAAGAGCTTCCGTTGAAGCTGCTGGTCATGGGTGACTTCACCAGCCGCACCGACGACACCCCGCTGGAACAGCGCAAGGCCGTCAACGTTGACAAGGACAACTTCAACGACGTGATGAAGAACCACAAAGTGGCCATCGACATCAACGTCAAGAACACGCTGGCGGGCAAGGGCGGCGAAATGGCAGCCAACCTGAAGTTCCAGACCCTTAAGGACTTCGACCCCGACGCGATCGCGCGCCAGGTGCCCGAACTGGCCAAGATGCTGGAACTGCGTGAGGCACTGGCGGCCCTGAAGGGCCCGCTGGGCAACTTCCCGGCCTTCCGCAAGAAGATCGAGGAAATCATCAAGGATCCCGCGGCCCGCGAGAAGATTTTCAAGGAAGTGGGCGGCGACGAGGCAAAGTAGCTGCGGGCGTTGCCGGCGCGCGCGAACCATGCGCCGGGCAGGATTAAAAAACGTACTTGAAGGGCGCTTGCCGGCGCACAGCGACCGGTTTGCGCCAAACGGAGAATGACCCATGGCAGAAGCTGACAAGCAGAAACAGGCAGCCGAGGCACAGGCCCAGGAGGGGTCGCTGCTCGAAGAGATCATGCAGAACTCCAAGATGGCGCCCGGCGACGAGGGCTACGACGTCGCCAAGCTGGGCGTCCAGGCGTTCCTGAAGGAAATCCTGGCCCCCGGTGCCAAGTTCGCCAAGGCCGACAAGGCCGCCGTGGACTCCATGATCGCCGAGCTGGACCTCAAGCTCAGCCAGCAGGTCGACGAGATTCTGCACCACCCGCAGGTGCAGAAACTGGAAAGCGCCTGGCGTGGCCTGAAGATGCTGGTGGATCGCACGGACTTCCGTGAAAACGTGAAGCTCGAGGTGCTTAACATCAGCAAAGAGCAGCTGCAGGAAGACTTCGAGGACTCACCCGAGCTGGTCAAATCGGGCATGTACAAGCACGTCTACACCAGCGAGTACGGCACGTTTGGCGGCCAGCCCTACGGCGCCATCATCGGCAACTACGACTTCGGCCCCGGCCCGCAGGATGTCGGGCTGCTTTCCAAGATTGCCGCCGTCGCAACCATGTCCCATGCGCCGTTCATTGCCGCCGCCGGGCCCAAGTTTTTCGGCCTGGATAGTTACCAGGGGCTGCCAAACCTCAAAGACCTCAAATCGATCCAGGAAGGCCCGCAGTACACCAAGTGGCAGGCATTCCGGGAAAGCGAAGATTCGCGCAGTGTCGGCCTTACATGCCCGCGCTTTCTGCTGCGACTGCCCTATGGGCCGGATACCAAGCCGGTCAAGGCATTCAACTACCAGGAGAGTGTCAAGGACAGCCACGACCACTACTTGTGGGGTAACACGGCCTTTGCGTTTGCTACGCGCCTGACGGAAAGCTTTGCCAAGTTCCGCTGGTGCCCGAACATCATCGGGCCGGAAAACGGCGGCACCGTCGATGACCTGCCGCTGCACAACTTCGAGGCCATGGGCGAAACCCAGACCAAGATCCCGACCGAAGTGCAGATCAGCGAACGCCGCGAGTATGAGCTGTCAGAACAGGGCTTCATCGGCCTGACCATGCGCAAGGGCAGCGACAACGCCTGTTTCTTCAGTGCCAACAGCTGCCAGAAACCCAAGACGTTCGGCCAGAGTGCTGAAGGCAAGGCTGCAGAGTTGAACTACCGCCTGGGCACGCAGTTGCCATACCTGTTCATCGTCAACCGCCTGGCGCACTACATCAAGGTGCTCCAGCGCGAACAGATCGGTTCATGGAAGGAAAAGGGCGACCTGGCCCGCGAACTGAACAAGTGGATCGGCCAGTATGTGGCCGACACGGACAACCCCAGCCCGGCGATTCGCTCGCGCTGCCCGCTTCGCAGCGCAGAGATTACGGTCGAGGACGTGCCCGGAGAGGCCGGCTGGTACAAGGTCGGCATGCAGGTTCGGCCGCACTTCAAGTACATGGGCGCCTTCTTCACCTTGGGCTTGGTCGGAAAACTCGACAAGAAGTAAGATATTTTACAAATTTTACGTTCGGGTCTTGGGCCCATCATTCTTTAGGGTCGCACGATGGCGGGATACCTTTCGAGTGTCCCGAACGGACGGGGCAACAAAACAGAAACCTAACCGAAGCTGGATTTCTAACACAACGGAGAACGAGCCATGGCCAGCATGAAAGTGTTCATGAAGATCGCGGACATCCCGGGCAGCAGCAGCGACAAGGACCACAAGGATTGGTGCGACGTTCGCGGCTTCTCCCACGAGATGAAGTACCCGTTTGACATGCGTGAAAACAAGGGTCGCGGCGAGCCCACCCACGGCGAGTTCACGATCATGAAGGAACTCGACAAGGCCTCGCCCAAGCTCTACGAGGCACTGGCCAAGAAGAAGAAGGTGAAGGAAGTCGAGCTCGAGTTCTGGCGCGACAACCCCAAGGACGGCGGCAGCGAGAAGTACTTCAGCATCAAGCTCAAGGACTGCCGCGTGGTTTCGGCCCGGCCGTTCATGCCGCACGACAACGCCGAAGTGTTCAGCCACCTGGACCAGATCGGGTTCGCCTACAAGATCATCGAATGGACCTGGATCAGCGGCGGCCAGGTACCCACGACCTTCGACTTCAGCCAGCCTGACGCGTAGTCGACATGCGGCGCGGCGGGTGGGCGGCCCATCAGGGCAGGCTCGCCCGCCGTCGCCGTGGAAAGGGCGACGTGTTCCAGCACAAGACACTGTTTGAACGCCTGCGCAGGCCCGACGGCGATGCCGCCCGGTCCACGCGGGAGGATCACACTGCCCTGCTGGCGTCGATCGTGCGCAATCTGGAACGCATCCTGAACACCCGCAGCGGCCAGGCGCCGGCGCAGATGGACTTCGGCATTCCGCCACCCAGCGAGATTGCCCAGGGTTACCCCGAGTCAATCGGGCAGATCCAGAAGGCCGTGCGCCAGTGCATTGAGAAGTACGAGCCGCGCCTGCGCGATGTCCAGATCATGCAACTGGAAAGCGACGACAACCGGCTTGCTGTGCGCTTTCAGGTCAGTGGCACGCTTGCCACCGCCACCGACCAGCGGCAGATTCGCTTTGACACGTTGATTGACCCGTCAGGCCACATCGAAATGACGGCGTAACACAGCCCGCGTGGCATGGTGCCCGCGGAACGAGGCGCGGACCGGCCATGTTCAACAAGTATTACCAGGACGAACTGCTGTACCTGCGCGAGTCCGGCCGCGAATTTGCCGAGGCCAACCCCGAGGCCGCACGGTTTCTGGCCGAGCCCGGCGCCGACCCGGACGTGGAACGCATGCTTGAGGGCGTGGCGTTTCTTACCGCCCGTCTGCGCCAGAAGCTTGATGACGAACTGCCCGAGCTCACCCACAGCCTGGTGGAGATGTTCTGGCCGCACTACCTGCGGCCGGTACCCGCCACAGCAACCATCCAGTTCTTTCCCACGGCAACGGCCACCGGCGAAGTCAGCCCGATTGAGGCCGGCGTGTTTGTGGACAGCGTACCCGTAGACGGCACCCGCTGCCGATTTGCCACCTGCTACCGGATGGATCTGCTGCCGCTGGAGCTTCGCAACGCGGAACTGCGCCGCGAATCGCCACCGCGCCTGACGCTGGCCTTTGACCTGCCGGGAAAGCTGCCGCTGGACAAGCTGAACATCCCGCGCATCCGCTTTCACCTGGCCGGCGAACCCGCGGTCACCCGGCCGCTGTACCTGGCCCTTAACCGCAACGTAAAGCGCATTGTGGTGCGCGACGGCGCAACCCCTGGCCGGGCGTTTGAACTGCCGGCATCGGCTGTGTCGCCCGTCGGGTTTGCCGACGAGCACGCGGTACTGCGCGGCCCCGGGCCTTCGTTTTCCGGGTTCCGACTGTTGCAGGAGTACTACTGCTGCCCGCAGAAGTTCATGTATGTTGACCTTGGCGGGCTGGCGCCGCTGGCGGGTTTTGCGGGTGCCAGGTCATTCACCGTGGAGATAGAGCTTGCGCGCCTGCCCGAGAACATGCCGCCGGTCAGCAAGGCCAACCTGCTGCTGAACTGCACGCCCGCGATCAACCTGTTTCCGCACGATGCTGACCCGGTGCGACTGGACCGCACCCGCACCGAGTTCCCGCTGCGGCCCACGGCCGAGAATCCGCAGCATTACGAGATCTTCAGTGTCGACAAAGTCAGCGGCCTGGTGGTGGGCACGGCCGAGGTGCGCGAGTTCCGGCCGCAGTTCAAGCTGCCCCGCGGCGGAGGCCGCAACCAGAGCTACTACAGCGTGCGCCGCAACCCGCCGCTGGTGGGCAGCGCCCAGCGCCTGGCAATCACCTTCATTGACCCGCCGGCCGGGGCCGATCGCCCGAACATTGAAACCGCCAGCATTGAACTGACCTGCACCAACGGCGTTCTGCCAGCGCGCCTGGAAGCCGGCGAGATCAACCACAAAACGCAAAGCAGCCCCTTGTTTGCGGGCTTTCGCAGCATCGGCCGCCCCACACCCACCGTGCCCGCACCGCTGAAGGATGACCTGCTGTGGCGGCTGGTGGCGCACCTCAGCCTGAACTACACGTCACTGCTGAGTGTGGACGCCTTGCGCGCGGTTGTCGGCCTGTACAACTTCCGGGCCAACGTCGACCGCCAGGCCGAGCAATCCCACAACCGCATGCTGGAAGGCATCAAGGCAGTCAGCGGGCGCCCGGCATCGGTGCTGATGCAGGGGCTGCCGGTGCGCGGCCTGGATGTGTCGCTGACGCTGGACGAAGACCTGCTGGGCGGAGAAGGCGAGCTGTTTCTTTTTGGCTCGGTGCTGGATGTGTTCTTTGCGCAGTACGTAAGCCTGAACAGTTTTTCACGCCTGTCGGTGACAGGCGCCAAACTTACAGAGGTATACCCATGGCCGGCGCGGATCGGCAATCAGGCGATCCTGTAGTCGAACAACTGGCAGAGGAAGGGCACCACTTCTCCTTCTTCCAGGCTGTCCGGCTGCTGCACGCCCTTGACCCTGAGGCCCCGAAACTGGGCTTTCAGGGGCCCGTGGAACGCGAACGCGCCCGGCTGCGTCCGAACCTGTCGCTGGGGTTCCCGCCGTCAGACCTGGCAGCGGTGCGCCAGACCGAAATGGCCGACGGCGGCACCCGCTGGCACCTTGATGTCAACTTCATGGGCCTGTACGGGCCGTCGTCGCCGCTGCCCACGTTCTACACCGAAGACCTGCTGCGCGACGAATACCAGGGCGACGAAACCGGCGTAGTGCGCGGATTTCTGGACCTCTTCCATCACCGTCTGCTGTCGCTGCTGTACCGCGCCTGGGAAAAGTACCGCCACACAGTCCAGTACGACCCGCGCGGGCGCGACTTCTACAGCTCGAGGCTGCTGGCGCTGGTCGGCGCGAACCTGAACTGGCTGCCCGGCGACCAGCATCTGCCCGCCGGGCGCATTCTGGCCTACGCCGGGCTGCTGACCCAGCGGCCGCGCAGCGCGGAATCCCTGCGCGCGATCCTGGCCGATCACTTCCCGGAAGGCGAAGTTCGCCTCAGCCAATGCCTGGCCCGGGCCAAGCAGATCGACATTCAGCAGCAATGCCGCCTGGGGCGCGCCAACTCGCGCCTGGGACAGGACCTCAGCCTTGGCCAGGCCGTTGTAGACCGCGCCGGCAACTTCGGCATCGCGGTAGGCCCGCTGGCTTTTGAAGACTACCTCGAGTTCATGCCCGACCGTGACAGCATGGCCCAGCTCAATGAGCTGGTGGACCTGTTCAACGTGGACGGCCTGGACTACGAAGTAACCGTAATCCTGCGCGGTGGCGTTACGCCCCCGCTGCAGGTTGGAAACCCCCTGCATCGGCTTGGGTACTCGTCGTGGCTGGGCCAGAGTGGCGGCCAGGACCGGACCGTGACGTTCCGCTTTGAGGGATGGAAACATGGCAGAGGTTGAAATCAAATCACTGGTGGGCAAGCTGAACCGCTTCTGCACCAAGGCGCTGGAATCAGCCGCGGGTAACTGCGTTTCGCGCACGAACCATGAAGTCACCGTCGAGCACATGCTGCAGGCACTGTGTGACGACCCCAGTGCCGACGTGCAGCAGATGCTTGGCAAGCTCAACGTGGACCTGGGCCAGTTCCAGAAGGCCCTGACGCGCGACATCGACAGGCTAAAGACCGGCAACCAGGGCCGCCCGGTGTTCAGCCCGCTGCTTTCCACCTGGTTCCAGAACGCCTGGCTTTCGGCAAGCCTGGACTTCGGCCAAGCCGAAATCCGCAGCGGCAACCTGCTTCACGCGCTGGTGGCCGGCGCCTCGCGGCTGGCCGGTGGCGACTACATTGACCTGCTGTCCGAGATCAACGCCGGTGAAATCAAGAAGAACTTCCTGGCCCTGACCAAGGCCAGCTACGAAACCGCCGCGGCTGCGGCCAAGGGTGCCGAAAGCACCCCAGGCCAGCAGGGCGCGCCCAGCGGCGACGGCGCGCTGGCCAAGTTCTGCCAGAACTTCACCGAACGCGCCCGCAAGGGCGAGCTTGACCCGGTGTTCGGGCGCGACAAGGAAATCCGCCAGATGATCGACATCCTGGCCCGACGCCGCAAAAACAACCCGATCTGCGTCGGCGAACCGGGTGTGGGCAAGAGCGCCGTGGTCGAGGGTCTTGCCCTGCGCATTGTGGAAGGCGACGTGCCCGAACAGCTTCAGAACTGCGACGTGATCGGGCTGGATGTGGGCCTGCTGCAGGCCGGTGCCAGCGTCAAGGGCGAGTTTGAAAAGCGCCTAAAGGGCGTGATTGACGAAGTCAAGGCCAGCCCCAAGCCGCTGATCCTGTTCATTGACGAAGCCCACACGCTGATCGGTGCCGGCGGCGCTGCGGGCACCAACGACGCGGGCCAGTTGCTCAAGCCTGCCCTGGCGCGCGGCGAGCTGCGCACCGTCGCCGCCACCACCTGGTCGGAATACAAGAAGTACTTCGAAAAGGACGCGGCCCTGGCCCGTCGATTCCAGCTGGTGAAGCTTGATGAGCCCAGTGCCGAACTGACGGCCACCATGCTGCGCGGCCTGCGCGCGAACTATGAAAAGGCCCACAACGTCGTCATTCGCGACGAGGCACTGGTGGCGGCCGCGGAACTTGGCACACGCTACATCGCCGGCCGCCAGCAGCCCGACAAGGGCATTGACCTGGTGGATACGGCTGCCGCGCGCGTGAAGGTGGCGTTCATTTCCAAGCCGGCCGAACTGCAGGATATGGAACGCAGTATCGAGACCGACAACCGGACGCTGGCGGCTCTCAAGCGTGATGCCGACACCGGCGGCATGAAGGACCCCGACGCGGTCAAGGAACTCGAGGACTGCATCAAGGACACCCAGGCAAAGGCCGACAAGTTCAAGCTGCGCTGGAACAAGGAACGCGACCAGGCGCACCTGGTTGTGGCCATCCGCAACAAGCTGAACGAAGTGCTGGCCAAAGCCGCCGGCGGCAAGGCCGAAGCGGGCAAGAAGGAAACCAAAGTCAAATCCAAGGAAACCAAGTCCAGAAAACAGGAGCCCGGAGCGCAAGCGACGGGTGCAGTTGCCGCGGCGCCGAAGTACGACTTGCCCGACGACGCCGACGCGTTGAAGCAGATGTTCGAAAAAGAGCTCGTGAACTTGAAGGAACTCCAGGGCAAGGACCCGCTGGTTCCCGTGGAAGTCACCAGCGAAGTCGTTGCCAAGGTCGTCGGTGACTGGACGGGCATCCCGGTCGGCAACATGGTCGCCGACCAGGCAACCCGCCTGCTGACCATGGAGCAGGAACTGACCCGCCGCGTGAAGGGCCAGGACCACGTAATGAAGTCCATTGCCACCACCATCCGCGCCAGCAAGGCCGGCCTTGGCAACCCCGACGCGCCGATCGGCGTGTGCCTGTTTGTCGGGCCCAGCGGTGTCGGCAAAACGGAGACAGCCCTGGCCGTGGCCGACCTGCTGTTCGGCGGCGAGCGCTTCATGACCACCATCAACATGTCCGAGTACCAGGAAAAGCACACCGTTTCGCGCCTGATCGGAAGCCCGCCGGGCTACGTCGGTTACGGCGAAGGCGGCCAGCTCACCGAGGCCGTGCGCCAGCGCCCCTATTCGGTGGTGCTGCTTGATGAAGTTGAGAAGGCTGACCTGGACGTAATGAACCTGTTTTACCAGGTGTTTGACAAGGGCATGCTGAACGACGGCGAAGGCCGTGAGATCGACTTCAAGAACACCGTCATCTTCCTGACCAGCAACCTCGCCACCGACATCATCACCGAGGCCTGCAGCGACGGCGAGCGCCCCGATATGGACCAGCTGGTGGGCCTGATCCGTCCCAAGCTCAGCGCGCACTTCAAGCCCGCCCTGCTGGCGCGCATGACGATCCTGCCGTTCTACACGATTGACCAGTCCGCCATGAAGATGATCACGGACCTGAAGCTGAACAAGATCGTCAAGCGCATGGCCGCCACGCACGACATGAAGATTGTGTTCGACCCGGCGGTCACCCAGGCAATCGCGGACCGCTGCAAAGAAGTCGAAACCGGCGCCCGCAACATTGACCACATCATCCGCGGCAACCTGTTGCCGCAGATGAGCACGCAGTTGCTGCAGAAAATGAGCGAAGGCCAGATGCCTGCGGCCATGAACGTGGGTATCGGCGCAGGCGGAGAGTTCGAGTTCCGGTTTACCAGCTAGGCACGGCGGGGGTCGCTTCCCGCCTGTGGATCTGCTTCAGCACGCAAGGAGACATGCCATGCCAAGCATCGCAACCAACCAGGTCATGCGCTTCACCAGCAAGGCGCTGGCCGAAGACAAGCTGCAGATCACCGGCCTGACCGGCCAGGAACACATCAGCGCGCCCTATTCCTTCACGCTGGAGCTGGCCAGCCAGGACAACGACCTGGACTTCGCCAAGCTGCTGGAAGAGCGCGCCACCATCCACATCAAGAAATCGGTCAAGGCCGCGGGTTCAAACACGCTGGCCGTTACCACCGTCAAGATCCACGGCTGGCTGGCCAGTTTTGAACAGGTCGGCAAGGAGCTGGAATGGGTCAAGTATCGCGCGGTGCTGGTACCAGGCCTGTGGAAGGCCGGCCTGACCAAGAACAGCGCGGTGTTCCAGGACATGCACGTCATTGACGTGGTGAAGGACATCCTGACCAAAGATGCGTGGGGCTACAAGCTGAACGTCGACATCAGCAAGGTGAACGACAAAGGCCCCAAACGCGAGTACATCGCCCAGTACCAGGAATCAGACCTGGATTTCATCCACCGCTGGCTCGAGCACGAAGGCATTTACTACTACTTCGTCCAGGAAGACGAAGACGAGAAGCTGGTGTTTGCCAGCCGCAAGGAAGGTTACGGCGCCATGGTGGGCGACAACACCTTCCGGTACAAGCCGCGCACCGGCGACGGCCAGTCTGTAGAGGGCGGCGACAGCGAAGCCGCAGGCGAGGACTGGTTCAAGGAAGAGGTCATCACCGACTTCTCGTGCAAGGTCAGTCAGCTTCCCAAGAAGGTGATCCTGAAGGACTACAACTGGCAGGATCCCAAGGCCGACATGCTGTCTGAGGCCGAAGTGCACAGCAAAGGCATCGGCACGGTCTATGAGTACAACAACCACTACGCCAACAAGACCGACGGCAACTACCTGGCCAAAGTGCGGGCCGAGGCGCTGAACTGCCGCCAGCAGATCTTTTCCGGGCGCAGCGAAGGCCGCGGCTTCCGTGCCGGGCTGGTGTTCAAACTGGACGAACACTTCCGCAGCGCGTTCAACCAGGAGTACCTGCTGGTCCAGGTGAACCACGAGGCCACGCAGGCCCTGGGTCTTGGCACCGGCAGCGGATCCGGCGCCACATACTTCAATACATTCACGGCCATTCCCAAGAGCCTGACTTTCCGGCCCGAGCGCAAGGCAAAGTGGCCCGAGATCAAGGGCGTGATGCACGGCACCGTGGACGGTGGCAACGCCTCCACGCCCTATGCCCAGGTGGATCCCAAGGGACGCTACAAGGTCAAGCTGGGCTTTGATCGCGGAAGTTCCCAGGCCGGCCAGGCCAGCAAGTACATCCGCAAGCAGGAACCCTACGCCGGGCCGAACCAGGGCATGCACTTCCCGCTGCTGAAAGGCAGCGAGGTGATGATCACGCACATTGACGGCAACCCGGACCGCCCCGTGATTTCGGGCGCCGTGTTCAACGGCGATAACGCCAGCGTAGTCAGCGACCAGAACCCGACCCAGAACCGCATTGCCACGCCCGGCGGCACCCAGATCGTCATGGACGACACCCAGGGCGCCACGCAGGTTCAGATCAACACCAAGGACGAGAAGATCAAGCAGCTGTTTGATGCCACCACCGACTCCGAGAAGGCCTCGCTGGAAACGCCCAAGAACAAGCTGACTCTTGACGGCAAGAACGGGGAAGACCGCATCATCCTGTTCACCGACAACGGCAAGACCAAGATCCGGATGGGCAAGGAAAACGGCGAGCCCGACCACGATGAGTGCAAGCACGGTGACGGCCTGCGCATGGAAACCGAGGGCGAGTTCAACCATTACGTCAAGGGCGACTACAACCTGCGCGTGGACGGCGCCGAGAACAAAAAGATCGCCGGCAACAGTGAATGGACATGGACTCAGCAGTGTGCCGAGTACAAGCAGGGCGAGTGGTTCAGCCTGAAACTGGGGCTGACATACGGCATCTCGCTGGCTGCCACGGCGGACTTCAAGGCCAGCGGTGCGATTGCCATCTCGGGCGGCGCAGACTTTGCGATCAAGGCGGGCCTTACCATCGGCATGGAAGCCGGCATCAGCATGAAGGTGAAGAAGGAAAAGGCGATCGAGGTCTGCCTGGATGGCCGCAAGCTGACCATCAAAAAGGATCAGGATGTGGACTGCGATGGCGCCTACAACCTGAAGTCCAAGGGCGCGGTCACCATGACCAGCCAGGGAAACATCAAACTCCAGGCGGGTGTGCCGGCGCCGCCGCCGGATCCTTCATTCAAGGCACGCATGGCGGCATGGGCAGCCAGCGCCGTGGCCAACATCAAGGCCCGCGCCAGCAACACGCCTCCGCCGGCACCACCGGCCCCGGTGCCGGCACCGCCGGCTCCGCCCACGCCGAACATCGAGATCACTTCCAGCAGCATCAAACTGGAGGTCAACCCCACCACGTCGATTGAGCTTGGCGCGGCGGGCATCACCATCAAGAGCGGCGCCGGTGAGTTCAAGGTGCAGGCCGCAGGCATTACTTCCAAACCCATGGTACAGGCGGGCTAGCCATGAAGGTTCGCAACCGCACAGACTTCAAGTTCGCGCCCATGCTTGGGCAGGTCAACTGGCCTGCCCACAGCGTGACCTGTGTGGTGAAGGGAAGCTTCAAGCTCGCACCAGGCGGCACGGCCGTGTCGCTGGAAAAGCAGCTGGAGATCGAGGGCGACACGCCCGAGCCCGCCAGCAAGGCGCCGCTGTACGAATCAGACCTTGGCATCTTCAAGCCGCGGGCTGATCTGCTGCTGGTTGGAACCTGCCATGTTCCCGGTGGCAAGGCTGTCACGACCTGCCCGGTGAAGTTCGGTGTGGGCAACTGGTCGAAGGAACTGGCCGTGATCGGCAACCGCCATTGGGACAAGGGGCTGGTGTTCAGCAAGCAGTCTGAGCCCGAGCCGTTCACCCGGTGCGCGCTGCACTGGGGCAACAGCTTCGGCGGCCCGGGTTTTGACGAGAACCCCTGCGGCAAGGGCTTCAAGGCCCCTGTGCTGCCGAACATTGAGCAACCCGGCAAGCTGATTAAAGGCCACGGCGACAAGCCGCACCCGGCAGGGTTCGGCCCGCTGGACCGCACCTGGAAGCAGCGCCGCGAGAAGCTGGGTACCTACGACAAGAAGTGGATCAAGGAGCGCTGGCCGGCGCTGCCCAAGGATTTTGACTGGAGCTACTTCAACGCCGCGCCCCAGGACCAGCAGCTGGATGGCTTCCTGCGCGGCGACGAAACCGTCACTCTGACCAACCTTCACCCGCAGCGGCCGGTGGTCACCTGTGCACTGCCCGGTCTGCGCGTGCGCGTGTTCGTGCGCCTGCGCCATGAAGGCAAGCTGGACGTGCTGGAAGTCAGCATGAACCTGGACACCCTGCATGTGGATGCGGATGCGGGTCTGATCCGGCTGGTGTGGCGTGGTGTGCAGGACACCCGTGCTCCCGAGTTCGAAGACATCGAAGACTTTCTTGTGTTCAGTGAGCCACTGGCCTCGCAGCCGGCGCAGCTTGCGCAGATTTTGCCGTGGTTCGAAGACCCGCCCCTGCCGCTGGAGGCAGTGGCCCCGCCGCCGCCGGGCGAAGGCGCCATGCCCGCCGAGGGCGGCGAAGCCGTCGCCGAGGCAATGGCGAACCTCGTGAAGGCCCAGCAGGCCGAGATGACCAAGCGCGCCAAAGGCGCGGCCGTCGCGCTGGCACCCGGTGTGTTTGAAGGATTCGCGCCGATGGTGGCGGCGATGCTGGAACTGAAGAAGCGTCTGGCCTCTTCCGGCCAACCGGTGCCGCCGACGCTGGATTCCGCCATCCGGGATTTCTCCAGCGACCCGGCCATGAAGCAACTGGAGTCAGACCTGCTGATCGAGCAGGCGCTTGCAGCCGCGGGCAAGGCCGCGCCGCTTGCCGGTGTCGCGCTGGCGCTCGCCATCCGAAAGGGCGAGGCGCCGTCGCGCGACCACTCCGGTCAGGACTTGGCCGGCCACGACCTGTCGGGTGCCGACTTGAGTTACTGCGACTTCCGCAATGCCAGCCTCAAGGGCGCCAACCTTGCGGGCTGCAAGCTGGACTACGCCAACTTTGCCAACGCCGATGTTTCCGCGGCAAACTTCACCGGCGCCAAGGGTCCGCGCGTAGACTTCACCAGCGCCAACGCCTCCAGCGCGAACTTTGAGAAAGCCGAGCTGCCAGAGGCCGTGTTTGTGCAGGCCAACCTGAGCTCCGCCAGCCTCAAGGGCGCGGGGTTGAAATCTGCAAATCTTTACGAGGCCAATGCAGCGAAACTTTCCGCCCAGGGCGCGGACCTGTCTGAGGCCGATTTCACGCAGGCGCGAGTGGACGGCGCCGACCTGACCGGGGCGAAGCTGGGCAAGGCCACGTTTTTGCGCGCCGGCGGCCAGGGCTTGATCATCAATGGCGTCAAAGGTGCCAACCTGCGCGCCGCCGACGCCGTACTTTCGGGCCTGCTTGCCCAGGAAGCCGAACTTGCCGACAGCGTCTGGGAAGGCGCCAGGCTGGACGGCGCCAGCTTCCGGTTTGCGGACCTTTCCGGGGCGCTGTTTTCCGGTGCCGACATGCGCAAGGCCGTACTGTTCGGCGCCACTGTGCGCCGCGGCTTCCTGCGCAAGGCAAACCTGGCGGGCGCCCAGGCCGGCAACGCCGACTTTTTCCAGGCCAACCTTGAGCGCGCGGACCTTTCCGGCGCGTCGTTCATCACCAGCAACCTGTACGAAGCGGCCCTTTACCAGGCCGTGACTGAGGGCGCGGATTTTAACCAGTCCAACATCAAGATGACGCTGCTTGCGAAATAGCCATGGCCAAACCGGATAAACAACAGGCGTTGCAGATGATCCGCGAGGCGCTGGCCTCTCCGGCGCGCACGCTTTCGAACGCCGATTTTTCGGGCCTGGATTTATCGGGCGCGCAGCTGGCGGACCTGCGGTTGACAGGCGTGAAGCTCAAGGGCGCCAATCTGACCGGCGCCAACCTGGCCGGCGCGGTAGGGTTCAATGTGGATCTCAACGGCACGGTGCTGCGTAACGCGGACCTTCGCGGCGCGGTGCTCAGTGCGGTAAAGGCCGACTCGGCCGACTTCAGCGGTGCGAACATGCAGGCGGCGGTGGTCATGAGCGGCAAGGCGCGCGGGGCGCTGTTCAAGAAATCCAATATGCAGCGCGCACGCCTGGCAGACCTCGACCTGACGGACGCCGACCTGGCGCAGGCTGCCTTTACCGACGGCGGGCTTGACCAGTGCGTGCTTTCCGGCGCGGGTCTGCGCGGCACCGACCTGACGGGCACCAGCGTGCTGGGTTCTACCCTGCTGGAAACAAACCTTGCCGGCGCGCGGCTGGTGGGCACGTTGTTCTCGGCGTCGCGGCTGGGCAAGGCCATCTTTGAAGGCGCGGTCATTGAGGGCGCGTTCTTTGACCAGGCCGATTTGCGCGGCGCCCAGGGTCTGCCCGAAAGCATGGTCGGTTGCCACTTTTCAAGCGCACGCCTTGAGGGCGTTTCGATGGCCGGGCGTAACCTGCATTCGTGCGACTTCAGTGATGCCAGGCTGGCCGGGGCGAACTTTGGTGACTGCCAGCTGGGCAAGGCCGACTTCACCCGCGCCGACCTGAAGGGCGCGGACCTGCGCGGTGCCGACGCCACGGGCGCGCGGTTTCCGGGCGCGCTGCTGGCAGGCGCCCAGTTTGAATCCACGCTGCTGCAGACGGCCGATTTCGGCGGCTGCAACCTGGATAAGCTGGATTTCACGGCCTGCGACCTGCGCAGCGCCAGCCTGCACCAGTGCACACTGGACCAGACCAACCTGATGGGTGCCGCGCTGGAGGGCTGCAAGATTACCGACACCAACCTGGCCAGCCGCAATTTCTCGGGCTGGGATCTCAAGCACGTGGACTTCCGCGGCAGCGACCTGCGCGAGGCCCGCTTTGCCCGCGCGCTGATGCACGACGCCAGTCTTGCCGAGGCACTGGCAGCCCGTGCCGATTTCCGGCAGGCCGAGCTGGTCAACACCGCCTTTCCGGGTGCGGACCTTACCGGCGCGCTGTTTGAGGGCAGCGAGATCACCAACGGCAACTTCAGCAACGCCAGGCTGCAGGGTGCCGACCTGCGCGGCGCCAGGTTGAACAAGACGAACTTTGCCGGGGTCGACCTGGCCGGGGTGCTGCTGGACGGCGTGCAGGCCCACGAGTGCGGCTTTGCCAACTGCGACCTGCGCGGCGTAAAGCTGCCCGGCGCACGCCTGACCAAGGCCGATTTCAGCGGCGCAAACCTGGAAGGCGCCGACTTGACCGGCTGTGACATGAGCCAGTCACTGTTTGTCGAGGCCAAGGCCGGCGGCGCGATCATGGGCAAAGCCACCCTGACACATGCGGTGTTCATGGGTGCCGACCTGCGCCAGGCGCAGATGGGCGGTGCATCGATCAACATGGCGCAGTTGCAGAAGGCGATGCTGAATGAAGCCAATTTTGACGGAGCGGACCTCAGCCAGACTGTGATGGACGAGGCCACGGCACAATCTGCCAGTTTCCGCAACGCGCGCCTGAACCATGCCATGCTGAAGCACGCCAACGTGGAACTGGCGGACTTTTCGGGCGCCGATCTTTCGGGGGCGACAATTCACGCCGCCCGTGAAACCGGCGCGCGATTTGACGGCGCGAACCTGAAGACGACGAAGCGGACGGATATTGACCGACTGGAGGCCGAGCAATGGAAGCCCAAGAGGTAGCCAATCAGCTTAGCGTACGCCTTAGCCCGGTGCCGGTCACGGAATCCGCCCCGGGCAAGGTGCGCGTGCTGACTGAAGAAGGCGAAGTCTGGGCCGGCAATGCGCTGGCGTTTCCGTACCAGCCGGAGCGCGGGGATCTGGTGCTGGCCATCGGCCAGCAGGGCAAGTGGTTCGTGATCGGTGTGCTGAAGGCCAAGGGCGCGATGCACTTTCAGTTTCCGGCCGATGCGGTGTTCTCTGCGCCGCGCGGCGAAATCACGCTCAAGGCCGCCAAGGGACTGGAGCTGCACAGCCCCAATGTCCGGCTGCGCGCCGGCAAACTGGAGCTGATTGCCCGCAGCGTGACTGAAAAGGCCGACACCGCCTGGCGCTGGATCAAGGGTCTGATGCAGGTTCGCGCCGGCCGCGAACGCACCGACATTGATGAAATCAGCCAGACCACAGCCAAGCGGTTTCTGGTTAAGGCCAAGGAAGACGTGAAGCTGGACGGCGACAAGATTTACCTGGGTTAAGCATCGGCAAAGATCGGAGAACACCATGTTTCCAGCATCCTGTACCGCAGCCGGAATGTGCATGGGCATGCCCGACGTCTGCCTGACGCCCGCGCCGCCATCGCCTTCGCCAGTGCCGATTCCGTACCCCAACATCGCCCAGTGCCCCACGGCCAATGCGGGCACCTGCGCGATGATGGTCAAGATCTCCAACATGCCGGCCATCGTGCAGAACTCGATGATCCCGATGTCCAACGGCGACGAGGCCGGAGTCAACGGCGGCGTCATGTCAGGCCAGTTCATGGGCCCGGCGACCTACAAGATGGGCAGCTTCAAGGTGAAGTTCCAGGGCAAGCCCGCCTGCCACCTGACCAGCATGGTGGGCCAGAACGGCAGCAATCCCAACGTGCCTGCCGGCCAGCAGATTGTGCCCAGCCAGGCGCTGGTGATGGTGGGTTAGTGGTTCGGGCCGCCGGCGCTAGATCAGCCCGAGTTCCTTGCCGCACTTCTGGAACACGTCCAGTGCTTCCTGCAGGTCCTGTTGCGAGTGCGCCGCGCTGACAATCGTGCGCACACGCGACAGCTTCTCGGCCACCATCGGGAAGTAAATGCCCTGCGCGTACACTCCGTTTTGCAGCAGCAGGTCGCTGAACCTGGCCGCCTTGGCGCCTTCACCGATGATTACGGGCGTGACGGGGCTGACACTGTTGCCGGTGTTGAAGCCCAGCGCCTTCAGCCCGTCCTTGAAGAACTTTGTGTTCTCCCACAGGCGCGCATGGTGCTGGGGTTCGGTTTCCATTACATCAATGCAGGCCGAAACCGCCGCAACCACCATCGGCGGGGCCGATGCGCTGAACAGAAACGGCCGGGCCTTCGCAATCAGGTACTCCTTGACGACCTTTGGCCCGGCGAAGTAACCGCCGACAACAGGAATCGCCTTGGAAAGCGTGCCGACGGTAAGCGTCCAGCGTTCATGAACATGCTGCGCCCAGGCAGTGCCGCGGCCCTTTTCACCCATCACGCCGGTGGCGTGGGCGTCGTCCACCATGGGAATGGCGTCGTACTTGTCGCAGGCCGCCAGCACGGCCGGCAGGTCGGCCACGTCGCCGTCCATGGAAAAGACGCCGTCGGTGACAACCAGGATCTTGCCCTTGATTGCCTTGGGGCCGCGGGCTTCCTTCAGCAGTTCTTCCAGGTGCGCGTGATCCTTGTGGCGGTACACCGCGCGCGTGGCTTTGCTCAGGCGTGCGCCATCAATGATGCTGGCGTGGTTCAGCTCATCGCTGACAATGTGGTCGCCTTCAACGGCCAGTGTGCTGACCACGCCCACGTTGGCCGTGAAGCCGCTCTGGAACAGCAGGGCGCTTTCGGTGCCCTTGAACCTGGCGATCTTTTCTTCGCACTCAACGTGCAGGTCCATCGTGCCGCTGATCGGGCGCACGGCACCGGTCCCGACGCCGTACTTTTCAATCGCGCGCTGCGCGGCCTCTACAACCCTGGGGTGTGTGCTCAGCCCCAGGTAACTGTTGTTCGAAAGCTGGATGACGCGCCGGCCCTCAATCACCACGCGCGCGCCAACTGGCGTGGAATGAACCTTGGGCATGTGAAACAGGCTGCGCGACTTCAGCGAGTCAATCTCTGCTGCACACCACTGCGACAGGTTGTGGGCCACGGCGATCTCCGACAGTCAGGCCAGCGTTTTAGCCTTGCGCGGCCCATGCGCAACCGGCCCGGGTTGCGGATTTCGGGCCCAAAGGAAAGCCCGGGCTTGCCGGCCCGGGCTTTTGGTTCAGGCTGACTAGGCAAACCGCACGGAGTAAATGGGCGGAAAGCTGCTGCCCAGGCTGACCCAGTTGTCGCCGCCGTTGTCACTCAGGTACAGGTTGCCGGTAGTGCTGCCGAACGCCAGGCTGCTGCCCGCGACATCCAGCGCGTGGCGGTACACGGTATCGAACGCCCCAGACTGCGGCAGTCCCTTGCGCTGCTCACGCCACGTGCGGCCGCCGTCATCCGTGCGGCACACCGCCAGCGCACCGTTGATGGCCATGCGCGAATCGTCGGCTTTATGGGGCACGACCCAGGCGCGGCGGCCGTCCTGCTCGTCCACCGCGACAGGAAAACCGAAGTGCGGCGTGTTGCCCTGCTTGCTGACCATCTTCCACTGCGTGGCTCCATCGGTGCTGTAGAAAATGCCGCAGTGATTCTGCTGCCACACGTGGTCGGGGTTGGCCGGGCAAAGGCTCACAAAGTGCGGGTCGTGGCCCCAGTCGGCCTCGGGGTTGGGCATGTACTCCATGCGCAGACCCTTGTTGCGGCCTTGCCAGGTGCGGCCGTCGTCGGTGGTTTCCAGCACGCCCGCGCTGGAAATGGCAACCAGATATCGGCTGCTGTTGCGCGGGTCGACGGCAATGCTGTGAATGCCGGGGGCGAACTCGCCGGTGCCTATGGCCGCGGGTGTGCCGCCCCAGTTCATGACGCCGTTTCCGTCGCCGTTGAACAGGTCTCCGCCGCGTGAATCATGGTTCCACAGCGGGCGGTTCAGCTCCCAGCTTTGGCCGTCGTCGTTGCTGACAAACAGGCCGCCGGGAATGGTGCCTACCATGATGCGGCCGGGCCTGTCGGCGCCGCCGAAGTTCATGACCCACAGCTTCAGCAGCTTTGCGTCCTTGAACCGCGGGCGCTTGGGCGTATCTGAGGGCGGGGCAAAGGGGTCAATCGGCTTGCCATCCAGCGTGTCGAAACCGTCGATGAGGCGCGCGCCTTGGGGGTACATGATCTGGGTGGCGTCGCGCCAGGTCTTGCCGCCGTCGTCGCTGCGCGAAATCTTGCTGCCCCAGTGGCCGTGATCCAGGAACGACCAGATCGTGCCGGTGCGCGGGTCGCTGGCAGCGAACGAGATTGGCACGCCGTGGTGCGAAACACTGGACTTCCAGCCGCCCTTGCCACGCTCAAGAATGAACGTGCCCTTGCGCGTGCCCAGGATGATGCGGCCAGCGCGCGGCGAGAGCCTGGCGCTGCTGGTAACGGGCCTGGCTGCGGCTTTCTTTGCGGGCTTCTTTGCAGCCTTCTTCGCAGGCTTCCTTACGGCCTTCTTTGCAGGCTTCTTTGCGGCTTTCTTTGCTGCCTTCTTCTTGGCCATGGTTGGCTCCTTGTTTGTCGGCTCAGGAAAAGGTGCTTGCTTACGCTGCGCGTTCAGACTGCGGTTTTGTTGCCGGCCTAGCCGCCGGACAGGGCCTGCATGATGTACACGTGCGAGTCTTCCTTGAGCCGGTCGCTCAGGGCTTTGCGATCAACCACCATTTCTTCGCCCACAAAGATGTTCACGTGCTGGCGCAGGCTTCCGCGCTCGTCCGTGATGTACAGGGCAAAGCCCGGGTACTGCTTCTCCAGTTCCGAAAGTACCTGGGCCACATTGGCCGCCTGCACGTGAACCTCGCGGCCTTCAAGGCCGGGAAAGAAGCGGTACAGGTGGCGGGCGAAAGAGACTTTGGCCATGTGGACCCCGGGTCGCGCATGATCGGTTGCGTCCGCCGCAAAGGCAAGCTGGTCGAGGACGCAAGAAGTGCGAACCAAGGGTAAGCGCAGTCTGCCGAGACTATTGACGGCTGCGGGCTGCAGGCGGCCGACCGGCCGCGCCCTTTCCCCGGATCTCGTACACACAACGCCGGTGGCCCTGGACGATGTGTTCGGTGCGCTCGATGCGGGCGCCGCCCAGAAGCTTGCTGAACAGCTGCACCTCGCCGCGGCACAGGTCCTGGCAGCTTTGGGCTGCCGCACAGATCGGGCAGTGATTTTCAATCAGCACCAGCGTGCCGTCGGGCCTTTGCTCGAACTCGGCCATATAGCCCTCTTCGCGGCGGATGGCGGCAAGCTCGGCGACTTTCTGCTTCAGGTCCATGGTGCGGGTGACTCGGCGGGCGTAGCTGCGGGCCTGGGCGCGGGTGCGCTGGTCAATCAGCCTGCGAATGCCGTCGGGCCCGAATGCCGCGCTGGCCGCCTGCAGTATCCCGACAGCCAGCTCGCCGTGGCTGTCCGGGAAGTGCCCGCCGGTTTCGCGTGTGAGCTGCCAGATGCGCGCGGGACGGCCGACCTTGCGGCGCTCGTCGTTGAATTCGACCTGGCCCCGCTGCTGCATCTGGTACAGGTGCTGGCGCACCGCCATCGGGGTTACGGCAAGCTTGCGGGCCAGCGCGGAGGCCTGCTGGGGCCCCTTTGTCTTCAGCAGGAACAGTATTTTGTCGCGGGCACGGTCAGGCGCGTTCATGAATCCAGTTTAAGGGAAAGGCGGAATAAGACAAGGTATGCCTTGACTTATTATATATAGTAAGAGCTATACATAAGAGGTGTTCCCGGAAGTGGGCCAAGGGGGTGGGTCATGCAGGTCAAGCAGCTGGATCATCTGAATCTTTCCGTGGCAAACTTCGACCAGACGGCGCATTGGTACGGCCGCGTGTTCGGCTTTCGGGTCGTTGAGAGGGGTATTCGTGACGGCCGAACCTGGGGTGTCTTGCGCGGCGGGGAGGCATTGCTGTGCATTTACGAGCACCCTGAACTCAAATTCCTGAGTTCCGAGCAGCTCGCGGCGCAAGGCCTGCATGGAGTCGCCCATCTTGGCCTGCGCATCACCGACCGCGAAGCCTGGATGAAAGTCCTTCAGGCCGAAAAGCTGGAGCACCTTCACTGGAAGTACCCGCACTCAGAGTCGTGGTACGTGACCGACCCCACCGGCTGGGAGATCGAAGTCGCGCTGTGGGACCATGACACTGTGCGATTCTAGGCATGCACAAGGCCGCGGCGCGTGCTCGCGCTGCGGCCTTGGGATCGTTTTCCGTCGGGTTATTCCGGCATGGCAGTCAGTGCCAGGCTTTCGGCGATTTTGCCTCCGCTGCTGCGTTCGTACCTGGCGCAGACGCCCGGCTTGTCCTTGCTGAACCACCACTTCTGGGTGGTTTCGGTGCCTGAGTCGTCTTTGGCCGTGTGGGTAATCAGCTTGCAGCCCACGGCCTTGCCGTTGACCTGCAGGTTTGCGTCGGAAGTCGTGGCTTCCTTGGCCAGGGGCAAGGTGCGCAGGGCCGCTTCTTCGGCGAACTCGGCCGCGGTGCCCTCCAGCTTGAGGGTGTGGTTGTCGCGCCGCACTGATTCGCCCTCGATACTTACGATTTCGCGGGTGACCTGCCAGCTCAGCGTGTCGCCGTCGACGGCGGTGATTTCCAACACCTGGGTTTTGACCAACGGCTTGCCGGCCACTGTGACGCCGGTGTCGTGTTGCCAGGTCAGCTTCAAGCCAACCTTCAGCTTTGCCAGTTCGGCAATAGTCCAAACCTGGGCGGGTTTGGCCTGTTCGGCCGCGATCTCGAGAGCGGGTTTGTCGTCGGCCAGTACGGCCAGGGAGGCCAAGGGCAGAACCATCAAGGCAAGTGCGATGCGCAGGGCGAGCATGGAAAACTCCGGTTGGTGTAGGGCAGGCCTTTCTGCCTGCATGACCGAAGCATAGCCGATGCGCACAGGGGAACGAATAGCCGCATTCGACAAACAGTGCGGATGCGCAAAGCTGAATCCTGCATGCCCGAAGCGAGAAGCGCCCCTGAGCGAAGCGGTCGCGCGACACAGGGTGTCACGCGACCGCAATCAGGTGGTGGTGGAGGCGGCGGGAATCGAACCCGCGTGCCGCGAATCTGGCTGGCAAGGCATCTAGGTGTGTAGTCCGTCGATTGGTCTGGCTGCCGCGGCGTTGATGGACAAACTCCGCGTCAGCGAGTCACTGAGGTCTTACGCCTTGGCCCGTGACGTGGCCTTTGGCGCCAGCCCGGTTGAATGTCGCTCTACGGCCGCTCGGGCGGCAGCCGCAGCACGCTCGGAGCACTATTAGGCTGCGAGAGCGTAGCGAGTGTCTTCGACACTTGTTTTTTGCCGGATGATTAACGAGGTCACCTGCATCCTCGACACCCTTCCTTACCACACAGGCTTCCCGGTCGATACCGATCGCCCCCGGTTTTCAAAGATCACGGGCACTTGACCCGTCAACAGTTATAGCATGCCGCGCCGCGCCCGCCACCGGGCGAGGCCGGGTCAGCGCTCAAGTCTCCTATCGGGGCACGAACACAGTCCGGCCGGCAAGGCCGTCGTTGGTGAGTTCTTCGTTGAACCGGTACATCGCGGCGCGTTCCACACCGTGCTGCTTGCCGATGCTTTCCAGCGTGTCGCCGGCCTTGGCCGTGTACGTTGCGCACACGCGCCGCTTGAAGGTGGTCTGCCACGCACCCCAGCCCGGGTGAGTAGTGTATGGGACTTCTTCGTCCGGTCGCTTCTGCGGGTTGCGGCAGGCGTCAGCCACCTTCGCCAGGCGGCCGCATCCAAGGTGCCAGAAGCTGACCGAAGGCACGCCCTGGGCCAGCATGACGGAAACGCGCTCCGCTACGGCCCGCAGGCTGGGCACGGCTGTCGCTGTGCCTTCACCGAAGGCGGCCAGTTCGGCGTCCTCGATCATCCAGTGCAGCGTGCGATGCCGGATGCCGGCCTGGTCGCGCAGCACAATCGACTTGCCCTGCGGAATCGTGCAGTCCTCGGGCCGTGGCCACTCATAGCCATACAGCGGCAGACACAGAACCAGCTTGCTGCGGTACTCCGGGTATGCGGCAATCAGGCGTTCAAACGCGGCCATCGGGTACAGCGCGCCGGGCAGGCTGCCCTTCCAGTGATAGTCGTAGGCCATCAGCCGCAGGCAATCGACCGCGGGGTTGGCAAGCAGCCTGCGGTACACAGGCAACTGCTCCGGACGCAGGGCGGAATCGGCCGGTTGCAGGGTCAGTGACAGCTTCGTTCCCTCGGGCAGGCCTTGTGCAATCGGAGTGATGGCGGCCTCGAGGTTGCGAATGTCGGCAAGCCCCAGCGATTCATAGTCAAGGTCCAGGTGATCACAGCCGCTTTGCCGCCAGGCAGCCAGCAGGCTTGCCACATGGGCGTCGATGTTGCGGCCAAGGGTGGCGGACAGATCCGCGCCGTGGTTGGTGACTGTCAGCCAGCTGGCCAGCCCGCGGGCTCGGGCGGTATCCACGCCGACGGCCAGGCCTTTGGGGTCTTCCAGCACGACTTTGCCGTCGGCCTTGATGCTGCCGTGGAACAGCAGCACGCCATGAAAACCGGCGTCGGCGGCCTCGTTGACCAGGGCGCGTTCGTCGGACCAGGAAGGAACCCAGCCTTCCATCACCGCCAGGCGGTCTATAGCGGTTGATGTGCGTAAGGGGGCAGGAAAGGCGTCCTGATTGGCGCGAGGGCCTTGGGGATAAATCACGCAGCCCACGCTGATGGCAATCAGCGCCAGCAGAAACCCGATGCCCGCAATGCGGGTTCCGCGGGCGTTCAGGCGAAGCTGAATGCGGCGTCGGCGCCGTCGCGGCATGGAACCCCCGGGTACTTTCGGCATTGCCGCCGGGAGTTCTTGACCAAACCCGGGCCACTTGTCGTGTTAGGGCCGGGCCGCCTTTCGCGGTGGTTCGTTCCATGTAGAATCGACGGCCGACCCGCCGGAGACCAGCCATGAAACACGCCCCGATGCTTGCGCTGCTGTTTTGCGCGCTGGGCCTGGCGTTGCTGGCGGCCTGCGGCGGTGGTGACAGCGGCGGCGGCGACGACGACGGCGACGCAGTGCCGCCTTCGCGGCTTGTCTCGGGTGTCGCATTCAAAGGTCGGTTCTCGGCGGGAACCGTCACGGCCTATGTGATCACTTCTGCCGGAGCCAAGGGCGCGCAGCTTGGCAGCACGGCAGTGGCAGCCGATGGCACGTTCCTTGTCGGGGTAGGATCGCACACGGGGCCCGCGCTGCTGGAGGTCACCGGCGGAACTTATCGCGACGAAGTTGCCGGCAACACTGGCCAGACCCAGCCGCTGCAGGCCGCGCTGGCAGCAGTAGCCCCGGTCAGCGTTGCCAACATCACGCCGCTGACGACGATTGCCGCCTCGCTGGCGCTGGCGGACATAGCCGGTGGATCTGCCGTGGCCGCCGGGGTGAACTCTGCGAACCTGCGCATCACCAACTGGTTCGGGGCCGGGCCAATCCTGACCACAACTCCGGTTGACCTGAGCCTGGGCCCTGCCACGGCCGGGCTTGCAGCGGACCAGGGCGCGATCTGCGCAGGCCTGGCGCAGATGGCAGGCGGCCTGGGCGTCGCCACTGACGCACTGGTCGAGGCCCTGGCGCGCGATGTCATGGACGGCGACTTTGACGGCACCAACACCGGCGGCCCGGTCAACATCGTGGGCGGCGGGGCGCTTTCGGCCACGGCGCTGCGCGCGGATCTGGCGACGGCGATCGGGGTATTTCTGGCCTCGGGGGTGAATCTTTCGACGCTTGGGGCGGGGGATTTTGCGGCGCTGACGGCGCGCCTGAACAGCAACGTCGCCAACACCATGTTCTGTATGGTGCTTGGCATAACGCCAGGCACTCTGACCATCGGCCAGCAGATGGAGGTGCAGTACCGCGCCACGGGCAGCTTCAGCGACGGCACGGTGCAGGATGTGAGCAGCACGGCAGCCTGGTCGCTGACCAATGGCGCGGTGGCAAGCATAGATGCCAGCGGCCTGCTGGATGCAACCAGCACGGCGGGCAGCACGGACGTCTTGGCCGACCTGGACGTGGCTTCGGCAGGCGTGTCGCTGACGGTGGGCAACTTCACGCTGTCAAGCATCACCGTGACGCCCGCGACGCCAAGCCTGCACCTGGGGCAAACGCAGCAGTTCACGGCCACGGCCAACTACAGCGACGCCAGCACCGGCAACATTACGACGCTGGTGAACTGGCAAAGCAGCAACACCACGCGCGTGCAGATAGACGCCGGAGGGCAAGCCACGGCGCAGTCGCAGTCGGGCACGGCGACCATCACGGCCACTGAGCCCGGCACGGCCGTCGCGGGGAACACCACCGTAACGGTGTTTGTCAGCTACGCCGCCAACGTTCAGCCGGTGTTCAACCAGCATTGCGTGAACTGCCACAGCGGGCCGTTTCCGGATTACAACCTGCGTCTGGATACCTGGGCCAACACCATGGCCGGCGGCCAAAGCGGCACGGTGGTGATTGCAGGCAACCCAACCGGCAGCATCCTGATCCAGCGCATGGAAGGAACGCTGACTCCTGCCATGCCCTTTCAGCAGGCGGCCTTGCCGCAGGCGACCATCGACCGTATTCGTGACTGGATCAGCCAGGGCGCCAACAACAACTAGCGGAGACTCCATGGCGTTGCGACTGCTGCTGCTGACCTGCCTGCTGGGCGGGGTACTTTCGGCGCAGGACAAAGCCGTAGAAACGGAGTCCCCACCCGCCAAGACCGACAAGTCCGGTGATTCTCCGCTGTTTCGATGGCGGGTCGGCGCCAGCCTCGGCACCAGTTATTCGGCACTGCTGGTGGAACCACGGCACGACCGCAGCCTGCCCAACCACGGCATCAACGGCGAGTTCGCGCTGTCCGGTCGCGTCGCGCACCGCGACAGCGGCGTGTCAGCGAACCTGCGCGCCTGCTGGGGCTGCCACGGCCTGGAACTGGAAGAAGCAACGATACAGTGGCGGCCACTGGAGATTCTGTCGGTGCGGGCCGGGCGCATGAATGTTCACACGGGCAGCTACAACGCGCGGCATGACTTCAACACCCGGGCCACGATTGCCAAGCCGTTGACGCGCATCATGGGCGGGATGGTGCGGCAGGTGGAGTTCAACCACGGTGTGCTGCCGGCTCCATACGTGGACAACGGCCTGAATCTGGCGCTGGACCTGGATGCCGGGCCGGTGGCGCTGCGGCTGGATGGATTTGTGCTGGCCGGATTGAAGGGCGTGAACGACGACATTGACTTTGACCGGTCACGCGACTTTCCCGACAACAACGGCGAGCCTTCGTTCGGTGCCGCGCTGGGCCTGGAAACGCCGATTGTCAGCCTGAACCTTGCATACCTTTGGGGCAACTACGATGCCGATGCCCGACGAAGTTACCAGGTTGCCAGTGCTGATCTGCGGGCGCACCTGGGGCCGGTGACGCTGGATGCCGAGTTCGCATGGCGACAGACACAGTTTTCAAGGCCCGGCAGCCCAGGCGGAGAAGACCAGTTCTGGAAATGGGGCTGGTGGGTGCAGGCCGACTGGCAGGTGGTTGGCGGGTTGCGCTTACTGGCGGCGGTGGATTCGCTTGCCGTCAAAGGCATCTACCTGGCCGGCTTCGGGCCGACGCCCAACCCGGCCCTTGCCGTCACAGACGACAACAACCGCATCCTGCGCGGGACGATCGGGGTGAGTTACACAACCATTGGCGGGGTCCTGCTGCGGCTGAATGGCGAGTACTGGGAGTTCAGCGACTTCAACGACGCCTGGGTGATTCACGCCGGCATCGGCTGGTCGTTTTAGGGGGCGGCATGAGGAAACTGTTTGCTGTGCTCGCCTGTGCCTGCCTGCTGGCGGCGGGTTGCGCCACGACTTCGCGCTGGGATGCCGAGTATGAGAAGGCACCCGAACCCGTGCGCACGGACTGGGCACTGACCAAACAGCGCTGCGGGCGTTGCCACACGCTGGAAAAGGTGTTCCTGCAACTTCAGGTCGACAATGACCGCCAGGACGTGCTTTGGACGGTGGAAGACATGGCGCGCAAGCCGGGCAGCGGCATTACCAGGAGTGAAGTCGCAACGATCACCGATACGTTGGAGTGGTACCGGGCGCGTTAGCCCGCCCATCGGCTGCTTTGGTGGGTGCCACGGCGCCGCAGTTCGTTGCTGATTGCCGCGTAGATCTGCATCTTGGATCTGCCCCACTGGGGTGCGATCACGCCCGGGTCGCTCACCTCGCCCACCAGGCGTTCAATCACCGTGTGCGGCGGCATGCGCTCAATGCAGTCCGCGGCCAGTGCCACGTGTTCGTCCAGCGTATGCACGCGGATCTCGCCGGCGCGGTATTGGCCCGCCATCACCGTGTTCTCGTACACGTAACAGTGATGAAACTTGATGCTGTCTGGGTTCAGGCGCGCGCACTCGTGGATGCTTCCCAGAATCATCTCGCGTGTTTCGCCCGGCAGTCCGGCAATCAGGTGCAGGCACAGGTGGGCGTCGGGCGCGTACAGGCGTGTCAGGCGCACGGCCTCGATGGTCTCGGCGTGGGTGTGGGCGCGGTTGATGCGTTCGGCGGTTTCGTCGTGCATGGTCTGCATGCCGTACTCAATGCAGACGTACGGGCGCGGCAGCTTCGTGCTGCCATCGGCCAGCCGGCGCTGCCACACCTGCGCGCTTCCGTCGGCATAGCTTTGCAGCAGCTTCAGCTTTTCCGCGTCAATGCAGTCGGGGCGGGTGCCCACGCTCAGGCCCTGCACATCGGGGTGGCCCAGTGCGGCATCCCAGAGTTCCTTGAGCTTGGCCGCGCTGCCGTAGGTGTTGGTGAAGGTCTGGAAGTACGCCACAAACTGCCGCGCGCCGTAACGCTCGCGGTAGAACTTCATGCCCTTTTCCAGCTGGTCGTGGATGGCGGTTTCGCCGGTGCGCAGGGCCGGGCTGAAGCTGACGTTGTCACAGAAGGTGCAACCGCCAGTGGCCCTGGTGCCGTCGATGTTGGGGCAGGTGAAGCCGGCATCCAGGGTGATCTTGTAGGCGGATTGGCCGAACCACTGCTTCATCAGGCGCGAGAACGGTTGATAGAATGGCTCGCGCGTGAGGTCGGTTAAGGTGGCAGGCATGTTCATGGTAAGGCGCCTTCTTTCGCGGTTGAGTATAGCCCTTGTGCTGGTGGTGGCAGCGGGGGGGCTGCTTTCCGGTTGCAGCGGCGCCGGCAATTACCTTGCCAAGCCGGTGACGGCGGCGGAGCTCACCCGGTACACGCTGAAGGCCGAAACCCTGGGCGACCCGCGGCACGATGAAGACGGTTATGACGTCAGCCTTGGTTTTGAACTGCGGGCCGATGGCGAGTTCGATTACAACGCCGTGGTTCAGGAAATCGTGCAGGAGGCGCTGTACGAAAGGTTTGACGGCCGCAAGATCCGCGAAACCCTGACCCTGGTGGAAGCCTTCAAGCTGCGCCGCGTCGGCACCGGCGAGGACGGCCGCGTGGTGTACCGGCTGCCCAGCTTCCAGCGCGACCGGCACTTTGAACGCGGGTACCTGAGTGTCGGGCCGATGGTCAAAACCATCGATGTCTGGCGCGTGGTTCGGTACTACCCGGCTTACGTAGAAGGCGCCGACTGGACCAATCTGGGCTTTGCCCACCTGCCCCAGGCCCGCGACGGCTGCCTGGTGACAGTGATTCCGCCCAACTTCAATGAAAGCCACCAGAAGGCCCACGCCATTTCGGGCAAGGTCGTGCAGGACGACCGCCGCAACGCAAGCTGGTACCACATGCGTTATCACTGGTACCGCGAGCCCAGCGGAAACCGGCCCCAGGCGCTGTTCGAGTTTGTCATGGGTGCCCGCCCGGCCGACGAAAGCGAGTGGGTCAGTTCGACAATCCGGGCCAGCGACCAGAAGGCCAGCGCCGGCGAGTAAGGCCCTGCGCCTAACTGCCGGCCCCGTGCACGAAATCTACCAGCGCTCTCACGTTATCCACCGGCGTTTTGGGCAGGATGCCGTGACCCAGGTTGAAGATGTGGCCTGTGCGGCCCTTGGCAGCCTGCATCACTTCGCCGGCCTTGCGCAGCACTACTTCGCGCGGGGCGAACAGGCACACCGGGTCGAGGTTTCCCTGCACGGACTTTGCGCCAAGTTCCCACCCGCGTTGCAGCGGCGTGTGCCAGTCAATGCCGATCACGTCGGGTTCCGAGTTCGGTGTCTTGAGTTCGGAGTTGAACAGCAAGGGCAACAGCGTGGCCGTACCGGTGCCGAAGTAGATGACAGGTACTTTTCCCTTCACGGCCGCAATCACCTTGCGCACCCAGGGCAGCACATGGTCGCGATAATCTTCAGGGCTCAGGCAGCCGACCCATGAATCAAAAAGCTGCACCGCCTGCACGCCCCACTCAATCTGGGCCAGCAGGTAGTCAGTGATCTGGCGCGTGAAATGCTCCATCAGCCTGCGCCAGGCCCCGGCGTCGCCCAGCATCAGCGTCTTGGTGTGGATGTAGTTCTTGCTGCCGCCGCCCTCGATCGCGTAGGCCGCCAGGGTGAACGGCGCGCCGGCAAAGCCGATCAGCGGAATGTCGGCCGGAAGTTCGCGCCGGATGATGCCGATCGCCTCGCCCACAAAGGGCATAGACTGGCGCGGATCGGGCGCCTTCAGGCCGTCAATGTCCGCGCGCGTGCGCAGCGGGTTGTGGATCTTCGGGCCTTCGCCTTCTTCGTAGGTAAGCGTGAATCCCATCGGCTCGAGAATCGGCAGCAGGTCGGCAAACAGAATCGCCGCGTCCACACCGAGGATCCGCTGCGCATCCAGTGTCACCTGCGCCGCAAGTTCGGGCGTCTTGCACAGGCCCAGAAACGTGGTTTTGGCGCGGATTTCGCGGTACTCGGCCATGTAGCGGCCGGCCTGGCGCATCAGCCAGACGGGCGTGTGGTCCGTGTGCTCGCCACGGCAGGCCTTGAGGAAGGCTGAGTTGTGCAGGCGCGTGTCCATGGCCCTCAATAAACCGCCAACGCGCCAAAGCGCCAGAAGGATGTGGTGGCTTTCGTTGCCGGTAGCGAGGTTTCAGTGTTGGTGTCCAGAACCGGATCAGGCCAAAGTCTCGACTTACCCGCGACACTGCGGACCGACATGAACGTGCTTAGCGCATCTCTGGTTCAAGGTCGATGCCAAGGCCATCGGCAAGCCGGTTCAGGTGGTTGAAGTAGCCAATGATCTGCGCCGCGCTGACCACTTCTTCGTCGCGCCAGCCTTGCGCGCGCAGGGTGTCCACGTCTGCGCGGGTGCAGGTGGCCGGGGCCAGGGTGAGCTTTTCTGCCCACTCGCACAGGGCCTTGTGCTTGGCATCGAGTGTCGAGCCGCGAAAGTCCTGCTTCACGGCCTCGGCCAGGGCTTCGTCCTTGCTGAACTCGCGCAGGTCCTGCGCGTGGGAAAGCATTCAGTAGACGCAGCCATTGGCCTTGCTGACCACCGTGGCCAGCAGCTCGCGCACCCAGCGTCGCAGCGGACCTTTGCCGTGCATGACCTGCACATAGAAGTGCATGGTGGAATCCAGCGCCTCAGGTGTCAGGGACTGGATGCGCAGGATGTTGAACACCTTGCCGGTGCGCTGCAGCCCGGCGTCATACTGGGCTTTCACCAGGCCAGTGGCTTCCTGCGGTTCGACCTGACGGATGTAGGCCATGGGTTGCTTTCGGGGCAAGCAAAAGCCCCCGCGTGACCGCGGAGGCTCAGATGCGGCACTTTAGAAGTTCGACTGCGAGTTGCTTTGCCAACTTGCGCCGTAGCCCTTGGCAACCTGCTGTTGTGTCTGCTGGCCCTTGCGGCGCCGCCTGATGTAGAGGTGCACACCAGCCAGCGCCAGCCAGCCGATGCCCGCGTAGGCAAAACACATCACGATCAGCGCCCAGTTGGTTGTGCCTTCCGGATCCATTCTCGCAGCATAGCACCGCGCCCCTGCCCCAAGGCCAGCGAAAATCCGTTTGCCGGCCCGTGGCCACCATGGCTTGGGGGCGGGGTGTGGGTCGCACCCCCACAATCGGTATTGCGACATTTTCGGGCCGGCCGTGCGCGGACTCGCGCGGGCGGGGCGTGTCGCAGGGCCTGATACAGTTCCAGCGTGCCCCGGCAACTGTGCCTGGGCCAAGCCCAAGGAGAGCCATCATGGCAAAGAAGGAAGCTCAGGAAGGCAAAGTCCTCTCCCTGAACCCCGAGAAAGAAAAGGCGCTGGCATCGGTGCTGGCCAACATCGGACGCGAGTTCGGCGACGGCGCAATCATGCGCATGACCGACGCGTACAAGAACCGGATCGACGTGATCCCGACCGGCAGCCTGGCCGTGGATGTCGCGCTGGGCATCGGCGGGCTTCCGCGTGGCCGGATTGTCGAGATTTTCGGCCCGGAAAGCAGCGGCAAAACCACCCTGGCACTGCAGGCGATTGCCAACGCCCAGCGACTGGGCGGCAATGCCGTGCTGATAGACGCCGAACACGCCTTTGACCCTGCCTACGGCCGCAAGCTGGGCATTGACATGTCAAGGCTATGGGTCAGCCAGCCCGATTACGGCGAGCAGGCGCTGGATATCGCCGAAGCCCTGATTGCCAGCAACGCCGTGGACATCATTGTCGTGGACTCGGTTGCCGCGCTGGTGCCCAAGGCCGAACTGGAAGGCGAAATGGGCGACAGCCAGGTGGGCCTGCTGGCGCGCATGATGAGCAAGGCCATGCGCAAGCTGACGGCGACCTGCAACAAGAGCCACACCTGCTTGGTGATGATCAACCAGATCCGCGAGAAAATCGGCGTGATGTTCGGCAGCCCGGAAACGACCACGGGCGGCCGGGCGCTGAAGTTTTTTGCCAGCCAGCGCATTGAGGTGCGCAAGACGCAGCAGATCAAAGAAGGCGAAGAAAGCATCGGCGTGGGCGCGCGCGTCACTGTGGTCAAGAACAAGCTGGCGCCCCCGTTCAAGCGCGCCGAAGTCGAGATCTACTTCGGCAAGGGCATCAGCTATCTCAATGACCTGCTGAACTTCGCGCTGCAACTGGGTACCGTGACCAAAAGCGGCAACTGGATGCAGTACGGGGAGCTCAAGCTCGGCAACGGCAAGCAGAACGCGCTGGAGTTCCTGCGCGAGAAAGAAAATCTAGATGTCTTCCGCAAACTGGAAGCCGAAGTGAAGGCAGCACTCTTCCCGCCCGAAGAGGCCCGTACCGAAGCCGCGTAGGTTCAGGCGCGTGAGCCTACACGTTCCATCGCATGCCCAGGGCGGAAATCGCCTGGGCATGCGGGCGTGGCAGTGATGCAGACAAAGGAGTGGCCATGGCATCTGTTCAAACCGACCTGTTGGACAAGTTCAAGGTGGCCCGGCAAAGGCATGAGGCTGCCCAGGCGGCACTGGTTGCCGCGCAGGACAGCCACAGCAGCCGGCCGACGCCGGAGTCCGCCGCGCAGTTGCAGCAGGCCCAAGCCCAGGCCATGGCAGCCCTGCACGCGTTCAATGAGGCCGCCAAAGCCGCGCGCGACTACCTGTCCTGACGCGCCGGAATGTGACCGCGCCCGCTGTCGTTGCTATCGTGGGCCTGTTGCCCAAGGAGCATCCATGGCCACGGAACAAGCCAAAGACGAAAAACCCCGCCTGACCCAGCTTTCCCACGGCGCCGGTTGAGGCTGCAAACTTTCCGCGGCAGACCTGGGTCAGGTTCTGTCAAAGTTGCCCAAAGTAACCGATCCCCGCGTGCTGGTCGGGCACGAGTGGGCGGATGATGCCTGCGTGTACAAGCTGAACGAAGAACAGGCGGTTGTGCAGACGCTGGACTTCTTCACCCCGATCGTGGACGACCCCTACCTGTTCGGGAGCATCGCCGCGGCCAACGCGATCTCGGACATCTACGCCATGGGGGCCAAGCCTCTGTTTGCCCTGAACATTGTGGGCTTTCCGATGGCTGCGCTCGGCCCCGAAATCCTGGGCCAGATCCTCAAGGGTGGCAGCGACAAAGCCGCCGAGGCCGGCATTTTCGTAGTCGGCGGCCACAGCATTGACGATGCCGAACCGAAGTACGGCATGTGCGTGACAGGCGTTGTTCACCCCGGGCGCATCATGCACAACGCGGGCGCAAAGGCCGGCGACGCGCTGGTGCTGACCAAGCCGCTGGGCGTGGGGGTGCTGACTACGGCCGTCAAGCGCGGCAAGCGCACCGAGGCCACGATTGACGCCGCCATCCAGTGCATGGCTTCCATCAATCGGCCCGGCGGTATGGCCATGGACGAAGTCGGTGCCAGCACGGCCACGGACATCACGGGCTTTGGGCTGTGTGGACACCTGCGCGAGCTGGCCACCGCAAGCAAAGTGGGCATTGAGATCAACGTGGGTGCGCTGCCGGTGCTGCCCGATGTCATGGGCCTGATCGGCGAGGGCTGCTACCCCGGCGGCACGCGCAAGAACTGGCTGTACTACAAGCAGTGGATTGATTTCGCGCCCGATATCACCGAGCCCGAACAACTGCTGTGTTGCGACGCCCAGACCAGCGGCGGCCTGGTGATTTCCGTGCCCGCGGCAAAGGCCGAGGCCATGGTCGCCAGCCTGCACAAACACAAGGCACTGGCCGCGGCGGTGATCGGCCGGGTTGTGGCCGACCACCCCGGCCGCATCAGCGTGGCGCGCTGAAACGAAAAAGCCCCGGCCTGATGGCCGGGGCTTTTGGCTTGAGTGCCGGGCTTACTTCACTTCGGCCTTGGTGAGCTCCAGGGTGTTGCTGCCCATATCGCTCTTGGTCTCGGACTTCACGACGATGTGATAGGTCTTGCAGGTCCAGGTGGTGGTCTTGACCTTCATGCCGCCAGCTTCGCTTTCCGTTTCCACCTTGATGCAGTCGAACTCGCCGGCCGCGACCTTGATCTTTTCTTCCACGGTTTTGGGGGCTTCCTTTGGGGCTTCCTTGGGTGCGTCCTTGGGTACCTCGACGTTGAACTTCACGTCGTAGGTGCTGGAGTAGGTTTCCTTCTCTTCGGCATTCAGCGTGGACAGCTTGACCACAGCCTTTTCCTCAGTCACTTCCGTGACCTCGTACTTGGTGTAGGACACGATTTCCATCGTGCCGTACTTGGCGGTGTTCTTCTGCGTCCAGGTGTTGCCCTTGGTGCGGTAGATCTTGAAGGCGTCGGTCTTGGCCACTTCCTTGACGGCGGGCTTTTCCTCGACCTTGTCCTGGGCGCACAGCGGCGCGCCGACAAACATTCCCAGCAACAACAGCATCGCGAGATTCTTCATGGCTTGGTCTCCTGTTCGGGGCCGAAGTTTGGGGCCCCTTGCGCCCGCAGATTGGCCCCTGCCATGGCGGTAACGCAAGCGTGCAATGCAGTCCGTAACAAGTGCGTACTAACCAATCAGCCGGGCATCGCCATGGAAGCGGCCTGCAAGGCCGTGGCGCGACAGGCGGGCAGGTTCTGTGGTGCCGCATTCGCCCTGCCAGAATTCCGTTCAAGATGGAACGATCGGTATGGTTTGGCGTACCCATCGTGTCCATGAAACGAGAGTGCGTGCTGTGCACTGGCGATTCGTCTAGAGTTCCCGGAGCACCTGCGCCGCGTGACCGTTGGCGTCAATGCTGGTCAGTACGGCCTTGATGCGCTTGTCTGTGCCAATCACGAAAGTCACCCGCGCTGCGGCAAACAGACCGTCCACACCAAAGGCCTTGGCCGCAACTTTGTCCGGGTCTGACAACAGGGCGATTGGCAGTTTGTCGTCCTGCTGGAATTTCTTGAGGCTGGCCACCGGGTCATAGCTCAGGCCGAACACCTTGGCCTTGTCCATCAGTTCGCGCCAGCCGTCGCGCAGGCTGCACATCTGGCGTGTGCAGATGGGCGAGCTCGCCCGGGGGTAAAACACCAGGACCACGGGCTTGTCAGTGATCTGATCGTGCAGTCGCACAGAGTTGCCATCCTGGTCCATCAACGTGAAGTCCGGCGCTTCGTCGCCGACGCGATTGCCGGGGCGCGGGGTGTACTTTCCGAATCCAGGAATCCACATGCTTACCCCGCGTTCACGCAACGTTCGGCGGCCCAGGCGCGCAGGGCCGCGATGCGCTCTGCCATGGTCACACTGAGCGGCCGGGTGCGCTTGATTTCTTCCACCAGCAGGTTGGTGTCCAGTTCAAGGCCGTCCGCAAAGGCCCCGTACATGGCACTGAGAATCGCCTGCTCAATCTCCGCCCCGCTGAAGCCCTCGCTGGCGTCCACCAGCCGGGCAAGGTCAAAGTCCGCAGGCTTGCGTTTGCGCCGGGCCAGGTGCGTTTCAAAAATCTGCTTGCGAGCCACGGGCCCGGGCAGGTCCACAAAGAAGATTTCGTCAAAGCGGCCCTTGCGCATCAGTTCCGGCGGAAGCGCGGAAATGTCATTGGCCGTGGCCACAACAAAGATGGGGAACTTGTGGTCTTGCATCCAGCCAAGCAGGCTGCCGAACATGCGCTGGCTGAGCCCGCCGTCGGTGCTTTGGGCTGCCGCGCTGGCAAAGGCCTTCTCGATTTCGTCGATCCACAGCACCACCGGGGCGATGGATTCCGCCGTGCGCAAGGCGCGCCGCAGCTGTTTTTCGGTCTGGCCCACATACTTGTCGTACAGCTGGCCAGGGTCCAGCTTCAGCAGTGGCAGATTCCAGGCCGCCGCGACAGCCTTGGCCGCCATCGATTTGCCCGCGCCCTGCACACCCAGCAACAGTGCCCCGCGCGGCGGCGCAAGACCGAAGTCGGCGGCTTCTTTGCTGAGGGCAGACTTGCGCTTGTTCAGCCACGACTTCAGGTGATCCAGCCCGCCGATGTCATCCAGGGTTACTTCGGGCTGGATGTACTCCAGCACACCGACCTCGCGGATCATCTCCTGCTTGATCTTCAGCACCCCGGCCACGTCGCCAGTGTCGAGGCGATTGTCGTCCAGAATGGCACGCCACACCGCGCGCTTGATTTCGCCCGCGGTCAGGCCGCGCAGGTTGCGCAGAAATGCTGCCAGTTCGCCCTTCTTGAACTCTACGGACAGATTCACGGTTTGCGCGGCTTCTTTGGCGGTGTCGGTGACAAGCTGGCGGATCTCGGCCTCATCGGGAAACGCCAGGTCGAAGGGAACAGACACGCGTTCCAGCGCGGGCTGAAGTTCGGCCTTCTGTTCGATCAACACGATGGTCTGGCGCAGGTTGGCCGCGCGATCTACCACTTCGCGCAGGGCGCGGTGATCCTGGGCGTGGGCCAGTTGCGGCAGCAGGTCCAGAAACACGAACAGCCCGGGGTACAGGCTGTTCAGCACGTAACCCAAGGCTCCGCGCGGGTTGACGGTGGCCTCGGCCGGCTGGCTGTCAAAGGGGCGAAGGCGCCGCATGCCCTCGGTGCTGGTCCAAAGGAACAGGGCGCAATCAAGGTCGTTGCAAAGGCGCTTGATCAGTTCCAGCGCGCGCTGTTCTTCGACGGTCTCGATCGTGATCAGCGGGTGGCGTGACCGCACCAGCAGCTTCAGTTCATCCAGTGGGTCGGGCCGATCCATGCCGCGAGTCTATGTGGCCTGGCCGTTGCCGTCATCAGTCGCCGGGAAAGATCACGTCCGGCGGGATCTCGTCGGACTCGTTGGCCGACGGCTGCAGGGTCAGTGTGCCCATATCGAACACCTGGCCTTCAACAACCGTGACGGCGACGGTGTGCGGGGCGTAGCCCATCACGCGCACCTGCACGGTGAAGGTGCCAACCGGCGGGTCATTGAAAGATGCGGCGCCCTCGGCGTTGATACTGCCCGACATGTTCTTGACCTGCGTTTCGCCATCCTTGAACCGCAGGCTGACCCAGCCGCGAACGGGCTTGCCCGCGGCATCCACGAACGTCATCTTCAATGCAGCGGCAGCCGCAACAACAAAGTCGGCCGGGCAGCGCGTGTCCACGCCTGCCTTTACCGTGACTTCGGTGGGGCCGCTGACCTGGCGCCAGCCGGCGGCGCGCAACCGCGGCTTGTAGCGGCCTTCGGCAAGCCCGGTGGCGGTGAAGTTTCCGCCGGAGTCAGTTACGGCCTCTGTGCTGCTGCGGCCGGTCAAGTCAATCTCCTCGTCGCCCATCATGGCGAAACTGCCATCGTTGGTGCCCAGCGTGACCTTCACGCCTTCAATGCCCCGCCCGCCGGCATCAACAACGCGGCCGGAAATGCTGCCGGCCCCGCGCACGGACAGCTTCACGCCTTCTTTGGTTTCGCCGTTCTTGAGGGCGATGCGGCTGGCCTTGCTGTTGGCAAACCCTTCAGCACTTGCGGTCAGGCTGGCAGTAAGGCTGGCGCGTTCGCCCAGCTTGCGCTGGATGACCGCTTCAAAGGAGCCGGCGGCGTCGGTCGTGGCAATCGGGGTACCCTTGGGATTGTCGCCGTCGCTGCTGCGCATGATGGCAATGGCGACCCGGCGGTTCTCGCCGTCGCCGCTTTCGATGGTCTCGGAATACTCGGCATACACCTTGGCACCGGCGATTGGCGCGCCTGCGGTGTCCACGACCGTGCCGCGAACTGTGGCCGAAAAGTCGACCTTGTTGCCGCCAAAGGGATCAGCCCAGTCTTCCATGCCATCGGGGTTAGGAAGGCGGATGCCGCCCTCCTTCAACTTGCCCTCGAGCTCGGCCAGCTTCTTGCGCATTTCCTCGGGCAGCTCCGGCATGGGCTGGGTGCCGTCAGGTCTGGCCGGCAGGGTGACGCGGCCGGGCTGGGGCTTCAACTCGGGCTTGGCCACCGGGCCTTCGGTTACGGCCTTGGCTGGATTGGCGCCGTCGGGCGATACTGTGGCCTCGGCGGGCTCACTGGCGCGAACCATTGGGGCTTCCGGCAGCGGTGTCGGCCTGGGGGCTTCCGCGGCCGCGGCGGCCGGGTTGTCCTTGGGCGCCCGCGGTGCTTCGGCATCCTGAGAAAGCATGAACCAGGTGCCGAACGCGCCGGCCGCCAGCATCAGCAGGGCCAGGGCAAGCGTGGGCAAGGCGGACGATCGCATGGGCACTCCAGTGAACGGGCAAGTTGCCCGCGCCGCGGGCCATGACACCACTACCGGGCCAGTCTGACCGGCGTTACATGATTTTACACCCAGCCAGCAAACAGGTTGGCCACGTAGAGGCCGTAAGCCCCCAGCAGCATGCCGCCCTTGACCCGGCCCAGGGTGGCCTGGTGCCAGGCCAGAAGCGTGGCCGCCAGCGTGAACCCCAGCATGATGATCATGTCCATGCGCATCACCTGGGCGCTGACCATGGTGGGGTGAATCAGCGAACAGATACCCAGCACACAGAAGACATTGAAGATGTTGCTGCCCACCACGTTGCCAATGGAGATGGAATCTTCGCCCTTGATCATCGCCACGATGCTGGTGGCAAGTTCCGGCAGGCTGGTGCCCACGGCAACTACCGTCAGGCCGATCACCAGCGCGGGTACGCCGATCCATTCGGCCAGTGTCACGGCGCCATCAACAAAAAACTTGCCGCCGGCCAGCAGCAGCAGCAGGCCGATCAACGCAAGCCCGATGTTGCGCAGGCGCTTGGCCTTGTCGCGCATGGTGTCGGGCGCCGGGGCATCGCTGCGCATGGACAAAAACATCACCCACAGCATCAGCACCAGGCCGCCCACCAGGATCGCGCCCTTCCAGCGGGTCAGCAGAAAGCCGGTTCCGTCGCCGGACTCCACGGGCCCGCCGATCAGCGGCAGGACCGCCAGCATCAGCGCCGACACCAGCATGAACGGAAAGTCGCGCTTGAACATCACGCGGTCAACCTTGATCGGCTTGAACAGCGCCGAGATGCCCAGGATCAACCCGATGTTGGCAATGTTGCTGCCTACCACGTTGCCCACCGCGATGTCGCTTTGGCCCTGCACGGCGCTGCCGATGCTTACCACAAGCTCGGGCGCGCTGGTGCCGAAAGCCACCAGCGTCAGGCCGATGATCAGCGGTTTGATGCCGAAAGAAAGCGCCAGCCGCGACGAGCCGGAAACCAGCCAGTTCGAGCCAAAGTGCAGGCCCGCCACGCCGCCGGCAAGCTGAAGAATGACAATCAGGATTTCCATCGGGCTTTGTGCGTAAACCAATGCGGGTGCGACGTCAAGCGAAACAACAGTGACACAAACCGGGCAAACGCTACTTCAAAAAGCCGACATCCGCCCGGGCCCGCCCGTGGCTTACTTTCAGCGCGTACAGGCGTATCTGTCGGGCCTGCGCGCCCATGTCCGGCCGGAACGCCCGCACAAACGCCGCAAAGTCGATGGTCACCAGCGCGTCCTTGTGCCGCAGCGCGTCAATCGAGACTGGCAGTCGCGAGGCCAGCTTGCCGATCAGGCCCATCAGGATGTCCGCAAAGGTGCTGGAAAACTCCAGCGGCTTTTCCACACGGAACATCACGCTGCCGCTGTCGCCGACCTCGCTGTGGGTGATGTCGCGCACCGCCATGGAAACGCGGGTGTCAATCGGCGGGCGCGGCGGCCAGGCCTTGCCCTTGACCTTGATGCGAGCATGGAACAGCGCGGCGTTTTCAAAGAACTGCACGTCAAGTTCAGTGATCTCGGCCTCCTGCTGCTGGGCGGCGGCGGATTCAATGGCTGAAGCCAGCATTTCCTGGGCGAGTTCAATGGCGATGGCAGCCCGGCCCGTGGCGTTGCGGCGGTGCAGGTCATCGACCATGCGGCCAAAGGCCAGCCGCGCCCGTTCAAAATCCGGTTCCATGGCGGCAGGCTAGCGCCGGGCCATGGCAGGGCAAGGCCGCCGTGCTGGCGTGCGTAGTCGCGCAGTGGTGCATGCGCCGGGTTCGCTGCCGACTCTGGCGCCGTGAAACCTGGCCGGCGGTTTGCCGATTGGCGCAGGTGATGTTGTTCCGGGCGTAACAGTCGGGGCAATTGCCGCGTAGCACACCATAATGGCCCCGTGCGAATGGAGGTTTCCATGGCCCGCCTCATACTGTTGCTGCCCTTGCTCGCCTGTGCCCTTTGCGCGCAATCGCCGGAGCCTTTGCCGGATCCCAATGACACGGAAGGCTGGGCCAACGCCGCCAGCAAGGCCGATATCCTGGCCCTGCCCGCCGACACCAAGCACCTGCACGGGCATGACCTTGCGGACAGCGACCTGGAGGCGCTCAAGCGCTTCAAAGGCCTGGTGTCGCTGACTCTCAACGGCGAGTACACCGATGGCGGGCTGCGGCACGTGGCGGAACTCAAGACCCTGCGCAACCTGCAGCTTGACTGCGACAATCTTTCTGATGCCGCGCTGGTTCACGTTGGCAAGCTTGCCAACCTTGAATGGCTGGGACTCGAGCGCTGCCACCGCATCTCCGACAAAGGTCTGCGCGAACTGGCCGGCCTGAAAAAGGTCAACTGGCTGATCCTGCACGGCGACCAAGAAGGCGGCCTTGGCGGCCGGGGCAACAGCAGCGTCACCGACAACGGCCTGAAGCAACTGGCGGGCATGACGGCCATGCAGCGGCTGGACATCTCGTACATGCTCAATGCGGGCGACGCGCCGGCGGAACTTGGCCCGCGCATGAAGGACCTGCAGTGGCTCACGCTGTCTTACTGCGGCAAGGTGACAGAGGCCGGGTTCAACGGGCTGGCAAAGTGCAACGCGCTGAAACAGGTCGACCTTGTCGGCCTCAAGAAGCTGAACGCCGGCTGCTTCAAGGCGCTGGCCGGGCTGAAGGCGCTGGAATCCGTCAAGCTGACCATGTGCGACGGCGCCGATGACACGGCTGTGGGCGCGCTGGGCAAGTCAAAGTCGCTGGTGGATCTGTCGGTTATGGGCAGGGTTGCCTTCGGTGACGCGGGCCTGGCCGAACTGGCCAAGTGCAAGACGCTGCGGTCGATCTCGCTGGAGAGCGTCAACGGCCTGATGCCCGAAGACTTCGTCGACAGTGACGAAGAGGTCGATGGCGTCGGTGAACCGGGCAGGCTGCCGCCGCCCAAGCTGCCCACGCCAAAACCCGCGCCGAAGATCAAGCTGACCGATGCCGGTTTCAAGGCCATTGCCAAGGCCGGCACCCTGCGCGAGCTGCGCATTTCGGGCATGGAGGCCGTTACCGACGTTGCGCTGCTGGGCCTGGTAGATGCGCCGCTGGAGGCGCTTGCGCTGAATGCCTGCCCCAACGTGACGGACAAAGGCCTTCAGGTGCTGGGCAAGATGAAGGCGCTAAAGCGGCTGTCGCTGTCGGCCACGGGCGACGGCCCACCGCTGCCGGGCGCGCCCAAAGCCGGGAAGATGCGCATCACCAATGAAGGGCTGGCGCACCTGGCCGGCCTGGAGAACCTGGTGGAACTGAACCTGAGCGGCCAGGCCATCACCGATGCCGGCCTTGCGCACCTGAAGGGTCTTGTGGCCCTGCGGGTGCTGGTACTTTCCGGCGTGCCCGGCGTTACGCCCGCGGGCGAAGCCGCACTGCGCGAGGCCATCCCGGAACTGGACATCCAGCGCGCGTCCATGGACGGCCCGCCCGGCGACTGAAGACCATGCCGCACTCGCCGCAACCCGCCCGGGCACCCTGTGCGCGGGCGGGGTTGCTTCTACACTTCGCGCAACATGAGCGAGGCCGGGCCAACCACGCCGCCGGGGCGCACGCGCAACCTGATCCTGCTTTGGCTGGGGCAGTTTGTGTCGGGCACGGGCGATTCTGTGTTCTCGACCTGCATCGGGTTTCTGGTTGTGTATCTGCTGGGTTCAGGGGCCGAGTTTGAGGTAGGCCTGACGCGCACCATGGATGCCCTGCCGTTTCTGCTGTTCGGGGCCTACGCGGGCGTGCTGGTGGACCGTTATTCGCGCCGCGGCCTGATGCTGGTGTCTGACCTTGTGCGCGCCTGCGTGGTGGGACTTGTGCCGTTGCTGTTCTTTGCCGACGCGCTGGTGTGGTGGGTGCTGCCGATTGTGGCGTTCTGCAGTTACCTGTTTGCAACGGTGTTCAACCCGGCGCGTGACGCGCTGATCCCGCAACTGGCGCAGGGCCGCAACCTGCTGCGGGTGAACAGCTTTTTCCAGACCAGCACACAACTTGCGGTGATCCTGGGCGCAGGGCTGGTGGGACTGCTGCTGTCGCCGGAGGTGATTGGCAGCACCGGGCCGCGCGGCATTGCCTGGCTGCTGACGCTGGACGCGGCCAGCTTTCTGTTCAGCTTTGTGTGCCTGATGCTGATCCGTGTTCCAGTCGGCGCACCGCGCAGCGCGCCCCGGGCATCAAGCCTGCGCGAACTGGGTGAAAGCCTGAAGTCGGCAGTCAGCGACTCGCGGCTGCGAGGCCTGCTGTTTCTCACCGCGATGGATAACTTTTTCATCATGGGCCCGGCGCTGGTCGGCGGGCTGTTTTTGATTCGCACCTACCTGGGCCTGGATACCTGGGCCTATGGCGTGTTCGAGGCCGTGCTGGGCCTGGGCTGGCTGTGCGGCACGCTGCTGATTGCGCGCTTTGGACGGCGGTTCAAGACGGGACAGCTTGTGATAGCGGGCATGATCCTGGACGGCATCACTTACGTGCCGTTTCTGTGGCTGGAGACCTTCCCGGCGTTTCTGGTGGCGATATTCGTTCACGGCCTGACGATTCCGCTGATCACGGTGGGGCGCACCACGTTGATTCAGCGGCACTACCCCGCCGAAAGACTGGGCCGCATCTTTGCGCTGGTGGCCATCACGGTGCAGGGTTTTACGGCCCTGAGTGCCCTTGCCACGGGCGCGCTGCTGGGCAGGGGCTGGCTGGACCCGCGCGAGCTGTTTTTCTGGGGCGGCGCCTGCGGCGCGGCCATTGGCGTGGTCGCGCTGGGCTTCCGGGCGGTGAGAACAAGCGAGTAAGCACGGGCTTCTGGTGCCGGGTCAACAGCCGCTGTTGCTGCGTTGGACCACAGATAGACACGGATACACACAGATCATGTCGGCCGGCGGCTTTTGTCTGTGTTCGTCTGTGGACCAGAGCCATTGCCCTTGCCACGCAACTCGGAACACAGGACCCGAAACTGTTTTGGTACTGACCACTAAACACCGACCACTGACCACTGCTATAAAGCCACCATGGCCCAGGATCGCCGATTCATGTGGCGGGCGCTGGAACTTGCCCGCCGCGGCCAGCCGTATGTTGCGCCCAACCCGATGGTTGGCGCGGTGATCACATTGGAAGATCTGGTGGTGGGTGAAGGCTTCCATGAGGCCTACGGCGGCGCCCACGCCGAGGCCAACGCGCTGAAACAGGCCGGAGTGCGAGCGCGCGGCGCCACCATGTACATTTCGCTGGAACCCTGCTGCGAGGAGTATGAGGGCAAGCAGACCCCGCCCTGCGCCCCTGAGATCATCAAGGCCGCGCCCAAGCGCGTGGTGATTGCAACACTGGATCCGAACCCGCACGTAATGGGCAAGGGCGTCAAGATGCTGCAGGAAGCCGGCATCCAGGTAGAAGTGGGCGAGTGCGGCGAAGAAGCGCGCGAGCTCAATGCCGCGTACATCACCCATGTGACGCGTGGACGGCCGCTGGTCACGGCCAAGTGGGCCATGACGCTGGACGGCAAAATCGCCACCCGCACCGGCGACGCGCGCTGGATCAGCGGCGAACAGGCGCGCAAAGAAGTGCACTACGACCGTGGCTGCACCGGCGCGATCATCTGCGGCGTGGGCACTGTCAAGCGCGACAACCCGCTGCTGACGGCGCGCGGCGACGTGGGCCGCCAGCCCCTGCGCGTCGTGGTGGACACCAAGGCGGATATCCCGCTGGATTGCAACCTGGTGCGCAGCGCCAACGACGCGCCGGTGTTCATTTACGCCGCCGAAGACGCGCCTGAGGACCGCCTGGCCGCGCTGGAAGAAGCCGGCGTGTACATCATCCTGCTGGCCAAGCACGGCAAGCACCTGCGCTGGGTGGAAATCCTGCACGACCTTGGCGACCGCGGCATCACCAGTGCCATCATTGAGGGCGGCGGCGCGATCTTTGCCAGCGCATTCCGCGAGCGCGCCATTGACCGCATCAAGATTTTCATCGCGCCCAAGATATTCGGCGGTGAGGCCGCAACCACACCCGTGGAAGGCCCTGGCATTCCCACGGTCGAAAAGGCCATTACGTTCGACCACGTGAAGACCCGCACCGTGGGCCCTGACGTGGTGATTGAAGGCCGCGTGGTGTACCCGCAGGACACCGGCCCCAGCCCCAGCGGCCACTGGCAGGGCTACGAAGGTCAGTAGCGGGCTTGCTGTGATGCAAGCTACCTACTAAAGTCCTACTAATTTTGGTGAAACTAGTAGGAAGGACTTTCCTACTAGTTTATAAGCATCCTAGTAGACGGCTGCTATTCGCAAGGGGCCTTAGGATGAAGGTGATTAAGTCTCCGCCCAAGATGGAACTGAGCGAGATTCTCGCCAAAGGCCTCAGTCTCCCTGAGTTTGTGCAGGCTGTTTCGAGCCCACTGGCGCACGGCAAGTACCTTCATTGGGATAAGCTAAGATTCCACCAGCCACCTACGAACCTGAGCCATGAAATGTGGTGGGCGGCCCTGAAGCTGGCGCGCGGAACAGGTCGCCGAACGCTCGCGCTTGCCGATACGGCAGGCAAGGGCTTCAGTTTCATCGTTCCCGACATAGCCGAGGAACTGCTTCACATGCTAAGTCTCGCGCTTGGTTCAAACTTACGTCTGGAGGAGCGCGTAGCGAACAAAGAGACTCGTGACAAGTACTTGATCTCTTCGCTGATCGAGGAAGCGATAACGTCAAGCCAGCTGGAGGGTGCCGCCACAACGCGAAAAGTTGCCGAACAAATGCTGCGCAGCGGACGTAAACCACGTGACCAAAGCGAGCAGATGATCGTCAACAACTACCTGGCAATGAGGCGTATCAATGAACTTGAGGACATAGACCTTTCGCCCGAATTGGTCTTCGAGCTTCACTCGATACTGACAGAGAACACGCTTCCGGACGCAGATCGCGGGCGTGTTCGACGCCCGGATGAAGCCGGGGACGACATTGCGGTCTATGATAACGTCACCAACGAAGTACTTCACAAGCCGCCGCCAGCGCAAGAACTTCCCCACCGCATGAAACTTATGTGCCAGTTCGCAAACGGGCACACGAAATCCGGTTTCATCCATCCGATCGTGCGCGCCATTGCCCTCCACTTCTGGCTCGCCTATGACCACCCTTTTGTAGACGGAAACGGCCGTACTGCGCGTGCCGTCTTTTATTGGGCCATGAAGCGCGGCGGATTCTGGCTGTGCGAGTACATTTCTATCTCCAGCATCATCAGCAAGGGCCCCAGCAAGTACCTCCGCGCATACCTTGAGGCCGAGACCGATGACAACGACCTGACGTACTTCCTCATCTACCACCTGCGCGTGTTGGATCAAGCGGTTCGGGCACTTGAGCAGTTCATTGAGGCGAAGCGGCAGGAGGTTCAGCGTGTCAATCAGAAGCTGAAGGGCGCGGCAAGCCTGAATCACAGGCAGCGTGAGTTGATCATTCACGCAGTACGCCATCCCGGGCAAGAATACACGTTTGCATCGCATCGGAACAGCCATGGTGTAACGTACCAGACCGCACGGTCCGATCTATTGAATCTGGAAGATCGGGGGCTATTGCGTCGAATTGTGCGTGGCAAGGAATTCGTGTTTCTGGCGCCACCGGATTTGGAGGATCGACTGGCCGAAGGGTGAGTCGAGAGCTGCATTTGCCACGCACCACGATACTCTCTTGCCCATGGCCAAAAAAACCAGACTGGTGTTTGCGTGCCGGGAATGCGGTTACAACTCGCCCAAGTGGCTGGGCAAGTGCCCGGGCTGCAACGCCTGGAACACACTGGTCGAAGAAATCGACACCAGCAGCCTGAAACCCTCCCGCCGCGCGGCGCTGAACGAAGCCAGTAAGCCGGTGCCGATTCGCGAAGTAAAGCCGCTTGCGGCCTCGCGACTGGCCACGGGCATTGGCGAATTCGACCGCGTGCTGGGCGGCGGGTTTGTGCCCGGCAGCGCCGTGCTGCTGGCGGGTGACCCCGGCATCGGCAAAAGCACCCTTACCTTGCAGGCCGCGCACCGCTTTGGCGAGCTGCACGGCCGGCCGGTGCTGTACGTGACCGGCGAAGAAAGCGCCGAACAGGTCAAACTGCGCGCCGAGCGGCTGGATTGCCTGGGCAACGCGCTGTTCGTGGTGGCCGAAACGAACATGGACGCGATCCGCAACCACGTGGCCCACTTGCGGCCCGCGCTGTGCGTCATTGACAGTATCCAGACGCTTTATGATCAAGAGTTGCCCAGCGCCCCCGGCAGCGTGGGCCAGGTTCGCGAGTGCGCGGCGGGCATCATCATGCAGGCCAAATCCACCGGCACGCCGGTCGTGATTGTCGGCCACGTCACCAAGGAAGGCACCGTGGCAGGCCCGCGCACGCTGGAGCACATGGTGGACACGGTGCTGAACTTCGAGGGCGAGAAGTTCCAGGCCTATAGATTGTTGAGGGCCAGCAAGAACCGCTTTGGCAGCACCGGCGAACTGGGCGTGTTTGAGATGCGCCAGGAAGGGCTGGTCGAAGTCGCCAACGCCAGCAAGGTGTTTCTGGATGAGTTTGATAACACGCGTTCCGGTTGCGCGATTCTGCCCGCGGCCGAGGGCACCCGCGTGCTGCTGGTCGAGGTGCAGGCGCTGGTCAGCCCCAGTCCACTCAGCAGCCCGCGCCGCCGCGTGACCGGGCTGGAACAGAACCGCGCGCACATGCTGCTTGCGGTGCTGGAGCGCCGCGCCGGGCTGAAACTGAGCCAGCTGGAGGTTTACCTCAACATTGTTGGCGGCGTAGTGGTCGAAGAACCCGCGGCCGACCTTGCCGCAAGCTTCGCCGTGGCCAGCAGCGCGACCGAGGCCAAACTGCCCCCGGCCACGGTGTTTATCGGTGAAGTCGGCCTTGCAGGCGAGATCCGCGCCGTAAGCCACATGCAGTCAAGGCTCGACGAAGCCGCCAAACTCGGGTTCACGCAGGCCGTGGTGCCCAAGCTGCGCGGCGAGAACGTGCGCCCCCCGGCGGGCTTCAAGCTGGTACAGATCAACAGCCTGCGCGAAGGCCTGGAGAAGTTTTACCTGGTGGAGTGAGGGTTCGGTCCACAGATGGACACAGATGAACTCAGATAAGAACGGGATTGCCTTCTGCGTCGTGATGGCCAACAACGCCCACCGGTGGGCGATGGTCGCTGTCGTGGCGACGCTGTTTTTTGCGACGCCGTTGGGATTGGTTTTCGGGGCTGTTTCCTTGCGCTATGCGGGCGTGGTGAAGCGTGATTCTGGGGCTTTGGAAACTGAAACCCGAAAAGCTGGTGTCGCAAGGCTAATCGCCTTGGTTTGCATGGCATTGTCCGTGCCGCTTTTGTTCCTTTGGTTCTGGATCGGCACGGGCCTGCTCTGGACGATGCATTGAGCTGCATCGGAACTCAGTGTTCGTCCGTGCCTATCTGTGGACTAGACGCCGTTTGGAAGGTGTAAAGTGACCCGCTGGCTGCTTGTTGGATTGCTGCTGCTAGCCGTGGTGCATGTGCCCGCGGCGCAGGAAGCGCCGCGGATGTCCGCCGTCTTGGTGGATGAGCTGGTGCGGCTTTACCCGGATGCCAACGAGGCCTCGCCTGCGCCGACACGTGTGGACGCCCCGCGCGGGTCCTTTGCCGCCGTGCATGTCTTGATTGAACACGCAAAGGTCGGCGACATCCTGCCGCTTGCCGCAACGGGCGCTGACGACCTGCCCCTGCGCTGGTACCGGCTTGTGGATGTGCCCGTGGCCTTCAACACCGGGCTGGAGGGCTGGACCACCGCGCGCAAACCCAACAACGAAAACCCGCACGTCACCCGCAAGGCCCCGTTTCGCACCTACGACGCCTGCCAACCGGTGCAGTCGCCGGTGGAGATCAAGGCCACCACCACGGCCCTGCGCGCGGAGTTTGAAGTCGGCGCGCAAGCCAAACCCGGCAAGCGCGACGTGACGCTGAAAGTCGGCAATCTTGAACTCAGGTTCGCCCTGCATGTGCACGCGGCGATTGTCCCGCCCGCGGGCAAAGACACCTTCGGCTACACCAACTGGATGGATTGGGGTTACGGGGCGGGTCGCTATGGCCTGAAGCCATGGTCCGACGAACATTGGGCGGCGATCCGGCGCTATGTGAAGCTGCTGCACCGCGCGCGCCAGAACACTTTCTGCATCTGGCTGTGGCTGGTGTTTGACGGCGTGACACCTGGCCCGGGCCCCGGCGAGAACCCGGTGCTGAACCGCGAGCGCCTGCGCAAGCTGGTGGATCTGCTGACCGAAGAAGGCATCTGGTGGCTTGAGGGCGGGCACCTGGCAGCCCGCGCCAACGGCGACTGGTTTGCCGATCACTTTCACGTGTGGGGCAAGCGCGGCACGTCGCCCGAGGGCAATGACCTGCTGGCGCTGACCTGCCGCCAGCTGATGGAAGAAATCAAGGCAAACGGCTGGGAGAAACGCTGGATCCAGCACGTCACCGACGAACCGATCCCCGAGAACGCGCAGGACTACCGCATTCTCACTGGCATGGTGCGCAAGTACATGCCCGGCATTCCCACGATAGACGCCGTGATGGACACCAACCTCGCCGGCAGCGTGGACATCTGGGTGCCCAAGGTGCACGAGTACCAGCAGCAGCGCGAGTTCTATGAGGCCCAGCGCAAGAACGGCGACCGCATCTGGGTCTACACCTGCCTGCACCCGGGCGGCAAATGGCTCAATCGCACCATGGACTTCGAACCGCTGCGCCCGTTGTTGATCGGCTGGGCCTGTGCGAAGTTCGGCATTGACGGCTTTCTGCACTGGGGCCTGAACCAGTGGAACGAGGACCCCTTCACCGTGGGCAACCAGAAGCACGGCGGGGAAGGCGACGAACGCCGCCTGCCCGCGGGCGACACACACATTGCCTACGATGGGGATCTGCAAAGCGGCCCCTGGCCCAGCCAGCGCATGGAGGCCCACCGCGTGGGGCTGGAAGACCTGGAACTGTGGCGCGCGCTGCAACGTAAGGACGCGGCACTGGCAGAAGAGATCATGGCCGCTGTCTGCCGGGGCTTTGACGACTACACCAAAGACGTGCAGGCCTACCGTGCCGCGCGCCTGAGGCTGATCGGGGCCTTGGCACCCTAGGCCCTGGCGACTTAGACTGCGGCCGATGCGATTGACGCTACAGCGTGATGTAAAGCGACTTCCCAGCCCCTGGGAGGGTTTTTCGCTGCTGATCCTGGTCGGTGCGGCCTTGTACTTCCCGTTCTGGCTGACTGGCCGGCTGGAGCTGCCGTTCGGCAGCCCGCTGAAGTTTCTGGGCCTGGCCTGCCCGTTGTGCGGCGGAACCAGGGCTGTGGGTTCGCTGGTGCTGGGCCGGTTTGAGATGGCGATTCAATACAACCCGATGGCTCTGCTGATGCTGGCAGCCATGGTGTACGGCGCGGCCAGCTACCTGTTCCTGGTGCTGCCGCTGGGCCGTCGCCTGCAACTGGAAGCCACCAAGGGCCAGATGCGCGCTTTGTGGACCGTGGTGATCGTGGCGTTTCTGGCCAACTGGGCCTATGTGCTGTTCTCGGGCATGTACACGGTGCCGATGCAGCACGTGTAGCCTGCTAACCCAGGAACTTCAGGGCGTTGTCCAGCCTTGCCAGGGTTTCCTGCTTGCCCAGCACCAGCATGCTTTCGACCAGCGGCGGGCTGACGCTAGCGCCGGTGATTGCTACCCGCACCGGGCCAAGAAACGGACCGATCTTCTGGCCCAGGGCCTCTGACTTCGCGCGGAACGCCGCGTCCAGCGATTCCTTCACCCCCGGGTTGTTGAAGTCGGCATCGGCCAGGATCGCGCGCACTTCGCGCAAGGCCGCCACCGCGCCCTCGGGCGTCTGCTTCTTGGGCACAAAGGCCTCGCGGGTGTAGGCAAAGTCGCGGGTGAAGAACATCGGCAGATAGTCGGCGGCTTCCACCAGCGTGTGCAGGCGTTCCTTGATCAACGGGATGATCGGCAGCAGCAGGTTCGGGTTCACTTCGTAGCTGGTCATGATCTCGGCGGCCAGCGCGCCCAGCACACGGCTCTGGCGGCGGCGCTTCTGTTCGAAGTCTTTAAGGAAAGTCTCCTGCGGCAACTGGTCCTCGGGCAGGTCGGCGAACTCGGCCTCGCGCCCGATCATCAGGCGGCAGTGCTGCACCAGCCGCTTCTCCAGTTCGCGGTCGTCCAGCCTGCGTATGTATTCGCCGTTCAGCCAGTGCAGCTTCTGCAGGTCAAAGATCGGCCCGCCGATGTTGACCTTGCGCAGGTCAAAGTTCTGCAGGAACTCCGCGTAACTGAAGATCTCCTGGTCGTTGGGCAGGCTGAAACCCATCAGCCCGAGAAAGTTCTTCAGTGCCTCGGGCAGAAAGCCCGCATCGCGGTACCACAGCAGGCTGGTGGGGTTCTTGCGCTTGCTGATTTTGCTTTTGTCCTTGTTGCGCAGCAGCGGCATGTGGGCAAACACCGGGGCATCCCAGCCAAAGGCGCGGTAAAGCTCAAAGTGGATCGGCAGGCTGGGTATCCACTCCTCAGCGCGGATTACATGGGTAATGCCCATGGCGTGGTCGTCCACGGCCATGGCCAGGTGATAGGTTGGGTAGCCATCGGTTTTCAGCAGCACCGGGTCCTGCTGCTCGGCGCCGATGAAGCTGATCTGGCCGCGGAACAGGTCCGTCGTCTGGATCTCGGCGTCCTGGCGCAGCTTCAGGCGCACCACATGCGGCTTGCCGGCGGCCAGGTTGGCCGCGACTTCTTCGGCCTTCAGGCCGCGGCACAGGCCGTCATAGCCGATGAACTTGGATTTTTCGGCCTGCTGGATCTTGCGCAGGGTATCCAGCCGGTCGCCGGCGCAAAAACAGCGATAGGCCTTGCCCTTGGCAATCAGGTCCTCGGCGGCCTGTTTGTACATGGGCAGGCGTTCGCTCTGGCGGTATGGGCCGCAGGGGCCGCCGGGGCCGCCGTGGCCCTGCGGGCCTTCGTCGGGGTTGAGACCCAGCCAGGCAAGGGCGTCAAAGATCTGGCGTTCGGAATCGGCCACATAGCGGGTGCGGTCGGTGTCTTCAATGCGCAGGATGAACGCGCCGCCGGTGGTGTCGGCCATGGCCTTGTTGAACAGCGCCATGTAGGCGGTGCCGACGTGCGGGTCGCCGGTGGGGCTTGGGGCTACGCGGACTCGTGCGGGCGTGGTCATAAGGCGCGCGAGGGTAACTCAAAACGAACAATGAGCAATGAACAAGAGCCCGGAGCGCAAGCGACGGGTCGAGCCCTAAGCGTGACTCGACCCGTCGCTTACGCTCCGGGCTCCTGTCACGCACAGTGGTTGGCTTCAATCGCCTTGATGTCCACGCCCTCGGGCACGTGCATCTTGGCCAGGCCGCCTTCGCTGGTTTCGCGGTAGCGTTCCTGCATGTCCTCGCCCGTGGCCTTCATGGTGCGCACCACAGTGTCAAACGGGATCTCGTGGGTGCCGTCGCTCAGCAGCGCGTAATCGGCACAATCCACGGCGCGCATGGCACCCACGGCGTTGCGTTCAATGCACGGGATCTGCACCAGCCCGGCCACCGGGTCGCAGGTAAGGCCCAGGTGGTGCTCAATGCCCATTTCGGCGGCGTACTCAATCTGCCTGATGTCGCCGCCCATCAGCTGCGCGGCGGCGGCTGCAGCCATGCTGCAGGCGGTGCCGACTTCGCCCTGGCAGCCGACAGCGGCGCCGCTGATGCTGGCGTTGTGCTTGACAAAGTTGCCCACAAGCCCGGCCGTGGCCATGGCACGAAGAATTGCGCGGTCGTCGGTGTTCAGGGTTTCTTTCAGGTACCGCAGCACCGCCGGCACCACGCCGCAGGCGCCGCAGGTGGGTGCCGTCACCACCGTGCCGCCGCTGGCGTTTTCCTCGCTGACGGCCAGCGCATACGAGGTCAGCAGCCCGGTGCGCTGCAGGTTGCCGGGGCGGCCCTTGGCCTGCTGGTAGTGGCGGTGGGCTTTGCGCTTCAGCTTCAGGCTGCCGGGCAGCGTGCCGTAGGTTTCCAGCCCGCGCTCAATCGCCTCCTGCATGGCCTTCCAGCAGATGGCCAGGTAGTCCCAGATGCCCTTGCCTTCCACCTGTTCGACAAACTTCCACAGCGGCGAGTTGCTGCTGGCCGCCCATTCCATGGCTTCTTTCATGGTGCGGATGGCATAGATGCGGGCCGGCGCACTGGCGGCATCGCCATCGGCCAGCGCGCCCCCGCCCACGCTGTAGACCTGCCAGGTAACGGCGGCGCTGCCGGTGTCGTCCAGGGCCTCCCACTGCATGCCGTTGGGGTGCAGCGGCAGGCGCTCCTTGGGCTTCCACACGATTTCAAGTTTGCGGCCGGCAAACACCTGCAGAATCGCGGTGTCCGTCAGGTGGCCTTTGCCGGTGGCGGCCAGGCTGGCGAACAGTGTTACGCGAAATGCCGGGGCATTGGCGTTGCGGGCCAGGAATTGCTCTGCGGCGCGCTTGGGGCCCATGGTGTGTGACGCGCTGGGCCCCGCGCCGATGCGGTACAGTTCGTGCAAGGATTCCATGTTGGGAACTCCCGCGGGATGCGGGAGCGAAACACTAGCGGTTTCGCGCCTGCCGTAAATGGGGGGCGTCAGGCGCCCGCCCCCACAAGCTCGCTGCTGCGCACGTCACGCAGGTCCACGCTGACGCGGGTGCTGGTGCCGGGTTCCTGCATGGTCACGCCGTACAGTGTGTCGCAGGCGGCCATGGTCTTCTTGTGGTGGGTGATGATGATGAACTGGCTGACCTTGGCGTAATCGGCCACCACGGTGCAGAAGCGGTCCACGTTGGCTTCATCCAGCGGCGCGTCGACTTCATCCAGGATCGCAAACGGCGCGGGGTTGGTTTCGTAGATGGCGAACATCATTGCCACGCTGATCATCGCGCGTTCGCCGCCGCTGCGCATGCTGATGGGCAGGGCTTCCTTGCCCGGCGGCTTGGCGATGATCTCGACGCCGCTGGTCAGGGGTTCCTCGGGGTTGGTCAGCAGAATGTCGGCGCTGCCGCCGCCAAACATGCGCCGAAACAGACGCGCGAAGTTGCTGCGGATCTTCTCGAAGGTTTCCAGGAACATGCGGCGCGTTTCGCGCTCGATCTTCAGGATCGCGTCGGCCAGGGTGCGCTTGGCCCGCAGCAAGTCGGTCTCCTGCCGGGCGTAGAAGTCGTTGCGTTCCTCGGCGTCCTTCAGTTCGTCCATCGCTTCCAGGTTCACGTTGCCCAGCTTGCGCAACTGGTCTTCCACCGCCTCAAGCTCGGCGCGGGCTGTGGCCTCGTCGCCCTGGGCCGCGGCCGGATCATACTCGCGGTACAGGGTGTCCAGGTCGGCGTTGTACAGCTCTGCCATGCGGCGGCGCACGGCGTCCATCTTCATGAACAGGGTGTTTTCATCAATGCGGGCCTGCTGCACGCCCTCGCGCTCGGCGTACAGTTGTTCGTTCAGCTCGTCCACCTTCTCGCGGGCGGCCTCCACAATTGCCTTGCTGCGGGCCAGTTCGCCGCCGCCCTGGCCGCGGCGGGCTTCCAGCTCGCGCTGTTCGCGTTCCAGTTCCGCCTGTACTTCCACACCGGCGGCGGCCTCGTGGTCAAGCTTCCGGATTTCCTTGGCGTGGCTCTCTACTTCTGTGGCGCCGCGGGCGATGTCGTCGGCATAGCGCGCCAGCGCGCTGTCGATGCCCTTGAGGGAATCTTCGGCCTGGGCCAGCTGGCTGCGGCGGGCGGCTTCTTTCACCTTTTCGTCGGTCAGGCTGTTGCGGGCGTCCTGCAGCGCGTTGCGGGCAGTGCCGGCGTCGTCGTTCAGGCGGGCCAGGGCGGTTTCGCAGCGGGAGCGTTCGGTTTCAAAGCCCGCGATCTCCTGTTCCAGCAGGTTGTGGCGGGCCAGGTCGGTCTCCAGCTGGCGGCTGATCTGGCTGCTTTCGACCTCGATCAGCCCCTGTTCCTCGGCCAGCCGCGCGCATTGTGACAGCAGGCTTTCCAGCGCCACGCGGCGCGAGACGCTGCCCATGCTGGCGTCGTACACGCTGTTGCGCAGCTCGGCGCCGCGCGCGGCCACGGTGTCACTTTCGTGGTCGGCCTCGGCGAGTTTGTCGGCGACTTCCAGGATCTCGGTGTCCAGAGCGCTGACTTCGGTGTCCAGGCGGTCGATTTCGGCCTGCTGGGTGATCAGGCCGGTGTTGGCCTCGGCCCCGGCCAGTCGGAACGCGCCGGGCAGGCTGAACAGCTCGCCGGTCGGCGTAACAATGCGAAAGCCTGTGTTGCCGGCATCCAGCAGGCGTCGGGCCACACTGCGGTCGGCCACCAGCAGCACGTCCGACAGCAGCGCCTGGGCGACTTCGCGCAGCGAGTCATCTACCTGCGTGACTTCCAGCAGCGGGCCGATCACGCCCTTGCCGCCTGGAAACGCGGGCGGCCTGGCGGGGGCGGCGAATTTTTCGCGGGCCAGGATCGCCACGTTGGCGCAGCCGCGGCCGGCCAGCCAGTCAAACAGGTCGTGGGCGTGATCCAGCGTGTCCACCACGATGGCCCCGCCCAGGTTGTCCAGCACACGCTCGAGGGCTGCGGCGAACCCCAGGTCAATGCGGATGCCGTCGGCGAACTGGCCCTGCACGCCAAAGCCGGCGCGGCGGGCATCATCCTTCAGCAGGTTGTGCGCGGTTTCGTGCAGGCCGCCGCGGTCTTCGCACAGGCTGGCCAGCATGGCGCGGCGTTCCACCTTGCCGCCGCGTTTGAGTTCCAGTGAGTGTTTCTTCTGGCGCAGCTCCGATGCCCTGGCGTTGGCCGGGGCCAGGCGGCGCTCCACGTCGGCCAGTTCGGCCTTCAGTGCCGCCAGCGCGGCTTCGGCCTGGTCGCGGTCGGCAAACGCCTGGTCGCGGCGGGCCTGTGAATCAGCCAGTTCGCGGCCCAGGGTGTTGGCGCGGCCCTGCAGGGATTCCAGGCGGCGTCGGCCGGCACGGGTGTCGGCCTCCAGCTTCATGCGTTCGTTCAGGCCCTTGTTGGCGGCGCTGATGGCGTCCAGCAGGCTGGTGCGGGTCTGCTTGAGTTCGGCCTCCAGGGCTTCGGCCTGTTCGCGCGCAGCGGTCTCGGCGCCGGCAAGCTCGGCCACGCGCTTGCTGATCTCGGCCAGTTCGGCGCGGCCGGTGGTGACGCCTTCTTCAATGCCGGTGCGGCGCGACTTGAGCGACGACATCTGCTCGCGGATGCGGTTGGAAAGGTCGCGTGCGCGGTCGATGGCCTGCTTCAGGCTTTCGATGCGGCTCAGCGCACGTTCGCGTTTGGCTTCTTCGGCCTTGGCTTCAAGCTCAAGCTTGTGGATGCGCTCGGACAGCCGGCGTTCCTCGTGCTCGGCGTCGGCCAGGCGCGTCTGGGCGTCTTCGAGGTCCATCTTGGTCTTGGCAAGGTCGGCCTGGATGGCGCCTTCACGCTGGCCCGCGGCGCTGATGGTGGCCAGCAGGTCCTCGCGCGATTTGTCGTGGCGTGCAAACTCGGCCAGCGCAAGCTGCAGGTGAATCACGCGGGCGCGCTCCTTCAGCTCTGTGAAGCGCAGTGCGCGGGTGGCCTGGCTTTTGATCTTCTTGAGCTGGCCCTTAACCTCGCTGAGGATGCTTTGCAGCTTTTCGAGGTTCTGTTCGACCAGCACCAGCTTCTGCTGCGCGGCTTCCTGCTGCTTGCGCATGTTGCCGATGCCGGCGGCTTCTTCGAACACGCGGCGGCGGTCGTCGGGGTTGCTCTGGATCAGGCTGTCCATCTTGCCCTGTTCCATGATGCTGTAGGCGCTCATGCCTGCGCCGGTGCCCTCAATCAGCCCCTTGATGTCGCGCAGCTTGGCAGGTTCGTCGTTCAGCAGGTATTCGCTGTCGCCGTTCTTCTGCAGGCGCCGGGTGATCTTGACCGTGCGGCTGGAAAGCGGCAGGGTCCCGCAGGAGTTGTCAAACGTGATGCTGACCTCGGCGCGGTTGGCGGGCTTGCGCGTGGCGCTGCCGCTGAAGATCACGTCCGTGCTGCTGCCCGCCCGCAGGGCCTTGCGGCTCATCTCGCCCAGCACCCAGCGGGTGGCGTCCACAACATTGGATTTGCCACAGCCGTTGGGGCCGACGACGCCGGTGATCGGCGCGGTGAACTCGAAGCTCACGGGCCGACCGAAGGACTTGAAGCCGTCCATTTCCAGCTTGACGATGCGCATTGCGTCCTCGTTGCGGGTTCGCCTGCGGGGGCTGGTCAGGAACGATTTCCCCCAATAAGGAAATCATCGACCCGCGCGGCACCTGAACTTTGCGCAAACCCGCACAATGATGCGGCTTTGAGGCCAAAACAGTCTATCGGCTGGCCAAACCTCCACATGGCCGTGGAAAAGCGGTGTAAAACTTGTGTGGACAACCACTTAGTGATTGTCGCCCGCGTCCTTGATGTCGGCTTCCATTTCTTTGCGCATGGCCTCGACATCTACTTTCATCCAGTTGAAGCCCAGTTCGCAGGACAGTGCCAGCGAGTCATGGGCCTCCATGACAAAGGCAAGTACCTCGGCCGGGCCCATGCCGCGCGTCCACAGGTGGCGCAGCACATCGCACACGTCGCTGCTGTCCACTACATCCGTGCCGTCAGCGATCATGACGCCCTTTTCGTCCCAGCGGCTCCATGCCAGGCGCACCTGGCCCAGGTGGCCGTCGGGGCGGGTGCCGGCGCGGGCTTCTTCATTGTTGGGCACGCCGTAACGCCGCGAGCTTCCGGCCTCGGCACGGCGCACTACGCGGCAGCTTACGCGAAAGCGCAGCGGCTCGGGTTTGCGCGCGGGGTCGGCGCGTGTGAAGGGGTCCACGGTCAGGGCCACGTCGCGGATCAGCATCCGGTGCCTTGGCGGGCCGTAAATCGCCACGCGCACCAGTTGTTCGTCAAACACCACAATCACGTTGCTGCGCGGCTCAATCCGCACCCGCAGGGTCTGCAGGCGCTCAAACACCTGGCGCAGGCTGGTTTCGCGCACGCCCAGCGGGGTGACCACCAGGTTGTCGTCCTGCCGCACGGCCTTGCAGGGAAACGGCGTGGGCTTGAGTTCGGCCATCTGGCGTTCGATCTGGGGCAGCACCTGCGGCACCAGGTCGCTGGAAAGCGTGCGTTTGAACTTGCCGCTGCCGGGCGAAATTTCGCGGGTCAGGGGCATGATGATCTGGTCGGCTGTCAGGTCGTCATCCTTGACGTGGGCCGCAAGCCGTACACCCTTGCGCAGGATGAAGGTCACGCGCGCTGCGCCATCGCGGCGTTCCATCAGCGCCGCTTCAGCCTTCTGTTCCGGCGTGACGGCATCCTGCGGTTTCAGCGGCAGATAGCCCTGCTTCAGAAACGCCACCGTGCGCCCGCGCTTGTTGCGCAGCGGCGTCTTGTAGACAAATCCGCCGCGGATATCCGAGGCGTTGCCGGTCAGCACAATGCGCACCGGGATGTCGTCGCCGGCTTTGGCGCCGGCGGGAATGCCGATGGATTCCAGGCGCACCATGGCCACGTGGGCCTCGGTGGCGGATTCCCAGCGGGCCTCGGCTTCGGGCCAGGCGTATTCCTCGACCATCTCCCCGGCGCGGTCGGCTGCGGCCGTCCACAGCGGGCCGGTGTCGCCGGTGTTATCCAGGCGAAAGACCACCGTTTCGCCCGTGAACTCGCGCCCCACAAGTTGAGTGCGGGCGGGGTCAATGTAGTTCACCAGGCCGACACTAAGCGAGGCATAGCGGCGTATGAACTGTGCGGCCTCTTGTGGCGTGTGGGCCAGTTTGCCGCGGCCCGAAAGGCCGGCTTCGGTTTCGTCGCGTTCATCAACCGGGTTGACCGGCCGCGTGTCGGCGGGGCCGGTGCCGGGTGTGGCACAGGCGCAGAACAGCACCGCAAAGGCAGGCAGAAGGAATCGAACGGGCATGACCAATCCTGCGGGGCAAGTCCGGGGAACCCGCGAAGTATAGCGGCCCGCGCGACAGAACACACCCACAAGCGCGGTCAGCCGAACAGCGACTTCTGGCCCGGGGGCAGTGCCCAGGCCGTGCTGCCGCAGGCGGGGCAGGACTCCTGCGTGGCAATGCTGCGCGCCCCGCAATCGCGGCAGGTGCGGTGGGGCACACTCAGGGCCAGCCGCGTGGGCCGAGGTGAACCCTCCGCCACGCACAGGCGCAGCAGGCGTACGAGTTCCTCGGGCGGCATGGCCTCGGCGGGCCCGGCCGTGATGGTGGCGTCGCGGCTGATCAGTGCATGCAGCGCCGATTCCGCGCCCATGCGCGCGGCCAGCGGGTTGTCCCAGGGCAGGGCGGCGCCGGGCAGATAGGCCTGGTCGTCGGCCAGCTTCAGGCGGCAGGGAGAATCCGGGTCGGCGCGGGCCACGCGGGCCATGTCTTCGCCGGCCATGCGGCGGGCGGCGTCGCCGCTGTCGGCGCCAAGCTGCCCGGCCAGGTGGTGGCCCGTGCAGGCCTGGCGGAAGCGAAAGTCCAGGTAACTCAACACCTGCTGGGCCGCGCGCAGGGCGGATTCGCGCATCGGGCCTTCGGCACCGGAAACCATCGTCGAAGCCGTGGCCAGCCCCACGGGCACAAGCTGCACTTCGCGTGTGGCGCCGGCCAGCGCGCGCAGCATGCGGGCCTCGGGGGGCACAGGGTCAGGCAGGTCGCGCATGGCCACGCGTTCAAGAAAGCGCACGCGCGCGGCCAGGCCGTCCACGCAGGCGGTGATCACCGGGTCCAGGGCCGCCAGGTACGAAGCCAGGTCGGGCTGGTCCAGTGCCGGGGCCACCAGGTTCAGGGATACCCGCGCCAGCGTTGCGCCGTGACGGGCGCTGCCCAGGTCGCCAAACAGGCTGCCGGGAGAGCTTGCGCCCGGTTCGCGCAGGCGGATGGCGGGTTCACCGCACAGGCAGGCGGCTTGGCAGAGGCGCTCTACCAGCGCGCGGCGGGCGGGGTCAACAAACGCGCCGGGGGTGATGGCGACTTCAATGCTGACGCGCTGGCGCAGTGCGGAATCAGCCCCGGCCACGGCGTCCAGCAGCGCGCGGATAACCAGCTCGCGGGCCAGCGAACCCGGCGGGCCAACTTCGATGCGCAGGGGGTTGGGCGCCTGCCACGCCAACAGGCGCAGCCCCTCCTGCATGGCGATACGGTCGGGTTCAGGGTCTTCGGCCAGCGCCGCGTCCAGCTGGCGCAGCACAATCGTGCCGCTGGTGAACGCCGCCGCCTCGCGCACCAGCGCCGCCAGCCGCGAAAACAGCGCGCCGGGCCCGCGTGCCGCCGCCGGGTACAGCCGCAGCATGCCAAAGCCCGCGCCGGCCTGCGATACCGCCAGCGCGTCCAGGCGCAGGCCATCCAGTGCCGCGGGGGTGTCCAGCCCGTGAAAGTGCGCCAGCGCATTGAGGTGAACATCGCGCGCCGCACGCGGCAGAATGCCGTTGAGCGCAAACTCGCCCAGCACCCGTCGCCCGGCACGACGCCCCAGTTCCTGCTGCGAGGCCGCCGGGGCGTCTTCGTCGCCCGACGGAAACAGCCACTGGCTGATGTCATAGCGCGGCACGTTGATGGTGCCCGGTTCGCTGGCAAGGCCGCGGGCCAGCAGTTCAATGTCCACCAGTTCGCGGATCAGGCCGGTGGTCAGGCGCGGCAGGTTGAGTTCAGTGACGCGCTGTTCGACAGCCAGTGCGATTTCGGTGGCGCGGGCGGCCTCGAGGTTCAGTTCACGCACCAGCGCCGCGGCGATCAAGGCGCGGTTCCAGCCCTGCAGGGCCTGGCCGCGTTCCACCTGCGGGCCGGCAGCCGGGGGCGCGGGGGTTTCTTCAATCTGGCGAAGTTCCCGGCGCTGGCGGCGCGAGGCGATGAATGCCTGCGATACCGCGGCAAGATCCGGCGACGACAGCAGGGCGCGCTCGATGGTGTCGTCCACGTCTTCGGCTGTGGGCGGGCTGGCGCGTCCACCGTGCAGTTCATCAAGGAAGTAGACGACCATGTCGGCCAGTTTGTCGGCGACCCATTCGTCCTTGCTGCCCGCGCTGCGCACAGCGGCAAGGATCGCGCGCACCACGCGCGAGCGGCGAAACGGCACGATCTCGCCGTTGCGGTCCTGAAGTCTGGTCACGCGTCCCATGGCGGCATACATGTACCAGACCGCGCGACAAAGCAAGGTTGAAGGCGCTAACAAAGGGCTGACAGGGGGGAGGGGGCAAGTGCGAAGTGCGAGGTCTGAAGTGCGAGGTCTGAAGTGCGAGGTCGGCAGTGCGAAGTCTGGCGTGTGAAGTCTGCGGCTTGAGGTGTGGGGCGCGGTTGGAGTCGAGCCTGTGCCCTGGGTAGTGCAAGTGAAGCACTTCGAACTTCGCACCTCCCACTCCCGGACTCCTGACCGCCCCCCGACTTTGCTAACCTGTTCCCATGTTCCCGCTGAAGACCACCGAGCGCCTGAACTCGTGGCCCGTCATCACCTGGCTGCTGATTGCCCTGAACATCTATGTGTTCATCCAGCAGCTTGCGGTGGCTGACCCGGAGGCCTTCCTGCGCACCTGGGGTTTGGTGCCGGCGCGCCACGGTTATCTGTTCGCGCCCGTCCAGGCCAGCCTGGATTCCGGCTGGCAGGCCTACGCGCCCTTGGTGACCAGCATGTTCCTGCACGGCGGCATCTGGCACCTGCTGGGCAACATGCTGTCGCTGTGGGTGTTCGGGCCCAATGTAGAGGACCGCTTTGGGCACATCGGGTTTGCCATCATTTACCTGGCCTGCGGGCTGGCCGCGGGTGTAACGCAACTGGCGTTCTCGACCGCCGACGGCATGCAGATCCCCGTAGTGGGCGCCTCGGGCGCGATTGCGGGCGTGATGGGCGGGTTCTTTGTGCTGTTTCCCAAGGCGCGCGTGGTCAGCGTGGTGCCGATCTGGATTGTGCCGGTGATTGTGCGCGTGCCGGCGTTCGTGTTTCTGTTCTTCTGGATCGGCATGAACGTGATCAACGCCCTGACGGAACTGCAGATGAGCTTCAACAACACCAAAAGCGCCGGCGTGGCCTGGTGGGCCCACATTGGCGGGTTTGTGCTGGGCATCGTCTACGCGCTGACCCTGGCCCGCAAGGCGCCCCGCGAAGGTTCCAGTGAAAGTTGACCTTAACCCATGAGCCCTCCGCGCTACCCCTGGCACCAGTCGCCGCCTGAGGCGATTGCCTTTGACATGGACGGCACGCTGCTGAACAGCGGCGACTTCGGCGTTCGCGCAATCCGGCTGGCCTTTGAACAGATGATCGCGCTGGGCGATCTGCCCGGGCTTGCGCAGGCGCCTTGCGATGACCTGATCCGCGCGCAGATCGGCAAGCCGCCGCACGAGTTTTATCGCGACCTGCTTGCGCCGGGATCACAGCACCTGGCCGCCCACCTGCACAGCATCGCCGGGGCCAACGAACGCACGTTTCTCAAGCAGGGCACCGGCAAACTGTTTGATGGCGCGCTGGATGTGCTGCGTGACCTTCGCGGGCGCGGACTGAAGCTGCTGCTGGTCAGCAACTGCACCCAGGACTACATGGACGCGGTGGTAGAGACTTTCTTGCTGGATGCCCTGCTGGATTTCCGCAGCGCCGTGGGCCGCGACCCGCAGCGCACCAAGGCCGGCGAACTGGGCCGCGGGCTGGCCGAAGTGGGGGCCACCCGCGCGATCATGGTCGGCGACCGCCACCACGACGGCGACGCGGCGCGGGCCAACGGCGCCTGGTTCATCGGTTGCAGCTACGGCTATGGCAAGCCCGCCGAGTTCGCCGGGGCGGACGCCATGATCAACGACATCCGCGAGCTGACTGCGCTGCTGTAGGCGGCGCGTGCACAAGAAAGCACGCCGGGCCAGTGGCCCGGCGTGTCTCTTGACAGGTCAAGTTACTCGTCGGCCATCTGGCGCAGGCGCTTGCGCGACATCAGTGTCACGCGCTTGCCGCTGGCGCGCAGGATGCCGTCTTTTTCCATGCGCGAGAAACCACGGCTGACCACTTCACGCACCGTGCCGATCTGCGCGGCGATTTCACTCTGCGTGTAGGGCAGCACCACCATCTGCTCGGCGTCGCCGGCGTTGGGCTGGTTCTGGCTGATCCACTGGTCCAGCCAGCGGGCCAGGCGGTTGTGGGCGTCCTTGAGGCTGAGCTGGTCCACCAGCTCGGTCATCTGGCGCAGGCGGCGGTTCTGTTCGGCCAGCACCGCAAGCGCAAACGCGGGCTCGCGCTTGAGTGCATCGCGCAGCAGCCCCGCGTCGATCTCGGCGATCTCGCTGCTGGCGCGGGCAACCGCACCCATCGTGACGGGGGCGCTCGGGTCGGTCAGTGCCGACAGACCGAACACTTCACCCGGCTTCAGGTAGGCAAACACCTGTTCCTTGCCGGCGCGATTCACCCGGTACAGCTTCACCTGGCCGGTCAACACGACCCAGCAGGTCTTGGGCACGCTGCCGGCAGCGAGCAGGCTTTCGCCTTCCTCGATGCGCTTGACAACAACCCGTGTCTCAAGCTGGTTTACGTAGTCGTCAGACAGGCTTTTGAAGAGGGGTACATCTCGCAGCAATTCCGTGGCGTGCATCTCAGGAAACCCTTTCTTGGTGGAACCCCCGCCGCCCTTCAAACGAATGGCGCCCCTCGTTCCTTCCCGCGGCTCCGGCGCGCCCCCGCGCTAGATCAAACCGGGGAAGTTCAGGCCGCCCGTCACCTTCGCCATCTCGGCTTGGCGTTTTTCCTCGGCCTTCTTCAGGCCCGAGTTGACGGCTGCGACCACAAGGTCTTCAAGAAGCGACAAGTCATCGACGTCAACGGCATCCTTGCTGATCTCGATCTTGACCAGTTCGCCCGCGCACGAGCAAACCACCTTGACCGATCCATCGCCCGCGGAGCCCTCAACGTAGCGCTCCTTCAGCTCTTCGGTGATGCGGCCCATGTCACGCTGCATGCGCTGGGCCTGTTTCATCAATTCGCTGAAGTTCCCGAGTCCTGCCATGACGCCTCCTGAAGTGCCTAAACATATAAATGACTGGTTAGCTACGCGCAACCATAACGCCACATTTTCTTACATACTACTTTGCGCCAAATTTGCGACGGACGGCCTCTACTGCCGCACGCTCTACCTCGGTGGGAGTCCTTGCCCCATCTGAAGTTATGCCTGCCTTGCCACCCCCGTCGGCCGCCGGCGTGACCGGTGCCTTGGGCGCTGAATTAAGTGATTGCCGTTTCACTTCAGAGTCAGATTCTTGGCTAACAGGACTGATGTCACCGCCCGAATCCGCGCTGGCTTCGTTCAGCCTGCTCAGCAGCACTTCCAGCGTTTCCAGGCGGCCCACCATCGACAACTTCACCAATGTGGACTCAACCACCACCCTCGGAAATGCCGCCCGGCGCACCCGTTGACGACAATCCGACAACAACTCAGCGAGGTAAACCAGCCCCTGCAAGCCAAACCTGTCAGCAACCTTGTGCATTTGCGGCACTTCATCGGCGGGCAGATCCAGACCCTTGCCGTCACCCCCCGAGGCCGCCAGCAGCATCAACAGCCGAGTCAGCGACACCAGCGAGCCCAGCACCTCCGCCACATCTTTGCCGCTGTCGAAGACTTCTTCGGCAAACAGCAGGCCGTGGCGGGCGTCGCCCTGGGCCAGCGCCTGTAACAGTTCCACAAGCCTTGGCCTGCTTACCAGCCCGAAGACTTTTTCGGCGTGTTCCAGTGTCGGCTTGTCACCGGCAAAGGCCACCAGCTGGTCCAGCCTGCCCAGCGCGTCGCGCACGCCGCCTTCGGCCATTTCGGCCACAGCGCGCAGCACCGGTTCGTCGGCGTGGATTTTTTCTGCGTTGCAGATCATGGCAAGACGGGCCACGAGCTCTGTGGCCGTGACGCGGCGGAAGTCATAGCGCTGCACGCGCGACAGGATGGTTTCCGGGATTTTTTCGGGGTTGGTGGTGGCCAGGATGAATTTGACGTGCGGCGGTGGCTCCTCCAGCGTCTTGAGCAGCGCGTTGAAGGCGCTGGTCGAAAGCATGTGGACTTCGTCGATGATGAAAATGCGAAAGGCCCCGCGCGCCGGCCGCGTGTCCACGCTTTCCAGGCGCTGGCGGATGTCGTCGACGCGCGAGTTGCTGGCGGCGTCCATTTCCATCACGTCAAGGTCTTCGCCGCGGGCGATATCGCGGCAGCTTTCACATTCGCCGCAGGGCTCGTGGTCCTTGCCGCGGTTGGGGCAATTCAGCGCTGAGGCAATCAGCCGCGCCGAGGTTGTCTTGCCCGTGCCGCGGGAACCCGTCAGCAGAAACGCCTGGGCCACGCGCCCCGTCGCCATGGCGTTGCGCAGGGCATCCACCACGTGCGGCTGGCCGATCAGGTCAGCAAACCGCCGCGGCCGATACTTGCGCGCCAGAACTGTGTAGGTCTCTGCCATGGGCCGGGTATTGGACTCGCGCAGGGGGCCAAGGTCAACGCCACGCAACGCCGAGCCAGGCACCCCGATTGTCACATTTCCGTCATCGGTGCAAACAAGCGCGGTGCGGTTGAACAGCACGTGTGTTCTGCCAACTCTTGGTGGCGCAGGCACTTTTGCCCGTGCGCGGTGTCGGGCGAAAAGCAATTTCACGCAAAGGCGCAAAGCCGCCAAGAACGGCTTTGGTCCACGGATTCACACGCTCTGTCGAAAACGTTGGCATCGCGTTTGAGCCCCCGCAGGGGGCGCTATGGATTAGCCCCGCGCGTGAGCGCGGGGATGCGCCGGCCCCCGAAGCCAAAGCCCCCGCAGGGGGCGACACACGGGCAAGTATGCCGCCCCCTTTGGGGGCTCGATGGCACAGCCAACTTTTTCGGCGGCGCCCGATTCACACCGACTCGCGCTGACAATGGTGTCGCTGCTGCGCCAACTTACTTCTTCATCTCTTGCTCGAGCTTCTGGATCTCGCGCTTGTATTGCCCCAGCTTCCATTGCTCGGTCTTGCACTGGCGGTTGAGCTGGGCCTGGCGTTGTTTGGGAATGCCGTAACGGGTCATGAGTTCCTGGCCGAACTCGTAGAACCGGTTGGACATCGGCATGGATTCGTAGTCGATGCCGGTCGGCGTTGGCGCCGGGGTTTCCTGCGGTGCCGGTGTCTCAAGCTCCGGCGGCGACGCAATCTCGGGCGGCGTCGCGGGCACCTCGGGCGATTCCTGCGCTTCGCCTTGCGGCTGCAGGTCGGGGTCTTCGCTGGGCCAGTACCTTGGGCCCACGCGGGTCAGTGTGCGCCTGTACGCGGCCTCGCGGGCTTCCTGGTAGCTGGCCTCGCGCAGGCGTTCGATGTCGCGCATGGTGGCGGACAGCCGGGCCTGGGCGCGGTTGGCCTGGGAGAGGCTGACCATGTGCGGGTCGCGGCGTGTCTGGGCATCGGGCGATTCCGGCGGGCGGTCGACGATCGCATTGATGTAGGCCGTGGCGCGCCTGATGCTGATGTGTGACAGCGCCAGCGAGTCTTCCAGCAGCTGCATGCGCGAGGCCATGATGCGGTTGGCGTGGTCAACGACCTGCTGCTTGAGCGGCGATTCGGGGGCCATCATGACGGCCGGAAAGTGGGGCATCTCCTGTAAGGAAGGCTTGCGCGCGGGCATGGCGGGCTCCTGTGTTCGTGCGACACAGAAACCATACAACACCATGCGACACAAACCGGCCGACACGACCAATCACCGCAAACCCGCCACGTGTTGCCTAGACTGCTTCGGCACGCCAGCAGTAGTGGCTGATGAATGCCATGGTGCGGCCCATCAGCCTTGCGCCGGCGAACTCGCTTACCTGGGTGCCCTTGGTGGGCGCGACTTCGACCACGTCAAAGCCCACCACGTTGCGGCTTTTGCACAGGCGCTCAATGATGTCCAGCCCGGTGTACCAGCTCAAACCGCCCGGTTCGGGGGTGCCGGTGCCGGGAAACACGCTGGGGTCGAAGCCGTCTACGTCGATGGTCAGGTACACGTTGCGGCTCAGGTGGCTGATGGCCTCGTCAATCCAGGGGCCGCTTTGGCGGTAATCAAACGCGTGATAGCACCACACCGGCTTGCCGGGCTTGCCGGTTTCCATGCGTTCGCGCGAACGAATGCCGATCTGCACCACCGGGCACCACTCGTTGAAGCGCGCTGCGGCGCTGGCGTGGCTGAAGGCGTCGTCGTGGTAGGCCTCGCGCAGGTCGCTGTGGGCGTCGATGTGCAGCACGCTCAGGTCTGGGTAAGCCTCGGCACAGGCCTTGATGGCGCCGGGGGTCACCGAGTGTTCGCCGCCGACGAGAATCGGGAACTTGCCCGCGGCAACAATCTGTCTGGCCGCGCCATAGACGTGGCCCATGGTCATCTGTTCGGCGCTGCACTTGGGGTTGAAGGGCTTGAGTGTGCACACACCGTGGCGCGGGATGTGCTCGGCGCGGGTGATTTCGTCAAACAGTTCAACCTGCTGGCTGGCGCGTTTGATGGCCGCCGGGCCGGCGCCGGTGCCCTTGCCGTAACTTACTGTGCCCTCAAAGGGCGCGCTCATGACGACAAACCGGGCGCGGTCAAAGGTGGCAAGTTCGGGTTCAAGGCCGAAGAAGTTGTCGTCGCCCTTGACGACCAGCGATCGAATGTCCGGGGTTTTCGCGGTGTTTTTTTTCCGCTCGCTTACGCTTCGCGCTCCCTTTCGCGCGCCCTTTGGCGCGGCCCTCTTAGCCATGGTTCTTCTTCTTGTTGTGGATGATCGGGTTGGCGGGCTGGGGCACGCGCAGGCCGGTGTGGCCGGCATTCAGCGACGCAATCTGCTCGGCCGTGAGCTGCCAGTTATCGAAAATGAACACGCAGGCGGCGATCACGGTGCTCCAGTGCCCGTCCTTGGGGCCTTCGGCGCTTTGCGTGACGTTGCGGGTGGTGACGATTTCGCCGCCGACCTTCCATTCCTGTTTGCGTTCGTTCCAGGCCTTGTTGGGGTCGAACTGCAGGCCCATGGTGGTGGCCAGCATGGAGGCGGCCAGGTCTTCGGCGTAGTCGCCGGCCTGTTCGTCGTTGACGCCGTAGGTGTGGTATTCGCTGAGGTACCCGAACTTGGTGGGGTCCTTGGGAATGGAAACGCCGACGCTGGCGGCAATCAGGCGGCGGTATTCGTTGGTGGCCTGGCGCGACATGACGCAGAAGCCGATCTGGCCGTCGTGCAGTTCCTTCAGGCCCTTTTCGCGCGGGATGATCTTGCAGCCCGGGGGCATGATGCTGCTGATGGTAACCACGTTCAGCGCGGCAATGCCGGCATCGCGCAGCGCGTCCTCAAAGCTGGACAGGTACTCTTTGTGAGTGCCGACGCCCTTGGTGAAAAACGCGCGAGTGGGAACAAGCTGCAGCATAGTGACCCCCAGGTTGTGGCCCTGCCCGCCACACACGGGCGCACAGGCTTTGCCGGGCGCGGCCCTTGACACGTCAAGGGTTTCGCGCCGCGAACCACTGCCGCCGGATGCGGCGGGCGCTTTTTTGCGTCGGCAAGGGCGCGTTGTAAAGACGCCCGGGGCGCAAATTTGCGCGCCGGGGGAATGTCAGGAAAGTGTGAATCAACCTGCCCGTGACACAGCTATCGCCGGGCGCGCTTGCGCGAGATGCCGGTCGGGTACAACGCCTGCTTGTGGGTGGGTTGTCCGCCCTCCACGGTGCCGCGGCCGGACCGGGTTGTGGGCAGCGGCGGCGGGGCGTGTTCGGCCAGGGCGTCTTCTTCGGTGCCCTTCAGCATTTTGGCGTTGCCGCCCACTTCGTGCCAGTTTGCGTTGCGCGGCATGGTTAAACCTTAACCTCGGCCTGCAGGGCCTTCAGCACCGTGTTGACGGGCAGCTTCGCGGCGCTGGCGGCCTGGGCCACGGTCTGGTCGGGCACGCTGCAGCCGGTGCAGTGGATGATCGCAAAACGCGCCAGCACGGCCTTGGTGCCGGATTCGTCCTTGCGGGCCAGTTCGGCCAGGTTGCTTTCGGCGGTAATGGTCATGAGTTGCCTTTGGTGGCGGGCACCGGTGCAGGCGCGGCCGGGGTCTTCTTCACGCGGTCAATCGGGCAGCAGCCCTTGGGTGCGGTGTACCGCCAGCGCGGCGTTTTGCCCGCGGCAAGGTCTTTCAGCACTTCGCGCAGGTAGCTGGTGGTCACGCGCGTGGGGTTGCGGGCGTCGTCAATCGCGCCGCGGTACTGCAGCCGGCCGGCGCTGTCAAACAGGAAGATCTCGGTCGTCACGCGCACGCCGAACAGGTCGGCAATCACGTTGCCGTCGTCCTTGAGTACCGGCAGCTTCAGGCGATCCGGGTCGTTGCGCTCGAAGTGTTCCTTCAACTCGGGCAGGCTTTCCATGGCCGCGCTGTTGATCATCACCCAGCGCACGTTGGGGAAGTCGCGCGCCAGTTCATTCAGGCGCACCTCATAGACTTTGCTGGTCGGGCACAGGCTGGAAACCCAGGTGACCACCGTGAACTCAGCCCCGGCCTTTACTTCGACGGGTTTGCCATGAAGGTCCGGCAGTGTGAAGGCCGGCATGGCGTCGTGCAGTTTCAGGCCCGGCACGGTGTCGGGGATCTGGCCGTCTGGGCGGGCTTCTTCAATCACGGCGTGGTCGACACCGGGGACCTCTGAGACATCCTCAGGCCCCAGCAGGCCGATGTATTCGCAGCACTCGTCGATGACCTGTTTGGGCATGGCCAGGTACGTCACGACCAGCGTGCCGATCACCAGAAATGCCCCGATGGCGTACTTCATGGCGGACTCCGTTGCTGTTTCCAACATAACACAAACACAGGGACAGGCCGATGGATTCTCTGGTTTCGGCCCGGCGCGCAGGACAATGCGCCGGCTGTGCCCATGTGCAGCAGGCAAAGCCGTTTACGCAGCAACGACTTATGCCGGAACCGGGGCCCGGGCGCAGGGTTCTATTGGTTGAACTTACCCAAGGAGTATCCATGAAGCGTGTGATCTTTCTCTGTGCGATCTTTCTGTTCTCGGGCGGCCTGTACGCCCAGATGGAACCGACACCTGAACCAGCCCCGGCCCCCGCGCCGGAAACACCCAAGCCTGAAGCCAAGCCCGAAGCCAAGCCTGAAGCCAAGCCCGAACGCCCACGCCCTGAGGCCAGACCCGAGCGCCCCCGCCCAGAAGGCGGCCGCGTACGCCCCGGCGCGGAGGCACCCAAGGTTGACAAGGCCGTGCTGGAAGAAGAGTTCAAGGTGCTTGACCGCGACGACGACGGCAAGCTGACCAAGGAAGAACTGGGCGAACGCCGCGCGTCCATGCTGGACACCGCCGACACGGACAAGGACGGCACCCTCAGCAAAGAGGAATGGGTCAAGGCCCGCGAGGCCCAGGCCCCCAAGCCCGCGCCAGAGGGTGAGCGCCCCGTGCGCCCGGCCCAGCGCGACTTCATCAAGGACATGGACAAAGACGGCGACGGCAAAGTCAGCAAAGAAGAAGCCCCCGAACGCCTGAAGGGCCGCTTTGAAGAACTGGACGCCGACAAAGACGGCTTCCTGACCAAGGAGGAGATTGAAAAGGGCATGCGCGGCGCTGCCGAACGTGTTCGCCCCGCCCGCCCCGACGCCGAAAAGCCCAAGGAAGCCCCGAAGGAAGCGCCCAAGGAAGCCCCGAAGGAAACCCCGAAGGAAGAAGGCAAGTAACCCGCAGGCCAAACCAAAAGGACCCGCCGCCCACGCGGCGGGTCTTTGCATGGTTCGGCATCGCGCGAAAATGGCATGGGTTGCATGCAACCCGCGCCATCAACGGCCCATCGCAAGAGTGCTCGTCGCACCCCCAGCCTGCGGCTGGGGCTATGCTGCAAATCCGATTGCCGGTGCATTCTGGCTGTGAGACAATCCGGCTCTCTGATCCGCTGACGTACTTTCCCGGTGGGTGCCCATGACGGCAAGCAAGCCTGCTGACCCCGGCAACCGGGTGTTGAAGTCCCTTGGCGTTGCTGTGGCCTCGGCGCTGATTACATTGACGAGCGGCATCGGGCTGGGACTGCTGATCAAGTGGGGTCCCGCAGTTCTGGTTGGCTTTCTGGCCGGGATTGTCACGTCGGCGGTGCTGTTCCGAAAGCGCCGCTGGGTTGCCATGCCCGCCGGAGTTCTGGCCCCACTGCTCCTGATGCCGCTTGTGGTGTTGATGACGCCCGGCACCCGCGACGCGCGCCGCGCCGAAGCCGAACAGATGCTGGGCTCAATGAAGAACCAGGTGCGGGTCGCTTACTCCAAGTCAAACGGAAGCGAGCATATCCGCACGCTGACCGGCGCGATCGGCAAAGGCGGCTGCGGAGTCTACCCGGTTGAACTGACGGGCAAGTACTACATTGTGCGCGACGAAGTGCAGGTCACGGACTTCGGCGTAAAACTTGTGGCCGAGCCCCGGCCTCCCGGAGAGCGCGACGGCGTCGGCACGCTGACGTTTGACATCAAGGGCGGCGACGGCGAGTTCACCTGGGAAGAGCCGCTGTTCAGCCCGGCCTGGTTCAACAAGCGTTGACCCACACACCCGCGCCCGATGCGGGGCTATACTGCCGCCATGAAACGCATCGGCCTGATTACTTCCGGCGGCGACGCCCCGGGCACCAACGCCTGCATCCGCACGATTGCGCGGCGCTGCTTCAACGCCGGCATCACGCCCGTAGGCGTGTTTGATGCCTGGGACGGCCTGCTGAAGGGCAACGTGCGCGACATCGCCCGCGACGACGTGACCGGCATTGTCCAGACGGCGGGCACGATTCTGCGGTCTTCGCGCTCGCGGCTGTTTCTTGCCCCCGGCGACGCCGAGCTTGCCAGGGCCGCGCTGGCCCGGCACGACATTCACGGCCTGTGCGTGATCGGCGGCAACGGCAGCCAGACGGCCGCGCACCTGCTGGCGCAAACGGGCTTTCCCGTGATCGGCGTGCCCAAGACCATCGACAACGACCTCGTGGGCACCGAACTTACGGTGGGCTTTCTGACGGCCGTAGAGATGGTCACCCACGCGCTGGACAACCTGCGGGCCACGGCCGAAAGCCACAACCGCGTGATGGTGGTCGAGGTCATGGGCCGCAACGTGGGCTGGATTGCCGTGGAAGCCGCGATTGCCGGCGGGGCCGACCTTGCGCTGGTGCCCGAGTTCCCGTTCACGCTGGAGGAAATCTGCGCCAGGCTGCGCACCCGCCATGAAACGCACGGGCGCAATTACTCGATTGTGGTAATCGCCGAGGGCGCGGTGGATTCGCAGGGCGTGATTGACCCGCAGTCGGCCTCGCAGGACAGGCTGGGCCGGCCCAAGCTGGGCGGCGTGGGCGCGAACCTGGCGCGCGAAATCGAAACCCGGCTGGGCTATGACGCCCGCTGCACCACGCTGGGCTATCTGCAGCGCAGCGCATCGCCCTGCGCGGCCGACCGCATTCTGGCCACCCGCGTCAGCGACAAGGCCTTTGACCTGCTGGTCGAGGGCCAAACCGGGCTGATGGCCGGGCTGCAGGGCACCAGGGTGGCGCCGGTGCCGCTGGCCGATGTGGTGGGCAAGCTCAAGCGCGTGACGCCGGATTACTTCCGGCTGGCGCAGGTGTTCGGCTGATTTTGGGGTTTGCCGTCAAGTCACGTCGCGGGGCCTGCCGATGGCTCTGGCGAGGTGCCCCATGCCGATGGCCGCCATCCGCCGTTTCACAGACCGCATCCGCAAGGCCGCGGCCGAGCCCGTTTCCTCTGCACCGCAGGCACACCCGCCCACCCCGCAGGCGGAGCTGTGCGGCGCCTTTCGTTTTTCCGACGGCCCGCGCCTGCGCCGGCAATTGTTCAGCCTGCTGTCGCCCGGCGCGCGGGTTGTGCTGCTGGATTGTTCGCGCGTGGCCAGCATGGACGGCTGCGGCCTGGCCGTGCTGGTGGAGTTCATGGAGGCCTGCCGGGTGCGCCAGGTGCGGCTGCGGTTGATTGAACCCAGCAGCCGCATGGTGGATGCCTTTGCCCTGTACGGGCTGGGCGAGGCCATTGAACTGCTGGCCGAGCGCCGCAACGCCGGTGTGGATGAGGGCCTGCTGATCATCCTGGAAGACGACTTCCCCGAAAGCATCCGCCTGCCCGCCGCGGCATAAGCCCGGCCTGCGCAGCATCGGGCGCGAGCGCATGCAACCAGCACCAGCGTTGCCCGCAGCGGCCAATGGACAATGCACCCCCAGCACCAGAGCTACCCGCAGCGGCCAATGCACGTTGCACCCCCAGCCTGCGGCTGGGGCTATGTGTGAATCTGTGGTTCAGCTTCGTTGGCGTCTGGCGCGGGGAAATTGCACGCGCCCTGACCCAGTTGCTGGAATCCGCCACGGACACACCACACCGGTCGCTCACTAACGGGGTGGCAAAGGTCAACTCGGCAAGACCCAGCAACGGGGCCAGGGCGCGTTCGCAGCCGGGACAGAAGGAGGGGTGCTGTCCCTGACTGCTTTGCCCTAACCTTTGGTTTCCAAGACCAACAGAACAATACCACACGTCAGAGAGTACGCCAAATTATAAATCGAAAAGTTTTATTATCGACCACGGCACAATATATCTTCTAGCAATATTCATTCATAATGAAGTCTTTTGGAATCGGACAAACCGGCCCCGTCGCCAACGCGGGCAGATTTGCGCAAAATGATGCCGTGTAATGATTTATGAACAATCGGCGTCTGCTCGCCGCAGGGCGCGCTGTCTGATGCACAAATGGCCCAGCCGATCAAACCTTCATTACCTTCAGGCTGATGTCCAGCGCGACGGCCGAGTGGGTGATCGCCCCCACACTGATGCGCTCCACGCCGGTCTCGGCGTATTGGCGCACGTTTTCAAGGTTCACGCCGCCGCTGACTTCCAGCTGCGTGCGTTTGACGGCCTCGTCGCCGGGCCCGCGGTACTTCACGGCCGCGCGGATGTCATCCAGCGAAAAGTCGTCCAGCAGCACAATGTTCGCGCCCGAATCAATCGCCAGCCTGGCTTCGTCCAGCGACTCAGCCTCGGCCGTAAGGCGCGTGTCGGGGTGGGCCTTGCGCAGCCGGACAATCGCCTCCTTCAGCGAAAGGCCGCTGAGGTACAAATGGTTTTCCTTGATCATCATTTCGTCGTACAGGCCCATGCGGTGGTTGGCGGCGCCGCCGCAGCGCACGGCGTACTTTTCAAACACGCGCAGGCCGGGCGTGGTCTTGCGGGTGTCAAAGACCATGCAGCGGGTGCCCTCGATGGCGTCCATGAAGCGCGCGCTGAGCGTGGCAATGCCCGACAGACGCTGGATCAGGTTCAGCGCCGTGCGCTCGCCGGCGACCAGTGCCCGCTGGTGGCAAGTCACGCGCGCGGCCACGCTGCCGGCGCGCACGCGGTCGCCATCGACGGCCTCGTACTGGACCTGTGCGCCGTCGTCCAGGCGTCCGAACACGATCTCGAGCCATTGCAGGCCGGAAATCACCCCGTCGCGCTTGATGCGCAGCTCGGCCGTGGCTGTTTCGGTGTCGCTCAGCAGTGTGTTGCCCGTAAGGTCGCCGGGCCCCAGGTCTTCCTGCAGCGCCAGCGCGGCCAACTGCCCGGCCAGGGCCTGCAGGGTTTCGTCCATGAAGTGTTGCATGGGGCAATGGTCGAACGCGGCAGGGCCAGAGTCAACGCCCCGCCGGTGCGGGATGCCGGCTATGATAACGGTGTCATCCACCCGTCAAACGGGCGGCGCGACGTAAGGTTGCGAACGGAGTCGACGGTTTACGGTCAACAGTTGACAGTAACAGCGGCCTTTTGCCGTAACCGTGGACTGTGAACCGTGGACTGTAAACCTGCGACCTGACCCTGGCGGCAACCCCGCACCCGGAAAGGAAACCCATGGATGCCAACGCGTTGAACGCCGAACTTGCGGGCATGGACATTGCGCTGCTCGACCAGGTGCTCAAGGGCCGGTTCATGCCGGGCACGCGGATTCTGGATGCCGGGTGCGGCGCGGGCCGCAACCTGCAATGGTTTGCGCGCAACGGGTTTGAAGTCCATGGCGTTGATATCGCGCAGGCCCAGATTGAAAGGCTGCGCGCCAGCGGCCTTGCCCCGGCGAGCAACTTCCTCTGCACCAGCGCCGAACAACTGCCGTGGCCCGACGGGCACTTCGGCGGCGTGATCTGCAACGCGCTGCTGCATGTGCTGCCTGATCGCGCGACCTTCGAACGGGCCCTGCGCGAAACCTGGCGAGTGACGGCCCCGGGCGGCACATGGTTTGCGCGGCTGGCGTCAACTCTCAGCATGGAACACGCTGAACATCTGGGCGATGGGCGCTACCGCATGCCCGGCACACAATGGGACATTCTGCCCAGCAGCCTGCAACAGATGCTGGACTGGACGCAGCAACTGGGCGGCACGCTGCTGGACCCGATCAAGACACTGAACGTGCAGAACCAGCGCGCCATGGCCACGTGGGTCATGCAGAAACCAGCGGGTTGATTTGTCAGCCGCGCGAGGCCTCGTCGATCAAGGCGTCGTACTTCTTCTGCAGGTCGGCGGGCAGGGGCGTGGTGCCCAGGCGGTTGGCCAGCAGGTTGATGGCGTCGTCGCGTTTGCCAAGCGCCAGGTATTCGCGGGCGATTTCAAAGCGTATCCAGGGCAGGGCCTGGTGGTTTACGTCGGTCACGCCGTAGGCGCGTTCGAGCCATGTCAGGGCCTCTGCGTGCAGCTTTGCGGCCGAAAGCGCGTGCCCAAGGGTGCGGGCGCCGGTGCCGCTTTTGGGCCGTGTGCCCCACAGGCTGTCAATGAAGCGGCGTTCGCGATCGTCGCAGGCTGCGGCCTGGCGCGCGGCAGACTCGGCCACGGCGGGGCTGGTTGAGCCAAGCTGGTCGTACAGCCGGGTCAGCTCGGCCTGGCGCATGGGCGGCGGCGGAACCTGGTCGTCGGGCGGGTCCTGTGTGGACACGCAGGCGGCCAGCAGCAGGCACAGGGTGGCAAGCGCAAAGTGGCGCATAGATGAGTGTTATACGAACAGCCCAGGCCCGGCGCCGGTGGGATTTAGGTCAGGGTTCAGGTCGGGGTCAAGCGGCAGCACCTTCACCTTGACCGGAACCCTGAACCCGCACCCCGGCCTCACCCCTGTCGTTTCAGCTTCCAGTAGTACGCCCAGCGGCAGTAGTCATCAAACTGGCCGGCGTCTTCAAACAGGTAGTCGCCGGAATCCGCGCCGGCTGCCAGTGCGATGGTGGTGCCCGAAAGCGACGCGTTGTCGGATTGTTCCACCAGTGCCTTCAGCAGCGTGTGAAGGTTGCGAGCCACGCTGCCGGTGCGCGCCAGCCCCTGGACCCGGCTTTTCTCGGTCAGGCGCAGGCGTTCCAGGGGCCGGCCGAAAACGATGTCCACCACCGTGCCGATGCGCCCGTACCCGCCCACCGCCTCCGGCTGTTGCAGGCGGGCACCGGCCAGCGCGGCCTGAAGGGCCTCTGCCACTTCGGGGTCGCCCCGCCTCAGTTCCTCGGCCAGCGGGAACACGCGGGTGCGGGCGCGTTCCAGTGCGCGCTGGGCCAGCAGGGCGCGGTCGTCGGCTTCTTCCAGCGCGGCCTTGTCCATTTTGTCGACGATGCCGGCGGCCTGCTGGGCCGGATCCAGCAGGATGCCAGAGCAGACCAGCGCCAGGTTGTTCCAGTCCCATACCTGGGGCATGCCCGCGCCCTGCAACGAGGGCGTGTGCAGGCCGTCGGCCCCGATCGACGCCAGCGAAACCTGCACCGGCCGGGGCAGAATCGGCACCTGGTCGTCGGGCACAGCAAGCGCCTCGATGGCATGAAGCTTCAGCGTATCGACCAGCGCGTCGGCGGCCTGGCGGGCGGCGCCTTCAAACAGGATGCCGCGCTGGTAACGGCAGGCGCGCACGGAATCGCCGCGCGGCAGCTTCATGGCCGCCGAGATTTCCGGCGCCAGCAGCGCGGGGTCCAGCCACGCGCCACGGGCCAGCAGCACAGAAAAAAGGCCGGGTTCACGGGATAGTCGCACAGCCATGGCGGTACTTTAGACCGGCGGGGCTGATTTGCTCAAGGCCGTGCGGGCGCGGCCACCTGGTGATGCAGCAGTTCGTTCATCTGCATGCGCGGGTCGCGCCAGGGGCGCGTCGCGGGGCGGGTGGGCGCGGGCATGCGCGCCGGGGGGCGGCGGCCGGATTGAGTTTCCGGCGGGCGCGGGGCGCGAATGATTCTGTGTTCGGTGTGCATGTGGGTTCCCCGGTGAATGAAAAGGGGGCGGTCTGGAGTCCGCCCCCCTTCCGTATCGCCGCCATCTCACGGGCGCAGCGTCGCGGGCTCGTGGGCACAACCGGCCCGGCGCGCGTGCGAGACGCCCCGGTACCTGCGTGCAGCCGTTGACGCCGCCTCCCATACCCGTGCATCCGGCGGCGGGGCAAAGGCTGATCCGGTTTCCTGCATGGCCGGACACCGGACCAGCCTTCGCTTGTGTCGGGTGGCTTTGCCGTGCTCGGCGCTGCCTCCCTTGTCGCCTGTAACTGTATCCGGTGCCGGAAAGAATCCCTAGAATGTTGCCGTCTCTCTTTCCCGGAACCGGAAACATGACACAGACCCAGGCCAAAGCATCTCCCGGCGGCGGAAACGCCCTCTGCGCGCGCGTATCCGAGCTGTGCCGCCAGTTCACGCTGTCCGAAGTCGCACGCCGCAGCGAAACCCCGATTTCCAGCGTGCACCGGTATGTCGGCGGCGCGCGTGTGCCGGCCGAGTTCTGTGCCGCGCTGGTGAAAGGGCTGGGCATCAACCCGGCCTGGCTGCTGATGGGCGAAGGAGCACCCATGCTGGCCGACGTGCCCCAGCGCACGGCCAAGGTTGCCGGCGGCATGCTGGAGATCATCGAGGCCATGAACGCCGTTTCGCACATGCGCCTTGGTTCGCTGGCCGGCAAGGAAAACCGCCGCGTGCTGCGCGAGCTTGACGAGGCCATGAAGCGCCACGAGAGCCTGCGCGGCAAGCTGAACGAGCACGTGGCGCCGGTGGTGAAAGAGCTTCAACAGGGGGTTTCCACGGCGCTGGAACGCCGCGAACTGACCCGCGCCAACGAACTTCACGCCGCGCTGGGCCAGTTGATGCGGTTCTGCGACGACCTGACATTGCGCCGCAACCACGACGCCCAGAGCGCCGCGCTGGCCTATGCCGCCGGGCGCCGCCACGAGGCCGTGGAGATCCAGCGCCGCAGCTTCATGGCCCTGCTGGGTGACGCGCGCGCCAGCACCAACGAGATTCTGCGCCACGCCCACAACCTGGCGGCTTCCATGGCCGGCATCGGCATGAACGCCGACGCCATGGCCACGGCGCGGGCCGCGCTGGCGCTTGTCGAGTCCCGCCGCGACCGCCCGCCGATGTGGCACGTGCTGCAGGGGTTGCTGGGCCTGATGGAACTCGAGTTCGGAAGCCTTGCCACAGGGCTGCCGCGCCTGACCCGCGCCATGGCCGAGTTCAGCACCCCGCAGCAGGTTCCGCTGGCGTCGCTGCTGCGCATGGCTGCGGCGTTTGTGGCCCTTGGCATGAACGTGCGCGCGATCCTGGCCCAAGAGCCCCTGCGCCCGGCCAACCTGACAGGACTGCTGCAGTACGCCATGTGGGAGCAGACGCTGCCCGGCATGGAGGCGGTGCTGAAGGCAGGCAAGGCACTGGGCCCAGAGCCCTGGCGCAACACGCACCTCAACGGCGAGCAGCTGGAGATGCTGGTGACCATCGCGCGCCGCAAACGCAAAGGCCCGCCGCCCCAGCCCAGCGCCGCAGCCCTGGAGCGCTGCCGCGGCATGGTGGGCTCGGGCGAGTTCCTGGTTGAGGTCTACCTGGCCCAGCGCGAAGCCATGGCAGGCCGGCGCGAGGAATGCCTGCGCGCCTGCCAGGCCGCCCAGCACGTGCTGGACAACGAGCCCCCCAGCGTGGGGCACGAAGTCGTGGCGCTGGCCCTGCACCACCGCAACTGGATGTATGCAGACCCCAAGGGCACGCAGGCCGCGGCCGCGCAGGCGTTCTTTGTCGACATGCAGGCAAGGGGCTACGCCTGCTTTGCGGGTGCGACGCCGCTTTCCAGCGCCGCCAGCAGTGCGGGGTGATGCCTGGCCAGAAAACTGTGCTGCGCCGGGTGCCGCTGCCGCATGTCCTCCAGCAGCGCGGCGCGCAGTGCCGGCGGCAACTCGGTGGGCAGATGGCCGCGGAACAGCAGCGCAGGCCGCTTCTCGGCCAGCGCGAGTTCCAGTTCGTGCACTACAGCCGCGCCATGCGCTACGCGCGCGGCCAGCTCGCCGCCGGCCGCCTGGGACTTCAGGGCCTGGCGCATGGACGACAGTACAAGCGCCGCAGCCTTCACCCAGCGGGGCTGGGGCGGCTCGGCGGTGATGCCGGATGTCCGGCGCGACACGGCGCTGCCGGCGCATGCCACGCTGGCCGCCACGCGCAGCCGCCAGATGTCGCAATACTCGGGCACAAAGCGAATGCCGGCCCCGCTTTCAAACTGCGCCCGGGATTCCTCCAGGCGCTGCTGGGCCTCGGTTTCGCGCCCGGTGAGCAGCAGCAGGCCGGCATGTGTGGCAAGGTAGGCCGCGGTGTAGATCGGCTGGCCGTACTCGGCCGCGATCTCCAACGCGCGCAGCACGGCATCTTCCGCCTGTGCCAGCTTGCCAAGCTGCCGCCAGGCCTCGGACAGGTTGGCCAGGGAAAACGCCTCGGATCGCCCGATGCCAAGGCCGCGCTGGATGTCCAGCGCCCGCTGCAACCAGCCTTCGGCCGTGGCGGCATCGCCAAGTTCCAGCCATTGCTTGCCGATGTTGCTGTACAGTACGCTGCGCTGGCGGTCGTTTCTGCTGGCCTCCACCACGCCCTGCATGCCCGCATAGATGTCCAGTGCCTCGCGCCGGCGGCCCGCGGAACCCAGCAGGTTGGCCACGTTGCCCTTGACGGCGGTTGCCAGGGCATATCTCCCGCACTGCTCGAGCAGCACGACGGCCCGACGCAGCGAGCTTTCGGCTCCGGCGATGTCCCCGGCCAGATCCAGCAATGTGCCCCGGGCCTGCAGGATGCTCGCCAGTGTCTCCGGCGTTGCCCCGGTGGACTCGGCTTCGGCCTGGCGGTACAGCTGTTCAGCCTCCTGGCTGTTCCCGGCCATGGATTCGGCAATGGCCATGTCACACAGCAGATTGACCCGATTGCTGGACAGGCCCAGCTTCTCGGCCAGCGCCAGGCAGTCGCGCAGGCACTGCATGCGCTGCTGGTGGCGCCCAATGTCGCGCAGAAGGTCTGCCAGTGTGCCGCGCACATCAAGTTCCTCGCGCGGCTCCAGCACGCCCAGTTCCAGCAGGCGCGTGGCGCACTGCACACCCGCCAGCTGCAGTTCTCGCCCGCGCGTGTTCTTGAGGGCCAGCTTCAGGAACCCGGCTTCGCGGTGATGCCAGTGATCGGCGTCGCCGGCATCGGCCGCGTGGCGGGCGTGTTCAGCAAGTTCGCGGGCCACACGCGGAAGTTCCTTGGCAAAAGCCTGTTCAAGTATGTCGGCTGCCAGGGCGTGATGCTGCGCGCGTTCGCTGGGCGGTTGAAGGTGATAGGCAACCTCGCGGTACACCGCGTGGGTGAAGGCATAGAACTGCTCGGCCGAAACGTCCGTCATGCGCCGGGCCCGGGGAGGCGCAGGGGCCTGTATCATAGCGCATGGCAGACAGCCGGCGCCATCGTGCAGGCCCCGGACAGCACACGACCCCGCCACGGGGGCAGGGTCGGTGGTTCCTGAGTCTGTACTGGCCGGGCTAGCCGGCCCTTCTGCGGCGCAGCATCGGCAGCGCCAGCAGCGCCAGCGCCCACAGGCCGTGCACGCCGGCGGCTGCCGCGCAGCCACCACCGCCGCCACCGCCGCCACCGCCGGTCACGCCCGCGCCGGGCGCCACAGCCACGTTCAGGCCCAGCGATTGGGTGCCGAAGATGCCCACGCTGTCGGTGGCGCGCACCACAACCGTGAAGCTGCCGGTGACTGTGGCTGTTCCGCTGATGGCGCCCGTTGGCGACAGCGACAGGCCCGCGGGCAGCGCGCCGGATTCAAGGCTCCAGGCATAGCCCGGCGTGCCGCCCAGCGCCGAAAGCGGCTGGCTGTAGGCCACACCAAGGTACGCCTGGGGCAGCGTCGTGGTGGTGATGATCACGCTGCCTGTGCTTGTGCCCACACCCGAAAGGCTGATCGCAAACGGCGAGGCCGCCCCGGTGCCGTCGTGGGTGAATGTCAGCGTGGCCGATTTGATGCCGATCAGCACCGGGTCAAACGCAATGCTGAAGCTGGTGGAGCTGCCGGGGGCGAGTGTCAGCACCAGCCCGGTCGTGTTCAGCACAAAGTCGCCGCTGTCTGCGCCGGCCAGCACGGGCATGGCGATGTTCACCGGCGCGGTGCCGGTGCTGTTGAGGGTGATGGTGACGGCCGCTGACGGCCCTGCCGCCGCGTCCTGGCCGCCGAAATCAATCACGCCGCCGACCACGCCCGTGACCGCAAGCTGCGGCACGCCCGGGTACCATTCGTCGGCGCCGGCGTCCGGTGCGGCGCCCTGCGGGCGGGCATCGCCGTCAATGTCGGTGCCGACAGTGCCCATGCCCACCAGGTTGATGCAGGGCGAGCCCGTCTGAAGGTGCAGGTCAAAGGGCGCGCTGGTGGAAACCAGCATCGGGTCGGCGTTGGTGCCCTGCACGTCGCGGCCCGTGGACTGCCAGGCCGCAAACGTCGGGTAGCTGCTGCTGAGGCCCTGGTAGAAAACCGCGCCGCTGCCGGTGTACCAGCAGTTGTAGTTGCACAGCCCGGGCTCGTCGCCACCATTGTGGATGTAGATCGTGCCGTAGCCCGGCGTCAGCTGGGCAAACACGTTGCCGTAACATTCGTTGATCCAGCCGTAGGTGCTGGCAAAGCAGCAGGCGGGCTTGCCGGTGCCGGCCTGGGCGTTGGTCAGCAGCACGGTGTTGTTGCGCACCGTGGTGTTGCTGCCGTTGCTGCGCCAGAAAGTGATCACGCCGTTGATCACGTTGGCCGTGCCGGTGCTGAAGCCGTACATCACAAACGTCTGGCCCAGCGAGCAGTCATACAGGAAGTTGTTTTCAATCAGCATGTTGGTGCCGCTGTCCAGCACCGCAATCGCCGCGCCCTTGCTGTAGCCGTGGATCGTGCAGCCGCGGATGGTCAGGCCTTCGTTCACCATGTTGTAGGTGCTGTTGGCGAACGTGGCGATGCCGAAGTCCGTGCCGTTGCGCAGCTCCAGTCCTTCGATGGTCACCCACGGGCAGCCGATCGAGATCGTGGCGAAGTAGCTGCCCTGCCACAGGTACCGGAACTCGGAACCGCTGCCTTCCACGACCGGCTTTTCTCCGGTTGCGGCCTTGATCGTCACCAGCGGCGCAGACGTGGAACCCGTGCCGCCCGGTGCGTACAGCGGCACGTTCGGCACCGCGTTGATGCCGTTGGTCATGCCCAGGCCGTAGCTCTGGCTGGACTGGTACGGGCCGCTGCCTTCCTTGATGGTAAGCGTGACAGCGCCGTTCAGGCCGCAGAACTCTATTTCGTCAAAGGCCTCGCCGATGTCGGCAAAGTCGGCCCCGCCGGCGTTGTTGACCACATAGCTGCCGGTCATGCCACAGCCGCCCTGGAAGGGAATGATGTAGGGCGACTCGTTGCCGGTGGTGTCGTTGCTGGTGATGTTCAGGGTGAAGCTGAACCGCCGGGCAGACGGTGTGACGGGGATGCTGAGTGTAAACCCGCTGCCCGGGTTGATGTTGACGGGGCCGCTGAACATCCACGACGTGCCGCAGTTCACCCGGTTGGTCAGGGTAACGCCGCTGATGGTCAGCGGGCTGGTCGTGGCACGGTTGTAGACCTTCCAGTTGATGGCATTGCTGGCGCCCTGGTTGAACTTGCCGCGGCTGTCGGTTTCGCCGCTTTGCTTGATGCGGGCGGTACCGAAGCTGGGCGATGACTCGACCTCGATCTCGGGTTCGCCTTCGTAGTAGATTTCATAGTCGCTGCATTCGCCGCCGTTGGCGTCGCTGGTGGGGCTGCCGCCCTGGCCGTAACCCATGCCCGCAAAGCCGCTGCTGTAGCCGCCGTTCCAGATGCGCGCGCGGATGACCACTTTGTCGCCCACGGCGCCGGCGGGAATGGCAAAGGTGAACGTGCTCATGCCGATCGACATGGCGTAGCCGCCGGTGCCCGCGCCTTCGTACACGATGCGCTCGCCGGCGTCGTTCCAGTCGCCGTCGTTGTTGAAGTCAGCCCAGATGCCCAGCACGTCGTGGGTGCTGAAGTGGGTGTACAGCCACACCTTGACGGTGCCTGTTTTGCCCTTCTGCACGTTTGAGAACTCGATGCCGTCGTCCATGCCGTCGGCATTGATGCCGCCGGGCACGGGGTTGGTCGTGCCGGAATCGTCGGTCAGGCCCCAGCCGATGCAGAGCTGGCTGAAGGACTGCTGGGCGGTGATCTGGGTGTGCTTGCAGGTGGGGTAGGGCGCGGGTGCGTCGCCGTAGTCAATGACCTGGGCGGCAAGCGGCGCGACGCACAGGGCAAACAGGCATAGGCTGAGTCGTGAAAGCATGGTCCTCTCCTTGTCCTCGAAGGCCCGCCATTGTGCAGGCCTGATCGAGAACAAGAAGAACAACCCGCGATTGCCCAAGACTTGTCTATCGTTTTCGTGATGAAGCGAGAATCTTCACGTTGGCGCGAAATACGGCGGGCAGACCGCCAAAGCGCGGTTCAGGCTGTGGCACCAGGGCGTGGTAACTGCCCGCGCAAAGACGCGGAGAGCCGCGAAGGTCGCCAAGAACCGCGCCGCAGACTGCGTTGGCTCCCAAGTCTGGTCCGGGCTTTGGCGTTCTGGCGCTTTGGCGCTTTGGCGGTAATCGCCTTGATACTGCGTCCAGGTACCCGGTATGACCGGCAGGGTTTACTCCGCGCACCCCCTCAACGCCCGTTTGTTCCTTACTACTATGGCCCGCCCACGGGTCAGGCTGGTTCGCCCCGAGAGGAATCAATGAACACGGCAACCGCACCACTGCTCTCCAACGAAGAACTTCAGCGCTACGCGCGCCACTTGATCCTGCCCGAATTCGGCAAGGCCGGGCAGGAAAAGCTCAAGCAGTCCTCCGTGCTGTGCGTGGGCGCGGGCGGGCTGGGTTCGCCGTTGGCCCTGTATCTGGCAGCCGCGGGCGTGGGGCGCATCGGCATTGTGGACTTTGACGTGGTGGACAAGTCCAACCTGCAACGCCAGATCATTCACGGCACGTCTTGGGTCGGCAAACGCAAGGTCGAAAGCGCCAAGGCCCGCATTAAAGACCTCAACCCGTTTGTGGAAGTCGAGCTGCACGAAACCGCGCTCAGCAGCGCCAACGCGCGCCAGATCATCCGCCAGTACGACGCCGTGGCCGACGGCACCGACAACTTCCCCACACGCTATCTGGTCAACGACGCCTGCGTGCTGGAGGGCAAGCCCAACATCTACGCCAGCATTTTCCGGTTTGATGGCCAGGCCACCGTGTTCGGCCTCAAAGACGGCCCCTGCTATCGCTGCCTGTACCCCGACCCGCCCCCGCCGGGCATGGTGCCAAGCTGCGCCGAAGGCGGCGTGCTGGGCGTGCTGCCGGGCATCATGGGCTGCATCCAGGCACTCGAAACAATCAAGGTTCTGACCGGCATCGGCGACGCCATGAAGGGCCGGCTGCTGGTGTTTGACGCCATGGGCATGAAGTTTCGCGAACTCAAGGTGCGCAAGGACCCGGCCTGCCCGATCTGCGGCGACAAGCGCAGCATTCATGAGCTGATTGACTACAACCAGTTCTGCGGCATTCCCAACGAAGAAGCCCAGAAAGCTGCTGAGGCCGCGCAGGCCTCCAAGGCCAGCGCAGCCGGCACGGGCGATATCACACCCGCGCAACTGGATGCGCGCCTGAAGAAGGGCGACAAGCCATTTCTGGTCGACGTGCGCAACGCCAATGAACTGGACATCTGCAAGCTGGAGTTTGATGCCTGGATTCCGCTGCCGGAGTTCGGCCAGCGTTTTGAGGAACTGGCCCCGCACAAGGACCAGGAGATCATCATCTATTGTCGTTCAGGCGGGCGTTCGGGTAACGCCGTAAGGTTCCTGGAGCAGCAGGGCTTCAAGAACGTGCGCAACATGGTGGGCGGCATGCTGCGCTGGGCCGACGAAGTGGACCCATCCGTGCCGAAGTACTAACGGGCACAGGCAGTTGGTCGGCAATCCGCAACCGGATGCACAGGCACAACGGTCTGTGCATTCACATTTAAGGTGGCTCTGTCGAAAAGTTCTGCCATTTGCCGTTCTGCCCCGCGCATGAGCGCGGGGTGGGCATGCCCCCGCAAACCAAAGCCCCCGCAGGGAGCTCAGCGAACTCAAAGCTCTGTTCTCGTTGGTTGCCGAGTTTGGTGCCGTCGAAGGCCCGGCCTTTGCCTGCCCGGAGCTTGTCGAAGTGGCAGGCCGAGCTGTACGGCCGGCCCTCGGCAACTGCCTTACGCGAAGACGCGAAGTTCACGCGAAGGCGCGAAGTACGGCTTGGAAGGCTTTTCTTGCTGTCTTCGCGTGTCCTTCGCGTCTTCGCGTGACGTTCTTCGAACTGCCGCGCGCGGACACTTTGCGCCCCCTACGGGGGCTCAAACGCGATGCCAGCGCTTTCGACAGAGCCTGTTCATCTGTGTCCATCCGTGGACCAAAGCCGCTGCCGTGCATCACACACACTGCCCCGCGCGCTGGCGCTTGCGGCTCTTGTTCAAGCCCGTGCATCCCACACCGCGCCTTCCTTGGCGAACTTGGCGTCCTTGGCGGTAAAGCCGTTGCCGTGATCTGTGTGTATCTGTGTTCATCCGTGGACCAAAGCCGTTGCCCCGCATCACACGCACGACGCCGGGCTTTACGGGCGGCCCACGACAACGGCCTTGCGCGAAGGCGCGAAGTTCACGCGAAGGCGCGAAGTACGGCTTGAAAGGCTTTTCTTGCTGTCTTCGCGTGACGTTCTTCGAACTGCCGACCGCCGACACTTTGCGCCTCTTGAGGGGGCTCAAATGCGATGCCAACGTTTTCGACACAGCCAATCCACGCGCCGGCGCGTATCCTGCGCGGCCCGTCGTTCGTCATTGGTTCACACACAAGGAGCCGCCATGGCTGACAAACTCAAACTCGGCATGATCTGCCACATCGAAATCCCCGCGCCCAACCTCAAGAAGGCCAAGAGCTTCTACAGCAAGCTGTTTGGCTGGGATTGCTCGCGCGCCATGGGCCCGACCTATTGCTTCTGGAACGACGGCCACGTGGGCGGCGCGCTGGACGCCGACGCCAAGCCCAGCAAGGCCGGCACCGTGCTGGTCATCGAAGTCGACGACATCGACAAGAAGCTGGCCGCCATCAAGAAGGCCGGGGGCAAGACAGTTAAACCCAAAACCGAAATCGGCGGCGGCCACGGCCACTACGCCTATTTCATCGACCCCAACGGCAACAAGCTGGGCCTGCACAGCGCTTAGAGCTCTTTCGACGTTTGTATGCAGAGATTCCGCGCTGCGCCGGTCGAGCAGGGCAAGGAGCGCGGACGCAGGCGTGGCTGGAGGGTTGCGGCGCAACGGCTTGAGAACGCACCGCGTTTTCAAGAGGCCGAGGAAGCGCGACGAGGCCATGCGAAGGCCTCCGCAAGCGGAAGCCTGCAGACAAACGTTGAATGTGCTCTAGCTTGTTACACAAAACCGGGAACCCTCTGGCGGCCTTGGCGTTTCAGGGGCGGAGGTAGTCATGAAACTTGCCCCTGTTCTGTTCGCGGCTGCACTGGTTGCTGTCGCCTGCGCGCCGGCTGTGGCCCCTGATCCCGTGCCGGCCGGCCCCGCGCCAGCCCTTGCCCTGGAAACCCTGCCGGTGGCTGATTCCACCGTGATGGGCGCGGCTGAAGTCCATGCGCGGCTTGCCGCCGAGCGCGCCAAACGCCTGACCGACCTGGAGGCTTACACACAGGCCGGTGTGTTCCCGACCAACCGCCTGTCGCGGGATGCCGCGCCCGTGTTCCGGGGCGACAATGGCGCCTACTGCGCCGTCGGGCACCTGATGATCAAGGATGGCCAGCAGGCGCTGGTGGACCTGATTGTCGACACCAACAACCTGATCCGCCTGAGCGACCACCCCGAAAGCGAGGCCAGCCAGTGGATACTCGACAGCGGCCTTACGTATGAAGAATGCGCGCTGATCCAGCCCAGCTACCCCTGGCGCGGTCGTCCGGGGCTCCCGCCGCACGACGAGATTGACCTGCCCGACCCGCGCCCGGACATCGTAGGCCGCGAACTGACACAGGAACGCCTGCGCGCGGTGCTGCGCAAGCTGCACCAGGACACGCCCCAGTCGCTGCAGGTCGCGCTGCGGCGCGCCATGCCCCAGGGAAGCAGCTTCACGTTTGCCGACGGCCGCATGGCGGTGCTGGTGGACAACCCGGGCGTGGGCAGCCTTCTGGTGCGCGTTACGCCGCCTGGCGCTGCACCCGGCACCTGGCGCACACTTGCGTCTGGCCAGTCCTGCCGCGTGGAAGGTGCGGGGATAGTCGAATGGCGCCCCGCAAGTGGCGCACCAGCCTTTGCGCATACGCAATAGTTCACGATAGGCGACCTTCTCAATAATGGAAAGGCGGGGCTTTGGCTCTATCCTTGGGTTACACCCGAAGGAGACACCATGGCCCGCCGCGCACTTGCCGTCACGATCGCCGCCCTTGCGCTGTTTTCCGCCTGGCAGCCGGCTGCCGCGCAGAAACAGGCAAAGCCCGCCGCCGACGCCGAACGCAAGAAAATGCTGGCGGACTTTCTCAAGAAGCTGCCGGAGTCCAAATCGCTGCACTGGAACGCCACGCAGCTGGAGGCGTTCTCGCGCATGCCCGGCGACGACGTGATCCCCACGCTGCTTGGCATCTACAACGCGCCGCCGGCGTTTGCCGACAACATGCGCTACCTCACAGCCGCGTACATCCGCGCGCGGCACGACGTGCCAGCCGCGCCAAAGGGCTATGAGAACCTCATTCCGCGCATGGCCCCCAGCGCGGCCGAGATCGCCACCCTGCAGAAGTGGCTGGCCACCGAAGCCCGGCGCGAACCCGGCCTGTGGTCGGCCTACTGTGCTGCCGCAGTGCTGGCGCTGGAACAGAACGCTGACATTGACCTGAAGCTGCTGGGCATCGTCGGTGACACCAAGGCCCCGGCCGTGGTGCGCGCGGCCGTGCTGGAGGCGCTGTCGCTGGGCGCCTGTGAAACCCTGCGCCCGGCGCTGCAGATCCTGCTGGCCGCAAAGTTCAAGAACACGGGCAGCGATGCCGCCCTGCAGGAAGCCGCGTTCTGGGCCGCCGCACGGGCCTACCGGCCGCTGCACCAGCCCGGCCGGAAAATCAGCGACCAATGGCTGCCGGTGTTTGAGGCTGTCTGCGCCCGCATGGAAGACGAAAAGAACCTGCCGGCACGGTCGCTGCGACAGGCCGCGCTGGCCCTGCAGTTCTGCTTCGGTACCAGGCAGCCATACCAGTTCCCGCAGATGTGGCGGCAACTGCTGGCCACCGGGGTTGACCCGCTGGACAAGGACGACGGCCAGACCGCGGCCAGTTTCATGGGGCTGGATGTCACAGGCGACCGCATTGTCCTGATCATTGACGCGTCGGATTCCATGCTGAACCCGCTGAACGAAGCCGACCTGACCGGCCTGAGGGGCCCGGTCACGGGCGAACGGGCGTCACGCAAGAACAAGGACGAGTACGAGATTGACTGGCGGCGGGTGCGCAACCGCTTTGATGCCGCGCGCGAGCACGCCAAGTGGACGCTTTCACGCCTGCCCAAAGACAAGCAGGTCGCCGTGCTGCTGTTCGGCGACGATGTGAAGCCGCTGGACGCCACCACCAGTTTCGTTGCCGCCACGCCCGGCGCCGTCCGCGGCATCATGGCGGCCCTGGACGCGATTGCGCCGCGCGAGCCCATCCACGCCATGAAGGCACGCCGGCCGTACGGCGTGCTGATGGGCGAAACAAACTACTACCGCGCGCTGCTGGCCGCGTTCCGCATGGGCAAGGGCGGCATCGTCAACGAACCGCGTGAGCACTTTGACGGCAAGCTGATCCTGGAGGGCGCCGACGCGATCATCCTGCTTTCCGACGGCGCGCCGATCCGCGACGGGTTCTCCGGCCAGACGCCCGACATCAAGTACGAGTACGACAGCTACACACTGCACAGCAGCAAGCAGCCCGGCGAGGGCTACTGGGTGGAGACGCCGGCGCGGCCGGCCATCCCCGAGCAGGAATACACCACACGCGACCCGGAAACCGGCATCGTCACGAAGCACAAGATGCCGGCGCAACCGGCACAGCCCGCAACCCGCGCCTGGGCCAAAAAGGAGCGCACCAGCCACACCTACAAGGACATGCACGAAAACGGGCCCTACGCGACGGACGGCAACGCGGGCTCGGCGGGCTTTGGCGGCATGCCGGGGTTTGAACTGGCCAACCTGCTGGCCGAAGTCGAGCGCATGAACCTGGTGCGTCGCGCGCAGATTCAGTGCATCGGCATCGGCGAGGCCCGCATGGAATGGCTGCGTCCGATCGCGGCCAGAACCGGCGGACGCGCCGTGTTCATCGGCAAAGAAGGCACAACCGAGGCCGGGCCGTCGCAGCCCGGCGACGGCGGGTTCCCGGACGGATTTCCGCAGGACGATTGACAACCCTTACACGTGCCCGCGCCGAGGTTAAGCTTCGGCCATGGCTCTGCCACCTGTTGCCATTGTCGCCAACGCCTGCGCGCTTCCGCGCGGGCTGGCGCCGCATGACGACTGGCTGGGCCTGATCTACAGCGGGCAATCGCTGCTTCAGCCGCGACCGCACCTTGGGTACGGCGCCCCGGCCAGCACCTTGGACCCGGGTTTTGCGGGCCATGCGGCAACCGCGCTGGCCTTTGCGGCGCTGCGCCGGGTGTGGCCGGCACACCAGTCTGCGCCCGGGCGCGATGCCATGGTCCTGGCCGCAACCAAGGGCGACATGGACGACTGGCTGGCCGACGGCCGCGCCCGCCCCGGCCTGCAAGGCCTGGCCCATGCCCTGGACGACATGGTTCCCGGCCTGCCCGCGCGCAGGCTGACGGTAAGCAATGCCTGCGTTTCCGGGGCACAGGCGGTGATCGAGGCCGCCGAACTGCTGCAGGATGGCGAAGCCGACCGCGCACTGGTGCTGGGCGCCGACGGATTGTCGCCGTTTGTCGCACAGGGGTTTCACGCCCTGCAGGGCGTATCGCCCACCGGCGCGCGGCCCTTTGACGCCACGCGCGACGGCCTTTCACTGGGCGAGGCCGGGGCGGCCTGCGTGCTGTTGCGCGCGGCGGACGCGCCGGGCGCGCCGCGCATGGTGGGCTGGGGCGCCAGCAACGATGCCAACCACATCAGCGGCCCTTCGCGCGACGGCAGCGGCCTGGCGCTGGCCATGCAGCGGGCGCTGGCTGGTGTTGACAAGTCAAGGGTCATCGCGATCTGCGGCCACGGTACCGGCACGGTTTACAATGACGCGATGGAAGCCCGGGCGTTTCATGCCGTGTTCGGGCCGCGTGTGCCGCCGGTGTTCGGCATCAAGGGCGCCATCGGGCACACCCTGGGCGCGGCCGGGCTGATCGAGGTGATTCTCAGCGCGCATGTGGCCGTCACCGGCCGGGTGCCCCCCACGGCCGGATTTGCGCGCGGAGAGCAGGAGTTCGCGCTGGATGTCGTGCACGGCACCGCGCGCCAGTTGACGCCGGGCCTGGTGCTGACCACCAACAGCGGATTTGGCGGCATGAACACGGCGATCCTGGTTGCGCCGGGGGAGGGCCCATGGCCCGCCTGATTGCGTACTCTCGCATCTGCCCCGCCGGCCTGCAGTGGCGGGGCCCGGCCGGCACGCACCGCGCCACCTGGGCGGAACTTGGCGCCGGCCCGCCTGACGCGTTCGGGCTGCCGCCCCTGCGCGCGAAGTACTTCTTTGACGAGCCCTTTCCGAAGTTCGGGCGCATGGACCCGCTGTGCAAGGTGGCCGTGGCCGCAGCCCAGCTGATCCAGCGCGCCGGCGGCTTTGAGGGCCGCAACCGCGACGAGATCGCGCAGTCCGGCGGCACCGCACTGGGCTGCCTGGAAGTTGACGCCCAGTTTGAGGCCACCCGCAGGGCGGGCGCGCCCTCGCCGGCGCTGTTCGTGTACACGCTGCCCAGCATGTTCCAGGGCGAAGTGGCGATTCAGTTCAAGCTGCGCGGGCGCTGCGCGTTGTTCTGCGACGGTGAGCGTTCCGGCATCACGGCCCTTGCCACGGCCGCGCACTGGGTCGATCACGGCCGCGCCCCGGCGGTGCTGGCCATTGCGTGCGACGCCGCCGGCCCGGCCGCGCAGGCGGCAGGCTTCGGCCCGCCCCAGACGGCCGCGATGGCATGGCTGCTGGCGGCCAACGGCAAAGGCCCGGAAGTCACGGGCCCGGCATTGCGGCAATCCGCCGCCACGCCGCACCGGGGCGACCTGCGCCATGGGCTTACGTTCATGGACACGCTGGAAGCATGGCTCACACCGGCAACGGCACCGTGAGCGCACAGGTGCGTGGGACAACCGTCAGTTTGCGCCTGGATTGATCAACCGCGCACCAGCTTGAACAGGGCGTCAAGCTGCTTCAGCAGCGCGGGCATGTCTTTCAGGTAGATCATGTTCGGCCCGTCACTCAGGGCCTTTTCGGGGTCGGGGTGGGTTTCGGCGAACAGGCCGTCGCAGCCGGCAGCCACGGCCGCCCGCGCCATCACCGGGGCATACTCGCGCTGGCCGCCGCTTTTGTCGCCCATGCCGCCGGGCAACTGCACACTGTGGGTGGCGTCCATGATCACGGGGCAGCCGGTCTTCTGCATAATCGGGATGCTGCGCATGTCACTGACCAGGTTGTTGTAGCCAAAACTCGCGCCGCGTTCGGTCAGCATCACGCGCCCCTTGGCCCCGCTTTCGGTCATCTTGTCGACAACCTTCTGCATGTCCCAGGGTGCAAGAAACTGGCCCTTCTTGATGTTCACCACGCGGTTGTGTTTCAGGGCGGCTTCGGCGGCGGCCTCCAGCAGGTCGGTCTGGCGGCACAGAAACGCCGGGATCTGCAGCACGTCGCAGACCTCGGCCACCGGCCCGCACTGTGCGGCATCATGCACGTCGGTCAGCACAGGCACGTCGAACTGCTGTTTGATCTTTGCCAGTTGCTTCAGCCCTTCCTCTATGCCCGGGCCGCGAAAGCTTTTGCCGCTGGTGCGGTTGGCCTTGTCAAAACTGGCCTTGAAGATGTACGGCAGGCCGGCGTCGGCGCAGGCCTTGCGCATGGATTCCGCAATCAGGCAGGGCGTGTCGGCGTTTTCGAGCACGCAGGGGCCGGCGATGACAAACAGCTTCTTGCCGTCAAGGTTGAGTTTGCCGAGTTTCATGCTTCTCCGGGTCTCTTGCCGTCGAATCCAAACCGTTTGACGCGATGGCGCTTGCTTACGCTGCGCGTTCAGGGCCACTACTGCGTCGCGGGCAGGTCGCCCTTGCGCGAGGCCTCAAACACAATCTGGTTGGTGCCGCCCGGGCGTGGTGTCTTGCCCTTGACCTTGTCAAAGGTGTGCGAGCCCTTGAGCGGGAAAACCTCGCCGCCGCTGATTTCCCATACGCACAGTTCGGTGCTGCCCAGGCCCGCGCGGTCCCACACCTTGACCAGCAGCTTGTCGCCGGCACGCCATTCGATGTCAAAGGGCCGGTCCAGCCAGTTGGCGGTCAGGGGGTCCTTGCCCACCTTGGCCTTGCGTGCGCCGAACTGCTTGCTTTCCCACAGTGTGCGGGTTTTGCCCTCGGCGTTGACGCTTTCGACACTGACCTGGATGTCCAGGTTTTCATCGGGATTGAACTCTTCGGCGCTGAGCACCACGCTGGTGACCTTGACGGTGTAGACGCCCGATTTGTCAAGTTTCTCGGCACCGACCTTGAAGAACGTGCGAACCAGCGGGCCGACGACGGGCAGTTCGGGGTTCAAAAAGCCGGCCACGCCGCCGGCAATCACAACCAGCAGCACCAGGCCAAGCAGTGTCAGGCCTTTGCTGCCGCCCTTTTTCTTGGGGTCACCCATTTGGCACCTCCGGGCACAGTGTAACGCGCGGCGCGGCGCGGAACACCCACAGCGGTCGGTAAGTGGCCCAGCCAGGTCGGTGAATTTGTACCACAGGGGCAGGCCTTTTTCGTAATTGTGGTTCAGCCCGGAGACACAATGCCAGACCTGCTTGTTGATCTTGACGCCGGATTGGCCCAGGCGCCGCTGTACCAGCGGATTGCGGATTCGATCCGGCAGGATGTGCTTTCGGGCCGCCTGCGCCGGGGCGAGCGCGTGCCCAGCACGCGGTCGCTGGCCAAAGAGCTGCGCGTCAACCGCAACACGGTGGCCCAGGCCTTTGAGCAACTGATTGTCGAAGGCTTTCTGGAGGGCCGGCACGGCAGCGGCACGTTTGTGGCGCGCGAGTTGCCGCAGACGCAGTTCAGCCCGGGCACGTCCCGGCCGAATTTCGGGCAGCTCAAGCGTGTTGCCCTGGCCAACAGCCCGGTGCCGCCGGCGGCCTATGCGCGCATCATGGACCCTGCCGGGCCCACGCCGATGCCGGGCATAGACCTTGACCTGCGCAACGGCCTGCCGGACCTGCAGGCGTTTCCGCTGCGGCAATGGCGGCGCATTGTCGGCAACCAGCTGCTGGTGGCGCGCAAGGACCGCATGAACTACGGCTGCGCCTGGGGCCAGCCCGAGCTGCGCCGTGCGATTGCCGCCTACCTGGGGCGGGCACGCGGCATTGACTGCAGCTTTGAAAACGTGCTGGTGACCAGCGGCAGCCAGCAGGGCCTGTGGCTGACGGCCAGCCTGCTGGCCGGGCCGGACGACCGGGTGATGATGGAAGACCCCGGTTACCTGGGTGCGCGCAGCGCGCTGGGCAGCCTGGGCGCGCGGGTGGTGCCGGTGTCGGTGGACGTCGAGGGCGCGGTGCCGGCGGCAGTCGCGGCGGCCGTGCGCCAGCAGCCCGCGCCGAAGCTGCTGTACCTGACGCCAAGCCACCAGTACCCGACCGGGGCGACACTGAGCGCCGGCCGCCGCATGGAACTGCTGGAGCTGGCGGCCCGCCACGGGTTCATGATCATTGAAGACGACTACGACAGCGAGTTCCGGTACGAAGGCCGCCCGGTGCGGGCGCTGGCGGGCATCGATTCGGCGGGCGTGGTGTGCTACGTCGGCAGCTTCAGCAAGGTGATGTACCCGGGCCTGCGGGTGGGCTATGTCGTGGCGCCGCAATGGCTGGTAGCAGCGATGGTGGCCATGAAGTGGCACGTGGACTTCATGCCCTCGATGCTGGAAAGCGCGGCGCTGACCCAGTTCATTGAAGAAGGCCACTTTGAACGGCACTTGCGCCGCATGCGCGCCCATTATGCTGAAAAGCGCGCCGCCCTGATGCAGGCGTTGCAGCGGCACCTGCCGGGCGCGCTTCACGCGCCCCATGCCGCCGGCGGCATGAAGCTGGCCGTGAACGTTCCCGCGCACCTGACGCGCGAACAGGCCCTGGCCCGCGCGGCAGCGTCCGGCGTGCGGATGTTCGACCCCGGCGTGTGCTTTGCCGACCCGGCCCGCGCACCCAACCGGCTGATGCTGGGGTTCACGGCCCTGCCCACGGCACAGTTGCAGGAGGCCGCAAGGCGGCTGGGCCTGGCCTGGAAGTAAGGCGGCCTGTTACTCGCCCAGCAGTTTGAGCACTTCTTCTTTGGTGGTGGCGCGGTCGCAGATTTTGCGGAACTGGCTGCGCGACAGGGCGGTGCTGCCCTTGAGCGCGAACTCGGCGAACTCGTCCACCAGGATCACGTACCTGCTGCGGTCCAACTGGTGCCATTCCATCTGCTGCCAGTCGCCCGGCTGTTCTCCTTCGCCGGGCAGGGGGCGCCAGCTTGGCCGGGTCTGCCAGCGCGCGTCCAGCGGTATGCCGCGCACGCCAATCGTGCCCCAGAACTTTGTGGTCTTCCCGAAGTCGAAATACACCGGCACGGCCACGCGGGTATCGGCAGAAAGGTCCGGGTCATCCTGCCAGCCCTTGAGCCACTTTGCGGCCAGTGCACGGGCAAGGTCCTTGTTCTCGACCTCGTTGGCCAGCAGTTCGTCCTTCATGCCGATGTCTTCGCAGCTCACCAGGTGCAGGCCGTAGAACAGCAGGCGCATTTCCTCAAGTTCGTCGCCCAGCGGCAGGCCGCGCCAGCCGCCGGCGCGCGCGCCGTGCAGGGTGTTCAGGTCTTCCACCTCAGAGACCAGGAACTTCTGCAAGAACGCGTAGCTGCGCGCGTAACGCAAGAAGTACGTGGGGTTGGGCTCGACACGCAGCCGCGGTGAAAGCCGCCCGGCAGGACGCTCGCGATCTGCGGATGCCGCGGCGTTTCCGGCCACGCCGACCTGCCGCACATGGGTCTCGCGGTGCTTGGTGACCATGGCCTTGAAGGCCTCAATCAGCCGCAGCTTGTACTTCTTGCTCAGGACCAGCTTGGTGTTTTCTGCACCGCGTTCGGGCAGCACAAAGGCTTCGAGTGCGTAAAGCTGGTAATCGTACCAGCCGCTGTCCGTGCCGGGCTTGAGGTCGAGTTTGCCGTCGCGGATGGCCTTGATGAAGTCCACCATCAGGTCGGCCCCGGCGCCGGGCAGGCCTTCGGGGTAGAGCCTGTTGAACAGTTCTGTCTCGCGTGACTTTGAGTAAGGCAGAAAGTGCAGGCTGGCGATTACGCCCTTGCGATGGGCGATCTCGCGCACGTCGTCGCCGGTTTCGGCCAGGTCCAGCAGGTTCACGCGGTCCAGCGGGTTGGTCAGCCGGGCGTACCAGCCCAGCATGCGCTGGTACATTTCCACGCAACTGGGGTTCTTCAACAGGGCGCGCAGCAGCGCGTCGGGCAGGCCGGCGCGGCCGGGAAAATCCTGCTGCAGGTAACGCAGGAAGCGAAAACAGTTTTTCAGTTCGGCGCTCCACTCATAGAAGCCGACCACGTCGCTTTCGTGGTGCCTTGCATCAAAGCTGCGCAGGAACGTTTCAGCCCCGGCGGGGCGGCGGGCGGCCTCGTCGCCGGTGATGTACCCGCCGAGGTACAGCGCCGCCCAGATCCAGGCGTAGGCCTCTGTGCGCGGGCCGCATTCGGTCATCATCTGGCGCAGCAGCACTTCGATGCTGCGCAGGCCCTGTTCGCGGTTGCTGGCCATGTGAAGTTCCAGCGCCGCGTACAGGCCGTCGTCAAACTGCTTGGCCTTGCCGCCGACCAGGTTGACGCTGGGCAGCAGGTTTACGTCGCGGCCCGCAAGGTCGCGTGCGGCGCGGGCGTAATCGGGGTAAAGGCGCAGCAGGTGGTCGTCGCGATCGGGGGTCAGGTCGGGCACGTCCAATGCCAGCAGCGCGGCGCTTTGGTTGATCTGCCAGCGGTTGTCGGCCGGGCCGAAAAGGCGGCTGTCGAATAAATCCGGGTCAAAGACGGGTTTCTTGGCGGCAGGGTCGTCGTCGGCCAGCAGGTCGCGCACCGTGGCGGGCTTGATGTCGGTGCGTTCGACTTCGTAGGTGTCCTGCTGCTGCTTGTGGCGGACCACCCAGAACAGGCCGACGCCGCCGGCAATCACCAGCAGCGCGGCCACGGCAACCCGAACGGCAAACTTCATGGAAACCTCCGCTCTTAGTGTAATCCGCGACGGGCACACAAGGGTGCGCAAAAGCACGCCGGTGAATGGCTGGAAACTTCACGCGGGTTCGGGCAAACTCGCGGCCCAACCGGAGGTTAGACATGAGACTGATTTCGCTGATGGTGCTTGGCCTGTGTTCGGTAATCCTGTTCGGCTGCGGCGGCATGCCCAAGCCGCAGATCGACGCCAACATGCCGCGCAGCGATGCCACCAATGTGCGCGCGGTTCTGAGTGCCACCAACTATGACGACGGCTGGGAAAAAGAGAACGTGCGCCTGCGCATTCACCAGGTGTGGCTGAACCGCGACGGCGTGCCCACGAACAAGGAAACTGTGCTGGACAAAGCCTTTGGCGGACGCCAGGGCGACCAGCGCGCCGTGTTCAAAATGAAAGACGCCGAGGGCGGCAGCACCAACCGCGTGCGCCTGCAGTTTGAACTGGTCAGCGGCGAAAACAAAAGCGCCGAAAACGTAAGCGCCGCGGCCTCCATGGAATGGAAGCTTTCGTCCAGCCTGGCAAACAAAGACCTGCTGCTGCTGTGCGTGATCAGCCGCAAGGGCCGCAACAACTATGCGATTGACGTGCTGTACGCGCTGGACCCGGCCACCGGGTACATCGAGCAGGTGCTGCCCAGCTACGACGCAAAGTAGAAACCGATGCACAAAGAAACACGGGCCGCGACAAGCGCGGCCCGTGTTGCGTTTGCAAGTTCCCTGACCCTGACCTTGACCTGCCCTACTGCTTCACCGTCACATCGGCCCACGTGTAGGGCCGCAACATCGCGTAAAAGCTGCGCCCTGCCACATGAGGCTCCAGCTTTCCGTTCATGCCGTACCCCCAGGCGTTGACCAGGCAGGCCTTTGGAAGCTTGCCCTCATTGAACACGTCCGTCAGCGGGATCGAGATCTCGAACGTCAGCACACCGCCGGCAATGCGGCCCTTTCCCGCAAAACCGGCCAAGGGCGTCAGCTTGACGCCTTTGGAAAGATCCAGCGTCCAGACATCCAGCCCGGTGGCGCCGTTGTCGCCGATGAAAAACATGCGCTCGTCGCCGGTCAGCGCGTCTGTGCCCTCCGTTGTAACGCCCAGCCAAAGGCCGCTGCCCATGCGCTGGCCACGTTCGCTGCTGCTGGAAAACGCGCCCTCGTAGGCCAGCCGGCCACACAGCAGCAGGCGGGGCCCGGCAATCATCCAGCGCAGAAACTCGGTTTCTCCGCCGTTGCGCAGTGGCAACGTGCCGGCGCCGGCCTTCCAGGCATCGCCGGTGCCGTCCAGCTCGTTGCGCGTGTCCTCAAAGGGCAGGCTGACCTTCACCCTCGGCGGCAGCATCGAGACCGGCCGGCGTTTCAGGTAGTCGCGCACCACGTACACATCGCGCTGCTCGTTGGTGAAGTGCAGGTGGCCGTCTTTCATGCACAGGGACTCGCACTGGTCGGCCTCAATCAGCGTGCTGAACAGCGGGGCGCCGGCCAGGGCGTCACGGGCATAGACAAACACGCGGGTGTAACTCAGCAGGAAAAGGTGGCCGCTGGCGGCGTCATAGTCGCCGGCCGTGATCATGGTGGCCGCGCCGACATCCAGCTTGCTGACCAGCTCGGGCGTGTTTTTCTCGCCGGCCTTGAGTGTGTTGAACCGGTACAGGCCGGTAAAGCCTTCGCCGCGCTGCTTGGTCACCAGGTGCAGCTTGCCGTCAATCACGGCTGCGGCCTCGCAGTCGTGGGGTTCGTCGGGCCAGGTCACGGGGTATGAGGCGGTAAGCGCCAGCGCGCCCTTGCCTGCTTCGTCGCGGGTGTAGCGCACCTGGTAAAGGGTGACGTCATCGCGGCGGCGGGCGTTGTCGCCCACGTCGCAGCACAGCAGTTGGCCGTCCAGGACGCAGATGTCTTCCCAATCCACATTGCGCGCGCCGGGCACGGCCAGTCTTTCGGCATCCGTGAAATCAAGGTTGGGCGACCGGAACAGGTTCGGCCCGTCGCCACTGTCGTTGTGTGCCCACCAGGCGCCGTCGTGCCAGACAAGGCCGGAACATTCATCCAGCCCTTTGGCCGCCAGGCGCGTGAAGGGCTTGAGGGTAGCCTTTCCATCGGCGAAGTCGGAAAGCGAATCGGCGGCGACCGGCGCATCCTGGGCCAGTGGAAAACAGGAGCCCGAAGCGCAAGCGAGGAATGCCAGCGCAACAAGAGCCCGAGGCGCAAGCGAGGGTATGTGAGTTTGGCGCATGGGAGGGGCCTGTGTCAGGTGTCTGGTGTCCAGTGTCGGGCAACTACTGTCAAACGCAAGCCGCAGGCCGTCAACCCGGAGTCAGAAACAAGAGCCGCAAGCGCAAGCGCGCGGTGCAGTTGCCGTGTCAGCCCTGGACACCAGACACAAAACACGGCCGTTAAACGAACTTGGGCCGCGCGCTCGGCGTCAGCCCAAGGTCTTTTCAGCCAACCGCGCCTGCCGGTGGTCGGACGGTTTGGTGCACCCTTCATGCAAAGTGGGTGGCCGGAAGGCGGGTCAGGATTTCCCCCGGCAGTTAAGGGGGGCATATCCGTTCACACCCGACCAAGGCCTCCCCGAGCATATTCATCGGCGCCGCAAACTAGTTGTCCGCCTGTCGAACAAAGCAGTAGGCCGCGACATTGTAGGCATGGGGGCGCCAAGGGCAAGCAAGACCCGGGCGCAGCTAGGGCCGGATCACCAGGTAGCGTTCGCCGACCATGCCGCAATCGGTGTTGTCGGCGTTGTCGGGGTGAACCACGGCCTGAAGGCTTGGCCCGTCGGCCTGCTCGATGGCCGCCTGCACTTCCTGGGGCGTCCAGACGCGCAGGGCGTACTCCTCTCGCAGAAACGGCGGCATGCCCGGTGCGCCCTGGGTGGTTACCGTGCGGCGGATCAGTTGCGTGCCCTGGTCGGGCCGGTCTTGCAGCAGCTCATAGCGCACACCGGCCGCGCCGCCTGACGCCAGCGGCACCGAGGCAAGCTCCCACGTGACGCAGGGCAACGGCGGCACTTCGTCGCGGAAGTTGACCAGCAGCAGCAGCAGGCCGCCCGGCCGCAGCAGGCCTGTCCAGTGGCGGATCACGCGGGCAAGTGCGGGCACGTCGGGCATGATTGAGGTAACGCCGCTGACTTCCAGCGCGACGTCAAAGGCGCGGTCAATGCGCAGGTCGTACATGTCGCCGTGCTGGGCGCCGCAGCCGCAGGGGCCCAGTGTCTGGCGCACGTATTCGACCATCGGCAGGCTGAAATCGTTGCCGAACAGCGTGTTGCGCCCGTCGCAAAAGGGCCGAAGCCAGTTGCCGGGGCCGCTGGCCGGGTCCAGGATCGACCATGGCGCGGGGCCGACGGCGCGTTCAATCAAGGTGCGCACGACGGCCACGTCGGCGGGCGTGGGCGTCTTCAACGCGTCGTACAGCGCCGGGTAACGGTAAAGGTTGACAGGGTGATCAGCAGGGTCCGGGCTGGCCGGCACCGGGCGATCTCCGTTGTCGCCATCGATCACCGCCGACTGTTGCGGGATCGGGCCGGAGATGCCCTCTTTGGGCAGGAACACACATGGCTCCGTACTGGCCGCCCGCGGGGCAGGACGCTTTCGGCGTCCCCGGCCCGGAGGGGCACGCCCGAAACCGGGCGCGCACGAATTAATGCTTTGCCCGGTGCGGCTGGAAAGATGGCACTTTGCAGTTGTCGCAAGTGCCGGTGGCGACACGGGTTTCGTGCACATGCCCGCCGCGCGCGACAGTGCCACTGGCCCCTTGACATGGTGACTGTCCCTAAATCCTGCAAGGCTTGCTACAATCGCGGCCCTTGCCCCGAAGCATGCCGGTACCCCGACCGGCCGGACCTTGAGGTCACTCCATGATGTCCCTGCGCTGGCTGCTGCTTGTGCTGCCGCTGTTGGTCTTGTCGGCCTGCCACGAAGATAAAGTAGAAGAGCCGCAATCCGAGCGCGGCCCGATACTGCCTTCCATCGGGGCCTGGATCATTCATTCGGGTGGCGGCCACGCGGCCGGCTTTGCGGGCCAGGACGGCGGCGACGCGGGCCTGGTCACACTGACAACCAATGGTGGCCGGCTGTTGCGCGACAACGGTTCAGCGCTGCCCGCGCCGGGCGTCAACCTGCTGACCCCGGCAGAACTGGACGGCGGCGTGGTGACTTACGCCGAGCTTGCGGCACTCAGCCCGCCGGTAGTGGCGGCCATGGTAGCCACGTTCACGCTGGCCGGCGGCGACCTGATTGTGCCCGGCGACGTGACCCTGGACCTGGGCGACGCGCCGACAGGCACCGTTGCCACAGTCGAGATTTTCTGCAGCGGCCAGATCCGCATTGCCGGCACGGTGCGCACACGCCGCGCGGGCACCAACGGCGTGAACCTGGGCCTGAACACGACCGTGGCGCCCTCGGGCATTGCAATCACCGGCCTGGTGAACACTTCGGCCGAAGCCACCTTTGATGGCGGGCAGTTTTCAGCCAGCAGCGCGGGCAAGCTGTGGCTGCGAGGCCGCATTGATTCACGCGGCGGCCCGGCCACCAGCACCACGGCAGCTGGCAACGGCGGGGACGTGGGCCTGATAGCCGCCGACGACCTGCAGGTGCGCGCCGGGGCGTTTTACCTGACTGGCGGCAGCGGTGGCGGTTCCGGCAACGGTGGCAATGGATCCGGCCTTGCGGTGCAGGTGTTCAATGCCTCGGGCGGTTACTTTGACTGGGGTGCTGACCTGCGCGGTGGCGACAGCGGCAGCGGCACGGCCGGCAACGGCGGCAGCGCCAGCGTGGACCTGGCGGGCAGCGTGACCTTTTTTGCGGCGGCCGATGCATCGGGCGGCGCCAGCGCCACCGGCCCGGCCGGCGACGGCGGCAGCATCAGCTTTGCAGCCGACGCGGCGACTGGAATCCTGCTGCTTTCGTCCAACGGCGGCTCTACTACCGGCGCGCCCGGCGGCGAAGGCGGAAACCTTTCGGCCGGCGCGGCCGACATCAATCGCCTGGTCCTGCGCGCCTGGGCTCGCGGCGGCAACGGTTCCAGTGCCGGCGACGGCGGCGACGCGCAGTTGTTTGCCTCGGCGATTGTCCGCAACAGCACGCTTGAGGGCTGGCTGCACGGCGGCGCGGCATCCGCTACCACCGGCGGCAACGGGGGTGCGCTGGGCATCCAGGCCACCGGCGGCAGCGCGCTGGTGCATAACACCGTGCTGCGCGCCTGGGCCAACGGCGGCGGCGGCCCGACCGCAGGCGACGGCGGCGCGGTCATTGTGGAAGGCACACTGGCCAGCACCGCCATCAGCATTACGGACCTGTATGTCCGCGGCGACCTGCGCGGCGGCAATGGCAGCAGCGGCGGCAACGGCGGCAACGTCAGCGTGGCCGCACCCAGCGGCAGCCTGCGCGGGCTGCTCGAGGTCGACTCCGCGGCCGGCAACAGCACGGCGGCCATCGGCGGCAACGGCGGCAACATCAGCATGGTCATCGACGAAGGCAGCCTGGATGTGGAAGTCCATGCCACGCTGACCGGCGGCCGCGGCGCCGGCTTTTCCGGCGGCCAGGGCGGCAACATGACACTGGACAGCGCCGGCGGCGGCAGTGCGGGGGGCTCTTGCCGCGTCAAGGGTTCCGTGACCAGCATTGGCGGGCAATCGGATACCCAGGCCGGCGACGGCGGCGCGATTTTCTTCGGCGCGGGTGATGCCGGCGCGGTGATCTTCAGCGGCTTCACCCTCAAGGCCAACGGCGGCACCGCCAGCCAGGGCAACGGCGGCGACGGCGGCAGCATTGATGTGTACAGCTCGGGGCCGGTTTCGGTCAACGCCAGCCTGCTGGAGGCCAAGGGCGGCGTCGGCGGCAATGACGGCGGCACCGGCAGCGGCGGCAACGGCGGAGTCGTCGACCTGAACTCGGACTTCGGCATCATGCAGCTTGGCGGCGTGGTCAATGTGGAAGGCGGCGCGGGCCGGGGCACCGGCGGCAACGGCGGCGTGATTGTGGTGGATGCCGATGACGACAGCAGTAACGACGCCGGGCACATCACGATCAGCGCTTCGTTCACGGCCCGGGGCGGCCAGGGTTTTGGCGGCGGCAACGGTGGCAACGGCGGCGGCATCAACCTGTGGGCCGTAGCAACCGGCGGCCAAAGCGGCGACATCACCGTGGCGGCCTCGCTGCTGGTCAGCGGCGGCATTGGCGCGGTTGGCGGCGCGGGCGGCAACATCGAAGTCAACACCGACGGCGGCAATGTGCTGGTGCTGGCCACCATCGGTGCCAGTGCCGGGCTTTCGGGCGACGACGGCGGCATCATTGACATCGGCGGCATGTTTGAACCCGCGGCCATCGTGATTGGTTCCGGGGCGCGCCTTCTGGCCGACGGCACCGGCACCACCGGTGTGGCCGGGTTCATCAACCTTGACGCGGTGGGATCAGCCCCCAACCCCAACCTGGTGATTGAGCCCGGGGCCGTGCTGTCCACCCGCGACGGCAACGGCACCGACCAGAGCGGCACAAACCAGACCCTGGATTAGCCCGCTTGCATTGCCGCCGCGGCCTTGTTCATTGAGTCGCGGCGGCATATCCTGCCCGCCCATTTGAGGCATGCCCGGAGACCCGAATGCGGCACCTGAAGTTCGCGCCCCTGCTGCTGGTCCTGGCCGTTGCGGCCTGCGGCTATGACACCGAGAAGGTTGAGCCCCTGGATTTTCCGTTCCTGGAAACCGCCAGCGCACTGAGCATCAATGGCGAGAGCTACAAGGCATTCGTGGCCAAATCCGAAGCCCAGCGTCGGCGCGCCCTGCATGGGCTTGGCATCAAGGACAAGCAGGCGATTGCGTTTCTTTACCCCAAGCTGGACAAGCCTGCCGTGTTCCGGTTTCGCAGCATGCCTGACCCCGCCGAACTGGTGTTCCTGGACGCCGCCGGCAAGGCGATTGCCGTGGAAAGCATCAGTGCGTTTTCCAGCGGCAGCTTTGAACGCAGCTTCACGCATGATGGCGCCCGGGTTGTCCTGCAGCTTCCGGCCGGGGCTGCCGACGCCCTCAAGATCAGCAAGGGCAGCGCCGTGAAGACCGAGCCCGACCTGGTGGCCCAAAGCAACGAAGCCGAGCCCGAGTTCGCACGCCTGTACTTCGTCAAGAACGAACGCGACGACGAAAAGCCCGCCGACGCGCCTTTTGTCAGCCTGAAAGTGCTCGAGAAAGCCGACGAATGTGCCCAGGGCCTGAAGGACCGCCCTGAGCTGAAAGAGGGCCAGGGCGTGGTCATGCCCGTAAGCGGCAACCACGAGTTCTGGCTCAAGGGCGTGGAAGGCAAGGTCTGCGCGGCGTACCTGGAGCGCGGGCAGGGCGGCATGGTGCTGGCCTCGATGTGGGAAGGCATTGAAGACACCGGCAGCAACGACCTTCAACGCCCGGTGTACTACGCCACGGGCACAGTGAACTACCTGGCGATCTGGAAGGGTGCCGACACGTTTGCCAAGCACGGTGTGGAAAAACGTTCGCGCGTGGTGCTGGCCGGCATTGACGTTTACAGCGCCGAAGAACCCAAGTTCGACAAGCTCGAGGTGAAGTTCGGCAAGACCGTGCTGGAAAGCCGCCTGGCCCGCACACCTGCGGAGCGCGAGGCCGCGGTTGCCGAATCCGCGTCTCTCAAGCCCGGCAAGGGCATTGTGATGGCCTGGGACGACGCGGGCGACGTGGCGATTGAAAAGGCGCCTGCCGGCGGGCGTTTCTGGTACCTGAACGCGGACAAGAACCGCTACACGGTGGGCGAAAAGTTCACCAGCGGCGGCGACAGCAAGGTTGCCGCCAAGTCGCGTTTTGTGCTGGTGGTGCCGCCGGATTTTGAGGCATCGGGCGACCTTGACCTGCCCTGGGTTGTGCGCGACCTGCGCCCCTGGCTGCCGCCCGTGGCGTTCTACAACGCCAAGCAGAAGGACGTGGTTCGCGACCGCTGGCCCGGCGCCAAGGACAACCTGCGCAAACTGGTGCGCGTGGAGCTGGCGATCACCGACGCCGAACAGACCCGCGGCCTGATGTACCGCACCAGCCTCAAGAAAGACCACGGCATGCTGTTCATCTACAAGACGGAACAGGAAAACCTGAGCTACTGGATGAAGAACTGCAAGATGAACCTTTCGATCGCGTTTGTGAACGAGCGCGGCGAGATCATCAAGATTCACCAGAAGATGCTGGCCCCTGCCCCGGGCACCCCGGATCACCGCCTGGAAAACTATGAATCCGGCGGCCCGGCCAAGTACGCCATCGAAATGGAAGAAAGCTGGTTTGAAAAGAACGGCGTCAAGGAAGGCGACCGCATTTTCCTGCCGCCGGCGCTGGCAAACCTGAAGTAGCGCGACTTCTGTCAACGGGCGCGGGCCTTGGCCCGCGCCTTTTGTTTGACCCTGCAAGGCTGTGCGGTCATTCTGCAATCAAGGACGCCATGGGCTGCCTTTACCTGATTGCTGCGTTGATTTCACCCCGCCTGCTGCTTGCAGGCCTGTGGGTGTTCACGGACTACGTGCGCCCGGGCGCGTTTGCCTCGTGGCTGTGGCCGCTGATCGGCCTGATCTTCATGCCCTGCATGACACTGGCGCTGGTGTGGGGCGGCAACACCGAGTTCGGGCCACTGCAGATCGGCGCGGCCGTGATCGGCGGGTTGATTGACCTTGGCACCGGCAGCGAATCCGAACGCCGTCGCCGCCGGCAGGGACGTGCGGCATAGCGTTCTCATCCGAGTCGCGGCGAGCCTGTCCTGTTCCGGCTATCATCGCAACTGAGATCCGTTGTCTAGCGGAGGCCGAGCTTGATCCTGCCCGTTGGCACACAGGTGGTTGCGCTGCGCGAGGTTCGCGTAGATGGCCGGGTTGTTGCCTCGGCTGGCGGCGTGGGTGTGATTGTCAAGTCGCCCGTCGACGCTAGCCACGCCTACCGCGTGCGCTTTCCCAGCGGCATCGAGACTAGCCTGAATCGCCCCGAACTCGCCATCCGCAAGGAGTTTCAGCGCCAAGGCATGGACGTGCTGTCGGACAGGGGCCTGGACGAGTTCGTGATCCTGCGCGTCGTGGTCGGGTCACGGGCGTACGGGCTGGAACACGCTGAGTCGGACTTCGACCGACGCGGGGTGTACCTGCCACCTGCCGAGCTGCACTGGTCCTTGTATGGCGTGCCGGAGCAGCTTGAAAACGACGCCACCCAGGAATGCTATTGGGAACTGCAGAAGTTCCTGGTGCTTGCTCTCAAGGCCAACCCCAACGTGCTGGAGGTCTTGCACTCGCCCCTGGTGGAACATGCCACGAACTTGGCCCGCGAACTGCTGGCCATGCGCGGCGCATTTCTCAGCAAGCTGGTGTACCAGACCTACAACGGCTACGTTCTATCCCAGTTCCGCAAGCTGCAGGACGACCTTCGTCGTGGCGAGATCAAATGGAAGCACGCCATGCACCTGATCCGGCTGCTGCTGGCCGGCATCGAAGTACTGAGCACCGGCGAGTTGCCCGTGGCGGTAACCACCCACCGTGATGCGCTGCTGTGCATCCGGCAAGGCGCCATGCCCTGGGACGATCTGGAGTCCTGGCGCAAAGCGCTGCATGTTGAGTTCGACGCGGCCTACGCAGCCACCAGGCTGCCCGAAAGGCCGGACTACGAGCGCGCGAATGCGTTCCTGTTGAAGGCCCGTCGTGCGGCCGCGGGGGACCGGCCATGATCCCGCACGCCGACAAGCTTCGCGCCATTGCCGCTCAGCATCCATACCCGTTGCTGTTTGCCACGATCAGTGGCGCGCACCTGTACGGGTTTCCTTCGCCGGATTCCGATTTCGACCTGCGCGGTGTGCACGTGCTTCCGGCGCGCGAGTTGCTGGGCCTGAAGACCGGGCCGGAGACTATCGAAATCGCCGAGGACCGCGACGGGATGGAACTTGACCTTGTCACGCACGATGCCGGCAAGTTCTTCGGCCTGGTGCTTCAGCGCAACGGCTACGTGCTGGAACAACTGTTCTCGCCGCTGTTGGTGCAGGCCATGCCTGAGCACGAAACCCTCAAGGCCATTGCCCGCAAGTGCATCACGCGTAATCACGCACATCACTACCTTGGGTTCGCCGCAGGCCAGTGGAAGCACTTTCACAAAGAGGAACCGCGCCGCTTGAAGCCGCTGCTGTACGTGTTGCGCGTGTTGCTGACCGGCATTCACCTGATGTACACGGGCGAAGTCGAGGCGAATCTGCTGACTCTGAACGATTCTTTCCAGTTGGCGTACCTGCCTGAGCTTCTGAAACGCAAGCTCGCAGGCCCGGAACAGGGCGGGCTTTCAGGCGCCGACATCGGCTTCTTCGATTCCGAGTACGCCCGCCTCGCGCGCGAACTGGAACTGGCGCACCAGTCCTCATCGCTGCGCGACGTGCCTGAGGGCCGCGAAGAGCTGCACGACCTGCTTCTGTGGCTGCGTGGGGTCGGCCCGGGTCAGTCGACTTCAAGGCCGTCTACGTAGCGCTTCTGGGTGGAAAGCTGCCCCTGGGCGCTGTAGTAGCGCCAGATGCCCTGTTTCTTGCCCATCAGGTAATCGCCTTCTTCGGCCACGGTCGATTCATCCGGGTGGTAGCTGCGGTACTGGCCATGGCGGACGTCCGGGTTCTCGGCCAGGACCGTCCACTCGGCCTTGCTGGGTTTTGAGGCGCTGCGCGGCAGCACCACCGCTTCCGCATAGTACAGCGTTTCAGGGCCGCCCACGCCCGAGGCAAACTCGCGGCGCGAACGCAGGCTGCCATCGGGCCAGAATTCCTCGCGCAGGCCTTCGCGGGTGCCGGTCACGAATGTCTCGCGCAGGCGCAGCTTGTTGTTGTCGTGCCATTCTTCCCAGGTGCCGTCCTGGCGGCCCTCAATGTATTCGCCGCTGCGGGCCTTGGCGCCGTTTGGGTGCCACCAGGTCCAGCGGCCGACCTGCAGGCCGCCGCTCCAGGCGCCTTCAAACGCCTTCTGGCGCGAACGATAGGCCCCCCAGGTCGGGCCCTCGGGCAGGCCCTGCACGTAGCTTTCCTCGAACTCCTGGATGCCGTTGTCAAAGAATCGGCGCCAGGTCCCCACTTTGCGGCCGTCTTTGTAGGTGTTGCTGAATTTGAGTTCGCCGTTTTCGTGCCAGGCCGCCCAATCGCCGTCGGGCTGGCCGTTCTTGAAGCGGCTGACGCTTTCGGCCTGTTTGTCGCGGTACCAGCGGCGGGCTTCGCCATCGGGTTTGCCGTCCAGCCAGTTCGCAACGGCGGCCCGCACACCGTTGGGGTGAAACTCCTCCCAGGCGCCCTGTTTGGCGCCATCGACGTATTCGCCTTTGGATTCCACCGACCCGTCTATGTACCAGGTGGTCCAGGTGCCTGCCTGCCGGCCCTCGTGATACTGGCCAAGGCCCTTCTTCTTGCCGGTTTCGTAGAACTCCTCCCAGGTGCCGTGCATGACTTCTTCACCGCTGGGCAGTTTGGTGATTGTCCAGCGCGACTGGACGGCCCCGCTGGCGTAACGCTCGATGCGCTCGTTGCCCACGGCGCTGGAGATGTCCTTGGTTTCAGTCTCAGGCTCAATCAGCGAAAGCGCAATCACCGTAGCCACAGTCAACACCACGGCAATGATCGCGCCACCCACCAGATAGGTGCGCGCGGCCGTGGAAAGGGCGGCCTTGCGCTCGGGCGGCAGGTACGAGGCCGCGCCACTGCTGAAGCTGCGGGTCACATCCAGGGCCTGCAGGTCGTCCTTGATCGCAGCTTCTTCGCCCTTGCCGGTGTAGGCCGCTGATGTGGCCTCCACTTCATCCAGTTGCGTGGTGCCGAAGTCCGTGACCAGCTTGCCTTTCAGTGCGACGTTCAGCTGCATTTCGGGCGGAGCCACCTTGTGCATGAATGGTTCGTCGATGACCTGCTGGCACTTCATGCACATCGTGGACTGCGCAATGCGGTGCTCGGGCACCTTCTGGATGCTCTGGCAGTGTGGGCAGGTGATCTCGACAAGTGCCATGGTGACTAAGTTACTACTCAGAGTTGCAAGTTGGATCGGATTCTATGCTTCCGCAACCGGCTTGCCAGCCGATGAACCCGCGAAACCAACCGGGGCCCCTTGCGGGGCCCCGGGCATTCACTTTTTCTTTGGCAGGCCGGCGTAGGGGTCCGCCTGGGCCTGGCTTTGGGACCCCGGCTTGTAGCGCGGGTGGCTGCGGGCCAGCAGCACCGCGTCGCCGGTTTCCGGCACTTCCAGCGGAACGCCGACCTGGCGCATGTCGCGCAGCTCGCGGCCGTTGGCGTCGTAAAAGCGCAGCTCTACGTCATGCTTGCCCGGCGGCAGCTTGGCCATCATCAGGTGCGTTTCTCCCGGCAGCAGGGTGTTGCCGCGGATGTCGGCCTCGGCGTTCATCAGCAGGCCGCCGATCAGCACCGCCGCGCCTACACCCATGGCCACCAGCCCGCCTTTGCCGCCCACACGGTGCCCGACGGCCATGGCCGTGGCGCCGGCGGCGATCATGGTAGTCTTGGCGATTGCCTTGCCCTTGAGAATGTCGTCCATTACGCGGCCGCCGCGGGTGATGCACTGGTAGAAGGTGTCACCGATCTTGTATGTGGTACCCAGCTTCTGGCCGTTGACGAAGACTTCGGCAAAGCGTTCGCGATAGTCGCCCTGGTTCATGGCGCGCACGCTGCCGTGATGGCCCTCGGCGGTGAAGTAGGGGCCCTCGCCCAGTTCAATCATCATCACCACGTTGGCGTCTTTCTGGGCCTCGACGGTAAGCCAGGGGCATTCGGGGTCGAAGTTGGCTTTGTCTTTCTCGAGGCGCGAGATTTCTTCCAGCAGCATCTTCACGCTGCCCTCGTCGCCGCGGGTCAGAAAGCAGCGCATGCGCATGACAAACGCGGGCAGCCAGTCTGCGGCGAATTCGCCCTGCTTCAGGTCGCCGGTGTCGACAAAGATGGCGTTGCGAAAGCAGGCCATGGCGTCTTCGAACTTGCCCTGCTGGTAGTACAGCACGCCAAGGTACCAGCTGTTGAAGGCGCGTTCGTAGGGGTCGCCCATCCAGAACTTCTGGCGTTCGGAAAACCAGTTGGCCGCGGCCACGCCGCCGCCGTCGCCGTGGTTCATGATGTTCCAGGCGCGCAGGTAATCCACGCGGGCGCTGTCGCGGTAACCCAGCGCCATCTTGGAATGGGCGCGCCAGTTGAGAACCAGCGTCTGGTCGCGTTCGGGAAAGGCGTTCAGGTCCTGCGTGTCCATCATGACCTGCTGGTAACCGCCCTTTTTCATGGCGGCCTTGGCGTCATACACGCTCTGGCAGCCGGCAAGGGCCAGCAGCGCGCAAAGCGCCAGGATGGGCTTGATGTTCATGGTGTTCCTTGTGCCCCGGCATCAAACAGGGGCGCCGTTGGGCGCCCCTGCCTGTGCGCGTTCGTAACGGTTAGCGATAGACGGCGGACTTCTTGCTGACGCGGCGGATCTTGTGCCCGCCCTTGAAGATCAGCTCGTCGGTTTCCGTGTCGATCAGCTCGTAGGTGTACAGGATGGTGTCGTCCTCGTACTGACCGTCGGTCATGCTCAGCGTGCTGAACTTGGCCTTCATGAAGTAGTCAGCGCCCAGCTTGGTGCGGCGGCCGGTGCGGTCGGTGCGCTCGCCGGCTTCCTTGGCTTCCTTTTCACTGGCAATCGCGCTCTGCACGTCGCTGTCGCGCTGGCTGAACCGGAACTGCTCGCGGGTGAAGCGCTCCATCATGGCCGTCAGCAGGTCTTCCTGGAAAATCTGGGTCACTTCAGGAAAGCGCGTGTCGTTCTGGGGGCGGATAATGGCGATGATCGGCGGTTCGCCCTTGTAGCGCGCCTTGAAGTTTTCGCTGATCTTCTGCTTCTTCAGCTTGTCGACCATCACGTCGGTGACCTCAACCAGGTCCGCGGCGTACGGGCCCGAGCTTTCGGGGCCAACTTCGTCGTCCTTGATGTCTTCCCGTGTGCTCTGGCGGCAGCCGGTGGCGCCGGTGCTGGCAACGGTGGTGAATGTGAACATGAACAGTACGGCAAGCAGGATGCGAATCTTCATGCCTTGATCCTTTTTAGACCCCGGAAAGTGAGCCGGATAAGGCTAGTAATCCGCGGCGTTCGCGCAAGCACAGCCGTTGACGCGGTCACCACCGGCGGCTATCGCGGTGACATGAGGCCTGACTTCAAGAAGCTCGAACGCACCACAATGGTCGTGCCGCCGACCGACGCCGGACTTCGGCTGGATGTTTTCCTGCACGCCCAGTGGCCGGACTACAGCCGCACGCTGCTGGCGCAACTGGTCAAGGATGGGCGGGTAGAGGTGCATGGATTGTCACCCACCAAGGTGAAGCCTTCGCTGAAGCTCGAAGCGGGCATGAGCATAACGGTCGACAAGCCTGAACTGACCGCCAGCGAAGACCTGGAGCCTGAGGACATCCCGCTGGACGTGATCTTTGAAGACGAAGCCATCATCGTCATCAACAAACCTGCGGCGCTGGCGGTGCACCCGGCGCGCGCGGGCATGGGCGGCACACTGGCCAACGCGCTGCTGCACAGGTTTCAGCAGGTCAGCCGCGCCGACACCTTCCGGCCCGGCATCGTGCACAGGCTGGATGCCGACACCAGCGGCGTGATTGTGTGCGCCAAGGACGAAAGCGCCCACTTCAAACTGGCCGAACAGTTCGAGCAGCGCGGCGTCGAGAAAGTCTACATGGCCATCGTGCGAGGCCGCCTGCGCGACGAAACCGGCGTGATCGAAAAGGCAATCGGCCGTCACCCCGACCATTATGAAATGCAGCGCATTCACCCCGAGGGCAAGCCCGCCGTCACGGAATACGAGATCGCGGAACGTTTTCGCAGGTTCACCTTGCTGCGCCTGCGCCCGCGCACCGGGCGTACGCACCAGTTGCGTGTGCACCTGGCGGCGATCAATCACCCGATTGTCAGTGACCGGCTGTACAGCACCCGCCCGGCCCTGACCCTCAGCGAAATCCTGGAAAAGGAACCCGAACCCGGCGAGCAACCCCTGATTGCCCGCCAGGCGCTGCACGCGGCCAGGCTGAGTTTTGACCACCCTCGCACCGGCCTGCGCGTCACGTTTGAGGCCCCACTGCCAGAAGACTTCCAGCGGGCGCTGTCGGCGCTGCGCGAACATTCGGCATGGGGCGCAAGCCCACCCGAACCAACGGCAGCTACGTAATCTTTCGTTACACCGGACGCACAAATGTTTGCGCGTGCATTGTGTTCGGCTTTCTCGCCACCGTGCCCCGGATTTGTTGTAACCGGTTGTTTTGATTCAAGTTCTGTGCAGCAAACTGCCGACTCGCGCGATTGGCACGGGCTGCGCTCGCGCCATGTGGGATAGTCTCGTTTCCAAGAACCTACAAACTACAGGAGTTTCCTATGAAGAAGTTCGCGATTCTCGCCGTTGTTTTCGCCTTCGCAGGCGTCATGCTCGCTGGCTGCCCGGCTGCTAACAACGCCAAGCCGGCCAACGCCCCGACCAACACGGGCAACGCTGCCAAGTAGTTTTGAATTCAAACAATGCCGGGGGGCCATCTGGCCCTCCGGTTTTGTTTTGCCACTTTCCCCGTGAGAATCCCCGGCACGGCGGCACTACCACCACTGACGCCTTTCGGGCCTTAGCCCTTTTGTATGGAGAACTCGATGCGATTTCTGACCGCACTGTGTGCCGCACTTTCTTTGACCCTGGTTGCCGGTCTTGCACTGGCTCAGGACAAGCCCGACGGCAAGCGAACCGAATCCAAGCCCGGTGAAGTGAAACCCGGCGAGGCCAAGCCCGGAGCCGGCGAAGAAAAGAAGGAACCCGGCAAGGCCATGGACCGCGGCGACAAGAAAGCCGAAGCTCTGCTCAAGAAGGCCTGGGAGCGCGTACTGAGCGCCGAGGCCGCCGGGCTGGAACGCCTGAAGGCGCAGGCCAACATCAGCGTGAACCTGAGCGCATTCGGCCAGGGCGAGACCCCTTTCAACGGCAAGCTGCTGTGGAAGAAGGGCGCCCGCGCCAGCTGGCAGAGTGACGACGAAGGCGCAGCCGAAGGCGGCGCCAATCCCCTGGGCAACGTCAGCGGCGTGGCCAAGCGCGTGTTTGAGCCCTACCTGGCCTACGTGACCGGCTTTCCGTCCTGGGAAGGCAAGTTCAAGAACGTGAACTTCAAGATGGGCGAACAGTTGAAGGACGACAAGGGCAAGGTTGTCGGCGACCGCGTGATTGTCACCTACGAAGACGACAGCACCGAGACCTTCACCGTTGCCGACAACAAGGTCACGGCCATGGCCAAGACCGAAGACTTTGAGGGCAACAAGGCCGAGATGGAACACAAGTACAGCTACGAGGACACCGGCAAAAAGCTGCGCCTGAGCAAAGTGACCGCGACCACCAAGGTTGACGTCGGCGCGCTGCCCGGCCAGGACGACCCCAAGAACCCCGGTGCCCGCGGCAGCGGCCGCGAGAGCCTGGACGGCAGCATCGAGATCAAGAAGTACGGCAAGGCCGGCGAATACGACATCGCGATTGAGCTCAAGGGCGGCCTCAGCTTCATGGGCATGGAGTTCCCGACCAAGCTGACGATCACCGAGCCCAAGGTGAACAAGGACGTGACCGACGAAGACCTCAAGCCGTTGGGTGAGGGCAAGGAAGAGAAGAAGAAGGAAGACGACGAGTTCTAAAATCAACTACGCCCGGACCCGTCCCCACGGGGCCCGGACAGAGAAGGGGCCGTCGGTGCGCGGCCCCTTTTCACGTTAAGTCGGCATCTGAACGCGAAGCGTAAGCGAGCGCCATCGTGCTTCCAATGCCACATCGCAACAGTCAGTCCCGTTGGCTCATGGCGCTTGCTGACGCGGCGCGTTCAGACTCTCATACAACAACCGCAGCGGGTGCATGACTTCGGGGCCTTTGGCGTTGTCTTCGCGCGTGGGCACTCCCTGCTTGATCTGCACCTGGCAGATGCCGCAGCTTGTGCTTACGACCTCGGGCTGTTCGCGGTTGACGCGGTTGAACAGGCCGCGGCCGATTTTCATGCTCATGTCAAAGTTGTCGGTCTTCAGGCCGAAAGTGCCACTCAGTCCGCAGCACCCGGCATTCAGGTCCACCGTGCGCTTTTCGTCGATCAGGTCCAGCAGCGCCCGCGCGGCGTCGGCCACGCCCATCACCTTGGAGTGGCAGGGCGAATGCCAGGCGATCTTCTTTGCATTGGGCTTGAGTTGCTTCAGCATTTCCGGGTCGCGGAAGGTTTCCGCAAACAAGGCGTGCGCGTCCATGCAGGCGGCGGCGACAAGCCCGGCCTCGCCCGGCCCCACGGTGTGTTCCCATTCGCGCACGGCCGCCAGCAGGCAGGACGGCGCGCTGAACAGTATCTTCGCGCCGCGCCGCACCGGCTTGATCAGCTTGTCAATGTTCTGGGCAATGTCCTGCCTTGCCCCGGCGCGGTCGCCCTGCGTGATCTTGGAAATGCCGCAGCAGTTCAGTTCAGGCGTGTGCACGGTAATGCTGAGCGCGTCCAGGATTGCCACCAGCGTGGCCTTTTCGCCGTCGGGGTCGTAGTACTCGGCAAAGCAGCCCGGAAACACCACAACTTCAGCAGGCAGCTTCGCGCGAACCTGCGCCGGGACACTCAGGGGCTTGAGCCTGGCAATGCCCGCGGCCGTGCGGTACTGCGGCAGCTTGCGGCGTTCATCCAGGCCGGTGGTGGCCTGGGCCACACCGCGCAGAAACCGGTTCTTCAGCAGCATGTTGGTCATGCCCGCCAGCTTGGTGCCGACTTTGCCCATCTGGTCAGGGCGCGAAAGCATGTCATTGACCATGCCCCCCTTGCCCTTGCGGTCTACGAACTGCTCGCGAAAGGCCATGGCGATGCCGGGGATATCAACCTGCGTGGGGCACTCGACCAGGCATTGTTCGCAGGAAATGCACAGGTCAAGGTTGGCCTTGAAATCGGCATCCAGCAGATAGGCGGTGTCCAGCCGGCCGCTGATCACGCCGCGCAGCAGGTTGGCCTTGGCGCGGGCGGAGTACTTTTCGTCCTTTCCCACTTTCATCAGCGGGCAGTAGTGGCGGCACTTGCCGCAGCCGTGGCACTTCTCAATCTCTTCCTGAATGGCCGGCGCGTCCAGCCCGGTGCCGGTCTGCACCCGCGCATAACCGTGCCCGACGCGCAGGAACGACGTGATGCTGAGGGCCTCGTCGCCGGTACCCAGCGTGCTTTCGCCGGCCTGTGCCGGGACTGCCATGCAGTCGGTTTCGTTCGCGGTGTCGCCGGGGCTGACTTTGCTGAGAGGGTTCAGCAGGCGCAGTGGGTCGAACAGGTCCTTCACCTGCACGAACAGCGGAAACACCTCGCCGTACATCTGTTTCAGGTACGGGCTGCGCATGATGCCGTCGCCATGTTCGCCGCTGATCGTGCCCTTGAGAGACTTGACCATGGCAAAGACTTCCTGCGCGGCCTGGCGCATGCGCCGGCGGTGCTCGGGGTCCTTGGCGTTGGCAAACGGGTTGACGTGCAGGTTGCCCTCGCCGCCGTGGCCGAACAGCGCCGCGGCAAAGCCGTGCCGTTGGCAGATCTCCTTGAAGCGCGCAATGAACTCGGGCAGCTTCCAGGGCGGCACGGCGCAGTCCTCGATCCAGCGCGTGGGTTTAAGGTCGCCCTTGACCCGGCTCAGGATCGGGCTGGCCACCTTGCGCACCGTCCAGGCGCGGTCGAGTTCCCTGGCGTCGTAGGCCGGCTTGCAATCAAAGGCCGGGCCATCGTTGGCGCAGGCGTCCATCGCGGCCTGCACGCCCTGCCTGGCCGCGTCGGGCGTGTCGGCCCAGTATTCCACGATCAGCAGGCTTTGCAGGCGCGAGGGTATGCCCTCGGCCAGCCGGGGGTCGGACTTTGCGGCCACGTCGATGAAACTGCGATCCAGCACTTCCAGTTTGGTGGGCCGCGTGGGCAGCAGCTTCACTACGCCCTCGGCCATCGTCTCGTTGCTGTCAAAGTACAGGCTTACGCCGGCCTGGGCTTTGGGCAGCCGCAGTACGCGCAGTTTTGCCTCCAGCAGCACACCCAGTGTGCCCTCGCTGCCGCTGAACAGGCGCGGCATGTCAAGCACGCCGGCCTTGCCGCTGCCGACCTTGGGGTCGAACTCCACGCGCGGGTAGTAGGCCTGCACATCGGCGGTGATCGGCTGGTGCAGCAGTTCAAACACGTTGTAGCCGGAGCTTGAGCGCGTGGATTCCGGCCGCTGGCGGGCAATCAGCTTGGCGTTTTCGCGCGCGGTTTTCAGCGCGCCTTCGGCCAGGCGGATTTCGGCCGCTGTGGCATCGGCGGGGAAAGCAATTCTGCCCTCGGCGCTCACATCCAGCGGGCGCAGCCTGCAGCGTTCGCCGGAAACCAGCATGACGTCAAGTTCAATCAGGTAGTCCTTGGCCGTGCCCCAGCGGATGGATTTGGCGCCGCCGCTGTTGTTGGCCACCATGGCGCCCACGGTGCACCACGGGCTGGAACTTGGGTCAGGCGGCCAGAACATGCCAAACGCGCCGAGTTCGGCGTCAAAGTCGTCCTTCACCACGCCGGGCTGCACGCGGGCAAAGCCTGCCACCGGGTGCACTTCAAGAATCTTGGCCTGGTGGACGGCAAAGTCCAGGATGATGCCCTGGCCCAGGGACTGTCCGGCCACGCCAGAGCCGGCGCCGCGGCAGGTAACCGGCACCTTGTGTTCGCGGGCAAATGCCAGGGTCTTTTCGACGTCAGCGGCATCCACGGGCTCCACGACACAGCTTGGCCAGACTTCGACGACACTGGCCGTGGAGGCATACAGCGCGCGCGAAAGCGGGTCATCACGCACAGCGCCCTTGAGCTGCCGGCGAAGGCGCGCGTAATCAATGTTATGGCGCTTGGCGGACCAGGTATCGGTGGCGGTCATTGCGCGCGACTATAGCACAAGCGCGGGGCAATCGAGGCACAGGGCAGGCGTGTGCGCAAAGGCCTGGCCTGTTCCAGTCGTTCGATACTTACTAAACTGTCATAGAACGATCCGGAGCCCCCATGAGTGACACCTACCTGAAGCGATCGCGCGCCTCGGCGCAGATCATCCTGGCCGCGCAGCACCTGTTTCGCGCCGTCAACGGCCTGGTGCGCAAGCACGACCTGACCGAAAGCCAGTACAACGCCCTGCGCATTCTGCGCGGCGCCGAACGCCGCGATGAAGAACTGACCCAGGCCGACCTTGCCGACCGCCTGATTGCAAGCCGCGCCAACACCACATGGATTCTCGACAAGCTGGAAGACCGCAAGCTGGTGCGCCGCCGCGGCCACGCCGACCGGCGCAAGAACATCCTGGAAATCACCAGCGCCGGCCAGAAACTGCTGGCCCGGATTGACCCCGAGTTTTCGGCGCTGCTGGACGGCGTGATGGCCGATGTCAGCGACCCCGAGCTTGTGGCGTTGCAGTCCACGCTGCAGAAACTGCGCTTTTCATAGCCTGCACTAACTTTGGCAAAGGCCGCCGGCCGATTGCCCGTGGCCGACGGTTGCCCGTTGGTATACTTGCCCCTTTGCATGGCACTGACGGAACTACAAGAGAAGAAGTACGAGATCATCCAGAACCGGCTGGGCTCGACCGAGCTTGCACAGTCACAGGTGGACTGGGCCGTCTGGACACCACGCCTGATCGGCGCGGCCGTTTTCTGCATCCTTTCCATTGCCGTGCTGCTGGTGCCCTTTCGTGAACTGAACCCGGTGTCTGCGGCCGGCAAGTCCATCCTGGTGATCGGCGGCGTGACGCTGTACGGCGTGTACCTGACGCGCTTCCGGCCGGAACTGCTGCACGAACGCCGCAAGCAGATGTTCTTTGGCGCCAGTGTGCTGCTGACCATGGCGATTGTCCAAACCGTGGCCGTGGCCGGCGCGGCCGGCGCCCAGGAGTTTCTCAGCGCGTCGCTTACCTCTGGCACCGTCACGCCCGACACCGTGACACCGGCGTTTGTGTTCGGCCTGCTGCTGCTTTCGGGCATTGCCTATGCCGTGGTGTTTGACCAGCGCTTTGCCTTTGACGCGCTGCTGGTAAACGCCTGTGCCGTGGGCGTGGTGCTGCTTTCCGCCGATGCCTTCCAGCCTGTGCGGCTGGTTGTGGCGGCCTTGGGGTCGCTGACGGCGGTGCTGTTCACGCGTAACCTGCGTTCGCGCTACCGGCTGGCGCTGGTCGGCGTGGTCGGCGGCGCAGCCGTGGCCGCGCAGCTTGTGGCCCTGTACCTGTTGGGTGCCCGGCGCCTGTGGCTGCTGGAGGCCGGAACCACGCCGCTGGAACTGCTGCTGTGGGTGGCGGGCGCGCTGGTGATCGGCGCGGCGGTGGGAGTGTTTTCAACCTTTTTGCTGCCGGTGTTCGAGCGCGTGTTTGCCATCACCACCGACCTGCGCCTGATTGAACTGCTGGAAGGCGAACACCCGCTGATCACCCTGATGCAGCAGCGCGCGCCAGGGACCTGGCAGCACACCCAGAACGTCGCCACCTTCACCAAACGCGGCTGCGAGGCCATCGGCGCAAACGCCCTGCTGGGCGAAGTCGGCGTCAAGTTCCATGACCTGGGCAAAATGGTGCGGCCGGAATTCTTCACCGAAAACGAGCCCGAATCCAAGCTGCTGCACGACCGCCTGAGCCCGATGATGTCGGCGCTGATCATTCTCAGCCACGTTTCCGACGGCGTGCTGATGGCCCGCAAGGCCGGGCTGCCCCCGGTGATGGAAGACTTTATCACCGGCCACCACGGCACCAGCGTGATCAAGTACTTCTATTACAAGGCCAAGGAAAACGCCGTGGAAGGCGAACGGATTGAGGAAGGGCAGTTCCGTTACCCGGGCCCCAAGCCGCAAAGCCGCGAAAGCGCAATTGCCGCGATTGCCGACCAGGTAGAGGCCACAGCACGCAGCAAGTTCGCCGGCGGCGTGAACCACCCCGACGACATCCGCGAAATGGTGCACACCAGCATTACCGGCAAGCTGCTGGACGGGCAGTTCGACGACTGCGGCATCACCATGCGCGAGCTGGCGATTGTGGAAGACACGATGGTCAAGAGTCTGGCCAGCATGTACCACCACCGCGTGAAGTACCCCGATGACCCGGAAAAGATCAAGCGCAAGCAGGCCATGGAAGCACGCGAGAAGTATCGCAACGAACTGGCCAAGCGCCGCGAACGCATCCTGACGCAATGACGCTGCTGCTGCTCTTTCTGGCGACCACCGCGCTTGGCGTTGCCATCATCGCCCTGGGCCTGCGCGCGGGGTTTGAGGGCCGCGCGCGCCTGATTGCCTTATCGCTGCTTGGGTTCTGGCTGGCCCTGACCGGCGCCGTGGCGGCGGCGGGGCTGCTTGCGCCTGCGCCCGACAAGCCCCCGCCGAACATGGCCCTGGCCCTGACGGGCACCCTCACCCTGGGCGGGCTGGCCCTGACCGCGCCCGGCAAACGCATGGCCCAGCGCATTGCGGGCAAGTGGGTCGTGGGCATGCAGGCCTTTCGCATTCCTGTGGAAGTCTGCCTGTGGCTCGGCGCGGAGACGGGAGTTTCGCCGGTGCTGATGAGCTGGCACGGCCGCAACTTTGACGTGATCAACGGCGTGCTGGGCCTGTGGATGGCGCGGCGCGCGGTGCCAAGGCCGGTGCTGGTGGCCTTTCACCTGCTGGGGCTGGCGCTGGTATTCAACGTGGCGGGCCACGCCATAGCCGCCACGCCGGGGCCGCTGCAGCAGATTCACGGCGCCGAGAACGTGCCGATGTTTGTGACGACCTTCCCGTACGTGTGGCTGCCGGCCCTGCTGGTGCCCCTGGCAATCGCCGGCCACATTCTGGGCCTGCGCCAGCTGGCGCAGGGGTCGCCGGCCAAGCCTCCGGCCTAAGCCCTGGTCGGTGCACACATCTATGACATCGACTTGCTTGCCTTCGAGTACGCGACTATGCCGCCGCCTCAGCCGGCTCCGCTGCCAATCGCGGACTTTCCGGGGGCTGCCGCCCCCGGCTATGCATATGGCGCGCCCACCGGGCGCTTCACAGCCGCCAGCGGCGGCGGTCTATGGCTAGCCCGACGCGGAAGCGTCGGGACTGTCAGGGCAGAGCCCTTGAGCCACCAACGGTGGCGGCATTGGTGTTCTGAATCTGCGCCCGAGCAAGGGTTGAGAAAGGCCCCCCTGCCCGAGACTACTGCATAACAGAAACAGGCCCGACACTTGGTCGGGCCTGTTTGCTTTTGGCTGTTTCCGGCGCTTAGGCTTCCATCGGTTCCTTCTGGCCGGACAGCTTGGCGATTTCTTCGACCTTGGCCTTGGTGGCGGCAACCAGTTCTTCCAGGGCCTTCTTCTGGTCGGCGGCCAGTTCGCCGGTCTTGATCTGGGCGTCGGCCAGTGCGCGGACGGCGCGCTCCCAGTGCTTCTGGAACATGCCAAGGTCCGTCGCGCCCTGCTTGATCAGGTGCTTGTTCAGCACGCGCTCAGGTACCTGGCGCAGGTTGCTGACCAGGCCCAGTTTGCTCATGGTCCACAGCACGTAATAGGTGATGTCGATTTCCCACCAGAAGAAGCCCTGGCGCGCCGCGGGCATGTAGTGGTGGTGGTTGTTGTGCCAGCCCTCGCCGCCGGTCAGAAGCGCGATGATCAGGCTGTTGCGGCTGGTGTCGCGCGTGGCGTAACGGCGCTTGCCAAACACGTGGGCCAGCGAGTTCACAAAGAACGTGCAGTGCCACAGCGGCACGGTGCTGAGAAAGAAGCCGATGAAGCACACGCCCCATGCGCCCTTCCAGGTGCCGGTGATCCAGTAGCCCAGCGCCAGCACGGCCGTGCCCAGCATCAGGGGCGGCAGCCACGGGTGGCGATTGAGAAAGCGCAGCTCAGGGTACTTGGCAAAATCCGGGATCAGCTCCCAGCGTGTTTCATTGTACTTGGGGCAGAGAATCCAGTTCACGTGACTCCACCAGAAGCCGCGCTTGGGCGAGTGGATGTCGTCGGGCATGTCGGAGTGCTTGTGGTGATGCCGGTGGTGCGCCGCCCACCACAGCGGGCCCTTCTGGATTGCCGTGCAGCCGCCAAAGCCCAGCAGAAACTGCATTACCCGGCCCGCGTTGTAGCTGCGGTGCGAGAAGTAGCGGTGGTACGCGCCGGTGATGAAAAAGACCCGCACGTAATAAAGTACCAGCGCAATCACCCACGCCGACCAGTGCACGCCGGTGTAAATCGCCCCCAGCGGCACAAGGTGCAGAATGAAGAACGGCAGTGAAGCGCCCCAGTCCACGCGCTCGTCCGGCGCGTTTTTAAAAGCTGTGCCCATACGATATGACCCCAATAAGAATGATTCCCGCGCCCTCGGCCCGGATTGGCGGAACATTCTAGGCAAGTTTTCGCGGCATAACCCACACAATTTCCACGGCTTCGGGAGATTGGTGTGCGGGGGGTCACTGGCAGCTGGCGGCTGGCGGCTTGCAGCTTGCGGCTTGCAGCTTGCGGCTTGCAGCTGGCGGCTTGCGGCGCCCCGCTGCCGGCTGCCGGCTGCCCGCTGCAAGCTGCCCCCGTGCCGCCCCTGTTCAACGGCCGGCCCGTCCCTACCATCCCGCGCCCATGCGCCGCGACGATATCCGCAACCTTGCCGTCATTGCCCACGTTGACCACGGAAAGACCACCCTGGTGGACGGCTTTCTGGAACTGGCCAACTTCTTCGGCCACAAGACCGAGCACGCCGAAGCGTTCATGGATTCAAACCCGCTGGAGCGCGAGCGCGGCATCACCATCCTGGCCAAGAACGTCAGCTTCAAGTGGAAGGGCGTCAAGGTCAACCTGATTGACACCCCCGGCCACGCCGACTTCGCCGGTGAGGTCGAACGCGTGCTTAGTATGGCCGATGGCTGCTTTCTGCTGGTGGACGCCGCCGAAGGCCCGATGCCCCAGACCAAGTTCGTGCTGCGCAAGGCCCTGGACCACGACCTGAAGCCGCTGGTTGTGATCAACAAGATTGACCGGCCCGACGCCCGCATCAACGAGGTGCTGGACCTGGTGTTCCAGATGTTCATCGACCTTGGCGCCGACGACGCCCAGCTGGATTTCCCGGTCATCTACGCCAGCGGCCGCCAGCGCATCGCCAGCGAAGACCCCGTGGTGCCGGGCAAGGACCTGGTGCCGCTGATGGACGCCATGATCAACCGCATCCCGGGCCCCGAAGTAGAGCCCGACATGCCCTTTCAGGTTCAGATCACGAACTTCCTGTACGACCAGTTTGTGGGGCGCGTCGGCATCGGCCGCATCATGCGCGGCACGCTCAAGGTCAAGGACCCGGTGGTCGTCATCAAGCGCGACGGCACCCAGTTAAAGGCCTCGGCCAAACAGGTGCAGGTGTTTGACGGCCTTTCGCGCAAGGACGTGCCTGTGGCCAAGGCCGGCGACATTGTGGCGATTGTGGGCCTTGAGGGCATCGACATCGGCGACACGGTGTCCGACCCGGAACACCCCGACCCGCTGCCGCCTGTGCCGATTGACCAGCCCACGATCACGATGGAGTTTCGTCTGAACGACAGCCCATTTGCCGGCCAGGACGGGCAGTTCGTGACTTCGCGCCAGATACGCGACCGGCTGGAACGCGCCGCCGAGGCCGACGTGGCGCTGAAGGTGCAGACCGACCTTGCCGCCGACAGCTTCATGGTGCAGGGCCGCGGTACGCTGCACCTGGGTGTGCTGGTGGAAAACATGCGGCGCGAGGGCTACGAGTTCGCCATCGGCGCGCCCGAGGTCATCATCCGCGAAGAAAACGGCGTCAAGACTGAGCCCTTCGAAGAGGCCGTGGTCGATGTGCCCGCCGAACATTCGGGCAAAGTCATTGAACTGCTGGGCGGCCGCGCCGGGCAGCTGATCAACATGGAAAACCACGGCGTGCGCAGCGTGATGCACTTCAGTGTGCCTTCGCGCGGGCTGATCGGCATGCGCACCAAGGTGCTGACGGCCACGCAGGGCGAGGCCATCTTCACCCACCGGTTTGTAGAATACCGCCCGATGGCCGGCCCGATTCCGCGGCGTAACCGCGGCGCGCTGATCGCCACCGACAGCGGCAAGGTGACGACCTATGCGCTGGAGTACCTGACCGACCGCGGCGACTTTTTCGTGGAGACCGGCGACCAGGCCTACATCGGCCAGGTGGTGGGCGAAAACTGCCGCGAAAACGACATCGGCGTGAACGTGTGCCGCACCAAGCAGTTGAACAACATCCGCAGCAGCACCAAGGAAGCGTTCGTCAAGCTCAAGACCAGGCGCGACATGAGCCTGGAAGCGGCCATGGAATGGATTGAAGGCGACGAACTGGTCGAGGTAACGCCCCGGCTGTTCCGCATCCGCAAGCGCATGCTGGACGAAAACGCCCGCAAGCGCGCCGCCCGATCCGAAGCCTAAGCCTAAGAAAACAGGGCCTTCAGCCGCGTTGCCAGTTCGTCGCGCACCTGGCGGAACGCCGCCAGCCTGGCGGCTTCGTCGCCCGCCGATGCAGGGTCGGGCAGGCCCCAGTGAAATTTCGCCACCTGGCGCGGAAACACCGGGCACACTTCTTCGGCACACAGGGTGATCACGGCGTCCACGGTTGACGTGTCAAGGTCGGCCACGGCTTTGCTGGTGTGGCCGGAAATGTCTATGCCGATCTCGCCCAGCACGGCAATCGCCTGGGGCCGCACAAACGCGGGCTGGCTGCCGGCGCTGCTGATGGTGACTTCGGGCGGGGCAAGACGGCGGGCAATGCCTTCGGCCAGCTGGCTGCGCGCGCTGTTCTGCACACACATGAAAAGAATGTGTTTCGGCCGCAGCTCGCGCAGGGTGCGGATGTCATCCTGCCAGCTCATCAGGTCTCCTTGGCGGCGACAACGGCCGCGCCCAGGGGCTGGCCATTGGGCAAATCCACAGGCGGGGCGGGAAACCAGTGGCGCGTGCGGTTGGCAAACTTGACCAGCGACAGCATCACCGGCACTTCAATCAGCACACCCACCACCGTGGCCAGCGCGGCACCCGAAGACAAGCCGAACAGGCTGATTGCCACGGCCACGGCAAGCTCAAAGAAGTTGGAAGTACCGATCAACGCCGCGGGTGCGGCCACGCGGTGTTCCAGCTTCAGCACCCGGGCGGCCACGTAGGCAATCGCGAAAATGCCGTAACCCTGCACCAGCAGGGGTACGGCAATCAGGCCCACGCGCAGGGGCTGGGCCAGCAGCGTGTCGGCCTGGAAGGCAAACAGCAGCACAACGGTCAGCAGCAGGCCAATGATCGAAAGCGGCTTGATCCGCGCGGCCAGGCGGTCGATGCTGGAAACGCCCTCCCGACTGCCATTGAGCAGCGCGCGCGTAGCCATGCCTGCGGCCAGCGGCAGCACCACAAACACGCCGACGGAAAGCAGCAGCGTCTCCCAGGGCACAAACAGGTCCGTCACGCCCAGCAGCAGCCCGGCAATCGGCGCAAAGGCGAACACCAGGATCAGGTCGTTCACCGTCACCTGCACCAGCGTGTAGGCCGGGTCGCCTTTGGTCAGGTCACTCCAGACAAACACCATCGCAGTGCAGGGCGCCACGCCCAGCAGGATCATGCCAGCGATGTAGTGGGCGGCGTCTTCAGCCGGCACCAGCCCGGCGAAAATGAACTTGAAGAACAGCACCGCCAGCGCCGCCATGGTGAAGGGCTTGATCAGCCAGTTGATGACCACAGTCAGGATCAGGCCCTTGGGTTTGCGGCCCACATCGGCGATGCAGCGCGGCTGAATCTTCAGCATCATCGGGTAGATCATCAGCCAGATCAGTACCGCCACGGGCAGGTTCACGTGGGCGTACTCAAGCTTGGCAATGGCGGCTACCGCGCCGGGCGCGATCGAGCCCAGTGCCACGCCGACGCCAATGGCCAGCGCGACCCAGACTGATAGATAGCGTTCGAACAATCCCACCACAGCCCCTTGGTTGCTATGCGTCGGCCGAAGCCTGCGAGCCGTCTTTGCGGAGGCCGATGAGCTGGCCCGTCAGTTCACAACAAGCCGACAGCGTATTGGTGATCGTTCCGAACTTCAGGATGTTGCGCTGCAGCAGCCCCAGCCGCGCCGGGGATTCTTCGCACGCAACCTTCAGCGTGTAGCGCAGGCGTACAATGCGCGGAGGCGGCTCTTCTCGTTCCGCCTCTACCTCCACTGTGGCGCCTGTGTAAGCGAATTTCAGCATGCCCGACATGCGCTCGACGTTCTTGAGCATGCATGCCGCCAGCGCCGCAGCCAGCAGATGCGCGGGCCCCGGCAAGGCTTCGCCCGATGCAGCCGAGCCGTCAAACGCGATGTGCCCCTGCTGGGCTTCAATCGAGGCCGCGCCGCCGGGCGCGACGGCCGCCGAAACACGGTAGGTCATGCTCATCGGTCGTGATCCCAATGGGGCCAAACCTGGCGGGGCTGCCCGGAGACAGCCCCGCTGGTTAACGTTAGCAGCAGCTTGCTTCGCCAGCTTTGGCGCCGACGGCCTGGGGCGCGCAGCAGGCGCCCTCTTTGGCCTTGGCACCGGGCATGGCTGCCATCGCCTTGGCGTCGGCCTTGCCGGCAGGCGTGCAGCACTGGCCGTCTTCGGCGCCGGCGTGCATGGCGTCGGCCTCTTTGGTGCGCACCCAGAATTCCCAGTCGTTGCCGTCGGGGTCCTGGGCCCAGAACTTGTTGCCCACGGCGTAGCAGCAGGTGACCTCTTCCTCGAGCTTCAGCGGCATGCCGAGTTTCTGCAGGCGCGACTGCCAGGTGCTGAGTTCAGCCATGTCAAACAGCTCGATACCGTAGTGGCGTTCGTGGGGCTGGGCGGGCTTGACCTCGGGGTCGAGGGTCAGGGCCAGGTGAATCGCGGGGGTGTCCAGCCGCCAGTTGGCGTAGTCGCTGCGCACCTTGCTGGGCTCAACGCCGAACAGGGTGCTGTAGAACTTTTTGCTGGCTTCCAGGTTGCTGACACTGATGCCGATGTGGACGCGGGTTTTCATGGTTGCTCACTTGGTTGCTGCCATAGCCCGTGCGGAGGCCGGTTTGCAGACGCCGTTTTCGCAGCATGCCTGCTGCAGGCGGGCTTCTACTTCGGCGACCTGGTCGGGCGACAGCAGGCGTTTGAGAAAAGTCAGGATCTGTTTGTGCGGGCCGTCCTGTCCGCCCGCCACGCGATAATGAACCCAGGCACCGACGCGGCGGTCCGAAACAAGCCCCGCGTGCAGCAGATACCGCAGGTGCCGGCTGGTCTTGCTTTGCGTGGAATCAAGAGCGCTCTCGATATCGCAGACGCAGAGTTCCCCGTGCCGCAGCAGCAGGGCAAGGATCAGCAGGCGAGTTTCGTCGGACAACGCCTTGAAGATGTCGGCCATTTCTCGCATGACACCCTTATAACCGCATAAGCGAATATCCGTGTCCCAAAAACCCGAAAATTTTTCCCTGCGGGCCGGGCCATGGCAGGCTGGCGGCGACTTCAAGGCGGCAACATGGGTGTCAACGGCGGCCCGGAAGCAGGCTTTCGCGGTCGCCCGCACCCTCGCTGGTGCTGCCGCGTGGCAGGGCGTTGCCCACGGCCTGCAGCACAATGGCCTGGCAATTGTTGAACTTCTCGCTGCGCTTGGCATCTACCGCTTCCTCGCGCTTGCGGCGGGAAAAGTAGCTGGTGTTCACCTTGCCGTCCTTGATCTGCTGCACGGCAATCATGCGGTCGGTATCGGGCTCGCGGTCGGCGCGCTTGATGGGGTCATCGGCCTTGATGTTCAGCGACGCGCCGCGGTCAAAGAATCCCATCTGGTCGCGCAGGATCACCAGAAGGTCGTGCATGTCCACGCTGTTCAGCAGGCGTTCTTCGGGCATCATTTTGTAGTCAGGCGTGTCCGAGTAAAACGAGTGGCCCTTGTTCACCAGCACATGCAGCTGCCTGGGTTGTTCCACCATGGTGCCGGGTTTGACCGCAGACTCCTTCTGGCTGCGCTTCTGGTAGTAATACACGCGCACGTCGCCAATGCGGGCAAGGGCCTCGCGCTCGACCTTTGTTGAGTTTTCCTCGGGCTCGGGCGAGTCCGTGCCGGAACCATTGGTTCGCTGCGGGCCCGACGCGCAGGCGGCAGTCAACAGCAACAGCAGGCAGATCAGCAGGCGCATGGACATAGGCTACCAGAAGGGGCAACCGCGGGGCCACCAATCATGGCAAGGCCAGCGCCGCGCGGCAAATGAAAGCCGCCCCGAGCATGTGCCCGGGGCGGGAGTTCCTGGTGGTCAGGGCCGGACTTGAACCTCAAAACAGCCCGGTGGGCTGTTTTGAAAGCGAAGCAGCCCGCCCGCAGGCGGGCGTAAGCGAAGCGTGAGGCGCGCAGCGCCGGGCGGTTCCAGTCGCCAAAGAAAATCGCCCCGGACGGGTGCCCGGGGCGAAAATTCCTGGTGGTCAGGGCCGGACTTGAACCGGCGACCCACGCATTTTCAGTGCGTTGCTCTACCAGCTGAGCTACCTGACCAGCGGCGCGTGAAGGTATCAGTTGAGCCCCAAGCGTCAAGGAAGGGAAGCGCCTCGCGCGGTGTTCTAACTGCCGAGGTTGACAGTCGATGCCCAACTGTTGACAGTGAACCGCGACAGGAGCCGCCATGACCGACATCGTCATCACCCACGCCCTGCGCACGCCGATTGGCAAGTTTGCTGGTGCGCTTTCCTCTTTAAGCGCGGTCGAGCTTGGCACCCATGCCGTGCGCGCCGTTGTGAAACAATCCGGCCTTGACCCGGCCCTGGTAAGCGAAATCTACTTCGGACACGCGCGCCAGGCCGGGTGCGGGCCCAACCCCGCGCGCCAGGTCGCGATCCGCGCCGGGCTGCCCGAGGCCGTGATTGCCACGACCGTGAACATGGCCTGTGCCAGCGGCATGCGGGCAATCACGCTGGGCGCGCAGGCGATCCTGAACGGCGACAGCGAGATCGTGGTCGCCGGCGGCATGGAAAGCATGTCCAACGTGCCGCACATGATTGCCGGGCTGCGCGACGGCCTGCGCATGGGCCACAAAGAAGTGACGGACCTTATGTATCGCGACGGCTTTCTGTGCCCGATGGCCGACCAGCTGATGGGCCGCACCGCCGAAACCCTGCGCATGCAGTACAACATCAGCCGCACCGAGCAGGACGAGTTCGCCGTATCCAGCCACAACAAGGCCGAGGCCGCGATCAAGGCCGGGCGCTTCAAGGACGAAATCGCGCCGATCACAATCCCGGGCAAGAAGGGCGACGTCACGGTTGAGAACGACGAGCCCGTGCGCGAAGGCATGCAGCTTGCCGACCTGACCAGGCTCAAGCCCGTATTCATGGACGACGGCACGATCCACCCCGGCAACGCCAGCGGCATCACCGACGGGGCGACGGCCACGCTGATCATGAAGGCAGCCACGGCGGCCAGGCTGGGCTTCACGCCGCTGGCGCGGATTGAGGGCTGGGCCTACGCGGGTGTGGACCCCAAGGTGATGGGCATCGGCCCGGTGCCGGCCACTCACAAACTGAACGCCAGGCTGGGGCTCAAGACCAGCGACTACGAACTGGTCGAGGCCAACGAGGCCTTTGCCGCGCAGATTCTGGCCTGCGACCGCGAACTGAAGTTCGACCGCGCGCGGCTGAACGTCAACGGCGGGGCGATTGCGCTGGGTCACCCGATTGGCAATACCGGCGCGCGGATTGTGACGACGCTGATCCACGAGCTGAAGCGGCGCGGCAACAAACGCGGGCTTGCAACCCTGTGTGTCAGCGGCGGCCTGGGCGCCAGCATCAGCCTGGTGCGCGACTAGAGCACTTTCAGCGTTTGTCTGCAGGCTTCCGCTTGCGGCGGCCTTCGCATCTCTGCGTCGCGCTTCCTCGGCCTCTTGAAAACGCGGTGCGTTTTCAAGCCGTTGCTCCGCAACCCTCCAGCCACGCCTGCGTCCGCGCTCCTTGATCTGCTCGCCCGGCGCGGCGCGGAAGCTCTGCATACAAACGCCGAAAGAGCTCTAGCCTTTCAAGTCGGCCAACTGCTGTTGCGCGGCCTGTTGTTCCACCAGGTCGCCCTGGGTCACGGCACTGCTGGCGGCCTGCATCAGGGTGCGACGGGCGGCGGCTGTGTCGCCCGCCTTGTGCTGGGCCTCGGCCAGTTTGCGTTGCAGCTTCAGCACTTCGCGGCGCAACCCGGCGTGTTCCATCAGCGCGATTGCGTGTTCATAGCACTGCCAGGCGTCCAGCGGCCGGCTCTGTGCGTCGCGTACCCGGGCGATGCCCGCGTGGGCGTGGGCCTGGGCGTAGGCATTGCCGGCGCGGGCGGCCACTTCGCCGCCTTCGTGGAAGGCGGCCTCGGCTTTTTCGAAGTGCCCGGTCTGCAGCAGCAGGTTGCCGCGGTTGGCAAGTGCCACGGCCAGGTTGCGGTCGTCGCCAAGTTCACGCGAGATTGCCGCGGCCTGTTCCAGGGCGTCCAGGGCCGGTTGAGGTTCGTCGCGGCTGTCATGAAGCATGGCGCGAAACACAAACGACTGCGCCAGCCCCACGCGATAACCCAGGTCGCGCGCGATGGTCTCGGCCTGTTGCAGGTACTTCACGGCCACGGCCATCTGGCCCTGGCTGAAGGCCTGGTCAAACAGATAGTTCAGGGCATCCACGCGGTTGACGGTGCGTTCCGTGCCTTCCAGCAGCCGCAGTGCAGCCGCCAGGTGCTCGCGCGCTTTTTGTGCTTTGCCGTCCATGCCCAGCACATAGCCCAGGTGAATACGGGCAATGCCCTCTACATCGGGGGCTGCCGCCGCCCGCGCGACTTCGACGGCCCGTTCCAGGATGATGCGTGCTTCTTCGGTGCGCCCGCCGATCCGGAACAGGCTGCCCTGGCTGGCCATGGCTGCGGCCTCCAGCCGCTGGTCGGCGGTTTCGCGTGCGAGCTGCAGGGCACGTTGCCCGGCCTGTTCAGATTCATCCAGGCGGTTCATGCACGAAAGGATGGCCGCCAGTTCCTGCCATACCGGGCCCTCGGCGCTGGTGCCGGCGCCAAGCTGCTGCGCCTGTCGCGCGGCTTCCAGCGCGGGCTCGTAGCGCATGGCGATGCGGTGGGCCAGTGCCAGGCGGCGGGCGGCCTCAGCGCGATCGGCGGGCGGGGCGGTGTCGAACTCCATGGCACGCCTGGCCAGGGTTACGGCCAGTTCCAGGTTGTGGTCGCGCATGGCTTTGCGCTGTGCCAGCAGCAGGAACCGCAGTTCGGACTCGCGCACGAACTGCTCGGTGATGTGGCCCGTGGGTTTTGCGCCGCGGGCGGCGCGGGCGTGATCGGCCAGTTCGGCGGCCACGGGCTCAAGCTCAAGGTCGGTCTTGCCCAGCGCGTTCTGGGTGACTTCCAGCAGCAGGGCGTGCAGGCGCGCGCGCTCGGACGGCGGCTGCATCTCGTAGGCGCAGTCGCGCATCAGCGCGTGCCGGAACATGTAGATCTGCTCGGCGGAATCCACACGCGGATCATAGCGGCAGTCGGGCGCGGGTTCAGTGAGGTTTGCCGCGCCGCATTTTCCGCACCCTTGGCCGGGCGGAACGTATTAAACATAGGGCCCCGTGTTTCTGTCCGTGTCCATGCACAGATTGCTGCTGCTTATCCTGCTGGTTGCCGCGCCGCTTGCGGCCAACGACCTGGCTGTGTCCACGCCGCAGGGCGGCGCTGCCTGGCTTCTGCTGGAGCCGCCACCCGGGCCGGCAGGCGAAGGCCTGGGCGCGCGCGCCGGCGATCCCGGGTTGTTCGCGCCCGATGTGCTGGGCCGTGCCGCCGCCGGCCGCCCGGGGCTGGACCTGTGGCGCTATGACCGTGACAGCGCGCGCTACACCCGCATCACCGAAATCGCCGGCGCCTGGGCCTATGCCGTGTTTGAGCTGCGCGGGCAGCCCCACCTGCTTGTCAACGCGCCCGGCCGCGATGTTGCCCCCACGTTGGTGGTGCGGGCCGATGGCCTTAGGGTGGCCGGCGGGGCAGTGCCCGCGGGTGCGGTCGCGCTTGCCAGCTCCGAGTTTGCCGACGCACCAGCTGTGTCGCCCGACGGCAGCCGCCTGGCACTGAGGGCCTTTCGCACGGCGACCACCGCCGTGCTGCGCGTGTATGACACCACAAGCTGGGCGCTGCTTGCCGAAAGCTCCGTCGAGCCGTTCAGCCGCCCGGTTTGGATCAGCAACAGCAGCCTGTGCTGCCTGACCAGCGACACCGGCATTGCCCGCGTTTCCATGGGCGATCGCGGCGCGATCCCGCGTGTGAATGACAACCCGCCATCGCGACCGGGCCGCCTGCTGCGGCTGGACCTTGAGGCCACAAGCCTGAAACTGACCGTGTTGAGGCAAGGCGAGTTCCCGTCCGAAACCTTCACCCGTGCGCTGGTGTGGGATGCCCACGATGAATGCCTGGTTTTCGCCCGCAGCGAGGGCGATCGTGTTTCGATTGAACAGATGCAGCCCCGGGCCGATGCCGCGGCCACCCAGGTCGCGCTGCTGGATCAGTTTCGCGGGCTGGCATCCGGCGGGTTTGTCGTGCGTTTTGCGGGCGTGAAAGATCGGGTGCTGCAACTGGGTGCCCTGGTGCGCTGGCGCACCCTGTATGCGCCGCGGCCCGGCGGAGGCTTGCAGTATGTGGGACGGCTGCCGTTCGGCCCTTCGCGGCGCGTGGTGATGTTTGCGCAGCCCCAGGCCAGCACCAGCGGGCTTGGCGGGCTGATTGACCTCAAGCGCGGCATGTTCGGGCTGATCGAGCCCGCGGCCAACCCTGACCACGCCGCCGACGGCCAGCCCATCTGCCTGCACACGCTGCGGGTGCCGCCGCTGGGGCTGGATTCGATGGCCAACCCGCGCAACCTGGCCAGGGTCAGCGCGCTGGTGAAACGCTTCGCCGAACTTGACGCGCACTACCCGCGCGGCATTCCAAGCACCTTGCTGGCTTTTGACATGAAGATCAGCCTGCAGGGCGCCGACCCCAAGAAGGGTACCTACGTGGAGCTCTACCACGGTGACGGGCGCGGCGGCAAAGGCCGCATCCGCACCGAGGACAACCTCAGCGGCGATTGGCTGATGAACAGCATTGATGGCGGGGGCGACGCCACCACCGACTGGCACTACGCCTGCGCCAACATCAAGGGCGGCAGCGTCGAGAAACAGAGCCCCGCCCGCGCCGGCAAGGTCTACGACGACCTGGTCACGCAACTGGAGGCCCGCAAGCTGCTGCTGCTTTCCGGTGTGGCCGGCGCGCCGGAACGCGGCGGGCTGGTGTATCTGGGCCGGGGCACCCACACCGACCTCGGCACGGGCGTGGAAATGCGCGTGTGGCGTTACCTGAAGCAGGGCCGCCTTCTGGCCGATGGCCGCCGCGAGGCCGTGGAACTGCGTTTTGTGGCCGACCTGCCGCAGGGCTCGCGTGGTACCTGGAAGTTCCCGCACGGGCTGCTGCATGCGCGCATGGTGTTTGCCATGGCCAACGGGCGCGACGCGGCCCAGACCGACCTGTCGTTTTCGCCCGACGCGTTTGTGGAACTGCCCAACCTGACCGATCCCGGCAAGCCCAATCTGCTGCTGCCGGCCGAGTTCCGTATCCACGAATGGGACGAAGCCACCCGCAAACCGATTGAACGCCTGCACGCCAAGGCCAAAACCGGCGAGTTCACCCACCCCGCTGAGCTTGTAGAGGGCGGCCGCCTGAAGCCGGGCTACTTCGTGCCCACCCTAAGCGTGCCGGTGATCCTGCGCGCCGCCGCCGACCGACAGTTCCAGCAACTGCAACGCCCCGGCGGACGATAAGCCACATTGACGCCGAAACTCGGTCACCGAGGGAGCGGTTTGTGTTGAAACTCTCTTCGGCAATCGTCTATATTGACCACTCTAGTATTCGATATGCGTAGCGGCTTGTGTCACTGGAACGACCGTGGGGGCCCGGTCCAGAGGACGTGGGTTCTATTTCGCCCTCGGAGGATCGAACATGCGCTACGCCATTGCGGTACTATTACTGACAGCAGCGGGTGGACTTGCGGCCCAGAACATAACGTTCCTGGCGCCCGGCACAGCCAATCCAGCACCCGCAAGCGTTGCAGCGGGCACCACCGCGCACACCTGCATCCAGTTTCAGCTGACCAGATCTAACCTCAGTACCACTTGCAGCCAGGTCGTGGTTGGAAACTCGGGAACCGCCGGGGCATCCGATTTCACACAGGCCCGGCTCTACCACGACGTCAACGCCAATGGTTCGTTTGACGGCGGTGATGCCTTACTTGCCACTGCGGCATCAGGTGCCTTTCCCCGCACGTTCGCGATCGGCACACCCATTGACATCACAACGACACCCAAGTCGTTCATTGTGGTGGTAGACGTCGCTTCCGGCGCGACAACGGGAAACACCTTCACCCTTACGGTCGCGGCTGCGGGCGTAACGGTCGCAGCCGGGACGGTACAGGGCGGCACAGTAACAGGCGGGACACAGACAATAGGTGCCGCTGCCGCTGGCCCCGAGATTGACGTGCAGCGCCCAGCCGGGACCTCGATCCCAAGCGGCCTGGCGACAACCGACAGCGTGGGCGCACTGGCGATCGGCACCGGCACCGGTGTGACCTGGACTATCGCCAACACGGGCACATCCGCACTCAACCTGACGGGTACGCCCCTGGTCGCCATCAGCAACCAGTTCGGCCTGAACAGCGCCACTGTCACTACACAACCCTCTGCCAGTGTTGCTGCGGGATCCAGCACCGCGTTTACCATCACCATCAATCCAAGCGGGGCGACCTGGGGCTTTCAATTGTCGATTGCCAACAACGATGCCAACGAGAACCCCTACCAGTTCCTAGTGTCTGGAACGGGTACCGCAACCACAGTGCCAGAGATGGACGTACAGAACGCCTCTGCTGCAGCTATTGTGGATGGATCAACCGACAGCGTGGGCAGCCACGCGGCCGGCACACCGTTCACGCTGACCTACACGATTTTGAACACCGGCACGGCTAACCTGAATCTTACCGGAAGCCCGCTGGTGGCCATCGGCTCTCAGAACAACTGCACCGCCACGGTGACTGCCAACCCGGGCACACCCGTCGCGGCGGCAGGCCAGACGACCTTTGACGTAGAGGTAACGCCGACCACGGCGGGCATGGCATTCTCGTTCACCATCAGCATCGACAACAACGACGCCAACGAGAACCCGTACAACTGGACTGTCAACGGCACCGCTCCCGCGATTGTTGCCACCCAGCTTGTGATTACAACCCAGCCAGGCAACGGCACCGGTGGGTCGGCACTTTCAACCCAGCCTGTGGTGCAAGCCCGCGATGCCGGTGGCGCGCTGGTCAGCAGTTACAACGGCCTGGTTACTGCCGCCATCACCAGCGGCACCGGCGCGGCGGGCGCAACCATTGTGGCCGGAGCGTCGGTCAATGCCGTAAACGGTGTGGCCACATTCACCGGCCTGGCAATTGACCTCGCCGGCACCGGCTACACCCTGACCTTCACATCGGGCGCACTGACCCCGGCGGTCTCCAACACCTTCAATGTCACGGTGGGTGCCGCCACGCAGCTTGTCATCACCACCCAGCCCGGCAACGGTACAGGTGGATCGGCACTCTCCCCGCAGCCGGTTGTCGCCATCCGCGATGCGGGAGGCAACACTGTCACAAGCAGCGCGGCCACCGTGGACGCGGCAATCACCACCGGCACAGGAACCACAGGTGCCGCCATTGTGGCCGGCGGCAGTGTCAACGCCACAGGCGGTGTGGCTACCTTTACAGCTCTTGCGATTGACCTGGCCGGCACCGGCTACACCCTGACATTTACTTCCACCGGCCTCAGCAATGCGGTGTCCGCCACATTCAATGTGACCGTGGGTGCCGAAGCCGCGCTGCGCATGGTGACTCAGCCCTCCGGTGCTGTGGCCGCCACGGCTTTTGTCAATCAGCCCCAGGTGGAAGTGATCGACGCCGGTGGCAATCGCGTGACCTCCAGCAGCGCAAGTGTGGCTGCGGGTATCACCACCGGCACAGGCACATCCGGCGCCACTCTTGGCGGCACTACTCCCGTCAGTGCCACGGCCGGACTTGCCAGCTTCACCAACCTCAGCATTAACCTGGCGGGCACGGGTTACACCCTGACCTTCACGTCGGGCAGTCTGACCAACGTCGTCAGCGCGTCATTCAGCGTTGCCGGCACGCCAACCCAGCTTGGCATTGCCACTCAGCCGGGTGGTGCGGTTGTCAATCAACCCTTTGTGACCCAGCCGGTAATCGAAGTTCGTGACGCCGCCGGCACACTGGTGGCCACGGACAACACTACCCAGGTTGTGGTCACGATTGCCAGCGGCACGGGTGCCTTTACCGGCACCAGCACCACGACCCTGACTGCCGTCAATGGCGTAGTGACATTCACCAACCTCGGCATCAACACCGCCGGGGCAGGGTTCAGCCTGGACTTCGACGACGTGGGCGCCATTCTCACCGGAGTTACCAGTGCGACGTTCAGCGTCGCCGGGGCGGCCACCCAGCTGGTCATCACCACCCAACCCGCAGGGGCAGTGCCGGGCACGGCCTTCACCACCCAGCCGGTGATCCAGATCCAGGATGCCGCCGGCGTGCTGGTGGCCACCGACAACACCACCCAGGTGACAGTCAGCATCACCACCGGAACTGGCGCAACCGGCGCGGTCCTGGGCGGCACAACCACCCTTACGGCCGTCAACGGCGTGGTGTCATTCACCAATCTCTCGATTGACCTGGCCGGCACCGGGTACACGCTGGATTTCACCGACGGCGGCGCACTGACTGATGCCACGTCGGCGGCCTTTGACGTGACTGCCGGTGGTGGAGGCGGAAGCGGCGGCGGTGACGGCAAGAAGAAAGACAGCGGCTGCAGCACCGGCACGGGTGACTCCGCCTGGCTGATGCTGGGGGCACTGGCAAGCCTGCTGGCGCTGGGCGCACGACGCCTGCGCCGGCGCGCGTAGCAGTCGTTTCCGTACCGGGGGCGCGGCCACTGCCGCGCCCCCGCTGTTTCCCGCCCCGAGTACCCGTGGCGCGTCACTGTGCTATGCTGCCGCCATGGTCGAGCAGCAACTGAAAGAACTGTTGCAGCAGCGGATCGTGGTCATCGACGGCGCGATGGGCACGATGATCCAGCGTTTCATGCTCGACGACAAAGACTTCCGCGGCACGCGCTTTGCCGACCACCCACGCCCGCTGCAGGGCAACAACGACCTGCTGTGCATCACCAACCCGGGCGTGATCCGCGACATACACCTGCAATACCTGCGGGCCGGCGCCGACATCATTGAGACCAACACCTTCAACGCCAACGCCATCAGCCAGGCCGATTACGGCCTTGAGGCCCTGTGCTACGAGATGAACCGCGAGGCCGCGGCAATCGCCAAGGCCGCCGTGGCCGAATTCCTCAAATCGGGCGGCAGCGGCCCGCGCTTTGTGGCCGGTGCCCTTGGCCCCACCAGCGCCACGGCCAGCATCAGCCCCAACGTCAATGACCCGGGCTGGCGCAAGGTTACATTTGACCAGCTCAAGCAGGCCTACTACGACGCCGCCCGCGGCCTGTGGGATGGCGGGGCCGACATCCTGATGGTCGAGACCATCTTTGACACGCTCAACGGCAAGGCCGCGATTGCCGCTCTGCACCAGCTGTTTGCCGAAAAGGGCGCGCGCCGCCCGGTGATTGTCAGCGGGACCATCACGGATAGGGCCGGTCGCACACTCAGCGGCCAGACCGCCGAGGCCTTCTGGTACTCCGTGGAACACGCGGGCGCGATTGCGGTGGGCCTGAACTGCGCCCTTGGCGCAGAGGATTTGCGCGAGCACATTGAAACGCTGTCGCGCGTCAGCCACCTGTACACCAGCATCTATCCCAATGCGGGCCTGCCCAACGCCTTTGGCGGCTACGACGAAACACCCCAGAAGATGGCGCAGGTCCTGCGCGAGTTCGGACAGGCCGGCTTTTATAACATCGTGGGCGGCTGCTGCGGCACCACGCCCGAGTACATCAGGGCCATTGCCGAAGCCGTGCGCGACCTGCCCCCGCGCAGGCCGCCGCAACAGGACACGCGGCTGCGGCTTTCGGGCATGGAACCTTTCATCCACGGCCCGGACAGCCTGTTCTGCAACATTGGCGAACGCACCAACGTGACGGGCAGCCGCAAGTTCGCGCGCCTGGTCAAGGACGGCAACTTCAGTGACGCGCTGGATGTCGCGCGCGAACAGGTGGCCAGCGGCGCGCAGGTCATCGACGTGAACATGGACGAGGCCATGCTGGACAGCATTGCCGCCATGCAGCGCTTTCTGAACCTGGCCGCGGCCGAGCCCGACATTGCCCGCGTGCCGTTCATGATTGACAGCAGCAAGTTCAGCGTGATCGAGGCCGGCCTGAAGTGCGTGCAGGGCAAGTGCATTGTCAACTCGATCAGCCTGAAAGAAGGCCAGGCCGAGTTCCTGCGCCAGGCCGCGGTCTGCCGCAGCTACGGCGCGGCCGTGGTGGTGATGGCCTTTGATGAAAAGGGCCAGGCCGACACCGTGCAGCGCAAATGCGAAATTGCCCGGCGAGCCTATTCACTGCTGACGGAGAAGGCAGGTTACCCCGCCAACGACATCATTTTCGACCCCAACGTGTTTGCGGTCGCCACCGGCATAGAAGAACACAACGAGTATGCGATTGCGTTCATTGAGGCAACGCGGCGCATCAAAGCCGAACTGCCGTATGCCAAAGTCAGCGGCGGCGTGAGCAACCTTAGTTTCAGCTTTCGCGGTAACGACCCTGTGCGCGAGGCCATGCACGCGGCGTTTCTGTACCACGCCATCCAGGCCGGCATGGACATGGGCATTGTCAACGCAGCGCAATTGGCGGTGTACGCGGACATCCCCAAGGACCTGCTGGAGCGCGTGGAAGACGTGCTGTTCAACCGGCGCGCGGACGCCACCGAACGCCTGACCGAGTTCGCGGAGCATTTCCGGGCCGGCAAAAAGGCCAAGGTCGAGGACGAAGCCTGGCGGGGCACGCCGGTCGAGGAACGCATCCGCCACGCGCTGGTCTCGGGCAATGATAAGCACATTGTCGAGGACACCGAGGAAGCCCGGCTGAAGTACGCGCGGCCGATTGAGATCATTGAAGGCCCGCTGATGGACGGCATGAACGTGGTGGGCGACCTGTTCGGCAGCGGCAAGATGTTTCTGCCCCAGGTGGTCAAATCCGCCCGCGTGATGAAAAAGGCCGTGGCGCACCTGATTCCGTTCATTGAGGCCGAAAGCGCCGGCAAGCCCCGCGAGCAGAAGGGGCGCATCCTGATGGCCACGGTCAAGGGCGACGTGCACGACATCGGCAAGAACATCGTGGGCGTGGTGCTGGGCTGCAACGGTTATGAAGTGATTGACATGGGCGTGATGGTTCCTGCCGACCGCATTCTGCATGAAGCCCGCGAGCGCAACGTTGACGTGATCGGCCTGAGCGGCCTGATCACGCCAAGCCTTGATGAAATGGTGCATGTGGCGCGCGAGATGCAGCGCACGCAGGTTCGCCTTCCGCTGCTGATCGGCGGCGCGACCACAAGCCGCCTGCACACGGCCGTCAAGATTGCGCCGCAGTATGAAGGCCCGGTGATTCACGTGCTGGATGCATCGCGCTGCGTGGGGGTGGTAAGCCAGTTGCTGTCGCGTACGCAGCGCGAGGGATTTGTTGCCGACAACGAGCAGGACCTGGCGCGTATCCGCCGCAAGCACCAAGGTTCGGCGGCCGCCCACACGCTCAAGCCGCTGGCCGACGCCCGCGCCAACCGCTTCAAGGCCGCAGCTTCCGGCATCAGCAAGCCGGCCTTTTCGGGCGTCAAGGTGTTCGACGATTACCCGCTGGACGACCTGCTGCCGTGCATCGATTGGTCACCGTTTTTCCAGGCCTGGGAACTGGCGGGACGTTTCCCGGCGATCCTGGAGGACAAGAAAATCGGCGAACACGCCCGCACCCTGTACCACGACGCCCAGCGCATGCTGGGCCGCATGGTGAACGAAAAACTGGTGCGCGCCCGGGCCGTGTTTGGCATCTGGCCCGCCAACAGCCGTGGCGACGATATCGTGGTCTGGGCCGACGAAGCCCGCAGCAAAGAGGCCGGGCGCTTTCGCACTTTGCGCCAGCAGATCGACCGCGGCCCAAAGCCCAACTTTGCGCTGGCCGATTACGTCGCGCCCCCGGGTACGCCTGACTGGATCGGCGGGTTCTGCGTCACGGCCGGCATCGGCCTGGACGAACTGGTCCGCAAGTTCGAGAAAGACCACGACGACTACAGCGCGATTCTGGCCAAGGCCCTGTGCGACCGCCTGGCCGAGGCGCTTGCCGAGCGCCTGCACCAGCGCGTGCGGCGTGAATTCTGGGCCTACGCGCCGGGCGAGAATCTGAGCAACGATGAGTTGATCGCCGAGAAGTACCGCGGCATCCGCCCCGCGCCGGGCTATCCGGCCTGCCCTGATCACACCGAAAAGGGCGAGCTGTTTCGTCTGCTGGATGCCACGCGCCACACCGGCGTGACACTGACTGAACACTTCGCGATGTTCCCGACGGCGGCAGTCAGCGGCCTGTACTTTGCCCATGCCGATGCCGAATACTTCGGCATCGGCAAGATCGGGCTGGACCAGGTGGAAGACTACGCCGCCCGCAAAGGCTTCAGCATTGAGCAAGCCGAACGCTGGCTTAGCCCGATTCTAGGGTACGAACCAGCCCCGGCCCGGGCCTGACCATGTTCTTCTTTCGCCGTCTGCTGGGCAAGCTTGGCAAGCGAACCTGGCAGGTGCCTGTGGGTTCGACGCACTGGCGCGTGCCGCACGCCGGCGGACACGGGCTGGAACTGTTGCTCAATCGCGAGCCCTGGATGACCGTGGTGCTGCGCGAAGTCCTGCGTCGCCCCGGTACGCTGGTGGACGTTGGCGCGAACCTGGGCCAGACCCTGATGCGTGTGCGCGCGATTGACCCGGCCCGCCAGTGGGCAGGGTTCGAGCCCGACCCGTTTGCCTGCGCATTTCTGCATGAACTGATGTCGTTGAACGGGCTGCAACACTGCACCCTGGAACAGGCAGCGCTTTCCGACCGCGACGGCCAGGCGGAACTGTTCAGCGATCACCCCGGCGACTCCAGTGCCAGCGTGGTGCCCGGGTTCCGCAGCCTGGCCGGGTATCGGCAACTGCGCCGGCCGCAGCCAGTCAGGTTGCGCGATGCCGGGGCGGCCTTGCAAGGTGTAGAGATCGCGGCGATCAAGATCGACGTGGAGGGCGGTGAACTTGAAGTGCTGCAGGGTCTGCGATCGGTGTTGCGGCAGCAGCGCGCACCGGTGATCTGCGAGATACTGCCGGTCTACGAAACGCAAAGCGAACAAGGCCGACTGCGGCTTGCGCGCCAGCAATCGGTGGAGGCCCTGCTGAAGGAACTGGCGTACACGATTCATCGCCTGGGCCCTGACGGGGCGACCGTGCCGGTGGCCGAGATTGGCGTTCACAACCGGCTGGAAGATTCCAACTACCTGTTTCTCGCGAGTTGACGCCCGCGCGGTACGACTCAGGGACCGACCATTCGCAGCATCGCCGTGCCATACTTTCTAAGTTTTCCCGACCCGATGCCGGGCACATTGGACAGTGCGTCCCTGCTGCCCGGGCGGGCTGCGGCCATGTCCGGCAGCACCTTGTTCGACACCACATGCAAGGCCGGAACGCCTTCTTTGTCGGCCTGCTGCTTGCGCCAGGCCTTGAGTGCTTCGGACAAGCCTGCAACGGGCGGCTATATGCAGCAGCAGTCGTCGCGCCAGGCCCGGCACCCACTCACTGCCAAACCCAGGCCTTTCTTTCGGGCTACGGATCCGTGCCGGCGGCCCGGTAACGCCGGATAGTCAGCGCGGCCAAGGCGACCATCGTCGCCAGAAAGGCCAGCGCCGAAACCCACTCTGATGCTTTCTCCAGGCTTGTGCGCACCGGAGTCACTCGTACTTCACGGACCCCGGCGGCCACAGGTACCAAGATGCAGCCGCCTGGCCCGGCGCTGCACTCCACTTCAGCGCCGTCCACAGTGGCCAGCCAAGTCGGGTGCCAAAACTGGGCCAGCAGAAGCTCCCCCGCACCACCGTTCAGGCGCACAGTCAGCAGCGCGCCGTTTCGACCCGATTGCACCACCAAGGGGCCGCCGGGTTGGTGGGACATAGCAGCACGCTGGCCGAACGCGGGCCAGTTTTGCGGGTCTGCGGTGATAGGTGCAAACTCGCCAGAAGTCATTGGCTCGCTGTAGCGGTTGTGGGTGAAGCGTGCCGAAGTCCAGTAAGTCATCTGGCGCGACTGCGGCGAATCTTGGGACGGCACAATGTTCTGGAACGAGTACGCCAACGCCAGCGCCGACATGGCCAGAACGACCGTCGGCGCATGCCGTCTCAAGCGTGGCCGAGGCCACCAGCCAGCTGGCAAAGCACCGAAATGCGCGGCGGCCAGCGCAGACATGACCGTGGATATGCCCAGCAGCCGCCAGGGAAACTGGACGTAGTGCATGAGTGGGACATGGTGCCAGACCCACACCGATACCGGCTGCATCAAGACAAGCAGCAGGCACACCCCACTGGCAAGAAACAACCCCCGTCCGCGCGGCAGCCACGCCTTCGCCGACAAGGCAGCTAAAGCAATCACCGCCGCCACCAGTATCGGTCCGAGCACAGGTGTCGATCGCGACAGCCGCCAGGCCCATTGTTGATCCCTAAAGAGATTGCGCTCGACTTCATAGCCACCAGAGACAAGCGTTGCGGTGTCTACCAGCGATAGCTGCGCCAGGGCCGGCAGCCAGAACCATGCGGAAACTGCAACACCAAGCAGCGGAACCACTGCCATGCCCAGCCACTGTTTTCGTCCCGACTTCTCGACTACCCCGACCCCGACACCAAACACAAGAATCGCGCCCGTGAACAGCAATGCCATGACATTGTGCTGGGTAATCAACAGTCCGTGCAGCAGCCCAGCTGCCAGCGCTGTCAGTTTGCCGCCGCTTCCTTTGGCCAGCCGCCAGACCAGCCAAAGCACCGGAACTGCCAGATGATTCGCCGAATACTCGGCAAGGTCTCCGCGCAGGTAGAGGTTGAACATCGGGTACGGACTCGCCACCACAAGCAACGCTGCCAGTCTTCCGCCGTGGCGGCCGCCCCATTCCGACCCCAACTGCAGGGCGGACCAAGCGCCGACGAAAGTAACAAGGGTGATGGCGGCCTTTACCGCACCGGTGGCACCAAGCCACGCGAACAGCAGGCACAAGTAAGGAAACCCTGGGGCATAGTACGTGAAGTACGGCATGCCCCTGCCACCGGCGCATTCTGGTACCCAGCGCGGGTGGCCGCCCTGTGAGCCCAAATTCTGTTGCAGTGCGTCGAGCCGAAGCAGGTACCGAACACCTTCATGTGAATCAAACCAGTCCAAGTTGGCCAAAGGCCACAGCACGGCAACCAGAAGCAGGACAAGAAAGGCAGAATCCGCCAGGCTGGCCATTCGGCGAGTGGCCGGGCATTTGGCTGCTGCTGGCTCACTCATGGATTCACGACTCAGCACCCATGCCCAGTGCACGCAGGATTGGCACAGCATACCTTGCCAATATGCGCGGACCAATGCCGGCCACTGACGCCAGGGCTGCTTCGCTGCCCGGCCGGGCCGCGGCCACGGCCAGCAGAGTCTTGTTCGACAGCACGTGAAAGGCCCGCACACCTTCTTTGTCAGCCTGCTGTTTACGCCAGGCCTTGAGCGCGGCCACAAGTTCGGGGTTGGGCTCTGATTCATTGCGGCCCTCGCTTGCGCCCAGGGCTCCTGTTTCCTGCGGCCGACTGCCAGCCATGGCCAACGGCAAGCTGCGCTTGCGGCTCTTGTTGCCGACGGCCGACTCCTGACGGCCGACAGCAACCGCGAGCATGACGGCGCCCTCCAGGTTCTCGCCCGTCTCGCGGCCTGCGTCCGTCAGGCTTGCACGCCGGTAGCGAATTGTTTCCCCGTCTTTCTCGAACTCGTCGTTCACTGTGTAAACCAGCCCGTTCTGTTCCAGCGCGCCCAGCAGTGCCTCAAAGTCGCGGCGGGCAAGCTCGCTTTCCGTGAAGTTATCGCGGTGCAACTTGCCCGTCGAAACGTCGTCGCGGGCGGCCAGCGCGCGCATGATGATGCGCAAGCAGGTCATCTGTCGTGCGTCCGGCGCTGCGAAGCATTTGATGCGGCATTTGTCAGGCGCGCAGATGTCGCACTTGCCACAGGCGCGGCCGTCGTCCTGCTGGTCGCCAAAATGCCGCACCAGCGCCTGCATGCGGCAGGATCGGCCCTCGGCAAATGCGAACATGCGATCCAGCTGGTCGCGCCGGTGATCCACCCGCGCCGCATAGCCTTCCTGCCAGCCGTCGTTGCCACGCGTGAAGAAGCCCTCGGCATCTACTTCGGCCCCGCCATGCCCGACCAGCTTGTCCAGCCGCGATGCCAGTACCATGGGCTCAAGATCAAGATCCCCGGCCAGCGCGTTGATGTCCGCGCCACCTTTACCCAGCGCGCGAAACAGCCGCGTCATTTCCTTGACGGGCGGGTAGTCGCGCTCAAGGAAGAACTCGTGCAGCCTGCGGTCATTGAAGCCGTACATCAGCACCGCGCGCGAAGGCTTGCCGTCGCGGCCCGCGCGCCCGATCTCCTGGTAGTAGCCCTCCACGCTGGCGGGCAGCGCCGCGTGAATCACCGTGCGCACATCGTGCTTGTCGATGCCCATGCCAAAGGCAATGGTGGCAACAATCACCTGCACTTCGCCCGCAAGAAACGCGGCCTGGGCGCGGTCGCGTGTGTCGGCGTCAAGCCCGGCGTGATAGGGCAGGCACGGCGCCGCAGCGGACAGCGTGGCCGACAGGGCCTCACACTCCTTGCGCGAGGGTGCATACACAATCGCCGGGCGGCTGTCCGGGTTGCAAAGCAGCGCGCGGGCGGACTCGGCGCGCTGCGAGGGTTTGAGCTCTACCACCTCAACCGCGAGGTTGGTGCGCCGAAAGCCGTGAATCAGGCGCCGCGCATCAGGCATGCCAAGCTGGTCAATGATGTCCTTCTGCACACGCGGCGTGGCCGTGGCGGTCAAGGCAATCACCGGTGTCCGGGCCGCGCCCGCACCGCGCAGCTGGCCAAGGCGCTGGCCCAGCAGCCGGTAATCGGGCCGAAAGTCGTGCCCCCAGTGGCTGATGCAGTGGGCCTCGTCAATCGCGACCAGACCGGGTGTGCGTTTGGCCAGCCACTGGACAAACCCCGGCACACGAAGCCGTTCGGGGGCAATGAACAGGAAGTCCAGCTTTCCTTCGGCCCAGTCAATGCAGGCCTGGCGCGACTCCAGCCGCGGCCTGCCGCTGTGGATCCGCGCCGCGGCAAAGCCTGACGCCGCCAGCTTGGCCACCTGGTCTTCCATCAGTGAGATCAGCGGCGACACCACCAGCGTGCTGCCGCCGCGCGCCACGCCCGGAAGCTGATAGCACAGAGACTTGCCCGCGCCGGTGGGCATGACCAGCAGCGCATCGTGGCCGGCAACCACGGCCTCGCAGGCGGCCTGCTGGTGCGGCCGGAACTCGGCGTGCCCGAATCGCTGTTGAAGAATGTCGGCAAGGTTGGTCACGGCCGGGATTAAACCAGCGCGCGGCGCGGCGCGCATCGAAAACGAGATAGCTGCGCCTGCCCCTTCCGCTACAATGACCTGAAAGCCTGATTCGACACCGTGACTAGGCGCCTTAACTGGGGGCAAGGTCATGGATTTCAAACGGCTCGCGATTGTTGTCGCACTGGCTCTGGTGCTTGGCGGCATTGTGTTTGGCGCGATAGTGCTGCTGAACCCGAAGCCTGAGCCCCCTCCACCGCCCCCGCCGGCCGTTGCCCCGGCATTGCCGCCTGTGGCGCCAGCGATTCTCGCCCGGCCCGCTCCAAAACCGCTGGCGGCCGGAGCCTTCATTGACCCGGCGCGCCCCGAAGTTCGCCAGGCGGCCAGGCTCAGCTTCGGAAGTGAGGCCACGGAGTTTGCGTTCACTCGTGACGGTCGCCTGCTGGTCTGCATTGATTACAAGGATGCCACGGTGCGCGTGATTGACTGGCGTGCCGGCACCGTGGTGGCGCAGGCCAGGCACGGTTACCTGCTGTCAAGCATGGCGCTGGCCCCCGACGACAGCGGCCTGTGGACGGGCGACGCATACCAGCATCTGTATTGGTGGCCCCTTGGGGCCGGGGGTGAGCTTGGAAAAGCCGAACTGGTAGGAGAAAAACTTGGCGGTCACCCGGATGTTGCCATCAACCCCAGCGGCGCTGTGCTTGCCACGGCCAGCTTTGCGCGAGTCATCAGCCTGTGGGACGTCGCTGCGCGCAAGCTGATCGGGCGTGTAGAAACCGCCGGGCCACTGCGTTGCTGCACGTTTTCGCCCGACGGAAAGACGCTGCTGGTGGGCACGGCCGACAGCCATGTTTACGTGTACGACCTGGCCACGGGTGGCGGGCCCAGTGTGCGTGTGCCCCCGGTGCAGGAGGGCGTGGACATGACTGCGCTGGTCTACAGTCGCGACGGCAAGCGCCTTGCCACCGGACACACCCAGCCCTGGGTCACGATCTGGGACGCGCCGACCATGGTCTATCGCCACTGGCTGAAGTGCCCCATGTCGAGCGTATGCGATGTCGAGTTCTCGCCTGACAGCAACTTGATTGCCTTTGCATTGGGCAATCACGAAGTGCACCTGTGGAACCCGGATGTCAACGCCGAGAACGGCAGTATCGCCGTGCTGAAAGGCCACGAGAAGTTCATCAAGTGCCTGGCCTTCAGCCACGACGGCGCGCACCTGGCATCGGGCGACGAAGCCGGCACGATCATCATCTGGACGCGGCAGTAGCAGTTATGGGCGGGCGGCGCTGGCCACGCGGAAGCCGCGATCTGCCGCGCCGGTGTCGGGCAAACGCCGGCCACGAAAGAAGCTGCGCAGGTCGCAGGGTTCGTCGTCGCCGGCGGGCTTGGCGGCGGTGTTCACAGGTGTCAGGAAAGATCCGCCGCGTACCACGCGCCGGTTGCCGCCGCTGGGCTTGTCGGTGACCTTGGGGTCGTCTCCGCTGGGCCGGCCGTAGGCGCCCACGTCGTACCAGTCCAGGCACCATTCCTCGACATTGCCGGCCATGTTGAACAGGCCGAATGGTGACACGCCGTCGGCGCAGATATCCACCACCTGCGAGCCGTCTTCAAGCCCGCCATCCAGGTAATGGCCGCGACCCGGATTGGGGTTGGTTGTGCCCCACGGGTAGGGTCGGCCGTCTTTGCCGCGCGCGGCGTACTCCCACTGCGCCTCGGTGGGCAGGTCACCCTCGGGGTCGGCCCACTGCGTGTACTCGCGCGCGCCAAGCCAGGTGACCCCGGTGGCGGCCTGGCGTTCTGTGCCGCCGTCGGGTGTCCAGATGCCGCCGCTGAAGTTCAGGTGATGCATCCCGCCGCCCGGCATGGGCGTGATCCACTTGCGGGCCAGCACGTCGTCGCGCGAGACCTTGCGCTCATTGAGAAAGCGGCAGTATTGCTCGCGCGTGACTTCGTACTTGCCGATCAGAAACGCCGAAACTTTCACGTTGCGTTTGCGCGCGTCGGCGAAACCCTGGGCGGTGCCCTGCTCAAACTCTCCGGCGGGTACAGCCACCATGATCATGTTGTCGGTAAGCCGCAGGTACTCGTTGAACCCCCTGGCGTTGGGGCCAACCAGCCGGTAGCGCAGGCGCGACACAGTCAGCTTCACCACGCGCTCGGTTTCACGGCCTGCGGGGTCGCGGGCAACCAGCTTCACAGAAAGCTCGCCAAAGACCGTGGCCTCGACTTCGGCCGCAAACGCCGCGTCAGCAGCAAGTGCGACCGGCACGCCGTTGCAGGTCAGCACGGCTTCGGGGCTGTCCAGGCGACCCTTGACTGTGATCCTGGCGGGCACGGCCTCCAGCTGCAGTACCGTGCCGTCGGCCGGTTCCAGCGTGTCAAAGGCCGGCGGCTCAAGATCCACCTTGATCTCGCGCGACAGGCTGCTGGTGCGTCCCAGCCAATCCTCGGCCTGCACGACAATCGTGTGGCGGCCGGGTTCCAGTCGGGCCGTTACACGAAACGTCCCGTCTTCAGCCATGGCCAGAGGCTTGCCGCCGATGGACAGCATCATGCCCTGGGTTTTGTTTGCGCTGCCTTCCAGGCTGACTTCGCGTGCGGTGAACCAGCGCAGCGTGGTGCCGTCGGCCCAGTTCAACACCGGGGCCAGCCGGTCAGGCACCAGCCAGAGGCTCAGCGGGCGGGCCTTGTTGCCGGCGCGGTCGCCCGCCCGCAGGTCAACCTGCACGGGCGCGTCTCCCAGCGGGATCACGGCTTCAAAGGAGTTGCCGTCGCGGGCAAGATCGCGGGGTTTGCCGTCGACTTCAAGCTCGATGCTCGCGCCGGGGTCGTCATCGGTAATCGTGCCGCGCAGCGAGAAGCTGCCGCCGTCTACGGGCAGGCGCCCATCGCGGGCCCGTTCCAGCGCGGGAACTTCCAGCACGGGCGCATCCACGTCGCAGACCACGAACAGCGTACGCGACTGGCGGGTGTCGCCTTCGCCGGTTGCGGCAAGCTCCAGCCGGTTCAGGCCGCGCTCAAGCGTGATCGCGGCCCCGAATTCATATGGCTTGCCATTGAGAGTCACCTTGCCGCTGCTGGCACCCGGGATGCTGTACGCCGCCGAGCCCACGCGAAGCGGGTCGCTCTCGAGTGCAACCGCGGGCGGCACATCCACACGGAATTCCAGCGTTGCCACAACTGGCGTGTTGGCCGGCGGCGCGCCGTTGGGCGCGGCCGGGTCTTTGCCGCCGATCACGACATAAAGGCCGACAGCCATGCCCACCAGCGCCAGCACAATCACCGCCGCGGCCGCCAGGATCGTCTTGTTGCTGGCCGGGGCCTGCAGCAGCGTTGGGCTGCTTTGCGCGGCCGGTGAAGACTGCACCACGCTGGGGGCTGCCGGCGGGGTTTTCTCGGTGCCCGCGCGGGTGGACAGCGTGGCAATATCCAGCGTGCTGCCGCCGCGGCTTGTGCCCCGCCCGGAAATCGATCCGCTGCTGGAAACCGCGGCCGTGGCGTCGCGCCCGGGGGCGCGGATCAGCCTGGTGTTGCCCGTGGAAGGCGCGTTTTGCGTCCACCATTCCTCAAGCGCCGTGGCGAACTCGCCGGCCGTGGCGTATCGCGCCTCGGTGTCGCACAGGCAAGCTTTGTCGATCACGGCCGCCAGTGCCGGGTTCAGGCCGGGCACGCGCTGCCGTATCGGCACCGGGTTGCCGCCCATGATGCTGCGGAAGATTTCCTGCGTGTTCTTGCCGGGGTACGGGAAGTTGCCGCTGATCAGGAAGTACAGCGTCACGCCCAGGCTGAAGATGTCGCAGCGGTGATCCAGGCCCTCGCCGTGCCATTGTTCGGGCGGCATGTACTGCGGCGTGCCGACAATCAGCCCGGCCATGGTCAGCTGGTCGCTGGTGGCGCCGGCCTCTGGCCCCTGGCTCATGTCACGCACCAGCCCGAAGTCCATCAGCTTGGCGACGTCTTCTTCGTCGACCATGATGTTGGCGGGCTTGATGTCGCGGTGGATCACCTTGCGCCCGTGCGCATAGGCCAGCGCGTTGGCCACCATGTGCACGTAACGCACCGCGGCATGCGGCGACAACGGCCCCTTGGCCGCCGTGACCTGCGCCAGCGTGCGCCCGTCCACGTATTGCATGGCGATGTATGGAATGCCGTCAACGGTATCGGCACCGACCACCGGCACGATGTTGGGGTGATTCAGCTTGGCCGCGTGGCGGGCCTCGCGCATGAATCGTTCCAGCACCTTGGCATCCGTCACCATGCGCGGGTGAATCACCTTGATGGCGTGGTTCACCTGCAGCACCTTGTGCATGCCAAGGTACACCCCGCCCATGCCGCCCTGACCCAGCTTGCGGACGATGGTGTAGGGCCCCAGCGGGGCGTTGCGTGTCAGGATCGGGTCTTGCTCGGTCATTTCTTGGTCGGGCGGGCTACGCACTGCTGCTTGAGGTATTCATCCACTGACTTGGCAAAGCCGCGCCGGTACAGGCCGTACGTCTCTACCGACCCGTCGGGCGACACCACCACCACGCAGGGCGTTACGCCCACGCCGTAGGCATCACTGACCTTGGCGCCTTCATCGAACACCAGCGGCCACGGGTACTCCTTGGTTTCCGCAAACGCCTTCTGCGCCGCCGGCGTGTCGCCATTGAGGTTCAGGCCCACGCCGATGATCACCAGGTTGGATTCCGCCACGGTCTGGTTGTGCTCCCACAACTGCTTCAGGTTCTCGTCGTTGGCCATACGACAGGCCGGGCACCACGAGGCCCAGAACTCAATCATTACGGTCTTGCCCTTGAAGTCGGACAGCGAGATCGACTTGTCGCCATCCAGGGTCTTGAGCGTCCAGCCCGGGGCCTTGGCGCCGACCTTCAGGCCGGTGGCCGCGATGTCCAGCGCCTCGGGTGGCAGCAGACAGAATTCTTCTTCTGTGCCCTTGGGCTTGTTCGTGGCGGGGCTGTTGTCCTTGGGCTGGTTGGACGCGGGCTTGCGCCGGACGTAATGAGGGTTGCCGTTTTCGTCAAGTTCGCGCACCAGCTCGCCATCGCCCGAAGAAGGCTGGGTGCAGCCCGCCAGCAGCAAAAGCGCCAGCGCGGCACAGACGAAGAGTCGCGAGATCATTCCACGGGCCATGTGCATTCCCCCAAACAACATTTCCGGCAAACAGGATGGCTAAAGTCGCATAGAGGGCAAGCCCAAGGAGGCCGATGCGCGGGTCAGGGCTTCGCGGGAGTTTCCGGTTGCGGCTTGTGCGAGGCGCTGTCTTTGGACTCGATGCGGCGGGTTTGCTCGGCCTCCAGATGCGCGTTGCGCCGGGCCTCGCGCACGGCCTCGCCGCGGGACATGCGCAGCAGCAGCACCCAGACCAGTCCCACGACAAACATCGCGCCGACTACGGTGTTCTTGAGCCACGGCAGGCTGTCGGGTTTCAGGTTCTGGTCAAGCAGGATGTAGGCCAGAAACAGCGCGATGTATGCGCCCGCGAAAATCAGCCGCTGCATAGGTGTCCTTTCCGGCCCGGTGCCGGGCAACTGTATTGTAGCGCAGTCGCCGCCGCCACGGACAGGCGCGATTATCGCCCCGGCAGCAGGTACACCACGCGCACGCCATCGCGCCCGACTTCACGCAGGCCGAGCTCTGGAATCAGGACTTCCGGCGGCGCGTCCCAGGCTCGCCGTTCGTCAAACAGGACTACTGTCGCGCCGGAGTCACCGATGCCGCGCAGAAACTCGGTTTTGCGAGACGCATCCAGCGAACGCCCGTCCGGGCCCAGCGGCGGCAGGCGCAGGCAAGGGCGCTGCTGCGCCCATGCCAAGGCCTCGGGGTGGTTGCTGGCCAGGGTGCCGGGCGGAAGTTCGCCACCCAGCGCCTTCTGCCATGCCGGGGCGCCGTACCCGGCACCCTGCCCGTGCAGATGCGCAGCAGTGAGCGCGGATCGAACCATGCAGCCAAGCGCCAGCAGGCAGACCACGCCGGCAAGCACACGGTGCACGCGCGCGTGGCCGGAACCGGCAAGCCCTGTCAGGATCGCAAGCGGCGCAAGCACAGGCAGCAGCATGCGCTGGTCAAGATCCTGGGCGCGCGAAGACCCGAACTCGGCCCCGAACATCAGCGCCAGGTACCCCGCCGCGCACACGGCACAGGATGCCGCAAGCGCACGCCACGGCGCGACCTGCGGGATTTTGGACGCGCCGGCCAGCCCGGCCGCAACAAGCCCGAAGATGAACACAGAGAGCACATGCCGCGGCCAGCGGTTGACCTGTTCAGGCACAAACCAGGTGGTGGCCACGCGCCAGAGGTCAAAGAACCAGCCGAAGTGCACGGCCTGCAGCGCAAAGTCGCGCTCTGCCACGCTGTCTGACGCCAGCCAATTGCGCAGCAGCCACAGCAGCACCGGCAACTGGGCACATGCAAAAAACAATCCTGCGCGCCCCAGCCGCGCCCGCCATGCCATCGTGGCCGGCATCATGGCGATCAGCAGCGCCGCCGCGGGTATCGCGCCCTGCGCGACGTAGCGAGTCAGTGTGGCCGCCGCTGCGCACAGCCCCGCCGCGACCAGCCAGAACCGGCGATGATCCACCAGTGCACGGGCCAGCAATGCCATCAGCCCAAGCCACAGCGGAAGGAAAAGCGCCTCACTGAGTGCCAGGTGAAACGCCCGCAGCATCGAGCCCGCGAACACGGCAATCGCCGCGGCGCAGCCGGCCACGCCAGGCGTCACGCCGGCCCAGCGCAGCACCAGGTAGGCACCCAGCGCCATCACGACATACAGCGCACCGTGCAGCCACGGCACCCAATCCTGCGGCGCCGCGCCGGCTGCCGCCCCGGCCGCCAGCGCCGCGGGGTACAAAGGCGGCCAGGTGACCATCGGGCGCGGGGTGCCTTCGGGCAGGGTGGTGACGACGCCATCGCCCGAGGCGATGTGCCGCGCGGCATCCAGATAGTAGACCGAATCCGGCGAGATTCCGGCGCCATGGCCAAGGCATGCCGCCCACAGCAAGCCCGCGCAAAGCACAGTCAGGGCAAGTGCAATCAAACCCTCCTGCCGCGCCAAAGGGCCGAACCTGGAAACCAACTGTTCCATGCACGGAGTGTAGCACCAGCACCGAATGCCCGAGGCACAGGTATTCGAACCCAAGGCCGCTATCACGGGCCCGAATCCACTTCGCCCAACGGCGCAGGCAAAGGTTTACATCTCGCTCCCGGCGCGGGCGGATGCTGGATGACTGGCACTGAAAACGGTTGCGCCCGGCAAGCCGGGCGCAGAGCCTTCGGAATGAATCCTTGGTATGGAAAGCCATACCGGACTCTGACTGAATACTCCTGAAGAATATTCGCCTCCTGTCTCACGTTCAAGTATCTTGCTCAGCCCTTTCCAAAGGACGCAAGGATGACGACCACGGGCACAGTGCTGGGCCTCGACCTCGGGCCAAACTCCATCGGCTGGGCGCTCCTAAGCGCCAACTTTGAAAACGGCGAACAAGTCAAGGAAACAGGCCTCATCGCCGCAGGTGTGCGCGTGTTTGAAGAAGGCGTGGACAAGTTCGACACTCTAAAGGAGGAGTCACGCGCCGTCGCCCGCCGTATGGCGCGATCAGCACGCCGCAGGCAGCGACGCCTGACTGTCCGCAAGGCAACGTTGAAAGCGCTGCTACAGAAAGCCGGTCTGCTTCCGTCCGACAATGCAGTACTTGCCCAGGTCCTAGCACTTGACCCCTACCCACTCCGGGCGAAGGCTCTCGATGCGGCCTTGACGCCCAACGAGCTTGGCCGAGTCCTTTACCACCTGAACCAGCGGCGAGGGTTCAAATCCAATCGCAAGCAAGAACGCGGCGACAAACAGGTTGGCGTAGTCAAAGAAGGCATCGCCGACTTGGTCAACAAAATGGGCGAGGCTGGATGCCGTACCATTGGCGAATACCTTTACCGAACGGCGCAACAATCAGGGACTCATCGGCCCTTGGCGCGACACGAAGGGACAGTTCGAATTCGCGGCAGGTACACGCGCCGTGACATGTACGAACAGGAGTTTGATGCCATCTATGCCGCACAGCGTCTTCACCACCCGAGGCTGCTGACCGACGAGCTTCGCACAAAGCTGCGCGACGAAGTAATCTTCTTCCAACGCCCGTTTGAGGTTACCGAACAACGCCTTGCAACCACGCCCAAACGGGCCAATGCCCATCGTTCACCGCAAGTGCGCAAGTGTCCCTATTTCCCTGCAGAGAAAGTGCTGGCGCGCGGGCACTGGCTGGCACAGCAATTCCGCGTCTGGAAAGAGGTGAACAACCTTTGTGTGTTCTCTACTTACGGAGGAAGGCGCGAACTCACCGCTGATGAACGCCGGTGCGTTGTTGACCTGCTGAGCCAGAACAAGGAGTGCAAGTTCGACAAGCTTCGCAAGGCTCTCCAGAAGCTTCACGCGGAACTCAAAGACGACAGGCGCGCCCCGGGCATGGGCGAACCAGAGCATGAGCAGTTCAACTTGGAAGCTGGCGGGCGGACGAAGCTGGACGGGAACTCTGTAGAGCACACGCTGGCGGGAGCCTTCAAGAAGCAGTGGCAGTTCTTGCGGCAAGCTGAAAAGGACCGACTTCGATCTGCCTACAGCGAGCTTGTTCTGGATGAAGATGATCCGGAACGATTTGACCGTCGGTTGAAAGACTTGTTCGGCCCGTTGAACCCCGACGCCAGTGCGAAAAACAAGCTGGCGCTGTTCTCATTGCCAGAGGGCTTTTTAGCCTACTCTCGCACCGCGATTGAGAAGGTTCTGCCGTGGCTGGAGCAAGGCGAGGTCGAGTACTACGCGATCGAGAAGGCCAACTTACGCCGAACAGAACAAGGCAACGAGAACAAACTGCCGCTGGATGAGTTGCTGCGTAACCCGATTACAAATCCGGTAGTCATGCGGGCGATGTTCGAACTACGCAAAGTGGTAAACGCCGTCATTCGTGAACACGGCAAGCCCATGCGTATTGTCGTGGAACTGTCGCGCGAGATGCACGGCGGCAAAGAAGCCCGGCAGGAGCGTTCCCAGAAAATGCGGGAGCGCGAGAAGGACCGCGACCGCATCAAGGCGGAAATCGAAAGGCTCAATAAACCGCCGACTAGGGCCAACATTGAAAAGTACTTGCTGTGGGAAGAACAAAACGGCACCTGCCCATACACCGGAAAGCCCATCGGCGTGAACCAGATTTTCAGCGGCGAAATCCAGATCGACCACATCTTTCCGCGGTGGCAGAGCGGCGACGACTCGCTGATGAACAAAGTGCTCAGCTACGCCGAGGAGAACCGCATCAAGGGCGACCGCACGCCGCATGGCTGGCTTGGTGGCACCGCAGAAGAAGCGCGCATGCGCACCGCTTTGGCAAACATGCCTAAGATGCCGCCTCGCAAAAAGGCGCGTTTCTTCGACAAAGAACTCGACGCGTCAGGCTTCTCCAGGCGGCAGCTAAATGACAACAGCTACATTGCCCGCGCTGCGGTAGCTTACTTGCAGTTGCTTTACCCGCCCGAAATGCGGGTCGGGGAGAAAGCCGTTGCCTCTACTCGCGGCGGACTTACGGCCGAGCTTCGGCACCAGTGGGGCCTCAATGGAATCCTGTCTGATCTGACCGACGGAAAGGGCAACATCCTTAAAACTCGGGAGGACCATCGGCACCACGCGGTCGACGCCATTGTCATTGCGCTATCCAGTCGCGCACACCTGAAGCGTTTCCAGGACTACTGGAAAAGGCGCGACTACCGCACAGACGGCGACCATGAAAAGGACCGGCCGCCCTTCGATGCACCATGGCAGTTCTTCCGCGACAATGCCGAACGTGTAATCAACAACGTTCATGTTTCACATCGCGTGCAGGGCAAAATTCGCAAGGCTTTTCACGAGGCCACCTACTTCGGACGAACGAGCAAGCCCGACACCTTTGTGTTCCGGGTGCCGCTGGACGACAATCTCAGCCCGGACGACCTGGCAAACATCCGCGACGAAAGCATCCGCAAGCTCGTGGTCAGGCACTTGAAGGCCAAAGGCTGGAACGAAGGCGACAAGAAAGTCCCCAAGGGCGCTTTTGAGCATCCGCCACGCATGGCATCCGGCGTACTAGTCCGACGCGTGCGGGTAACGCGCACCATGCATAATCCCCTCGGCCTCGGACATGACGCCAACGGTGAGCCCTATCGCTTCGCCCAGCTTGGCAACAACCACCACATCGACTTTGTGGAGGTGACGTTGCCAGACGAGAGCAAGGAGTTGCGTTGCCGCGTTGTTTCCGCGCTTGAAGCCGCAACACGGGTTCGACGCGACAAGTTACCGTTGCTTGGGCAGGACTATGGGGAAGGCAAGCGACTTGTCATGTCGCTCACCCGCAAGGACTCGGTGTTGGCCCGTGACCCCGAAACCGGCAAAGACGTGCTTTGCATTGTACAGAAGATGTCCGGCGAATCTGAACTGGGAACTACCCTTGACCTCTACCTGCGCGAAGCAACAGATGCGCGTAAAGCCACCGAGGGTAACAAGTCGCCGTTCAAGCGTTTCAATTCAATCCAGGCTTGGTTGGCGTACGACGTACGCAAGGTTCGGGTTGACCCGCTTGGCCGGGTAACCCAGCTTCGCACATAAAATGGCGCCCGCTCCATCATGCTCAAACGCACGATTGAGGTTTCCACTGACGGCACGAAGCTGTTTCTTCGCGCGAAGCAGCTTGTGATTGCCCGTGATGACGAGGAACTTTCGTCCGTGCCGTTCGATGACCTGGGCTTTCTTGTGCTTACCTCCCACGACATCAACATCTCGTCGGGCGCTCTGCGCGCCTGCGCCCAATACAACGTCGCGGTCATCACCTGTGCCGAGAACTTTCTGCCCGCCGGACTGCAACTCGCCATCGACGGCAACACCCTGCATGCCGAACGCCTGCAGGCCCAGGTTGCGGCCTCGCTGCCCCTGCGCAAGCAGTTGTGGGCGCAGATCATCCACGCCAAAGTCCGCATGCAGGCCGCAAACCTGTCCGATGGCCCCGCGCGGTCGCGCCTGGTGGCTATGGCTGCCGAAATTCGCTCTGGTGACCCCGACAACCTTGAGGCCCAGGCTGCCCGCGTCTACTGGGGCAAGTTTTTCGACGGCGTAACGCTGCCCGAGCCCTTCTACCGCGAGGCAGACGGCCCGGCTCCCAATGGCCTGCTGAACTACGGTTACGCCATCGTTCGCGCATGCGTTGCGCGTGCCCTTGTCGCCGCGGGTTTGCACCCGGCTTTGGGCCTGCATCACCGCAACCGCTACAACGCGTTCTGCCTTGCCGACGATCTGGTCGAACCTTTTCGACCGTTTGTGGACGCGCGTGTACTTGAGTTGGTCAAGGGCGGCACGCTTGAAGTCAACAAGAACAGCAAACGGCCCCTGCTGGCCTTGCTTGCCGACAAGCTGACCGTGCGGGGCGAAAACAGCCCGTTGATGACCGTGGTCCAGCGCAGCGCCAACTCGCTGTCGAACCTGCTGGTGGAAGCGCTCAAGAGCGATGCCTCTGCCCCAAAGCTGGCCGAAACACTGGAACTTCCTGAGCCTTGCCCTGCGTGAGGCCAAAGGGCATGACCTACATCAGCGGGTTTAAAGCCGTGTGGTTGCTCTGCATGTTCGATCTGCCGACGCACACCAAGAAACAGCGCAAGGCCGCGCACAAGTTTCGTAAGGAACTGATCGAGGACGGCTACTGGATGCTGCAGTTTTCCGTGTACGGTCGGCCTTGCGCCAGCGATGATCACGCGGCGGTGCACCTTGGACGGCTGCAACTGAACCTGCCGAAGGAAGGGCAGGTGCGGGTCATGAAAATCACAGATAAGCAGTACCAGCGGATGCTGGTGTACTATGGAAAAAAGTCGAAAGCCGCCGAGACTATCCCTGGCCAACTCGAGCTTTTTTGAGGCGGGAAAGCGCCGAAACCCCGGCGCGGGCGGGGTTTCGGCAAAAGGCAGTGTATTCAGTCAGAGCCCGGCGGCAAACCACAACGGCAGAGGGGTTCACAAAGACATGGGCCGAAGTGTATTCAGTCAGAGCCCGGCGGCAAACCACAACGTAGTGCTTGCGAGCGTGTAAACAGTCTTAAGTGTATTCAGTCAGAGCCCGGCGGCAAACCACAACCCACTGCGCAACGACAATCTCCTCCGGCATAGTGTATTCAGTCAGAGCCCGGCGGCAAACCACAACGGGCGAGATCAACGGTGTCGATATCGTTGCAGTGTATTCAGTCAGAGCCCGGCGGCAAACCACAACCGCCACAAGCGCGGCCCGGGCTTGGCAGCGAGTGTATTCAGTCAGAGCCCGGCGGCAAACCACAACATAAACGCGATTCGCGGGTCAGGTGGACCTAGTGTATTCAGTCAGAGCCCGGCGGCAAACCACAACCGGTGACTTGGGCGGCAATTTCGTTCAAGGAGTGTATTCAGTCAGAGCCCGGCGGCAAACCACAACCGACACCTTCGTCCAAGTCACATCGGTGCCAGTGTATTCAGTCAGAGCCCGGCGGCAAACCACAACTTAGACTTCGTGGCTCGGACCACAATGGCGAGTGTATTCAGTCAGAGCCCGGCGGCAAACCACAACAATGCGCCGTACCGTTCCATCATCTGCTGCAGTGTATTCAGTCAGAGCCCGGCGGCAAACCACAACTAGCGCGTCCACTTCCCCCTTGGTCACCGGAGTGTATTCAGTCAGAGCCCGGCGGCAAACCACAACACGAAAGCCCGGAATCAGGGGGTGGCAGTTTACCCCCTGATTCCGGGCTTCGACGCAGCCACAAGGTTCACGGATGCGGCAATGCGGAAGGCGAACGTCCGCGTTCCTACATGTTGCGGCGGTATTGGCCGCCTACCTGGTATAGGGCTGTGCTGATTTGGCCGAGCGAGCATTGCTGCACGGTGCGAACCAGTTCGTCAAAGATGTTGCCGCCGCTGAGCGCTGTGCGGCGCAGGGCCTCCAGTGCGGCTGGGGCGCCGGCCTCGTGGCGCTTCTGGAACTTGCGCAAGCGGGTGATCTGGCTGTCTTTCTCGGCCTTTGTTGACCTTGCCAGTTCCACCTTGCGCTGGCCTTCCTCGGGGTGCGGGTTCAAGAACGTGTTGACGCCGATGATCGGCAGCTCGCCGGAGTGCTTGAGCTGCTCGTAGTGCATGCTTTCTTCCTGGATCTTGCCGCGCTGGTACTGGGTTTCCATGGCGCCGGTCACGCCGCCGCGTTCGGTGATGCGGTCAAACTCGGCCAGCACCGCGGCTTCGACCAGGTTGGTCAGCTCTTCGATAATGAAGCTGCCCTGCAGCGGGTTCTCGTTCTTGGCCAGGCCCAGTTCCTTGTTGATGATGTGCTGGATCGCCAGCGCGCGGCGCACGCTGTTGTCGGTGGGCGTGGTGATGGCCTCGTCAAAGGCGTTGGTGTGCAGGCTGTTGCAGTTGTCGTAAATGGCGTACAGGGCCTGCAGCGTGGTGCGGATGTCGTTGAAGTCAATCTCCATCGCGTGGAGCGAGCGGCCGCTGGTCTGGATGTGATACTTGAGCTTTTGCGACCGTTCGTTGCCCCCGTACAGCCGTGCCATGGCCACGGCCCAGATGCGCCGGGCCACGCGGCCGATCACGCTGTATTCGGCGTCCACACCATTGGAGAAGAAAAAGCTCAGGTTCGGGGCAAAGTCGTTCACGTCCATGCCGCGGGCGCGCCAGGCTTCCACGTAAGTGAAGCCGTTGGCCAGCGTGAAGGCCAGTTGCGTGATCGGGTTGGCCCCGGCCTCGGCGATGTGATAGCCGCTGATACTGACCGAGTAGTAGTTCTCTACATCATGCTCAATGAACCACTGCTGCACGTCGCCCATCATCTTGAGCGCGAACTCGATGCTGAAGATGCAGGTGTTCTGGGCCTGGTCTTCTTTCAGGATGTCGGCCTGCACGGTGCCGCGCACGGCGCTTACGGTGGCGGCCTGCACGGTGGCGTACTCGGCGTCGCTGATCAGCTTGCGGATTTCTTCCCAGGGCAGGTCAAAGCAGCGCGGGTCCTGCCATGCAAAAGCGAGCCTTGAGTCCGCCGCTTGAGGCCTGGAGTCACGGTTGACGGGCACAAACAGGCGTTCGGGCTCGCGCTGGGGCTTCAGTTTGCCCTGGGCCATCAGCTGCTTGCGGGCCTGCTGGCGCGTGGCCGCGTTCATGAAGAACGCGAGGATGATCGGCGCGGGGCCGTTGATGGTCATGCTGACGGATGTGTTGGGCGCGCACAGGTCAAAGCCGGCGTAAAGGATCTCCATGTCTTCGACCGTGCAGATGCTGACACCGCTTTCGCCGACCTTGCCGTAGATGTCGGGGCGTTCGTGCGGGTCCTCGCCATACAGCGTCACGCTGTCAAAGGCGGTGCTCAGGCGCGCGGCCGGCTGGCCGACACTGACCAGGTGAAAGCGCCGGTTGGTGCGCTCGGGTGGGCCTTCACCTGCGAACATGCGCGTGGGGTCTTCGCCTGTGCGCTTGTACGGAAACACGCCGGCCGTGAACGGGTACTCGCCGGGCACGTTTTCGCGCAGGCGCCAGGCCAGCAGGTCGCCCCAGTCGCGATAGCGCGGCAAAAGCACCTTGGCCAGGCTGGTGCCACTGAGCGTCTTGGTGTAGTTGGCAACGCGGATCTCGCGGTCGCGCACCTTGTAGACGTTCTCAGGGTCGGTGTAGGCCTTGGCAAGCTCGGGCCAGTCTGCCAGCAGCCTGCGGCATGACGGGTCGAGTTCGGCCAGCAGTTCGTTCAGGCGCTTGCGCAGGCGGGCGTCGTCGCCCGTCAGCTGGTCCTTGGCGTAGCTTTCCAGGCGTTGGGGCGGGTTGTCGCCAAGGTCATGCAGAACCTGCCAGGTGGTGAAGGCCTTGCTGGCCAGGTCCTGTTGCTGCTGTGCCCACTTGTGGTAGGCGCGCACACTTTCGCTGATTTCCGAAAGGTAGCGAGAGCGCTGGCCGGGCAGAACCGACTTCTGCTGCGGCCCGTCAGCGCCCGGAACCTGCGTAAAATAGCGGGTTTCCAGCTTGCGCCCGGAAATGCCCGAAAGCCTGCCCAGCAGCGCGATGTACAGCGCGTTGACGCCCAGGTCATTGAACTGCGCGGCGATGGTGGGGAACACCGGCATGGCATCGGGCTTCTCGTCCATGCGGGCGCCACGGTTGCGCCACACCTGTTTGCGGATGTCGCGCAGGGCATCCAGGCTTCCGCGGCGTTCAAACTTGTTCAGCGCCACGAAGTCGGCGTAATCCAGCATCTCGATCTTTTCAAGCTGGCTGGCCGCGCCGTAGTCGCCGGTCATCACGTACACGCTGGCGTCCACCTTGCCCACGATGCCGCTGTCGGCCTGGCCGATGCCGCTGGTTTCCACCAGGATCAGGTCAAACCCGGCAGCGCGGCAGATGTCCAGTGCCTCGTCCAGGGCTTCGCTGATCTCGCTGCCGCTTTCGCGCGTGGCCAATGACCGCATGTATACGCGCGGGTTGGACAGGGCATTCATGCGGATACGGTCGCCCAGCAGCGCGCCGCCGGTGCGCCGGCGCGTGGGGTCAATGCTGATCACCGCCACGTTCTGGTCGGCAAAGTCCACCAGGTAGCGGCGCAGCAGTTCGTCGGTCAGGCTGGATTTGCCTGCGCCGCCGGTGCCGGTCATGCCCAGCACGGGGACTTTGTGTGCCGCCTTGACGGCGCGGTCGCGGATCCGGCCAAGCAGCGCCTTTGCATCGTTGCCACGGCCGCCATTGAGTTCGGCCCATGAAATCAAGCGGGCGACCGTGCCGGGGCGGGCTGCGGCAAGTTCCTTCAGGTCGTTGTCGGGCGCGACGACGGTCTCAAAGTCGCACTCGTGCAGCATGTGTCGCACCATGCCCTCAAGCCCCAGGTCGCGGCCGTCTTCCGGGCTGAAGATGCGCGAAACGCCGTACTCGTGAAGTTCGCGGATTTCGTCGGCCACAATTACGCCGCCGCCGCCGCCGAACACCTTGATGTGCGCGGCGCCCTTCTGCTTCAGCAGGTCGCAGACGTACTTGAAGAACTCCATGTGCCCGCCCTGGTAGCTGGAGATGGCAATCCCCTGGGCGTCTTCCTGGATGGCGGCGTCCACAATTTCGCTGGCGCTGCGGTTGTGGCCAAGGTGGACCACCTCTGCGCCGTTTGCCTGCAGGATGCGGCGGATGATGTTGATGCTGACGTCGTGGCCGTCAAACAGGGACGCAGCCGTTACGAAACGGACTTTGTGGGCAAGATGGAAGGGCTCTTTCATGCGTCGCGTTCTTCGGCACCGGGTCAACAACCCTGCCTCCGCCAAGTGGCGGAACAGGGCCAACCCCGGGCGCAGTAACCGCTTGGGATCATACTTCACTTTACCAGACTGCATACAAGCCGCGAAACAGGGCACCGGCTGCCCCGGGCGGGCGCGCAGGTTTTCTGTGTAACGCCCGGGGGCACCTGCCGGTAGTCATGGCGAACACCCCAACCCCGAAAGGAGAACTCTCCATGCACAAGGTCATCGCCATGCTGGTTGCGCTGCTGGCTGCAGCGCCGCTGGCCGCGCAGGAAGAACCCCAGCCCGAACCCAAGGTCGAGGTTCGCGAGATTCGCAAATCGAAGGTGATCAAGATCGAGAACGGCAAGGTCATCGAGCTTGAGGGCGAAGACGCCGAGGCCGAGATCGACCGCATGCGCAAGGAGGTCGAAGACCTGCGCCGCGAAGTCGAGGAGAAGCTCAAGCGCGTTCGCCTGCCCGGCGGGCGCAAGGCCATTGAGCTTCCGGAGGGCATGGAAGATGCCTTTGAGAACCTACCCAAGGAAGTGCGCAAGCGCATGCAGGAAGCCATGGAGCGCGCCCGCAAGGCCGCCAAGGAGGCCGAAGAACAGGCCGGCGAGGGCGACGTCGACATCGAGATTGAGGAATCTTCAGAGGACGGGTCGAGCCAGGTGAAGATCCGCATTGTGCGCAAGACTTCGCGCAGCGAGGGCGGCAAGCCGGCCGAGTCGCCTTCGGAAACACCCACACCGGAACGCAAACAGTAGCACCCCGAACCCACGCGGGATGCAACGGCCGGGGGCCCCCTTGGGGGCCCCCGGTGCTTACTTCACGGAAAGCGCAACGGCATCGCTGCTGCCGTTGCGGGCTTCGTCGTACATGTCAAAGGCCCGCGCCGGCATGGCGGTGAAACGGCCGCCTGCCACCACCACGCATTCGTGCCGGAAGGACAGCGTGCCGTCGGCCGCCACAGTCTCGGCGTAGAAGTTGGTGCTGGTGTCGCGTTCTTCCTTGGTGACGTCGATGCGGCCAAGCGCCGTCAGCAGGCCGCGAATCTCCTCGAACCGTCCGCGGATCGGCTCCAGGCAGCTGGGGCGGGCGTCCTCAATGCACAGGTAGCGGTCGCCGGGCCGCGCCGCAACGTGGATGCTGATGGTGATCACGTCGCCGACCTTGAGTTCATCGCCGGAATTCAATGTCGAGTATTCGTAATCCACCTTCATTTCGCGGCGGCGTTCCAGCACGTTGCCGTGCTGGTCGCGTACCTCGACCTCAATCTCGCGCTCTGTGGCCGTGCGCCGCTGGAAGATGCGCGTGACCCGCAGCCCGTTGTTGTCGCCCCGCCACTTTTCGTCAACCGGCACAAACGCGCGCACCACCAGGCTGCCGCTTACGGCGGCCTTGCCGGTGCGGCGCAGGCCCAGGGCGGCGCCCTTGAGTTCGGTGGCCGGGATGTCCCAGCGGGTGCGTGCCGAAAGCAGCTTGTCGCGGGTGCGCTCAAAGGTTCCGATTGTGGTCCCGCCCAGGGTCACGCCCACCTTGACTTCTGCGTTGTCGTCGGCATTGGCGGAAAGGTACGCCGCCAGCGCCTGCACGGCCTGGCCGGTGGCGCGGGTGTTGCCCCAGTCCGCGCCGCGCTTCATCTGAAGCAGGCCGTCCACGCCGCGCTTCAGTGCGGGGTTGGCGGGCATAGCCAGCGAAAGCGCCTGCACGGCCAGCGCGTGGGCCTCCAGCCCGTTGTCGTGCCAGCGCGCGCTTTCGTCGGCGCCGGCGGGAAACAGCAGGTTGCCGCGGCCGTCGTCGACGCCCCGTGAAGCCAGCGTGCGAGCCAGCATGTCGCGGTCGCGGGTGCGTCCGGCGTAATGCGACGCCATCACCAGCCCGGCCAGGCCGGCACTGCCGCCGGCTTGGGCCGCGGACTTGGCGGGGTTGGTGTCCAGCGCAGCCAGCGTGGCCAGCAGGCGCTGGTCCAGCAAGTCGCGCAGCGGCTGGTGCGCGTCACGGGGCAGCAGCGAAACCGCCCAGGCCGCGGCGTACAGGCAACGTGCGCGCAGGGCGGCGTCCCAGCGGGCGCTTGCCATGGCATTCAGCAGGAACTGCGCGCCGCGGGCCAGAATGTCGTGAACCACGGCCTCGCTGGCCGGCAGCGTGAGCCCCACGGGCCCTGCCACAGTGCGCGCGCTGCACAGCCCCGCCAGCACGGTGGCTGTCAGGTGCGGGCTGCTATCGTTCAACCGGAACCAGCCCCAGCCTCCGTCATGGTTCTGGTAGCCGCGCAGGTTGCCAAAGCCGACGTCAACCATCTTCTGAAGCTCTGCGGGGTCAGTCAGTTGCAGCGGCCAGCGGTCGGCGCCGGCTGGCCCGTCATAGGCCATGCGGGATTTGCCAAGCTGGTGAATGTCCAGTCCGTTGGCCTTCAGCAGTTGCAGCGTCGAAAGCAGCGGCACGAACTTGTTGGTGGTCTGTTCCGCACAGCCGTGCGGATAGTTCACCAGCCCCGGAAGGGCATCCACTACGCCGGAAAGCAGCGAGCCGTGAAACTGCACACAGATGCTGCTGCGATCCAGCACCGCGTTGGCCGGCAGGTCAGGCGACAGGGAAAGTGTGTCCTTGCCGGCTTCCATGCGGAAGGCCACGGTGCGCGTTACCGGCATGCCGCGCGGTGCCACGGTGTACTTCCATACCACAGTGTCCTGGTCGTCATCGCTGGACGCCGTCACGCGCAACAGCGCGGTGCCGGTGCCGGTCACCTTCACGCGCAGCCGCGCCTCGGTGGCTGCGCCGGGCGCCACGTGCACCGTGGTGGGCGAAATGCTGCGCAGCAGTTCCAGCTTGGCGGTTGCGCCTTCCAGGTTCAGGGCGGCTTCACAGTTTACGGCAAGCGGCGCGGCGCCAAGGTTCTGGACCAGCGCGGCGAGCTCAATCTCGTCGCCGTCGGTCAGTCCGCGGGGCCCGACCATGCGCAGCGAAAGATCGCGGGCGACCTTGAACCGGCCCGTGGCCTGGCCCACTCCGGCCAGGCGGTCGGCGGCGGTGGCCTCAAACGACCACTCGGTAAGGTTGTCGGGCAGCTTGAAGCTGATGCTGGCCACGCCCTTGCTGCTGGTGCGGATATCGGCGGCAAAGAACGCGCTGTCGCGGAAGTCGGCGCGGTCCGGCGAAACCTGCCGGGCGCTGCCACCTCCGCCACGGGCTCTGCGGTGCGACATGCCGCCGGCGCCGCCCCGTCCGCCGCCGCCACCCAGGCCGACAGCCGCGCTGTTGCCGTAGTAAGGGTCGGAGTTGGGTACGGGGCTTTCATTCCAGTCTTCATTCATGGAATCCTGCGCCACAGGGTCGCGCCGCAGGCTGCGGGCGGGTTTCTCGGTGTCCTGCATCAGGGCCAGCAGGCTGAACTGGTGGGTGCTGGTCCAGCTTTGCGCGCCGTAGAAAAAGCTGCCCGGCGGCATGGCATGGATGCGCCAGCGCTTCACCGTGCCGCTGTGCCTGCGGGTTGGCGCCATGCGGGTGCGGGCACCCAGGTTGTCGTCAGCCGCGCTGAAACGGCTGGTGCCCGCAAAAAAGTGGTCGTACAGGTTCACGTTGTCCAGGGCCGCCGGGGCAAAGTCGCGCAGCGCGCTGTCCCACACGCCAAGGGCGACTTCGGCCTCGACGGGCTCGCCACTGGCCCGGAACGTGAAGACTTCGGCGCTGGCGGTTTCGCCGGGCCGGTACTGGGTTTTGTCAAAGCGCACCACCGTGCGGATCAGCCGGCTGGCGGGCCGAACGGCCACGCCGTACTGCGCTGCCAGCAACGCCCCGCCGCGAACGGCGCGCACACTCACCTGGCGGTGGGGGGCGTGGGCCTCGGAAATGGCCATGGTGTGCAGCCCCGTGGCAGGCAGGTTGACCACGTTGTGGTCGGTTTCGACGCCATCGGCATGCAGGCTGACCAGGACGGGGCCGGGGGCGGGCTGGCACACCAGCACACGGCACGGTGCCGTAAGGTCAAAGGCATCATGCTGTGGCACAACGGCAAAGGGGCGCGAGTCAAGGTCGCCCATTCCGACGCGCAGAACCCTGTGGCTCAGGGTAAATGGCTCGCCGCCGGCGCTGCCGGACATCTCAATCAGGTACCGGCCGCTTTCACGCGGCAGCTGCACATGGATGGTTTCCAGCCGGGCCTGGTCGTCAAAGTTCTGGGCATGCACCCGGCGGATGCTGGGGTTGCCCCAGTCGCCGGGGCGCAGGCTGGTCTGGTCGGTGATGCGCCAGATAGTGTAACTGCCGCTGGCGCGCAGCCTTGTGCCCCCGGCGTCTACGACCTTCAGGGCCACGGCCAGGTTCTGCGATTCGTGCCAGTTGCCCGTGGGCCAGTCGGCACTGACAGTCACGCCCTGGCCGCTGATGGCAGCCGTCGCACGCGCCACGGACACCTGCCCGCCCGGGCCCTTGCCCTCGGCGGTGATGGTCAACGTCACGGCACGGCCGCCGGCATCCTGGCTGATGCGCGCCGTGTCCAGCGCGAACCGCACAACGCCGTCAATGTTGGTGGCCGCGCGCGCCGCAACCGGGCGCCAGGTCTTGCCACCCACGGCGCGGGCATCCACGGTGTAGCTGACCTCGGCGCCCTGAACCGCGCCGCCGGCCAGGTACTCAAAACGCACGGGGACTTCCGGGCTGCTGCCGGGTGCCAGCGTGCCGGCCGGTGCGTCAATTGAAATGCGCACGTCTTTCTTGAAGTACTCCTGCACACTCAGGCGGAACGACTGTTCGTCCCCGAACCGGGTGCCGGAGACCAGCAGGTCCCAGTCGCCCAGCGGCGAACCGTGCGGGATCTCGAACTTCGCGACCGCGCCGCCGAAGTCGTTCAACACAAGGTCATAGCGGCGCTGCTCAATGCCGCGCGCCATCACGCGCAGGGTTACGGGCTCGCCATCGAGTTTGCCCGCGCCCATCGGCAGCCGCGCGATCAGCCGCAGGTACGCGGTGTCGCCGGGCCGATAGACCGGCCGGTCGGTGTAGACAAACGCGCGCAGGTCCGGCGCCGGGCGCTGCACCGGGCGCGGCTCCCAGGGCGCGGGCGCCTGGATGGAAGCCGGGCCGCTGGCGTCATTCACCAGGTAGACCATGCCGTCAACATCCAGCGTGGCCCAGAAGTTGCGCACGGCGTGCGGCGGCAGGGCAGTCTCATACAGGCCATGGGCGTTGGTCTGGCCGTGCAGGGGGTGCGACACCAGTTCACGCTCGGCGCGGAAACGGGTGACTTCCACCAGCGGGCTGGCGGGGTCGTCCGGGTCTTTGCGCACACGGTCGCGGTACGGCACGCTGACATGCAGGTTTTCGTGGTAGCCGCCGTGCAGGATCACATTGGGCAGCGGCCGGCCCTGTTGCGTGGTCACCCAGAATTGCTCGGTCTGCGCCAGGCGGCGGCGCTGCAGGGCGACGTCGGCCACCTGCACCAGCTTGCGTTCCAGCACCGGGCCGCCGCTTACTTCAAGCAGGTACACGCCGGGCAGAGACGTGTACAGCGGCAGGGCCTCGCGCGCCTGGTAGAAGTGCGGGCGGGCGGCATCCAGTGTAAACGACTGGTCCATCACGCTTTGGCCCAGGGCGGCCTCAAACCCCGGCAGCTCGGCCAGCCTGGCCAGGTCCGCCCAGGCGTGTTCCGCGCCCGAAACCCCGGCCATGACGCGGCCCAGGTCCAGGGGCCGCAGGCTGACGCGCACAGCCTGCACGTTGCGGGCATACACGCTTACGGAAAGCGGCGTGCCGGGCGCCACCAGGGCATGCTCGGAGTTTCCGGTGCTGAAGCTGGTGAACAGCTGCGGGAAGTCAATCACCTGCACCAGGCGGCGGGCCTCGCCGATGTAGCGCGACTTCGGGTGATCTTTTTCCAGCAGCGCGAACTCGGCGCGGGCTGCGGCAAAGTCGTTCAGGTAGTAGGCCGCATAGCCCAGAAGAAAACGGGCTTCGTCATCCCAGATGCTGCCCTTGTGTTCCGAGAGCAGCCTGCGCAGCACCGGCCGTGGATCGCGCGCGGGCGCGGGTTCGGCCATTGCGCCATTGCGCCAGTCGGTCAGCCTGGCGTTCAGGCCGGCGTCGCCGTACAGGCCGACATTCAGCAGCAGCGTCGCCTGGCGGTACAGCACAGCCGCCTGAAGCTCCTTGTCCTGCAGGTCCGCGGCGCGGCGCAGCGCTGTTTCCATCAGCGCGTGGATGGCCGGCAGGCTGGGGTAGTCAGGCTGCAGGTAGTAACCACGCCGCACAAACGGTTCCTGCGACGGCTGCGCGGCCGCGGCGGCGACAGCCACCGGGCGGGCCGGGATCTGCACGGGGGGATCTTCATCCACAAAGTCTTCCCAGTCGCTGGGGTCGACTTCGCCAGGCAGTTCCGGCTGTGGCGTCGCGCCGCCGATGCCGTAATCGCTGCCAAAGAAGTGCATTTCGTTGCGCACCCCGCCGCGCAGCCGGTCGGTGACTTCCAGCAGGTCGCACAGCTCGAGTGTCAGGGCAACGTGGCGTTCACGCTGGATGGGGTCGGGCGTCGCGCTCAGCAGCATCGCGCGGCTGGCCTCGTGGGCCAGGGCAATCAGCGCGCGGGCGGAGTTCAGGTCCCCGCCGGAGGTATTGACGTAGGTCCACTCAAGGCGTTCTGACTCGGGCAGTTTGGTCGGGTCCAGCGCGTAGTCTCGCCGCACACGGTTGCGGTGCAGGTGATAATCGTGGTCGCGGCCCGCGAAGTACAACCCGGCCAGGCGCAGCGCGTCCACGCGCGTGCTTGCGTCGGTGATGAAACCCAGCCTGATCGCCAGTGCGCCGCCGCGATCGAGCTTTTCAAGGTCTTCGTGCAGGCCTGCTTCGGCCATGCACACCAGGCCTCGCAGCAGCGCGCGATCGCGGCCGTCGCCCAGCGGCAGGCCTTCGGCGGCCTTGTTGTACTCCGGTGCCGCGTCGGCGTGTTTGCCGGCCTCAAACAGGGCGTCGGCGCGGGCCAGCGCCGCCAGCGCGTCCTTCTGGCGATCCTGCGCGTGAAAGGAGTGGGAGAACGCCAGGGTGATTGCGGCCAGGGACAGCACGGCCACAACGGGAAGAAGGATCCGTTTCATGCGGTAGCCCCAATGTGGAGAAGTTGTCGAAGTGCTGCATCCATCGAAACGCGCCATGACAGGGAAGGTTCAGTCTAGCGGGCGTTTTTGCAGCCGCTTACCCGTAAATGTACCGGGTCACGTCCGGGTACTTGCCCACGGCCCACTGGTTCCAGACCGCCTTGCAGGCGCACTGGAAAATCGTGTTGGTGTCGTCGCCGGGGCAGGGCTGGGCCAGGTGCATCTGCCCCGTGGCGCGGGTGATGCGCAATACGCCGACCACACCGTCCTCGGGGCTGAAGGAGTATTCGACGGCCAAGTCGTCCTGGCCGGACTTCCAGATGTGGATGTAAATGGTCAAAAGAAATCCAGCAGGTAAGGCGCCGGCCCGGCAAACATGGCCGCCAGCGCGGCATCGTGGCGGTCACTGCCTTGCAGCAGCCCGGCGCGGCGCAACGCAGGCGGCGCCATGAACCCGCTGTACAGCGCGGCCAGACCACAGGTGTGCATGCGCACTGATGCCGCCCGCGCCTTGGCCACAGAGGCCTTGCCGCCGCGCAGCCGAACGCGCCAGGGGCCGGTGTTTTCCTTTAACTGGTCGTCTGTCACAGTAAATGATGCTTCGGCGTCAATGGCCGGCCAGCCGCGGGCGGCAAGGGCCTGCGGCACCTGCACCACACGCAGCATCCACACCAGGTGCTCCACCATCTGCGCGTTGTTGTCGTGGCACAGGCCCTGCAGCAGCGGGTCGTTCGGCCCCAACTGCAGAGTGATTTCGCCCACCACACTGCGCTGCACCCACAGCAGCCGAAGCAGGGCATCGCGCGCGCGCGGCGAAACAAAAGCCCAGTCGCGCACCGTCATGTCCAGCCGCAACGTGCCGTCGCGTCGGGCCAGTGTGAACAGCAGGTAGCCCTCCGGCCCCTGGGCGCCCTCAATCAGCAGGCCTTGCAGCATGCCCTGTGGCGGCACCCGGCGCAGCCGTTCCCAGATGGCCTGGCTGCGGTCCAGGCAGCCGGTGTCGTGGGCGCGGGCCTGGGCGTACAGGCGCCGGATTTCGGGCCAGTCGCCCGCACTGACCGCCCGCGACGAAAGCCCCGCAGCCGGGGCCGGGATGTCCAGGGCACGCACCCGCGCGGTAAGGCGACAGCCCGCCTGTTCATAGCCCAGCGCGCGATACACATGCGTGCTGGCCGGAAACAGCGACGCCAGCGGCGGGCCCGACTTGTGCTGTTCGCGCAGGCAGGCGGTCAGCAGCTCGCGGCCCAGCCCCGACGCGCGGCGCTGGGGCGGCAGCACCACGCCCGCCAGTCCCCAGATGGGAACACTGCGCCCGCCAAAGTACTGCCCCATGGTGTAGATGCTCAGGCCGGCCTGCAGGTCGCCATTGTTCCGCAGCACGCGAATGTTGGCCGTGCCCAGGTCCGCCAGCCAGCCTGCAATCGCGTCGGGGTCGGCGCCGAAAGTGGCCGCCACCAGTTGCGAGTAACCGCGAAAGTCGGCGTTGCCATCCGGCGGGCCGTATCGTGCGGGCGCGGGCATCAGGGTTCCTGTGGGCGGCCCATGCCCAGCACTTCGCCCTCGAACTCGCGCCGCCAACCCTGGCGCCACTGGCCTTCCACAAACTCGAGCTGCTGCCGCACACCGGCGAGCTCGCGGATGCGGGAAATGGTTTCGTGGTCCACGGCGCCGCGCCGCAGCAGCAGCGGGCGAAGTTCGGCGCTGATCCGGGCGTGCTGTTTGCGCAGGTCGGCCAGATTGCCGCCCCGGCGCAGGCCCTCCAGGATGGATTCCATGCGCGCCATGGTGTCCTGGGTGATGACCAGCCGCAGGGTGTCCATGTCCGCAGGCGTCGGCGGCGCGCAGGCAACGGCCACGTCAATGGCCGCCAGCGCGGAATCCTGCCCGGCGGTGCTGACAAGATCGAGCATCGTCTCCAGCACCGCATACTGCAATTCTTCGGGCACGTTGCGGCGCAAGGCCGACAACGCATAGCTGGCGCGCTCGGGCAGCAGGCTGCCGCCCAGCGCCGCCAGAACGCGGGTGTCGCCGTTGACCAGCAGCGCAAGCCGTCCCTCGGCCTCCAGCCGTTCCATGGAAGTGGGCCGGGCCAGCGCGCGCAGGGCATCGGCCAGTTCGCGGTGGGTGCAGGTCGGGCCTTCCGGGCGGCGTTTCTGCCAGCGACTCCAGGCGGGCTCAGCGTTGCCAGAGGCCAGGATGCTGCGCAGCAGTGCGATCTCGAGCCGCGTGGCCTGCGGGCTGTCCGGCGGCGCGGCCCGCCAGAGTTCCTCCAGGACACCCTGGGTGCGGGCTGTGGCAATCTGGCCCAGCAGGTTGTGGCACTGGGCGCGCGAAAACTCATCAAGCTCTGGTGCGGCAAGCCTGGCGCTGACGGCATCCAGCAGGCGGCCCGGGTCCAGCCTGTCCAGGGCATCACGCGCGATCACGCGTTCCACGCGGCGGGCGTCCTGCCGGCACAGGGTGGCCAGGCACAGCTCTACACGGCCGCCATGGTTGGTGTTGGCAAGGATGCGCAGCAGCGACTCGCGCCCCTGGCGCGGCTGACGCGGGAGTTCGGAAACCAGCTTGTCGAAGCCCGCCGGCGCTGCGGCCTCGATGATGGATTCGGCCCGCACGCGCTGTTCGGGCACGGTACTCGACAGATACGGCAACGCGGACACCGCCCGCGCCACGCTGGGTGGCGGCTCCTGCGCGCGGGCCGACTGCGCCAGGCAGGCAATTGCGGCAACAAGCACCATTGCGACACGGACCATGCAGGCAGCTTACCGCGCTGCCGCCTGTGCGAAAGCACGGGCCGCGGATTGCGCTTTCCACAATTGCCTTGGGGGCAGGCGTGGCGCTGGCGTAGACTGCGCGCATCCCTCTATCCAACCTGGAGAAGCCATGCGCACCGGCTGGCTTGTCTTGCTGTTCGTACTGGCGCCTGCCGTGGCCGCCCAAAGCGGCGCCCGGCCCTATGCCGTGGAAGTCACCGTCACCGTGCAGGCCAGCCCGCCGCAGATTGCACTGGCCTGGCCCACACAGGCTTCGGCCACAGGCATTGCGGTTTATCGTCGCGCACAGGGCGCTACCGCCTGGGGCGCGGTAGTGGCCAGCCTGGCCGGCACGGCCACGGGTTACACCGACACCACCGTTACCGTCGGCACTGCCTACGAGTATCGCGTCAGCAAGGCCGGCACCCCGGCGGCGCACGGCTTTGCCACGGCCGGCATTGAAGTGCCGGCGCAGCACGAGCGCGGGCGGGTGGTGCTGCTGTGCGACAACACCCACACGGCGGCGCTGGCCGCGGAACTGACGCGGCTGGAACACGATCTTGAGGGCGATGGCTGGGAAGTCGTGCGCCACGACGTGGCACCCACCGCCACCGTGGTGAGTGTCAAGGCGCTGATTACGGCGGCCTACAATGCGGCACCGGCCACCACGCGCGCGGTGCTGATCATCGGCCACGTGCCCGTGCCCTACAGCGGCAACTTCAACCCCGATGCTCACCCCGACCACCAGGGCGCCTGGGCTGCCGACGTGTTTTATGGCGAGATGAACGGCACCTGGACCGACACCAGCGTGAACAACACCGTGGCCACCCGCCCCGCCAACCAGAACATTCCCGGCGACGGCAAGTACGACCAGAGCAACATCCCCGGCCAGGTAGAGCTTGCCGTGGGCCGCGTGGACTTCTTTGACATGCCGGCGTTTGCCACCAGCGAACTTGAACTGCTGCGCAACTGGCTGAACAAGCACCACGAGTTCCGTCACAAAGTATGGTCACCCCAGATGCGCGCCGTGGTCGACGACAACTTCGGCGCGTTTTCGGGCGAGGCCTTTGCCTCCAGCGCGTGGCGCGGCTTTGCGCCGATGTTCGGGCCCGCCAACGTGGCCGACGCCGACTACTTCGGCAGCACCACCACGGGCAGCTACATGTGGGCCTATGGCTGCGGCGGCGGCAGCTACACCAGCTGCAGTGGCGTGGGCAACACCAGCAATTTCGCCAATGCTTCCAACCAGTGCCAGGCCGCGTTCACCAGCCTGTTCGGCAGTTACTTCGGTGACTGGGACAGCCCCAACAACCTGATGCGCGCCAGCATTGCCAACGGCAAAGGGCTGACCTGCTGCTGGGCCGGCCGGCCGCACTGGTACTTCCACGGCATGGCCCTGGGCGAAACGATCGGCGAGACGCTGCTGCAGACACAGAACCGCCCGACGCTCAGCAGCTTTGGCAACCAGCAGGTTCACATTGCGCTGCTGGGCGACCCCACGTTGCGCATGCACGTGGTGGCGCCTGCCACCGGCCCGGCTGCGGCGCAGACCGGCATGGCCGTGGACCTGACCTGGACCGCAAGCGCAGATACGGTGCTGGGCTATCACGTGTATCGTCGCAACGGCGGTGCCTGGTCGCGCCTGACTACCAGCCCGGTTGCCGCGTCTGCCTACAGCGACACCGCGCCGCCGCTGGGCGCTGTGGATTACATGGTTCGGGCGTACCGTCTTGAACAGGGCAGCGGAAGCTACTTCAACCTGAGCCAGGGCGTGATCACTTCGCTGACGGTGATCGACCTTTCCGGCGGCAGCGGCGGTGGCGGTGGGGGCGGCGGCGGCAAAGGCAAGAAAGACGGCGGCGGGTGCGCCGTCGGTGCCGCCGGCGCGTGGCCTGTGCTGGCGCTTATGGTGCTGTGGCGTCGGCGCCGGTCGGGGCGCTAGCGGCGACAAACCGGCCGTCGGCCATCTGCAACCGGCGCTGGGCGCGCTCGGCGATGTGCTGGTCGTGCGTGACAATCAAAAATGTCTGGCCGCGCTCGCGGTTGAACTCGGTGATCAGCGCGAAGATTTCGTCGGCAGTGCGGCTGTCCAGGTTGCCTGTGGGCTCGTCGCAGAACACCACAGCGGGCCGGTTCATCAGGGCGCGGGCCAGCGCCACGCGCTGCTTCTCGCCGCCCGAAAGCCGCGAAGGCACGTGCGAAAGCCGCGAACCCAGCCCCACACGCTTCAGCAGGTCCTCGGCCGCGGCGCGCAGCTTGTCGGCGTCGCGCATCCAGGCCAGCGCGCCAGCCCCGATGCGCCCGGGCATGATCACGTTTTCCAGCGCCGAGAACTCGGGCAGCAGATGAAAGCTCTGGAACACAAACCCGAACTCGCGGTTGCGCACCTTGGCGGCTTGCTCCTGCGACAGCCGGGCCAGGTCCTTGCCACGGTAGAGAATCTCGCCTGACGTGGGCGTGTCCAGCAGGCCCAGCAGGTGCAGCAGTGTGCTTTTGCCCGCGCCGCTGGAACCCACAATGCCCGCGATCTCGCCCTGGTGCAGGGCAAAATCCACGCCGCGCAGCACACACAGCTCGCCGTCACCGGACTTGAAGTTGCGCACCAGGTTGCGGCACTCCAGCAGCGGCTGGTCTGCTGCAGCGGGCGCGGGTGACGGTGAGTCGGTCATGGGTGCATTGTTCCAACGCCGCGCGATTGCGGCAGGGGTGGCCGGGTTACATGCGCTCGACCAGGCTCATGCCCAGCAGTGTCAGGCCGCGGCCCAGCACTTTGCGGATCGCGTTGACCAGCCGCACGCGGGCCAGGCTGAGGTTGGCGTTTTCACCGACAATGCGGGTGTCCTTGGTGGCGCTCCACCAGGTGGAAGTCGCGCCGGCCAGGTCAATCAGCGCCCGCGCCACGATGCTGGGTTCGTATTCGCGGCTGGCGCGGGCCACGGCGGCGGGGAAGTCGGCCAGCAGTTGAAGGATCGCCCATTCTTCGGGCAGGGCCAGCAGCGCGGCGTCGCCGGCGGACAAGTCAAGGTCCAGGTCAGGGCCAGAAGAATACCTGGTCTTGAAGTACGGCGGATAGTCGTGGTTGTCCAGGTTGCCGCACGCTTGCTTGAACTTGTTCAGCACGCTGCCCATGCGCACGAACTGGTACTGCATGTAGGGGCCGGATTCGCCCTCAAAGTCGAGCACGGCGTCCCAGTCAAACTTGACGTTGTTGCGGCGGCCGTTTTTCAGGTCATTGAACACGACCGCGCCCACGCCCACGGCGTTGGCAATGCGCTCGGCATCGGCCGAGGCCGCAAGCTCGGGGTTCTTTGCCGCCATGATCTCGCGCACCGACTTGACGGCTTCATCCAGCAGGTCTTCCAGCATGATCGCTGTGCCGCGCCGGGTGCTGGTCTTGGCCCACTTGCCATCGGCCTGCTGGAACATCATCAGGCCGAATTCGATGTGCATGCACTGGGACGACCACTCATGACCCAGCAGGCCCAGCGCCTTGAACAGTTGTTCGAAGTGCCACTTCTGTTCGCCGCCCACCACGTAGGCCAGCTCATTGGCGTGCCAGTGGCGGTGGCGATAGATGGCCGCAGCAAGATCACGTACGTGATAGCTGGTGGCACCGTCGTCCTTGACCAGCATCAGCGGCGGCTTGTCTTTGCCGTGAGTGAAGATGACCAGCGCGCCTTCGCTTTCCTCGGCGACTTTGTTAGCCACGGCATCGGCAATGATGCGGCGGCACAGGTCCTCCGCCGCAACGTAATAGCTTTCGCCGACGTACAGGCAGTGGTCGCGGTAGAAGTTATCGGGCTGGGCGTTCAGCACGCGGGCGTGCTGCTGGTCCACCACCGGCCACTGGTGAAACGACAAGCCCAGGTGCGCGTACATGCGCTCGAACTCGGCCAGGCTCAACTCACGCGTGTGCTGCCAGATGCGGAAGTTGGCCTCGCCGTGGGCGCCGGCAGCAGCCCTGGTGCCGCCGATGAGCGCCTCGATGTGCTGTTCCAGCACGGCGAACTCGGTGCGGCCGGCCTCGGCCAGGTCTTCGTTCTCTTTGCTTTCGGCCGAAAAGCGCGCGTAAGTGGCGTTGAGTTCGGCCACGCTCATGTCGCCCAACGGCTTGGCGTCGCCTGCTTCGGCGCGCTTGCCAATCTCAGGAAAGTACTTTTTCAACCCGGCAATCAGCTTGCCAAAGCCCGTGCCCCAGTCGCCCAGATGGTTCACGCCGACGACGCGCCAGCCCTGGGCCTCGCGGATGCGCTTGATGGCGTAGCCAATCATCGTGCTGCGCAGGTGGTGCACGGCCAGCGGCTTGGCGATGTTCGGGCTGCTCAGGTCAATCACCAGTGTCTTGCCGTCGCCTTCGTCGCTGTTGCCAAAGCGCCACTGTTCGGGGTCTTGCCCGACAGTTGTGGTCTCAATGGCCGCCAGCACGTGCGATGCTGCGGCGGCGCGGTTCAGGCGCAGGTTGATGTAGGGCCCGGCGGCCTGCGCGGACTGCACCAGCGCGTGGTGACTGCCTGGGGCAAAACCGGTTGCGGCGCGTGACGCAAGTTCGTTGGGCTTGAGGTTCAGGTCTTTGGCAGGCTTGAAACAGCCAAACGCCAGGTCGCCCATTTCGGGTTTGGGCGGGCGGGACAGATTTTCCGCGATTTTCTGCGCGTCCAGGCCGGCGGCCGCAAACCCGCTTTGGGCGGCCAGTTCCGTGGCAATGGCTGATTTCAGGATTTCCATGCCGCGCGTGATTCCCGAAAAACTCCGCCCTCAAGCTTGCCATGGGTTGGAGGCACCATGCCGGACCCATTCACTGCCGCGCTGTCCATCGCCCTGGAAATCACTTCGCCCTACGGCGCGCCGGCGTCGTTCGGCCCCGGGGCATCAGCGGCCGACCTGTTTGCACTCTGCACGGACACTGGCGACACCGCGCGCCGCCGCCGCGCGCAGATGCAGTGGGATTTCTACCGGGGCGAACAACTGCGCTATCTGCCGCGCCAGCCCGGTGAAAACCACGCCGACTTCGCCCGCCGCCCGCACCGCCACTTCATGAACCTCACGCGTGTTCTGGTGGACATCCTCAGCCAGCTTTACCGCGTGCCCGTCACCCGCAACATCACCGGCGACGACCGCGCCACAGAGCGTATCCGCGCCACGCTGGCGCGCAACCCGCTGGACCTGCTGCTGCTTCATGCCGACAGGCTGTGCCGCCTGCAGGGCGTGGCCGCCATTGGCGCTTCCTGGCAGGACGGGCGCTGCGCCCTTTGGCCCTGGCCCGCCCACCGCCTTTGCGTTGTGCCCGATCCGGACTGGCCCGCGCGCCCGCTGGCTGTGGTCGCCCTTGCCGCGGGCGACGGCAGCCTGGCCCAGGTCTGGACGCCGGACCGCTTTGCCAGTGTCAGCCACGGCCGCGTCGTGGAAGAAGCCGACCACGGGCTGGGCCGCGTGCCGTTTGCCTTTGTGCACGATCGCCCGCCGGTGGACGACTTCTGGGTCGAGGGCCGCGGCGCGTCGATTGTCCCGGCCAACGCCGAGTTCAACCAGAAGCTTACCGAAATGGCCCAGACTGTTTCGCTGCAGGGCTTTGGCGTGATGGAGATCGTCAACCCCGACCCCGGCCAGCCCCTGGTGGTAAGCCCTTCGCGGGCAATCCAGTTCCGGGTGGCGGGCGACCAGCCCTACGGCGTGAACTTCAAGTCTCCCAACGCGCCGATTGCCGGCCTGATTGCCGACCTGGAGTTTCACCTGCGCACATTGCTGAAGTCGCAGCGCATTCCCGAAAGTGTGCTCAGCGTCCATGCCGGTACCACCGCCAGCGGCGTCAGCATCCTTGCCCAGAACTCGCCGGTGCTGGAAGACCGCCAGGAGCGCCAGCTTGCCTTTCGGGCGCTGGAATCCGACCTCGCCGGCCTGTGCCTGACCCTGCTGCGACAGCATGAGGGCGTGTCCGGCCACGCCGAACTTGCCGTGGACTACCCCGAGCCCAGCCTGGAGCAAAGCGCAACCGAGCGCATGGCCGTCGATGACTGGCGGCTGCGCCACGGGCTGGTCACTCCCTGGCAACTGATGCGCCGCGACGACCCGGACGCCTTTGCCAGCGACGAAGAAGCCCGGGCGGTCTGGCAGGCGAATGTACGGGAACTGCAAGTCCGCAGTCGGGAGTCGGCAGTCCGCAGCAACAGCGAGGGCAACAACCACAGCGCCGGTAGTTCGTAGCTGCCGACTGCGGACTGCTGACTGCCGACTCTTTACCTGCACTGGAGAACCCATGAACCCCGACCAACCCAGCCTGACCGAGCAACTCAAGCAACTGCTGCCCGAAGACCAGCGCGAGTCTGAGCCCCTGCAGCGCGTAGCCGAGCTTGAACAGGCAACGGCGCGCGCCCAGGCCGAGCGCGAGTTTCTGGAGCGCGCCCCGCGTGAGGGCCTGCTGCACCCCGCCGACGCCCTGAAACTGGAGGACCTGCACCAGGTTCTGGGCGCCGCGCCGGACCGCGCGGCCGGGTTGGCCGAGTACTACCGGCGTCTGCGCGAACAGCGCCCCTACCTGTTTGCCGCCGTGCCGGCTCCGGGCGTACGCAAGCTGTCCGAGCCCGGGCTTGAAGGCCTGCGGCGCCACATGACCCACGGCGCCTTGACACGTCAACTGCAGGCGGTGCGGATCCGCCGCAAGTGAACAAGAGCCCGGAGCGTAAGCGACGGGACACACCGGCGGGACCCGTCGCTTACGCTCCGGGCTCCTGCCATACCTGAAAGGACACTCCCATGAGCTTCACCGGCAAAGCCACCTACGACGCAGGCACCACGCTGCCCGAACTGGTGGATGACGTAAGCGACCTCGTTGGCCTGATCTCGCCCTTTGACACGCCGCTGCTGGATGCCATCGGCAGCCCGCGCTTTGCGGCCAAATCCACGCGCCACGAGTGGTTTGAAGACTCCCTGAACGCCGACCACAGCGCCGTCAACAGCGCCGAGGGCTACGACGACGACGACACCGCGATCGTGGTGGACAACGGCGGGGTGTTCCGCGTGGGCGACCTGGTCAAGCCCGAGGGCAGCGAAGAAGTCATGCAGGTCACCGGCATCAGCACCCACACGCTGACCGTCGTGCGCGCCTATGGCGGCAGCATCCCCGCGGCACTGGCCGACAACCAGAAGCTGACGGTGCTGGGCCACGCGGCGCTGGAAGGTGAGGACGCCCCCGGCGCGAAGTACCGCACCCGGGTGCGCAAGGAGAACTTCAGCCAGATCTTCACCGAGGCCGTGACCATCAGCGGCACGATGGACGCCGTCGGCCTGCACGCCGTCGAGCGCGAGTTTGACTACCAGGTGATCCAGCGCCTGCGCGAACTCATGCGCTCGCTGGAACAGACCGTGATCAACGGCTTCAAGGCCGGCAGCAACCCGCAGGGCTCGGCCAGTGTGCGCCGCACCATGGGCGGGCTGTTGCAGTTCATCGGCGGCAGCGGCGCGGCAATCACCGACGGCGAGGCCGAGGCCCTGGACGAGCCGCTGCTGAACGGCGCCCTGCGCAAGTGCTGGGAGGCCGGTGGCCGCCCCAACGCGATTGTCTGCAACGGGTTTCAGAAGCGCCGGATCAGCACGTTCATCCAGAGCTCGCGCAAGTACGAGCCCGAATCCACCGCGCTGCGCAACCTGGTGGATGTCTATGAAAGCGACTTCGGCGTGCAGCGTGTGATTCTGTCGCGCTGGGTGCCGGCCGACAAAGTGCTGCTGCTGGATCTCGACAAGCTGCAGGTGATGCCGCTGGCGGGCCGCAGCTTCTTTGTGAAGCCGCTGGCCGAAAGCGGCGACTTCCGCAAGGCCCAGATCATCGGCGAATACACCCTCGAAGTCCTGAACGGCGGCGATGGCGGGCACGGGTTGATCACCGGCCTGGCTGCAAGCTGAACAGGATCCCTCCGTGCCGGGGCGGGTATGCATGCCTGCCCCGGCCTCTTCGGGCTTCACCACCCTCAACACCGGACGATCGCCATGCCCAAGCTCGACTACGTCACCCAACACGGCACGCTGCCGCTGGAACACTGGGACTTCACCGGTGCCGACCGCGACAACACCGACCACGGCCGGCTGTGGGCCGGGCTGGCCCGCGAAGGCGATGACTTCACCCTGACCCTGTACCGCGACGCGCTGCGCACCCAGGCCGTGGCGACGGGCGCGCGCACCGGCCCGGGCGCGATCACGCTCGAGCCCGCCAATGACAGCGGCCTTTCCGGCAGTGTGGAACTGGCCGAAACCGGCGAGGGCACGGCCGAGCTGGATGTGTTCTACGCCTGCGACGCTGACCTCGTGGCCCGTCACGCCGATGTCGCGGCCTATCTGGTGGATGGCAGCTTTGCCGGTGCGCCCGGATTCTCGGGCCCCTGCGCCCGGGCCAAGCGCGTACTGGACGCAATGCTGGCCGCGCGCCTGGGCCCCGATTTCTGCGCCGAGACACTGACGCCGCTGGCCGATGCCGCGACCGACTATGCCCTGGCCTTTGTCTTTGAATGGCTCAGCTCCCGTCCTGACGACCCCGCACTCGACCTGGCGCGGCGATTCGCCGACAGCGCCCGGCAGGCACTGCCCGCAATCCGCCTGCGGCGCGGTGCCGAGGTCATCATCCCATTTGCCGCGCGTGTGACGCGCGCCTGAACAAGGAACCCCCATGCCTGACTACACCGCGATCTTTGAAGTGCTGGGTGTTTACGCCCGCGCGTTCACGCAGCTTTCCAACCTGGCCGACCGCAACATCGAGCTTGAGGACTCGGGCGAAACCTTCCGCAGCCTGGACCGTCTGCGCGAACAGTTCTTGGCGGTGCTTAACGACAGCCCAGCCGAGCGCGACTGCGCCGAGGCCGCAAGCCTGTTCTCGGAAGCCGCCCGCACCGCGCGCGGCTGGTCGGTGCAGCTGCGTGCGCAGCTGGATGCCTGCCTGCGCGGCTATGTGGCCGCCGAACTTGGCGCGCGCGGCCTGGGCGCACGTGAAGTGGCCCACCGTCTGGCCCAGGCGATGTTTGCCGACGGCGAAAGTGTCGAGGCCTGCGCCGTCGCCCTGGGCGCGGTTGCGGCCGGGCCCGAAAACGCCGGCGACGTGCAGTGCTACGCGGGCATCAGCACCGTGGATCAGGGCGAAAACGAAGTGGACGACGAGCGCGCCCGCACCCAGGCCGTCGCGATCGAGTGCGTTCGCGATTCCGCCCACCACCGGCTGGCCGTGGGGCAGGAAGAGTTTCGCGTGACGCCCGAGTTCGGGCCGGCCGTCAGCCTGCGCGTAATCCCCGTAACCAGCGGCGATTTTCCGGACGCGCGAAATGCCGTGCTTGATGGGACCTTTGAAAGCCACGACAGCGCGGACTTCGACCACTGGGCCGTGAATGGCGGCGGCGGCGTCTTCTCGCGCGACAACGGCGTGAAAGTGTTCGGCACCGGTTCGCTGAAGCTGACCGGCAATGGCGCCACGGCCGGCGACCTGCGCCAGGACATGGCCGCGCGTGACCCGGCGCTGGCCTCGGGCGCGTGGTACGGCTTTGGCGCGTGGGTGCGCGTGGCCAGCCACAGCGCTGGCAGCGTGACGCTGGACCTGCTGCTGGATGGCGTGGCGGCGGGCGCACTGACCGTGGACGGCGGCACGCCCACGGGCCAATGGCTGCACAAGGGCGGGCTGGTGTACGTGCCGCGCGCGAACTTCCCGAACAAGCTGGTGGTGCGGGTGCGCTGCAGCGCCAACTTCGACGGGGTGGTGAACGTGGACGGCGTCAGCCTGGCCCCCGCCACCGAAGTGCCGCACGCCGGGCTGCGCCTGTGCCTGTTTGCGGGTGCGCAGGCACCCCAGGCCCTGCCGATTGCCGACCGCTTTGACCTTGCCACCACCAGTGACGATGCCGGGGCGTTCCAGGCGTTCGCGCGCGACCAGCTTGGGCTCGCTTTGCCCAGCGACGACCCGGCCAGCATTGACGACGAGATGGCGAGGTAGAGCGATGAGACCCTGGTGCCCCTGTGCAGCGACCAAAGCTCGAGTGGGACAACATTTGTCCCGTCGTGCCACAGCATGCCGCGGTCATCGCAGGGGGGCTCCACGGCCTGCGCATGTTGCCCGGACGCTAGGCGAGTTCCCGCCAGTGAAAGCCAAGGACCGGCCAATGCAGCTGATCAAACGTGCGCAGAAACAGGGCCAGATACTTCGACACATCGGTCCAAGCGGTGTCTCCCAAAGTCGCGCGGTCTATCCACGGAGAGAACTCCAGCTTGCCACTCTTCAATCTCCAGAAGGCACCACCCGGGCCGGACTCATGGGTCAAGGTGATGCCCACTGCATGAGCCGAAGCCTGGGCCGTCGCGACGAGTTGCCACGCGGCCTGTTCACCTTCGGGCGAGGCCTCGAACTCGGTCCAGTACTCCTCGTCATGCTCCAGCTGCCTTACACCCACGCGAAGGCTGCCGTGGTCAACAGCCGTCCATCCGGCATCGCACAGGGCGCGAGCCATTTTGAGCGCCGTCGGCAGTTCGCGATGAAACTCAACTGAAAACCAGCAGCTGTGGGACATCACGGCACCTCCTGACATGCCTGCAGTTCATCGACCCCTAACCCAAGCCCGCAGACTTCCATGAACCTGAGAATCTACCTTTCTGAGTCCCTGCTGGGTTCCGTTGAAACGCTGAGTGTTGAATGCAGGCCTGAGTCTGTGGCTTGGTCCGCAACCATTGTGCTCTCGGCTGCCACTCCGGCTCTGGCTGAGGCCGCGCTGGCCGCCCTGCAGGCGCGGGTGGGCGAAACCGGCGGACTGAAGCTGCTGGCGGGCGCGACCGTGCTGCGCGAACTGGCCACGGCCCAATGCAGGCAAGGCCCGAGGCTGGTCAGCGTCGAGGCAGCGTCCCCCATGCCCGAGGCCGCCCACGGCCCGCGCCATGTGGAACTGACGCTCGAGGCCACGCTGCAGGATGCCGACAGCGCCGTGCAGTCGCACCAGTTTACGGTAAGCCTGCTGCGGGTGGCCGGCGCGCCCGAGCGTCTGATCACGCGCGGCCGTGTGGTGTTGCGCGCCGCTGAGAATCCGGCATCTCACGAGGCCACGGCGATCGCCGCGCCCGGGGCCGGCCTCCGGCGCGTGCGCACGGCCACCACGCGCGACACAGCCGCGCCAAGCCTGGAGTACGAAACCGAAGACGAGCAGGTGTTCGCGCCCCTGCCCGCGGGCGTGGACGACGGCCACGTGATCCGCGCCCTGGTGACCACGCCCGAGGGCAGGCGCGTGCAGGTGACCAGCGGCTTCTTTGCCGGGGCGGGCGCGCTGGCGCGGGCTTTTGAGCTTCAGCCCGCCGGTGCGCTGCATGCCCGCGTGGCCGTGAACGAACAGGCGCGGCGGGTGGAGTTTGAGTACCACGAGCTGCTGTCGCTGCCGCTGCACGCCGGCTTGCTGGCGCGGACGGAAACGCTCAGTTTCGTGACCTCGCGCCGCGTGATTGACCACGCCCTGCTGGGCCCCGGCCTGCCCGCGTGGCGGCAGCAGGTGGGCGCGGCGGTCACGGAAATCACGCAGGAAGGCAGCGCCGTGGGCGAAACCAGGCACCCGGCCCCGCCCGCGCCGCTGTATGCGGCGGATGTGATCGAGCGCCGCGTGGGGTACTCGTTTCCTGACCCGGCACTGCCCGCCGACCGCCGGTTTGTCACGCGCTGGCGCATTCTCATGCGCGCCCGCGCCGAACGCCCCGCCACCGCACCGGAGACCCCATGAGCTTCGTGATCGCCACACTTGACGGCCACGCGCTGGTCGAACTGCGTGTCACACTACGCCGTGGCGCGCAGGCCTCCAGTTTCGAGGCCGTGACCACGGGCAACGCCCCGGCCATCGGCGCGCCCGTGGTCCTGCGCGTGGCCGATGCGGGCACGGCGCGCGAGCTGCGGCAGTTTGCGGTCACGCGTGTGGACGACCTTGGCGATGGGCGCCTGCGGGTACACGGTGCCGATGTGCGGCACGGATGGTCGCAGCGTCCGGTTTCCGCGCGGCTGGGGTTCGGGCCCGACGAACGGCTGCCCCTGCAAGAACTGGTTGCGCAATTGTTTACGCTGGCAGGCGTTGACAACCCGCCCGCGGCACCCGCCGCCACCGGGGCGTCAATTGACTGCATTGCCATGCCGCTGGGTGCCGCCGTTGCGATGGCTGCAGCGCGCTGCGGCCTGACGCTGGGCGTGGACGACAACGGTGGTGTGAGATTCACCCCGGTGCAGGCCTGCCCGGAACCCGATGCGCTGCGGGTGATCTCGTTCGAAGTGTCTGCTGACGCAGGCGGCCCGCAGGCGGTGACGGGCGGCGCGGCCCTGGAACTGTTGCGGGTGACGGGCTGGCATGCGGTATTGCCGGGGGATGGCTCGCCCGAGTTCCCGCAGGGGCAGTACTTTGCGTTGTCGGCGGTGCTTGCTGCCTGGGGCGTCACCGAACTGCAGGCTCGCCGCGCGGCCCTGCATGAGGGCGGCTTTGAAAGATTGATCGCGCGCACTTCGCCGCGGGGCGCGCAACGCCTGGAGATTCTGCGTCGGCATGCATTCCGGCTGTTTCGCGCCACAGACTTTGCCGGCCCATGGCTGCCGGTTGGGGGCGTCAACGCCGATGGCAGCCTTGGTGCGCCGCGGCTGGAATGCGGCGGCCACCGCCCGGCCGGTGTCGCGCCCGAAAGCGCCGCAGTCGACCCGATGGCCGACAGCGGGCTTGCACCGGTGCGCGACGGCTTTGCGCTGGATTGCACGCGCGGCCTGGTGCGGGTGCAGCACCCGCCTTACGCGCTGGGCGGTGGCGATGCCACGCTGCAGTCGCGCCGGCTGGTGGGCGAGCCGCGTTTGCGGCTGACCATTGCCGTGGCCTCAGCACGTGCGCCGTTTCTGCATGGGCAGGGCGCGGCCGTTGCGGCCCCGCACCTGGTGGCGGTGTACGACGACGGCGTGATGCTGAACCGCGGCGCGCTGGCACAGGCCGCAGGCCGATTGCTGCACGAAGCCACATCCCGCGCCGAGTGCATGCTGGCCGGTGTTGATGGCGCGCTGGCCGAGGGCGGGCGCGAAAGCGTCGAGATTGCCGCCGGCGAACACGGGCTGACAACCCGGCTGATTGACGCGCCGCTTGTGTCCCCGCCATTTGCGGCACCGCGCCAGGAGACGACGGCGGATGACGACCCGGTGTCGCCCCTGCCTGGCGGGCCCCACCAGCCGCTGAACCTTTACCGTGCCGGGCCGCTGGTGCTGGCGGCGGCGGGCACCGCGCCGGAAACCGAAAGCGCGCTGGCCGCCCGCGCCACGGCCCGCGATGCGCGCACCGGCAACCTGGAACTTGCCGACTTCGGGCCGCTGGCATTTCCGTTTTACCTGGGTTCGCTGGACACAGCGCGTCACGGCCGCTGGTTCTTTGTCGCAGGGGTTGAGACCGGTCCCGATGACGAGTTGCTTGTGCTGCCGCAGGACGGCCGCCATGCCCCTGTGACTGCCGCGGATTTCAGCCCCGTTCGCCTGCGCCGGCCTGAGGGCCTGCGCGGGCTGCTGGTCGGTCTTGCCGACCAGCCCCGGTTTCTGGACGCCGGGCCGCTGGTGGCGCACGCCCGCGGCCCGGCCAGGGGCGAGTGCAGCAACCTGGTGGCCGACCTTGACGGGTCAAGACTCAGCGCGACGCGCCGGGGCGGGTTGCAGTTCCTTACGGTGCTGGCGCTCAGCCCGGTACACCGTGCCGCAAACACCGGCGGCGGGCCGGGCTGGGTGCCCGCGCTGAACCTGCGCGACGGTGACACGCAGGAGGATGCCACCTGCGGGCGCGGCCTGTACGCCGAAGACGACGGCCGCAGCCTGGGCCGGCTGAGCGCCCACAACCAGGGCGGGCCGGTGCTTGCCGACGCGCATCACTGCGCCAAGCACCTGTACGGCGCGGCCACCGATGACGGGCTGTATCGCGAAAGCGCGGGGCACATCAGCACCGAGTCATTTTTCAAAGTGCCGCGCGACCCGGTGCACGACGCGCCGCTGGCGTTCTATGCCCAGCCCTTTGAGGGCGCGCCGCCGCCCTGGCCGCCCTTTGAGGCCCAGATCAAGTACGACGAGACCGTCCTGCACCGCTGGAACCGCCAGTCGCGGCCGGGCCAGTGGCGCATCCAGTACCGTGTGCCGTTCCTGCCGGGCATCCCGCCCACCTGGCGCCCGCGCATCAAGGAGCCGCCGCCGGAGCCCCCGGTCGCGCCGCCGCGCGTGCCGGCGATGATCCTGCCGCCGGAATCCGTGCGGCCCGTGGTAACGGAACACGAACTCTGGGCACCCAGTCACGACTGGCTGCCCCTGCCCAGCCGCCCTGGGCCCGAACGCGACCTGCCCCTGCGCGGGCCCGCCATCGCCAGCGAAGGCTGGGCCGCCGAAAGCGACCACGCGCCCGACCCAAGCGTCGGCGGCGGGTGCATCTACCTGCCCCCGGGCCGGCCCCTGCCGCTGGCACAGACTGACGGCGGAACACGGCAGACGTTTGTGCTGCTGCACCCCGAGGTGCTGCTGGCGTTCGGCATGCCGCATCACGGCCTGGGCCGCGTTCACAGCGGCTGGCAGGTGGCGCTGGTGGATGGCGACCTTGCCTTCACGCCCGTGGATGAAGACGCATTGCGCGCGGCCGAGCGCGCGTTGCGCGTCAACGCCGACCTGGAAGTCACCGGCAAGCTGACCGTGGACGGCCTGATTGACCCCTCTGGTCTGGAGTTGGTGCCGCAGCAAGCCAACCCCGGCGGCGTCGCGGGCAACACGATCTGGCTGGACGCCAACGACGACAACCGGGCCCGGGTGGGCGACGCGCGGCTTGCACTTACCACGGAACTGGAAGCCCTGCGCGCGGAGGTGGAAGCGCTGAGGGCGGAGGTTGGGCCGCTGCGTGCAAGGTTGGACGCGGGGTAGAGCAGTGAACTGCGGTTTAGGGTTGAGGGTTTTGGGTTGTGGGCAGGGCCGTGGCAGTTCCCCAAAACCCAAAACCGAAAACCCAAAACCGCAGTTTGCCGTACCCCATGCCCCACCCCCACACCAAACCAAACCAACAGTCCCATAAGGAGAGAACATGCGTAACTGGATTCTGGCGTCACTCATTGCGGCCCTGCTGGTCCTAAGTGGCTGCGCCCTGCTGGACATGCTGGTGGGCGAGCACGAAACCCAGGCCGTCACGGATGACGGCGCGCCGCTGTTCGAGGACGCCAATGGCGTACTGACCACCGAACTCGTGGACCCGCGCACCGGCCAGCCCAACCGGCCCAAGCGCATCAAGCTGGTGCAGCCCGGGCCCAACGTGCAGGGCGCGGCGGACTTTGCGGCGACGTTCGGCCCGTGGGGCGCGCTGATCGGCGCGCTGGGCACCGGCGCGGCTGGCCTGTACGCGCGGCTGCGCAACAAACAGCGCCTGAACGAAATCGGCCTGCGCAAACAAGCCGAACAACAGCTGGACGAAACCGGCAGCGCGCTGACCTTTGCCGTGCGGCTGATTGAGAAGATCAAGCAGGCCGGGCCGGAGCTTGACAGCGACGGCGACGGCAAAGTGAGCCTTGAGGAAGTGAAGCTGTTCGTGCGCGACCGCGGGTCACGGTTTGCAGACCCCGAATTCCTGGCCCAGGTGGTGCGCATCGCCAACGCCAGTTTGACGCCAGCCCAGGAAGCAGCCGAGCTGCGCGCGTTGTTGCGGGCATGAGCCGAAAGGGGCATCGGCGTCCTCGCCGATGCAGTTCCATGGCCGGTTGCGCAGCAACGCCCCGGCAACGCACAGCGTTTCCGGGAGGGCCATGCCAGCCGCGGGACGCGCCTGGTACGCATCGGCCAGAGGCCGATGCCACGCGCAGCACTTACCCTTGGGCCGGAATGGCCGGCTGGCTGCCTTGGCGGTGCGGGTGTTCCATCAGGTACAGCAGGTGGGCCTGCACGCGCTTGTAGGCGTCAATGCGGCCTTTCTGCAAGTTCAGGTCCACGCCGTGCTTTTCGGCCCATTGGGCGTCGTCGATGGAGTGTTCCAGAAACTCCAGCATCTGTTTGGCAAGATTCGGGTGCATGGGGGTCTCGGCTTCGTTGGCTGTGTCGGGCTCAATCCGTCGGGGCCTGTGTTGCGGGCCGCAGTTCGCATTATCCGTGGCGCGCAGAGGTATAGGTTTCACAGACCATAACCCAAGAGAATTCGTGCATTTCACGCTCTCCCGCTGGCGCACCGGCGTTTTATGATTGCCGCCCCGGAGACCACCATGCGCAGACCACTGATCGCGTTGGCATTGCTGCTGGCACTGCTGCCACTGGGCGTTGCCCATGGCCAACAGTCCCCCAAGGCCGAAACACCCAAAGCCGAAGCCCCCAAGCGCAACCCGGAAGCCAAGCTGCCCACCCGCCCGGAAAAGGGCCCGGGCAGCACGGAGTACGCCCACAAGTCCGTGACCACGCACGAACACGGCGAAGGCGCGCAAAGATACTGGGTGTACCTGCCCGCCGAGCCCGCGCCCAAGGACGCGCCGGTGGTGTGCTTCGTGCACGGCTTCGGCGCGTTCCAGCCGGCGCCTTACATTGAATGGCTGCACCACATCTGCAAGCGCGGCAACATTGTGGTCTACCCGCAGTACCAGGCCAACGTGGTCGAGCCCGCAGCCAACTTTGCCCCCAACAGCGCGGAAAGCGTGCTGGCTGCCATGGCCTGGCTGAAAGAAGATGCAAAGCGCGTGCAGCCCAGTGAAAAGGACTTCGCCGTGGTCGGGCACAGCGCCGGCGGCGTCACTACCGGCAACATCGCCGCGGATTGGGAAGCCCTGAAACTGCCCAGGCCAAAGGCTGCCATGCCCGTGCAGCCGGGACGCGCCTTCAGTTACAACAGCGCGGCGCAGAAGTCGGGGCTGATCCCGCTGTCGGACTACGCCAAGATCCCGGAAGACTGCCTGCTGCTTTCCGTGTTCGGCGACAGCGACCACACCGTGGGCCACTGGTGCGCCAAGAAGATCTTCGTCGATGCCACCAAGGTGAAATCCGCCAACAAGAACCTGGTGAAGTTTCGTACCTGCGTTTACTGCGGCACACCCAGCGTGGCGCACCACCAGTCGCCCGGCGCACCCGAGAACATGCACGACTGCATGGACTGGTACGGCTACTGGAAGCTGTTTGACGGGCTTTGCGACGCGGCCTTTCACGGCAAGAACCGCGAGTACGCGCTGGGCAACACCGAAAAGCAGCGCTTCATGGGCAAGTGCAGCGACGGGCACGCCCACGACGAACTTGAGGTAACGCTGGGCGATGCCAAGGTTGATCCGGACGCGGAATACACCCCTGCCTTTGAGAACAACGGCAATGCGTTCGGCCAGGGTCGTCGGCCCGGTGGGCGCATCCCGCCGCGGCAGCCTGAGGCCCCGGCGCCAGAGGCCCCCAAGGCCGCCCCGGCCAAGGAAGAGGAGTTCTAGGGAATGCGTGGCATCGGCGTCCCGCCGATGCGTCTGCAGGCGCGTCCCGCGCCTGCCCATGGCCGGGACGGCCATGGAGACGCATCGGCCAGAGGCCGATGCCACGTGAGCAAAGCCCACCGGCGGAGGTGGCGGAATGGCAGACGCGCTGGACTTAGGATCCAGTGGGTAAAACCGTGCGGGTTCAAGTCCCGCCCTCCGCACCAGTTCAAGTCCAGGCACGGGCTGTTCTGTGCAACCGCAGGATCAGGTTTTGTCGCGCCCCGGCCCGGTGCTGCCTATGATGGAACCGGGCGACGGCCGCCCGCGTTTCAGACCGGAGCCCTGATGCGTACCCACATTGCGATTGGCGTGTTTGCCCTGGTCGTGGCGCTGCTTGGTGCATTCGGCGGCGCGGCGCCCAGGCTGTTCGGCCAGAAGTTCCCCGCGGGCAACAGCCCGCCTGAACCCGCACCCGCGCCCAAGCCGGCCCCCGCCCCGGAACCAGAGCAACCGCGCATCCCCGCGCTGCGCGTCTATGAATGGGGCGTCTCCACCATCCACTGGGACGGCACAGCCGAGCCCGAAGAAACCATGCCCGCCGCCTTCTACCCTGCGGACCGCATTGCCATCGAGCCGCCGGTTGCCCGGCCTGAAAAGCCCGTGGTCAAGCCCGATGAGCCCGCCCCCCAGCCGCCCAAACCCGGGCCAATCAAGCCGCGCAAGCCGGTGCTGTACTTCGAACATGACCTGGTACAGCAGAAGCGCATCCAGTTTGACCTGGACATCCGCTTTCCCAACGGCCGCGTCACCTGGGTGTACCCCAAGGCCAATCGCCGCCTGGATGCCGCCACCGTGCAATGGGACAACATCGAACTGGTGAACGCCGAAACGCCCAAGCTGATCGGAAAGCCCCTGCCCGGGCTGGCCATGTTCCCCGGCGAACATTGGGCGGCCATCAGCCGTCGCGGCGGTGGCGCGGGCCTGTACGTCAACGGCGAACACGAACAGTACCTGTTCTATGAAGGCGAACAGTTCGACCTGCCCGAACTTGATGTCTTCTCCGCCGCAGACGGCACCCTGCGCATCCAGAACCACGGCGCGCACCCGGTGTTCGATGTGCGCCTGGCCGTCCACGGCAGGCACTACTTCGTGGCCACCATCGCGGCCTCCAGCGGTGAACGCCCCTCCGAGATCACACTCACGGAAGCTCATCTGGCCAATCCCGCCGGCAACCCCGGCGCGCTGGCCGCAGAAACGCGCGGCGCAGGCCTTACCGCGCCGCAGGCCGAAGTCTTCGACAACGTGTGGCGTTCTACCATGATCGGCGCGCCCGGCACGTTCAGCTGGCGGCGTTCCGCCCGTGCCCTGGACGATATGGCCGAAATCAAGCTGACCCTGCCCGTGGGCATGGCCAGCGAGGTCAAGCGCGTGGGCTATGTGCTGGTCAAGCAGCTGGACCTGGGCAAGCAACCCGCGCTGGACGCCAGCGCCGCCAAGGCCGCAACCGGCGACACCGAGGCCGTCAAGGTACTCAAGCAGGCAGGCATGGCCGGCGCCGGGGCACTGCGCCGCAAACTGCAGGATGAAACCCTGCCGCTGGCGCAAAGGCTGGCGCTTGCCAAGGCACTGGCCGAAATGCGCACGCGGTAGTTTCCAACCGCCGAATCGCAAAAGGCCTGCGGTTCACGGGGGACCTTTGGCGATTTGGCGCTTTGGCGGTCTCCATCCGTTGCCCAGTGCCGCGACTTGAGGCTATAACGCCTGCATTCACGCCGCTTGAGGACGCCATGCCCGAAACGCTATCCATCGGCCTTGACCTGACCGAAGAACAGGCGCAGATCCAGAGCACGATCCGCGACTTCGTCAAAGAACGCGTCGCGCCCCGCGCCCAGGAACTCGATGAGAAGGCCGAGTTCCCGCAGGACATTTTCAAGGGACTGGCCGAACTGGGCTTTCTGGGCCTGAGCATCCCCGAAGAACACGGCGGCAGCGGCTTCGATACCATGAGTGTGGTACTGGTCGTCGAAGAACTCGCCAAGGCCTGCGCCAGCACCAGCCTGGGTTACGCCGCGCACATCAGCCTTGGGCTTACACCGATTTACCTGTTCGGCACCAAGGCCCAGCGCGAGAAGTACGTGCCGCAACTGTGCAAGGGCGTGGATGATAACGGAAAATTGACACTGGGCTGCTTCGGCCTGACCGAACCGGGAGCCGGCAGCGACGCCGGCGGCACCAAGACCCGCGCCGACAGAAAGAGCGACCACTGGCTGGTCAACGGCCGCAAGGCCTGGATCACCAACCCGCATTACGCAAAGACCTGCATCTTCACGGCCAAGAGCAACCAGAACCCCAGCAAGGGCAAGGGCATCACGGCGTTTATCGCGGAGCTTGATACGCCCGGCTTCAAGGTCGAACCGAAGGAAGACAAGCTGGGCATGCGTTCCAGTGACACGGCGCAGCTGGTGTTCGAGGACATGAAGTTGCCGCTGGACGCCGTGGCCGGCGGTATGGAACAGGTCGACGTTGGATTCCCCAAGTTCATGAAGACACTGGCCGGCGGGCGCATCACGATTGGCGCGCTCGCGCTGGGCATCGCCGAAGGCGCCTACAACAAGGCCGTGGAATACGCACGCCAGCGCAAGCAGTTCGGCAAGGCGATTGGCGAGTTCCAGGGCGTGGCGTTCATGATCGCCGACATGGCCATGGAAATCGAGGCGGCGAAACACCTCGTTTACAATGCGGCCAGATTGCGCGACGCGGGCCGCGACTTCGCATTGGCCGGAAGCTATGCGAAGCTTTACGCCAGCGAAGTAGCGATGAAGACCTGCACCAACGCGATCCAGGTGCTGGGCGGCGTGGGCTACACGCGCGAGTACGACGTCGAGAGAATGCTGCGCGATGCCAAGCTGTGTGAAATCGGCGAAGGCACCAGCGAAGTGCAGAGGCTTGTCATCTCACGCACCGTGCTGGGCGATTTGCGCGGGATGTAGCCCCGGCGACTCCTGGCCGACTGTGGCGGGTTCATGTAACGGGCCCCGGCACTTGCCGGGGCCCTTGTCTGCTGCGCAAGCTGCTAGGCCCGGCGGATGCGCGCCGCCAGGGCAAGCATGGAAACGAGCGCCATCAGCAGCAGCCCCGGCCCGGTCTGGTCGCCGGTGGAACACCCGCTGTCGCTCTTCTTGCCGCCGCCACCGCCACCGCCGCCGGGGACAAACAGGTTGACGCTGCGGTCAAACACCACCGACCATTCCACGTCGTTGGCCACGGCGCTGGTTACCACGATGCGAAGCCGCACAACGCCGGTGCGCGCCGGCGTAACAAAGTTGGCTGTGTCGTCGCTGGAACCTGTCCACGACACGCTGCCCAGGGACACCGGCATCGAGCCCGAAATGTCAAACAGCTCCACGGTCGCGGTGTCCGAGCCTGCTCCCATCATCCAGAAGCTGGCCGTATGCGTGGCGCCCCCGAAGTCGGCGCTGAACTCGCGCGTGGCGGTTCCGGCCGCGGTAAGGCTTTCTTCGCCGTTGGCCGCCAGGTTGAAGAGCAACGCGAAAGTCTCGGTTCCGGTCAGAACCTGCGTGCCCAGCACCGTCATCGCGGAAGACGGCAGTGCGATCTGGATCGGGATGTCATAGGTGCCAGTGGCCGTGCCGGACAGTTCTTCCAGCGCAAACACGAACTCCTGGAACCCGCTGTGCGGCGCGGTGACGAAGTACGGGTTGGTGGTCATGCCTGTCGTAAGGCCGTTGGTGGCCAGTTCATTCACGTCGACCCAGGTGAAACCGACGTTGCCGGTGATGGTATAGGGCATCAACTGGGTGTGGAACTGCGTGGCCGAACCGCCAAAATCCACGCGCAGCCGGTGCAGCCTTTCCTGGCTGGCAGCCAGGGTGCCGGTAAGGTTGATTGTGGTCAGTTCCAGCACCGTTACCGAGGGCGGGAACACGGCACTGAAGTTGTAGTCGATGTCGACCGTCGCTCCGGTTGCCACAATGCGAATGCGCACCAGCCCGGAACGGCTGGACGTCGTGAACTGGTCGTCGTCCTGCCAGCTGCCGGTCCCCGACAGGCTGCTGCCCAGCTGGGTTGGCGTGCCGGAAGTTGTGATCTCGTGGACTGCCACGCTCCCGTCGCCACCGCCACTGCCCAGCGACCAGAAGCCAATCGACTGCGGCGTGGAACCGAAGTCCACCAGGAATTCCGTCCCGTGGCCCGTCGCGCTGTTCGAGTTCCCGGTGCCGGTTGCTATGAACCCGAACGCCGAGTCCAGTGCCACAAAGCGAAAGTGCGTATCCGTGGCCGTTGTCACGCTGGCCGATGGAACGGCCAGCGCAAGCACCAGGGTGTAGGTTGCGGTACTGCCCATGGTCTCCTCAATGGTGACCACGATGTCATGGGTGCCGGACCGCACTGGCGTCAGGTAGGGCGTCGTTTGTATGAACCCGGCTGCGCTTCCGCCGGCAAGCAGGGACGTGCGGTCAGAAGCGAAATTGTCGATCGCACCTGTCTGGATGTCGGACTGCAGCATCACAGACAGCGCGCTTGCCGTTGTGCCGTGGTTGATTGACACCCGGTGCATCCGGCGCTGATTGCCGGTAAGGCTGCCCGTAAGGGTGACCACGGCAAGATCAAGCAGCGGAGCCGCAGTGGGCAGGACCAGCGCGCCCTGGAAACCGTTGGCCGCAGCAGCTGAATCCGTGTAGGTGAACCGCAGGCGCACATTGCCGCTGCGGCTTGATGTCGTGCGGTTGCCTTCGGCGTTCCAGTCCGTGCCGCTGCCGCTGAGGGCCCCGCCAAGCACCGCGGGCGAACCCGCAGCGTTGATTTCCTGCACCACGCAGCTTCCGGTGTTGTCACCCTCTACCTGTGCCCACAGGGTCACGGCCTGCGCCGTGGTGCCGAAGTTGGCGTGCACTTCCAGGCTGCGGCTCTGGCCTGACGGCACAAGCGCGTACAGCAGGGCCACGCGGCCAAAGATGACCTGGGCCTGCGGCCGGTTGTTGCGGTCGCGCACTTCCACGCCGGACTGGACAATCGCGCCCGTGCCCAAAGTGGTGCAGTCGATCGAGCCCGTGTAGCTGTTGGCCGACCCGGATTCATCGCCCACCGTAACAATGAACTGGTGCATGCCGGTCAGGCCGGTGGTGGTGACGCTGAATGTCGACCCGCTGCCCGCGTCAACGTTGCCGGCGGCGCCGGTGGCGGCCAGGCCGTCCAGGTTGCCCAGGAACTTGCCTGAAGTGCCCGCGCTGTTGACAGTCAGGTCAATGACATGAGTGCCGCCGCCGGACCCGAAGTTGATGTCAAAGCAGTGAAAGCTTTCTTCGTCAGCTGCCAGCGATCCGGTTACCGGCGCAGTTGCCTGCGCGAACAGCCCACCGGCCCCAAGCGCGATCACGCAGGCCAGCATCCACCATTTGCCCATGGAAGTCTCCATTGCGGGCAGCACATCGCCCGTCCGTAACACTCAAAAGAAACACACCGAGAATGTGATGTTTCTATCCGCATCGCGCCTGTCAACGGGGTATCGTTTTTGTGCTGATCCTGAGCGTAAACGAACAAGCCCTGGCCGATGGCCGGGGCTTGTCTGCCATCTTGCCGACAGGTCAGGCCGTGCGTCGCGTACGCAACGCCACCACCAGCGTTGACGCAAGCGCCATCAGCAGCATCAGGCCGGGCGCGCTGTCGTCGCCCGTCGAGCAGCCGCCGCCACTCTTCTTTTTGCCGCCGCCGGCGGTGTGAAAGGGCTGATCGCCAACGGTGGCACTGACAGCCACCGGTGCCTGGCCCATGCCGCCCACCATGCGTGCATTGGTGCCGTTAAAGGCCGCAAGGATCAGCGTTGCCGTTCCATCCGGCTGATAGAAAAGGCCGCGCCGGGCCACGACCAGGAAGTTATGCACGGCGCCGCTGGCATAGGTGGAGCCAAACGAGGCAAGTGCGTAGTAGATTGCGGGCACAAAGTACCCGCTTCGCTTGTCCGAGGCATCCAGCACACCCAATGGCCCCGTCCCTTCGTGCCAGATCTCGAGGATAAGGCCGAACATCGGCATCAGGCCGCCGCGGGCGTTGTACAGGTCGTAGCCAAGGCCCAAAAAGCCCGCCGCTATGCCGGCGTTGCGCGCGGCAACCTGGACCCGTCCCACCAGGGCCCGTTCATTGCCGCCAAAGAACAGCGGGCCACCCGCCGCGGTGTATGTTACGTCCACACCGTCGCTGGCCGCAGTTCCGCCCACGCTGATGGCGGCCCCGTTTGCGTTGCTGTTGGGGAAGGTCAGGCCTGACGAGATGGTCGGGGTCGAACTCAATGTGTCCAGCCGCAGACCTATGTCGCTGGTTCTGGCCGCCGTGGTGTCGAACACGACCAGCAGGTCGGTGCGCGCCGCAGACAGCACAAGCCCCGCAATCGCAGAGAACGTTGCCGTATCACCAGCAATGCCAACCGTTGCCGCAAGCTGCACATCCGACGGATCCAGCCGCCCGATGGCCCCAAGGTCACGGTACAGGCGCAGGTTGGTGATTCCGGTGTAGTTGCCGGCAGCCATCTCCCTGACCGCCAGCGAATCCACGGCGGCAGTGCCCGTGGAAATCTCCAGCCCGATGGACAGCCCGACGACATCGGTTTCGCCGGCCAGGATGCTCCACTGCTGAATGAGCGACCCTTCCTGCGAGGCCACGCCGTGCAGCAACGGCCCGTTGCCCAGCACTGGATAGATGTTGCCGGTGCCGAACAATTCGCCGTCAATTGCGGAAGGAGTGAAGTCGGCGTCGCCGATTGTCACATGCAGCGTGCCGCTGCCGTCAAAAGTGGCCGGGATATCAACGGTCACAATGAGGTGGTAAGGCCCGTTGATGGCTTCGCTCAGCCCTGAAGCCGTCATGACCGACGAACCGACGGCAAAGTTGCCAAGCACAGTATCTGTGGCATCGCGCAGCCCGTTGCCGTTGAGGTCGCGCAGAATCGTTATGTCAAGCACCATCGTGGCGTCCAGGCTGCCCGTTGCGGTCAATCCCAGGGTCAAGGAGTTGAGCACGGGCCCGGCGTGCAAGTAGCGATCAAGCTCGACGGACAGGACGACCACGTCATCGGCACCAGCACGCAGGGGCCGATGAGAGTTGGGCGATTCCGACTGGAACGCCAGGATTCCCGTACCGTTGGTCAGGTGGTTTGTTGCGTTCCAGGATGCGCCCCAGACTGTGGCCGTGGTGGCAACGCCCGAGGGGCTCAACATGAACGATGCGCGGTAAATCAAGGAGTCCGTCTGCACCAGGTCCAGTACCACCAGGTATCGACGTGCCACGGTGGTGATGTCCAGGCTGAGCGCCGCGTAGGTCAACACGTCGCTCGCATGAGACCCGTTGCCGATCAGTGCCTCGCCGTTCAGCACGCCAAATGGAGCCGTGTCTTCATACAGTGCCCACACGCCGTTCATGTCGCTGGAGTCCGGAACATTCATCTGCAGGCCCGTGACCGTGCCGCCCGCGCCCCTGGGCGAAAGCGTAAACGCCATGACCGGGCGCGCGTTGGCCGTGCCCACAAACACTTCGTCGGGCAGGTTGACTGGGGTGGTCGTCAACTCGATGCCGTCTGCCGGCATGAAACCGGACGGTGCAAAGGTCACGCGCGTGCCGGCCGTCGGTATCGCGCTTTGCGCGGCCAGGGTGTTTCCGTACCCCGCCACGGCCGTGTTGCCGTTGAAGTTGACCAGGCCGCTGACAAAACTCGAGGTAAAGGGGTCAATCCCGCCACCATCGTAGTATGAGCCGAAGTGCAGCTCGATGTTGCCGTTGGCCAGCAGGTGGATCTGGTGCGACACTGTGGCGAAGCCCGCGCTGACATTGAGGTCTGCGTCGCGCCACTGCACCACGACACGGCCGGTTTCCACGTGCACCGTGATGCACTGCGGCTTCAGATCCAGCATCTGCAGCGTGTCGACGGAGAACCCGTGAATCGTGTCGCGCATCGAGAAATCTACAGGGCTGCCGGTCAGCGTGACTGTCTGATACTGCAGCCATACAACCGGATTGAAGGTGATACGACCGTGCGGGTTGATCAGGATCTGGCGGTAAGTCCGGTCAAAGTACGGAAAGTCGAACGGCATTGTGAACAGCGCCGGGTTGTCCAGGAACTGCACCGGGCCTCCAAGCCACTCAACCGGCGATCCGGCACCGGCGCGTTCCGCATAGGCTGCCGAGGCCTCCGTGCGGGCGTACTGGCCATAAACGGCCTGACTGCCGGCACATGCCACCAACAACGTCAACAACAGCAGGAGTTTGCGATTCATCTTAGGGTCGCCTTCGTTCGGTAGTGAGCGAGCGAATCCTAGGCTCTGGACATTGATGGTCAATGCACTTCGGGGCACATGTCGGTCTGATCTCGGAAACTGTCGCTGCGTGAATCAGTTCCACAAGTGCCCCGGCCGAACTCCATTGGCGGCGCGTGTTGCCACCGCTAAAGTCAGGCCTTGGCAAACACCCGGGGGCTTTCGTGACACTTGCGTTGATGCTGGAGGCCGCAATCGGCCTGGGCTTGGTTGTGGTTGTGGTGATCGTGGTGCTGGCCACGCGCAAGGGCGGAAAGCCCGCATCGCCGGAACAGTCGGCCCCTGCGCCGGCCCAGACTCCGGCCCCTGTCGCGCCACCTGTTCCGCCCGCACCCGTTGCCGCAGCGCCAGCGGCGCCCCCGGCACCGCCCGCGCCGCCGCCCCCGGAACCGGCCCCGGCACCGACTGCCGCGCCACCGAAACCCGCGACACTCATGGTCGAAGCACTGGCACCTAGTGAAACCGGCATGGCCCCGATGCTGGGCGAGCCAATGCTCGATCCCGCGATGGACGAAATGAAGATGGGTACCGATGAGCTGCCCCGAGTCGGCACGGGCCAGGTGCCCATGCTGGGCGAGCCCGCGGCGGATACCGCCACCCGTGGGCGCTATCGCACTGCGGCCGCGCAGCAACTGGCCGACGCGATTGAGAGCATGACCTGCCCCAAGTGCAGCGCACCCACGTTTGTCGGCAAAGAGACGCCGGAAGAAGTCGGTGCCGATGGCAGCGGCATGTTCAAACTGGAGGCCCGCTGCGGCGCCTGCGGCCACAAGGCCAACCTGATCGACATGCGCATGGGCTAGGCCGGTTCAGCCGTCTTTGGTGATCTGGTCGACCAGTTCTTTCAATACCTGGTCAGCCTTTTCGGCCGGTACCTGGCAGGTGCCCGCGGCCTTGTGGCCGCCGCCGCCGTACTTGAGCATCAGCTCGCCCACGTTGGTTTTGCTGTCGCGCTTGAGGATGCTCTTGCCGCAGGCAATGGCCACGTTCTGCTGGCCCTTTCCCCACATCACGTGCAGGCTGATGTTGCTGTTGGGGCTCAGCGCGTACACCATGAAGCGGTTGCCGGCATAGATGGTTTCTTCGTGGCGCAGGTCCAGCACAATCAGGTTGCCGTGCAGCTTGGCGCAGCGCTCGATCTGCTCGGCGGAAAGCGCCGCGTGCTGGTGGTACAGGTCCAGGCGCTCTTTCACGTCGGGGTCGGCCAGGATGTCCTTGAGGGGCCTGGTGCGGATCAGCTCAATCAGCTTCTTCATCAGGTCTTTGTTGCTGATCTTGAACTCGTGAAATCGCCCCAGCCCGGTGCGGGCGTCCATGATGAAGCTCAGCAGGTTCCACCCCTGCGGGTCCAGGATTTCCTCGCGCGAAAACTGTGCGCTGTCGCTTTTGTCTACCGCCGCCACCAGTTCTTCACTGATGTTGGGCAGTTTCTTGGCGCCGCCGTAGTACCCATACACCACGCGCGCCGCAGACGGCGCGTTGGGGTCAATGATGTAGTTGTCAGGCCGGCCCACGCGCGAAACTTCGCTGGCGTGGTGGTCAAAGGCCAGGTACACGCCCCGCGCGTAGGGCAGGTTGGCGGTGATGTCCTTGCTGGTCACGGGAACCTTGCCGTCCTGCATGTCCTTGGGGTGCACGAACTCGATGTCCGAGATCATCCCCAGTTCCTTCAGGATGACAGCACACACCAGGCCGTCGAAGTCACTGCGCGTGATCAGGCGATATTGGTCAGCCACAGCCGCACCCCCTGTGTTGGAACACGCCACACTAGGCGCGATTGGCGAATTTTCCACGGCCAAGCCGCCCCGGCGCACGATAGACTGCCCCCGGAGGCCGGTATGTTCGAACGATTCTCGCACGTAATGATGTACGTGACAGACTTTCCCCGCGCCCTGAAGTGGTACACCGAAACCCTGGGCTGCCAGGTCAACTTCAGCCACGCCCCGCACTACGCGTCGCTGCGTCTGGAAAGCGCCGGCCTGCGCATTGACCTGCACCCGACAGAGGCCGACTCGCGCGACGTAGGCCACGGGCCGATTCCGTACCTGGGCGTGCGCGACATTGAAGCCGCCCTGAGGGCACTGGCCGCCAAGGGCGTCAAAACCGGCAAGGCCCGCAGCGAAAGCGGCAGCCCGAAGTTCGCCACCATCTGGGACTCCGAGGGCAACGCCCTGGGCCTGCAGGAACTGGGCTAGAGCATTTTCACAGTTCGTTTGCAGGCTTCCCCTTGCGGCGGGCTTCGCATCTCTACGTCGCGCTTCCTCAGCGTGGCCTCCAGCCACGCCTGCGTCCGCGCTCCTTGATCTGCTCGCCCGGCGCGGCGTGGAACCTCTGCAAACAAACAGCGAAAAAGCTCTCACCAGCCGCAAGCATTGGATCGGCAAGCACTTGAGCAACTCAACCAGCCTGTCGCACGGGGCGATATAATACATGGCGTAAGATTATGGAGCCGCCATGCGCAAGCCGAACCCCCGCCCCGCTGTCATACCTGTAACCCTGCTGGAGCTTCCGGCGCACTTGCGGTGCGCTTGCGGGGCTTTGCTTCTCAAGGTTCTGGGCCCGGCGCAACTGGAGGTGAAGTGCCGCCGCTGTGGCCGGCTGGCTGAGTACCGCATTCGCTGAATATTTCAAAATGTCTAGAGGCCGCCGAGCCCAACCCTGAAATGAACCTGCATGACCAACAAGCGCTTCACTTGTACCAACTGCCCGTTGCGGCCTTGCTGCCAGCAGCCCTGCCGCACCGTGGCCGCCATGCTGCCCGGCGAGAACAAGGGCCGTGTGGAGGGCCTGGCACGGCGCGACGCGCTGCTGCATGCCCGGCGCCTGCAGGATCGCCGCGCCTGGGTTCGGCACCTGCTGGACGGCCGTCATCGGCTGAAGGGCCGTATGCGCCAGGTGTTTGACCTGCATTACAATGACGGTCTTACGACCAGCGAGATTGCGGCACGCCTGAAGCTGGGTGCTGGCACGGTTTCCTCGCACCTGCGGCGCGCCCGCCAGCGCATTCTGCGCCACAGGAGTGATCATCGGTCGTGAGCCAAAGCCACACCAAGCGACGGATGCCGCGCACCGGCGAAAATCAGTTTCAAGCGCAGGCGCGAAGCCAGCAACGGCGGCAAAACAAGAGCCGCCAGCGCGCGGCGTCGTTCAACGGCAACAGCGTTGGTCCGCAGATGAACACAGATTCACGCAGATAACGGCAATGAAGAACACCCCCTGCCGTTGGTGGCTGTGCGGGTCATGCTCGCGCGAAAATCAGTTTCAAGCGTAGGCGCGAAGCCAGCAACGGCGGCAAAACAAGAGCCGCAAGGGCCAGCGCGCGGTGTCGTTCAACGGCAACCGAATTGATCCACAGATGAACACGGATTCACTCAGATCACGGCAATCACGACACACCGGCCACCACACCAGATTGCCGCCTGCGCCCATGACCGAAATGTGACAATCGGGGCGGGACACGTGGGGGAACAGGCAGCGGTCTGTGTACAACCGTGCCCAGCTGAGGACCAAGGCATTGGCCAACAGCACTTACACAGGCAGGTGTGCCCGTGCCACCACACCAAATTGCTGCCTGCACCCATGACCGAAATGTGACAATTGGGGTGGGACTCATCGAACAACCTGCATTTATCGGTATTCATCCGCCGACCAAAGCCGCCTCTCTGCCGCCCGTGCCCCCAACCCGGAATTCGCGAAATCCTGGAACTACCCACCATCGGTTGTCGTCACAGGCCTGACCAGATTCGGAGATTCCGATGCGAGCCAACCCGTTGTTTCTTGCGCTGATGTGCCTGCTGCTGACTACCGGCGGTGTACTGGGCTTCTTTGTGGTGAACGACGCGGCAAACGCGCCGAACAACGCCCCGCCCCGGGCCGCGCAGGAGAGTGCCGAGGTTGAGTCGCCCCGACGCCCCGCGCCCGCGCCGCTGCCAGAGCCTGAAATCGTGCGCCCGGCCGACAAGCCGGAGCCGGCCCCCCCGGCCAGCAAGCCCGCGCCGGTGGCCAAGCCCGGTGCCGAGGAACAGATTCGCCAGAAGGTCGAGGCCATGCGCGACAACCCCAGCGAAGAAGAAATGGCCAAGTTGAAGGAAGCCATCGCGGAGCTGATCAAGCACATGGGCGATGAAGAGGCGTTCGAAAGCAGCGAAACGCCGGTCGAAGCCCCCAAGTTCCCGTTCGAGTTCACGGCCACCATCAGCGGCACGGTTGTTGACGCCACGGGTGTGGGTGTTGCCGGCGCGCAGGTCTACGGCATGACCAGCGGCATCAAGTACGTCCCCATGGCCAATGAAAAAGAAGAAAGTGTGCGCAAGATGGAACGCCGCTCGGCCGCGCCCTCAAGGCTGCTGGGCACCACCGACGCCGCGGGCAACTTCAAGGTTGAGTTCAAGCTGGGCGGCCAGCGCGAGATTTCCGTGCTGAACCTTTCCATCTGGGCCAAGGCCGCCAACGGCACCAGCAGCACCCAGGTTCACCTTGCGCTGGCCAACAAAGACACCAAGGCCGACAACCGCCTGGAACTTCCTGCAACCGGCGCCCTGACCGGCCGTGTGGTGGATGTCTACGGCCTGCCGCTGGCCGGCGCGCGGGTGATGGCGGTGCAGAGCCGCGACGGGGGCCGCAGCACCATGGGCATCGGCCAGGGTGGCAGCGCAAACCAGTGGTTCATTACCGACAGCGAAGGCCGCTTCCGCATGGAAGCCCTGACGCCCCAGGAATACAGCCTCAGCGCCAACCTGCCGGGCTACGTGTTTGGCGGCAGCGCCATGACCGTAACCGTGGTGGCCGGGCGCGAAACATCGTTTCCCACAGATGTCGTCATGAAGACGGTCACCGCCCTGAAGGTCACCGTGACCTGCCCCGAGCGCAACCCCGCAGGCCAGAACCTTACCGCGAGCTTCTTTGACGCCAGCGGCAACGCCATCCGCACCAAGAGCTACGGCGCTGTGGGCAAAGACGGCGTGGTGCTGTTTCCCAACGCGCCCACCGCCGCGCTGTTCTTCAGCATCAGCGGTGGAACCTACGAGGTCACCGGCCAGCTTGCCTGCAGCATCAAGGAAGGCATGCACAACGACTACGGCACGGTGGCGTTGAAGGCCATCGAAATGCCCAAGCGGGGCTCCGTCCGGGTTGGCATTGGCGGCGGTGCCCAGGAAGAAGACCGCGTCGGCAAAGTCAGCGCCGAAGGCGGCGCAGGCGGCAACAGCCCGCAGGAAGTGCGCATAGTCAAGGAAGCCGTAAAGTCATCCATACTGGAACTGGACTGACCCATGCACCGGCGTGACAAGCAGCTTGTGTTTCTGGTTCTGCTGCTGATCGGCCTGGCGCTGGTGGCCTGGTTCAACTTCGGCCGCACCAGTCCCGCCGGCTCCAACCAGCAGAGTTTGTCCGCGACCAGCCCCACGCCCCCGGGGCCCGTGCCGGAATCATCGCAGGCTGTGGCACCCACAAGTGCAGGCACACAGCCGCTGCCCGGCGTCCGTTCCGGCAAACCCATGCCGCCGGCCCCAAGCGAGCCCGGCTCCCTGGCTGACGCGCAGCCGGCCGCACAACCGGAACCGTCGTCGGAACCCATCCCCGTCCCCGACGCCGCAACCGCGCAAGATGAAGCCGATTTCCGCGTGACGGCCGCCGGCGTCGTGGAGACACCGGACCGCCAACCCGTGCCCGGCGCGCTGGTGCATTACTCCTGGTTTGCCCGCCGGGCCGACAGCCCTGAACCCCCTGACCCCGCGGGCCGAGGTGTCAAACGCAAGGCCGGCGACAAGCCCGCGGTGCGGGCCGATGCAGAAGGCAGGTTCCTGTTGCAAGTCGGCCTGCAAACCGATACGGAAGCGGCCTTTGTGGATCTCTACCTCAGCGTTTCAATGGAAGACGGCACCTCGAGTGCCCGCCGCGTGTTTACCTTCCGGCGCGGCGAACAGCGCGACAACATCCGCCTGGAGATGCCCGCCACGGGCGGCCTGCGCGGCCGAGTGGTGGATGCCCTGCGCAACCCTGTTGCCGGCGTCGAGGTAACGGCCCTCAACGCCGGGGAGCGCGGCAACATGGAATCCAGCGGCGTACACGGCGGCGGCGAAGGCAAGGCGCACAAGACAGAGGCGGACGGGTACTTCGAGATTCGCGGCCTGCTGCCCGAACACTACACGCTGGTGCTGATCGCGCCCGGGTATCGGTACCTGGACGTCAAAGACCTTGTTGTCGAGGCCGGGCCGCCACTTGATGCCGGCACCATCGAGCTTGTGTCCGCCACGTCGCTGGTGGCCAGCCTGAGTGCCGATTTCGTGGAACTGGCCGGTCTTGCGGTGTTTGCCACCTTCGTCGATGCCGACGACAAGTACCTGGACAAATGCGAAGGCCGCGCGGACGCCTCGGGCCGGGTTGTGTTCAGCCCTGCGCCCCTGGAGGCGCGCGCAGTGTGGATCCACGGCGAACACTTTGCGCCCGTACGCTGCAGTTGCGTGATTGTCGCCGGCAAGCACAACGATATCGGCAGCGTCAGCGTTTCCCCGCCCGAGAAGCCAAAGGGCTGACCCCGGCGCGATTTCGGTAACACCCGCGGCGCGGCCGGCGTAGCATTTGCGGGCAGCCATGCGCACACGCCTGACCATACTCGCGGCAGCACTGGCCCTCGGGTTTGCCGTGGCCTGGCTGGGCGTTGGCGGCCTGGCACCGGCGCGACTGGAAGTAAGCCAAGGTCAAGACCCGGCGCCGCCAGCGGTGATGCAGCCATCAGCAACCGCACCAGAGCTGGTTCGCCCGGCCGGGCCCGCGCCATCGGCACCGGCCTCGCCAGCGCCGGCAAAGACGTTTGTCCCGCCGCCACTGCCTGCGGCACCGGACCTCAGCGATGACCTGGCGACGCTGGAGGCCCATTGGCTGGAGCTGCGCCGCCAGGGCCGCTGGCGCGAGGCCGAACCCGTTGGCCAACGGGTGAAGGCAATGCGCGCATCGCGCCAAGGGCCGAAAGAACCCGAGCCGCTGATCGTGCGCATTGACCCGGACCAGGCCGGCGGCGCCTGGGGGCCCGCGCCACGCGAGCAGCCACGGCTGGATCTGCTGCCAGGCCCACTGCCGGGCCAGGGTGAGGGAATCGCAAGAGGGCTGGAAGTTCCCGGGCCGACCGGCTCGCTGGAATTGACACTGGCCTGCGCTGCGGCCGACGTCGCTGGCTGCAAGGTGCGGATTTCGTTCATGGATCAGCAGGGCAACCTGTTGTGCATCAAGCAGGCCAGGGCCGATGCATCCGGCCGCCTGGACATCGAGCGCGTGCCGGTTGCCGCCGCAACCTTCAAGATCGAAGGCGACGGTTTCCAGGCCTCGGGCATCGAGGCCTGCGTGATCCGCAAGGACGAAACAACGCGCTGGGGTCGCCTGACACTGGTGGCTCGCGACAATCGTTAGCCTGCGCGGCCTTACCGCACGCGGCGTCGGCGGTTCTTCATGTAGTCGACAAAGATGTTGCCGCCCAGTTTGTCCAGCGCGCTGAAGTAGGCCCGGCCCTTGTTCACCTGTGTCAGCTTGTCCACGAACTCCACCAGGTGGGTGTCCTGCGCGATCATGAAGGTGCTGATCTTGATGCCGCGGTCGCGGCAGCGTTCGGCTTCCTCGAGTGTGCGGTTCACAATCAGCGGATCCAGCGACCAGCTTACGTTGCGGTACACCTGGCCCTGTTCAACGATCACGGTGGGCTTGCCGTCGGTGATCATGAAGATCTGTTTGTTGGTGTGCTTCTTGCGCGCCAGCAGCCGCTGCGCCAGCTGCAACCCGGCCTGGGTGTTGGTGTGGAAGGGGCCGACGTTGAGATAGGGCAGCCGGTGAATCGGCACTTCTTCGGCCTCGTTGCCAAAGGTGATGACCTGCAGCGAGTCCTTGGGATACTTGGTCTGGATCAGTTCGGTCAGCGCGATTGCGACCTTCTTGGCCGGGGTGATGCGGTCTTCGCCGTAGAGAACCATGCTGTGGCTGATGTCGATCATCAGCACCGTGGCGCAACTGGTGTGCTGTTCGGTCTCGAAGACCTCAAGGTCGTCCTCCTGCAGCGAGAACTCCTCCAGCCCGCGCTTGAGCGCGTTGCGGATGCTGACGTTGTAGTCAATGTCGCTGCTCAAGTCGCCGAAGTTGAAGGGCCGGGTTTCGCTCAGCTTCTCGTTGCTGCTTCCGGCGTGTGGTGTGCGGTGGTCGCCTCCGCCCAGCGACTGAAGGCCTTTGAAGATGTGCTCCAGGCTGTCCTGGCGGATGCTGCGTTCGCCCTTCTTGGTGACTTCCAGCCCGCCGCCTTCGCCCTCGCCGACAAAGCCCTGCTGCATCAGCATGGCCTTGAACTCCTCAAACGTCATCTGCCCCTGCATCAACTGGTAGCGCTGCCACAACTGTTCCATCCACTGCAAGGCCTGTTCCACGTCACCGGCGGACATCAGCAGCACTTCGTTCCACAGTTTCATGACCTGCTTCAGCCCCGCGCGGCGCAGGGCTTCGGCTTTGTCGAACTCAAGGTAGGCAATGCGCATGGGTGGGTGGTCGAAGGTCAAACGGTTGAAAAGTCGAAGGCGGTAGTCGCTCGTCGGCTTGACGGCGGTTTCATTGTAGCGGAATTTCTGAAATCAACCGAAGGGCTACCGGTTTTGACTCTCAACCTTTCGACCCCTCGACATCGCTTCTTGGAACATCCGCACCTTCTTCCTCCAGCACCGGCTCGCCTTCCACGGCCTTGGCGATTTCCTTGGGCCGGGGCAGGGCCAGGCTCAGCGGCAGACCCAGAAGCGCCCAGCCCAGTTGCAGCGTGCGCCCGCCCAGGCTGATCAGCAGCGCGCTTTGTTCGGCCACGCCGCGCAGGCCAAAGAAGTAAATGCTGGCGGCCTCGCCCACGCCCCAGCCGCCGAAACTGATCGGCAGTGCCGAGATCATGCCCGTCACCGGCACAAGCACGGCGTATTCTGTCCAGGGCAGGCCCGCGCCAATGCCGTCGCCAATGGCTATGTGCATGCCGATCCAGGCCGCCTGGGGCAGCATGCTGACCAGCAACGCCCCAAGCAGGCCGGCCTTGT
>JAHBXZ010000005.1 GCA_019636215.1 Planctomycetota bacterium | reverse complement strand
CAAGACGTTCGACGACCTGGTCGATCGCATCATGAACGTGCGCAAAAAAACAGGCCCGCCCAAGTAAGGCCAACTTGAACAAGAGCCGCAAGCGCAAGCGCGCGGCGTCGTGCGTGCGATGCACAGCAACGGCTTTGGTCCACGGATGAACACAGATACACACAGATCACGTGAACAGGAGCCCGAAGCGCCAGCGAGGGGCATGTGCAACGCAACGGATATGGTCCACGCATGAACACAGATACACACAGATCACGGCAACGGCTTTACCGCCAAGGACGCCAAGTTCGCCAAGTACGGCGCGGTGTGGGCTGCAACGGCTTGAACAAGAGCCGCAAGCGCAAGCGCGCGGCGTAGTTCGTGTGATGCACGGCAACGGCGTTTGTCCACGGATGGACACAGATGCGCAGGCTCTGTCGAAAACGCTGGCATGGCGTTTGAGCCCCCGCAGGGGGCGCCATGGATTAGCTCCGCCCGTCAGGGCGGAGATCAGAGACACGAGTTCGTTGAGCCCCCGACGGGGGCGGCATACTGGCCCCCGGCCAGGCGAACCGGCCTTACAGGCCGGATGGCCGGGGCTCTCTCAGGTTCCCAGGCCTTCGGCCTGGGCTGACAGAACCGGCCCTTCAGGCCGAAACAGCAAAAGGACAGGTCCTTGATCGCATCGCATTGGGTGGCCACCCGATGAGGGCTTTGGGCGAATGGCGAACACAGATACACACAGATCACGGCAACGGCTTGAACAGGTGCCTCAGGCGCTGGCGTGCGGCCATGGCTTGGCCATCGTGCGGGCGCAGTCGTTCGCCACGATTTGCCCCAACCGGGGCCCTGACCGGTGCATCGTGCGTTAACCCAAAATCTTCTGCATCAACACGGAGATGCCGGGGGCGCCCTGCAGGGCGTGCAGCGGGCTGCCGGGTTCCTCAAGCTCCAGCGCCAGCAGCGCGGCCGCACGGTCGTGGTGCTCGGCATCCAGGCGCTGCAGCACTTCGGCGGCATGGCCGTCGTTGCCAGTTAATGTCAGGGCCTTCAGCAGCAAAATGCCCGCGCCGGCGCGCCCGGCCTCCAGCGCCTGCTGCAGGGGTTCAATGGCCAGGTGCGGGTCGCCCACGCTGTATCGGATCAGGCCCAGCAGTTCGGCCGTCTCGGCGTCGGCGGGGTCTTCGGCCATCAGCCGCTCGCAGGCCTCCAGCGCGTTCTCGTATTCTGCTTTCTCAAGCAGCAGCGAGGCCAGGCTGCGCCGCGCATGGCGCAGGGCGGGTGCTTCCTCGATTGCTTCCTGCAGCACGCGCAGCGCGTCATCGAAACGACCCTGCCCGGCCATGGCGGCTGCCAGGCCGCACAGGGCCTCGGCATAGGGTTCCGATTCGCGCGGGTCACGCACACGGTTGCGCCACATGCCGGCCAGCGGAGGGTGCATGTTGTGTTCGGTAAGAAGCGCCGCCAGTTGCAACATGGTGTCAGTGTCGCAGGTGCGGCACAGCTCACGGGCCATCATCACCGCGCGCGGGCCGAAGCCGGCGGCAATCGCGCCGGCGATGGCATCCAATGTGGGGGGCGCGTCTTCAGGCACGGGCGAAGTAGGCCTTGTGGGCTTCAAGATCCGGTTGCGCGGGCCCGCGCTGCGCAGCCGCCGGGAAAGGGCTCATCTCGCGCAGCCGTTTGACGATCATGCTGACCTTGCTGACCAGCGCGTCGACCTCTTCTTCGGTGGTGTAGCGGCTGACACAGAACCGCACACTGCCATGGATGAATGCCAGCGGCACATTCATGGCCATCAGCACGTGGCTGGGCTCCATGCCGCCGCTGCGGCAGGCACTGCCGGCCGTGGCGCAGATGTTGTGGGCGTCCATCATCATCAGCAGCGCTTCGCCATCCACAAACCGGAAGCCCAGGTTGGTGGTGTTGGGCAGGCGCGACACCGGGTCGCCGTTTTGGGCAAGGTCTTCGCACTGGCTCATCAGGCCGCGTTCCAGCCGGTCACGCATCTTGCGCATGTGGTCGATGTTTGCGTCAAGTTTCAGTTGCGCCACTTTGGCTGCGGCGCCCATGGCCACGATGCCCACGGTGTTTTCGGTGCCGGCGCGTTTGCCGCCTTCGTGGTGGCCGCCGCGGATGAAGGGCTCCAGCGGGGTGCCGTCGCGGACGAACAGCGCGCCGCAGCCCTTGAGGCCATGAAACTTGTGGGCGCTGACAGTCAGAAGGTCGATCGCCAGTTCATGCTTCAGGTCGATCCTGAGTTTGCCTGCGGCCTGTGCGGCATCGACGTGCAGCAGCGCCCCGAACTGCTTGGCCATGTCGCCGATCGCGCCGACGGGGTGGATCACGCCGGTTTCGTTGTTGGCCCACATGGTGCTGACCAGCGCTGTGTCGCCGCTGATCTCGTTCTTGAGCTCATCAAGGTCAAGGTGCCCGGCGCGGTCCACATTGAGCTCTGTGACACGATAGCCACGCCCGGCAAGGCTGCGTACGACCTCCAGAACGCTGGAGTGCTCGGTCTTGACGGTGATGATGTGCTTGCGGTCAGGCCGGGCCTGCAACGCGGCGTAGATGGCAGTGTTGTTGCCCTCGGTGGCGCCGCTGTTGAAGGCGATCTCGGCGGGCCTGGCGTTCAGCAGCCCGGCAACCTGTTCGCGGGCCAGTTCAAGTTCGTGACGAACCTTCTGGCCGAATGCGTGCTGCGAACTGGGGTTTCCATAGAACTCGCCCAGCAGCGGCAGCGCGGCTTCCACGGCTTCGGGGGCCGGAAAGGTGGTGGCGTTGTTGTCGAAGTAGAGGGGTCGCGTCATGGTTGACCAGCGGGGGGCCGGCCGCAAGGGCCCTCACATTGTTCCCTCGCGACCGGTCCCGCGGAAATCTATCGCATTGGCGGGGCGTGCAGCTCGGCCGAATGTTCTGTGGTATCGATTACTTCAATCGCCGGGTCAACCATCTCGCGCAGTCGATCCTGCACAAAGAACTTCATGGTCGCGCTGCTGCTGCTGCAGGAGTTGCAGTGCCCGTGAAGCTGCACGAACACCTTGTTGCCCTGCACGTCTACAAGTTCCATGTCGCCGCCGTCCATGGCAAGGCCGGGGCGGATTTCGCGGTCCAGCACTTCCTGGATCAGCTGCATCTTCTGCAGGTTGGAAAAACCGCCGGTCGCGCCTGCCAGCGCCGGCGCGGGTTTGGCGGCGGGTTTGGCCGGGGCCATCTCGGCGCGCACGCGGTCGATGATCTGGATGATATCCACGTGGCACGAACCGCAGCCCCCGCCGGCCGTTGTGTAGTGCGATACTTCATGCACGTGGTTGAGGTTGTGGTCGCGGATGGCGCGCTCGATCTTTGCCTCGGAAACGCCGTAGCAGCGGCAGACGTTCAGGCCGCGATCGTCTTCTGATTCGGCTTCAAGGTCGATGCCGCGAAAGCGTGCGTAGGCGGCTTCCAGTGCTTCCATGGCGATCACGCAGGCATGCATTTTCTCGGGTGGCAGGCCGCCAAGGTGCGCAGCAATGTCGTCAGACGTGATGCGTGCGGCATCGTCAATCTGCTTGCCGACCAGCATTTCCGTCAGGGCCGACGAAGCGGCAATCGCCTGGGGCGAACCAAACACCTTGAAGCTTGCGGCAACAATCTTTTCGCTGCCGTCAATCTTGAGGTAAAGCTTGAGGGCCTGGCCCGAAGCCAGGCTGCCGATCTCACCCACCACCGTGGCATCGGCCATCTCGCCGACGTTGCGGGGGTTGATGAAGTGGTCGCGGACTTTGTCGCTGATGGCGGTCATCACGTTGGCAAGGTTACCCCGGCACCCTTCCATATGGAACGGGGTAGCGGACAAGGTTAGTCCACAATCCGGCGTGTGCTGTCGTTCCAATCACAGGCGCGGGTTGCAATGGCGTGATCAAGGTACGCAGGCCAAACTCAGCGGCAGGAGGTGCCATGGTTCGATACGGTGTGTTGTTGCTGGTGCTTGCCTGCGCGCCGCTGTGCGCACAGATCAATCTTGACCCGCCGGCCCAGCGCGAGTTCGTGCGCGACCTGGCCGGGCTGCTGGCGGAAGCCGACAAGGCCGAGATCCGCAGGCACTGCGAACGCACCTTGAACGAAAAGGCCATCCCGATTGTGGTGGTTACCATCAAGTCGATGGCTGACCATTACGGCGCGGGCATGACCATCGAGACGTTTGCCACTACGCTTTACAACCAGTGGGGTGTAGGCCACACCAAGCTTCACGGCCAGCCCTGGAACAAGGGCATTCTGCTGCTGGTTTCCACGGGCGACCGCAAGGCGCGCATAGAGCTTGGCGCGGGCTGGGCTGCCGGGTACGACGCCACCTGCCAGTCCATCATGGACAACCAGATCATCCCCCGCTTCAAACAGGGTGACTTTGCCGGCGGCATCAAGGCCGGGGTGCAGGTGTTGGCAGATGTTGCCCGCGGCGAGGAGCTGCCCAAGCCACCGTTTCCGTGGCAGGCCGTGGTGTTGATCGTGGGGTTCTTTGCACTGATGGTGTGGACCGGCATCTCGCTGTATCGCAGCGGCCGCGGCGGGTGGGCCTGGGTGTTCTGGGGCATCGTGTTCACGGTGCTGGGATTCATGCTGATGGCGCTGTTGTCGGGCCGCAGCCGTGGCGGCGGATTCCGCGGCGGCAGCTTCGGCGGAGGCTTCTCACGTGGCGGCGGCGCAAGCGGAGGCTGGTAATGAAGAGAGCCCACCAGTTGTTCGGTCTGCAGGAACGCAAACGCATTGCCGAGGCCGTGGTTGCCGCAGAGGCCAGGACCAGCGCCGAGATCGTGCCAGTCGTGGCCACCCAAAGCGGCCGCTACGACCGCGCCGAGGACACCTTCGGGCTGTTGATCGGGCTGGCCCTGTTTGTGACCGTGTGGCTGGTGTTCCAGGGCCCGCGCGAGGTGGACTGGGGCCAGGGCCTGTGGATTGAATGGTGGCACGCGCTGATCATCATCCCCGGCGGGTTTGCGCTGGGCGTGGCGTTGGCATCGCGCATTGGCTGGCTGGCGATGCTGTTCACACCAAGGGCCGAGGCCGCCGCAGAGGTTCTGCGGGCGGCCGGCGGGGTGTTCTTTGACCAGCGCATACACCACACCAGGGGCTCCAGCGGCCTGATGATTTACGTCAGCCTGCTGGAACACCGCGCCGTGGTACTGGCTGACGAAGCAGTGACGGGCAAACTGGGACAGCCCGCGCTGGATGAGATCTGCAACAACCTGACGGCCGCGCTGCGCAAGAAGCCGATCCCGGATGCCCTTGCCGAGGCCATCGAACAGGCCGGCGAGAGGCTGGGTGCGGTGCTGCCAAGGCAGGCAGACGACAAGAACGAACTGGCCGACGTGCTGGTGCTGATCAGCTGATCCCGGCACATTCGCACACCCGGTGTGCAGTCGGCAGCGTGTGGCACGGACAAGGTTGGCACGTCGAGACAACGCGGGTAACGTCAGGCCATGGCTGTTTCCCTTGCGCCCGCCTGGGCGGAACATGACAAGCTTGCCCGCAGCCTGCCACCCAAAGTGCGCGAGGCCCTGGGTGTTGCGTTCACCCCGCGCGCGCTGGCCCTGCGCATGGCCCATGAAACTCTGGGCAAGTTCCCCAAGGGCACCTGCCCGATGCTGCTTGACCCTTGCAGCGGCCTGAGTTCGCTGCTGCTGGCGGCGCTGGAATGGGCCACGGTGCAGCGGCCTGACTGGGTGCCGCACCTGCTGACCAACCGCATGCAGGGCTGGGATGTCGCCCGCGAACTGAATGACGGCGCGCACCGGGTGTTCGGCGTGGCCGCGCAGATCCTGAAGATTCAGCCGAAGTTCAAGCTGGTCACGACAGACGCGTTGATGAACGACGACCGCGAGATTGCCGATGCCCTGCTGCTGTGCCCGCCCTTTCGCGAGCTGCGCGGGGCGAACTCGCAGGGCATGCCGCCCGACAAGCGGGCTTGGTTCGCGCGGCGCTTTGGCAGCTTTGCCAGCCTGCCGTCGTTGCACGGGGCGTTTGCGGAACTTGCGGGCAGGCTGGTTCGGCGCAACGCCGGCCGCGTGGGCATGCTGCTGCCGTATCGCGTGGCGGACGTGCCGGATTACGCGGGCCTGCGCCGCGCGCTGGCGAACTTGCTGGCCCCGGAGCAGATCCTGCAGCTGGAACCCGGGGCAATTCCGGGCGGCGGCGATGACCCAGGGTTGTTTGTGTTCACGGCCGGCAAGGGCGACATTTCGGGCGAGCCCTGGAAGGCCCGCCAGGACGAGAACCAGCAGCTTTACCAAAGCAGCATCATGAAGCACGCGCCGCTGCCTGCCGGTTCGTTCTGCGAGATCGGCATCAACCCGGGGAACTCCGCGCAACTGCTGTTCACGGATAAGCCCGGCCCCGGCGACCTGCCGGTGCGCGACGCCAGCGACGTGATTGCCTATGCCGTGCGCAAGCCAAGGTTCTTTCTGCGCGGGAAGGTTCCGAAGATCACCGGCTTTTATGCCAAGCTTTCTTCGCCGGCGCTGTTCAAGCAGGTCCGGATCCTGATCCGGCGCGAGGCCACGCGCGTGATTGCCGCAAGACACAGCCCGGCGGCACTGTTTCGTGATGACCTGATCGGCTGCCTGGGTGGCGAGGCTTACGACGACGATTACCTGATTGCCATCTTCAACAGCGAGTACTTTGCGCGCCTGTACCGGGACAGTTTCCGTGAAGGCCGCCTGCGGGCCGAGGGCCGAATCACGATTGAACAGTTGGGAGTGCTGCCCGTGCCTTCGCGGCGGGCCGCCGGGGCCTCGTTTGAGCCGATTGTGCAGATCAGCCGCGAGCTGCAGAAGGTGGCGGGCAAGAATCCCAAGCTGCTGGCGCAACTGGAGACGTACGTGAAGAAGGCGTATGGGGGATAACGACAGTCTGGAGTTCTGTGTTCGGAGTTCGAAGTCAACTGCTACAGCCGATACTCAGTGTCGCATCTGACTCCGAACTTCAGACTTCGCACTTCGCACTGTCCGTCTACATCCTCTGATCCGGGTGTTTCACCGGTACGGCGAGGTCGCGGTCTTTCTCTTTCACTTTCTTGGCGGGGATGCCGACGTACACGGCGTGTTCGCGGGCGTTGCGGGTAAGCAGGCCGTGGGCGCCAAGCATGGAATTCTCTCCCATCTGCACCCCCGCCAGCACCGTGGAGTGGTACGTCAGGCGGCATCTCGGGCCGATGCGCGTGACCTTGTTGTCGACAAACTGCTGAAGGTTGATGTCGTGGGTGTGGCTGTAGACGTTTACGAAATCGCTGATGCTGGCCTTGTCGCCCAGGACAATGCCCGCGCGGTCGTCCAGCAGCACCCAGCGGTGCACTACGACATTGTCGCCGACTTCCATGTTGTAGCCGAACGTGAACTCAACATAGGGGAAGCACTTGAAGTTGGCCCCCACACGCTTGAAGACGTGCTTTGCCAGCATGCGGCGCAAACGGAACCCGAGTTCCAGATTGAAGCCCGCGGGGCTGCGGTCGAACATGTACCACAGCCACAGCAGCGGCTTGACGGCGGCAAACTTCACCGGGTCGCAGTCTCCGTAATACTCGCTTTCCAGCGTCACGTTGCGCGGGTCGAACTGGGCGTTCAACAGTGTGGCACCGGCAGGGTTGCCGAACAGTTCCGCCAGGGCGTCGCGGCAGATGTCGCTGCGGTCGTCGCCCTTGTTGATGCGGCTTTCCAGGTTGCCGATGAAGTCGTCATACAGCCGGATGGTGGACGCCGGCAGCTCCAGCTTGCGCAGCTTGAGTTCAACGCCGATTGGTTGAACAGGAGGCGGAATCTCGGCCATGGCGGTGTCCCTTTCGGTGCATGGAAGGCGAACACGGATAACACGGTTGAGCGCGGATGACAACGGCGGCGCGGCAGGGGGCGCGAAGCGTAAGCAAGCGTTACAGCATTGGTGCTTCGTTGGGCTGCAATGGCTTGAGGTCTGCCGCCGGCTGCCACAGCGGCGCTGCTACTTCCTGGAACCGCTGCAGGTAGCCCGCAAGGTCAATCCCGCGCCAGTGTGCGGGTGATCGCGCCAGCCTGTCGGCGGCCTCGCGGGCCAGGATGCGGGCCCCCGCAAAGTTGCCGTTGCCGAAGTGGTAAAGGCACACGGCGGCCTGCAGCAAACCCTGCACGGGGTCCCTTTCAGTGGCAGGAACGCGGCGCCAGAGTTCTTCCAGGAACTCGTGAACGTCGTACCAGTCGCGCGCCGCAAAGGCAGCCGTGGCGGACTGCCACAGCGTGTCATCATCCAGCAATGCGAGTCCGGGGTTGGTCATGTCAGGTTACGAATACCCGGGTGGGCGCTTGAGGCTGGCGCGGATTTCGGTGCGGGTCTGCGGCGGCGGCGTGGGCCTGGTGCGCGGCGGTTTTGCGGGCGCGGGTTGGGCCGGCTTCACGCCGGGCTTTGCGGCCACCATGCCGGGCAGCACCAGCCGCAGGTCAAGCACCGGTTCCGTGAACTGGAACTGCCATGCCGGCCACTCGGGCCGGTTGGCGCGCCAGGCAAACACCCGCATGCGGTCGCGGCCCAGGCCGACAATCGTGTCGTTCAGGGTGTCGCAGGCGCGGATGGGCTCTGGCGACGTGAACTCCAGCGCGTTGCTGCCGTCGCGGAACAGCATGGGCAGCACGGCGCGTTTGATGCTGACCAGCAGCGAGCGCCGACCGTCACGAAGCTGCGTGGCGGCAAGGTCAGAGACCGGCGTCCCGGCATAGAACGCCAGCACCGGCGGATCGCTTGCCTGCGGGTCCCACACGTACACGTCGCCCGCGGCGTCGGCAATCAGGATGTACTTGTCGTCTGTTGCCAGCGCCGTGACCTCGTGGCGGGTGCCCTTGTAGCGCGCGGCAACGCGCAACTGGTGCCCGGACTCATTCTGGGCCTCCAGCAGCAGCACCGTCGGCCCGTTGGCAAACAGCAGCCGGTCGCCGAAGCGCATCAGGCTGCGGGTGGTCGAGAACTGGCTGATCAGCTCGGGCATTACCTGCATGGCCGGGCTGAAGGGCTGCAGGTAAGGCCAGCGCAGCAGCCCGAACTCGCTGTGGGTGGCGTACAGATAGCCGTGGTAGAGGGTTGCGGCATTGATGCCGGTGCGCGCGTCCACGCCCGGCCCGATCGGGTACTCGCGGGCTGCCTTGCGGTGGGCCACCAGGGTTGCATAGACGCCGTTGCGCGCGCCTGCCAGCACGACGCGTTCGTCGCCGCTGCCTTCCACGCGGACGGACCGCAGGCTGCCCAGGCGGCCTTCGTCGTAGTTCAGCTCCAGCGGCGCGTTCTGCAAGGTGCGTTGTCCCAGCGGGTCAATCGCGTAGACCCGCCGGCCGGACGCCACCAGCAGCAGCGCGTCGGTTTCGGTCTGTGCATCGGCCTGCTTCACCGCCTCGGTTGCCGCCTGAACGTCGGCAATCTCGATTGGCTCGGTGGGGGAATCCTGTTCGCGGGTCTTTTCCAGCTCGTCGCTGGGCCGGGTGGCCTCCACCACGGCCTCGGTCAATGATGTACCCAGGGCCTCGTTCATCTGGTGCGCGGCCTTGGTGGCGGCGTCTTCTTCCAGGTGGGCCTCGCGCCGATTGGCTTCTGTGTCAGGCGAGGCAATGCGCACGGAATCGCCAGCCCTGGTTTTGTCCGGCGAGGGCGTGTCGCGCAGTGGCTCCAGCCTCGGGCGCGAAACGGAAAGCTCGAACTGCTTTACTTTGTATGCCTCGATCTCGGCCACGGCCTTCAGCTGTTCCGGCGTCATGGTGCGGTGAATCAGGCGTTCCAGCAGTTCGGCCTTGAGCTTTTCGTCCTGGATCAGGTTGACATACACCTCGACGCGGTCGTCCGAGAGTTCTTCCTTGAGCTTCTTCACGACGCCGATGTGCTTCTCAAGCATCATCGTGTCGAGCTCAAGCTTGTCCTCCATGACCAGCTTGCGCAGGGTGGCCTCGAGGTTGTGCTGCTGCTTGCGGTACTCGGCCTCCAGTTTGTCGAGTTCACTCTGGCGGTTGATGTCCACTTTCTTGCGTTCGTGTTCCTTGATCAGGCCTTCCTCGCGGGCGCTTGCCAGAAAGTCTTCCAGGTCGCGCCGCGAAAGTTCCTGGCCCAGCTGGTCGCGCAGAATCGCGGTCTGCACTTCCTGCTCGGCGCGGGCCTTTTCGACCTTCTGGCCGTTTTCTGCCAGGGCCTGCTGCTGGCGCTCAAAGCCCTCGCTGCGAAGGCGCGCGATCTCCAGTTCAACCTCGCCGATGCCCAGCGCCGAAAGCTGCGCCCCGCACTGGCGCAGAATCGCGTCGCGCACGGCATCCGACTGCGCGGGGTCGTGCAGTTGAGCGGCGTCAAACTGTTCCAGGGCCTGCTTGACGGCCGAAGTCATGTGCGGCTGCAGTTCGGCCTTCAGCAGCGGCCAGTCCAGGTGGCGGCGCTGCTGCCCGGCGCGCTCGATCAGCGCATCCAGTGACTCGCGCCGCGTGACGTCGGGCGTCACCGCCAGCTCAAAACTCAGGCCGGCATCGAAGCCGTCTTTGGTCAGCGCCTTGATCTGCGAAAACGGGATGCGCACGTCGCGGTCGCGCACCAGGTGGATGGTGAAGTCGCCCCCGGCTTCTTCACCGGGCAGCATCACTTTGGTCCGGCCGCCCTTTTCGTTCACAACGCCGACAAAGCCGGCGGGCACGGCGTACTTTGTGCCCAGCAGTCCTTTGACCTGTTCGCTCTTGATCTGAAGGTAAACCGTGTTGGCGGAGGGCGCGACGGAATCGCGCTGCTTCTGCTGTTCAGGCGAATATTGTCTTTCCAGTTCTTCCATGCTGGTTAAAGCCTATCAGTCGCGGCGTTGTGCGCCACTGATGGTTGCGATGCCAGCGGCCAAGGTTTCACTTGGCACCGCAAACCGTGGCTTGTCATGATCCGGGCAGGAGGAGCCCATGAAGTCCATTGCAATCACCATGTCGGCTTTGCTGGTGCTTGCCGGTGCAGCGGCACTGGCCCAGAGCGCGCCGGAAGAGAAGTCACCCTATGAATGGAAGGCCGAGGGCGAGACCGCCGAGACCTTCAAGGCCTCGCTGGTAGTGAACCAGAAAGTTGACCAGTCCACCGCGCGCGGTGTGGTGGAGGCCTACCTGGGTTTCAGCGACGGGCGAGATTCCACCCGCAAGGCCGATGGTGCCATCCGCCAGACCTGGCAGAAAGCGCTGCAGAAGTCGCTGGCAACGGACGAAGAAGCACTGCTGGCCAAGGAAGCCCGCGACGCGCTTGGCAAGGCCCGTGCAGAGAAAGACGCCGCGGACTCGGCCCGCGACCGCACAGCCCCGGCCACGCAGGTCACTGCCGAAGCCAAGGTGGACGACAACACAGTCACGGTGGAGACCCTGCAGAAAGTGGTGAACAAGGTTCCGGGCAAAGATGGCAAGGTGAATGAAAGTGCCTGGGAAACCAAACTGCGGTTCACCTGCGTTCGCGGCGCAGACGGCAAGTGGCAGATCGGCAAGGTCGAGCGTTATCAGCAGGATTGGGGCGCCGAGGCCGAGACCTGGGTGTGGAAGTCGGAGACAGGCATGCTGGGCTTCATGTACATGATGGTGAACCAGAAGGCGCCGCCGGCGGCGGCCGCACTGGTTCAGGACACTCCCGAGAAGGCGGCCCTGTCACTGTACAGTTCGCTGATTGCAAGGCAGGAAGCCCTGTCGCACCGGCTGGCCAAAGTCGCGTTGCCATCCTGGGTCAGCGCCGTGGAGCCCCTTTTTACCGCCGCCTACGTTGAGGCCGCGAAGCTTGAAGCCGAGGTCCAGGAAAAGCGCGGCGAGGAAGACGAACCTGCGCCCAAGGTGGAAGTGGACTCGGTAACGGATGCCGAAGGCGGCTTGAAGGTTGTGAAGTTCAAACCGATCAGCCGCTGGCAGCCCGCCGTACAGGCCACACTGAAGCAGGTTGACGGCAAGTGGCGCGTGCTGGAGGCCGGCCTGTGGGAGAACGTGGGCGGTATAGATCGCGGCCCGCAGTATCGCGCGGTCGGCGACGTTTACAGTTTGCCCAAGCCGTAAGTCGCGCCCAAGCAAACAGCCCCCGGTCTCCCGGGGGCTGTGCTGTTTCCGGCTGGTGCTACTTCCTGTCACTGATCGTGCACTTCCATTCTTCGCTGTTGGCACGGACTTCGGCCACGTACATGCTGCCACCCTGTGTGGGCAGGGCGCTGAACGTGCCCGGCACCTCGCAACGCAACTGATACTTCAGGCGTGCGTAGCCCTGGTGCATGTAGCTGACAAAGAAAGCCACGCGGTCGTCACGCAACTCCACATTCTGGCACAGGCCGCCGGCGAAGCCCTGGCCGCTGCGCAAGGCCACAGGCTCGCAACCGGCGGGCTTGTAGTCTTCAAAGGCCAGGTACTCGTAGTCGTTGTCGGCGGTGATGCCAAGTTCAACTTCGATGATGTCGCCGCTGACCAGCTTCGCGCCGTACTCCAGCGGGATGCGGTCGTAATCAAGGCGCCTTTCGGTCACTTCTTTCACCGTGCCGTCGGGCTGGGTCTTGTTGATCTTCACTTCAACGGTCTTCTCGACCAGCTTGACGTACTTGCGCTCAATGTGGATCTCGTTGCCGGTGGCGGGCAGCTTGTCTTCCTTGCTGAAGTAACTGCAGAAGCTGCTGAAGTACACCTTGCCTTCGCCGCCGGTGCGCTCGATCGTGAACAGGTGCTTGCCGGGCGTCAGCTGGCTGCCGTCAAGGCGAAGGTTGGTCTGCAGTGCGAACACGTTCTGGGGCGTGACCTCCCAGGTCTTGATCGTCTTGCCGTCCATCTTGACGCTGACGCTGAAGGTGCGTGACAGTTCGCCACGGGCCTTGGCAAAGCCCATCAGGGCCTGCACGGCGTGACTGGTGTCCTTGGTGCTGTTCCAGCGTGAGCCCTTGCGGTTCTGGGCAAGCCAGCGCACGTGCTGGTCCAGGAACTTGTTGCCCGGGTCCACCATGGTGATGGCCTGCATGACAAACGCGTTGGTCTCAATCTTGTCGTTGTACCACCACCAGTACTGCTTGCCGCCGTCCCACCACACGGTGCCCAGCTTGGTGTCTTCCTTGCGGTAGTCTTCAATGTTGCTTACCAGGATGCGTGCGCGTTCTTTGTCGCCGGCCAGCCACTGGGCCATGCAGATCATGCTGCGGCTGAGGTGCGTAAGGTCGTCGCGGCGGTCGTACACTTTATCCAGCAGTTCCTTGTCGGCCTTGCCGGCAAAGCTGAGCGTCCAGGCGATGTATGCGGCACGGTGCAGGTCTTTCTCGCGGCGGGCCTGCGCCGAGAGGAAGTTTACGCCGCGATCCAGCATGGAGGTATCAAAGGCCACGCCCGCGTTCTTGGCCGTCTGCAGGCCATAGACGACATAGGCGCTCATGTATGTGTCGCTGTTGCCGTACTGCCACCAGCCCCAGCCGCCGTCACCCTGCTGCATGATGGCAAGGCGCTTGAGCCCGGCCTCAATGATGGCGTTCATGGTGGCGGTGCTGAACACCGGGTTGTGCTTGTACCAGTAGGCGGCCTGCGGGTTGGTGCCGTCGTAGGCCAGTTGCGCGCGGCGCTGCCCGATGTCTTCCAGGCTGATGCCGGCGTCGGACAGCGTCTTGCGCACCACGACCGCGGGCAGGAAGCGGCTCATGGTCTGCTCGACGCAGCCGTAGGGGAACTCAAGCAGGTACGGAATGGCATCCATGGCCAGCGCGGCCACGGACGGGCTGAGCATCAGGTCCAGCTTGGTCTGCTCCGGGTCCAGCTTCTCGGGCAGGGTCACTTCAAAGCTCTGGCTGGTTTCTCCGTCCTTGATCACGGCGTTGACGGCCTGGTAAAGCTCCGCGCCGCGAACCTTGCAGTTAAAGTCCTTCTGTGTGGCGTCCGATTCCAGTGCACTCAGCGCCGCCATGCGGATGCGGAACAGGCCGCTGCGGGTCATGCGCACCATCCAGTCCACGCGCACTTCGCTGTTGGCCTTGACGGTGATGCTGCGGCTGTCGGGTGTCTCCGGGAACAGTTCGTACCCGCAGAACAGCCGGGCTTCTTCCTTGGTGGCGCTGTCCAGCGGGTTCAGGGTCAGCTTGGCGTCCACCGCAACATCCTGCGCGTAACGGTTCATGATGATGCCCGAAAGGGTCACCACGTCGCCTTCCACAAAGAAGCGCGGGCCCTGGTCACGCAGGATCAGCTGCTTGGTGACCTTTACGCTGGTGAAAGTCTCGCCGACCTGTGCAGCCTGGGTGATGCCGCGCAGGGCGATGCGCCAGTCCGTCAGGTTGTCGGGGAATGTCACTTCCACCGTTGCCGTGCCATCGGGGCCGGTGGTCACGCTGTGGCTGTAAAACGCGCTGTCCTTGAAGTTGCTGCGCAGGCGCGGAACGGCGTTGCCTTCCTGTTCGGCCTGCTTGGCCAGTTCGCCGAACTCGTTCTTGTCGGACTCGCCGCCGTCGTCCTTCAGGGCTTTCTTTTCCATGGCCCTGGCGGCCGGCGCAGGCGCGCCCCCTTCGTCCTGGGAGTCCATTGCTTCCTTGGCAGAATCCATCGGGCCATCGCCGCGATTGCGGCGGAAGCTGCCGCCACCGCCACCCAGACCCTGGGCGCCCGCTTGCCCGCCGGGTTTGCCGGCGCTGTTACTTTCGCGTTCCAACTTCTTGGCATCGCCGTCAAATCCGGCCTTGAAGCGGTCGGATTTGCTGGCCGGGTTGTCAAAGTCAAACGAGTTGCGTTCCCACTCCAGCCAGTTGTTCACGCCCCAGCCCAGCGGCGCGCCGTAGTAACGGAACGCTTCATACTTCTGTTTGTCCCACTGGCGCGGGCCGACCTGGGTGTGATAGCTGTTGATGTAGTTCAGGTTGTATCCGCGCCGGTCACCATAAAAGTGCTTCATGATGTTCGGAATGCGGTCGGGCATGATGTAGGTGATGCTGCGGTCAAACACCGTCATGGCAAACTCCGCCATGGCGGGCTTGCCGAACTTGTCCTTGGCGGTGATGGTGAAGACGCCCTTGTCGCCGGGCAGGTACCAGGGCTTGTCGGTGGTCACCTGCACGTCCAGGAACTGGTCGTCCGGCGGCACGAACATCTCAAGGGTGCTGGTGTTGATCTCGCCGTCGCGCACTGTCATTACGTTGATGTGGAAGTTCGGCACGTGGGAACGGTTGATGGTCAGCTCGATCTCAAGCTGGCCCTGCACTTCCTGCATGTTCACAAAGCTCTGGCTGACCACCTCGGTGCCGGCCATTACGCTGACCAGCATCCAGGCGTCGCGGAAGTCGCTGGCAAGCAGCACCTTGGCCTTCTCGCCCTGGGTGTAGACGCGCTGCTGCGCAACCAGGCTGAGAGTCCCGAAGCGGAAGCTGCCGGGCATCCAGGTATCAGCCTTGACCAGGATGCGCGTTGAGCCCGCAATCTCGCTGCCCCATTCATCCTTGGTGCGAAAGACCAGTTCAAAGGTGCCGGCTTCTTTCAGCTTTTCGCGCCAGCTTGCCAGACCGCGTTCGTCGGTGGACATGTCCATGGTGCTGATCAACGTCTTGTGTTCGTCCACGCGGGGCATGCCGGTCTTTTCGTCCGTGCGCTCGGCAAACGTGACCTTGTGGATTTCGAGCTGGCCCTTGGCCTGCACCGGCTTGTCGTCGGCGGTCACTGTGCGCACTTCGACGTCGGCGAAGTCCGAAACGCGATAGTAGCCCAGCTTGTTGTCGACAAAGGCAAAGAACGCGCGGCGCAAGGCCCGCACACTGCCCTGGCCGCTGATGGTGCGGCGCGAGGCATCGGTCACCTGGGCTTCCACGCGGAACTGGTGGTCGAACTCGGCCCAGTCGGCCAGGGCCTTCTGGGTGTTCCATTCAATGACCAGTTCGCCGGATTCACTCAGTTTGCCGCTGCCTTCCAGCACCAGTTCGCTGGCAGAGTTGCGGTGGAACTGCTGGTCGGGAGTGCCGTAGTAAAGCGGCGTGTTCCAGTTGTACAGCCAGTCAAAGCGGCGCGGGAAGTACACGCTGTGGAAGTAGAAGTCGCGGAACACCTTGTAGGTGACATCCGCGCCGGCGGCCGGGCCGCCGAAGTAATACTCGGCCTTGATCGTGGCGCTTACGGCCTCGCCCAGTTTGACAGGCTTTTCGGGCGGGCTTACGGAGACTTCGAACTCGGGCTTCTTGTATTCCTCAACCTGGAAGTTGCCGCTGCCCAGCCAGTTGCCGGTGGCCGTGCGCAGGTAGTAGTACCAGGCACCCAGGCCGGCGTCTTTGTCCAGTGGAAGCTCGTACTCGATGGCGCCGAACTTGCCGGCACGCAGCAGCTTCTTGTACTTCTGTTCGCCCTTGGGGTTGTAGATCTCCAGCGAGAAGTCGCCGCCGGCGATGTTCTTCCATTCGCCGCCGTCGCGCTGGCGCATGATGATCTTGCCGAATACGGTGTCGCCGGGCCGGTACACGGGGCGATCCGTGGTCTGGAACATGCGGGTGTCATAGCGGTTGTAGTCGTTGTAGCCGCGGCGCTGCCACCACGGGAAACTGCTTTGCACAAAGGCGTGGCGGCCCTGGTTTTCGGCAAACACCAGGTAGCCATCCCAATCGGAGTTCCCGGCCGTCGGGATACGCACTCGGCCCTGGGCGTCGGTGCGGTAGGTGCTGGTGTCCACGCGCCAGCGGTATACTTCGCGATCCCACCACTGCTTCCAGCGCTTGTAGGTCACCGTGCTGTCGGCAATTGGCGCGCCGGTTTTGCTGTCGACGAACAGCAGCAGGTTCTCCGTTGCGCTGTACGTCTGCAGCACAACCTGGGCCTCGGTGATGCTGAACAGGCGGCGGTCAATCACGCCGCCGGTGTCAATCTCGATGATGTAGCTGCCGGCGGGAAGGCGCTCGGGCAGTTCGAACTGCATCTGGCTGAACTTGTGCTGGCCTTCGTCGCCGGTGGCGTATTCCTTGTTGAACACCTTTTCGCCGATGTAGCCATCGATCAGCGGCAGCAGCGTCTCGTCGCCGATGCTGGGCAGGCCCGCGGCGTGGGCATCCAGGAACCGGCGGTCCTTCAACAGCCCCGGCAGGTTGAAGGTGCGCACGCGCAGCTCGTACCGCGCCGCGTTGCGCGTTTCAATCCACAGGCCAAGGCGCTCGTCCTTCTTGAACACGCTGCGGTCTGTGCCCACATGGCGGCGCCAGTACCAGCCTGAAAAGTTGCTCCAGCGCCGGGTTTCCTTTCCTTCCTTGATGGCGTCGGCCTGCGCGATGGTGCGCACGGTGGCGCGCTGGGCCTTGATCTGTTGCAGGTTGTGCTGGGCGCTGATGCGCTCGGTGCTGTTCTCAAAGTTCTTGGCGTTGATCAGGGTCTCGTAGGCCTTGGCGGCCTCGGCGTGGCGGCCCACCTGCTGGTACAGAAAGCCGATCATGTACTGCGCGTCATCGGCATAGGGTGTGTCCTGGTACTCGGCCCACACTTTGGCAAAGGTGGGCACCGGGTTGTTGTCGGCGGCCAGCGGGTCGAAGTGCTCCATCTTGGGGTGGTACAGCACCTGCATCATGTCCCAGTCGTCTATCTGGCACAGTGACACCAGGAAGGTCCCGCGGCGGTACGTGGCCAGGGCAGCCATGTTGCGGCCCTTGCCCAGCGCGGCATCAATGGCCTTCTGGATCTCGGGTTCAAAGGCGCGCTTCTGCACCAGCAGCGACTTGGCCATCGCTTCCAGCATTACGCCGATCTCGGCTGCTTCGTCGTGGCGCTTGAGAATCTCGGCTCGGTCCTCAAACGGGTGATACCAGATGGTGTAGGCCTGCTTCTGGCCGTTGTCGTCCAGGTAATCCACCTGCAACGGTTTCTGCGGCTGATGGTATTGCCAGGAATGCCAGGCTGCGGCCGCGTCAAGTGATGCGTTGAAGGCTTCCTCTACAAGCGCCACGGCCTCTGCACCCTTGGTGCCTACCTCGGTGGCGGCCTTGCGACCCAGCGGCACCAGGATTTCGGCTGACTTCACCAGCCGGTTCTTGGCGCTCTCGGCGTCGCTGCGGCTTACGTCGCGGTACTGGCCGTCCTGGATCCACTGGCCCCAGGCGCGCTCACCCTTGCTGTTCTCGTAATAGTAGTGCGGGCGGTCTGCAAAGAAGTGCCCAAGGCGGTAGTTGGCACGCGCGCGCTGCAGGTCGGTCAAGCCTTCGCTGTCGGCCAGCGCGATGAGGTCTTTCTCGGCCTTGTCAAAGTTGCGCAGCTGGGCCTGGCAGTGGCCCATGCGCAGCCGCACTCGAAACGTCTCAGTGCTGCCGGGCGTGTCCTTGAGATAGGCCTCGTAGGCTTCATAGGCCTTGCGGTAGCTTTTCTCGGCGAACTGCTTGTCGCCCTCGGCCAGCATGTCTGGCTTGTCCTCGGCCATTGTGACGCCGACCAGAACCGTGGCCAGCCCGATCACAAGTGCCGCCGCCAGGCCGCCGAACAACGATTTGCGCTTGAAGGAAAGTGACATGGAGAGTTCTCCGCGACAAAACACCAGATGCCCCAAAGGGGGCACGCATTTTCATGGCATTGGGACGCAACCAAGGCAAGGCCGGTTCCAACGATTTCATAGAACGCGGGCTTGGTCTAAGTGCAAGCAGCGGTGGGGGATGCGAGCCGTCAGGGATTGCTAACGCTTGTCTTGCGCCGGCTCTTTGGACGGCCGACCCCGGGGCCGCAGAGTGCTTTCCAGGCCAAGTCTGGCCGCCAGCTTTTGCTGCCAATCGGGTTCGCCCAAAGGCGTGCCGCGGTTGACCGACGCCCGGATCAGCTTCAGGTCTTTTTCACGATCCGGCCGGTTCACAAAGCCCAGCCAGGACTTCGGCCGCGGCACCGGCCCGGCAACCCAGTAGGCTTCCAAGGTCCGACAGGGCAGATAGCCCAGAGGGTCATAGGGGTCGTAGGGGTCTGGCTCTTTTTCTCGCGGCAGTATGCGAGAAAAAGTGCCTGACCCCATCGAACTTCCAGTGTCGCCGCCACTCATGGGGTCAGGCACCCTTTCGGCGATACTGCCCGCCGAAAAGGAGCCAGACCCCGCCAAGCCAGACCCCGCAAACCGCGCACTCGACCATGGCCATTCCTCGGCCCGGGCCGCCAGCCCGGCGCGCACCGGGTTGCGCTCCACGTACCGCAGCATGGTCAGCAAGTACGAGGTGTCCTGGGCCACAAAGGCCTTGTAGCGCCCCTGCCACACATGGCCGCTGCCCTTGTAATGCCGGTGATAACGCCGCACGTGGCAGGTGGTGACCCACTGCATCCAGCGGGCCAGGTCGCCATCGCGCAGTGGCCACAGCACAAGGTGAAAGTGGTTCGGCATCATGCACCAGGCCAGCAGGCGCATGTCAATGCGTTCGCAGCCCAAGGCCAGGATACGCAGAAAGGCCGCGTAGTCCTCCGGTTTGTGGAATACCGTCGCGCGGCCATTGCCCCGGTTGATAACATGAAAACAAAGGCCGGCAGGGGCAAGACGGAGTGGACGCGGCATGGTGGTTAGTATAGAAAACGATATGATACCTGACAATAAAAAGTAGCCTGACCCCTTTTGTAGCAGAGATAGTAATGGGCTCTTGGTCATGGACGCTTACGTCACTGATCGAAAAGGACGGTAGCAAGGAAGAACGAGTCGACAAGTTCGCGATTTCGGGTCCAACCGCTCCTGCGTCCAGAACACGCGATGAGATCTACCCCAACAGAAACGGCACTAAGGTTGACAAGAAGTGGGAGCGATGACTCCACCGCCCAACACTCGTAGCTCGGTCACCCAGCGTAACACTCACCTAAGTGTTACGCTGGGTATTCTGATGTTTGTCCTTGGTTTGGCATCTTGCGGGCAACCGAAACGCCTGGAGGATTGCAAGGACATTCAAGGCTACAGCAATTCCAATGCAAGCGCAAAACCGGGGGCCGCGGAGAGCCACGCACCAACTAGGGACTACTACGGACGCGGTCGTCCTCCAATTGCCCCGGTAGCCGGCAATGAGAAGTCGCTGCGGCTTTACTCGCGCTTCTCGATCCCCCTTTCGGGCAATTGGAATGCTGGTGACAGTGTAAGATCGCTCTGTCGTGCAAGGCGTGGGTCTACTCAGTGCCTTGTCTCCCGGAGTTCTAACGGTCAGGTGTTCCTGTGGGATTTGACCTCGGGCGAAGTCTTGCATACTTACGAGTTTCGTTCCGAGGTTAGTGCCATAGTGGTCGCCAATGAAGGCGACACGCTTGTCGTCGCGTTGAAGGATAGGCTAGTTTCTGTTCGCGTCTCGGATGGATCGTCAAGCGGCGAATTACAAGTGCCCGGACAAGCCAGTGGTATGGCTTTGGCTAGCACAAATAATAGAATCGCCCTTTCTGTAATTCCGTCAAAGTTGGTACTTATGGACACAGTGACGCTTGCGGTCAGGTATGAAGTTGATCTGGCAACTGCTTATCCGGTCGATGACGTTCAGGACATGGAAGTAGTAGGGGTCGACGATACGCTGGGCTGCGTAATTCTGGGAAATCGTTTTGGTGGAGATACCATTGTCTGGGACATTGCCGGGTGCACAATCTCGCGAAAATGGAGGCCTCACGAGTATACAACGAAGTGGGTTGCGCTTGGAGATGGTCGTCTCTTGACCGTTGGGAACTCCGGTGACTTGAAAATTTGGGATTTGGCTAGTGGTAAAGTGAAGCAGGAGATCGTTTGTGATAAGCAGCGGGTAGTTGATGCGGTTGCAGTTGGAAACGGAGTGCTTCTCTCCTTTCACGTTGGCGGTATGCATTTGTGGCAGGGTGGCGCAAGGCAACTCGACACCGTTGTTCCCAAGGTACCTATCACTGCAATCTGTGCTCTCAATAGCCCTTCATCGGTCATTACCGGATCCGCAGACGGTCAGATTGCAAAATGGAGCACTGAGTCGTGGCGATCAATGTGCGAGTTTCCTGTAGATGGAGGTCATTCTGGCGGCGTTACTGCTTGGGCTGTTTCAGACGACCACCTTGCGCGTGACTCCATCAGAATTGCTAGCGGCGATTCTACCGGAACCGTATGCGTGTGGGATGCCGAAGTAGGGAAGCTTCTGTACTCGCTTCGAGGCCCAAGTCACCCGGTGCGAGCCATACTCGCCTTCGAGAGTTGCAAGATGGTTATTGCCGGATTCGAAGATGGGTCTGTTTTCGTGTGGACGGGTGAAAACCACCCGAGACTACAATATCAGTTTTCGTGTCTGACTTCGATCACCTGCTTAGATTTCCGGCGTGAAGACAACGAGTTGGCAGTGGGCTGCATTCAGGGTACGGTATCGTTTTGGCGTTTCACAAAGATTGCTACGCGAGTCGGGTCTGTAACGATCGGTAAAGTACCGACCCAACTGTCGTTACTAGGCGGAGGTCATTGTGCCGTGGCCAGTTCGCACGGGGACACCTTGTTGTTGAATATGACGACGCTGGTGACAACGACGGTGTTTTCATACTCGGGTGCGCACCACGGCCAGGTGTTAGGCAAAGTGGGGTCGCGCATTGCTCACGTTCACGTAGCTTCGGCATCGCGAGTTTATTGGATGGAAGGCCTGATTGGTGGCAGTTCGACCACGTTTGTCCATCTTGCGCCGAGTGGTATCAGCGCAATGGCTGCTGATGCGCATTCAAAGGTTATTTGCGCAGTCTGTTGGGAAGGAGAAGTTTGGCTGACTTACGCTGGCGCAGTTTGTGGTCTGACCCTTGGTCGAAGTTGGAGTACCGACACAAGTATGCCAAAGGTGAGCGAGAGAGATGGGGCTGCAGTGGTCTGCATTAGAAGCGGGCGATTCGGTCTCGTATGGGTAATGCGGCCCTTGGAGTGATGAGCTGTTGTCCTTCTTGAAAAGTACCATCGTGTACACTTTGGACGCATGAAGGGTTATTCTTACCGAAAGTACCATGCAGCATGATGTTGATGCCGAGGCGGCCAGAGAACTTGATGTTCCACGTTTGCGTTCGGTTGCGTGAACCATGAATATTGGCCTCGCGGCCAAGACTGGGCAAACATCCACCGGCATGCCGCCTGTTGCAGTCACGACCTTCGATCGTGCTGGTTTCGTTTTTCGCCCTGCCGCACCCGGTTTACAACGCGCATGGTGTGGCGTTGCGCACGAACTATCGCGAGGTGAACCAGCTCACCAGTGCTGTGGAGATCAGCCACGAGGAAGTCGAGATCACCCGCAATGATGCGGTGATCCGCAGCAAGGACCGGCGCTGGGGTGGTGCCGGTTTTGATACCAGCACCAAGCTCAAATACGACGGCTGGGGCCGGGTTACTACGCGCACGGATGCAGCGGCCACAACCGTCAGCTATACCTATGACCTGCTGTCGCGCACGACCGATATACTGGAGGTCACCGGCACCGACGACATCTTCACGCGCCTGGAGTACGACGACGAAAGCCGCGTGATTAAACGCGCGATCAAACGCAACCCGACGGACAGCAACTGGCAGGAAACGACCTATGCCTTTGACGAACGGTCACGCCTGATCACCCACCGCAGGCCTGACGCCGGCACCACCGGCGACACCTGGACGTTCCGCTACGACGCCAACGGCAACCGCACGGGCTGGACGGTCCCGCTGGGCACGCAGGTGACACCTGACCCCTTCCCCCTAAGCCGTTTGGCCTCATCCCGCCCGCGACAAAGCCATGACGTTGCAAGCCTTGACGGCTTATAGGGGTGGGCTAGACTGCCCCGACCCCCCGCAGTCTGTTTGCGCATGGCCCAGCCGGCCTTCGGCTGTGCGTGCGTGTTGTTCTGGCGAGTGGAGTGTCCATGCGCGTACTGTTTCGTGCCCTTGCAGCGGTGGCTGTGGCCGGCCTGGTCTTGAACCTCAGCCTGGCCCAGAAGTCGTTGCGCGAAGTCCCGGAAAGCGAACATGCCAAGCTTGGCAAGGATGGCTCTCGTGAAAGCCACCAGGGGCCGGATCACCCAAGCCAGGGCAACAGCAGCAGCAAGCAGGGCCGCTGGGGCGGGCCTGACCCGTACGGCGCCGAAAGCTTTGACGAGTTCCGGGCCAAGAACGAGCGCGAACTGAACGATCCGCAATGGCAGCTGAAGATCGACCTGCAGGACCCCAAGGCCATTGTGATTGACTACCCGGACGGCACCAGCCAGGAGTACTGGTACGTGCTGTTCCGTGTCATCAACAACAACACCCGCAGTGTCAAGAGCACCCAGTTGCCCGAACCAAACCCGGAAGAAGTCGATCTGGGCCGCCCGCCGGAACCGCTTGAAGTGCAGGGCGGCATCACCAATGAGTTCGAGGGTGTGCCGGTCAACTGCCACCTGGATTTCATGCTTGAGGTCTACACGCGTGACGTGGAGCGCGACCCCTGGGACACCGAGTGGCCCGCCGACCCGGACCTGATTGAAGTACCCAAGGAAGTGGCACCCAACGAGCAGGCGCTGGCCGAGCGCCGTGCCAACATCAAGAAGTCCTACCGCGCCATCAGCGACCCGTACGTGCTGCAGCGCGTCGCAGAGCGCGAAGAACTGTGGGAGTGGGCCGGCAACCAGGCCGGCACGCCGCAGCCGATTACGCTGCTGCACCCGCTGTCGGACTTCCAGCGCCAGATTGGCCGCGGCCACGCGCTGACGGCACCCGACCTGACCGGCCCGCGCTGCCTGCCGTACCGCGCCGTAGTGATCCAGGGCGGCGAGCGCGCCGAGAGCATCCGCTATGTGGCCGTCTATGGCGACAACACCTTTGCCGGCATCTTCGGTACTGGCGATGCGCTGCCTGACGGCGCGCGCCTGGTTACCTCGGAGTCCGACGCCATGTGGGGCAAGCTGACCCAGCGTCGCTACGAGGCCGGGGACTGCGTTGACCGCTTCGGCCGCGTTTTGCGCGCCAACGAGCCGGGCTATCTGAATGCCCGCATTGCCGGGGGCGACGGCCAGTCTGACCACAGCTATGGCCTGCTGCAGACCGGCCACCCTGCCATCGGCCAGGGTGTTACCATGCCGCACTTCCGGCAGTACAAAGATGGCGATACCGTGCTGTTTGACTTCGACACGGCCGTCACCATCCCCGGCCGCCGCAACGACACCTTCAAGATCAACGGCAAGATCGTCAACCCGGCCGATGCACGATTCGGTTCCGGTACCAAGATTGACGGCGGCACCGAGAAGTTCGGCGGCAGCGTGGTGGGCAAACCCGTCAAATTGCTGGACCAGCGCGGCCGCGCCCTGCGCAAGTACCTGGTGACCTACCAGGCCGGCGACGTGCTGACCCAGGCGGAATGGGACATCCTGCGCGAGCGCCTGGGCCCCGTAACCCTGGCCCGCTACACCAACACCGGCAACATTGTCGGCCGCGCGCTTACCGCCGATGACCCCGTGGTAGGCCTGCCCAAGATCAAACTTGGCTACTTTGTGGGCAGCGACGAGAACAAGCAGCCGGAGACGATCAAGCGTGGCATCAACACCGGCCGCAAGGGCCCGCGCGGCGAGATCATCTTGACAACGGAAGACTACACCACCGGCCGTCCGTATGACCCGCGCAACATCGGGCCTGACGATTTCATGCGCGACCCCGACGGCGAGTTCACAACCAATCGCAAGGCACCTGTGCCCGATGGTTCCGCGCTGAATTCCGGCGAAGAGTACGTGTACGCACCTCTGGGCAATGCCGGCGAGAACGCCGTGCCAGTGCCCAAGTTTGACCAGCACGGTGCATGGGAAGACTACCTGGAAGAACTCAGCGGGGTGAAGACGCCGCTGCTGGATGCCAAGGGCGAGATTGTCCGCGACCACCTGGACGCGCTGCTGTACCTCAAGGAATACGAGTACGAGTACGTTTACATGTACGAGTACGCGCCGGTGGATGCCGAAGACGATGGCTTCAAGGGTTCCCACGGCGGTGACCGCTGGAAGCTGGTCACGGAGCGCGTCAAGATGATGTACAAGAAGGACGCTGCGGGCCGTGATGTTGAAGTTGCGCCGCTGTCCCGCCTGATCCACCAGACCCGCAAGGTCACCGAGCCCGAAGTCGTCGATGGCTACGAGACCCGCGACGCTGAGGGCAAGTACAAGTTCGTCAGCCTGGAAGAGTACCGCGCGCTGAACGACAACAAGGACCCCGGGCCCAACGTCGTGAAGGTCAAGCTGGTGCGCAGCATTGAAGTTGACCAGAAAGTCGTTGTCGGTGTGTTTGCCGACGGCGTGCGCGTCCCGGCCGGATCCAAGGAAGAGTCCTGGTCCGAGGCCGAAGCCCGCGCCAAGGCCGATGGCTTTGATGTGCGCGAACGTGAAGTGATTCGTTACGTCAACAAGTTCCGTGACCGGTTTGTCAGCCAGGGTGGCGACGTTCGGCGCGGCAAGGCCGTGGATTCCAGCGACTTCGAGGAAACTGATGTCGTTGACAACGGTCTGCCCGAAAACTTCCAGACTTGGCGGCGCTGGACGGTGCCTCCGCCAATGGTTTACCGCGACCCGGACTCGGGCGAGTGGGAAGTGATCACCCGCCTGGCGGACAAGATCGGGCCCGCCAACCGCTGGGATGGCGCGGATGCTCCAAGGTTCATCACGCGGTATGTCAGCGAGATGTGGGGCGTGGCCATCTTCAAGGGCGTCAGCCGTGACTGGGATTGGGCCAACGTGCAGGTTCGTGGCCTGCGCGGGCGGGTAGCCAAGGCCGGCCTGACGTCCGACACGGATGTCACCGAAGTGCCGAACCCAGCCGACATCGGTGCCACCAAGGTGAAGAAGGCCTACTTCAACCCTGGCTATCGCGGTGAGGAATGGGTGTACCGGGTGCGGTATGAGCGCCTGGGCGACGAGTTTGAGAACTTCCGCGATCTGATCCGCCGTCAACGTGCCTTCTGGTATCGCGACAGCGACGAGCAGATCGCCACCGACAAGTAGAAGCGATGCGCCAGAAACACCGAGAGGCGGCCAACCGGCCGCCTCTTTCTGTTTCTCGCGGTGTATAAAAAGTGCGCGCATGCCAAAATCGGCAGAATTGTGGCAACCACGTTGAAATCAAGGTTTCCAAAGAAGTGGGTACTTGGCGATCGGCTTTGGAATGTAGCCACAGTTGCCGAAATGGGTATATGTTACACGATTGCGTTGCTCGGGATTGGAACCATGCGCGGTCCAACATGCTTACTGACGTACCCGGGATGAACGGGGCCGATTGGCACAAGAACTGCGTTTGATGGTCAAGATAGTGCCCGATTTGCCCCGGGCTGGAGAAACGGGCGAGCTGGTGGCAACTAAGTTTACGTACGTGCGGAGTGCGACATGAAACTGCTGATTTCTGAAAACGGCGTGGTACGTGATTTCACCCCAAATCCTGACCTTGGAATCATTTCCATCGGTCGCGCGCCAAGCAACGACCTGGCCATTCCCGATGAAAAGGCCGCGTCCCGCCAGCACCTGACACTCGAGCGGACCGTCGATGGATGGAAGCTTGTCGACCAGATGTCGGCCAATGGCACGGTGGTCAACGACGAGAAAGTCAACTTCGCCTACCTTAAAGAAAACGACGTCATCCTGATCGGCAAGACTCGCATCCAGGTGGTCGGCCTTGCGGCCGCAGCCGATGCGCCACCAAGCTCACCCGCTCCCGGGGGAGCACCGGCGGCAGCCCGGCCAGCCAGGCGGGCTGCTCCCGCGCGTCCGGTGCGCCAGCCGGACGCCGCAGCAGCAGAAGGTGCCGAGGCACCAGTGCACAACCTGCCACGCAAGAAGCAGCCGGTGTTTGCCATCGCTGCCGCGGCGGTTGCCGTGGTGGTGCTGGGTGTGGGCAGCTACATCCTGGTCAGCAATATCGGCAGTGGTGGAACACCGCCGGACGTGGCCAAGGCCGGCCCTGCAACTCCACGTCAGGCTGAGCTCTCTGACGAAGAAAAGGCCGTAATCGCGCTGGCCACCGAAAAGGCCGGCAGCACTGATTCGGCCGTGGAGCGCCTGCTGGCACTGGACAAGCTGGCCGAACCCCTGAAGGGCAAGCATGGCAGCGTGGCGGCCAACCGCATTGCGGACCTGCGCGCCGGTGTACTGCGTGAGCTTGATGGCGAGGTCAAGAGTCGCGTCGACGCCGACATCGCCGCCAGCACAACAGAAGTAGAAGACGGCCAGTATCGCGCCGCCATCCAGCGCATGAATGACCTTGGCCGCTGGCTTGCCGGCAATGAGTACCTGCGCGGCGTTGGCAACAACTACCGCAGTCGCATGGACAAGTTCACTGCCGGGGCCATGAAGCAGAACGAGGCCTGGGTCAACGGCGGGTTTGCACAGATTCTGGACCTGCGGGACATGCGCCGGTTTGACGACGCGCTGGCGATTCTGGATTTGATCCTCACCCGCGCCTGGCTTTCCACCGAAGACGAGAGCCTTTATCGCGCCGAACAGGCCAAGCTGTATGAAATGAAGGCCACCAGCGCGCCCGAAGAAACCCCGCGCGTGGAAGACGTTGCCAAGAAGCCGTCGATTCTCGACAAGATCAAGGAAACCAAAGAGAACCTGCCCGGCAAGAACCCCTTGCTTCCCGACGGTGCACGCAGTGAAGAGAAGCTGCTGGCCACGCTGCAGCAGAAGCTGGTGCTGGCCATCCAGGGCGGCAAGCTGACCGACCGTCGCTTCATGTATCGCGGCAGCAACGCCCAGATCAAGGAAGCGGCCGACGACAAGGTGACGATTGAGGTCTCCAAGATCGACAAGAAGACCGGCGAGGAATTGCCGTTCCGCACCAAGCTGAAGTGGGCCGATGTTGCGGCCGAGGACATGCTGCAGCTTTACGACCGCGTCCCGGCCCTGAACAGCCAGGACCTGCTGGCAGTCACCATCTATGCCTTCAACGCGGGATTGATCGACGCCGGCAGCCAGCGCGCCTTTGCGTTGTTCAAGAAGGAGAACGGCTGGAAGGAAGGCATCGACATCCTGATTGCCACCAAGCGCAAGATGGCGATTCCCGAGGGCGGCTACATCGAGTTTGAGGGCGCGCTGATCGCGCCTGCAGAACGCGAGACGATTGAGTTTGACCGCCGGCTGCGTGCCGTGCTGACGCGCTTTGAGAAAAACGCCGGCAGCAAGGACAAGAAGAAGATGGAAGAGGCCGAAAAGGCCTTTGCCGAGATCCAGGGCATGGGTGATCGTGCCGTCGGCCCGGCTGTGCTGATCATGGACAAGCTGCGCCAGGCGGAGATTGCCCGGGCCGAGGCCGCCACCGGCCTGCTGGCCAGCGACGACACCAAGATGCGGGCATTGCTGACGGAGCTTGACAAGCGCCGCGCCTATGCGCTGGAACTGATCATGGACACCGTGCGCTACCCGTACCCGTACGGGCCGAACCAGGCCGAAGTGCAGGCCGAGGTAAACACCCGCGTGGCGGCCGTTCGCGAGATCTGGAATGACCCGACAAAGTTCACCGGACAGACCAACCCGGAGTACGAGGCGATTCTGGCCCGGGTTCGCGCGATCTGCGAAAAGATGGCGCAACTGGACCCGGAACAGAAGTTCTACACCGGCACACCCGAGGAAGACATCAAGTACGTGGAAACCATTGCCAACAAGGCCCTGAGCATCCGCAACTACGCACCGGCAGAAGACAAGCAGCGCAAGGCGCTGATCAGCCTGAACCGCGAAGTGATGGAGTCCAACGAGAAGTTCCCCAGCGGTGAGGGCCACACGGACGCCGACGGCCGCGAGCAGGTTCGCATCACCAACGAGTACCGCATCATGTTCGGTCGCGTTGCGTTGAAGCTCAATGACAAGCTGTTCTGGGGTGCAAAGCATCACAGCCGGTGGTGTGTGGAACAGAACGGCGGGCAGATCGCCCACGATTCGCCCGGCGGGCCGCGCGGCAACAACCCCGGCGAGCGCATGCGCTATGAGGGCTACACCGCCGGCGGCGGCGAAAACATCCACATGAACAGCGCCGGCCCGACTGCGGCCAGCAGCCACAACGCCTGGTGCAACAGCAGCGGCCACCATCGCAACATCCTGCACCCGGCCTGGCGTGTGCTTGGCAGCGGCAAGTTCGGCCACATCTGGACGCAGAAGTTCGGCGGCAAAGATGAAGGTGCCGAGAATTCGGTCAGCCGCGGCGGACAATAGTACAGCGAATGTTGCTGGTCATGCGACGATGCCCAGCGTCGCATGGCTCGAAGGGGCGGCACTCCCGAGCCGCCCCTTCAACAATTTAGGATTTGGAGTGCTGAGCTCAGTGACGATGGCATGAGGTTCCAGTGTCCTGGACCTCGAACTCAGGACTTCGCACTGCGCACTGCGCACTTCCTAGTACACCTGCATCTTGCGCAGCTCCGGCGCTGCTTCGTCCAGGCGCTGGCCCAGCTTGGCCCAGTTGCAGGTGGGCACCGCCGGGAACAGGTGATGTTCCACATGGTGGAACATCTGATAGCTGATCAGGTTCTTCAGCCAGCCACGCTGTGTGCGGGCAATGTATTCCGTGCCATGGCAGCCGTGATGAACCGTCCACACGGCAAAGAAGCCTGTGCCGCACTGGCCCAGCAGCATGCTGGTCCAGTAGATCGCCAGCCACCACTGGTTGAAGGCAAGCGTCAGCCACAGCACCACTCCGCCCCAGGCCGCGCCCATGGCCAGTTCGGCATAGATCCATCGCTTCTGGGCCGGTTTGGCGTTCTTCAGCGCGAACCAGTGCAGCTTCAGCGGAAAGTACGGGCCCACCAGCAGGGCCTTCCACCAGCTGAGCTTGGCCGTGAAGCCTTCCACGTCATCGTCGCTGCCGTTGTTGCGGTGGTGGTGCAGGTGATTGAACTGTACGGCATGCATGCTGCCGGTCATGACCAGGCTGAGCCAGGTCATCAGCAGGTCGCAACCCAGCCGCGGAATGCCCACCGAATAGTGAAACGCATTATGCGCCTGGCGCAGCCCGGTCAGGAACACATAAAAACTGCACAGCAGGCCCGGAACCAGCCACCACCAGACCCCGGTGGCCTGCACCATGTAAAAGAACGCCAGAGTCAACGCGACCCAGGGGGTGCTCAAGGTCGTTTCCACGAAGGCCTGCCAGCGGGTCACCTTGACCAGATCCAGCCAGTACACCTGCCGGAAGCGGTCGTCTTTGGATACGACGCGGTCAGCATGGCCCTTGGCTGCGACTACGGCCTGATGTGCCACCAACGCAACGTCCTGCGGGGCCGCAACTACCTGCGGCTCATCCATTGTGGCGCTTGCCCCTGCGTTCACTGCCGTCTCCTGAATCCTTACCGCCCCCTGATGCTTTGCTTACTTCCTTTTGCCTTGGTCCGGGTCAAACCACCAGCTTTCGTTCGTGCCCAAAGCCAGGGCGCTCAGGCTTCCCTGGGCAAAGACCCGCCCCGACTTCGGGTCTACCGTGATGATAGTACCTGTGTTGACCATCTGCGGCTTTTCATAGGCTACCCAGTGGGTGCCGTCATAGAACAGAAGGCTGTCGCCGTTGTTGGCCCACAGGCCCTTTCGGCCTTCGTCCGCGCAGGCACTGAACACAGAGCCTTCCGGGGGAACCAGTGTTGCCGGCCCCTTCTGCCAGGCCTCGCCGTCCCAGTGCCAGGCGCGGTGCGCGGCCGCGCCTGTGGACTCTGAGGGCAACCACATGGCGACTTTTCCGGCGGAAGGGTCCCACACCAATTGAGCGGCAGCGGGGTCGGTGGACTCCACGCCGGGCTTGCGAGTCCAGTGTTCGCCGTCAAACAGAAATGTGTGCCAGCTGTCAGCGTCCGGGGCACGCCCGATCACCACCAGCACTTTGCGCTGCGGGTCGTAGGCTGCTCGGCTGCGCAGGACTTCATGCGGGCCGCCCTCGCCGTCATCGGCCAGGCCCCAGATGCGGCCGTCCCACTCCCACACGTCTTTCTGGGCTTCGCTGGCACTGGTATCGAACTCGAAGAACGAGTACCCGCCGGCCAGGCGCAGCCGCTTGCGCCCGACATCCCAGTACAGGATGGCGCCTGATCGGTCGGGTGGCGTGCGTCGAGGCAACAGTTCGGCCCATTTGGTGCCATCGAACTCGTGTGTGGCACTCAGGGATTGCTCAAGATCCTCGCCGCCGAACATCAGGCAGCGCCCGGTCTCCGGGTTGAAGGCCAGCGCCACGTTGGTGGCATCGCGGGCGCGCAGGTCGCCGTTGTCGATCCAGGTCCAGCCTGCGGCCTGCAGGCCGGCCAGCGGGTCGCCCTCCACGCGCTCGACCTTGCCCTGGGCGTCGTAGTAAGTGACTTTGCCGGACTGGCCGTCCTTCCAATCCGCGATCCATTGCAGAGAGCCGTCTTCGCGCCAGCTCTTGAATTCGCCCTGGCGGATGCCTTTCTCCATGCGGCCTTCCTCGCGCACCTTGCCAGTCTGGTACAGCCAGCGGATAGGCCCGGTTTGCTTGCCTTCAACGTACTCACATTCCAGGTCGACCCAGCCGTCGGCATGAAAGCGCTGGAATGCGCCATGGGCCACACCCTTCACGCGTGGCCCCTGCCATTGCTTGAATCCGCCTTTGGTGTACGAGACCCAGGGGCCGGTCTGCGCGCCATCTTCAATCCACGACTGGTGGTGCAGGGCGCCATCCTTGTCGTAGTACGTGGCCCAGCCGCGGTCAGGGCCAAAGTCAAAGTAGCGCACAACGCAGGGCTGGTCGCTGCCGGGGTACCAGAACTCGGTGCGTCCGTAGTAGCTGTCGCGGTAGATCGTGCCGCGCACGGTCATCTGACCGGCGGCATTGAACTCCAGGCATTGCCCGTACTGCACACCGCCGACAAAGCTGGTGGCAATCGATCCGCCTTCAAACCACTGGTACGAACTGCCATGGCGCACACCAGCGACGGCCCAGCACTGTTCCACCAGATAGCCCTGCCGATTGAAGAAGCGGACCTCGCCGTTGGCCTGATTGGCGGTGTACTCGGCGATGTAGCGCATGACCTGGGTGCCCGTGCGGGCCTCGTCCTCCAGGTTGAAGGCCCATGGGCCGTGCATTCTGCCGTCGCGAAAGTACCCCAGCGCATAGGTGTAGGGATCGTCCAGCCGGTAGTAAGATTTGGCCTGCATCCTGGCCCGGCTGTTGTCAAAGGTGCAGAAGCCAAGGCCGTGCGCCAGCTTGGTGCTGGAGCCGTCGGCGTTGTAGACCGTCTTGGATTCCGCCACCGCCGCCAGAGTCACCTGGTGGTCACCAAAGCCCAGCTTGAAGTCGTACAGGATCAGGGGGTCGTTGCCGTTTCCCCGGTTAGGGTTGTTGTCGCTTATGGCCACGCCATAACGCGCGCTCAGGCTTGTCCAGATGTCGTCAGTGGGCTTCTGTGGCGCGCCGCCCTGGATGGTGACGTCAATGGTCTTGGCGACCTGCGGGGGCTGGTTGCGATCCAATTCGGCAACATAGGACGGTATGGTCGGAGCCGCAGGTTCGGCCGGCTTGGCTGGCGCCACGTACTCGGGCTGCGGCTGGGCTTGGGGCGGCGGCGTGTAACTCGGGTTCGGGTCCTGGTAGTAGGGCTGCTGGTACTCCTCGGTGGTACCGCAAGCAAGAATCCAAAACGCCAGCACCGCGACAACGCGTGCAGGCACACGCACTGGCTGAAGGGTCTGCATGAGATTCTCCCGCAAGCCCGCATTATCGGTTGGCGACCCCCATACACAAGCCATGCATTGTCCGGGACAACAAGAACGGCGGCCCGGTTCCGGGCCGCCGTCTTGCGTCTGGCAGTGGCTTACACTTCTTCGAAGAAGTAGGGCTTGAGAACCTGGATCTTCTTCTCGAACGTTTCCGGGTCAATCGCCCACAGGGCCGCGGCCACCGAACTCAGCAGGCTGTTGCCGTCCTGGCTGGTGAAGCAGAAACCGCGGATGTCCGTGCCGTTATTGGAAACGCTGAGTGTCTCGTGCGGGATGATGGTCTGGTTCAGGATGCGGCCGAAGAAGCCGTGGTCGCGCCCGAAGCTGAAGATCTGGTTGGCGCTCTTCTTGAAAGTCAGGGCCTGGCGGTCGTCTTCACGGATTGTCTTGATCATCTTGTCGACGCTGGTCGCTTCCTTGACCCGCAGGTGAAAGCGCATCACGTGCATGAACTGGCTGTTCAGCTTCATCGCGCTGCTGTACAGGCCCTGCAGGTCCCAGCCCTTGGTTTTGTATAGGTGCCAGGCATCGCGGGCGTGGTGGGTGCCGAACTTTTCGTCCTTGTGCTTGCCGACTTCGGGGCTGGCGCAGAAGTCATCATCCTGGCTGATGTCGTTGGCGCGGCGCATGCACACAAAGTCCGCGCTGACAAGGTTGTCCGGCGCGGTGTTGTTTCTGGTTCCGAACAGCTTGATCAGCGCGCTGATGTTGTGGGTGTTGCAGCTGACCACCTGCACAAACTTGTCCTCGCCGGGCACCAGGGTTTCATCGTTGATGCCGCGGGCGTACATCTTGCCGAAGCCGAACTCGCTGCCCTGCGCGATGTAGCCCTTGCCGCCTGCTGCCGCGGCCTTCAGGTAGTACTGTTCCTTGTTGGCAAGTCCGGCGCCGCTGGGTGTGCAGTCCACCACCACGGTGGCGCGGTTGATGGCTTCTTCGGTGTCGTAGGTGGCCTTGATGCCCAGCTTGTCAAAACCGCTGAACTGGTCGCGTGAAGTGGCCAGCTTGGCCCCGCGGCGAACAAGGTCAACGACTTTGCTGCGGTCTGTCTTGAGCGGCGTGCGCTTGTTGAAGGTCACTTCATCGATGCCGAGGTCTTTCTGGTAGTGGGTCAGCAGCCCGATCAGCGGCTCTCCGATGGTACCGGTGCCGACAATGTGAATGACGTTGCGTGCCATGGCTGGTCTCCTTTACGCAAACGCCGCCCAGGCAGAGACTGCATGCGAGGGCGGGCGTGCGGGATCCTTGCGTTGCTGGCGTCAGCACTGGGGCACCATGCCACCGGGCCGACGGCCAATCACGCGGGCAGAGTAGCAACCGGCGCGTTGCTGCCAAGCAATTGTTGAACGGGGTTCAGCTGCGGGGCCCGGGGTTCAGCAGGCTTTCCAGGGCGCGGGCGACCTCAGCATCCAGGTCATAGCCGGCGGCGTTGACCTTGGCGCGCACGGCCTCGACCAGTGCCAGCCGGGCCTCGGACATCCCCTGCAATCCTGCCATGAAGCGTGCCGTGGCGGCACCTGCCTGCGCGGCCGGCGCAACGACGCCGCCCGTGTCAGCCCGGCGGGCCGTGCGAACGCTGCGGAAGCGCTGGCTGTGGCGGGAAGTCGTGTTACCCATGGCTCGGTCTCCGTGTGGGTGCAATGTCGTTCACCCGTCTATCGGCGGAACCTTCGACGGAACTTTAGCGAATCTTCAGAATTCCGGGCCCTTAGCCGCAAGTGGCTTCACGAAGCCTTGGGCGAGGCCTCGTCGAGTTCGGGCTCGGGGTTCTTCTTTTCACCCTCGGGCCTTGGCACGAACTCGGTGATGTTCTCGCCGGGCTTGGGCACGCGCTCCGTCTGCAGGCCCTGGGCAATGTCATCTTTGTCGATGCGGGTGGTCTCTACCAGGTGCGGGCGTGCAGGTTCCGGTTTGTCCACCTTTTCGGTCGCCAGCGGCTGATGACCCTGGGCCACATCGTCTTTGTCTATGCGCGTGGTTTCCACCAGGTGCGGGCGCGGTGCGTCGGGCTTGTCCAGCTTTTCCGTGGCCAGGGGCTGCTGGGGCTTGGCAATGCGTTCGGTGGCCAGGCCGGAAACTTCCATGTCTTCGCGGGTCATGGTGCGCGTGACGGCGGCTTCCTGGGCCACGGCGGCGCTCATGGCGGCGTCGGCTTCGGCGTCGCCGTCGCGGGTCTGGTCGGAATCCGCGGGACGGGATCTGCCGGCGCCAAAGTTGATCTCGCTGGGCAGGCCGATCGCGCGGCCTGCGTTCACAATGCGCATGGGATCGCCGTCGTAGGGCTTTGGCATGGCGTGGTGCTTGGGTGCGAACGGCACAGCGCCATACAGCAGGCTGAGCATGCCCGCCATGTCGCCAAGGTCCACGTCGTCGGGCAGAAATGCGGCGTACACGATGGGCTGCTTGCGGATCTCCTGGCAGCGCTTGGCGGCAAACACGCCCAGCGACATCTTGATCAGCTTTTCCAGGTGGTCGCGCAGGGTGCCGCCCTTGTGGGCGTTGAACAGCACGGGTTCGCGCGCGGTGCAGGCGATGCCCTGGTCCACTTTCTTGAGCTTGGCGCCCATCACGGCATAGATGGCGGTGGTGGAATTGAGATCGGCCGCCGCCGACAGCGGCGAACGAAACAACCACCAGCCTTTCCAATCCAGCGTGAAGGTCTTCAAACCAGCACTCCGTGCCGACCCCCAAGTTACTAACAGTACCGGGCAGGGGCCAGTTCCATGCGCGTGGGGGAACCCCAGTATAACCACAACGCGTCGCAAGGGGCCATATCTGCCCCGGAAACGCAAACCGGCCGCGGTGACCGCGACCGGCTGCGAACAACTGTACCGGCGGCTACTTGCCTCCCTCTTTGGGCTCCTCGACCGATGACGTCTTGTCCACAATCCGGTAAGTCTTGCCGCCGGCGCGGAAAATCACTTCGGTGCCCAGGGCCAGCACCTTGGCCGTGGTGTCGTCCTTGCGGGCGATCTCAAAGTAGCGGTCGCTCATGTAATCCACGGTCTCGGCCCCGAACAGCTCGGCGTTGGTCAGGTCGCTTTCCAGCCAGATGCCGTCGCTCCAGATGAACGTGCGTGTGCCAATCGTCTTGCTGATCTGCTCGGCCTCGGTGGCTGCTGCGGCCTTGTCCATGCCCTTGGCTGCCAGGCGGCGAAGGCGTTCTGCGGTCTTGGTTGACATGCCCTGCTTCTTGGCCTTTTCCTCGAGGTCCTTCAGCTCGGCCTCCTCGGCGTTTTTGGCGTCGTCGGCATTGCTGTTTTCCTTACGCGCCGCATTGGAATCGGAACGCCGCACGGAATCCTTGCCCGTCTGTTCTGCGGCCGGGGCAGGCACGCCGCCCAGCGGACGCCCGCCGCCGCCGCCCGGGGCCTCAGCCCCGCCCTTGCGTTCATTCCAGCGGCCGTCTGCCGGACGCTCCGCCGGGCGCGGTGTGCCAGGCCGGTTGACCGGCGTATCTTCCACAATCAGGAAGCTGGTGTATGGCGTCACGATGCCGAACTGCGTGCCAAGCTTGATGATCTCCTTGGCCAGTTCCTCGTTGTGGCCCTTGAGTGTGATCTGGTCCATCAGGTGGCCCACGCGGCGCACCGCCCACATGCGGGGCAGATAAGCCTTGCTGCCGTCTTTTTCGCACAGCTCGATGGTGTACTCAAAGGCGCGCTTCTCGCCGTTGACGGTGCCTTCCAGCACCAGTTGGCGCTTGCCGGGCTTGGCAAACCGGCCCAGCACCGCCAGCTGGGTCCCGGCAAACAGGTCGCCGGGCACCTGCGGGTGCATGTCGTGAATCTCGGCGCCGTCGATGCGCAGCTTGACGTCACTCAGCACCGGCGCGGCAATCTTGTTGGCGAAGTTGCTGACCTTCACTTCCATGTCTTCCTTGGGCTTGACGTACTCGCGCTGGCCGCGGCCTTCTTCGGCCATTGTGTCCAGCAGCCAGGTGTTCACGTCGTAGCCCACACCAAAGGTGAACATGCGGGCGTGGCTGGGGCGTTTTTCGTTGCTCAGTTTGGCCAGGGCGCGCACATCGGTGATTTCGCCCATCGTCGGCAGGCCGTCAGTGAAGAACAGCACATAGCACGGGCGCTTGGCATCGGTGCCCGCGAGTTCGTAGGCCGCGCGGATCGCGCCCTCAATGTTCGTGCCGCCGCTGGCCTCGAGCTTGTCGATGCTGTCCTGGGCGGCTTTCTTGTTTTCGTCGGTGGCTTCCACCAACTGTTCGTGCAGCTTGCGCACCATGGTGCTGAAGGTGACCACGGCAAACCGATCCTTGCCGTTGAGCTTGCCGACCACAAACTTCATGGCCTTGCGGGCCTGGGCGATCTTGCCGTCTTCGTCCATGCTGCCGCTGGTATCCATCACCACAATCACGTCCTTGGGCAGCATTTCGTCGCCGGCCAGCTGGATCTTGGGCGTCAGCAGGGCAAGAAAGTAGCCGGCCTTGTCGTCTTCGCGGAAGCTCATCACGTTGGCTGCCAGCGGGCCATCGGCGAAGCCGTAGAAGACTTCAAAGTCGTTGGCGGGCTGTTCGCCCTTCATCTCAAGGCCTACAACGGCCTCGGTTTCACCCTTGCGGATGACTTCAACGCGATGGGTTGGCGAGTAAATGGTCTGCAGCGCACGGTCCGCCTTCAGCGTGACCTTGGCCGTCACCAATTCCGGAGGCGTCAGGCAGAAGTTGCGCGTGCGCAGCGGGTAGTTGAAGCGCACCATGCCGCTGTCAAAGCGCAGCAGCTCGGTGTAGGTGAACTTGATCGTCAAATCCTGCTGCGGCAGAATCGGGAACACCCTGGCCTGGAACAGCCCGCGTCCGGCGTACTCCAGCAGGCCGGGGTCAATCATCTTGCGCACGGTCTCTTCATATATGTGGCGGGCCTTGTCGGCGGGCAGCAGCTCGCCCTTGACCATCTTGCCGTTCATGGTCATTTCAAAGCCGTTGATCGCGGCCTCGACGGGCAACGGGAAGATGTACGTGCCCTCAAGCTGCCAGTTGTTCGGGTTGTAGAAAGTCTGGGTGATGGTTGTGGTCGCACCCTGGCCGTCAATGGTGGTCTCAACCTGGTGGGTCTTGACGCGGATGTTCTCCACGGGTGTGGGGCGGGGTCGCGGCATCGGCTCAGGCCGGACGCGCCGGTCAATCACAATGCCCTGCGCGGCCATCGTTCCCGCCATGACGGCGACAAGGCCGGCCAGTGCCAGAGAAGTCTTGTTGAACATGAGGGTTCCCCTGAAAGGACAGACTGCGTGCCGGGTTAGGACGCGGCCGGCAGGGGGCAGGTTCCCGCATTAGTGGATGGGTACCCGATTGTCACATTTACGTCACGGCGTCAGCCAGCGTGGGCACCAGTGCGCCATGGCGCTGGCGACGGCCAAAGCGCGACGGGCCATAGCGATTCTCAGGGAACTCGATTGTCACATTTACGTCACCGTGCCAGCCAGCAGGGGCACCAGTGCGCCATAGCGCTGGCGACAGCGAAGGCGCGGGAGGCCATCGCAGTTCTCAGGGCGCCCGATTGTCACATTCTTGTCATGGCGCCGGTCATCGCTAACCGCCGGACGTGCGCCGCTGGAAGTGCGCGCGCGGGCCAGAGGTCGGCCCCTTGAAGGTCGTCTTGGGTGGCTTGGCAGGTGCGGGCGCGGCAGGGCGATTTTTGTCGTCCTTCTGCTTTTCTTTCTTGGGCTTGGCCCCGAAGCGTTTGCTGGACATGGTTTCTCCTGAGCGGCAATCATGGCGTCGAACCCCGAATTTCCAAGGCCCAGAATTCAGCCCATGCAGTCTACCACCCAGCCGCGACATCAACCCCACGGCGAAAACAACAAGGCCCGGCCAACCGCCGGCCCTTGTGGCGCAGGCACACTTGGCTGTGCGGCCAACAACGGCAGCTTGCGGTTCTCCGCGGCCTTGCGCCTATGCGTGAGACTTTGCTGCTTCCCTTAACCGTCTGAGTCTGTGTCCATCTGAGGACCAGGGGCGGTACTGAGGGTGCGCGACGTTCTTCGGCCTGCACAGGTATTGCTTGTGCGGGGTGAATGCGCCTACGACTATACTCCAACTGTGGACGCCGAAATCGCCTACCTGTTCCGGCACGCGCTTTTGCGTGACGCCGCCTATGGTCTGCAACTTCCGGCCGCCCGCGCCGCATTGCACCGGCAAGCCCTGGGGATTCTTGAGGACATCTTCGGCGGCCTGCCGCCGGAGCCGACCACAGCCTCCGGACCGGAAGGCGGCTACGAGCCGCTTCCCATCGACCAGATTGCCGCAGAGCTTGCGGATCACGCCGAATGGGCTGCCGGCGCCGAAGGCCCGGCATCGCCGGAGCTTGAGCAGCGACGGCGCGTTTACCTGAAGCGGGCGGCCATTCGTGCGGGCCACGAGTTCCAGAACCGCCAGTCCGCCAGGTTGTGGGCACGCGCCGCCGCGTTGCAGCAGGGCGAAGCCCGCGCGCGTGATCTGCTGAACGCATCGCGCATGGAAAGTGGCGCCGGTTTTGCCGGTGCCGCAGAAGCCCTGGTTCGTGACGCGCTGAAGATTGTCGACGCGCCTGACTTCCAGGGTGCTTTGCTGCCCCAGTGCCTGATGCAGCTCGGTCACCTGTGTTCGACCGACGAAAATCTGGACGAGGCAGAAGGACACTACCAGCGCGGGTTGCAGTTGTGCGAGAGCCATGGCCACACCCGCCTTGCCACGACGCTGCGCATCAGGATCGCGTTTGTTCATTCGCGAAAGCTGCGGCTGGACGACGCCGCGGCGCTCTACACGCAGGCCCTGCATGAGGCCCGCCAGCAGGCGGAACCGGCGATTGAAGCCCTGTGTATCTCGGGGCTTGCCAGTGTTGTCGCCAAGCAGGGGCGGCACCCGGAAGCCGACGAACTGTTTGAGCGCGCCCTGGCCATGAACCGCCAACGGGGCGACCGTCGGGCCGAGTCTGTGACCCTGGGAAACATGGCGTCTTACCTGTGGGACACAAGGCAATGGCAGCGGGCCATTGACGCCATCCGGCGTGTCCTGCCGCTGCATCGTGAGGTTGGCAATCTCCGGTTTGAGGCCAAGGCAATGGGCGGCCTGGCCAGCTATGCGCTGATGCAGGACCAACCCGAACAGGCCATGCAGATCGTGCAGGAAGCGCTCAAGATCGACCGTGAAGTCGGCAACCGGGTCGAGGAAGGCGTCCACCTGTGCACTGTTGGGCGCTGCCTGATCGTGATGGGCCGGCTTGAAGAAGCCGAACAGACCTGGCGTCAGGGAATCGCACAGTTACGCGAGATCAAGGCCGCAGGTCTGGTGGAGTACTGCATCAACTTCATGCGCGAGCTGTGCGCCAAGCGCGGCCTGCCGCCGTTTGAGTAGGCACCAGGAGAAATGGCCCGGCCTGTTTTTTGGGTGGCACTTTGACGCGGATTCACTGGCGTATTGAGTTCGATGGCCATCGGACAGGCTGAACCCTCTTACCTTAGGCGGTCTTCCGATATTGACCCGATCTTTGGAAAAGAGAACTTTGTGTGGGCGCCAATGAAGGATGTTCACACAACTGAGGCACTGGAGGCCTTGTTGGCGGACTTGCGGAGGGCAGATCGAATGGGATCTCGGGATGATGTGGTAAAGGCACTCGCTGAAGCCGGCAGACGAGCCGCAGGCAACTGACGACTGACGGGACTACATGAGCGAAGATGATCTGATTCAATTCGGCCGGTACTTATCTGGCGACAGCCCAAACTTTGCCGCTGCACTTGAGTATGCAGCGGCAAATCGGCAGATGCTCAATGATGAGTTTGGCGGATTTGGTGGCGTACTCAACATGGTGATTACATCGAAAGCGCCGTCGCAGACGAAGCTTGAAACTTTGAAGAAACTGATTGCACTAGGAGCCAAGCCAGAGGGGCCGTCGGTGTACAACACCACCTTCTGGAGTGCCGTCAGCGCCCAAGATGTTGATTTAGCGCGGTTTTTGGCAGCAATAGTACCTGTTGCCATCTGCGAAGCCGCTCAACACAGTCCGCTTGCGCTCGCCATTCACAACGGAAATCTTGAGATGGTCAAACTTCTCGTTGAGGCCGGCATGGACCCCGGGAAGAACCACAACGGCGAGACCATGATTTCCCGGGCGCGAAAGTACGGCCACAAGGAGATCGAAGAGTACCTGCGGTCAAAGTGCACGCCCGAGCAACTGGCGCAAGTGCCGGCCCTTGGCTCTTTTGCCGATGTCTTGGCGACGAACTTTGCGCAAGTCACCAAGACCGCAAGCCACGTGTTGATGGGCGTCTCGGTGCATTTCGCGGGCAACCTGCTGATCACCGAGGGATTGGGTTGCGAGTCGCCGGATGGCACCAGTGTCGAGTTCTTCATGGCAAGGGCCGAGGACGCGCCCGAGGACTGGGCGCTTGCCATTGTGATGGCGGGTGTTGACGGCCTGCGTTCCGGCAAGGCAATCGCGTCAGACATCGGCGAGATTGTTCCGATGAAGGGCGTGCCGCGATGCAAGTACACCCATTTGTTGCTGCTGAAAGATCGGCAGGCCGGGTCATATCAGTTCTTCCGGGCGTTCCCGATCTTCAAGAAGGAAGCGAAGTTTGCAATCAAGTCTGGTGCCCGGGCCTTGGTAGAGAGGTTTCAGGAGCGCGGAGTACCCAAAGATGTTTCTTTGGATCGTCGATCGGTGGTCTAGAGATCTGACCGCTCGTGCGGGTCAGTTTCGTTGTGACGCAGACCTTGGCCTGGTTGCAGTCCAGGACAGGGATGCGCTCAAAGGCGGCGAAGTCGCTGGCCTTGCGGAGCGCTGTGTCCCGGCCATTGCAGCGATTGTTAACGTGGCTGCAAAGGCCGCCCGGGTCGAGGAAGGCGTCCACTGCATCAACTTCATGCGCGAGCTGTGCGCCAAGCGCGGCCTACCGCCGTTTGAGTAGGCACCAGGAGAAATGGCCCGGCTGGCCGTGCATTGGAACGGGCGGAAAAAATGCCGGTTATGCTTGCAGTCACCGCAGGGGTCGGCCTAATGGGATTTTGCCCCGGGAGACGCCATGGCGAAAATCTATGTCTGCACCTACCAGGCCGACGACTGCGCGTTTGTTGCCACCTGCAACGGCTTTCCCGTCTTTGATTGCAAAGACGGCGGCAGCGGCATGGCGCAGCTCAACCAGCACCTGATCGGCAAGGGCAACGTGTTGCGCTTTCAGTTCACGCACAAGGGGCCCGATGCCAAGTTCAGCACCGGCGTGCGCGAGGCCAAAGAAGGAGAAATGGTCAACACGCTGGAAGAAGGCGACATCGGCATGCCCGCCGGCAACGAGCTGGTGCATGAGTTTGACACCGAAGCCGACGACCTGAAGGTGCTGCTGGACAGCGCCAAGGCCAGCAATGCCAAGGCCATGCTCGAGTTCGCCCTGAAGTACCGCGACGCGATCAAGGGCGGCGACCTTGCGGCCCTGCGCAAGTTCAACCGCTATCGCATGGAAGAGGCGGCCAAACAGTTCGGCATGCCCGTGGACGCGCTGGCCGAACAGATGCTGGGCATGTTCGAGTTTTTCAAGGACGGCGGCATTGATGTAGAAGCGGCCGACCTGGTGGTGACTGACCTGTGCCAGGGCAAAATCTGGGATGTCAAGCGAAGCGACGGCAACCCGCTGCTGTACAAGAAAGAAGAAGACGGCAGCAGCAGTTCGGGCTTCATCGCCGCGATTCTAGGCGACGGCCCGCAGGTTGTGCGGTAGGCAGAAATCGGCATGCGGCAATGCAGCAGCCCCAGCCACAGGGCACGGCAACGGAGTCGCGATGCTCGCAAGTCTCGTTACCGCCCTGCGGCCGGGGCTGCCATTGGCGGGCCTAGCGGGCTGATTCCAGCTTGCTGCAAATCGCGATCATGTCTTCCCAGTCCGTACCATCGACGCTGATCGCCGCGTCGCTCAAAATGACCAGCAGATGCACCGACGTCTTGCCGACGTTGGCAGTCCCCTGCCAGACGCCGATACGCTCGGCAATATCGCTGCAGGCGACAGTCTGAATCACTGTTACGTTGCCCTGCATGTCACCCTCAATCTGATCCACCTGGTTGATGCCAATCAGTTTGCAGACCTTGCCCGCATCGGCCAAAGGCATGGTCCATGCCTTGATGCTCCACTGCTGGTCGGCAAGCCGGCAGCACTGGATGATCTGGCGCATGGCAGCGGCGAAGTCGCTGGCCGATTCGCGGGCCCGGCCTCGCAGGGCCCAGTGGTCTGGTCCGGCCAGCGAGGAAATCTGGCCATAGGCGAGGTTAACCCGTACGACTCTGTCATTGAAGCGGCACTCAACGATGCTGCCCGACGCCGGGAGCGACGCCAGAGCTTGGCGCAATTCCGGCAGGTTGGTGAACTGCAGTTCCTGTCCGGGCTTCACTGAGCCGCACTGGCTGTGGAAGAATCTTGCCTTCGGGAAGTGGGTGCGCAGGCTGACCAGGGTTTCTTCCGGATCGCAGGTCGCACTGAAGTACAGGCTGGGTACACGCACCTGGTCGGAAATGCGGTCGTCAGCCGATGGCGCAGACGTGGTGGCGCAGCCAGAAAGCAGGGCCAGAAGAACGAGCAGGGACATTGAGAGGAATTTCATAGGGGTCTCCGTTGGAATCGAAGGCGGGGGTACGACCCGCCACTGATAACCACTATAGGTGGCTACTATTGAAAACGCAAAATTATAGCGCCGGTAGTTGGATTAGAAGTTATTGAATACGATATAGCCTTCCCCGTGCTTAGCTTTCCTGGGAAGCACCCATCGGCACCAAGGACAATCACTGGCAGTCTTGTCCGCGGTTCTGCCGAAGGATGTGTTTGGGTCGCCAGGGCGCCTTGGCCCGCGCTGCGCTGCCGCATGAGCCCCGGCCGAAACACCATCGGTGTCGCGGCGAAGTTGCCGCAGCAGTGAACAGCAGCAGCTAAACTCGCAACAGCCCGCGAAAGCCGCGGGCGGCGTAGTAACTCTGCGCGCCGTTGTGGTAGGTGAACACGTGTCCGTAGCGGCGGTCGCAGAACAGCGCGCCGCCAAGCCTGCGAATGTCTGCGGGCGTCCTGACCCAGCTTGAGGTGCGGGTGTCGAACTCGCCCAGTGTTTGCAGTTCGCGATACTGGGCCTCGGTCAGCATCTCGATACCCATGGCCTGGGCCATGTCCATGGCGGTGTCCTTGGGCCGGTGTTCTTTGCGCGATTCCAGGCCTTGCCTGTCGTAGCAGGTGCTGACCCGGCCCTTGGGCGTCTCGGCCGAACAATCCATGAACGTGAATTCGCCCGATTTGCGATTGCCGCCCACGACATCGGGTTCGCCGCCGGTGCGTTCCATTTCATACAGCGACCACAGCTTTTCGGGCGCGGACTCCAGGCGTTTCTGCACATCGGCCCAGGCGATGCCTTTGTGGCGCGCCGGGTTGGCTTCAAAGCGTTCTTTGAGCGTCGCAAGCAAAGCCTTGGTCTGTGGTGCGGAGAGTTTCTTTGCGGGCTTCATGCTTCCCCTCGCTTGCGCTTCGGGCTCCTGTTCGGGCTCCTGTTCGGGCTTCGGTCCGGATTCCTACCTGCCCATTTGCCTGGCGACAAAGGCCTCGTAGTCGGCCGGGGTGTTCACCTCGTAACCCGAGTATGTGGTCGGGAACACCGCAATCTTGTGGCCGTTTTCCAGCGCGCGAAGCTGCTCCAGCCCTTCGGCCTGTTCCAGCGCCGTGGGAAGCATGCTGGCGTATTGCTGCAAGAACCTGGCCTGGTAGGCGTACAGGCCGACATGCTTCCAGTAGCGCGGCTGTCCGTCGGCGCGCCTGCCTTCGGGTGCAGCACCGGGTTCGTCGCGGTAGAACGGAATCGGGCTGCGGCTGAAGTAAAGGGCGTATCCTTGCCTGTCGGTGGTCACCTTTACAAAGCCGGGCTCGCTCAGTGGCACCCTTGCTGGCCAGGGCACGGCAACCGTGCCCATTTCGGGGTTCAGGCGCAACATGCCGTCAATCAATGCGACCAGCGGTTCTTTGGCCATCTCGGGTTCGTCGCCCTGCACGTTGACCACGATGTCATAGCCGGGGTACTGCCTTGCGGCCTCGGCCACGCGATCGGTTCCACTCTGGCAGGCCGGGCTGGTCAACACGGCCTCGCCGCCGAAGGATTTCACGGCGGCCATGACCTCTTCGGCATCAGTTGCGATGACAAGTTTGCCGATGGCCTTGCAGGCGCTGGCCCCTTCCCAGACATGCTGGATGAGGGGCTTGCCGGTCTTGTTGAGCAAAACCTTGCGCGGCAGGCGTGTGGAGGCCAGCCGCGCGGGAATGATGGCAAGAACTTTGTTCATGGCCGCATGCTAACGCGCGGCCGCACGGAGCACACCTATGGCGTTCATGGAAGTGGTTCCCTACGTGGCCTATGCTGGTGCCGGCCTTCTGGCCGCCTTTGTGGGTGGCGAATACGCGCTGAAGAAGTGGAAGGCGCGCAGCGTGAAAAGTGCCGCGCCCGTGGTGCCTGAAGATTCCGGCCGGGGGCTGGTCAGCAGGCCCGCGCCACTGAGCGTACGCAAGGCGCCGGCGCCCGAAGTTGTGGCCGAGGTAATTTCTGAAGTTGAGATACCGGTCGCGCAGGCAGCGGGAAGCAGCAACCGCATGCAGGTGTTCGATGAGTCCGAGAGTGTACGGATCGCGGAAGTTGCTATGCTGCATGTCTCAGACGGTGAATCCGGTCGCTTTCCGGAGTTGCTGCCTGAATCCGGCCGTCAGGTGCCGGTGCACATGGCAGCCGAAGTGTATGTGGCAGAACAAGTTGCGCCAGAAGAGTACGAGGCTCAAGCAGAGTACGAAGACGCGCCGGGGTACATCAGCGGGGCCGACACAGAGCGTTGCCCGGCCGTGGGTACCCAGGCGGTGCTGGCAGCAGCCCAGGCCGACGCCGGCGAGATGGATGTAGAAGGAGTGCTGTGCACGGATGTGATTGCCCCGCGTCGGGACCCATCGGTGCGCGTGTTTGATGCGGTCGTTGCCCCCAGCGAGCGCAAGAGTTCTGCGGCATGAGGCCCCGGGCGCGAGGCTGAATCGGTTCTATGGATCATCCAACCGCCACGGTCAATCCCAGCCTGCTGCAAGCCCATTTCGACAATGCGGTGGACGGCCAGTATGTGCTGGACCCCCACGCCGATGTTTTCATCAAGGTGAACCCCGCGCTTTGCGAGCTGCTGGGCTTCACACGAGAACAGCTTGTCGAGGCCCAGCGGCCCGTCAGCACCCTCAGCATCGTGCATGAAGACGACCGCGCGCTGGTCACGGCGCAGCGCCAGGGCGCCCAGGGCGCGGGCGACAGCGGCGTGATGCGCTTTCGGGCCGTGCGCAGCGACGGCGAGGTGCGGCACCTGGAAGTGCGCTTTACGCTGATCCGGCATATGGGGCGCATCCTGCAGGTTGGCAGCGCCCGCGACGTCAGCGAACAGGTCAAGCTGGAACACAAGCTGCGCACGGAGAGCGACTTCAACCGCGAACTGACCCTGGCCGCACAGCGCGCCGCCAAGGATGCCCAGCGCAAGTCACTCGAAGTGCTGGAGGCCAACACACGCGTGGGCGCGCTGGCGGAGGTTCTGCGCGCCATCCCGCTGCTTACCAAGCGCCTGCTGGAACTGGAACAGATCAGCGATGTGTTCAAGGAAGCCGCGCTGACCATGGTGAACGACGCCCAGTTTTCAAGCTGCACGATCCTGCTGCGCAACGAGTTCGATGAGCTTGAGGTCAAGTACGCCAACCCGTTTCGAATGACGCAGAAGCTGCGGCCGGACGACAACCCGTTGTACCAGTCGGTGCTCAAGGGTGTGGTCCCGCTGGCCGTGGATGACGCCGGCATGCACGTTGCGCCGATCCGCGCCGGGACGGACGTGCGCGGATTGCTGCAGGTGGGGCTGCCCAAGAACCTTCAGCGGTTCTACGCCAGCCACAAGCCGATCCAGGAATCCATCAAGGACTTGCTCAGCACGATTGCTGACTTTCTGGGTGTCGTGATCCAGAACCACGAAAACCTGGAACGCATCAAGCAGCAGAGCCGCCAGGACCGCCTGACCGGGCTGCACAACCGCCGCGTGTTTGACGAGCAGCTAGTGGTCGAGTTCCGCCGCGCGCTGCGTTACGACCGCGACCTCAGCCTGATGATCCTGGACATCGACAACTTCAAGAAAGTCAACGACACCTGGGGCCACCTGCAGGGCGACGAAGTGCTGCGCGCCGTGGCCGGACTGTTGAAGGTCAGTTTCCGCGACCTGGACACCGTGTGCCGGTACGGCGGCGAAGAAATGGTCGTGATCATGCCCGAAACCGTGGGCGAGGCCGCGCGCGTAAAGGCCGAGCAGATCCGGCGCAAGATCAGCGAGATCGAAGTGCCTCTGCTGGACCAGCCGGGCCAGAACATCCAGGTGACGGTGTCGATGGGCATTGCCTGCATGAACAAGGGCACGTCGATGGAAGACCAGTTGATCCGCGCGGCCGACCGCGCGCTGTACTTCTGCAAGAATCACGGCAAGAACCAGGTCAAGCTGGCCGACGAACTGGATGAAGCCTAGTTCGAAGTGCGCCGTCGGCAGCATCGGCCCGAATCGCCCTCGCCGTAAACTCCAGACTCCAGACTGGCACCATTCATGCCCACACTTGCCGCGTTTCTGAACCTGCTGCTGGGCATCACGCTGCTGATTCTGGCTGCGTACGGCCTGCGCGCGCTGTGGGTCCGGGCCGTGCCGCCGCGATTTCTGGCGTACCTGATTGCGCCTGGCGTGGCGGTGCATGAGCTCAGCCACGCCGCTGCCTGTGTGCTGATGGGTGCCAAGGTGCACTCGATGGTGCTGTTTCGCAGCGACGGCAGCGGCGAGGTCAAACACGGCCCGCCCAGGATCAAGCATGTGGGCGACGTGGTGATCGGCCTGGCACCACTGGTGGGCTGCACCCTTTGCCTGTGGCTGCTGGGGCTGTTGCTGCAAAGCCCCGTCAACATGTACGCCGTGCGCGCCGAGGGTGTGCACACGGACCAGCTGGCGTTTCTGTGGGACCTTGCCGGGCTGGTGCTTTCCGACCTGCGGCTGGCGCTGGAAACCGCGTCACTGGCAAGCTGGCGCACCTGGGTGTTTCTGTACTTTGCCATGTGCTTCACCATGGGCATGGCGCCGTCGCGGCAGGACCTCAAGAACTGCGCCGTCGGTATCCTGGTGCTTTGCGGCCTGGCGCTGGTGGCGCACATCATTGTCGACAGGCTGATCAACGCCTCTGGTGACGGGGTGGTGTTCCGGTGGGTGGCCAACGCCACGATCAAGCTGCACTACCCGTTTGCGGTGTGCGCGATCTCTGCAATCCTGGCCGGGTTCATCCTGTTGGTGACTTCGCCGTTTCGCGCCGGGCGTCGCCGCCGCAAGTAACACAGTTCGCGGGGCAAAGCACCTTGGCCCGGCGGCCAGCCATTCTAAAGTTACCGGCGGAGACACCCGTGACCGACGCCGCATCTACCGTGCCTGAAAAGGCCGCGCCATCGCGCGCGATCATTGAAGTGCTTACCAGTTCCCTGGCCGGGCGCAGGTTTGCCTATACCTCGGCCGACCTTCGCAAGGGCGTTGTGCTGGGGCGCGCTCCTGATTGCACAATCCGGTTTGATTCCGCCCGCGACCTGAAGGTTTCGGGTCATCACGCGCTGATCGAGGAACGGGTGGACGGCGTGTATGTGCGTGACCAGGGCTCCAGCAACGGCCTGTACCTGAACCGCGAACGCGTCACCGCCGAAGGTACCCGCCTGTACGATGGCGACGAACTTCACCTGGGCCAGGAAGGCGCGGTGGTGCGGCTGGTGCTTCCGGGCGAATCGCGCCCGCCGGTCAGCAGCTTTCCGGCGCCATCGAATGTCGGCAGGTCGGCGCCGTCCACCGTCGGCGACGCGGCCAGCCTGACGATGATGGTCAACAACATCGGCAGCAAGGTCGGCGCCGGTGACAAGACCAAGCACCTGCTGAAGGCTGTTGCCGAAGAACTTGAGGCCCGGTCAGGCCGCAAGACGGGCTCGCTGGTGACGCTGGTGGGGGCGCTGTTCATGCTGATTGTGGCCGCGGCCGCGATCGGGGTGTGGTACTACCAGCATGAAGAAGAACAGAAGTTGAAGGCCCAGACTCGCAGCGACGCAGATCTGCAGGCCCGAGAAAAAGAACGTGACGACGCCGAGAAGGCCCGCCAGCAGCGCGAGAAAGACCGCGAAAAGGAAATTGACGACCTGCGCAAACAGATGTCCGGCCTGCAGGCGGCCATGGACAAACAGGAAAAACTGGCCGAGGAACTCCGCGCCGAGCAAGGCAAGCGCTTTGAGGAATTGAAGAAGGAAGTGGGCGAATCCACCGCCGCGCGCGTGAAAGAAATCAGTGACGCGCAGTTCAAGTCCCTGAAGGATGCAACGGACGAGCAACTGAAGGCCCTGAAGGAGTTCAAGCCGCCGGCCGGCGACGAGACCTTCCGCGACCTGGTGGACAAATACAACCCCGGCGTGTTTCTGATCTTTGTGCAGTACCCGCTGGTTGATGCCGATGGCAACCCGGCGGGTGTGGAATCCGGCACTGGCACCGGCTGGTGCGCGAGGATTGAGGGCAAGAAGGCCTGGATCGTAACCAACAAACACGTGATCAAGCCGTTTCTTTTCAATGCCGAAATTGCCATCAGCCACGCCATCCGCGATGTCAGGCCGGCCCCGATCGACAAATGGACCATCGCCTGCTGGCAGCCCGGCATGAAGCTGCGCGAACGGGTGGGCGACAGCAACCTGAATGTGTCCCAGGCCTGGGCCGCATTGCCCGGAGGGCGCGGCGGCAAGGGTTCGTTGAAGATGGCCGGTTATGCTGACGACGACTTTGTGAAGTTCGGCAGCCAGTACAAACTGGCACTTGAACAAAGCGGCTTCCGCACCGACCTGCCCGAGGACATCGCCAAGCGCGTGCGGGATGCCGGCATCCACGTGGATACTTTCAATGACCTGGCGCTGATTGAACTTGAGCTGCGCAACCCCAGCGACCTGACTACCGTGCTGCCGATTGCCACCGAGCAGGACCTGAAGGACCTGCACCAGATGGACCGCGTGATGAGCCTGGGCTATCCGCTGGGGCTCAGCGTTATCAAGGGTACCGAGGTTACCACCAGCCCTGCCACCGGCGAAATCCGCAGCAAGCAGTATGAAGTCGGCAAGATCGGCACCAGCGCGCCGATTCTGCCCGGCAACAGCGGCGGCCCGCTGATCCACCACAAGGGCTACGTGGTGGGCGTGATCACGCGACGATTTGAAGCCACACAGGGCGAGGCCATCAGTGCCAGCCACGCCCGCGCGCTGGTGAACAAGTACGCGAAATAGGTTGCGGGGGCACCCTCGCCCGTGGCCGTTGCCTGACTCATGCAACGCAACAGTACAACAAACGTGGTCGAATGACCTATCCGCCTCCTGTTGTCAGCATTGAGCCCCAGCCGCCAGCGGCGCAGTACTCCGCAGCGAATTGGTTGTTTGCGGGCGTTACACTGCAACTTACCTGCGCGGCCGTTGCGTGGGGTGTTCTAATGGGATTGATACAAGCCAGTCGGCCGAACTCTGTTCTTGGCACGGTTCTGATGGGGGTTCCGGTGATTTCCTTCTTTCTTGGAGGCCCAGGCCTGTATGCCCTGTCGATTCATCGAGGTCTTACTCTTGCCCGCGTGACAACACCGTCCCAGCGATGGCGGCTGTTTCTGGCAGCGGCGATTAGCAGCATCCTGTTGTTGGCGACCCTTGCACTGGCTGCGTGGGCTGCTGTCGGCACTTGGTAGTGCAGCTTTCGTGGCCTGCCGCAGTGAGGCAAGGCCGAGACCGCAAATCCCGGCTCTGTGTGCCGCTCCTTTGGGGGCTCATGATCGCTTCGAAGACGTGCGCCGGGTGACGGGGTGGTACCGCTACTTGGGCGGGTTGGAGTCAAAGTCGATCAGCGTGACACTGCCCGCAGCGCCGGGCTGCTCGGTGCCTTGTTCCGTGGGCGAGGCTGGCGTATCGCCTGCGATGGCCGCCGCGTCTTCGGCGCGGTGAAAGCCCAGGCTCAGGACTTCTTCCACCGTGGTCAGGCCGGCCTTCAGCTTCATCCAGGCGTTGTCAATCAAGTCGTGCATACCGTGGTCGCGGGCGGTCTGCTCGATGGCGGATTCCGGGGCGGCCTTGGTGATCATCTCGCGGATGTCGTCATCGGGCTCAAACAGTTCGTAGACCGCAAGCCGCCCGCGATAGCCCGAAAAGCCGCACTCCGCGCAACCGGTCGGCTGCAATACCTCAAAGTCCACTGCACGCCGCAGGAAGCGCTGCAGGGCCTTCTGCGCGCCCTCGCGCAACATCGTCGGCTTGCCGCAGGCCTTGCAGACTTTGCGCACCAGGCGCTGGCTGAGCGCGGCGATCAGGGTGGCGGAAATCAGGTAGGCGGGCAGGCCCATGTTGACCATGCGCGTGATGCTGCTGACGGCAGTGTTGGTGTGCAGCGTGGAAAACACCAGGTGGCCGGTCAGGCTGGCGCGCACGGCTGTTTCCAGGGTGTCGAGGTCGCGGATCTCGCCGACCATCACGATGTCGGGGTCCTGGCGCAGAATCGTGCGCAGGCAATTGGCGAATGTCAGGCCGATGGCCGGCTTGACGTGTGTCTGGTTGACGCCCTCAATCCGGTACTCAACGGGGTCTTCAACCGTCACGATGTTGACGTTGGACTGGTTGAGTTCCTTGAGAAAGCTGTACAGCGTGGTGCTCTTGCCGCAGCCGGTGGGGCCGCACAGCAGCACGATGCCGTGGGGGCTGGTGATGATGCGCCGCATGGACGTGATCACCGCGGGCTCAAAGCCAAGGTCGTCCATGCGCAGGGTGGTGGCGCTTTGATCCAGCAGGCGCAGCACCACCTTTTCGCCGAACACGTTGGGCATGGTGGAAACGCGCACGTCAATGTTGCGGCCCACGAACTTGATTTTCAGGCGGCCGTCCTGCGGCAGGCGGTGCTCTGCAATGTCCAGCCCGCTGATGATCTTGATGCGGCTGACAATCGCGGCCTGCAGGTGGTGCGGCGGCGGGGCCACTACGCGCAGTTCGCCGTCGATGCGGAAGCGGCATCGCACACTGCGTTCCTGCGGCTCAATGTGGATGTCGCTGGCCTTCATGCGCGCGGCCTCGAACAGCATCGAGTTCACAAAGCGCACCACCGGCGCCAGCCCGGCTTCGCTGCGCAGTCGCGCGGCGTCGTCGGTTTCGCCCGAAAGGGGGGCGGTCTCAATCTTGAAGTCCTTCAGTTCGCCCAGTGCTTCTTCCAGTGAACGCGGGCTTTCCAGGTAGGCTGTCTGCAGCGCGTCCAGGATCTGCCCGCGCACGGCCACGGCGGGCACCGGTTCCATATTTGTGGTTGCGCGCACGCTGTCCAGCGCCATGTAGTCGCTGGGGTCGGTCATGGCAACCACGATGCGGTCGGGCTCGCGGCTTTCGGGTGCCGAGCGTACGAAGCGCACGCCGATCAACTGGTGCCGTCGCGCCACGGTTTCGGGCACGCTGTGCGCCGCCTCGGGGTCTACGGCCCCCAGGTGGTTGAGGTCAATCAACTCCATGCCCAGGGTTTCAGCCAGGGCGGAGGCAAGGTCGGACTCGTTGATCAACCCCAGTTCCACCAGCACGCCGCCGATCAGCCCGCCCATGGACTTCTGGACTTTCAGCGCGTGGTCCAGCTGGTCCGGGCGCAGCTTGCCGTGCTGGATCAGGAGTTCGCCGATACGCCTATGCGTCTCGTCGCGCTGGCGAATGGCCGCCCGTATCTTGCCCGTGGGATCTGCGTTCATGGTCTGCCCTGGCCGATCATAACGAACCGGGCCGCGGTTTGCGTCCCGCAGCCCGGCGACATGCATCATTGCGGACAGTCCGTGTCCGGTTCAGGCCCCAAACTCGCGGCGCAGGCGGTCGGCTTCTTCCGTCTTAATGGCCAGCTTGTCCTCCAGCTTGCGCAGTTCGTCCTCGGCGCGGGCCAGATAGAAGCCTTTGTCGGGGATGCCGCCGTCAATGAACTTGCGCGCGCCTTCGCCCAGCACGTTGCACACCGCCACGCGGCCCTTGCCGTCGGCCTTGCGGGCCAGGCGCTGGACCAGCACACCGCGCAGGCATTCGGACAGCCGTTTCCTGACGGTCGACTGCATGGATTCCGGGGCGGCGTCAATCACGCGGGTTACGGCCTCGCGCGCGTCGTTGGCATGAACCTGCACCAGCACCAGGTGGCCGGTTTCGGCCGCGCCGACGCAGCCGATCAGGGTGTCAAAATCTTCAATCTCGCCGACCATCAGCACATCAAGGTCCTGCTGCATGGCCGCGCCGATCAGCGCGCCGGCGCTGGGCCCGTCCAGCCCGATTTCGCGCTGCTGCACCAGTGCCTTGGACGGTTTCAGCAGGTAGTGGCGCGGCTTTTCAACCGTGCAGATATGAACCGCGCGGTTCTGGTTGATCCACTCGGTCATGGCGTACAGCGTGGTGGTTTTGCCGCTGGCGTGCGGGCCCGCCACCAGCACCAGCCCGTTGGGAGCCTTCAACAGCGCCGTCACGGCCTGTGGAATGTTGCCTTCTTCCAGCGTGGGGATTACGCCGCCGTGAAAGCGCACGGTGACCGATTTGTTGCCGCCGGCGCTGGCTGCCACGATGTCGGCAATCACCGTGTCCGAAAGTGTGCGCGACTGGTGCAGGTAGCCCGGGCCGCTGGCCAGGTAGTGGTCGGCACCGTTTTCAAACAGGCAGATCACGATCCAGCGTGTCTGGGACCGGTCCAGCACCATGTCGTCAATCGGCTGAAGTTCGCCATTCACGCGGGCCATGGGCCTGTAGCCCGGCACCAGGTGCAGGTCGGACGCGCGCAGGTCGATGCACTTCTTCAGCCAGTTGTCCCAGTTCATCCATGCCGCGGTGTGGTCGATACCCATGTTATCCCCTCCAGCCGTCCTGCTCTGTGTCCGCCGGGCGGAACCCGGCAAGTTTGGTGCGCAGTTTCTCGCGGGCCTCAAACAGGCGCCGCTTTACCGTGCCGGCCGGAACACCCAGCGCGGCGGCAATCTCCTCAACCTTCTGGCCCTGCAGGTAGTAGCGCTCAATCACCGCCTGCTGGCCTGCACTCAGCTCGCGCACCGCGCCCGCAACGGCCTGCTTCAGCTCGGCGCTTTCCACGGCGTCGGCCTCTGGTTGCGCCGGTGCCTCATGCCCTTCGCCCAGCAGGTCCGGCCGCTGTCTGCGCGTCGCGCGCAGGGCCGCCGTGCGCGCCAGGGTCCGCAGCCACCCGGCAAAAGCCTCTATCTCGCGCAACTGGCCCAGGCTGCGAAACGCGACCACCAGGGCCTCCTGTGCGGCGTCTTCGGCCTCGGCCGCACCGCGACACAGTGGCCGAGCCCAGGCCACCAGCTGGCCACGAAAGGCCGCAGCCACATAGCCAAAGGCGGCGACATCGCCTTGCCTGGCCCGGCGCAGATGTTCAAGAACGTCCGCGTCCATGGCTGAACACCGGAGGGTTTAGGTTCGAGTCTGGTTCGGCAGATTCCGCAAAATTGCGGCAGTTCTGCCCCGCTGCGCATTGTGCATTGGGCGTTGCGTATTTGCTGTTCATCGCGACAGCAAATGCACAAAGCGCGGCTTTCAATGCACAATGCCCCCGGATCACGACAGGACCCGCGCTTGAAGATCGCCTTTGCCAACCACGAGCCATTCGACACCGGCCGCGCGCGTTCGCTGGCCATGTTGCGCACGGTTGCCGCTGTTGCGCGGCGCACCCCCGTGACCCTGTTTTCGCCGGATTCCCCGCAACGCCTGCGCGCGATCTTTGCCGATGAACTGAACTTGGCCTGGCCGGATGCGCTCACCGCAATGCGGCTGCCCAGCGTGTACAGGACATTCGGGCTGACCTTCAACGGAGTGTTCCTGCGCGGCCTGGAAAAGGCCCTGGCGGACTTTGCCCCGGACGTGCTGTGGCTGCGCAGCGACAAGCTGGCCGCGCACTTTGCCCGCAAGGCCAGGTGGCCGCTGGTGTTTGAATGCCACATGATCGGCGCGCTGTACCGCGCCGACCACGGGCAAAGCCCGCGCAAGGTGGCGCGCATCGACAAACTGGAACGCGCGATTTATGCCGCCGCCCGTGGCGTGGCCGTGCTTACCGGCCTGCTGGAACAGGAGGTTCGCGCGCGATTCGGCTTTTCCGGGCCGGTCGCGCAGATCCCGGGCGCGATTGACCCCGGGTTGTTTCGCCAAAGCTGGCAGGGCGGCGACGGGCGCACGGTGGTGTATGCGGGCACCATGCAATTCTGGAAGGGACTCGACACCCTGGTTGAGGCCATCCGCCAGTCGCCCGGCCTGCGCCTGCGCCTGGTTGGCGCGGCCCAGGACGACCTGCGCGCGAAAGTGGCAGGTGCCGGCATTGCCGACCGGGTCGAGTTTCGGGGCCGCGTAGCCCAGAAGGACCTGCCGGCGCTGCTTGCCGACTGCGCCTGCGCCGTGCACCCGCTGCCGCCCGGCCTGAACGTCAGCGAACGCTTTACGTCACCGCTGAAGATCTTCGAATACATGGCCGTGGGCGTGCCGGTTGTTGCCGCTGACTTGCCCAGCCTGCGCGAGGTGCTGCACAACGGCCGCAACGCCGCGCTGTACGAGGCCGGCAACGCAGCGGCCCTGGCCGAGGCCCTGCAGCGCGTGTGCGGCGAGGCCGCGCTGGCACGGGGCCTTTCCGTCCAGGCCTTGCGCGATGTCGGCCGATACACGTTTGACGCGCGTGCGGAAAGCCTTCTGGCGTTGTTCGGCAAGGTCAGCGCAGGGTAAGGCGCGCAGTGGTTTTTTCGCTGCCCACGCGCAGCAGCAGCTCGACGTCGCCGGTAAGCGGGTTGCGCAGGATCAGCGCCCGGGCTGCGGCATCCACCAGCGGGTTGAGGTCGCGGCTGCTGGCGACTGTGCCGGCGCGGTCTTCAATCACCATGCCGCCCTGGGTCAGCTGGATCTGCCATTCGATGCCTTCCTGGCGCCAGGTTACGGGCTGCTGCCGACCGTCATCGAACAGCGCGCCCCACAGCACGCGCCGCCCGTCCTGCCAGGCCAGGCAGCGCACGGCCCGCACCCGTCCGAAGAACGCGCCAAACGCGTCGGCCGGGGGCGAAAAATCGACGCGGGCAATGCCGTTGGCCAGCACTTCACTTTCCCGGGCGAGGTCTTCGCGCGCGACTTCGGGGCCCTGCATCAGCGCCACCAGGTAGGCGCCCTCGAGTTTTGCAAACAGGATGCGCTGGACAAACCCGTCGCCGCCGAAGTATTCGCCCAGGAAGCCTTCGGTGCCCGCAACGCGCGGGCGCTTGCCTGCCGAACGCCGGAAGCCGGCTTTGTCCAGCCGCGCCTCAAGCTCCAGTTGCAGCGCACCGAGATCCGGAAACTCCGACAACGAAACAGCGAACAGCCTCAGACCCAGCCAGCCGCCGGCCACCTTGCGGTGCAGGCGCTGGCCGGAACGCTGCCAGTGCGCAAGCGCGCAGGCATAGCGGCCGTCCAGCATCAGCGGGCTGACCGATGGCTCGGTCGCGGCGCTCAGCGCCGTCATCTCGCGCACAAGCTGGTCGCGGCGCGGGCCCAGCAGGGCGCTGGCGCCGTCGGTCTGAAGCAGCAGCGCCATCGTGCGCCCGGCATGGGCGAACTCCAGCAGCATGCCCGAGACGCTGGGACTTACCTGGATTGCCGTGGATCGGCCCTTCACTTCGCCGGCGGACGACCTGGGCTGAAAGTTGTACTCAATGCTGCCCTGTGTTTTCGCGCCCCTGGCGGCCAGCGAATCCAGCAGCGCCTGGGCGCCCCGTGGCCCGCAGTCATACAGGCCCACGGAAACCGCGCTGGTGCCCGCGGGCTCGCCGGCCAGCAGGCGCGGGAATTCTTCAGACACCACCGGCACCGGGGTCAGCTTGATGCCGATGCCGTAGTCTTCCAGCCAGCAGAACTCGCCGCGCATCTCGGCCGACGCCGGGGCAACTTCGGCCAGCATCTGCGCCAGCACGTCTTCGGCCCGCGCGGGCGCCGGGCGCGGTACAAGCAGCAACGCCGCCGCGCAGGCGGACGCAAGAACCGCAAATGCCAAAGCGAAGCGTCGCATGGGTTCCGTCAGGCCGTGGGGCCCGCGATTATCAGCCCGCCGCCCCCCGTTGCCAATGGGGTTCGAAAAGAAGCCGGTCAATGTTCGCGCCTTACGCGGCTGTCGGCGATGCCCAGTTCTTCGCGGTACTTGGTGACCACGCGACGGCTGGCCTTGATGCCCAGGTCGTCCAGTTTCTTGGCAATTGCCAGGTCGCTCAGGGGCTTGCGGCGTTCTTCGCCGTCGATGATTTCCTTTACCTTCAGCTTCACGGCCTCGCGGCTGACGTCGCTTTCGCCGCTGGGCAGGCCGCCGGTGAACAGTTCGTTCATGGCATACACGCCCTGGGGCGTCTGCATGTACTTGCCGTACACGGCGCGCCAGACGGTGCTGTGGTGAATGCCCAGCTCGTCGGCGATGTCCTGCATTTTCATCGGTTTCAGGCCGGTCATGCCCATGCGCATGAAGTCTTCCTGGCGCTTCAGAATCGCCTTTGCCACCCTTTCCAGGGTGCTCTGGCGCTGCTCGATGGCCTCAATCAACTGGCGGGCCTGGTTCAGTTTGGTCTTGAGAAACAGCGAAGTCTCTTTGTCCTGTTTGCGTTCCTGCAGCAGCCGCAGATAGGAATGGTTGATGGCCAGGCGCGGCACCAGTTCGCGGGTCAGGCGCACCACCAGCACGGCGTTTTCGTCTTCTTCAATGACTACGTCAGGCACCACGGCCTGGGTGGGTACTTCGGAATACAGCGCGCCCGGATGCGGGTTGAGGGTGCCCAGCAGGTCGACGAACAGCTTGACTTCCTCAAGCGTGGTGCCCATCTCGCGGGCAATGCGCGGCAGGCGGTTCTTCAGCACGTCGTCCCAGTGCTGGGTCAGCAACAGGCGCAGGTTGGGGTAATCCGGGTCTTTGGGTGAAAGCTGCAGCAGCAGGCACTCGGCCAGGTTGCGCGCGCCCACGCCGCGGGGTTCCAGCTTCTGGACTTCGCCCAGCGCCCATTGCACTTCCTCCAGTGTGTAGCGGCCCTGCAGCGCCTTGGCGATGTCTTCCAGCGGGTACTCCAGGTACCCGCGCGGATCCAGCGAGTGAACCAGGTGTTCCAGCAGCGGCCAATCCAGTTCGTCGTGGCCGCGCATGCGCAATTGTTCCAGCAGGTGGTCGGCCAGTGTGCGGCCGGGTGCCGGCAGGTTGTTGAAGGCCTCGGTTTTCGGGTCTTCTTCGCCGTCGCTGGGCTGGCCGCTGCGGCCCACGAACTCGTTGACGTCAGTGTGGCGTTCCAGGTAGTCGTAAACGTCGTCGTAGTTTTCGCCGGCCTCGGTGGTGGGTTCGGGTGTTTCGGGCTGGGCGCCTTTGTCGGCGAGTTCGGGCGGTTCGGGGGCTTGTGGTTCGGGCTCGGCGGTGTCGAGAGTGGGGTTCTGCAGCAGTTCTTCTTCGACAAGCTGCTGCAGGTCGGTGGTGGCAAGCTGCAGGATCTTGAGCGACTGGATGGTCTGCAGGCTCAGCACCTGGCGCTGTTCCAGGCGCTGGCCGATGCGCATGTCCAGGCTCATGCCGGGGCCACTCACTTGCGGCCTCCGTCATAGAGCTGCCGGCCCGCCAACGCGTCAGTCAGGATCGCGCCCGAGACATGTTCAATCTCGGCGCCGGCCGGCACACCGCGGGCAATGCGCGTGACGCGAATGCCCTTGCGACGGGCAACGTCGGCCAACTGGTCGCGCAGGAACACGGCGGTGCCTTCGCCCTCCAGGTCGGGGCTGGTGGCCAGCACGATTTCTTTGATGGCACCGGATTCCGCGCGCTTGAGCAGCGGCGCGATGGTCAGGTCGTCGGGTTCAATCCCTTCCAGCGGTGCCAGATGGCCCAGCAAACAGTGGTAAACGCCCTTGAAGCTGCCGGCCTTTTCAAAGGCCATCAGGTCTTTGGGCTGTTCAACCACGCAGACCAGCGATTTGTCGCGTTGCGGGTCACTGCAGATCGGGCAGGGGTCTTTTTCTGTGAAGTGGAAGCAGGTGTTGCAGTGGGTGAGGTTCTGCTTTACGTCGCGAATGGCCTTGGCCAGTTCCATGGCCTCGGTTTCGCTGAGTTTGATCAGGTGGAAGGCTAGCCTCTCGGCAGTGCGGGTACCAATGCCGGGCAGAGCCTTGAGGCTTTCCACAAGTCTGGCGAGAGATTCAGGATAGGCTGTCAAGCGGAATTCTTCCGAATTGGGTACGCTATTTGCTGGTAATCTGTTGTAAGCGTACCCCGCCACGCGTTCAAGTCAAGCCGCGCGCCCCTTTCGTTTCTGCCGCCATTCTTCTAAGCCCAGTCGTTCCAAGCTGTTGTCCGGCGCCAGAGTGTTCGCCGGGAAGCCGGACTTTGTTTGCAAACTTCGCCTGGAGACGCCGGATGCGTTACGCCGCCGTATGCCTTTGTTCCCTTTTCGTACTGGCCGCCTGCAGCCTGCGTGACGGCGACGAACCTGCCAAGGATTCCGCGGTGGCAGTAGCAGGACAGGACCTCGTGATCGACATCGGCCTGGCCCGCGTGGAAATCAGCGCCCTGAACATCGGCGCGGCTGCGGGGCAGATTGAGCCCGGCAGCAAGGTCGAACTGAAGGTCGTCAACGTCAAGATTGCCGGGCACAAAGTCTATTCGCCGGTCGTCGAAGTAAAGGTAACCAAGCCCGACGGTGCGGCCGCCACCGGCCTGAACCTCAGCCCGCCTGCGGTGTTTGAGACCAGCTATGACCGCGGGCTTGCAGGTGCTGACGGCTATGGACCTGTCGACCTGGCGCTGCTGAAGATCGACGGCACAAACAAGGAACAGCTTACGTTCACCACCACGGCCCCGGCGGTGGATGAAGAATGGACCCAGCCCTATCCCGGACGCGCGCGCGCGTTATTGAGCAGCTTTTCGCGGCTGGTGATGGCCAACCGAACGGGCACCGTGGCGCCGCCTGCGGTGGTGGCGTTGTCGGGCACAATCAGCACCGTGGCTACGTTCACGATCTTTCAGTTAGCCAACACCACTTCCACTATCAGCGTGAACCTGGCCATTCCAACGGCCGATACCACAACACCGCCGGCGGTAATGACACTGAACGATGCCAGCTTCAACGCCACCAACCCGCTGGCAGCCACCAACCGCGTGGTCACCGTGACCACCGGCGGCATCACCTACACCAGCGACAACGCCGCGGCCAGCGTCGTGGTGCAGTTGAACACGTTTTCGGGCGCCAACAGCAGCGGCAGTATGGTGGGCACGGTGGTGCAGCAATCCGGCGGCAGTGCGACACTTGCCATCAACTATACGTGGACCACCGGCAGTTCCACGGCACTTGCGTTGGGCGGCACCGTGACCGACGTTGCCGGCCGCCGCACCATCAGCCTGAGTGACCAGGCCCAGGCGGTGCAGGTAAACGTGGTCATGCCTGACACGTTTCCCAACGCACAGCTTGACCCGGTTACGTTCAGTGACGCGACCTTTGATGTGACCACCCCGCTGGATCCTGCCGGCCGCATTGTCACTGTGACGGAAGCCGGCGAGACCTTCAGCAGCGACGTGCCGGTGCTGGGCAGCGTGACAATCACGTTTTCATCGTTTGACAGCGTGACCAAAACCGGCGCGGGCACGATCACCGGCACGGTGGTCAGTGCCACGCCGACCACCAAGGCGCTGAATTACTCGTTCACTACGACCGCCGGCGGCACGGGCGGCGGCAGCGGAACCTTCACGCCCGGCACACTGGTGGACGTAACCACCACAGACCAGGCCGACGAATCCATTGTGGTCTTCAACGGCACAGACTACGTGGCCGGCTGGCTGTCGATTGTGGGCACGACCAACCGCACCCTGGAGTTTGTCAGCCTTGACACGTCAACATTGGCGTCGGGAACGCAAAAGAGCTTTGAACCCTCGGTGAACCTTGACCCTGCGGCGGGCCTGCACGCGGCCGCGGGCACCGGCGGAGTGCTGCTGCTGGTGGGGGCCACGGGCACCAACCCGGCAAGCTCGCTGGTGCATGCCGTGCTGTACGACTATGCCACGGGCGCCGGCACCGATATCGCCGTGGGCACGGGCACATTCCCGCGAGTTGTGTTCAACGCACAAAGCACGAACTTCGTGATTGCGTGGCAGGGCGGGGCCGACGTGATGGCCCGCGCCTACAGCACTGCGGGCGCGCCGATTGCCGCTGCGATCACCGCCCACAGTGCCGCCACGATTGCCGGCCTGGCCGCGGCCGGCGGCGCCTTTGATGAAGCCCTGATCACGGCCGACGACGGCAGCGGAATCATCGGCAGGCACGTGGCACCAGGCACCGGCCTGGCCGTGGGTTCGGCGTTTGATGTTTCATCCAGCCTGTCGGGTGGAATCTGCGCCTGGGACAACACTGCGGGCCAGTACCTGGTGATCACCGAAACGCTGATCCTGGGGTTCTTTGCGGCCCAGACTGTGCGCCTGCTGGCCCCTGGCGCGACCACACCGCTGGCCGGCACACTGACGCTGGCGGCGCTGTCCAGCATTACCGGTGCCGTGGGCGGCGCGCAGGGGGTGATCTTCACCGATGCCGCGACGAACTTGTACGCGGTCAAGGGTGGCGCTACCCAGCCGTCGCTGACCGGCAACCCGGTGTTCGGCACAGCAGCCGGCATTGACGCCGACGGCACCGCCGACGGGCCCGCGCTGGCCACCGCGACCGGTGGCAACTATGTGCTGGCAGCCGCGCGTGGCGCCGACGGTGTGCAGGCCGCAACCCTTACCATCGCACCGTAGGCTGGTGCGCAAAAAGACGCGAGGCCGGCAACTTGCCGGCCTCGTGCTGTTGATGGCTGAAGTTCAGGCGCGCTTGAAGATGCGGCGGCGGGTCAGGATCGCCACGGCTGATGCACCGGCCAGAATCGCGGCACCGCGAGGCATGCCGCCGCTGGTTGCGACGGTGCAGCCGCCACTGCTGTTATTGCCGCCGACCTTGGGCACGGTAAGGGGCGCGTCAATCGTGATCGGGCCGCCGCCGGGGGCAGTGTTATTGAACTGGAATGTGATGATGTAGTCGCGCGGGCTTGTATCCAGCGAGCCCATCCACTTGGTAACCAGCAGCAGCAGCACGCCGCTGGCGCCGTTGGCAATGGTGAACTGCGCGTTGGAAAAGCCGTAAACATTCTGCACCAGCAGGCCGGGGTTGGCTTGCTCGGGTGCGCCCGGGGGCGAAACCTTGGGGCGGATCTGCGCGACGACCAGCGTGGTCGGGTCGACGGTGATGTCGGCACCGGTGTTGTTGGTCATGATCGCCAGGTCGTGTGTGGTTGTGCCGCCCAGCGCGTAGAACTCGTCGCTGATGCTGTCCAGTTCGTTGCTGATGCCGCTTCCGTTGCCGATCAACGGCAGGAACTGCGGCTGGCCGTTGGGTTGCAGCGGGTTGTAGTCCGGGTTGACAACTGTGGCTGCGCCCAGCGTCGGGCCGGCATCAGCCGCAGAAGGTTCATGGATGACGGTAGTAATCGTTGCCTGGGCTGCCAGGCTGCCGGCGAACAACGCCAGCGATGCAAACAGGAACTTGCTCATTGCCTTCTCCAAGGCCGTGCTTTTCTTGCGGGGGTATGGGGAAGGGCCACCACGCAGAAACACAGGGGTACGGTTGTAATGCGACCAGTCCCGGGTTCCTACGCGATTATCGAGTATATGGGTCGCCCGTCGCCGTGCAAGTCATTAGGGCCTGCGAAACACCTGCGTCCAGTAGGTGCCATAACTGCCGCCGTGTTTGACGCCGATGCCGATTTCCGTGTAGTTGGTATTCAGGATGTTCGCCCGGTGCCCCGAGCTGTTCATCCAGGCGTTCATCACTGTGGCCGCGTCGACATAGCCCGCGGCGATGTTCTCGCCGGCCGCGCTGTAGCTGATGCCGGCCGCCGCCAGGCGGTCAAAGGGGCTTTGGCCATCGGGGTTGTTGTGCGCAAAGAAGCCCCGCGCCGCCATGTCCGCACTGTGGTTGAATGCCACCTGGGCCACTCCCGCATGCCAGGCCAGGGGTGCCGCGGGCGGTGTGGCCGCTGCGCGCTGCTGGTTGACCAGCACCAGCACCTGCTGGGCAAGGTCGGCCTCGGTGGTGGTGGGGGTACTTCCCCCGCCGCCTCCGCCGCCACCGCCGGTTTGGGACGACCCGCCGGACGACCCGCCCGAAGACGATTTGCCATCGCAGGCCGCGAAGGCAAGTGTGAGTGCCGCCAGTATGGCCAGTATCAATCTGGGCATGGCGTGCTTTGACAGGGGTAGGCCAAGGGCTGTAGTAACTCTATCACATGAATGGGCAGAATGTCGCGTTTGCCCATGCGTTACGCATCATAAAGTATGGAATCCCCGGTTGCGCGCCGCCTGCCGCTGCTACAATGCCGACACGCCCACAGGATAGTGGGCACTAAGTTGAAGGCGGGGGCAGGCAGAACATCTGCCGGCCAAGGGCCCGGCCCACCCGTACTGGGATGAGAACGAACGTACTGAGCGAGCATTCGCGCCAGTTCGAGACACTGCGCTTCGCCTACCCCGTCGTCAGTCGACGCTCGCGGGGCCTGTCGCTTGGTCTGAACGTAAACCCCGACAAGCTGTGCAACTTTGATTGCCCGTACTGCCAGGTCGACCGTACTACACCCGGGTCGGCCAAGACGGTGGATTTTGACGCGATGCTGGCCGAGATCGACGGGCTGATGTCATTGGCCCAAAGCGGCGAGATCTGGAATCTTGCCAGGTTTGCCTCTACCCCCGCGCCGCTGCGCCGCTTTAACGACATTGCCTTTGCCGGCGACGGCGAGCCCACCACCTATCTGCGGCTGGGCGACGCGATTCGCGAGGTGCATGCGCTGAAGCAGCGTCATGGACTTGCCGACGTAAAGACGATTGTCCTGACCAACGCCACCATGCTGCACAGTGACGTGGTTCGCGGCCGCCTGCGTGAACTGGCCGCCGGGCCCTATGAAATCTGGGCCAAGCTGGACGCCGGCACACAGGAGTATTTCGAACTTGTGGACGGCACCACGCGCAAGCTGGATCGCATTGTCGAAGGCATCACCGCCTGTGCGCGCGAACTTGACGTGACCATCCAGACCATGATCCCGACCATCGACGGCAAAGATTGCGGCAACGCCGAGGCCGCCGCCATCGGCGACCGCGTGGCCCGGATCAAGCGCGACGGCGGCAGTCTGTTGCAGGTGCAGGTGTACACCACGGCGCGCCGGCCGGCGGATGCACGCATCGGCATGGTGGCCGATGAACGACTGGATGAACTGGCAGGCGTGATCCAGGCAAGAACCGACGTGCCGGTGCAGACGTACTACGGCCGCATGTGGGAGTAGGTTCAGCCCGAAGCGGATGCGACGGGGGTTTTGCACTGCAGGCGTGGAGGCCGGAGCACAAGCGACGGGAAGTGATATGCCCAAAGGCCCCAACATCTTCATCATCGCCACCGAATCCAGCGGCGACAATTACGGCTCGCTGCTGGCGCGGCAGTTCCGGGAAATGCGGCCGGACTGCAACCTGTACGGGCTGGGCGGCGGCAAGATGGAAAGCGCCGGCGTGCAGCTGTTCCGCAACATGCTGGAACATTCCGCGGTGGGTCTTGTGGAAGTGGTGCGCAGCCTGCGGTTTTTTCTCGATACCATGGACCAGGTGGTCGAGAAAGCCAAAGAGCTCAAGCCCGATGTTGTGGTGTTCATTGACTCGCCGGATTTCAACCTGCGCGTGGTGCCGCGCATCAAGGCCCTGGGGATCCCCACGGTGTACTACGTCAGCCCGCAGATGTGGGCCTGGCGCGAAGGCCGCGTGGAACAGGTGCGCAAGTATGTCGACCGCATGCTGGTGATCTTCCCGTTTGAAGTCGAGTTCTACGCCCGGCACGGCATTGAGGCGCGGTTTGTGGGCCACCCGCTGATGGACTTGATCGACCACGAGAAGATCAAGAAGGGTGCCGACATGCTGCGCAACGGGTTCAAGATCCCCAAAAAGAAGAGGGTTGTCGGGCTGTTTCCCGGATCGCGCAGCTCCGAAGTAAAGAAGCTGATGCCGCGCATGCTGGATGCCGCGCGCGAGATCATGAAGCGCGAGCCCAACGTGATTTTCCCGGTGGGATGTTCGCCCTGGTTCAACCCGGACCGTTACACCGAGATGATCAAGAACCACGACGACCTGCCCCTGCGCGCCGTGCACGGCCGCAGCAACGAAGTCATGGCCATGAGCGATTTTGCCCTGATCTGCAGCGGCACCGCGACCGTCGAAGCCGCGATTGTGGGCGTGCCGTTTCTGTGCACCTATCGCATGACCTGGGCCAGCGCCCTGCTGGCCGAGCTGCTGGTGAACTACAAGTACGCCTGCATGGTGAACATCCTGGCCGACCGGCAGGTAGTGCCCGAGCTGCTGCAGCACCAGGCCGAACCCCTGACCATGGCCCTGATCGCGCTGGAAAGCATGGAGTCCGGCTCGCCCAAAATGCGCCAGGAATTGGCCGAAGTAGTGGCCATGCTGGGCGGCAAAGGCGCAAGCCAAAGGGCCGCCGAACAGGCGCTGAGCGTGGCAGGTTTAAGACCCGTAAGCCGCCCGATCAGCAACGTGGTGCCGGCCTTGCAGGGTAATCTGCAGGCACCTTAGGGCACGCTCGGGTTCGGTTTGCAGGTCACGAACATGGCCGGATGCCTGAGACGGCAGAGAGGGCCACAGCTGCGCCTGCCTCAATCTCCAGGCTCACGCCTGATCCGGCATTGAACACGAACCAGAGAAGAGCCCTAACGGTGCAGCAGCGATTTCCAACTGTGTTTCCAGGCCGATGCCACCTGGTGCAGGTCGTCGGTTTCGTGAATCGCGCCGGTGGCCAGCGCCAGCACGAACAAGCCCAGCAATGCGCAGGGCACCAGGATCACGCCGAAAATCAGGTATTCCATGTTGGCTCGCAGCGCCCGTGGCTTGGGTGAATTGTACGGCATGGGTTGCCGCGCTTCAAACAAAGTCTGCAGTCGGTGGTCCGCCGTAAGGGCAGGGTGATTCGTGGTACCTCCCGAATCCTGCGTGTGAACTACCCCTCGCTTCCGCTTCGGGCTGAAAGGGCTTGTCATGAACTTTCGGTGACGTTGCTCCGTTGGTATCCTTACCCTTTCCCCGATTTCCTGTCAGAAAGTCCCACCGTGTCGGACCCGGAACGCGACCTTGCCTTGATGCGCCGCTTTCAGGCCGGCGACGTGGATGCGTTCACGGAGCTTTACGAGGCCCATTTGAAGGGCCTGCTGAACTTCTTCTTTCGGCTGTGCTGGGACCGCGCCATGAGCGAAGACTTCGCCCAGGAAGTCCTGCTGCGCGTCTACAAGTCGGCCAAGAACTGGGAGCCCAACGCCCGGTTCACCACATTTCTGTACCGCATTGCCCGCAATTACTGGATCGATCACTGCCGCCTGCTGAGCACCCAGAAAGAAAACGTCAGCCTCAATGCCACGGTGGGGGCCTCTGATTCGGGCGTTTCACTGGTTGACCGGCTGCCCGACGATATCCGCCCGCCGGAAGACGACCTTGACCGCCGCGAACTTTACGGCGCAATCATGAAGGCGCTGGAACAACTGCCCGAAGAACAGCGCATGGTGTTTGTCTTGAGCGAAATCCAGGAGCTCAAGTACAACGAGATCGCCGAGATCATGGAAGTCCCGCTGGGCACCGTGAAAAGCCGCATGCACACCGCCATTGCCCGCCTGCAGGAACTGCTGGCCGATCACCGGCCAATGACCCAGGCCGGGTAAGGCCGGCAAGCCTGTGCCAGTTTGCGTATCTCACTGTCCTGCCAGTGGTTGCGATCTTCCCGCGCGGTTGGCGTTTTGGGCGTTACGAATTGCGGACATTTGGCGCTTTGGGCATGAACCTGTGGGGCGCCAGGCCGTTTCTATAGCAGCCGGCCGGGCTGGCCGGAAATGGCGATAAGCCCCTTATGCACGAAGACTTTGGAACACTGGTTGATTACCTGCGCGGCGAGCTCGAGGAGCCCGCGCTGGGTGCCGTTCGCCAGCGGCTGGAAAGCGACTCCGCGTTCTTTGAACAGTTCAATCGCCTGCGCCGCACGTTTGCCGTGCTGCGCTGTCTGCCGCGCCTGGATGCTGCCGGCAAGCCGATGGTGGTGCCGCCCTCACTGCCGCAGTTTGAGCCGACGGCGGCGTTCCTTGCCGACCTGCAGCGCGAGTTTGCCGCGCGCGGCTGGGTTTCGCTGCTGCCCGAGCTGGTGCCCGCGCCGCTGTTTGTGGCGTCGCTGCGCATGGAGTTCACCGTGCGCGCCCTGTTTGCCTGTATGCCCGGCTTGGTGCCCGGGCCCGAGTTGCTGCGCAGCCTGCGCGACGAGTTTTCCGTGCGTGGCATTGCTGCCAGCCTGCCCTTTGCCAGGGTGCGCGCGGAGTGGGTGCGGGCCTTGCGCAACGAGTTTGTGGTGCGCGCAACTGTGGACTGTGTGCCCCGGATCTGCGTGCGCCCCGAGTACGCGGCCGCGCTGCGCGCCGAGCTTGCCCAGCGCGCGCTGGCCGATGCCGTGCCGCAGCTTGAAGTCAGCGACCGCTTCCGCCGCCGCCTGCAGGTGGCGATGTTTGAATCTCAGCGCGATGCCGCACCGGCCGAGGCCGCACCGGCACTGCCGGCCGTGGCAGCCGGGGATTCCTTTCGGCGGCGGCTGTTCAAGCGCATCCTGCTGTCTTCGCGCCGCCAGTTGAACCGCGGCCCGATGAAGCTGGATTCGCGCGAATACCAGCTTGGCCGCGTGATGGCTGGTGCCTGGCGCCGCGGCAAGCGTTCGGTGGGCGCTACGCTTACCCTGCATGCGTTGGCGGTGATCGCACTGTTCTTTGTGTGGGACCGCGTCACGTTTGTGTCGCCGCAGCCTGCCCAGGCGATCGGCATGGCGACTTCGGTTGTGCCGCCGCTGCCCGGCAACGGTCGGGGCCCGCAGTTCATTGAGCCGCCAAAGCTGGTGCTGACTGTGCCCGAGGCCGACACGCGTCTGCCCTCGGTCAGCGACGACTTCGGCCTTGGCGGTGATGACGCGCCGCTGCCCGCGCGGCCCGAATACGACCCGGAGCCCGTTGCACCGGAACGCAACAGCCCGGACCAGGTTTCTGATACCCGGCCTGACCTGCGCAGTGATAACGGGGCATGGTTCCGGCTGCGTTCGGCCAGCAAGAGTGCGAAGATTGCCTACCTTGGCAGCAGCGAACTTTACGAAGCCCTGGGCAATGCCCTGGCCTGGCTGCAGCGTGTGCAGCAGGTCGACGGCGGCTGGGGCCACGTGGACGTCAGGCTGCCAACGCGCGATGAAGACCTGGTTGCCGTGCAGCGCCTGGAAATGACCAGCGCCGCGCTGCTGGCATTTTTGGGTGACGGTCACAGCAGCGAGTCGTCATTGCTGGGCTACGACTACAACGTCAAGCGCGGCGTGGATTGGCTGCTGGCCAACCAGCGTTCCGACGGCCGCATCGGCCCGGTCGGCAGGCAGGTGGTGCTGGGTCACGCCATGGCAACGCTGGTGCTGATTGAAGATTTCGCCATGTCGCGCGATGCCCGGTTGCGCATCCCGCTGCGCAATGCCTGCCGCTGGCTGGCGGCAGTGCGCGCGGCCGATGGTTCTGGCGGCTTTCCGTACATGGTTGGACAGGATGCCAGCCTGATGACCAGCGTGTGGGCCTACATGGCGCTGGCCTCGGCGCGCAGTGTGCGGGTGCCGGAACTTGATGCCCCGCAGGCGCGCATGGACGGCCTGCTGAACTGGTTTGAACGCGAGACCAAGGGTTTCACCACGCTGAAGGACACGCAGGAGGTTCTGGCCAGGACGGACCTGCTGCCGACTTCCAGCGCGGCGGCGCTTTCGCAGTTTGCCGTGGATGCGGGCTATGAAATGCGCCGTGCGTCGTTTTTGGGGCGGCTGGGGCGCGAACTGCCCTCGGTGGACCCTGCCTCCGGCGGCAAGGACGACACCAGCGACATGCGCTATCTGTTCTTTGGCAGCCTTGGCTTTGCCCTCGAACAGCAGCGCACGGGCGGCACTTCGCCCTGGCAGGCCGAGATGTCGCGCACACTGCTGGCCCACCAGCTCAAGACCGGCGGCCACAGCGGCAGCTTTGACGCCAGTTGCGACTACGCGCAGATCTACGGGCGCGTGTTCAGCACCGCGTTTGCGGCGCTGGCGATTGAAAACGCATATCGCGTTCAACTGATCAAGTAGCGGCGGTGCCTACGCCGCGCCGGCTTGCACGCGGCGCTGGCGCAGTCGCACGTCGACTTTCCCGACCAGTGCCTCGTTTACACCCAGGCGTTCGGCCAGCAGGGTCAGGCGCGCGCGCTCGGCGTCGTCGATCACGCCGTCGCTGTAGCATTCCAGCAGCACGTTCTCGATCACCTTCTGGGCCGCGGCGTTGCGCAGCATTTCCTGGCGTTCCTGCCGCACGTCCAGCCATTCCGCCAGGCGGCTGACGCGCTGCTGCTCGCGCGCATGGCGGTGCTCGTCGGACAAGGCCGTGGCCACGGCCAGCATCAGCACCGTGCCCCGGCAATCGGCCGAAAGGTGGTCGATATCAAGCTTGCTGACTTCGGGCGTGTCGCGCATGGCCGCGATCTTCTTGCCCAGGATGGCCTCCACAAACGACTGTTCGGCCGGGCGGATCTCGGCATCGGCGCGGATGACATCCCACATTACGCGGGCGGCGATTTCGCGGTCGGCTTTGCGCGCAAGTGGCGCGTCGCGCAGCACAACATCAAACGGGTTCATCAGGTCGGCGGACTGGCTGGCCGCGACAAAGTGCCCGCGCTTTTCATCCCAGTGGAAGGCGGCGCGCACCGAGTCAAACGCCGCAACAATTGCAGCCTGTTCGGCATCCTTGGGCGCAGCGGCCGGCCTGTTGTCGCCCAGCACAGCACCGAACATGCGCGTTGCCCCGTTGCGGGCCGACTGCCAAAGGCCGGAAAGGCCTGCCGGCCTCGCCTGTGCGGCCATGGGGGCCGAGGCTTCCACAGTCTGGCCGCTGATCGGACAGCGGAAGGTGACCTTCATGACGCCGTTTTCGGCGCCAAAGGCGACAGGGTTGATTTTCAATTGCTCGAAACGGATCACGGTCATCGATCACCCCTGGGCGCATTATCGCCAAGGCCGCGGGGCGCCTGCCAGTGCGCCCTGTGGATTCTGTTTCGCAAATGGAACGCAGCCCGGCGGCAAGACTGCCACGGGTTTACACCAGTGTTCCGTACAGGGCCGCATTGGTGGCGCGGTCAATCTTCACGTTGTAGAGCTCGCCCCTTAAATCGCGGCCGGATTCCACGATCACGATCTGGTTCTGCGGGTTGCGGCCTTCCTGGCGGTTGGGGTCGCGCTTACTTTCGCCTTCGCCCAGTACCTGCACCACCTTCCCCACGCGCTGCTGGTTTACCTGCCTGGACCATTGGCGCTGAAGATCCATGAGTTCATTGCAGCGACGGTTCTTCACCTGCTGCGGCACGTCGTCGGCAAGGCCCAGCTTGATCGCGGGTGTGAACTCGCGCTCGCTGTACATGAAGATGAAACTGGTCTGGTACTGCGTGTTGCGGTGCAGCTCCACCGTCTGCTGGAAGTCGTCTTCGGTCTCGCCGCAGAAGCCCACAATCGTGTCGCCGGCAAGCCCGATGTCCGGCACGGCCTCGCGCGCGGCAGTTACCAGTTCCATGTAGCGACCGTGGGTGTAGCCCCGGCGCATGCGCGCCAGCACGGCGTCACTGCCGCTTTGGGCCGGAAAGTGCAGATAGGGCATAAGCTGGGGCAGGTCCTTGAAGGCTGAAAAGAGTTCAGGCTTCAGGTCGTTGGGGTGGCTGGTAACAAAGCGCAGCCGCCACAGGCCGTTGATTTCGGCCACGGCGTACAGCAGCTCGGCCAGCGAGCGGCGGCGCGGTTGCAGGCGCTTGCCAAAGCTGTCGATGTTCTGGCCCAGCAGCGTGATCTCGCGCGCGCCTTCGCCCACCAGAATGCGGCATTCCTCGACGATTTCTTCCAGTGGCCGGCTGTCTTCCTTGCCGCGGGTGTTGGGCACCACGCAATAGGTGCAGTGGTGGTCGCAGCCGCGCATCACGCTGACAAAGGCGCTGACGCGCGTGTCGCGGGCCTTGAGGCGTTTTTCGGTGCGCACCTGGTCATCGCGACCAAGGGCAAGCACGCGCTTGCCGGCGCGGACCTGCCTGATGAAGTCATGGACCTGCGTGAACTGGCGGGTGCCCGCGACGATGTCCACGTACGGCGCGCGGCGGAAGATCAGCTCGCCCTGTTTCTGGGCCATGCAGCCCAGCACGCCGATCACCAGCTTCGGGTTCTGGCGCTTGAGCATCTTCATGCGGCCGAGAAACGAATAGGCCTTGTCTTCGGCTTTTTCGCGCACGCTGCAGGTGTTGACGAAAACAACATCGGCCTGGGCCGGGTCGTGGGTGGTGTCAAAGCCGTCGCCCTGCAGGGTGGCCAGCGAAAGTTCGCTGTCGAGCTCGTTCATCTGGCACCCGATGGTGTAGACGAACGCGCTGCCTGAAGACGCGGCGGGGGTGGCAGGCATGTCCTGTTCCTCGCGCGAATGTGGCGCAAGTGTAGCGGGTGCGGCGCCTGCGGCAACCGGGGGCGGGGGTTTCGCAACCATGGTGATTCCAAAAGCCGACAAACGCTGTAACGGCGCGGGCGCAATTGTGTGCTTAGAATCGGGCGCGTTGCGCGCTAGAATGGCGGGCACAGACAGGAGCGACCATGGCGGGCGGAAACCCCTCAAACGACCCCGCGCCCTGGGAGGCGCCGGGAAAGCGGCACACGCAGCAGTTCAGCGCCGGTGGCCCGCCGCAGCCCATACCACAGCCGCAATCTCCATACCCGGCAGCACCCGGCCCGCGCCCCGCGCCTGCTGCCATGCCGTACCCGGTGCCAGCAGCAACGCCGTCGCCGTACCCGTACCCGGCAGCGCCCGGGCCGCTGCCGGCGCCAGCGCCCTACCCGCCGAATGCGGCATATCCGCAGCCCGGGGCCTATCCGCAACCTGCCGCATACCCGCAGCCCTATGGTGCTGCGGGATTCGCGCCTTCGGCGTACCCGATGGCCAAGCCCACCAGCGGCATGGCAATTGCATCGCTGATCTGCGCGGGGCTGGGCTTTGTTGTGGGGTTCACGGTGCTGGTTGGCGTGGTGCTGGGTTTTCTGGCGCTGAAAGAGACTGGACCCTCCGGCGACAAATCCGGCCGTGGCCTTGCGATTGCGGGCATTGCCGTCAACAGTGTCATGCTGGCTCTGGGCATTCTGCTGATCATTGCGATCATCGGCGGCGCGATGGCGATGTCATCGCAGATTGAGGAAGTGTCCAAGTCGGCTGCCGACGGTTCGCTGATTGCCCAGCGGGCCGAGATGTACTACCGCGACAAAGGCGACCTGGCCTCGGGCGGGCACCGGTTCATCGGCGGCTACAAGAACGCCGACAAGACCAAGGGCCCGCTGATGGTGCCGGACCTGGTTGGCCCCACAGAACTCAAGCTGCCGATTGAGCGTTACTTCCTCGAGATCCGGCAGGATTCCGCCACAGTGTGGTACACCGACGAAGACGGCGGGCGGCAGATTGTCGGCACGTTTTCGGCAACAAGACAGGCGTCACCGAAGAACAGCGATTGGGATTGGCCCGACTGACCGGCAGGAGAAAGCCATGGCAGACAATGCATCAGGTCCTGAACTTCCACGCGGCCAGGGTTATGGCCCGCCGCCCAAGGCGCCGCCACACCCCATGGATCCTCCGCGCCAGGGTTACCCGTCCTATGGGCCCCAGCCCGCGTCGGCTTACCCTCCGCCGCCCCAGCAGGCGCCCTACGGCGCCCCGCCGCCCTATCCGCAGTATCAGGTGCCTGCCTCCAAGCCCACCAGCGGCAAGGCTATCGCGTCACTGGTGTGCGGCGTGGTCAGCGTGTTCATGTGGCCGACAGCCATTGTGCTGGGGCCCGTGGCCATGGCGATGGGTTGGTCGGCATTGAGGGAAACCAGCCCCACTGGTGGCAAGAACGGCCGAGGCTTTGCCATCGGCGGCATGATTACCGGCGCAGTGATGCTGCTGGTGTGTGTTGTGATTGCGGCGGTGCTGATCTTTGCGTTCTCGTTTGCCGAGAAACATGCCAGCAAGTTTGAAACGCAGATGATCGAGGACCGTGAACGCCAGGCCGACGCCGACATGAAGCTGATACGCGACCGCCTGAAGCTGTATTACGTGGAAAACAACCGCTCGCTGAAAGAGGGCGGCCCGATTGTCGTCGACGGCTGGGAGGGCGGTCTGTTCGACGAGAACTCGCCCCGCGTGAAGGGCAAACTGGAATTGAAGCACCTGGTGCGCGACCACGACCTGGTGCTGCGCAGCCACGAGTACGACCTGGATATCCAGGGCGATTCCAGGGTGCGCATCACCAACAAGTCCAAGGGACGCGAACTGTTGACCGACGACATCGGCAGTGATGTGTACACCCTTCGAAGCATGAAGTAGCCGGAATCGCGATTGAACTATCCAAACCCCAGCCCATACCCGCCGCCCTTGCCGCCAGGCCAGGGCGGCGGCGCGATTCCGCCGCCGGCACCGCCCCCCGATTGGCAGGTGGCGGCCGGTCTGGCCTCGCCGGGCGCGCCACCACCGCCGCCGCCACCGGGTTGGCAGCCCGGCAAGCCCACCAGCGGCAAGGCCGTGGCTTCGCTGGTGTGCGGGATTGCCGGTTTTGTTGTGGGCTTTGGCTGCCAGATTCTGTACCTGGCCGTCCTGGTGGGCGTTGTGCTGGGTGTACTGGGAATCCTGGAGACCGGGCGCGAAGGCAAGCGCTCCGGCCGCGGGCTTGCCATCGCGGGCACCATCACCAGTTGCCTTGCCGCGGTGGCTGTGGTGGCCCTTGCGGTTTTCTTTTTCAGGCTGGGCAGCGAGGCCGGGCAGCAGCATGAACAGATGGTTGAGCAACAGATCGAAAGTGACGTGGGGCTGATTGTCCAACGCCTGTCGGAGTATCACCGCGAGAACGGCTCGCTGGGCCCGGGCGGGCCGTACCTGGCGCGCGCCAGGTACTTGTCGGAGAACGCGCCCGAGGCCAACCGGCCAAATGCCAACCAGCCGGTGGCCGGTGTGCGCGGCGGCGTGGTTGTGACGGCCTTGCGCCTGGAGCACCTGGTGCGGGAGAACGAACTCAAGTTCGGCTCGATGGCGAGTTACACGCTGACAGTGACCGGCGACAACAGCGCGCGCCTGGAAGTGCGCAGCTTTGCAGGCGACAAGCGCCAGATCGAGATCACTGACGCGGCATCCGGCCGCTGGTACCGCCGGCAGTGAAGGTCTACGACTCCAGCCCCGCCTGCTTGCGCAGGCGCCGGCGGTTCTGGCGGCCCTTCCACAGCAGCAGCAGGAACATCCCGGCGCCGCCGCTGACAAACACGAAGATGGCGTGCTCGCGGAACATGCGGTCTGGCCACGAGATCTCAAGGTCCCCGTAGTACCAGAATCCGGGCAACTCATCGGCCACGGTACCGACGGGAAAGAACACATCGTCCTTCCACGTTGTGACGGCGGGCTTGCCGTCCTTCATGTCATTGAAACCGTTGGTTTCAATGCGGTTGACGTACCACCTGGCGACGTCTGCCGCACCTTTGCCCGTGGCCTCGGCCAGCAGGGGCGCAAGCGGCTGCACGGACCACAGGTTGTGCAAAGGCACTTTCTCGGCGCCCAGGATGTTCATGCGCCCGCCGTTGATGGTAAGGCCGGGCACGGCCAGCGGCTTGTCGCTGATCATCACCAGGGAAAGGGCGAAGTTGCCGTGCCGCGCGCTGAGCAGCGCGGGGTAGTAGAGATCCTGGGAGTCAAAGCCGACCTGCAGTGCCGGAAGCTCCAGCATGCTGGCGGTGCGATCAGGCGGCGTGAAGTGGACGCACAAGTAAGTGAAGCTGCGTTCAGAATAGTACGCCAGTTGCGCGGCGTCCTGACGCGGCAGGCCGCGGGCGGCAAGGTACTCATTCAGTTCTTCCACCGCGGCAGCACCGGTGGATTTCATCGACGCCACCGTGTACGGGCCGACATGAAGCGCATTTCCGCCCGGGGGTACGCGGGCCGCGTCAATGGGTGCGGCCTCGCCTTCACCGGGCAGGCTGAAGATGAAGTTGGTGCGTGCGTTCCACTGTTGCCGCGCCAGGCCGAACAGTCTGATGTGCATGCCGCGTGCTTGCTCGAACACCGCCGGGTCGGCCTGGCCGAAACCGGTGGGGGTTGCCGGCAGCGGCAGAATCCAGACCAGCTGCTGCGGGGGTCTGCCATGCTCGGGCAGTTGCGGCAGCAGGCGAATCAGCATCTGCTGGTGGCCGTTGCGGTGCAGGATCACGACCTCCTGAAACGCCTGCGTAACTTCGCCGTCGTACCCGCCCGGCGCGACAAGCCTGGCCGACGCCGCAGGGGCGCAAAGGGCAAGTGCAAGCAGAAGCAGCAGGGTCGGCATTTGGTCCTCAGGCCTGGCTGTCGTTGTTCGGTGGTGGCTCGGGCACTGGCAGCGGCTTGCGAATCTTGAAGTAAAGCCACAGCAGACTGGTCACCAGCGCTGACACCGCCATGATGCCGAAAAACAGCTCCAGGCTGGATTCATCTTTGCCCGGCGTGTTGGCGGGCGCGTTCATCACGGTGGCAAGTGTAAACCACATGGCCGCACCATAGCGCGGCGACAGCCCGTGCCAATGCGGGGTCAAGCCCGCGCGGGCTCAATGGCCCAGGCCGACAGGGCTTTCTCCAGTTGCGGCTTGAGGCCGGCGTTGTCTTCGATGACGAGGCGGCGACGGTTGTCGTCCAGCACTTCCATGTGCACGGCGATGTGCCGGCTGGGCCACACCTCGCGCCAGATGCTGGCCCACTCAACCACCGTGATGTCGCGGTCGGTGTTCATGGCCTCGACGATTTCACCGGGCAGTTCGGGTGCTTCGTTCAACCGATAAAAGTCAATGTGATGCAGCGGGCAACGGCCGCCGTGGTAACTCAACATCAGTGTGAAGGTGGGGCTGCGCAGGCCTGCCCAGCCGCCTTCATCCAGGCCGCAGGCAATGCCCTTGACGAAGTGCGTTTTGCCGGCGCCCAGCACGCCATCCAGCGCGACGAAACTTCCGCGTGGAAGAACCTGCCCGAAGACTTTGCCGATCTGGATCGTCGAGTTCAGGTCAGGACTGAGCAAGTGGAGGGTGTTCATGATGTTCTCCTTGCCCCGCCCGGAAACGCTCTAAATGGCCACTCCATGGGCCACCATTGCCTGCCTGTGAATTGTATCCCACCGCCTGCGGGGCGTCGAACTCTTTCCGAAATCATTGGCGCCGCGTCAATGCCTGACACACCAGCACCGGCATCAGCCGGTGCAAGCGAGGCGAATCTTCGCCTTTTGATGAACACAGCACGACGCCCGCGCAAGGCGGGCGTCGCAAACCATGCCGGACTTGCCGCTAAAGTTGATGAACCCAGCTCATGACCTGCAAGGCCTCGGGCTCGCCCTTCTTCAGAATGCGAACCAGCGGCTGGCCCTTTTCCAGGCTGCGCACCACGCCCAGGGCGCGGATGGGGGCCTCAAACGGCCATTCGGTGACAATCTTTTTCCAGCGGCCCGGTCGCACGGCGAACATCAGCTCATAATCTTCGCCATCGTGCAGGGCATGGTGCATGGCGCGTTCCGCCCCGGCCTTTTCCAGCTTTGCCAGGCGGCGGGCGCTCTTGCTGACAGGCACGGCTTCGGCGGCGATGTCAACGCCCACCGGGAAGCGCACACCGGATTCCTCGCACAGGCGGGTCAGGTCGCCGCTCAGCCCGTCGCTGATGTCAATCATGGCGCTGACGCCGTTGTCGGCCAGGAAGCGGCCTTCGGCAATGCGCGGTTCAAACCGCAGGTGCTTGCCCAGAATGCTGCCGCCCAGCGAACCCGTAATCGCGATCACGTCGCCGGGTGCCATGCCGGCGCGCAGCGCGGGGCGCACACCGTTCATCAGCCCGATCATGCTGCAGGTCAGGCTGAGAGGGCCGTCCCAGCTTTGGGTGTCGCCACCGGCCAGGTTCACGCCGTAGGTCGCGCAGGTCTTGCTGACGCCCAGAAACAGGTCCTGCCGCAGCTTCACAGGCGCGCCCTTGTGCAGCGTCACCGAAACCATGCAGGTGCTGGGGGTCGCGCCCATGGCCGCCATGTCGGACAGGCAGCGCGTTACGGCCTTGCGCCCGATTTCTTCGGGTGTTGCGGCCGGGCCCATGGTGGAAGGCTGGCGAACACCGGGCTTTGCCAGCACAAAGTGGGTGTTTTCAAGGATGCTGTCGATCTTCAGCGCCAGCCGGTCTTTCTCGACGCGCAAGATGCCGCAGTCATCGCCGGGGCCGACTTCAAGGTCCGGCGAGGCCGGGGGCAGCTCAGAACGAATCCACTTGAGGTACTCGAACTCGTCAGAGGATTTCGGGGCGTGCTTCATGGTGTCCCTGGGCGAAGACTCTTGTGCGGCCGCACCTTGGCGGCCTGATTCATGGCGTTCGAGCAAATTGGACCCCTCCGGCCGGTCCGTTACCGGCATGCTTATACACTTCGACAGGGGTGTGTCAGAACTTTTATCCATTGTGGTGTTCTTTGGTTGTGACGTGGGTAATGCCTGCGTTTCCGTCCGTTTTCATAAGCCCCGACGAACGTATAACTTCCGTCCCGTCAGACGAATCCGGGTTTCCACGCAATTCAAACGCCTAAAGTCACCGGAAACATCCCATGCGCAAACAGGAAGTGATTGAAGGCCTGCGTGACACCTGGCAGGTGTTTCGGGTGATGGCCGAGTTTGTGGAGGGTTTCGATACCCTGAGCAAAGTCGGCAAGTGTGTGGCCATTTTCGGCAGCGCCCGCACCCACCCGGATGACCCGCTGTACCAGACCACAGTTGAAATCGGCAAGAAGCTGGTGGCCGCAGGCTATGGCGTGATCACCGGCGGCGGCCCGGGCGTGATGGAGGCCGGCAACCGCGGCGCGCACGAAGCCGGTGGCGACAGCGTGGGCCTGGCGATTGACCTGCCGATGGAGCAAGAGGCCAACCCCTACGCCAAGACGTTGATTGACTTCCGGTACTTCTTCATCCGCAAGGTGATGTTTGTGAAGTACAGCGACGCGTTCATCTTCATGCCCGGCGGTTACGGCACGATGGACGAAATGTTCGAGGTGCTGACGCTGGTGCAGACGCTGAAGATCCGCCGTATCCCCTGCGTGCTGTTCAACATGGAGTACTGGCAGGGCCTGTACGACTGGATGCAGAAGGTGATGGGCGAAAAGTGGCGGCACATCAACCCGGAAGACCTGGAGTTGTTTCACCGCACCAGCGATGTCGACGACGCCGTGCGCTACATCGTGGATTACCACCGCAAGAGCCCGGCCAAGAAAGGCCGCACCATCGGCCACGACGACAAATCCCGTTAGTCGACGGGCTGGATGTCGATGTCGTCCTGGGGCAGGGCCTGGGCGTCGAACTGCTTCTTGGGCGGTGGCGGGGGTTCGGGCGGTTCGGCCCCGTAATCGGGCGGCAGGGCCTGCAGCTTCTGGCTGGCGCGCATCAGGCGTTCCTGGATCTGCTGGCGGCGCAGGTCGGCTTCGCGCTTCTGTTGCGCGGCCTTCACCTTGGCTTCCTGCGCGGCCTTGGCCTCCAGCAGTGGCTTGTCCACGCGGGCAATTGCGGTCTTGATGGCCTCCAGCACCGGCGCCAGTTTGTATTCGCCGTCAACCACATCCGTGATGCCCAGGTTGGCCTTTTTCTCGTCCAGGGCGGGGTCCAGCGGCCCGCCGAAGATCACCACCGGCACCTTGCGCGAGGCCGAAAGATCGGCCAGTTGCTTGGCCGCCAGAATGTGCTGGGGCATGGCCATGTTGTTCTGGAACACCAGGCAATGGGGCCGCGCGGCCGGGATGCTGGTCAGGGCTTCCTTGACGGTGGTGACGGCTTTCACCAGCAGGATTGCGGTATCGGCAAGCTCCATGCGCGCGGTTTCAAGGATTTCCGGCCTTACCAGCAGGACGATCGAGCGCTTGGCGGAGGTTGTGGGTTTGGGGCCTGTCATGGCAGCTTCGTCATAGCTTGTTACGCGCCGATCGGCAACCAACGGGGCAGTGACAACTGCGGGCTGGCAAGTCTGTGCAATTGCGTTTGCGGGTGTGGTGGCTAACGTTCCGGCATGGCAAAGAATGCGCAAACGCTGGTGCTGGATGGTGCCTCTCTGACCCTGGATGCCGTCGATCGCTTCGTGCACGGCGGCTTTGACACGGTGCAGGTCTCGAACAAAGCCCGGGCGGCTGTGCGGGCAGGGCGGGCCTTCGTTGAAAAGCTGCTGCGCAGCGGCAAGCCGGTGTACGGCGTCAATACAGGTTTCGGCAAGCTGGCCAGCGTGCGCATCCCGGATGCCGACCTTGATCAGTTGCAACTCAACCTGATCCGCAGCCATGCCTGCGGTGTGGCCGAACCCCTGCCGGCCAAGACCGTCCGGCTTGCAATCCTGTTGCGCCTGAACAGTCTGATCGCCGGGCACTCGGGCGTGCGCGAAGAAGTGATTGACGCGTTTCTGGCCCTGCTGCAATCGCCGGTGGTGCCATGGGTGCCGCGCAAAGGCAGCGTGGGGGCCTCGGGCGACCTTGCACCGCTGGCGCACATTGCGCTGACTTTGATCGGCGAAGGCAAGGCCTACTACAACGGCAAGCTGATCAAGGCCGCGGCCGCGCTGAAGAAGGCCGGCCTGAAACCGGTTGCGCTCAAGGCCAAGGAAGGCCTGGCGCTGATCAACGGCACGCAGATCATCCAGGCCATCGGCCTGCGCACCGTGTGCGACATGCGGCGCTGGATCAAGCTGGCCGATGCGACGGCGGCGCTGACGCTGGAATCCCTGCGTGGCAGCGACAGCCCGTTTGACGCCCGGGTGGCCAGGATTCGCCCGCATCCCGGCCACGCGCTGGTCAGCCGCAACATGCTGGCGCTGTTGAAAGGCAGCGAGATTCGCGAGAGCCACCGCGAAAACGACCCCCGCGTACAGGATGCCTACAGTTTAAGGTGTGTGCCGCAGGTGCACGGCGCCTGCCGCGACGGCTTTGTGTTTGTGCAGCAGATCTTTGAGCACGAACTGAACGCCGTCACCGATAACCCGCTGCTGTTTCCGGCCGACGGCGACGTGATCAGCGCGGGCAATTTTCATGGCCAGCCGCTCAGCCAGGCGCTGGATTTCCTGGCGATTCTCATGAGCGAGCTGGGCAGCATCAGCGAGCGCCGCACCGAACAGATGGTGAACCCGGATTTGAGCAACCTGCCGCCCTTTCTGGTCGAAGGCAGCGGCCTGAACAGCGGCCTGATGATCGCGCAGGTAGTGGCCGCGGCACTGGCCAGCGAAAACAAGATTCACAGCCACCCGGCCAGCGTGGACAGCATCCCGACCAGCGCAAACAAGGAAGACCACGTCAGCATGGGCGTGACGGCGGCGCTCAAGGCCGCCCACGTGCTGAACAATTTGAAGGACATCTTGAGCATCGAACTGCTGGCCGGCCGCCTGGCGCTGGATTACCACAAGCCAATGAAAGCCGGCCGCGGGGTAGAGGGCATTGCCGGAGTGCTTCGGAAACACATCAAGCCACTCAAGCAGGACCGCACCCTGTACCAGGACTTCGCCAAGATCCGCGAACTGGCCGACGAAGGCAGCTTTGACGATGTGCTGGCGACACTGGAGTAGGCCTAAACCGGGTCCCTTTTCCGTTTTCTCGCGCCTGTCAAGCCACTGGTTCGCATGTTGCCGCACTTCAAGATCGGCAGACCATACACGAGTTCATTCAAAGGATCGCGCAGTTATGAACCTTGGTACTTCACGCAGCGCCTCATAAATGCGCCGAAGCTCGTTGTCGTGGGTGACCAGAGTTCCGCAGAGACTGCCGTAGATTGCGTAAACCAAGTCGTTCCAGCGGGCAACGAGTCGCTCAGGCTTGGACGTCCGATTATTGCCAGTCAGTCCAATTTCTTGAATCGCAAACAACGTTACGAGCATGGTCATGCGGCAGTAGGTTCCTGTCTTCGCGAGTCGAACTCGATCTGACACTGGAATTGACGTGTCTAGGTCGAACACCTTTGCGGACCACTCTGCGGCCAGACGCGAAACAAACGTCTGTTCACGCCCGTTGCATGCCCATTCGCGGATGAGGGCTAGATTCTCGCTGGGTAGTTCGTGGATTTCAGGCGCAAATCGCTCGGCGTTCTGCGTAAAGAACTTGACGGCCAGCGTGTCACCGGGTTTCGACGTTTCTTCAGCCTGCGCGAACGCGGCTTCGCACTCTTCCGGCGAGGCGAGCTCGAAGAATTTGATGGACGTTGTTAACTCGGAAGCACTGAAGTCGAGCCAATCTAACACTGCTACCCTCCGCGAGTATGCACGTATGCGGCTCTGCACTCTGGCCACCCGCTGAGCTCGCGTACCGAGGCTAGGGTGCCGTGACTGGTGCAGTAGGTCATCGAAGAAGATTGGAGGAATTGCGAGATCCCGCCCTCCTGTTCGGCGCCGGATGTCCTCCAATGGCTCTCGAATCAGACTGCTTGCGTCAACCAATGCAAGGCTCTTGATGTCGTGAATCATGGGGTTCTCCAGGTAAGCCTCTAACCTAACGGGCGGGAGTTACGGAAGATGGCTTGAAACTCGCCCTGATTTCCACACCCGTCCCACGCCGCCGGGTTTGTCGCGCGGCCTGATACACTTTGGCCATGGCTGCCAAGGTTGCTTACAACCTTACCGATGACGTGGCGCTGGTGGTGCACCTGCTGGCCAAGCGTGTGCCGCGGCTTGCCCATCTGCGGCCGGCGCAGGTCATCCATGGCATCACCCAGGCCCGCAACCGCAGCCGATATGGCGTGTTCGCCGAGTGTCACGGCCTGCGCTTCAAACATGGCAAGCGCGAACATGTGGCCGGCAAGCATGCCTGGGTCTGGCCTGAAGTGCGGGTGCGCGGGCAGGAGATTCTTTACTACATCACGTACTTTCTGCCGCGGTTTCTGGACCAGCCGCCGCAACACCGCCTGAACACGCTGATTCACGAGCTTTGGCACATCTCGCCGCAGTTCAATGGTGACCTGCGGCGCTTTGCCGGCCGCAACGAATTTCATGGCGAGAGCTTTGACCGCGACGTCGAATCGCTGTGCGCCGAGGCCCTGTCTCAGCTTGAAATCGACAGGTTTCCCTTCCTGCGTTGGTCGTTCGAGGAACTGGTGGATCGCTTCGGCGCGGTGGTGGGCGCCCGGTTGAGGCACTTCAAGCCGCGCCGCGTGCACCCGTCGGAACTGCCAGTCAACCAGGCCGTTGTGCCCCCGGCGCTGCACGCATTTGGGAGGCAGCGCCAGTTATTCGGGTTTTGACCTTGGGGCGCGCCTGCCCTAGACTCCCGCCCCGAAATGGAAGTCCTTGTCGAATGTATCTGCGGCCGCAAGTTCCACGTTGATCCGGAACAGGTTAACGAATTCGACTGCGAGGCCTGCGGTCGCCCGCTGGTTGTTCCGCCCGCGGCCATGGCGGACAAACTGGCGTCGCTGCGGGCGCGCATGGCAACCGGCGAGCCCGGCATGCGCGACGCCATGCGCGATGCCGGCCAGGTGCGCAGCCCGCATGTGCTGCCGCTGTTGAAAACCGGCGCGGAAAGCGGTGTGCGCGAGGCCGTGAATACCGCCCTGTGCGCGCTGACGGACATGAGCGGCCCGGGCACCGACCTGCTGGCGGACTGGATCAACGAAGGGCGGCTTTCGATGTCGCGGCTGGCCAGTGCCTATCGCGAGCTCAAGCACGACCGCGGCACGGGCTTTCTGTGCGCGATGATTGACCAGGGCCGGCTGAAGGAGAACCAGGTCGCCGAAGTTGCGGACTACCTGGCCGAAACGGGCGCGCCCGGCGCGCTGGAAACGCTGAAGGCCGCGCGCAAGGCGTACCCGAACATGAGTTCAATCCTGGATGCCGCGCTGAACAAGATGCGCCACCTGGACAGCACCGCCGGTGGTGTGCCCGACGAAGCCAAGCGCATTCCCGGCCAGAGCGCCGATGCCGCACCCGAGGCGCGCAAAGGCTGCATGGGCCTGGTGATGGCACTGGTGGTGGTGGCGGCCCTGGCAGCCGCGGCGGTGCTGGCATGAACAAACTGCGCACCATGCTGCTGTTGATGCTCATGCTGCCGTTGCTGGCAGGTTGCGACGAAGTCAACCGCAGTTCGTTCGGCGGGTTGATCGGCACTGTGGGCTATCCGCCGGTTGCGCACTGCGACATCGAGATTTACGACGCGACCCAGTTCCGCGACCTCAGCAGCAACCAGGGCCGCATTTCCAGCTCGCGGACAGACAGCACCGGGCGCTTCGCCGTCGAGTTTGATGAGTATTACATCGGCCGGCCGCTGGTCGTGGTCGCGCGGCCCGGGCCCACGGCGCGCTATCGCGATTTTGGCGCGGCGGGCAACCCCGAGGTGGCATTCGACGCGCCCCGGCGGCCATGGGTTGCCATCCACGCCGAGTGGCTTGGCGGCGAAGACAGCATCACGATCAACCCGCTGACAACCATGGCGTTTGAAACCGTGATGCGGCTGCCGCGCGCGGAAGTAGGCGGCGGTGCGCTGCGTTTTGACCGCGAAGTCGTCAACAGTGCCCATGCCGCCGTGGCGGCAAACTTCGGCCTGAGGTCGGACCTGGCACAGGAACTTCCGGCGCCGCCATCGGGGCCGATGTTCGCGCCAGCGAAAGAATACTACCTGGAAGACAACGACCGCGCGACCTCGTACACGTGGGTAGGGTTGCAACTGGCCAAGGCCGCCAACGATTTTGTGGCCGCCAGCGCCGGAGCCGATGACGCCCTGGATTTCTATGAAGCGCTGTTCCGTGATGCCGAAGACGGCGTGATAGACGGCAGCTACTTCGGGGTGCCGGAGACCTTCTTGAACCAGGTTCCGGCCGTGGTCGGCATTGACGCCGGCGGGGCCTCGCGGCTGCTGGCCTGGGTTGCCACGGTGCCGCTGGACGTCACCGAAACCGGCTACGCGGGCGCGCTGCGAAACGGATCCTTCAATCCCGTCCCAAGTGTCATGCTGGCCCTGCAGGCCGCAGCCACCGGCGCAACACGCCCGACACGGGTTGACCACATTGATGTGGCCAACTACCCGTTCAGCGGCAACGTGGAGCTGACGATCCGCGGCGCAGGCTTGCGGCGCACGGACGTCTTCATCATTCGCGGCTTTGATGACATCGGCGCGCTGTTTACGGTGGATCGCAACTCTGTAGGTGTGGACGGGCAGTTCCTGTTCCACAGCGCAGGCGAGCTGCGCATGCGCATTCCTGACTTCGGTGTGACGACGCGTTTTGTGCCTTTCGGGCTGCGCGTGGCGACGGGTGCCGTTCACCGGCGTGTCAGGTTTGAACTGGTCAACCGGCCGGAACACTCCCAGATCGCGCGCCAGACCGTTTACACACTGACCGACAACGCGCGCACCACCAACCGCACAGAGCCGCTGCTGGTGCATGCGGCCGTCGGGCGCGTGGACGCCGGGCCGGTGTTTACTCCCGCTGCCAACGCCAACAACGTGTACCCGGCCTCGCAGGATCCGGCGGCGCTGGTGGTTGGTACAGACCAGGTTTATGAGCTGCGGCTGCGCGTGGTGAACCCGTCGACGTTCGACATTAACGGCACGACCCTTGACCTTGTCGCCACGACGCTGACACAGATCGGCAACGCGGTGGTGATGGACCAATTCAGCGGCTCGTTGCCGGGCCGCGCGCTGATTCTGCCCGACACGCTGGCCTTTGAAGACTTATCGCCCGGCGAAGTGGCCACGCTGGCCTTCCGGTTCACGTTCCTGGACACGGCTTTGCCGGCGGATCTTGTGCCCGGCGCGGCCGTCACAATCCGGCCGGTGCTGACGGGCCAGAGCCAGGGGCCGGGCACACCCACGGTGACGACAGACGACGTGCCGGACTTCACGCGCGGGGTTGCGGTGGCGCCTGTCATCCTTGACCAGACGGCGCAGTTGTCCACGCTGGTTCTGACGGCCCCGGTTACGGCTGTTGAGGGCGACGAGATCGACATTGACTTCACGTTCACGCGCGGGTCGCTGGGCGGGTCGCCGGTTCGCGACCTGGTGGTGGATTGGGTGGACATCACAGTCACCTTCGACGGCACCACCACGGTGCTGCGGCTGGGAGATTCCTTCTTTGCAACAGTGGGAGGCGCTGAACTCGGGTTCGCCGCCTTTGTGCGGCCGGCTACCGGCGCTGCCGCGTTGCCTTTGGTGCTTGACAGTGTTGCGCCTGCGGCGACGCTGCGCCTGACTGTCCGCACCACGGCCGGGCACACCGGCAGCCTGGGTGTTTCTGCCACGGCACGCGCGCGGGATTCCGCCACCGGGGTGGCCAGCACCGCGGCCGGCTCGGCCTCGACAACCGTGACGCCCTGATAGACTGGCGGCGTGAGCGGACCTGAAGAACAATTGCGGTCGGCAGTGCGCCTGTTTCATGAGGGTGACCTCGGGCGGGCACAGATGCTGCTGGAGGCCCTGGACACGGATCTGCTGGAGCCCCGGCTTGCGCTTGAGGCCAACTACCTGTGTGGCGTGGTGCTGGCGCGGCGCGGCGACCCGCTGGAGGCCGCGCACCGCTTTCAGCTTTGCGTACGGCAGGACCCGCGGTTCTTTCCGGCGCTGGATGCGTGGGGCAACGTGCTGGCCGGCATTGGTGACGCGCGGGGCGCGATTGAAAAATACAAGCGCGCCCTGGCTGTGGCCCCCGGCGCGCTGGCTGCCCATGTGCTGTTCAACTATGGCGTGGTGCTTCTGCGCAACGGGTACAACCTGCGGGCGCTGCGCAAGTTTCGCGAATCGTTCCGGCGTGACCCGCGCAATGGCGATGCGGCTTACATGACGGGCCTGTGTTTTCTGAACCTCAAGCGGCCACGCGGGGCGCGCAAGTGGTTCAAGGAGGCCCTTGAGATTGAGCACGACTCGCCCCAGTACATGACTGCCATGGGCAACGCCCTTGCCATGGAACAGCGCGACAAAGAAGCGACTGTGATGTTCCAGATGGCACTGCACGACGACCCGGAGTTTCACGACGCCTGGTACAACTGGGCGGCCAACCTTGCCGCGCGCGGCGATTACGCCAATGCCATCCGCAAAGTGAAGTCCGGCCTGAAGCATCACCCTCACAGTTTCGAGTTGCTGACCCAGCAGGTGTTCTGTCTGCGGCAGATGGGCGCCTACGATGCCGCCCTGGCTGCGGTTGCGCACACCCGCAGCCTGCTGGGCAACGCGCCTTATGCCGATCGCGCCCCGCACTTTGCTGACCTGCTGGCCGCCAACGAGGCCGGGGCCCTGCGCGCCTTGGGGCGGGGCCAGCAGGCCCGTGCCGTGCTGTTGAAGCACCTGCGCCAATCGGTCGATGCCTGCCCTGCGGCGATTGCCGAACTGCGCTATCACGACTCTCGGGCGCTGGCCAAGGCGCGGCGGATGGAACTGACCGTTTCGGTCGCCCCGGCACACGAAGCGGGCTTTGCCGATGAAGAGCCCGGCCGGCCTCGCGCCTATCAGCGAACCTACTGGGTGATGGCCTCCAACCTGAAAGAGGCCAGGCGTCTGGTTCGCGAGCTTGAGCCACAGGACGCCACCGTGCGCTTTGACCCCGAGGTTCGGCAACTGGAACACCACAGCAACGCCGACGGGGGAGTCACAGAACGCACCCCGGCCATCTTTGCCGATTGAGTGCCGGCGCAAAGTCTCTCCTGCCCGCGCATCGGGCATGTATAAACACAGGCCATGTCCGGGTTGTTCTGGTCATTCACCCATCGGCCTTACGTCACCCTGTTTCTGCTGGCGTTTCTTGCGCTCAGCTGGATGGAACAGGGGCGGTTGCGCACGTTGATCTGGATGGTTTCGGGCTACATGGTCGCCTTTGCCGCAGAGTGGACCAGCATCAACCACGGCATCCCGTTTGGCTTTTACGTTTACAACTATGACGCGCTCAGCAACGACCTGGTGATCGCGGGCGTGCCTTTTTTTGACAGCCTGTCGTTTGCGTTTCTCAGTTACGTCAGCTTCTCGTTTGCGCAGTTCTTCCTTTCGCCGCTGTGGGTACGCGGGCTGGATGTCCAGCGCGTGACGCCCCGCAAGGTTCGCAACTCGGCGGCCGCGTTGTTTCTGGGCGCCTGCCTGATGGTCGTGATTGACCTGATTGTCGACCCGGTAACCCACCACGGGAAGCACTGGTTTCTGGGTGATATCTACTACTACCCCGTGCCGGGCAACCACTTTGACGTGCCGTTGGCGAACTATGCCGGGTGGTTTGTCGTGGGGTGGGTGACCATCCTGATCAACCAGCATGTGGATCGCTGGCTGGCCGCGCGCGAGGCTGCACGCGGCAGGCAGGTCACGTTGCGTTACGCGCCGGCCAAGGGTCTTTTCGCGCCGTTGTTCTGGGCCGGGATTCTGCTGTTTCAACTGGGCGTGACGGCCTGGCTCGGCTGGGGCTACGACCTGGCCGACGTTGCCGGCGACCGCCAGGCCTGGCAGAAGGGCCTTCGCACGCAGTTTCTTGCCGGGTGCTTTGTGGTGGCTCCCATACTGATACTTGCGGCGATGCAGCTTGTGCGCACCAACCGCGAGCCCGAGGCCGCGCTGATCGAAGAATGGCTGCAGGAGTACCCCTGCCCGCCGCTTCAGGCCCAGCGCACCGACAAGTCATAGATTTGTCGAAATCATCAGTTTCCTTGCAGTGGCTGGGCGTCTGCGGCATGGTGTTGCCACCGACGGTAGTGAGACCCTATGCGCGCTCTTGCATTAGCCCTGCTGGTTGCGGCCTGCCTGCACAGTGTTGTGCAAAGTCAGCAGGAACCAAATCCCGCCCCACGCACACCAGAACAACTGCGCGAAGAAGGCAAGGATACGCTTGAGCGATTCGCCAAGGATCGCCTGCTGTTTGAGCCCCAGCTTGGCCTGGGCGGCGACGACGACGGCAAAGTCGATTCAACCAGGAACACGCTGACGGAGTGCAAGATAGATGTAGAGGGCTGCGAGAAACTCACGGGCTATGTAAGTGTGCCGCAGGGCCTGGAAAAGGACCGCAAGGTTGCCCTGATGTTCACGTTTCATGGCAACGGCGACCCCGGCAAGGGCCGAGTGAACAATGTGTCGCGTGTGAGCACGGCGCGCGACCCGGTGATCACCATCGGCCTTCAGTACCAGGAGTTGAAGGAAGGCGGGCAGGGCTGGTTCAACGGGCCCACGCTGGCCAAGGGCGACAAGATTCTGGAAGGCGCTCGGTGGTTGGTCGACAAGGCCATTGCCGAACATCCGGTGGATCCGCAGCGCGTGTTTGTTTCGGGTTTCTCGTGGGGAACAAGCTGGGCCGGCGGGCTGGTATCACGCGAGTGGCAGCAGAACCCGGCGGGGTTTCGCTATCGCGGACTGTTTCTTTACAGTTCGGGCTCGAACCTTGGCACGCGTGACACCATGCCGCCGGTACCGGTGATTGCCACCGTGGGCGAAGACGAAACGGCCGTGATGGGCAGCGCCAACGTGGTGGCTGCGGTGCGCCAGTTCTGCAACGTGTACCGCAGCTATGGTGCCTGTGTGCAGTACCACGAAATCCCAAAGATGGGGCACCAGGTCAACGGCCGCTGCCTGCAGATCACCCGCGATGTCATCAACCAGCTTGGCGGGCCCGGCGCGCAGCCCTGCGCAAAGGCGGCCGGCCCCAAGCCATCGGCGCTGCCGTTTGCGGAAAGCACAGACGCATACGTAAAGGAAGTAACTGCCTTGTGCGCGGATGACCACTGGAAGGAAGCGATTGCGCGGGTCCACGCGATTGAAAAAGATAAGGCCATCGCGCGCGACGCCAAGAAAGCCATCAAGGACTTTGACCGCGAGATTGAGAAAGCTGCCAAGTCAGAATCAGCCCGCATTGAGAAACTCCTGGCGGATTGCATCAAGAACGAAGTCATCCCCAACCCGTATGAAGTAAGCCGCATTCGTGCCATCGCGGAGGCATACGAGGGCGCGGCCTGGCTCAAAGACCGCAAGTTCCGGGACTCGCTGGCCCGCCTGGAGGGCGACTTCGCGCCCGTTGTCCGCGAGCGCGAACGCGCGGAACAAATGCGCCAGGCCTGGAAACTTGAATCCGAACCCGGCAAACGGGCCGAAGCCAAATCGGCGTATGCAACTCTGGCCGCGCGCAAGACCGAAGATGGCGGTACCAGCCCGTGGCCGGTGGCGGCCGCATATCGTCTGTCGTGGTGGGTAGACAAGTAGGCTCGTCAACCAACCGCGGCGTGGGTGCAAGTACCGAGACAATTCACGTCACCATGGCCAGGGCGCGGAGTTAAATTGGGCGCGCAATCAAACGCGAGGCCACTATGCGAGTCGTCATTCTCCTTGCCGCGCTTTTTGCGCTGCCCTGGACCATCGTGGCGCAGGAAAAGCCCGATGCGCCGTGGCTGCCTGAAATGAAGGACCAGCGCATTCCGATGCGCGACGGCAAGTGGCTGGCCGCCAACGTGCTGTTGCCCAAGGCGCGCGGGAAGTACCCCTGCGTGCTGGTGCAGACGCCCTACAACAAAGACCGCATGGGCCGCGAGTACGGCGACAACACGTCGGAAGTCGGGCGCGGCAGTGAGAAGGCGTTTTCGATGTTCGACCGCGAGAACTACGCCTACGTGTTTGTGGACTGGCGCGGATTCTATGGCAGCCGAGCGGCGACACAGGGTGTGAGTCGCGTCAAGCGCGGATTGGATGGCTATGACTGTGTGGAATGGTGCGCCGCGCAACCTTGGTGTGACGGCAAAGTCGGCACCTGGGGCGGCTCGGCCCTGGGCAAACAGCAGTTTGACACCGCGGCTGAACAACCCCCGCACCTGGTGTGTGCCGCGCCGCTGATCGCGTTTCAGGGCAACCGGTATGAGTCCTACTATGAGGGCGGGGTGCTGCTGGAACACCATGTGAAGTCACTGGATCAGCTTGGCTTCGGTGTGGGCGGTACCGTCACCGCTGCGCGAACGCCTGACAAGGCGATCTGGAAGATCGTGCGCAACCAGAGCTATGCGCCCGAAAAGATCACAGTGCCGTGCCTGTTGATCAGCGGCTGGTGGGACAACTACCCGCGCGAGATCCTGGAGCAATATGCCGACCTGGTCAGCAAGGGCGGCGAGGCCGCGCGCAAGCACACACGCCTTGTGATGGGCCCCTGGTCGCACACTCAGATTGATGTTGCCAGGCAGGGCGACTTGGAGTTCAAAGCCGCCGATGGCTACAGCACGAAGATCACGATGCAGTTCTTTGATTACTTCCTGCGTGGCAAGACCGACAACGGCTACGACAAACTTGCACGTGTTCACGCCTTTCAGTGCCACGCCGGATGGGTCAGCGGCGAAAGCTGGGACAAGCTGGCCGGCAAGCCCCAGGCCCGCTGGCTGGACAGCGAGGGCCGCATCGGCACAACCGAACCAGTCATGTCCCGCGAAGGCCCGGCCCCCAGCCGCAGCTTCAAGTACGACCCGCGTAAAGCCAGCCCCAGCATCGGCGGCCAGAACCTGCCGCCCCTGACCCATGGCCCCAAGAACGTCACCGAGATCGAGAAACGCCAGGACGTCGTGGTGTACGCCACGGCCGCGCTGGAGAGCCCGCTGGTTGTGCGCGGCGAAGTGGTGCTGAAGGTGCGTGCCTGGAGCAACCGGGCCGATTTCGACGTGCATGCCCGTCTGGTGGACACCAACGACAAGGGCGAAAGCTTCCTGGTGGGCGAGACGATCATCCGCGCCAAACTGCGCGATGGCAAAGCTGTGCAGCCGGTCAAGGCCGGGGACCCTGTAGAACTCACACTGCGATTTGCTCCCCACGCCTACACCTGGCAGAAGGGACACAAGCTCAAGCTGATCCTCACCGGCGGCAGCACCCCGCGATTTGAACGCAACACCCACAGCGGTGCCGACGCTTGGGATGAATCCGTGGCCCAGGAAGCCGACATCAACTTCGACCACCACGGCCCAAGGGCAAAACTGGAACTGCCCGTGGTCGGGTAGGTTTCAGCGTGCGCCGGCAGTTTGCGGCAACTCATGCCGCAGTTCGGCCTCAAGCTCGGGGGTCAGTACGCGGGGCACCTTGTTCTGGCCGCCGATGCGGCCTCGGGCGCGCATCCAGGCGTAAAAGGTGCCGGGCGGAACTGCATGGACGCGTGGCGCGACCATGCCGAAGTCGCGCAGGCGGTGGCAGGCGTAATCCTCGTTGCCGGCGCGGATGGTTTCGTCCAGCGTGCTGGCAAACGCGGACACACTGATCGGCGCGGCCCGGAACTCCACGTACCACACATGGCCGCCCACGGGGCGCTCCGGGGTGGGAAAGGCCGTTGCCACGGCGTACTCGCCGACCTCTGCCCCCGTGGCGTCGCTGGCCGCCGCGATGGCGCGTTCGAGTTCTCCGCCACTGACGTGTTCGCCAAATGCGTTCAAGGTATGCTTGACTCGCCCGGCGAAAACCAGCCGCAGCGGGCGCGTGCTTTCGAAACGCACGAGGTCTCCAACCAGGTAGCCGTAAATGCCGGAATCCGTACTCAGGACGACGGCATAATCCACGCCGGTCTCCACCTCATGCAGGCGCAAGCGGGCAGGATTGCCCCGGTCAAGTTCACGCGCCGGCACAAACTCAAAGAACACCCCCAGGTCGCACAACGGCAGCATGCCGGGCTCATCGCGCTGGTCCTGTACGGCCAGCATGCCGCCTTCGCTGGCCGAGTAAGTGTCCGTGCAGCGGATGTCGCCGCCCACAAGCTGGCGCAGGTGCCTGCGGTAAGGCGCGAAGGCCATTCCGCCATGCACGAACAGTTTCAGGTTCGGCCACACCTCCATCAGGCTGCCGCAGCCGGTGTGTGACAGCACTTCCTGCGCGAACAGGCAGATCCATGAAGGCACGCCGGAAAGCATGCGCACGTCGTGGCGCGAACTGACCTCTGCGGCACGCCTTATCTTCTCTTCCCAGTTGGCGATGCCCGCCAGGCGCCCGGCCCGTGCCTGTCGCCACAGCCAGTAACCCCACAGCGGGGACGCCAGCAGAATCAACGGCGAAAGCAGAAGAAACGCGATGCAGCCCAGCGCCAGCCACGCATTGATGGACATGGCATGGCAGCATCGCAACCCCGTGTGGGGGACGCTTCAGCACCGGATGAAGGTTGTGCAAAAGCGTCAGGCCTGTACGAACAGCTTGAATCCACCAAAGCACATGCGTGCGATGTCGAACGGGTGTTCGTGCTTCTCGCCGGGCTTGTGGGCCAGGCGCGGGTCGGACATGACTTTCTTATTCACCTGGTCGCGGTGCTTGCGCGACTTGTAGACAATGTAGGCAAACACGACCGACTCGCCCTTCTTTGCCCCCGCGGCCTTGCGAAAGCTGGCCACGCCCTTGATGTCCAGGTCGTCGCCGACGCACTCGCGGTAATCCAGCGCGCCGTATTCGCGCCAGATCTTGCCGACCTTGCGCGACATGGCCTGGTAGGCCTTGAGTTTCCTGGTCGGCACAGGAACGAGAAAGCCGTCAACGTAGGCCATGGAAGACTCCAGTGCGCGGGCGTCGGGCCCGATCGCAAGGCGGGCCAGAGGCCCGCGGTCCGGTTTACCGCACGCGCGCGGCAAACTCGCCGTCGATTTCCTCGATCGTGAAGGGCCGACCGTTGATGCCCTCGGCCTTGAGGCGATACAGGCGGTCCTGGGCGGCCTTGAACTTCAGCGCGCCGGTGGATACTCGCTCGCTGGCCAGATCTTGCCAGCCGGCGGTGGTCCACACCTGCATCTGGTACTGCCTGTCAGGCTGGAACTCGCCCAGCGGGCTTTGCTTCTCGAAGGTGAAGTCCGCGCCGCCTTCGACCTTCTCGGCATTGTTCAGCCAGCGCGGCTCGGACTTCGGGCCAAGCACAACCATGCGGTCTTTGCCGCCGGGTGTGCGCACCAGCAGTGCGAAGTGCTTGCGGTTGCCCACTTTCTCGAACACGGCCTTGCCGTTGGCGGGCATGGCGCGTGCCACCAGCCGCCACTCGTCGTGGTTCCAGACCAGCAGTTGCAGCTTTTCGGTTGCATCGGCCGGGGCATCGCACTCAAAGCGCGTAACGGGTGTGTTCTGGTCGGTCACGTCGTCCAGGCCGTCCCATGTCTTGGTGTACACTTTCACCGCGCCCGCGCCGTCACCGGAACCTTTGCCGAAGCTTGGAATCCAGGTCCAGGCGTGGTTGCCGTCGCCATGTCCCCACCAGGGGGTAAAGGCCTGCGCGCCGGGGATGCAGACCGCGCGCAGCATGCAGCACTCGACGTTGCTGCAATCCTCGCAGCGGCCTTCGTGGACGGCCAGCGCAGTCAGCATGCCGAAGTCTTCCCAGGTTGTGTCGCCTTCATACTGGTAGAAGTCGTAGACCACCGTGGTGGCAAGGTTGATGGCCTCGTCGCGGGTCTTGCCGACAAGCTCGGGCGCGAGTGCCTCGTAGAAGTGCCTGCGCCAGCGCTGCAGCGGTTCGCCGGTGCCACGCGGCGACAGCACATAGTTGAGGAAGTCCTTGTCCGGCACTTCGCAGCCCCAGGCAAAGTCGTGGCGGGCCTTTACGGCGTACCACACGTTCTCAAAGAAGCAGCGCGCGTCCATGGCGACGAGGTCGTTGACTGAGCCTTCGCCCTTTTCGCGGTGGAAGGTCATCAAATCCATGCGCGAGATCAGCCAGATTGCGGCCCAGCAGCACTCGGGCGCGTGGTCCACCTTTGCCAGCGCACCCAATGCGCGCGCGATGGCTTCACGGCTGGTGCCCTCCGCCAGCAAGTTGACTCGGGCGCGGCGCAGGGTGTCGCCATCGGGGCGAAACTTCACGTCGTCGCAGGCCCGGGCGACGGCGTCCGAGAACACGGCCTGCACGTCGACTTCAGCCTTGAGCCACGCTTCCAGTTCCGGCGCGCATGGCGCGGCAAAGGCGGCATCGTTGTACAGCCGTCGCAGAATGCGGGCGCGGGCGGCATCAAGCTTGCGGGTGCTGCGCTGGTGTGGGCCGCGAAAGTGAATCGCGTAATCGCCGTCTGGCGCTGCGACCAGGGCGTAAGCGCGGTCCTTGGTGAAGCGTTCCAGCTGGGCCTTCTCCCACTCGTTGGCGACGATGTGCTCGCGGATGGATTGCGGGATCTCCAGAAACTCGATCCGCGCGGCGCGGTCTTCCGGTTTGACGTCTTTCAGCCAGGTCTTGCCAACTTGCGCGAGCAGTGCCTCGCGCGCGGTGGGTTGAGGCGCATCCTGCGCGATGGTCGAAACGGCAACGGCAACAAGCAGGGCGATGGCAATGACGAGTCGCATGGATGCTCCGCGGGCCAAGGGGCCCAAGTTACAGGATATCGGGCGGTGCGACAACGTCGGGGCCAGTGACTGCATTGCCCACCAAGTTCACCCGGAACGCAGGCAGGCGCGCAGGGTTGACTTCAAGGCCTGTCGCACGTCGGCCCAACGGGCCGCCGGCTGCATGGCGAAGCTCTGGTTGAGCTCGATCTCAATGCCCGCGTAGCGTGTGGCCGGGAACTGCTCGCGCAACCAGGTAGTCATGCCGTCGCTTGTGCCCTTGTACGGGTAGTTCAGCTTGATGCGGTGCTTCGGCAGGGCCGCAGCCATGGCCTTGCGCCAGGCCTTGCACAGCGCGTTTTCAGGCTTGCGTCGCGGGTCGAACAGCAGGCCGATCTCGGCCGTGCGCGTCTGGCCGTCCAGCACCGGCGTGAAACTGTGGCACGAAAGGTGCAGCAGTTTGCGCCCGGCGCGGATACGGTCCGTGACAGCATCGAGTACGGCAACGCGATAGGGCCGGTGGTAAAGGTTCAGCAATGCCACGCGCTTTTCAAGGTCGAACTGACGCGAGTAATCACTCAGCACGCCCTTGCCGGTTTCGCGCCGGTTGAGATCGACCAGCAGTCGCGTGACCTGGCCCTTGAACAGGGGGGCATCGAGCAGGCGTGCGAACTCGCCAGCCAGTACAAGCGCGCCGGGGTCCCAGGCGCGGTGGGACTCCAGCACCTGCGTCGTGTCGGCAAAAGGCTCGCGCCAGCGCACGGGCACAGCGTTGCTGGCGTGTTCACAGGTGATGAGGAAGGCGTCAAAGGTCATGGCGTGAACTGCCGGTTGGCTGCCAGGCAGGCCGCGAGTTCTCGCCACGTCGCGGCGATCTTGTCGTGTCCCGGGTCGGGCCCCAGCGCGCGTTTCAGCCGCGAGGCCAGTGTGCCGTGATCCAGAATCACGTCCAGCGCTGGCGCAAAAGGTGAACCCTTGGGCATCACGCGCTCGCGAAGGCTGCGCCAGATTTCGCCCGCTGTGGCGCTTGCGCCGGTTAAGCCCAACGCGCGCAGGTAGTCGGCGTCACGGATTACCGTGCCCTCGGCGCTGACCATGCACTCGCGAAACAGGGCCGCCAGCGGATCCACGGCCCAGGGTTTCAGGTCGTCAATCGGCCTTGCAAGGCCGTCGATCAGTGCCTTGAGCGTTTCGGCAATCAGGGCGCAGATTGCGATGTCGGCGCTGGGGCACTCCTGGATGTCCAGCACGCGAATCTCGATTGCCATGCGGTCAAAGCGGGCAATCGCCCCGCGCGCGTTGGCGTACTCGCCCTCGAGATTTCCGTCGGGGTCAAAGGGCGCCGTGTCGTTCCAGATGCGTTGCAAAATCTCGCGGTAGTAGGCGTCTTTGGTGTACACGGGCTCTGGTACGACCTTGCCGGTGGCGCTGGGAATGCGCGCCGAGTTGGTGGAATACTTCACCAGCCGGTAGTCCAGCGCCGGCTGCAGACTGCCGTCGGCCACGGGCGAGCCCGCCGAAAGCGCGGGCAGAATCGGCAGAATCATGCGGATGGCCGCGTGCAGGCGCGCGAACTCGGCGTCGTCGGCAAAGGGCAGGTTCAGGTGCGTGCTTTGCAGGTTGGACCAGCCATGGCCGCGGCAATCAAAGATGCGGTTGTAGGTCTCATAGACGACGTTGTTGCTGTGCGGCCACAGCTTCGTCTCGGTCATCGGGTCAAAGAACGGGTGCATCGCGCCGGGCAGCAGCATGGCATTGTGCTTGGCCAGCAATCCGTTGACCTGCGTTACCTGTGCCGCAAACAACGCCGGCAGCTTTGTCAGATCCGCCGCGGGGCCGTTGGTCTTGAACTCCAGGACATGCAGCACCAGTTCGTTCGACCAGGCCGCGTCCCCGTTGTCGAAGTCGCCTTCATCGTTGCCTGCCACTTCGCGCAGCAGAAGGTCGCTGATCGGCCGGGCCGCAAGCGTGGCCTTGTCGGCAATCATGTACTCCAGCTCAATCCCGTAGCCCTCAAACAAGTGCAGGGTCATGCCGACCCCGCGCCGTGCGGCCCGGCCTCAATGCGGCGAAGGAACACGCCCGCCAGCCTGCGCCAGAGTTCTTCCTTGAGCACGGCGTCTTCTGTGCCGGCCTCAAGGTTGGGGTTGTCGTTGACTTCAATGATGTAGGGTTCGTCGCCGATCAGCTTCAGGTCAACGCCGTACAGGCCGTCGCCGATCAGGTTGGCGGCCTTCACGGCCGCCTTGACGACTTCGGGAGGGGCTTCTTCGACGGGGATGCTGTCTACTTCGCCGAACTGGGTTGCGCCTTCGCCGTGCTTGGCGATCTGCCAGTGCTGGCGCGCCATGTGATAGCGGCAGACAAACAGCGGCCGGCGGTCCAGCACACCCACGCGCCAGTCGTACTCGGTGGGCACGAACTCCTGGGCGATCAGCAGGTCGGAGTCCTGCAGCATCAGTTCGATTGTGCGGCGCAATTCGCCCTCATCGGCGGCCTTCATCACGCCCTGGCTGAACGCGCCGTCGGGCCGTTTCAAGACACAAGGCAGGCCTAGAGTGCGGCCCACTTCGTCAATGTTGTCCTCATGCACAATCAACGTGCGCGGGCCCTTCAGGTTGTGGCGGTTCAGAAGTTCGGCCAGGTACACCTTGTTGGTGCAGCGCAGGATGCTGCGCGGGTCGTCAATCACGCACAGGCCCAGGTTCTGGGCGCGCCGGGCAAAGCGATAGGTGTGATGGTTGACGCTGGTGGTCTCGCGGATCCACAGGCCGTCAAACTCGGCAATGCGGCCGTAATCGTTCTTGTCGATGATTTCGGTGTTGATGCCAAGGTCGTAGGCCGCATCACAGAAACGCTTGATCGCGCGCGGGTCACTGGGCGAGTGTTTCTCTTCGCGGTCGAAAAGGATTGCCACGTCAAAGCGGCCACGCGAGCGGCGCGGGCGCGAGTGGCGCTTGCGGGCAAGGTACTGGATCGCGCTTTCGACGATGAAGGGCCGGTGGCTCTCGGGCACATCGTTCAGGCTGATCGTCGTGACGCTGGCCATCTCCCAGCCTTCTTCGCCGCGTTTGAAGTGTGCGCGCAGGAACGGGGAGGGGAACTGATTGAAAATCTGCAGGGCCAGCTTCTCGTAGCGGTTGGCCATGTTGCGGCCGAAGTAGATGCTCAGGTCAAACTCGGGCGACTTCAGCGGCGCCAGGGCCTTCTGCATTTCTTCATCGAGCTCGTTGGCCATGGGCCGCGGCATGGAAAGCGTGCGCAGGTTCATCGTTGTGGCGATGTCCGGCAGGGGCCGGTGCCCGCGCGCCTCGGCAAGCAGGCTGACGTAATAGCCCAGGCTCTGGTAGCTGTAGTACCGGCACAGGTTGAAGACCTTGATGCCCTGCAGTTTGCTGTACTCGGGGTCCGTCAGGTAAGCCTTGGCCGATACCACCTGGACGTCGGGGATCTCCAGTGGCCAGCGGGAAGGATTGTTGACGACGATCAGGGTTGTCATGCAGCCGGTTGGTCCGGGGTTCTTGGTTCGATCAGCAGCAGGTTCGCGTCATAGGTGACAATGCCCAGCAGAATCGCTGCAATCAAGCGGTCCATGGAGACATCGTAGTACTGGCTGCCGCCGGTCATGGGGTTTTGCAGCAGCGGGTCGGCCACGCGCACGGTCTTGGCGTCGCGGTCATAGCCGCACAGCACAACAAAGTGGCCCTGGGGCTCGCCGCGCACGTCGTCGTAGTCGTCAAAGGGGCCGTACTCGCGTGCCGTCTGGTACAGGTACGTGGAGCTCAGGCCGACCAGGATCGGCTTGCCGCGCTTGAGGTACTTGCGGATCAGCTTGGCGTTCATTTCTTCAAAGCGCACCCGGCCGCCCAGGTCAAGAAACTCCACGTAGCGGCGTGTGGCCACTTTCAGGCGTGGGTCGTCTTTGAAGTTCTCCTGGCGCAGGAGCTTGTGGGCGATGTTGATCTTGGCGTCCTGAAACCAGGTCGGGTCGAACAGTTGCAGGTTGTACGTGTAGATCTTGGCCTTGAAGCCCCGGCGCAGCGCGTCGCAGCCCAGCATCACGGCCAGGGTGCCGCCGGATTCCAGGTGTTCGACTTCAAGCGCCAGTTGCGGCAGCGGCACATCCTTGCCGTAGTAGCCATACAACGCATTCAGGCAGGTGACGCCGCAGGACCGGTCATCGGGCTGGGCCTGGATATGCAGGTCAAGAACGGGCATGGGGGGATGATAGTTTTCGAGTCGGCAGTCGGGAGTCAGCAGTCAGCAGAAACCGCGCTTGTGCCGTTGCTGCCGACTGCCGACTTCAGACTCCCGACTATCGTCCTCGCCGCTAGACTATCCCCGTGATCAAGTACATCGGGTCGAAACGCACGCTGCTTGGCGCCATCGTTGACGTGGTGGCATCACTGCCCGCGACGTCTGTGCTTGACCTGTTCTCGGGCACGTCCCGTGTGGGCCATGCGCTGAAGGCTGCCGGCTATCGCGTGGCTGCCAACGATCACAACGCCTATGCCCACACTTTGGCGACCTGTTATGTTCAGGCCGATCTTGAAGACGTGCGCCCCGATGCCGAGAAACTGATTGCAGAGTTCAACGCCATGCCGGGCAAGCCCGGCTACTTCACTAAGACCTTCTGCGAAGACTCGCGCTTCTTTCAGCCCAAGAACGGCGCCCGGGTTGATGCCATCCGCGATGCCATCGAAGCCAAGTTACTGCCGCCGGAACTCAAGGCCGTGCTGCTGGTCAGCCTGATGGAAGCCGCCGACCGCGTGGACAGCACCACCGGCCTGCAAATGGCCTATCTAAAGGGATGGGCACCACGGGCCTATAATGACATCGAGCTGCGTATGCCCAACGTGCTGCCCCGCGCCCGCCATGGCAAAGGTAACGCCACTTGTCTCGACGCTCTCGAAGCTGCGCAAACGCCCGTGGACGTGGCCTACATTGACCCGCCCTACAACCAGCATTCGTACCTGGCCAACTACCACATCTGGGAATCGCTGGTGCGCTGGGACAAGCCCGAAGTGTACGGCACGGCCTGCAAGCGCGTGGATGTGCGGCAGCGCAAGAGCCAGTTCAACTCGCGCCCGAAGTTTCTGGCCGCGTTCAAGGCCATGATCGCCGCCGTCAAGGCCAAGTACCTGATCGTCAGCTTCAACAATGAGGGCTTTCTGAGCCAGGCCGACGCCGAAGCCGTGCTGGGCGCGCGGGGCAAGGTGGTTACGTTGACGCACGACTTCAAGCGTTACGTGGGCGCGCAGATCGGCATCTACAACCCTCAGGGTGAAAAGGTGGGCAAGGTCAGCCACCTGCACAACAAAGAGTTCCTGTACGTGGTCACGCCCCAGGAGTTCGACTTCGCGCCAGATGCCCGGCCCAAGCAAGCAGCGATGTTCGCGGGTTAGAACAGTGTCTGGTGTCCAGTGGCTTGTGTCTGGCTACACCAGACACGCGACACCAGACACCAGACACCAGACACGCTGTTCCAACTAGATATCAAAATACAGCTCAAACTCGTGCGGGTGAGGCCGGAAACGCATGGCGTCGACCTCGTTCTTCATCTTGTAGTTGATCCACTCGCCGACCACGTCGGCGCTGAACACGTCGCCCTTGAGCAAGAAGGCGTTGTCCTTTTCCAGCGACTTCAGTGATTGTTCGAGGCTGCCCGGTGCCTGCGGGATGTCCTTCAATTCCTCGGGTTCCAGATCATAGAGGTCCTTGTCCATCGGCTTGCCCGGGTCGATCTTGCTTTGGATGCCGTCCAGCGCCGCCATCGCCACAGCCGCAAAGGCCAGGTAGGGGTTGCTGCTGGGGTCCGGAATGCGGTACTCAAAGCGCTTGGCGGCGGGGCTGTCGCCCGAAAGCGGAATACGCACGCAGGCGCTGCGGTTGCGCGAACTGTAGGCGAGGTTGACCGGGGCCTCGTAGCCCGGCACCAGGCGGTGATAGCTGTTGGTGGTGGGATTGGTGATCGCGCACAGGGCGTGGGCATGTTTCAAGATGCCGCCTATTGCAAAGACTGCAGTCTGGCTCAAGCCCGCGTAGCCATCGCCGGCGTACTGGTTCTTGCCGCCTTTCCAGATGCTGCTGTGCACGTGCATGCCGCTGCCGTTGTCGCCAAACAGGGGCTTGGGCATGAACGTGGCCGTCTTGCCGTGCTTGCGCGCGATGTTTTTGACCACGTACTTGTAGATCATCAGGTTGTCGGCCGCGCGCACCAGCGTGTCGTACTTGATGCTGAGCTCGCACTGGCCGCCGGTGGCAACTTCGTGGTGATGCAACTCAGGCGTCATACCCAGCCGGCCGAGTGTCAGCAGCATCTCGGTGCGGATGTCGTGCAGGCTGTCCATCGGCGGCACCGGGAAATAGCCGCCCTTGACGCGCGGCTTGTAGGCCAGGTTGCCGCCCTCTTCCTCGCGGCCGGTGTTCCAGGCGCCTTCCTGGCTGTCCAGGTGATAGAAGCCGTGGTTGATGCCGGTGCTGAACCGCACGTTGTCAAAAATAAAGAACTCGGCCTCGGGGCCGAAGTAGATGGTGTCGCCGATGCCAGTGGACTTCAGGTAGCTTTCCACGCGCTTGGCGATGTTGCGCGGGTCGCGCGGGTAGGGTGTGCGCTCAATCGGGTCCACGATGTTGGCAATCAGCACCAGCGTGGGCTCCTTCATGAACGGGTCAATGAAGGCCGTGGTGGGGTCGGGCATGGCCGTCATGTCGGATTCGTTGATGGTTTTCCAGCCCCGCAGGCTGCTGCCGTCAAAGGCAAAGCCTTCCTCGAAGCAATCCTTGGTCAGGCGGCGAATCGGGAAGGTGTAGTGCTGCCAGAGGCCCGGCAGGTCCATAAAGCGGATGTCGAGCATGGTGCAGCCGCGATCTTTGGCAAAGGCGATCACGTCGTCGATGCCGTACTTGTCCGGGTGAAGCTTGAGCTCGCTCATTGTTGTCTCCGTGGCGGAAGTGTCGCCGAAAACGCAAAAGCACAGCGGCCCGCCGGGGCGGGTCGTTGAGAAAGTTGTTGTATCGGGTGGTTCGTGCGTCCCCGTTACGGGGACTTCCAGATACATGCGCGGCAGGTGCAAATCAAGCGGCAATCCGCTTGGCAGGCTGGTTTGAGGGCGATATCCACATTTGCTGACAGTTCCAACCGCAAATGAAAACGGCATTTGCGGCGGCAAGGCGCGATTACTGCGCGCGCAAAAAAATTGCGAATGCAGAGCAACAGCGGTTGCGGGTTTTGGGTTACGGGTTTTGGGGAACGACCACGACAGGGCGCGGCGGCAGTTTCCAGAAACCCAAAGCCGCATTTCGTCAAACGCAAGAACGCCCCCGAAAACAGGGGCGTTCCAACACTCTGGCTCGCCATGAGCGAGCGAAGCGAGTTGACTGGTGCGCGGGGCGGGACTTGAACCCGCACGCCGGTGAAGGCTCTAGCACCTCAAGCTAGCGCGTCTGCCAATTCCGCCACCCGCGCAGTGGGCCGCGAAACGTAACACCAAGCCCCGCAGTGTCAACGGGGCGGGGTTTCAATGGCAGGTGCGGACGTCAGGTCAAGGAGCATGGCAAAGGAGTTACAGCAAGGTGAGGCAGCAGGTCAGGTCCATGGCACGGGTGCATGCATCGCCCTAACCCTGAACCTGTTCCTTGACTCCCGTTTGTGCCACCCCTAACTTCGAGTCATTCGTAGAATCGCTGGTTCAACCCAACGCGCGGAGATGCCATTGGCCCAGGACAACGCAAACAACACCGGCGATCTACGGGCCAGCCCCGGGTTTATCCATGACTCGGTCAAGAACGAAATCGTCGCCCACCCGCTGCTTGAAATCACCGACCTGCGCACCTACTTCCACACCGACAACGGCGTGGTCAAGGCCATTGACGGCATCAGCCTGAAAGTCGGCGAGGGCGAAACGCTTGGCGTTGTGGGCGAATCCGGCAGCGGCAAGTCCATGACCGCCTACAGCATGCTGAAGCTGCTGCCCAGCCAGGCCGGCCGCATTGAGGGCGGGCAGATCAAGTGGCGCAACGAAGGCGGCGCCGACGTTGACCTGGCCCAGATGAGCGAGGCCGAGCTGCGCAAGATCCGCGGCGGCCAGGTTGCCATGATCTTTCAAGAGCCCATGACCAGCCTGAACCCGGTGTTTACCTGCGGTTCCCAGGTCGTGGAGGCGCTGACGCTGCACCTTGGCATGACCAAAGACGAGGCCTGGAAGCGCACCGTCGAGCTGTTTGACGAAGTCGGCATTCCAAACCCCGAAGTGCGCGTCAAGCAGTACCCGTTTGAACTTTCGGGCGGTATGAAGCAGCGCGTGATGATCGCCATGGCGCTGGCCTGCAACCCGCGCCTGCTGATCTGCGACGAGCCTACCACGGCGCTGGACGTCACCATCCAGAAGCAGATCCTGCAACTGATCAAGGAACTCCAGAACAAGCGGCGCATGGCGGTTCTGTTCATCACCCACGACCTGGGTGTCGTGGCCGAAGTGACAGACAAAGTGGCCGTGATGTTCCGCGGCAAGATTGTCGAGTACGGGCGCGTGCTTGACATCTTTGCCAACCCGCAGCACCCGTACACCAAGGGCCTGCTGGCCTGCAAGCCGAAGCTGACCACCAAGGCCGAGCGCCTGCCTACCGTGGAAGACTTCCTGGACGCCGAGAAAAAAGGCCTCAAGCTGGATGCCACCGACCCGAACCTGGAGATTCCCAACCGCCCCAAGCCCTCCAGGCGCCGCGAAGACGCCCCGGATTTCGACCAGCCGCTGCTGCGCATTGAGGGCCTGAAGTCGTACTTTCCCATCAAGAAGGGCGTGATGCGGCGCACCGTCGGCTTTGTCAAAGCGGTCGACGACGTGACGCTTACGGTTCGCAAGGGCCGCACCATCGGCCTGGTGGGTGAATCCGGCTGCGGCAAGACGACACTGGGCCGCACGGTGCTGCGCCTGATTGAGCCCACCGCCGGCCGGGTGTTTTACGGCGACAAAGAAATCACCGGCATGCCCGCGGCCGACCTGCGCGAGATGCGGCGCAAGATGCAGATCATTTTCCAGGACCCGTTTTCCAGCCTGAACCCGCGCATGACCATCGGTGCCGCGATCATGGAGCCGATGAAAGTGCACGGCCTGCATGGCAATGCGCGCGGACGTGAAGAACGCGCGCTGTACCTGCTCGAGCGCGTGGGACTGGACCCGAACTTTCTCAAGCGCTACCCGCACGAGTTCAGCGGCGGCCAGCGCCAGCGCGTGGGCATTGCCCGCACACTGGCCGTAGAGCCCGAGTTCATTGTGTGCGACGAAAGCGTCAGCGCGCTGGACGTAAGCATCCAGGCCGGCGTGTTGAACCTGCTGCTCGATCTGCAGGACGAGTTTGGCCTGACCTATGTCTTCATTTCGCACGACCTGAGCGTGGTGAAGTTCATCAGTGACGAGATTGCCGTGATGTGCCCCGGCAAAACGCTGAAGGAACTGTGGAACGACGGCAAGCGCGACGGTGTGCGCGAGGAAGACTTCGAGCGCGGCGGGCATATCGTGGAGTACGCCAGCAGCGACCAGATCTACGCCAACCCGCAGCACAGCTACACCAAGAAGCTGATGGAGGCCATCCCTGACCCGGATGTCGCCGACATCCGCAAGCGCGTGGAAGGCGCCGCCTAGACGGCTTTTTGGTTCAGCAGGTTGTTCCAGCCCGGCCAATCGGCCGGGTGCTGGCCATAGAAGCCAGCAAGAAGCTCGTACACCCGCGGGTGTGCGCCGCGCAACCGGCGGGCGTCTTCGAAAAAGGCCTCAGTGGCAACGGCGAAGAACTCGGCGGGGTCTTGGGCGCCATAGGGGTCAAGCACCCAGTCTCCTTCGTGCCGTTCACGACGCTCGTCAAAGGCCGGGTCGGGTTCGGCTTGGGAATCTTCAGGTTCTTCGGGCAGGCTGTCGGCAAACTTGCACAGTGCCTCGTATTCGGTGTTCATCACTTCCGCCCAGCGCGCGCGCATAGCCTTGGGGAGTTCAGGCGCGCCGTCCATTGCGCCGTTTTCGCTGTCCAACTGGTGGGCGAATTCGTGGATGGTGACGTTGAAGCCGTCGTCGGGGTTGAGTGCATCAAGCTCGACATCCTCCCACGACAGCACCACGTTGCCGCGATCCCAGCTTTCACCCAGGTTTACGTCCTGGACTTGCGCCTCAATGCCGATCTCGTTGACCGACATGTGTCTGGTTACATAGGCGTGCGGGTACAACAGCACCGAACTCATGCGCGGGTACATCGGACTGCTTCGCGCCGCCACCAAAAGGCAGGCCTGCGCGGCCACCGCAACGCGCATTTCCGGCGTGACGACAAGGCCGTTGCAACCCTCAATGTTGCGTGAGGCCAGAAACTCGGCCACGCGCCCGATCCAGCCCTCTCGAATCGGAGTTGGCAACATGGCAAACCAGGGCAATCGCTTGATGGCGGCAAACTGCGCAGACGACAAGGTGTGCTTCCCGGGTTTGGGTTTCAGCCATTCGAACATTGTCGCAGTGTATCGCATGCATATGGGGCCACAGAAATGAAACCGGGCGACGGCAAGCCGTCGCCCGGTTGATCCAGCCTGAGTCATTGCCCTAGGAACGACGGCGGCGACGAACCACCGCAGCCAGCAGGGCAAACAACGGCAGAATTGCAGCAGGCGCTCCAGCGGCGCAACCACCGCCGCCGCCACCGCCGCCGCCACCGCCGATAGTGGTCGGAGTGGAGACGGTTATGGTGAATGTCTGGACAGCATCAGGGCTGACGCCGTTTGTGGCGGTGACCGTGATCAGGGCTGTGGTCCCAATGTCGCCCGCAGCGGGAGTGCCAGTGATTGCATTGCCTACTTGCGACAGCCACAGCGGCAGACCAGTGACCATGATGGTCGGGCTGGGGTTGCCGGTTGCGGTGATGTTGTAGGTGTAGATGCCACCGACAACCGCGCTGGTCACAGCGCTGCTGGTGATCAGCGGTGCCGTCGGTGCCGGATCAATGGTGATGGAGAAAATCTGTGTGGCGTCCGGCGAGATGCCGTTGAAGGCCGTGATGGTGATCGGGCCCGCCGTACCAACGGCCGGGGGCGTACCCGACAGGACATTGCCTGTCAGGGTCAGCCACCCCGGATTGCCCGCCACACTGAGCGATGGCGACGGCGCACCGGTTGCAACAATGTTGTACGTGTACACCACGCCGACCTGCGCCGTAGTGACGGCGGTGCTTGTGATCAGCGGCGCGACCGAGTTGGTCACATTGAAGGTCGCGCGCCAGGTCTTGCTGAGCAGGCCGTCGCTCAGGGTCACATCAAAGCTGGTTGTGCCCAGCGATGCCGGGGTCCCCGAGAATGAGTAGGCAGTGCCGACTGCCTGAGACCCGGTGATAGTCGGGGCCGTGATGCCGTTCTGCGTCATGGCCGGGTTGACCGCGGTGACCGAGATCGTGGCAGAGGTATTCTGGTGATCCAGGATCAGGTTTGCCGCTGACAATGCCACGCCGACTCCGGCATTGAAGGTGAATTCCACACCGGAGGGGCCGGTGAAGCCGGTCGTTGCAGCCAAAGCGAGCTTGGGTGCAGGCTCCGTTGCGGCCGGGCCGCCAGAGGCGGGCATACCGGTAGTACCGCCGGGGCCGAAGCCCCAGGCACTGACAGACGCACTGGCACCACCGGTCGCAAGAACCTGGCCAGAACCGGGGTTAGAGAAACTTCCGTAGGTAAGCAGCACACGGCCGCCGGCGCCTCCGCCCGCGGACCCTCAGCATCCACCCGTGCCGCCTCCACCACCTCTCACGTCAAGTGTTCCACCAAGCGTAAGCAGGGCAGGTGTGTGTACATAAATGCCGCCTCCACTGCCGCCGCCGCTGGCACCGTAGTTGCCGGTTTCGCCGTCGCCGCCTTTGGCCGTAACCGAGCCGCCGGTGGGTATGGAGATGTCTCCGGTTGCGCCGACTTCAACGCCGCCGCCGCCGCCGCCGCCGCTGGCAAGGTCCGCGCCACCGCCTCCGCTGCCGCCTTCCAGCAGGTTGGCAAGGTCGCCATAGGCAGCCCCGCCCGCCTGCCCCTGATATCCGTTGGCATCGCCGCCGCGGGCTCCACCCGTGCCGAAGCCGCCGCCGCCTGCGCCGCCGCTTTGGTCAGCGCAAAGGCCGCCGCCAGGGCCACTGCCGTTCTGTGGGTTGAACGTGGGCCCACCCAGGTAACCCGTCAGGTCGCCCGACAGACCACCAGCACCGCCACCTGGGCCGCCGCGCGCGTTGTAGCCGATGAAGCCTGCCTGCGTGCTTTCACCGTTGGCGTTAATGGTACCGGCGATGGTGCAGGTGCTTTGGGAAAGCAACGCCAATGTGCGTGTGCCCAGACAGGTGATGACGGCCCCAGCCTGGATATTGATCGACGCAAAGGTGAACACGCAGATGTTGCCAGATGCCACACCCGTGAAATTGATCGATCCACCGGTCATGGTCATGGCCGTAGTATCGATGGTGTATGTGCCCGCCGGCATCGTCAAAGTGCCAAGTGACGTGAAGGCCGTCGGGTCAAGCGGCGCCGCCTTAAGGCTGGAGCCCGCGCAGGCAGCAAGCACAATGGCCGCCAGTCCTGCAAACAATCTATGATGCACCATACAATCTCCTGTATCTCTGATGTGCGCAACGGGCTGGCGTCCGCACGCGCAACCCATCGCGAAGTCCATATTGAGGAAGGGATGACACTCTAGTGACAATCATGCCCTGACGCAATGCGTTTGATGCGTTTATGCACGACCCAATAGAAAGAGGCGCGGCACACGCCGCGCCTCTTCAAGCAGCCCCGGGGGCGATTGGGGCTACTTGGTTTCTTTCGGAAGCATGACGGTGTCCACCACATGGATGACGCCGTTGAGCGCGGGGATGTCGGTGATGATCACCTTGGCCCCGGCGATGTAGACGGCGCCATCCTTGACCTCGATGCCCGCCTTCTGGCCATTCAGCGTGCTTGCTTCGGCCAGCTTGACGGCGTCGGCGGCTTTGACGTTCGCCCCGACTACGTGGAACTTGAGGATGGATTGCAGCTTTTCCTTGTTCTCGGGCTTCAGCAGCATTTCCAGCGTGTCCTTGGGCAGCTTGGCAAAGGCCTCGTCCGTGGGGGCGAACACCGTCAGCGGCCCGGTGCCCTTCAGCGCGTCGACCAGTTCGCCGGCCTTGAGCGCGGCCACGAGAGTCTTGAAGCGGCTGTCGCCAGCGGCGACCTCGACGATGTCCTGCGGGATCAGAACAGTGTCAATCACGTGGATCACGCCATTGGTGCAGGCAATGTCGGTGGCCGTCACGGTGGCGGTACCGACCTTGACGCCCTTTGCCGTGTCAATCGTGACCTTCTGGCCGAACACGGTGGTGGCTTCCTTCAGCTTGGTGACGTCGGCGGCCAGCACGCTGCCGCTGACCACGTGATGGGTGAGGATCGCAGTCAGCTTGTGCTTGTTCTCGGGCTTCAGCAGCGCGTCCACCGTGCCTGCGGGCAGCTTGGCAAACGCGTCGTCGGTGGGGGCGAACACCGTGAATGGGCCTTTGCCCTTGAGTGTGTCCACCAGGCCAGCAGCCTTGACGGCCGCGACCAGCGTCTTGAAGGACGGGTTGGCGGCGGCGGTGTCGACGATGTCTTTGCTTTCGGGCTTGGCCTGGGCGTCGGCCATTCCGTTGAAGCTCACGGCGGAAAGTGCCAGTGAGAAAGTCAGGGTTGTCATCATTGCGCGGGTCATTTCTTCTCCTTGGTTTCAGTTGCCTGCGCAAATGAAACGATGGTGCATGCTAAGAAAATACAGTTTACTGGTAAGAATCATCTGGCGTTGAACCTGGTGCAACAGAATGCTCCTTTGCGTTCATGATGCGCAAGCAACGCCCAGTTCCGTGCCTCGCCACGTACTTCGGGTGTTGCCTATTGTGAAAACATGTATTCTCAGCAAGAATGCTTCAGGGCAAGGAGAACCCATGCTTACCGAAACTCTCGCCAACGAGCTTGCGGGCTACAACATTGGGCCCAAGGTTCACGACCTGCGCACACAGCGCGGCCTGAAGCTGGCCGAACTGGGCGCGCATACCGGGCTTTCGGCGGCGATGCTCTCCAAGATCGAGCGCGGCAAGCTGGTGCCCACGCTGCCCACGCTGACGCGCATCGCGCTGGTGTTCAGTGTCGGGCTGGATTACTTCTTTGCCGACCAGCGCAAGCGCCGCACCTTTGCCATCACGCGCAAAGGCGACCGCAAGCGCTTCCCGGCCGGCATGAATGACGCCCAGGCCGCCTATATGTTCGAAAGCCTCGACTACATGGCGTTAGAGCCGCGGTTGAAGGCCTTTCTGGCCCACTTTCGCGACGTTGACGAGAGCAAGCTGCAGTTGCACCACCACCCGGGCGCCGAGTTCTTCTACTTGGTGTCGGGCAAGCTCGAGCTGACCTGGCACGGAGAGAAGCACCAGCTGGAAGCCGGCGACGCCGTCTACTTTGACAGCAGTGTGCCCCACGGATATCGCAGGTTGGGGGTGCGCGATTGCTCTGCGGTCGTCGTTACTCTGCCGCCGGCCGCTTAGCCGTGAACAGCCTTGCCGATCTCGACCGGGGGTTGCCGTAGACTTCCTCGCGTGACGGCTTTGCGCCTACAAGGTCTTCAGCCACCAGCTGGCCTGCCGTGGCGGCTGCTTCAAGGGCAGCCCTGACGCGTTGTTCTTCGCCGCTGTGAAAGGTCAGGATCGCCGCGCGACCACCCGGGTTGAGCGCATAGGGCAGAGCCCGCAGCAGCGCGTCCAGGTTCTCGGCCTCGCGGTTGACGACCATGCGCAGCGCCTGGAAAACGCGCGCGGCAGGGTGTTTGTCGCGCGCGCTGGATTGCCGGAAACGGCGCGGATCCATGTGGTTGGCCAGCAGCACCAGGTTGGCAAGCTCGCGCGTGCGCACGGGCTTCTGTTTGGCCATGGCTTCGGCAATCCGCTCGGCGTGGGGTTCGTCGCCGTAGTCGCGCAGCCAGCCGGCCAGCGTTTCGGCGTCTGTGCTGGCAATCAGCTCACTGGCCGGCTTGCCGCGCGATTGGTCCATGCGCATGTCCAGCGGGCCGTCCATCTTGTAGCCAAAGCCGCGTTCGGGCCTGTCCAGTTGCATGCTGGAAACGCCAAGGTCGGCCAGAAGGCAGTCAACGCCAGCCAGGCCCTCTGCGCGAAGCACGTTGCCGATGCCCGCGAAGTTCGTGTGGTGTGCATGAAGCGTCAGGCCCAGCCCGGCCAGCCGGGCGACCGTTCGCGCCTGCTCTTGGGCATCGAGGTCAATGCCGATGGCGCGACCTTGCGGCCCGATGGCGCGGGCCAGTGCTTCGGCATGGCCGCCATGGCCCAGTGTGCAATCCAGGACGGTTTCGCCGGGGGCAGGGGCCAACGCGGCCATGACTTCGGCAAGCATAATCGGAACATGGGCACCGGCAGGCGTGCGTCCCTGGGCGCGGATTTTCTTGACTTGGTCGGGATACTTCGCGGCGTCGAGTTCCTTGTAGCGCTCGTGAAACCTGCGCGGGTGCGTGCCCGCATAGCGTTTGCGCCGGTGCCGCTTGTTGGGCTGGTTCTCTGTCATCGGCCGCAGCATAGGCATTGCCGCCGGGAACGCACCGGGCGGCGTGCGCAGGGCACCGCCGCCCGGTTCATGGCGCTCGCTTACGCTTCGCGTTCAGATTGCCGCCTACTTGGTCACTTCGGCCAGGAAGTCCTTCATCATTTCCCAGCTGCGTGCGTCGGCCTTGGCGTTGTACGCCGCGCCTTTGCTGTTGTCGTTTCCCGCGGCGGGGTTGGTGAAGCTGTGCACGCTGTTGCCAAATGCAACAAACTGCCAGTCGGCCTTGGCGTCGCGCATTTCCTTGTACAGGGCGTCAATGTCCTTCTGCGGCACGTAGGGGTCGTCGGCGCCGTGAAGCACCAGCACCTTGGCCTTGAGCGTGTCGGCCGTGGCGGGCTTTTGTGTGGCAAGGCCGCCGTGGAAGCTGATCACGCCTGCGATGTCGGTGCCGCTGCGCGCGGCTTCGAGGGATACCGCGCCGCCAAAGCAGAAGCCCATCACGCAGACCTTGGCCGGATCCACGGCTTTCTCGTCTTTCAGCAGTTTGATCGCGGCGTTGATGCGTTCGCGCAGGGTGTCGGGCGCGGTGTAGAGTTTTGTAGTCTCGGCGCGGGCTTCGCCTGCGTCCTTGGGCCGCACGCCCTTGCCGTACATGTCGCAGGCGAACGCGACGTATCCAAGTTTGGCCAGTTCCGTGGCCTTGGTGCTGTCGAAGTCGCGCTGGCCCATCCAGTCATGCACGATCACCACGGCGGGCGTCTTGCGTTCCATGGCCGCGCCTGGCGTGGCCATGAAGCCCTGAAACTCGGCCTCGCCGATTTTGTAGTCCACGCTGCGGGTGGTAACACCGCTGCGGTCGGGTTCGCCGGGGCCGGACTTCTGGGCCAGAGTGGGGGCAACCAGGGCGGCGGTGGCAGCCAGTACGGCCAATGTGGCAACGATCAGTGTGCGGTTCATGGGTTCTCCTTGTGTCGGGATTCAAGCAAGGAAACAGTCGCACGGCCAAGCCGATTCCGGGAATCATCGGGTTTACCATAGGGGCACAGAGAACAGCATCGGCTCGCAGCGCCACTGTGGTGAAAGCCGTTCAGCCAAGCAACAATGCAGCTATGGACATCGAGAGTCCGCGATTGCTGCTGGTGCCTTTCGCCCTGCCGGTGCTGGAGGCCACACAGGTCGGCGACGTGGCGCGAGTTGGCGCGCTGCTGGATGCAGCGATCGCACCGGGCTGGCCCAGCCACGGCGTGCGCGAGTGGCAGTTGAAAGAACAGATCGCCCGCCTGAACCGCGCCCCCGGCGAGCTGCCCTGGCTGGGCCGCCTGATCCTGCTGCGTCAGCCGCGCACTCTGATCGGCGGCATCAACCTGAAGGGCTCGCCGGATGCCCGCGGCCGCGTAGAGATTGGCTACGAAATCGTCGAGAACTTTCGCCGCAAGGGTTACGCCAGCGAGGCCGTGGAGGCGCTGTGCCACTGGTGCTTCGCGCAGTCACAAGTCGCGGCCGTGTATGCCCGCGCGCAGGCCGGCAACGCGATCAGCCAGCACATGCTGCAACGGCTGGGCTTTGCGCGCCACGAGGTCGAGCACCACCCAAGGCTGGGCGAACTGATTGTGTGGGTGCGGCCCAAACCGCCGCAGGGCCAGGTGCTGCTGATCGCGCGCACCGTGCACCGGCTGGCACGCGGCGTGGCCATGACCGGCAGCAGCCCCGCCTGCGCCCTGTGCGGCACGGCCGGCACCAAGGCCTGGATCGGCCGAAAGGCCAGGCTGCAAAGCCCCACGGGCGAAACTGCCGAAGCGACGATTGTCGACTTCAACACCCAGCCCGCAGGTATGGGCGAGGAGTTCCAGGTCTCAATCCTGTTCGACGAAGTGCCGGCCGAGTTCGTGATTGAGGGTACGGTGGTTGCGCTCTAGTAGCTGGGAATCGAACTCAGCGGGTTGGCGCGTGGCATCGGCGTCCCGCCGATGCGTTTCCATGGCCGTCCCGGCCATGTCCAGGCGCGGGACGCGCCCGGTACGCATCGCCGAGACGGCGATGCCACGGGCCGAATCGAGTGCAAAGGCAAGTTAAGCCCTCATCTCCCAGCGGCTGATGGTCAGGCGCTGGATTTCGCTGGTGCCTTCCACAATCGTCATCAGTCTTGCCGCGCGGAAGAATTCCTCCACCCGGTACTCGCGCATGTAGCCGTAGCCGCCGTGAATCTGGATGGCGTGGCTTGTCACGCGCTCGGCCATTTCGCTGGCATACAGCTTGGCCTGTGCGGCCATGCTGATGAACCTTGGGTCACTCAACCCGAACTGTTCCTTCAGCCACACCGCATGCCACACCAGGCCCTTGGCGGCGTTGAGTTCCGTGATCATGTCGGCCAGCTTGAAGCTGATGCCCTGGAACTCGGCGATCTTCTGGCCGAACTGTTCGCGTTCGCCGGCGAATCGCTTCGCCCGCAGGTACGCGGCCTCGGCAAGGCCAAGGCACTGGGTCGCCACGCTGCAGCGGCCGGTGTTCAGAGTGATCAGGGCGACCTTGAAGCCGTCGCCCTCTTTGCCCAGCAGATTTTCGGCGGGCACTTCGCACTCGTCGAAGATCAGCTCGGTAGTCGGGCTGGCGTGCACACCCATCTTGTGTTCCACGGTGCCGACCTTGAACGGGCTTACTGCCTTGTCCACCAGAAACGCGCTGAGCAGTGGCTTGCCGTCGGGCTTCTGGCCGGTCTTGGCCCAGACAATCAAAATTTCGGCCACCGCGCCGTTGGTGATGTACAGCTTGGTCCCGTTCAGCACCCACTTGTCGCCCTTCTTCACGGCCGTTGTGCGCATGCCCGCGGGGTCGCTGCCCGCGCCAGGTTCGGTCAGGGCAAACGAGCCCAGCTTCTCGCCCGTGGCCAGCACCGGCAGCCACTGCTGCTTTTGCTCCTCGGTGGCGAAGTTCATGATCGGCAGGGCGACCAGACTGTTCTGCGCGCCCAGGGTCATGCTGAGGCTGATGCTGGATTTTGCGATCTCGCCCTCGACCAGCAGATAAGCCAGATAATCGGCCCCCACTCCGCCGTATTGTTCAGGAATCACCAGCCCCATGAAGCCCAGTTCGGCCATGCGTTTGGTGAGTTCCATCGGGAACTCGTGGCTGCTTTCCAGCTTGATCGCCACGGGCTCGACTTCGTTGCGGCAGAACTCGGCAGCGGCCTGCTGCAGCAACTGCTGTTCTTCATTAAGGGCAAAGTCCATGGCGGCTCCGGCGGGTGAAGTTGGCTGCACGTTACCGGCATGGCGGGTTGATGCAACCCGCCCGCCGGCACTGGCTTGCGCACAGCCGCAGGCCTTTGGGCCAGGCGCAAATTGACGTTTGCCCGTGGGTTCCTATCCTTGAAGGCCGCTTATGACGGGCACAGGGCCACTACTCACAGGACAAGGGGATTCGAATGCGTAAGCTCGCGTTTCTGGCGTGCGCCGCGGCACTGACGTTCGGGTATGCCGCAATCGGGACGGTGCAGGCAGATGACCTGGCCGGCAAGGCCAGCGAAACACTGAAGGCACAGGACGGCAAACTGCCCAAGGCAGCCGCACTGAAGACCAATGACGGCACCGACGAGGGGCACAAATCGGCACAGCAGGTGGTCGCCAAGGCCATCAAAGCTGCCAAGGACAAGAAGCTCGGCGATCTGAAGGCCTGCCTTTCCGGCGATGCGCGCCGCAACGCAGATGAGAAGAGCTGGAGCAGCAGCGATGGCTCAACCCATCTTCAGGAGTTGGCCAAGACGCTGGCGACTTACAGCGACGAGGGCCAGAGCCTGCTGAAGCAGAACACGGTGGGCAACTACGCCGTCGTAATGTGCAGCAGCCCGCTGGGCACCCATATGGTGCGGGCCATCCGCGAAGCCCAGGAAGGCGAGGCCAAAGAAGGCGAAGAACCCAAGAAGGGCCCGGAAAACTGGTACCTGACCAGCTATCAGGCCAATGACTATGAGACGAACTACAATTCGCCGCAGGTCAAGCAGATCATCGACGTGATCAACAAGGGCGAGGTTTCCAAGCTCAAGGAGTTCCTGGATCCCTGGGAAACCCAGGGCCTCGAGCTGCTTGCCGGCGTGAAGGAGGGCGCGGACCCCTACGACCTCCTGGCCGCGCGCCTGAAGCAGATCATTACCAACGGCGAAGGAAAGCCGACACTGCTGCTGCACCGTTACAGCAGCGAAGTGGCATTCTGGTTCAACAGCGAAAAGGGAGACACCTTTATCGTGCTGAGCTTCTGGAACGAAACAGACTGGGATACCAAGAAGAAGAGCACGACCGCGCGGATTTCGTTCAACAACACTGCCCAGTTCCACAAGGGCGCCGCCAACACGTTTGAAGGCTGGGTGGACAACTACGACTACAGCCGCTGGAAGTAATGCTGCCTGCATGACCGGGCCCCCGCACTTTGCGGGGGCCCGCTTCATTCAGCCCTTGAGCTCCTTCAGGGCTTCCAGCACTTTCTCGGCGTGGCCGTCCACCTTGACCTTGGTCCAGGCCTTGGCGACTTTGCCTTCCGGGTCAATCAGGAATGTGCTGCGGATGATGCCCTTCACCTTCTTTCCGTACATCACTTTTTCGCCGAATGCCCCGTACTTGCTGGTGATTGCCTTGTCCACGTCGGCCAGCAGGGGCACCTTCAGCTTGTGGTACTGTTCGAACTTCTTCTGCGCGGCGCAACTGTCCGGGCTGATGCCCAGCACCGTGGCGCCTTCTTTCTCGAACTTCTTTGCCAGACCGCTGAAGGCAATGGCCTCGCGGGTACAGCCGGGCGTGTTTGCCCGTGGATAGGCAAACAGCACAACCCAGTTGCCCTTGTAGTCGGCCAGGGAAACGGGCTTGCCGTCCTGGTCCTGCAGGTTGAAAACCGGGGCTTTGTCTCCGTCCTTGAGCATGAGTTCTCCGTGTCAACGACTTGTGGCCGGGGGCCGCGAACTATAGCTTTCGCCATATGCCGGACGACACTGTCACCGCACCTGTTTCCCGCAAGGGTTACTATCGCCTAAGCCCGCAGGTTCGCGGCGTGGTTGCCAATTTGAGCGCCGCAGCCGCAACAGTGGCCGGCATAGTCGCCCTGTTCGATACGCCCCGCCTGGAGGGTGTGTGGCTGAGACTGCCCGCCATTTGTTCGCTGCTGGCGGCAAACGGCGCTGCCTGGTACGTGTTCCGGCGTCGCGCACTTACCACATCGCCTGTGGTGCGCGGCGGCCTTCTGGTTGCACTGGCCGGGACGTCATTGGTGGCAGCCGCGATGCAGAACGCCAGCGGATGGGCCGGCGTGGCCGGGTTGCTGGGGTTGCTTTCGGCTGCGGCGCTGCGAGGCAGCGTGGCGCGCGCGCAGATCAAGGGGCGTGACCTGCGGACAACGGCCCGCAAGCCTGTCAGTGCTCTGTTTGACCAGGTGGAAAGCCTGGCGTCGGCACTTGTGGTTGTGCTGCTGGTCTGGCACTTCGCGCTGGAGGCTTTTCGCATCCCGTCAGGCAGCATGGCGCCGACGCTCAGTGGCGACCCGGTGTGGGGCGACCGTGTGTTTGTAGACAAAATGGCCTACGAATTCCGCGACCCGCAGCGCTGGGAACCAGTGGTGTTCCGGTACCCGTTGCGGCGCAGCGACCCTTACGTGAAGCGGTTGATCGGCCTGCCCGGCGAAGACCTGCTGATTGCGCAGGGCGACATCTACATCCGCCGCAACGAGGGTTCGCCGATTGAACTGCTGACCAAGCCGCAGCCCGCGCGCGACGTGCTGTGGCTGCCGCTGCTGCGCGAACTGGCCGGCACCAAGGACTGGGTCAGCAGCTTCCAGCGCGACGGCGAAGTGGATTTCAAGGATGGCGCGATCCTAGTGGGCAAGGGCGGCGCGGCCGTGTTCCCCAAAGGTTCGGGCACCACACCGGGCAACGTGACAGACCACGACGCCAGTTTCGGCGGCACGGAGACGCCGCGAGAGAACTTCGGGCGAAACGTGTGCGGCGACTTCCGTGCCCGGCTGCGCGTGCGCCTGGACGCGGAATCAGAACTTGGCCTGACCATCGTTCGTGACGGTGACCGCTATCGCCTTACCCTGAAAGCCGGTGCCGGCGGATGCAGCCTTGTGCATGAATCCAGTGCCAATGCCCAGCACCGGCTGCTGGTGGGCGCTTTGGCGGGGCTGGAGCTTCCGACGGGCAGCAACGTGGATGTGCAGTTCGGGCTGGCAGACGGCGTGCTTTCGATCGTCCTGCACGGCAGCGAGTTCTACGAGAATGTCGGGTCACCGTTGCTGTCGGCGCTGCGCAGCCGCGACAAGCAGAAGCGCCTGGAGCTTTCCGGTGACGACGCCGTCAAGCTGGCAACCGCAGAACCTGCCGAGGGCCGACAGGCCAGGTTTGAGATTCGCGGCGGGGCCGCGGGCGGCGGCACGGTGGTGGTAAAGGGTATTGAGCGCGACGTGTACTATGTCGGGCGCGTGCTGCCTGAGGCCGGTGCCGCGCGGGAGCTGCCCTTTGGCGTGAAGCTGGAGGGCGACCACTACTTCGTGCTGGGCGACAACTCGCCGGGCAGCAAGGATGCCCGGGCCTGGATTCGCGCCATCATCCGCATGAAAGACGGAACCCAGGTGATTGGCGGCCTGGACGACGCCGGGCAGGATCTTGCGCAATTGCTGGCCGGTGCGGGCCGCGGCGAAGGCCTGTCGGCCCTGCAGAAGTTCCAGCGGGTTGCCCTGCTGAAACCGTTTGAGCGCGCCGACCCCGCCACGGACGGCGAGCTGGTGGCGCAAGCCATGGCGCAGTTGCGCAGCCATGCCAGGCAGGAAGGGCGCGGCGCCGTCAGCTTCTATACCGAAGGCGGCGGCCAGGCCCGGCTGGCCCTTTCCGAGATCGAGACCATTCAGGTGCAACTGGTGCCCTATGTGGAGCGCCGGCTGTTTGTCGGGCGGCCCTTTGCCGTGTTTCTTTCACCCCGCGGCGTCAAGCTGATCAATTGAAGGCCCGTGCTTGCGCGGCTTGTCGGATTGTAGGAAACTGGCTTCTCACCCCGTTTCATGCCCCGGGATCAACGGATGCGGATTCTGATGTTGCTTGCGGCGGTCTGCCTTGCGCCGCTGCTGTACTGTCAGCCAAGCCCAGCCGGGGGTTTCACGCTGGATACTGTCCAGAACCCCGTGACCAATGGCCGCGCCATGGCCATCGGCCCCGACGGCCGGATCTTCTTCACCGGCAATGACGGGGCAAACGGGCGGGTGTACTGCCTGGACACCACCGTGGGCCCGCCGGTGCTGACCACGTTTGTGACTGTGGCCAACTACTTTCCCCCGGCGGCCGATGACAACGGCATGCACGGCATTGTGCTGGACCCGTTGTTTCCGCTGGCGCCGGGTGATGCGACCAATCGCTACGTGTATGTTTGCTACTCGGGCAATCCCTCGGGCGCGCTGACGGTGGTGCGTTACACAGAGGACGTAGCCAGCCTTGGCACTGCCCTTGCCGCCAGCGAGTTCACGGTGGTTACCGGCATTGCCATGGGCGCTAACGGCGCGAATTTCGGCGGCAGCCTGGAGATCGGCGCCGATGGCAACCTGTGCGTCAGCGTGGGTGACGCCAGCACGTCTGTGGCGCTGGGCGGCGCGCAAGCCCAGGACGTGAACGACCGGCGCGGCAAGGTACTGCGCGTCCAGCGCAACAACGGCCAGCCGCCGTTGAGCAACCCGATCATCAACAACCCCATGTTCGCGCGCGGCTTTCGCAACCCGCGCGGCATGGCCTTCAACCCTGCCACCGGGGACCTCTTTGTGGCCGACACCGGCAACCCCGCCACGTCTGGCGTGGACGAACTGAATGTGGTCCGACCCGGCCTGAACTATGGCTGGGACACCGCCGGCAACAGCGGCAACCAGGGCAATGTGAACTACACCAACCCGGCGTGGGTGATGCCCGCCAACTTTGAACCGGGCAGTGTCGCGTTCTACCCCCAGACAGCCACGGCGTTTCCTGCCATCGGGCACCGCACAGCCTGTGTGTACGTGGGGCGCGAAAGCGCCAGCGGCACGGTGACCTTCCCTGTGATCGGGCCCAAGCCGGGCGCGATGGTGGTACGCGTGATGCTGAGCGGCGGCAACGAGCGCCAGGCCGTGGCCATGTGGCCGATGGTGACGGATCTTTCCGCCGCTGTGCGCGACGTGAAGTTCGGGCCGGACGGCCACATGTATATCCTGACCGAAACCGTGCTGTACCGGCTGCGTTTCACCGGTGGCACTGGTGCCCCGCCCACGGCCAATGCGGGCATTGCCCAGACAGTCAATGAGGGCGCGACAGTAACCCTGAACGGAACCGGCAGCTTTGACCCCAACGCTACGGACGTGCTGCGTTTCACCTGGCGGCAGGTGGGGGGCAGCACCATCGTGACGATCAACAACGCCACGTCGGCCAGCGCCACGTTCACCGCGCCGCAGGTACCCTTCAACCAGAACTTCACGTTTGAGCTGATCGTGGATGACGGCAACGGTAACTTCGACAGCGCGGTCGTGCAGGTGACGGTAAACGACACCGGCGGCAACGACCCGGGCAGCACGCAATCGCCGCTGGAGGCACCGGGCGAAGGCGGTTGTTCCACAACGGACAGCTTCGGGTGGGCGGGCCTGGTTGTGCTGCTGTGCGGCCTGCTGGTGGCAGTGCGACGCCGCTCGGCCTGAGAGCACTCGACGGACTACTTACCCAGCAGTAACCGGTCCGCCAGCATGCTGGGCAGGCGCGGGATGGCGCGCATCTTGTCGACGGTTTTCTGCACGTCGTATTCCACGCGGCGGAACATCAGCTTGCTGCCGTCGATCACCACGTAACAGGCGCGGGTGTCGTGGTCGCGGGGCTGGCCCACGCTGCCGATGTTGACCAGCAGCTTGCGGAAGCGCCGCAGGTCAAGTTCGCCGTTGTTCAGGTTCTTGGGGTGGCCGTACTTGCCCGTCTCGCTGTAGATGCCGGGGATGTGGCTGTGGCCGCAGAAGCAGAAGCGGTCGAACTTGGCAAACATGCTGCGGATCTTGGCCTCGTCCACGCTGTCCTTGGGAAACACGTACTCGTGGGTGGGCTTGCGCGGGCTGCCGTGAACGAACAGCAGGTCGCCCTGCTTGTGGCTGCGGACCTTGGTCAATGAATCCAGGAAGTTCCAGTACTTGTGGCGCTTTTCCTTGGGCAGGTCGGGGCTGTTCAGTTGCTCGCGCGTCCATTCCACGCTGCGCATCGCGCGCTCGTTGAAGTCTTCGGCAACCAGCATGACCGCTTCTTCGTGGTTGCCAAGGATGGTCAGGTCAAAGTGTTCCATGGCGAGATCCAGGATCTCGCAGGGGTTGGGGCCGTAATCAACCATGTCACCAAGGCAATAAATGCGCTCGCAGCCCATGGACTCAATGTCCGCAAGGACAGCCTCCATGGCTTCCAGATTGGAGTGGATGTCCGAGACCAGTGCGAGCTTCACTGCACAGCCTTGTTCTGGGCCGTGGCAACACCGGCCGGATCTACGATCTCAACATGCGGGGGATAACGGCAGCATCTTCCGGGATTTTGCGTTCCGTGGCAAGGGCGCACTCACCCCCGAAAAAACAGCGCGGCCGGGGACAATGCCCCGGCCGTTGAACATGCGGTGAACTATCGTGTCAGCAGCTGGATGTCGCGGGAATCCAGGCGGTACATCGGGCCGGAAGCCGGCAACTGGATGGCCCGGCTGAAGGATCGATAGGTACCTGAACCGTCACTTGCACCAAAGCGCTCAAAGCTGCGGTCAATCATCATGAGGTCAATCACAACCACGCTGGGCATATTCCAGCGGGCCGAGACAAACTCGCGGTCGGGCGCGGTGTGGGTGCGCCACACGCCGCCGAACTCGACGCGGTCCTCCTTGGGCGGGGTGGGCAGGATCAGCGTGGGGCCCTGGCCCTGCGGCAGCGGCTGCGAGCCACCGGGGCCGGCCAATGCTGTCTTCACCCATAGCCAGTCGCGGTTCTTCACGTCGGTGCTGCACTCGGGCATGGTGTCGTAGTTGAAGTTGCCGTTGCGTACGCCCAGCTGGAACGCCGCCTGGTCGTCACAATAGACGCGGGCCGAATAGACGAAGTTTGCGATCTCTTCTTCGTGCGGCTTGATGTCATGCAAAGGTGCCATGCCTCGGCCGATGCGGGCCAGTTCGGCCAGGCTTCGCACGGGCAGTACGCGGCGCACCAGGTATGCGCCTTCTACCTTCTGGCCGTCGATGGGGATGCGCTTGCGCAGGTAATACAGCACAATCGCGTCGCCGGTGGTGTACTTCTTCTGTTCCTGGTCATACCAGGTGGCCGTGCCGGTGAATGAAACCAGTTCACGGATTTTGACGGATTCGTTGGCCGACGGTGTGTTCCAGTCGCCCATTTCGCTGTACATGCGCGCCTTGCGGGCCGCGTCGGGGTTGGCGTAGTCTTCGGGCTTCAGGCTGCGCAACCCCAGCACGTCCGTGTCGTCCGAGCCACTGTCGCGGATGCGCATGAAGTCCTGTTCAATCAGGTCAAGCGCGGCGCGGGCCTGCTGGTAGACCTCCACACGGCGTGACGCGCGAACGTACATGTCCTGTGCGGTCACGAACATGGTGCGCAGCATCAGCATCACGATCAGCATCAGCGCGATCGCGATCATCAGTTCCAGCAGCGTGAAACCGCGGCTGCCAAGGCGAATGCGTGTACGCATGTTGGTCTCCTAGCGCGCAGCCGTGATGTAGAAGTCCCACTCATAGAGGGGGTCATTCACCACTTCTGTGCCCTGGTTGTCTTCCTTGAAGTCAAAGCCCTTGTAGACCTTCACATGCACCACAAACAGGTCTTCCAGGGGTGCCTTGGCGCCCGGGCGGGCGGGGTCATCGACCTCGCTGCGGGCGACGCTGCGGCGGATCGAGATATCAAACGCGTAAAACATGCGGTCGTCCGGGTCCAGCCCGTCCAGCGCGCCGCTCTGGCGCAGGCGGTCGGGCAGAAGGCGGAAGGCCTCGGGCCTGCCATTGGGGAAGCTGCGGACAAACCCGCCTGAATCCGTGGCATCGTTCGGAAGCGACGTGATCATCTGGCGCTGAGATTCCTCGCCTTTTACGCGCACGTCAAACTGCTGTTTGGGCAGCTTGAAGAACACCGTGTTCTCAACGGGTGTGCCGCCGATGACTGTGTCTTCGCCGCGATACTTGGACTGCTCGCGGTCCTTGATGTACTGGCTGGGCCGGAACGTAAGCGAGCTGCCGGGGTAGTCAAACTTGTAGACAGGCTCGTTGTTGGTCACGATCGGCCGTGACAGCGACTGCGTCATCAGTGAACGGATGTTGCGGCTGATTTCCGAGGCCCGGGTGTAGTCCATGGCCTGGCGCGAAAGCCGCGCGTTGGTGATAAACAGCGCCACAATGGCGGAACCACCCAGCGCGAAAATCGCCATCGCGACCAGGATTTCCGTCAGGGTGAAGCCGCGCCGCCGTTGCTTGGGCATGTGTTTCATGGCCTTGGTTCCTTGGATCGACTAGCGATCGCCGACTTCGTCCTTGTCCAGTGGTGAAGAACGCCGGGTGTTGCCCGTGGCCGGGTTTACGTCAATGAACACATAGCGCCGGTCGTCGGTCAGGATGATGTCGGTGTCCAGGTTGCGGTTTTCCTTCACGTCCAGCACATAGCCGGGCTTGTCTTCAGGCACCACGACGCGGCCGTCGGGGCGCAGCACCAGCTTGTACTTGCCGTCGAAGCTTTCGTTGACGGATTGCGGCAGCTCCAGCAGCGGGCCCTTGGGGCACTTGCGTTCCCAGGAATCCGCAAAGCGCACATCGCCGCCGACCTGGGCCTTGAAGTTCAGTTCCTTGACGAAGTTGACGACTTGTTCGTCCTGCCCCGGGTTAGGGTTGATGCGGAACAGCACCATGCCCGGCCCCACAATGCGCGAAATAGTTGAACCCGGCGGGGTACGGTCTTCTTCTTTCTGGAACATCACGATCACGTGCGTCTGGCGCGTGTTCATGGCCTCGGTGCGAGCGTAGGCAATGAACCCGGCAATGTTGTTGCCGGCCATCGAAAGGCCCCGGCCGGACATGAACTTCAGGATCACCGGCACCATGACGGTCATCAGCAGCGCGATCAGCGCGATCACGACCAGCAGTTCTACCAGCGTAAAGCCCTTGCGTTTGGCGGGGCGCATGCTGCCTCCGGTTACTTCTTCAGTTCGTTCCAGTACACCACACGGTTACTGCCGCCATCGAATGCCAGGTCGTCATCGGTGTCGGGCTGGCCATCGGGGCCCCAGGACCGGATCACCACAATCTTGGCGGCCTTGTCGTAGTAGTAGTACAGCTCGTTGTTCCAGAAGTCCGTCAGGTACGGCAGGTCAGGGGCGTTGCCGCCGACCTTGGTGCTTTCAACCCAATCCTTGGGCTGCACCTTCGGGTCGTAGTTCTGGCCCTTGAAGTAGACGGACTTCTTCCAGGTGTCCTGGCTGGGCGCGTAATAGAAAATCAGCATCTGTGCCGACGCTTTTTTGGGGTCACTGTCGACCTGGCTGGACAGGCTGGGCCCGACATCCTTGCGGAAGCGTTCCAGGGTGAACGGGTTGCGTTCGGCTGTTACCAGGCCGCCCACGCTGCTGAGCAGTGCCTTGGTCGAGTTTTCGGAAGATTTGGAAAGCCACGGCAGCACAGCCATGGCAAGCACCGCCACCAGCACGGCGATGATGCCGATTACGATCATCAACTCGATCAGTGTGAAGCCGCGGCGGCTGTTTCTTGTGGTGTTCACGGCGGCTCTCCTAGTTCGACCCGTTGTAGACGTCATCTTCGGTGTCAGGCTTTCCATCCGGGCCGGCTGAGATCATGTCGAAGTTGTCGTTGTACTTCTTTCCGCGGTACTCGACCTCGTTGGCATTCTTGGCCTTCTTGGCGGAGTGATTGCGGTAAATGTAAGGGTTGTTCCAGGGGTCCAGAAACACCGGCTTGCCCTCAAGCTCGCCCTTCACGTACTGATCCACGCCGATGTACGCGCCCTTGCCGGAGTTGCCGGGCAGCGTTACCAGTTCCTCGTACAGCAGCTTGTTGCCGTCGTAGTAAGCGCCGGGCTTGTTCGCGCCGCTGCGCGGGTAAGTGTTGCTGCCTTTGCCCGTGTCTTCCTGCCACTTGGCAATCGCTGCCGGCAGAATGGTGTTCACGAAGTTGCGGGCCTTGGCCACCTCGCCGCTGGATTGCGCATTCAACAGCACCGCAATCAGCACCACAGCAAGGACGCTGATGATGCCCACGACGATAATGAGTTCGATCAGGGTAAAGCCTGACCTAGAACGACGTGTCATTGGGCCTCCAGATCGGGTCAAACACACCCGCAAAGGCTACGCCAAAATTGCCCACGCCCTCCGGCGGGTGTGTGCCCATTGGCGTAACTGCCTTGGCTGCAAAGGGTTCGCTCACAATTGCCGGAAAGCATCATGCTAGCGCTCGCGCCCGCCGATGCAAGTTCGGTATCGGCACTGTCTGCCAAGGGTAACCAATCTCTACTTCTATAGTCGCCCGCCACTAAGCCGATAGGTCTTCTGCGCCACTGGCAACAGCGCGTTATCGTGTGTGCTGAACAGCACACAAGTGCCCTGGCGCGCTTCGTCCTGCATCAACTGCGCAAGCCTGGCCTGCGAGTCCGCATCCAGGCCTGTGCTTGGCTCGTCAAGCAGCAGCAGGGCAGGCCGGTGGATCAACGCCCGCCCGATTGCGGCGGCTTGTTCCTGGCCTCGCGAAAGTTCCGACAGCGGCGCGTCGGCAAACGCATTGGACTGCAGGCGGTCAATCATGGCGCTGACGGCGGCGTCGGCATCTTTCACACCATACAGCCCGGCAAAGAAGCGCAGGTTTTCCCGCATGGTCAGAACGCCATCGAGCATGCTGTCGTGCCCGACGTAACCCAGTTTGGCTCGCGCCTGCATGGCAAGGCGACGGGCGTCAACCCCGGCCACATGAAGTTCGCCGGCATCGGGGCGCATTGCCGTGCCCAGCACCCGCAGCAGCGTGGACTTGCCCGAGCCGTTGTCGCCGGTCAGTGCCGACACCGTGCCGGCCGCCAGTTCCAGGTTCACACCGCGCAGCACCGCGGTGGCCCCGAAACTCTTGGTCAGGCCGGAGCAGCGCAGAACGGTCATGCCTTCCCCGCGTCGTGTTCAATCAGGCGGTTCAACAGCCGCTGTTTCTGTTCCAGAAACGCGGTGGGGGGAATGTGCCCGGTCTTGTACTCAGCTTCAAGCTCGCGCAGGGCCGCCAGAAGCTCGTCGCGGTTGCCGGGCAGACGGTTGAGTCGTTCCAGTTGCTGGTCGCGGCCCTTGCGCACGCTGGCCACCAGCGCCACCAGAAACGCCAGGCCGAAGGCCGCAGCAAGTGCCAGGAACACCGCACGCTGGTTGATCGAGACCGGCTCTTCCGCCTTGGTGTCCGGGTTCCCGGAATCGGCCGCGCGGCCGGTAGCAAGGGCTTCCAGTTTGGACAGCTCCTGCTGCAACTCGGTCGAGAAACCGACAATCCACTCGGAGACTTCGCCGGCTGCCAGGGCAGGTGACTTTGCGCCGGACAAAACCTGCACGCGACCCTCCTTCACGGGGTCGGCAAACAGCTTGCGGTGGGACTGTGTCACCAGAACCTGCAACGTGACACCGTCGGAAACACGGGCTTCGGCGTTCTGCAGTTCCAGCGGAAACGAGCGCAGCAGGCGGGTGCGCTGGCCGGGGTCGGCTGTTCGCGCGCCGGCCTGGTGCCGCAGGCGAATCTCCAGCACGCCGGGCGTACCCTGCCGGGCCGGCGGGACCACACGCCGGAACACCAGCGAAGCACTGCGGCCATCGGCAGACGGGTTCTCGCGGTACAGGGTATCGCCCGCCCCGGCAAGGGCCATCGGCGCGCTGCCCTGCAACGGGTGCCAGTTGTCGGCGGAGGCCTGCGCGGCCTTGCCGTAGGTCGGGGCTGACCCGTGCATGGTGCGTCCGCCAAGCGTCCAGACCATCGGCGGCGCATCCTGAGCGGGCAGAGTTACGGGATCGCCCATGTTCCAGCCCTGCATGTAAAGCAGGTGGCTGCCATACAGGGTTGGCAGGTGCATGGAGACTATGCCGGGCACCATCGCAACATCCAGCACGACTTCCACAAGCGCCCCAAGCTGCGGGTCATTGTTGGTGAAACGCAGCGTCTCCAGAATGGTGATGCCTGCATACTTCAGGTCGGGGTTGATCAGCGGCGCCGCCTCCAGCCGGTGGCGCTCCAGGACCGGCGATTCGGCACCCAGCCGGCAGTAGCCCAATTGCACGGACAGTTCGGGTGCTGAAGCGGTAAGCCACAGCTCTTCACGGCTGGGCCACCACAGGCCGTCCACCAGGACTGCCAGGCCGATGCGTGTTTCCAGCGGCAAGCTGTCCAGGCGGAATGAACCGGTGCCGTCAGCCACCGTTGCGGCATGCCCGACGGGCCCTATGCCCCCAACCAGCTTGCCAAGCGGGGTGCTGACTTCGCGGCCCTTGGAAACGTCCGTGAATGCCTGCTGCCAGGTCGCGGATGTGATCTCGCAGAAAGGGTGTGCACTCTGCGGCAGAAAGATGGCGCATACCGGCGCTGAATCCGGCAGCAGGGCTTCCGGGTTGGCAAGGTTGACGGCGCGCCCGGTGACCGTGCCCTGGGCCAGCACGGCGACGGGAAACAGCAACGCCAGCAGAAGCCACAGTCTCATGCTTCGCCCGGTTTCTCCAGCGAGGCCTCTATCTTGCGGCGGGCCTCCTGGCGCCGCGCCGTGATGATATCCAGCGCCGCGGTGGCCTCTTTGGCGGCCTGCAGCAGCTGCGGCCGCTGAAGCTCAAACTCGCGGGCGCTTACCTTGCCGGCCAGGCGGTCTTCTTCCAGGTCTTTCATGGCGCGCAGGGATTCCTCGCGCCGGCGCGAAACAATGGCGTACTCGGACTCAACCTCGCCCACAAACCAGATGCGCCTGCGCCGGGCAAAAGGTGAAAGCGTCAGCAACAGCAGCAAGGCCGCAACCGGCGCCAGCCACGGTTCAAACAGCGAGGCCGCCGCGGCACCAAAGCCGCTGGCAAGCACCACGCGCAGTAAACCGACCCGGTTCATTCAAGCTCCTGCATGTCGCGTTCAATGCGCTGTTCCAGTTCGTCGGGAACAGCGGCGGCAGGCGCGGCCGTGGCGGCCTCGGCCTGTGCCCGGTTGCGACCCACAATGTACCAGAACATGCCGCCAAAGGCGGTGGCCAGAGCCCCCAGCCCGATTGCCAGCACTGCGTAAATGTTGCTGTCCTCCGGCACCTGCAACACCTTGGGGCCGAAGCGCTTGACCATCTCCTGCTTCATGGCCGATGCGTCGTAGACGTCGTTCTGCGACAACTCGCGCAGATACTGGCGCTGGGCTGTCTTCTGGGCGCAGACGTTGTGGCTGCATGTCAGCAGCTTCTCGCGGCAGCCGCAGATGCAGAACAACTGGTCGCCGACTTCGTGATAAATGCGGTCCGCGGCCTCGGGCGTGCGCGCGCCGCCCCCGGCGGCCAGGGTTGCGGGCATCAGACAGACCAGCGCGAACAGCCACTGTGCTGTGTTCATGCCGCCCTCCGGCGCCGGAACGTCGGCAGGAAGGCCAGCACGGTGCCGAACACAAGCACTACAAGGCCCACGATGCCCAGGGTCATGTGCGGCTTGATGAAGAACCGCAGCGCCGCTGTACCATCAAGCTGGGCATCCTGCAGGATGAAGTAGAGGTCGCGCCCGGCCGACCGGTGGTAGAACGGGTCTTTGACCGGTTCGTTCATGCGCGGCGCGCCTGTCAGCTTGTCGTAGAAGATGCGCATGCGCGGCGTCAGCAGTATCGCCCCGGCGGTAATCGCCTTGATTTCGGCGTCAATCTTGGGCCCGTTCTCGACCGAGGCTTTGCGCCGGGCTTCCAGCAGGCCCGCCAGTGAAAGCGGCCGCATCGCCACCAGCTGCGACCAGGCCTCGGGCTCGTTGATCTTGGCGGCCAGCGCCACCACCTTGGCGTTGCGCAATGACGCGGTCTCGGCAAGCACCAGCCCGCGGAAGGCTTCCAGGCGGTTGACGGCTGCAAAGCGCGCGCCCGAAGCCTCGCCGCCGGTGCCGGCAAGGGCTGCAAGTTCGGCATCCGAAAGCAGGATGGCCTCTTCTTCAAGCGCGGCAAGCGCGCCGGGCAGGGCCTCGCGGTGGGCTTCGGCTTGGCGTGCCAGCGCATCCAGAGCCAGTACCACGGCATTCATGCGCGCCAGCGCGCCGGCGCGCGCGCCCGCAATGCGGGAGGCATCGCCGCCCATGCCAAGCGCCGCGCTGAAGTCGCCTTCGGGTGCGGACTCAAAAAACTCGCGCAGTTCGGCCATGGCCTCGCGGAATGTGGTGGGGGAGTTGAGTTGATCCAGCAGCGCGCTGCGCACCACTTTGGCGACCTCAGGTTCTTCGCCGCGGAAATCCGGCGCGGTCAGCGCAGCCAGTGCGCGGCGGTGCAGCTCACGCAACGTGGCGCGGTCGAGTTCGGGCGGCGGGTCATAGGCAAACACGTACAGGGCCACGTCAAAGCTTTCATACACCGTGCCGTTGTCACGCTGGCGCACACCCCAGTTGATGGCCTCTATCATGCGCGGCAGGGCCTGCTGCATGCGCGGTGGAAGCTGCCCGTCGTTGGCCGCGCGGGCATCGGTGGTCACCTTGTCGATGATCTCGGCCGCGCCCAGGCCGGGGTTCTGGCGCACGTGCCGCAGCATGTTTTCGTAGGTGCGGGCCGTGCTTTCGTCTCGGCCCCAGCCCTGTTTCAAGAAGTTCCAGCTTTCGGTGCGGGATTCGGCCGCGTAGTAGGCCACGAAACTCTTGCCGGTCAGTTTGTCGCGGATCACGCCATAGCCGCCCGGCTGGGCCAGCACCGTGCCTTCGCCTTCGTACAGGCTGCTGTAGTAGATGCCCAGGGCAATCATCAGGATTGCCACATGCACAATGTAGCCGCCGTAGCGCCGGCGGTTGGCCAGCACCACCCGCAGCGCAGCCACGGGCATTGACTCCCGCGCGCCTTTGGCCCGGGCGCGGGCGCCGGAGACGAATTCCTGGATCACGCAGACAAACGTGAATACGCAGATCGGCCACAGCGAAACCTGAACCAGCAGCCGCACTTGCGCAGCCAGCACGGCGATGCGGTCGCCTTTGTCAGTGTCGACCAGGAGGTCCGAAAGGCTGAGCCACACAAAGTTGACGACCAGCGCAACCAGCCCGGCTGCCAGCGGCAGCCTCAATGCGCGCCACACTGCGCCCGGCGAGTTTCGCCGCCAGGCCAGCGCGGGGCCCAGGCCCATCAGCAGCAGGATGAACAGGAACAGCGGCACGTTGATCATGACAAACGCGTCCTGGCCCAGTTCGGTGATGCCGCCTTTTCCGTAGAGCTTTTCGGTGATCCAGGGCCAGAACGTGATCACCAGCGTGACCAGGCCGATGGCCAGAAACACCAGGTTGTTCAGCAGGAAGCTGCCTTCACGCGAGACCAGGCTGTCCAGCTTGCGGTCGGACCTCAGCAGGGGCAGGCGCCACACAAGGGCAAGCAGGCTGCCGATGAACACGATGCCGAGAAATCCGTAAAACCACTGGTCTACGTTGCCGGTTGCGCCGAACGCGTGAACACTGTTGATAATGCCGCTGCGTACCAGAAATGTGCCGATCACCGTCATGCAGTACGTGATGATGATCAGCGCAAATGACCACACCCGCAGCAGGCCCCGGCGCTCGGCCACGATCACGCTGTGGATGAAGGCCGTGCCGGTCAGCCAGGGTATGAAACTGGCGTTCTCGACCGGGTCCCAGGCCCAGTAGCCGCCCCAGCCCAGAATCTCGTAGGCCCACAGGCCGCCAAGGGCGATGCCCACAGTAAGGAAGATCCACGCGCCCATGGTCCACAGGCGGATGGGGCGCAGCCAGCCTTCACTGACTTCGCCGCTGATCAGGCTGCCCACGGCCCAGGCAAACGGGATCGTGAAGCCGACGAAACCCAGGTAAAGCATCGGCGGGTGGATCGCCACCCAGTAATTGTGCAGGGCCGGGTTCATGCCGTTGCCGTCGGCAATGCCGTCCAGCAGCGCCTTTTGAACTTCCGGCGGCAGCGTTTGCGGCCGTTGGGTGACAATCTCGTACAGGCCGGCAAACTTGACCGAAGCCAGCTTGTCGCCTTCCATGGCGCGCAGCAGTTCCAGCACATCCTGGCTGCCGGTGAAGTTGGCACCCAGGCGCAACTGGCTGATCACGTCGGCCGCGCTGCGGTTGGCCCACTCGGACGTCAGCATCCAGTGGTACTCCAACGCAAAGGGGCTGGAGCGCTGGGCGGCCTCGGCGTCAAAGGGACTGACCATGATGAAGAAGAAGAAGAACTGCACTACGGACAGCACCAGCAGGATGGCCGGCATGCGGCGGTCCGTGCGGTTGTGGCGCTGGGTGAACGCAAAGACCGCCGAGAACCCGGTCAGGATCAGGCACCAGAACAGCAGGCTGCCCTGCTGGCTGGCCCATAGTGCCGCGACCTTGAACGGCGTGGTTTCGTTGTTTTCGGTGACGTGGCGGATGTAGCGAACAAAGTAGTAGCCGTCAAAGATGCCGATATACAGCAGGCCGCAGCAAAGGGCCGTCAGCGCAAACATGGCGTACTGGCCCCGGCGCGCGGCGTGGGCCAGGCGCTCGTCCTTCAGCCACATCGACAGCCCGGCCAGTGCCGCGGCAACCAGAGTCAGGACAAACCCAAGCTGAAGCACAGAAGTACCCAGCCGCATCAAAGAGATGGCGGTGGCGAACTGTTCGATGGTCTCAAGTTTGGCCAGCATGTTGGACTACGGTGACGCCGGCTCTATTGCCGGCAACTGCTGCCCTTCGTAACGGCTGGGGCACTGGGTCTGGACCATGGTCGCCACAAAAGCGCCGCGCTTGCGGTCAAAGCGGCCCTCCAGCGTCACGTGCGCGGCCTTCTTGAGGCCCTGGGGCACGTCATCGCCTTCGTAGATCACCAGGCACGAGAGGCCCGGCTGCGCGCTGCCCTCCGGGATATCGACTACCGTGAACTGGGCGGGCTTGAACTCCTTCTGAATCTCCACAACCTGCCCCTTCAACTTGACGCGTTCGCCGCCGTAGGACTCCGACAACAGCTGCGGCACTGTACGGTATTCAATACCGCCTTCCAGCAGCGCAAGCGTGACCGCACCGGCCACGGCGGCCGTGAACAGCAGTGCGACAATCAGGATCTTGGCGTTCACGTTTGCTCCAAACAAATCGGGGGCACTCAAAGCGCCCCCGCCCGGCTTCCTTATAGCAGGATGGTGCGCCCGTACAAGAAACACCGCCCCCGGGTGCCGGAGTTCACTTCTTTTCGCTGGCCAGGGTTTCCTGAAGCAGGCGGGTCAGTTCGCCGTTGCGCTGGAAGGGCTCGTAGGGAAACACCAGGCGCCAGTGGGTGCGATCCTTTTCGGGCGAGTCTTCCACCAGGTAAGTGTCGGCCGAAGGATGCTCTGAGCGCACGTAGTAACGATCACCGATCCAGAACCCTTTGGATTGCCGCGCGGTTTCCAGCGGCGGGTCAACTTCACGCTGGAACAGAAAACGCTCGCGCCCGCCGTCGAGTTCAAGGACCACGACACGGGCCTGCGCGCCGGCGCTAGGCCTGACGTAGCCGGCCGGCGGAAGTGGTTCGAGCACGGGCGGGGTGTACGGATCGACGGACACAACGCGCGCCTTTTCCACAAATGCTCCGACGCGCGGGCGGATTTCGGACCAGCCGACACGCAGTGTGTGCGCGCTGTACTCGGACAGCACGGGTTGACCGAGGCAATGGATGAACAGCGAAGCGTCGTCGCGAAAAAAAGCTTCACGCATTGCGCCGACGGATTCCTGCGGCGTGGTCAGCACAGGCTGTGGCCCGACAGCGCAGGAGCAGAGCCCCGCTGCGGGCAACAGGCAGAAAAAAAAGCGCAGAAGTTTCGTGCGCGCCCGTGCTATTGACGTGTCAAGGATCGCCTTCATCCGGTGAATTCCTTTTGACGATGCCGCGTGCGCAGGATACTTTTGACGCAGTGAGTGTGTGAACTTCAGAAACCAAAAGGAGCTAACATGGCTGGTACCGCGAAGAAGAAGCCCGCAAAGAAGGCTGCCAAGAAGTCCACCAAGAAGGCAAAGAAGAAGTAGTTACGCTTCACCCGCAGCCAGTGGCTGCGCGCAGCAAGCAGCAGTTGTCATGAAGCAGCAGTTGTTGCAGCAAGGCAGTGAAGTGGCAGTGAAGTGCAGTAAAGGGGCCTGGCGCGCCTGCCCGCCGCCTGGCCAGGAAAACTAACCAACCGAACCACATAACATTCTGGTGCACACTCACACTGGGCCTTCCCGTCCGCCAACGGGAAGGCCGCTTTCTTTCCACCGGTTGAAAAAACACAGCCGGGCGCCCGAAGGCGCCCGGCTGCCTGTGTCTTGTGTTACTCCTTGGCGGCGACTACCCACACGCGGCTCTGGACCTCAATGTCGTCGTGAAGACGAATCGTGAAGTTGTATGTGCCCAGTTCACGGATGTGGTCGCCCTCAAGCTCCACCTGTGCGGCCTTGAGTGTGATGCCCTCGGTCTTGAAGGCGTCGCAGATGATCTTGGGCGTCACGCTGCCGAACAGGTGGCCCTCGGCGCTGGCGCGCACGGGCAGGGTCAACTGGACCTTGCCGATGGCGGCGGCGATTTCCTGGGCCTGTTCACGTTCCTTGACCACGCGGGCTTCATAGGAACGCTTTTCGCCTTCCAGGCGCCGCACGTTTTCGTCGCTGGCCGTGAGGGCCAGGCCCTTGGGAAGCAGGTAGTTGCGGGCGTACCCGTCTGAAACGTCAACAACATCGCCGCGCTTGCCGACCCCGCGGATGGATTCACGCAAAAGAAGCTTCATGTTTGTCCTCCGGGCTTGTTTGCCCCGTCTGCTTACTTGGAAACGTACGGCAACAGCGCCATGAACCGGGCCATCTTGACCGCATCGCGGATCAACTGCTGTTCACGATGCGTTGCACCGGTGCGCTTGCGGGGCAGGATCTTGCCCACGCCGCTGATGAACTTGGACAACGTGTCCACGTCCTTGTAGTCAAGAAACAGTTTCTGTTCCTTGGTCAACTTGCTTTGCGTCGGCACCGGCGTGCGGATCTTCTTCTTTTTCTTCTTGAGCTTGCTCGCCTTGGTGCGGGCCGCTGCGTTTGCTGGTTCGGGTCTTCTCATGTTTGTTCCGGGCACTTGCCCGCCTTTTCGTTTTTATGTTCAGCCCAACGTGACGTCGTCGCCCACGTCTTCTACCTGTTCCTTGCCCGCGCTTTCGGGGGGTGAGGCCAGGTCGCCGTCGTAGTCACTGTCACGCACTGTGTCGCCGCTGGTTTCCACCACGCGCAGGTGCCTGCCCGAGGCCGAACGTTCGACCTCGCGGCGGATGAACTGCACGGAGTATGCCACCACGCGGATGCGGGAGCGCTTCTGGCCATCGTTGGTGGTCCAGGTGTCCTGTTCCAGCCGGCCCTCGACGAAAACAGGCGAGCCCTTTTTCAGGTACTCGGCGCAGCTTTCGGCCAGTTTGCGCCAGCTGACCACATCGATGAAGCAGGTGCGATCATGCTTCTCGCCGCTGCTGGTCGTGTAGCTGTCGCTGACGGCAAGCCGGAACTCCGTAACCGGTGTGCCCGACGGCGTGTGCCGCAGGTCCGGGTCGCGGGCCAGGTTTCCGACAAGGAACACCTTGTTCAACGTGATCATCAGTCTCTCGTGTCATGCACACCGCAACCTGCTTCAGGTGGCGGCGGCTTCCTCGGTCTCGACGACTTCGCCGACCTCGACTCCGTCGTCGCGGCGCGGCGGGCGCTGTGCAGGCTCGTAACGACGGAACCACTTCTCCATCGGGATGCCTTCACGGTTCTGGAACAGATAGCGCAGGATGCGTTCGGTAAGGCGGCACTCGAGCTCGATCTCACCCATCTTCATGGTGTCGGCGCGAAATGCCGTCAGGATGTAGGCGCCCCGCTTGTTCTTGCGCACTTCATAGGCCAGGCGCGACTCGCCCCACAGCTCGCTGCGGATAACGGTGGCGCCGTGCTTTTCCAGCACACCCTTGCAGAGTTCCACGGCCGCTTCCGGTTCCTTGTTGGCAAACGCGGAATCGACAAGGAACAGGCCCTCGTAAAGCCTCTTTCCATCTTCCGACATGACTTGTCCTCTCTCCGGTTGGGTTGTCCCCCTGGTCTTGTGCCCGGCGCACCCGGAGTACGCGCGCCGGGAGGGACGAATTCATGGTCTCTACTTCTTTGCCGGGGCCTTGGCCGCAGGTGCTGCCGCAGCCGGGGCCTTGCCACCGGCAGCAGGGGCCGCTGCAGCAGCCGGCGCGCCGGCCGCAGGTGCCGCACCGGCCGCAGGTGCACCGGCAGCAGCCTCTGCACCGGGCGCGACCACAGCTTCTTCGATTTTGCGCGGGTGGGTGCAGTGAACGACGATCGTACTGGGGTTGCCAAAGACAGTGATGCCCTCGGGCAGGTTCAGGTCGCGGTAACGGACCGACTGGCCGATCTCAAGCCCGCCGACCTCGATCTCCACGTGTGCGGGGATGCGATCGGCTGGGCTCATCAGTTCAATGTCGCCGCGCAGCACTTCCATCACGCCGCCCTGGGCCGCGCCCTTGGCTGTACCGATGAAGGTAACCGGCACCCGGGCACGAACCTTGTCAGTCAGGTCGACGCGCTGAAAGTCCACATGGTTTACAATGTCGGCCAGGTGGTCCTGATCCATGCCGCGGATCAGCGCATAGGCCTTCTCATTGCCGAAATCCAGCTGCACAACGTGGCTGTTGCCCTCGGTGAGGACTGCCAGGTCCTTGTACGCCAGCTGAACGTTGAGGCTTTCCTTGCCCTTGCCGTACAGTACGCCGGGCGTGATTCCGCCAGCGCGAAGCTTGCGCATGGCCTTGGTGCCGGAAGCGGTACGCTTCTCGGCCTTGATTGCCGGGATCTGCATGTTTCCCTCGGTAATGGACTGCGGTGCCTGCGTACCGGCTACTCACCGGTGTGGCCTGCCCCGCCTTCGTTTCCGGGCTACTGCCCTAAGTTGTCGTCGTTGCCGACGTTTACTTCTTTTCGGGTGCTTCCTTTACAGTCAACTCCAGAGATTGGAAGCCGCAGGCTTCCCCTTTCTCATCGAGGGCGAACACTTTGAGAATGTAATCACCAGGTGCAAGGGAATTGTCCAGTTTGGCCGTGAATTGCAGGTCGGTGAACAGCTCTTCCTTACCCATGCGCATGGTGATGCCTTGAAAAGCCGGGCTGAAGCTGCCCACACGCTTGTTGTTGGACGTGGCATGGTTGGCCGCAAGCACGTCCTCGGCGGCTTTGCGTTTGTCGGCGTCGGGGCTGGCAAGGTCCTTTTCCGGCACGGTCTTCAGATCACCCATGATGGTGGTTCTGCGGCACTGAAGCTCAAGCTGCACTTTCCACTTGGTCGTTGGGGGCTTGCCGTCTTCGCCATCCAGCACAGCCGATGACGGCACGTTCACCTTGATGGCAATGGTGCCGCCCGGCACTGCAGCGCGGTCGGCCGACTCCACCAATGCCGGCTTCAAGCGCAGGCTTGGGTGGCGCAGGCGAAGGCCTGGATCACCGCAAAGGTTGTACATCGAGATATGGCTGCGGTTCAGTTCGTCGCGTTCGCCCTTTTTGGGAATGATGAACATGGCCATGTTTTCCAGCTGCTTGCGGTCAGGGTCCTTGGCCTCGACCAGCTCGCGCTTGGCCTTCATCATGGCCTCGCCCAAGGTGGCCACCTTGTTTTCGGTGATCTCACTGATGAAGGCCTTCTGCAGAAGCGTATTGGCGTAGGGGTGGCTGTCACGCGAAGACGCCAGCACGGCAATCGGCGCCTTGGGGTGAAACACGATTTTCTCGGCAAGGCATTCGCCGTCATAGTCCATGTGGCCGGTTTCGCAGGCCACGATCAACATGACGGGCAGGCGGCCGTCAGTGATGTTGAAGTCGTTCACGTCTTCACTGGTGAGGATGGGGTACTTCAGCTTCTGGCCCTCCACCTGCACGTACATGTTGTCCAGCCGGTCGCGCTGGCCGTGGCCCATGTAAACCAGCATCAGTGAGCCGGCATTGGCTTCGTCCAGCACCTTGCGGCTGAAGCGCGACGGGGCGTACGCGTAGCTGCTCTTGATGTTCGCGTAGGTCATGCGCACGTTGTAATCCTGGCTGATGGTGCGCTCGGCAAACTGCGTGAACAGGCGCTCGAGCATGCTGTCAATGCTGGCACCAAAGCGGCCTTCGCCGGCAAAGAAAGTCAGGTTGCGCATCCACTCGCCGGCGGGCGCGGCTTCATAGGCCTTCACCTTGGCCAGCGCGGCCCGGGCTTGCTCCAGCGTGCGTGCAGGAATGCGGCCCACGGCGATGTCGGGCTTGCGGTCAGGGTCATCTACCAGGTCGGCCAGGAAGTTGTCCGTCGGTACGCGCACCCGCGAGGCCGGGTCGGGGTTGCTGTCCAGCTGGGGCGTCATGAACCAGGGAATCTCAATCTTCGGGTCGTAACTCTCGCGGCCTTCCACGGGGCAGTCGCCGATCAGCAGCAGTTGAAAGCCTTCGGTGATGGTGGCGCCGCCGGCATCCTTGCGGACGACCTCGCGGATTGCTTCCAGTGTGGGGGGCTTGTCTGCGCTGATGTCAGACAGTTTGCGCACGACCACCGCGCGGCCGTGGTTGGTGCGCCACATGGCCCATTCCCATGCCGCATCGTGCAGGCTGTCGGCGCAGATGATCAGGTAATCGGGCGGCTTAGGCTTGGATTCTTCCTGGGATGCAACATCAACGGGCAGCGCGCCGAGAAGAAACGCAACGGCAATCAGGGACAACAGTCGGGTCATGGTCAGCCTCCGGTGCTGCGGTGCAGCATCATAGTCGGCAATTGAGGCAATGGCCCACACTTGTACGGCAATTCCGGGCGGGGCCGGAGATGTTTCCGGTCAGCCCTTGAACAGCAGGCTGACGCTTTCGCTGAAGTGGATGCTGCGGATCGCCTGCGCCAGGGTGTTGGCCACGCTGATCACCCGAAGCGTCGGGAACTCCTTGCCGTCCATGGGAATGGTATCGGTAACGACGCATTCCTTGATCGGCGCGTTCTTGATGCGATCCACGGCGGGGCCGCAGAACACGGGGTGCGTGCAGGCCACATAGATTTCGTTGGCGCCGAATTTTTTGCAGGCTTTGGCGGCATCCACGATGCTGCCGCCGGTTGCAATCATGTCGTCGATGATCACGCAGGTCTGGCCGTCGACCTTGCCGATCATGTCCATGACCTCGGTTTCTTCGCCGCTGACACGGCGTTTGTCAACAATCGCAAGGCCTGCATGCAGGCGCTTGGAGTAGCCTCGGGCCACTTTGCTGCGGCCGACGTCAGGCGCGACAATCGTGATGTTTTTGTCGCCGGACTTCTGGCGGATATCGCTGAAGTAGCCGTAGATTTCGCGCACCGCGTACAGGTGGTCCACGGGGATGTCAAAGAAACCCTGGATCTGCGCGGCATGCAGGTCCATGGTCAGCACGCGGTCATAGCCTGCCTGCACCATGCAGTTGGCGACCATCTTGGCGCTGATGGGCACTCGGCCTTCGTCTTTGCGGTCTTTGCGCGCGTAGCCGTAATAGGGCACGACGGCGGTGATGCGTTCGGCGCTGGCGCGGTGTGCGGCGTCGCCGAACAGCAGCATTTCCATGATGTTGTCGTTGACCGGCGGGCAGGTGCTCTGGATGAAAAAGCAGTCGACGCCGCGGATGTCTTCTTCAATCTTGACGTCGATTTCGCCGTCGGGGAACTTTTCAATGCGCGCCTGGCCAAGCGGGATTTCGAGTACCTTGCAGATGGACTTCGCAAGGGCCATGTTCGAGTTGCCGGCAAATACCTTGATGCCTTTGCTGCGTGCCATGTTGGGTTCCCCGGTTCCTCTGGCCTGACCTTGGCTGGCTACGTTGCCTTGGGTTGTCGGGTCTTCAAGACACGGGCAGGAATCCCGGCCACGACGGTGTCGGGGGCCACGTCTTTGCCCTTGGGCACCACGGTGTTGGCGCCGGTCTGCGCGTTCTTGCCCACCTTCACCGGCGCGACCAGCACTGTGCCGCAGCCGATGAACGCGTTGTCGTCGATCTGAGTCTGGTGCTTCTGTTTGCCGTCGTAGTTGGCCACGATGCTGCCGGCGCCGATGTTCACGTCTTTGCCCAGCGTCACGTCGCCCAGGTAAGCCAGGTGGCCGGATTTGCTGCCGTCGCCATACACCGCGTTCTTGGTCTCGACAAACGCGCCGACCTTGCAGTGATGGCCCAGTTTCGTGCCCGCGCGAAGGTGGGCAAACGGCCCGATCTCGCAGTGTTGGCCGATCTCTACGCCCGCGTGAATCGCCGAGAACGGGTACACCGTGGTGTCGCGGCCGATGGTTACGCCGGCTTCAATGTACGTGTTGGCCGGGTCAAGAATCGTCACGCCATCCAGCATCAGGTCTTCCGTTACCCTGGCGCGCGCAACCACGTCGCACTGGGCGAGGTCAACCCGTGTGTTGATGCCCAGAACCTCACGGCTGTCCGGGCACAGGTGAGCGGCGACAGGCTTGCCTTGCGCGGCCAGGTGGTGAATGACGTCGGTCAGGTAGTATTCGCCCTGGGCGTTGTTGGTTGTCAGCAGGTCGAGACAGGCCAGCAGTGACGGCGCGTGAAAAATGTATGTGCCCGAGTTGATCTCGCGGATCTCGGCCTGGCCGGGCTTCAGGTCTTTGGCCTCGACAATCGCGCCCACACGCCCGGCGCTGTCGCGCACAATCCGCCCGTAGCTTCCCGGTTTCTCAAGCCGCGTGGTCAGAACCGTGGCACTGTGGCCGGCATGGGCCGCCAGCAGCGCAGCCAGGGTTTCGTGGCGAGTCAGTGGCACGTCGCCGCACAGAACGGCAACGTCGCCGTCAAAACCGGAAAGGTGCTGGCGGGCCTGCATGACGGCGTGGCCGGTGCCCTGCTGGGGTTCCTGCGTCACAAACACGACCTGTGGCATGCCGTCAAAGGCCTTGCGTACGCGCACGGATTCATGCCCGACGACAACCACAACCTGCTGGGGGTTCATGGACAGCGCCTGGTCCAGGACCCAGCGCAGCATGGGCAGGCCCGCGACTTTGTGCAGTACCTTGGGCGTGGCCGATTTCATCCGGGTGCTTTTGCCCGCGGCCAGGATCACGACTTTCAGTGGATTGGCGGCCATGGCGGCAATCTAGCGGTGGCATCAGCCCGGCACAACCTTGCAATCAGCCGCCAAGCACAACGGCCATGCAGCCGGCAAACAGCAGCACAAAGAACACCAGCAGCGCAATCGCGATCCACAGCAGGTTGTTGCCGGATTTCTGCGGCGGCGCGAAGTTGTGCGGGAACACCGGCGGCAACGCCTGCGGCGCGGGCGTACCCATGTGCGGCGGCGGCGCAAGAGGCATGGTCAGGGTCTGGGGCCTTTGCACAAACTGGCTGGCCTTGCCGTGCTGAAGCAGGTCGTCCAGCGAGTTCAGGCGCGGGCTGCCGTTGCCGGTGGCCTGGGCCAGAATCTGCACCAGCTGGTCGTGCACGGCCTGGGCCGTGGGCCGGCGCGCCGGGTCGCGGGCAGTCATGCTGATCAGCAGGTAGACCACAGGGTCGGGCAGGTGCCCGAACCTTTCGCGCTCGTAGGGGATGTCGTTGTTCACGTGCTGCACGGCGATGCTGACGGGAGTGGTGCCGGTGTATGGCGTCTGGCCAGTCAACAGGTGCCAGGCCGTGACGCCCAGGCTGTAGATGTCCGAACGCTGGTCAACGTCTTTGCCCTGCGCCTGTTCCGGGCTCATGTAGTAGGCCGTGCCGATGGCCGCGCCAGGCATGGTCAGTTCGGTGACTTGCTCGACCGCGCGGGCCAGCCCGAAATCGCCCAGTTTCACGCGGCCGTCCTTCGCGGCAAAAATGTTGTGCGGCTTGATGTCGCGGTGGACGATCCCTTCGGCGTGGGCGTTGGCAAGGCCGTCTGCCACCTGCGCAACGGCACGCAGGGTTGCCATGCCATCCAGCGCTCCGTGCTGTTTCAACAACGCCGCCAAGTCGGTTCCTTCAATGTACTCCATTACGATGTAGGGAACGCCGCCTTCTTCGTTCACGTCCAGGACGCGCACGATGCCGCTGTGATCCAGCTTGGCGGCGGTGCGGGCCTCGCGCAGAAATCGCGCCTTGGCCATGGAATCGCCGGCCAGTTGGTGCCCCATGACTTTCACGGCCACAGGTTTGTCGAGCCCCAGGTGATGGCCCTTGAAGACCTTGCCCATGCCGCCGGTGCCAAGTTCTGCCAGCAATGCCACCTGCCCAAGGCGCTTGGCTCCGGGCGGGATGGTGGGCCCGGGCTTGAGGTGCTGGGCCTGGCTGTCTGACCCGATCTCGAGCAGCGTTTTTTCTTCGACAGATTTGAACTCGGGCTCGTTGGGGTCGGGCATGGCGACAGCTTAGCTTGTGCATTCGATGCCGTCACGGAAGTGGCAACGCATCAACATCAATCAAGATCGATCAGCCCGCGTGGCGTTTCGTAACTACTGTGCAATCGCACAAACCGGTGTTCCCGCAAACCCGCTTGCCAAAGCGTGTTGCGTGGCATGCAGCAGTCGTGTGCGATTTTCGGTTCTGGCACGGGATGCGCAATGGGTCACCAATCGTTCGGTGAGTGCGTGCACATGTCAGCTGTTGGAGTGTGACAAGCTTGGCGAATCGACTCGCGCTGGGAACTATGGAGAAGAAAATGAAGATCGGCCTGTCCTCGTTGCTGTTGACCATTGCCGCCATGTTTTCGCAAGGACTTGTGGCGCAGTACCTGTCTGAGAGTTTCGAGGGTGTCTCGACCATTCCTCAGAATTGGCAGTCGGCAACGGGACTCAGCAGCGGAACGTGGACCTGGAACCCGCAGTTCACTCCGGCTCGGGTTGGCGCCGTAACGGTAGCCACAAAGACCTGGACGATTGAAGCCGTGCCTACAGGTTCGCCATCCACATGGCAGACACGGGCTGCCCGGTTCAACTGGACGCCTTCGGTTACAAACTATTCCATCGCACTGGTCAGCCCTGTGATCGACATGACGGGCGCATCGACCGGCACTACGCTGAAGTTTGACCTTGGCAATGACGGTTTCAACGTGGTCGGCGACCACTGGTTTGAAGTCTGGCTGACTTCAAACGGCGGAACGTCATGGACCAGGGCTTTCCAGGAAGGTGACAACGGGGCGGCACTTGCGTTCTCGTCACCGGTCATAGACATCAGCACCGCCCTTGCGTCGATGCTGGGCAGCCCCAATTGCCAGATTGCGTTTGTCGTTCAGTCGGATGCAAGCACGGCAGGGATAGATAACTGGTATGTTGACAACATTCTGCTGGAAGGGCCGATTCCGGGGCCTGAAATCAACGTTCGCCGCGCCGGTGTTACCGTGATGTCAGGCAGCACCACTTCGGTGGGGCAGGTCAGCGCAACCACTCAGGTTACACTGGAAGTTCAGAACCTCGGGAACGCCAATGCGCTGGACGTAACGGGCATTTCCACCCAGGGAACTCCGACGAACTGCAGCGTTTCTTATGGATCTTTGACCCCGGCTTCGCCGGTGGCGCCGCTTTCGAACGCGACGTTCACGGTCGATATCACGATCCCCGGCACCGGGCCATTCAGTGTGACGGTGGCCATTGCCAACAGCGACACGACCGGCAACGAGAACCCGTACCTGGTGACGATCACCGGCGCACGCGCCATGTCCGGCACCTATACCATCAACCAGACGTCGGGCGACTTTGCGTCGATCGGCGCGGCCTTTGACGCTCTGGAAACAGCCGGCGTGGCCGGCCCGGTTGTCCTGGAGATCACGGACAGCGCGACCTACGTTTCCGACCCGTCGTACAGCCTGGGCATTTCCAGTGCCGTGCCGATTCCGGCCATCACCCCCGTGGCCGGCGCTTCCGCCACCAACACGATCACCCTGCGCGCGGCCACCGGCCAGAACCCCAAGATCCAGGGCAACGCCAACGGCGCCATCCTGGCACCTTCTGCCACCACGACGGCCCAGACCGGCCGTGGCGGCCTGGTCATCAATCAGTCCTATGTGACCGTCGAAGGGCTGGAAGTGTACGGCGGCCCGCACTTCGGCATCATGGCCCAGGGCAACAACATTTCGCCGATCCTGCTGAACACCACCAACATCACCATCCGTCGCTGCAAGGTGTACGACATTCCCAACGGCCCCGGCATTGCCCACATGGGCCTGAACAGCGGCTACGCCACGAACTTCCTGGTCGAGCACAACTTTGTCTACAACTGCCTGACGGCGGGCATCGCGACCTCGCCACAGCTTCAGACGCTGACCAACGGCGCGATCACGATTCGCAACGCCGCGCAGGGCAGCAGCGTGGTGCGGCACAACACCGTGGTACACACCAGCACACTGACCGGCACCGGCGGCATCTATGCGTACTCCAGCAGCACAACCTATGCGCTGCATGACGTCAGCAACAACATTGTGGTCTGCACCAGCGCCGCAATCCCGGCTATCTTCCTGAACTCTACGGTTTCCACGCCGACGACGGCCAACTTCAACTATTGGTTTGCGGCCACGCACTGCAACCAGGCCACCCGCACCCCGTTCTCTACATGGCAGGGCCTGGGCCTGGACGTCAACGGCAGCAACGCCAACCCGCAGCTGCTGAGCACCGCGGCGCCGTTTGACCTGCGTCTGGCCCCGTCTTCGCCATGCATCGACCCGGCGGTGCAGACATCTTCGGCCACGATTGACTTCTTCGGCACCACCCGTCCCCAGGGCTCGTCGGTGGACATCGGTGCGCACGAGGCCAACTGGAGCGTAGGTCTATACCTGGCGGCCAGCAGCGCCGGCCCGGCCAACGTGACCAGCGCCCTGAGCACCGACCAGTGGGTCAGCACCTTTGACGCGATGTCGGTGCAGTCCATCCAGGCCGTCAACAGCGTGACGCTCACGCACATCGGCACCACGGGCAACTCGTCGTACGGCAACCTGAAACTGTGGCTGGACAGCAACGGCAACGGCCAGTTCGACGGCGCCGACACCCAGCTTGGCAGCACCGTGGGCGCGCTTTCCGGCGGTACGGTTACCTTCAGTGGCGCTCCGCTGGGGCAGTTCACCGCGCAGAACCAGGGTGCGCGGTTCTTCCTGACAGCGCAGATCGCGGCCAGCGCGTCGCTGGGCACGGTTCGCTTCCAGGTGGCGGCCTCTGGCGATGTAACGGCCAACCCCGGCCCGATTGAGGGTACGTTCCCGGTCAATGGCGTTGCCATCAGCCTGCTGAACCCGGCGCCTACGCTGGTGCCGGCCACGGGATCGGGTTTCAACGCCAGCCGCGTGATTTCCCTGCCGTTGAACGTAGCCATTACGACGGCCACATTGGTTGCCGGGGATTCGAACAACCCCAACATCTCCATCACCGTGGTGCCGATCAGCCCCGCCCCAGGTGTCACGGCACCGGCAAGTCAGGGTTCGGCGGCGGTACCGGCCAACCTGGCCTGGACAGGTACGCCGACGTCGGTTGGCACATTCACTTACGACGTCACCTTGAGTGACGGCATCAACAGCCCGAACTTCGCCGTCACGATCAACGTGACCAACCCTGCGCCCACGCTGGTGCCGGGCACAGGCTCGGCGTTCAACGCCTCGCGCGTCTACACCGGCATGATGGGTGTGGCCTTGGCCAACGCGTTGCTGACGGCCAATGACGTGAACGACCCGAACGTCAGCATCACCGTTACCCCGACCAACCCGGTGCCCGGCGTTACGGCACCGTCCAGCCAGGGCAGTATCGCCGTGCCGCACAACCTGACCTGGACGGGTACGCCGTCCGCGGTGGGCAGCTTCACCTATACGGTGGTGGTCAGCGACGGCGTGAGCAGCCCCAGCTTCATAGTGACCTTCAATATCTCCAACCCCGCGCCGACGCTGGTTCCGGCCACGGGCTCGGGCTTCAACGCCAGCCGCGTGTACACCGCCGTTGAGGGCGTTGCCCTTTCCAACGCGGTACTGGTGGCCAATGACATCAACGACTCGACCATCAACATCACCATCACCCCGACTAATCCGGCCCCCGGTGTGACGGCGCCTTCCAGCCAGACTGGTGTTGCTGTTCCGGCCAACCTGTCCTGGACAGGCACGCCCAGTGCCTCTGGCAGTTTCACCTACACGGTTTCGTTGTTTGACGGCACCAACACTGCCAACTTCACAGTCACCATCACGGCAACCAACCCGGCGCCTACGCTGGTTCCGGGCACGGGTTCGGGCTTCAATGCGTCGCGGGTTTACTCGGGCCTGCGCGGCACAGCATTGGCCAACGCGGTGCTGGTTGCCAATGACGCTTCGGGTGGCACGGTGGACATCACCGTAACGCCGGTTTCGCCGGTGCCGGGTGTGACTGCCCCGGCCACACAGAGCGGCGTGGCGGTTCCGCACAACCTGACCTGGACCGGCACACCGACGTCTTCGGGCAGCTTCAGCTACACGGTGGTTGTGTCGGATGGCGTCAACACGCCGGGCAACTTTACGGTGACCTTCAACATCGCCGAGCCGCCCTTCAACGGCACCTACACAGTGGCCAACGGCAACCCGGGTGGCGCATTTGACTTCGGTGACCTTGGCGCGGTGTTTGACGCCCTGGAGACCGTGGGCGTCACCGGCCCGGTGATCATTGAGCTGTACGACGACGGCGGCCCGTTCACCTCGACGGCCTCCTATCAGCTTGGCGGAGACGGGACCGTCGTTGACGACGTGCCCGGTGTCAGCGCAGTCAACACGATCACGATTCGGGCCGCATCGGGCGAGATCCCGGTCATCAACGGTTCAGGCGCTGGCGAGGGTTACACTAACGCCGGAACCGGCACCTTGAGCTTCTCGCACATGGGTAACGTCACCATTTCAGGTCTCACTATTACGGGCGGGCAGCACTTCGGAATCGCCTTCTACAACAATGTGGCCACCTCGAACGTCACGATCCAGGGCTGCAAGATTTATGACATCGCCCTGGGTGCGGCCATTGCGACGTACGGATTGAGCAGCGGCAACGGGCCGAACAATCTGGCCATCCGCAACAACATGATTTGGAACTGCGGCGGCGACGGCGGCGCCACAGTCTTCTTTGGTGGCATCAAAGGAGTCATCGCCGTGCGCCGGCCGGGCAGCAACGTTGTGATCCAGCATAACAGCATCGTGCACACCAACGGGCAGGCCACCGGGGCCGTGTTCAACACTAACGGCGATACAAACCCCATATCCAACATCTCGTTCAATGTCGTGTACCTCGCCAGTTCCAGCGCAATACCCTTCTATCGCCTGGAAAGCGCCACCGGCACGGCGCTGCCCACGACGGTCGACCGCAACGTCGTGTACCTGGCGGGCGCTGCCGTCATGTGCAACAACACAAACTTTGATACCTGGACCGAGTGGCAGGCATCGGGCCGTGACGTCAACGGCCTGAACACCGACCCGTTGTTGGTCAGCACCACAAGCGGCAGTGAAGACCTGCACCTGCAGGGCATTTCGCCTGCGATTGACCTGGCGGTTGGCTCGACCGTCAACATTGACATTGACGGCCAGACCCGCCCGATCGGCGCCGAGCGCGATTCCGGTGCCGATGAGCGCGCGGCCGTGCCCCAGCCTGAGATCGACGTCGAACGCACCACCGGCGTCAGCATCGCCGTCGGCACCACCGATGCGCTTGGCAACGTGCCCACCACGGGCATGAACTTCACCTGGACAATTCTCAACACCGGCCCCGGCGACCTGACCATCACCACGCCGATTTCCGTCACGCCTGGTTCGGGTGCACCCACGGTGAATGTCACTGCCCAGCCCGGCAACACCGTTACGCAGGGCAACAGCACGACCTTCACGGTCAATGTCGCGCCACAGCTCGGCGGATTCACCTTCACCATCACTATCCTCAACAATGACTTCAACGAGGGCACCTACACCTTCTTTGCCTCGGGCACAGGTTACGTGCCCAACGGCGAGGCCGAGGCCACGGCGCCAACCGGGTCGTCGTTCACCGGCGGCGTGAACGGGCCGTTCACGCAGTCGGTTGTTCCGGGCGCCACACTGGCCAACGCGGACATTGACCTGACAGACCCCGAAGGCGACACCATCACGGTAACGGCGATAGTCCCGCCGGCGGTTGTCCCCACGGGCATCACCGCGCCGACGATCCCGACACCGGGCCAGCCGCTGACACTCAGCTGGACCGGCGTGGCCGATGCAACCAACCCTGTCGGCAGCTACATCTGGCAGGTGACCTTTGAAGATTCCGGCACCGGCAACCCGATCACGGTGGATGTGATCATTGTGATCGGCGATGTCCCGCCGGTTCACGCGCCGGCCACCGGTATCAGCGGCGACGGCTCTGTGGCCACCCCGTACCTCACGGCCTACACCGTCGGCCTGGGCATGTCCATCAGCCGCGACATTGCGGCAGTCAGTGACCCGAACACCAGCCAGACCGTGGCCCTGACCGGCAGCCCGACCCTGATCAGCGGGCCTTCCACCGGCGTCGGCTTCAGCTTCGCCGTGGTTGCGGGTGCGATGCTGGAGGTGTTCCCCAACGGAACCCTTGTAGCCGCCGACGCCGGCACTCAGGTCTGGGAAGTCACGATCACCGATGGCACCAATGACGTGGACATCCGCATTTCCATCGCAGTTGCCCCGGCCGTGTCCTTCACCACCGGCAGCACACTCACCGGTGCCACCCAGAACACTACCTACCCCGGCGCCACGATTGTCACCGCGGGCGGCACCGGCGCGGTGACCCTGGCGGTTACCTCGGGCACCTTGCCCAACGGCCTGACCATGAGCACGGCCGGCGTGGTAAGCGGCGTGGTTGCGGCGGCGCCGGGCACGTTCAACTTTACGGTTACCGGCACGGATTCGCTGAACGCAAGCTCGAGCCAGTTGTTCTCGATCATTGTGTCCGCCCCGGCTGCGGGCCTGCCGGTCATTACCAACGCGACACTGCCGCCGGGACTGCGCGGGTTTGCGTACACGGCAGTCAACCTGAACGTCAGCGGCGGTGTCGGGCCCTATACCTTTGCGGTTGTGGGCGGGGCGACTCCACTGGGCATGACGTTGAGCCCGATCGGCACAGTCAGCGGTACTCCTACCGTGGACGGCCCGTTCAGCTTCACGGTTCGTGTCACGGATTCGTCGGCCAACCCGGTGTTTGAAGACACGGTTGTTTCCATCGTGATCAACGCCCCGTCGTCCGGCGGCGGCGGTGGCGGTGGCGGCGGCGGTGGTGGCTGCGCGGCGGAGTCCGGCACCACACACTGGCTGGCGCTGCTGGCCCTGATGGCAGCACTGGCCGTGGTCATGAGGGTGCGTCGCGCCCGATAGCTTGATAACGCAACCGGGAATAAAGGGGAGGCCGCGAGGCCTCCCCTCAACATTTGCGGCAGGCTACAAGAGTGGCATGGGCAAGCTGGCACTGGTGACGGGCGGGACAGGTTTTGTCGGGTCGGCCATTGTGCGCGAACTGCTGCGTGCCGGCGAGCGGGTGCGCGTGCTGCGCCGGGCCAGTTCGCCCCAGACCAACCTGCAAGGCCTGGATGTCGAGCAGGTGCAGGGAGACCTGACCCAGCCCGCGAGCCTGGATGCGGCGCTGGTGGGCGTGGATCGCGTGTATCACTGCGCGGCGCTGTATGCCCTGAGCGGCGGTTACGAGAAGTACCTGCAATCCAATGTCGTTGGCACCCGCAACATGCTGGCGGCCTGCCTGCGCGCGAAGATCGACCGCGTGGTTTACACCAGCACCAACGCCGCCGTGGGCGCGGGCAAAGGCGAGGGGCCGATCAACGAAGACCACGTCTGGAACTTCGGGCCGCTGAACAACCCCTACATCACCAGCAAGTTCATCGCCGAACATGAGGCCCTGCGATTTGGCGCGCGCGGCCTGCCGGTCGTGATTGTCAACCCCGGCGCGCCGGTGGGCCCCGGCGATGTGCGCCCCACGCCAACGGGCGGCATGGTGCTGGACATGCTGCGCGGCCGGTACCCGGCGCTGGTGCCCGTGCCAGTGGCCTTTGTGGATGTAGACGACTGCGGAAGGCACCACCGGCTGGCGATGGAGAAAGGCCGGCCCGGCGAGCGGTACCTGAGCATCGGCGAAACACTCAAGCTGAGCGACGTGCGGCGGCTGCTGAGTGAGGTCGCAGGCGCGCCCTGGCGGCCCACGTTCCCGGCCTTTACGCTGAAGCTGGCGATCTATGGCACCTACCTGCTGCCGCAGTTTCTCAACCGGCTGGCGGCCGTGGCGCGCTATCCGCTGCACACGTTCAACTACGACACCACCCGTTCGCGCGAGCACCTGGGCATGGAATTCAAGCCCGTGAAGGAAGCCCTGAAACGGCAGGCCGAGTGGTTTGCCGAACAGGGGTACTGCAGGAAGCGGAACCCGGGCCCCCAAGCATAGGCGCTGGGATGCCCGCGCAGTGCCCCGTCGCTTACGCTCCGGGCTCCAGGGGCGTGAACTCGTAACCCAGCCGGGTCACGATCTCCTCGCAACGGGCCAGCAGGGCGGCTTCTGACTCGGCGGCCAGGTTGATTACGCCGTAGCGCACACTGGCCCCGTCCTCCTGGTGAAAGTCCTCCAGGTCCATGCCGGTGGCGATTTCGGACCAGATCAGGGCCTCCGGGTAGCCTTCGTTGATCTCGCGCACTTCCACGGGCTTGGGGGCGCGCTGTACATGCACGGGCCGGAACACGCGCAGCGGCACACTGGCGGCCACTCTGTACGCACCCTGACGGCGCGGCCAATCCGGCGTCAGCCCGCAGGCGAGTTCCATGGCTGCCACATAACTGTTCTTGCCATCCACGCGTTGATAGAGGTCGCCGAACTGGCCGCACATGCGCGGGTTGAACTCAATGACCTGCGCGCCGCGCCGGTCATCCCAGAACATCTCGAAGTTGAACAGCGTGTTGTCGATGGCCAGCGCCGCCGTGGCCGCTGTCGCCACACGGGCCATTTCGGCCTGCGCGGCGTCGGGCAGGCGCGAGGGATACACAAAGCGCGCAAAGCTGTGCGTGCCGGGGTGAAACACCGTGTCCACGACGCCGAAGATCGTCACGTTGCCGGCCGCGACCATGCCCTCGACCGTTACTTGTGTGCCCGTCAGCGGCTCCTCGGCGATGAAGTACCTGCCGTCAATCGGGTCGCCGGTGTGCTCGGCCCACAGCTCGTTGAAGATGCGCAGGAAGTAGTGCGTGTAATCCTGTACCTCGCGCGAACCCAGAAACGACCGCAACTGCGCATCATCGGCCATGCGCCGGGCAAACATCGAGTATGTCCCCTTCACCGGCTTGACGAAGCAGGGAAAGCCGAATGCCGGGCCGGCGATCGCGGCCGGGTCGATCAATGCGTGTTTCACGGGCGCGACCGCGTTCATGGCCTCGCGGGCGCGCAGCTTGTGGGCTGTGCGCAGCACGGTGGCGGCGCCGGGGCCGGGCAGTCCCAGTCTGTCCGCAATCGCCGCAGCGGCAAAGGCGCCCGGGTAATCACTGGAACTGAACACGCCCGCGGCGCGTCCGCGCCAGGCTTCGGCCTGGGCCGCAATGAAGCCCCTGACGTCAAAGTCCCAGCGCACGTCAAAGTCGCGCGGTTCCGTGAGATGCGGCAGGAAGCGCGACGTCCAGTCAGGCCGACAGGCCTCGAACTGAAATTCGTCCCACAGGGTCGGAAAGGGGATCAGCACATCGCGCATGGGTGTGTTTTAGCGGTTCGCCGCGAGAAAGTGAAAACGCGAAGGGCTGAATCGCCAACCGGCGGCGTGCCGGGGCACCGCTTTGGCGATTTGGCGCTTTGGCGGTTGAAAGCAGCTGCACCAGCTCTTGACGCGGCAAGAGTTGGCGTTAGTCTGCGGCCATGCCACGGCGGACTGTAGCCGCCGGGCTTGTCGCGAGGATGGGCGTTTCCATCCCGCAAGGAGAACAACCATGCCAAGTGTAAAGCTCCCGGACGGGAGCCTGCGCCAGCTCAATGACGGCGCCAGCGCGGCCGACCTCGCCGCAGCCATCGGACCCGGACTCGCCAAAGCTGCCCTCGCCGCCAGGGTCAACGGCGTTGTCGTGGACCTCTCGCGGCCCCTGCCCGACGGCGCCGAAGTAGCGATTGTCACCAAGAAAGACAAAGAAGGCCTCGAGGTACTGCGCCACAGCGCGGCACACCTGATGGCCGACGCCATCCTGCGCATATTCCCCAAGGCGCAGCTCACCATCGGGCCCGTGGTCGAGGACGGCTTCTATTACGACATCTACTTCCCCGAGGGCAAAATCACCCCCGAGGATTTCCCCAAGATCGAGGCCGAAATGGCCCGCATCACCAAGGAAGCCAAACCCTTTGTGCGCTGCGTCAGCGGCTATGACGACGCCAACGAACACTACGCGCGCTACAGGGCGATTGACGGCGGCCACAACAAGTTCAAGCAGGAACTGGTCGGCGGCATCAAAGATCGCGGCGAGGAACTGACCTTCTACAAGCACGGCGATTTCATTGACCTGTGCCGCGGCCCGCACGTGCCCGACACCGGCTGGCTGAAACACATCAAGCTGACCAAGGTCAGCGGCGCATACTGGCGCGCCGACCAGGCCCGCGAGCAGCTTCAGCGCGTCTACGGCACCGCGTTCTTCAGCAAAGAAGAACTTGAGGCGCACTTCCAGATGCTTGAGGAGGCCCGCAAGCGCGACCACCGGCTGATCGGCGAGCAGCAGGAACTGTTCATGTTCACCGAGGACGCGCCGGGCTTTCCGTTTTATCTGCCCAAGGGCGCGCAACTGTGGAACACCCTTGCCAACTACGCCCGCAACAAGCTGCGCAAGCGCGGCTATCACGAGGTGAAGGCGCCGATCATCCTGAGCGAGAACCTGTGGCACACCAGCGGCCACTACCAGAACTACCTGGAGAACATGTTCTTCACCAAGATGAAGATGGACGACGCCAAGCACCCCGGCGAGGTCATTGACGTCGAAGAAGACCGCCCGATGGCCGTCAAGCCCATGAACTGCCCGGGCCACTGCCTGATCTTCAAGCACAAGCTGCGTTCGCACAACGAAATGCCGCTGCGTTACAGCGAGCTTGGGCTTGTGCACCGCCGTGAACTCAGCGGTGTGCGCCACGGGCTGTTTCGTGTGCAGGCCTTTACCCAGGACGACGCGCACCACTTTGTGACCCCGGAACAGATCGTGGGCGAAGTGCAGATGCTGATTGACTACTTCAAAGAAGTGTACGCCGACTTCGAGATCCATGATTACCACATGGAACTCAGCACCCGGCCCGAGAAGCGTGTCGGCACCGACGACATGTGGGACAAGGCCGAAGACGCGCTGAGACAGGCGCTGGAATCGCGCGGGTACAGCTACAAGCTGAACCCCGGCGACGGCGCATTCTATGGCCCGAAGATTGACTTCCATATTAAGGACAGCCTTGGCCGCACCTGGCAGTGCGGCACCATCCAGCTGGACTTCAGCATGCCCGCGAGATTTCAACTTGAGTACGTGGGCGCCGACGGCGCGCGCCATACCCCGGTGATGATTCACCGTGCCGGGCTGGGGTCACTCGAACGCTTCATGGGCATGATCATTGAGCATTACGCCGGTGCATTCCCGCTGTGGCTGGCGCCGGTGCAGGCGATGATCCTGCCGGTGGGCGAAAAGTTCGAGGCCTACGCCGAGACCATCAAGTCGCGGCTGATTGACTTCGGCCTGCGCGTGGACGTGAACCTGAAAAACGACCGGCTGAACTACAAGATCCGCGAGGCCAGCCTGCAGAAGATTCCGTACATCCTGGTGGTCGGCGACAAAGAACAGCAGAACAGCAGCGTCAACGTGCGCTCGCGCGACAAAGGTGAACTGGGCGAGTTGAAGCTTGACGACTTCCTGAACACCCTGCCGGACTGGAGGAAGTAGGAGGTCCGTGTGGTCAGGCCGCATGGCGGCCGCCCGAGTGTAGCCTAGGGCGTCGAGCGCCACAGGCGCGAGAAAGCCCTAGGTACCCAAAAGCCATCAAGCAAAGCCCGCGTAGTGGGCGACCTACCCGAAGGGAACCTGTGGCGCAAACCTGGACGAAACTCCTGTATCACATTGTATTTTCGACCAAGGATCGCCGTGGTCTTATCGCGCCCGCGTTTCAGCCGACCTTGCACGCGTACATGGGTGGCATCATCAAGCGATTGAAGGGTACACCGCTAATGATTGGCGGAGTTACAGATCACGTCCACGTTTTCGCCTCGATCCCGCCCGTCATTGCCGTTTCGGACTTCATGCGCGAACTCAAGGCCGGTTCAAGCAAGTGGGTCAACGAGCAATCAAAGTTCGCCGTGCCGTTTGAGTGGCAACGGGGGTATGCGGCCTTCACGGTCGCGCCGTCGGGGCGTGAGACGTTGGATCGTTACATTCTGGGCCAGCACGAACATCACAATGGGCGTTCGTTCATTGAGGAACTGAAGGCGTTACTTGAAGAGCATGGCGTAGACTATGACCCGCAGTACCTCGAGTGACTTGCCGCTGCGCGGCTTGGTCGCCCGCTACGCGGGCTTGGATCATCCGATCTCGCCACCCTGGGGCTTGCGCCCCAGGCTACAATCGGACGGCCGCGATGCGGCCTGACTGCGGACTCACGTGCATGACAGGAGGTCCCAGAAGAAACTGGGAACTGACCGCCTGGAAGACCGCGCGGTTGCGAAGTGCGGCCAGCCTAGCTGCTCGCCCTGCGGGTGAACGTCCATTTCTGCAGGCCGATCTGCACTTCGTCGCCGACCTTCAGTTCGTGCGGCGCGCTGATTTTCAGGCCGTTCACGACCACACCGTTGCTGCTGCCGTTGTCGCTGATCCAATAGGCGATATCTTTGCGCTGCACAATCGCGTGCTTGCGCGACACCTTGCTGTCGCCGCGGATCACGATGTTGCAGTCGGCGTCGCGGCCGATTGTGCATACGTCCGTTACAATGGCATGGAACAGCTTCTCGCCGGCTGAGTCGAGCTCCTCAAACCCTGCATGCACCACATCACGCTTGGTAGGAACGGTGTAGCTTCCCGAGGCTGGTGCCGCGCCGTCGGAGGCGAAGTCGTCGGTGGCCTTGCCGCGTTTCTTGGACATGGCGTGCTCCGGCGTGAATGATAAGCCGAATCGGCCTGTACAACCATTACTTACTTTGCACTGTTCGCACTCGCGAGACGCCTATCACGCCCGGCGCTTGAACAGGTACACCTGCGCGCCGATCTCTACGCGATCGCCCACTTGCAACTCGTGCGAGCCAGCGAGCTTGATGCCATTGACGTAGACTCCGTTGCTGGAGCCAAGATCCTCTATCCTGAAGCTGACACCCTTGCGCAGGATGTGGGCGTGCTTGCGCGAGACAGCGGTGTCGTCACGGATCAGGACCGCGCAGGACTTGTCACGACCGATCACCGTGATGTCGGCCAGCAACGGGTGAATCTGCCCGCTGCGCTCATGCACCAGCGTCGCCAGTGGCGGCGACGGAAGGGTGGCATCGCCGGATTCCTTGGTGGGCTTGGCCACGCGGTCGGTGCCGAAGTTGTCGTGGCCTCTGGACTTGGCGGTCATGGTGCGGCTCCGGGCCTTAGATTGTAGCCCGCTGGCCGGACAGCGCCAATCCTTGCAATCTGTGCATTGCCAGAGGTCAAAAATCCGGTTCTGGCGCTATACTGGCGTGCTGGAAAGGAGAGACCCATGTCCGACAAACCCAAGAAGGGCGGCAGCCTGATTGGCAAGCTGTTCAAGGTGATACTGGCCCTGGTTGCGATTGTGGCCATTGCCTTCTTTGGCGGTGCGGCGGTGTTGCCAGGCGAGTTCAACTACGAACGCAGCACGGTGATCAAGGCCGACCGCGGGGTCATTCACAAGAATGTAGGCGACCTGAAGATGTGGGAGCAATGGGGCCCCTGGAAGGCCGAAGATCCTGACATCAGGTGGGCCTACAGTGAGAAGACCAACGAGGTCGGGTCATGGACCGAGTTCTTCCCCGGCGGCGGCACCGACAGCGGCAAAGTGATCATTACCAAGACCAGCGAACACAACGGCATTGAATACAACATGATGTTCAGCGGCGAAGACGCGGGCAGCGGCGCGATCCGCTACGAGGCCGCGCCCGACGACTCCACCAAAGTCACCTGGACCTGGAAGGGCACCATGGGCTACCAGCCCGTAGACCGCTGGATTCACCAGGTGATGGGCTCCAAGATCAGCGAGATGTTTGATAAGGGACTTGCAGGCATGAAGGCCCGGGCAGAAACCAAGAAGTAACATGAGGCTGGTTCACATTGCCGTCGGTCTGCTGCTGGTCGCCGCCATGGCGGCCAGCGTTGTTGTCGGGCTTGTGCTGCTGCGCTCGTCTGACGGCAACGGTTTGCCGTTTGTGGTGCGCTTTGACGATGCGGGCGGACTGCAGCCCGATCATGACGTCGTGTACGGCGACAAAGTTGTCGGCCGCGTGGAAACCGTGGCCGGGGGCGTGGTGACGGCGCGCGTGGCCGCCGATTTCGCGCATTACCTGCGCCGCGACAGCCGGTTCTGGGTTCAGTCCAACCTGGGCGCGAAGTTTCTGTGTTTTGATTCGCCGCCGGAAAGCGGCCCCGCGGCCCAGCCCGGCGCCGAGTTCATCGGCCTGCCGGGCCGCCCGGCGCCCACGCCATCGCAGTTGCCCCCGCCGGTGCCCCGCAAGCTGGCCTCGCGCCCGGCCTGGCTGTGCGATGTGCGGGCCGTTGTCACGCTGGCCGACGGCAACGAAACCGTGCGCGACCAGGCCCGCAAGGGCGCGGGCGCGATTGTCGCGTCGGTGGGCGACTACCTTTTGGTGCTGGCGCCGGCCTGGCTGCTGGAGCGCAGCGGCGAGGCCGTCAGTGAACGCGTGCGCGTTGAACTTGCCGGTGGCGAGAACCTGCTGGCCCGGCCGCTGGAGGTCTCGGGCGGCCTGTGCGTGCTGGCCGTGCAGGGCAGCGCCTGGCGCGGCACACCCGCGACCTTGTGGCCTGACGCGCTGGCCGACGGCCAGGGGCTGGTGCTGGCGGACCATGAGGGAATGTCCTGGGCTGCCAGGCACAGCGGCGGGCAACTGGAGTTTCGCGCCGCGCTGGATGCCGGCCAGGTCGCTCTCGTGGACGGCCTGAACCTTGCGGGCTTTGCCCTGCCCAAGGTGGGCGAACGCACCGGCGCGCGCTGGGTGCCGCTGCACGGTGCGCTCACGCTGGTCGAATCCGCGCGTGCGAAGTTGAAGTAGGGCTATTGCAGCAACTTGCCCGTGACTTGTCGGGTGTTGCAGTTCCCGAAAACCCTGAACCCAAAACCCTGAACCGCAGTTGCCGCTCTTCGGCCTAAGGCTTGCGATAGATGTTCAGGCCGATCTTGTAGTTCTCGGCCTTGTAGCCTTCGATGGTCTGGTTGCCTTCGGTGCTGGCGACGATGATGGTCTTGCCGCTGGAGCTTGGCCCGAACTCTTTGCTCAGGTCCACGGTGATGACCAGCTTGTCGCCTTCAACTTTCATTTCCACGTTTTTCATAGGTTCCCTCGCCTTCAGTATACCCCGCCACGCGACATAGAACACTCGCCCGATGACGGGCCTTGAGCCCCAAGCGTCAGCGCGAGGGCCGGGCCTTGTTTCCAATGCTGGCCAGCGCTTCTGCTGCGGCCTTCTGCACGGCCTTGCGCGGGTCGTTCAGGGCGCGGGTCAATGCGGCGCGGGCGGATTTTGCGCGCAATTGGCCCAGCGCGGCCGCGGCCTGCTGGCGCACGTACCACTTGTCGTCCTTCAGCGCGCGAACCAGTGCGGGCACGCAGCGGGCATTGCCAAGCTCGCCCAACGCCAGCGCCGCCCGGCCGCGGATGCCGCCGCTTTCATAGGCCAGCAGGCGCACCAGTTCGCGGGCACCGGCGCGATCGTTCATGTGCCGCAGGGCCTCAATGGCGTGCAGGCGCACACTCATAGCCGGGTCGCGCGTGGCCTTGCGGATGGCGGCCAAGGCCGGTTCACCGCCGATCAGGCCGAGCGCCTCCAGTGACCAGCGCTGGATGCGGGTGTCGGCGGAGGTGCAAAGGGCGTGCAGCAAGGGTTTCAGCGCGGTCCTACCCAAGGCGGCCACAGCGCGCGCGGCGCGCATGGGCACGACTTCGCCATGGGCGATGAAGTCGCGCATGAGTGTGAGAGCGTCACCGCTTATCAGGAGTGTTCCTCAACGTCCTTCATGAATCTCTTGAAGGAGCGGCACCGACCCGAGACTGCTTCAATGTCAGCTCTCTCGGCAAGCTCGTCATAGACAGCCCGATGATCCTTGCCCGCTTCTTCAATCCAAGGCCGGAGTACCTGGTTCTTCGGGTCACGGTGGCCTTCGGGATTGGTACCACCTTCCTCACGGTCCAGAATCTGCGTGACTGCATTCGGGTCACCCAAGAGCCACGCTTCGACCATTTCCACCGCGACGCCTACTGGCGACTTGGTGGCAATCATCACCCCGGCACTCTTTGCGTCGTCCCGTCCGGCCTTCAATTCTCGCAACCGACTCGCCCCATCGCCGTCGGCATCGACAACTACGACTACAGCAGTTACGTCTTTGCGGGAAAGGTCAACATCTCGCAACGTGGCCTGCATGCGCTTCTTGTGTCCCCGCGCGGTCGTGCCTGAATGAAACCGGCTGAAAAAACCTGATTCTATGGCGGCATCGGGCACGTTCACACCGTAGTGCGCGAGCGCGCGCCGCGCGAGAATTCGAACCGCGCCCAAGCGTTCACCTGTCGGGTCTCGACTAACGTCAAGACTTCCCTCGCTAAGAACAAGTACGGTCATGTCTTCTTGGGTGCGGTCAGGTGGTCTTCATCGGAGTTGAACCAAGCTTCACCCGGGGTGTACCCACCCGCCAGCATCTCCTTGATCGGTGCTACTTCTGCAAACGGCAAGACATCGACTGAACCGGATTTTTCGTCTCGCCGAAACACCCGAACCGCTGTAGGCGGTACGAAGTCAAGAACGTAGGGAGAGTGTGTGGTCAGAATGACTTGAATCGGGTCGTTGGTGCGGACAGTCAGAGAGTAAAGCAGGCTGAGAACTTCGCGTAACTGTTTCGGGTGGATTCCATTTTCTGGCTCCTCGACCATTAGGACGGCTGGATGGTATTCGTCAACGGCAATGGTGACGAAGGCGAGCAGTAGCAGGACGCCGTCCGAAATGCGTTCGGCACGAACTATGCCCCCTCCAGCGACTTCGAAGCGAAGCTCCTTGTATCCTCTCTTTTCTCTGACAGGATCGGCTCGGACTTCCAGAACTGCAGGAACTTTGGGCAGAAAGGCTTCCTGCAGTCTCTTTTGTCGGGAGAAAGGAAGTCTCTCAATGACTGATGCAAGCCCCATTCCGTCCTCTGCTAGGGGCTGTTCCGCGTAGTCCTGTCCGCCAACCTCCGATGGCGCCCGCATCAGCTTTACGTTCAGCCGATAGGGACCGCGCATCTGATTGACAAAGCGAAGCATGAAGGGCGAGGTCGTCTTCTGGACTGCATCTGGTAACGGTCGATCAGGAGTCGAAGTCAGCCAGAGGTCCCCGTCAAAGCCCAACGCGATGCGGCCAGAGTTCCGTGCGGAACCAGCTCGTAGGGACTCATCCCATTCGGGTCGGGCGTTGGGGGCATTTCTCCGCGCTGAAAGTGTTAGCAATCGCAAGGAGTCCAAGAACGAACTCTTCCCAGTATCGTTCTTGCCAATCAGGACGGTGAACGGGTCCAGAGACACTCGTTGATCCGTGAAGCATCTGAAGTTGGTGAGATGAACCTGTTTGATCATCGCGATCTTCTCAATCAATGGATGCCCACATTACCGCGCCTTTGCCAATCCCTCCAGTGCTTCCGGGTTGGCTACGCTGCTCAGATCGCCCAGGTTGCTTTCGCCTAGATACTTCTTCTGGATCAGGCGGCGCAGGATCTTGGCGCTTCGGGTCTTGGGCAGGTCGTCCACGAACAGCACGTTTTTGGGCCTGTCCACTTTGCCCAGCGCGTTCACCACCTGCTGGATTAACTGTTTGCGCAGGTCTTCAGTTTCAGCAAAGCCGCGGTTCTTGTGCAGCACCACAAAGCACACCACGTCGGTGCCCTTTAAATCGTCAGGCACGCCGATCGCCGCGGCTTCGCTGACCGCCGGGTGGTCGATCAATGCGGCCTCGATCTCGCCGGGGCCCACGCGGCGGCCGGCGATCTTGAGCGTGTCGTCGGCGCGGCCGAACAAGAACCAGTCGCCGTCTTTGTCTACCTTGGCCCAGTCGCCGTGGTTCCACACATTGGGGAACTTGCTCCAGTAGGTTTCGAGGTACTTTTCGGGGTTCTTCCACAGGCCACGGGTCATGCTGGGCGCGGGTTGCTTGCACACCAGATAGCCGACTTCGTCGACCACCGGTTTGCCCTCTTCGTTGAACACATCAATGTCCATGCCCAGGCCGGGGCTTTGCAGCGAGCAGGGTTTCAGCGGCATGATCGGCAGCGGCGCCATGAAGCAGCCGACAATGTCCGTGCCGCCGCTGATGTTGATGATCGGCAGGCTTTCTTTGCCGACGTGCTTGAAGAACCAGCCGTAACTTTCGGGGTCCCAGGGCTCGCCGGTGCTGCCCAGCATGCGCAGGCTGGCCATGGCGTGCTTGTCGGCCCATTCGTCGCCGGCTCGCATCAACATGCGCACGGCGGTGGGGGAGATGCCCAGGTGCGTCACATTGTGGCGCTCGACCATATCCCACACGCGGTCGGGGTTGGGGAAGTTCGGCGCGCCCTCGAACACAACCAGACATACACCGTGAAAGAAGCAGCCGATGATCTCCCAGGGCCCCATCATCCAGCCGATGTCACTGAACCACCAGAACACGTCGCCGTGCTTCACATCGAAGTTATAGCCCAGCTCTTTGCCCATCTGGGCCAGGCAGCCCGCGTGGGTGTGCACGGTGCCCTTGGGTTTGCCGGTGGTGCCGCTGGTGTAGATCATCAGCGCCGGTGCCAGCGCGGGCATGGATTCGGTGGCGCACTCCGGCGGCTGGTTATCCACGATGTCATGCCACCAGTGGTCGCGACCGGCAGTCATCGGGCAGGGTGGCAGTTGACCGTCGACCGTGGACCGTTGACCGTCAACCGCGCCGCGCAGGCGTGCAAACACGATGACGTGCTTGACGCATCCAAGCCCGGCGACGGCATTATCTGCGCTTTCCTTGATGCTGAAGGGCTGGCCGCGGCGCATGGAGCCATCGGCCGTGAACAGCACTTTGACCTGCGCGTCTTCCAGGCGCTCGCGCACCGCAGGCGGGGCATAGCCGCTGAAAATCGGGATGAACACCGCACCAATCTTCTGCGTGGCCAGCATCGCAAACACCACCTCGGCGACCATCGGCATGTAGCAGGCCACGCAGTCGCCGCGTTTGACGCCAAGCTGCTTGAGCGCGTTGGCCACGCGGTTCACCTGCACCGCGACATCGCCAAAGGTGAAGCGCCGCACATGGCCGTCCTCGGTTTCGGCAATCAAGGCGGTGCGCGCGGCGTGCAGCGGGTCAGGGTCGGTGGCCGCAAGCTCGGGCGAGATGCGCGCGGTGTCGCCGGAAAACGGCCGCTGGCGCACCCACTTGTCGATGCAGTTCAGGGCGATGTTGGTTTCGCCGCCGACAAACCAGTCCGCCCAGGCGTTGCCTTTTGACGTGTCAAGAGTGCGGGCGTAGGGCCTGAACCAGCGGAAGTCGAGGTCCTTCAGGGCTTCGTCCCAGAACCAGGCCGGGTCCTTTTGGGTGCGCGTCACGAACTTGCGGGCCTCGGCCAGCGCGTTGGCCGGGTCGCCGGTCAGTTCATGGCCCAGCTTGCGCATCAGGCGCGTGATGTTGGCCTGCTCGATCAGCCCGGCAGTTGGCTTCCAGACATACTCCATGGCACCCCCCGCGCGCATTGTGCCAGCGGTTGCGACAAGCGAAACCCTGCCGGTGCCGGTTCCGCAGGTGCGGGCCAGAACTGTGGCAAGGGCTGCCCGCCGGGTGGTACACTCCGCCCATGCCGCTGGACGACGCAAGCCTGAAGCGAACCTTTGAACGTTGCCTGTGGCAGCGCTCGGAGCTGCTCAAGCTGCTGGAAGCCTCCGACCCCGCCAAGTGGATGTCGGACGATTTCACGCCCGACGAACAGGGTCGCATCATGTGCTACGGGTCGCTGTACGAGAACGCCTTCCAGATGGCCCTGCATGAATGGAAGGACCTGGAACGAATCGCCGGGCGCGAGCCCTGCGTCGTGAACGACGACGACCTGGACGGCGACCCGGCCACCGACATTCCCGAGCACGCCATCACCATCGTCTGGCTGCGGTCACGGGCCGGCTGCCTTTCCCTGTTGCGCCAGAACGAAGCGCGCAAGGCCGCGATGCTGTTTGATTTTGACCAGCTTGACCTCGACCAGCAGTTCTCCTGGATGATGGGCGGCCTGCCGATTCCGGGCATGAACGAGCCCAAGGAGATCCGGGCAACGTTGCGCCAGATCATGTGGAACTGGTGCGAGACCCGCACCGTGTCCATTGGCGGCCTGCGTCACGGGCTGGAGCGGCTTGGTTTGAAGGCAGACCTGGCGCGCATCTATCCGCCGGGATCGGTTGACCCGGCCTAGCCGGGCCCTGCGCTGTATCTGACCAATGCAACCGGCGGCCCGCATTTGCTACGGTACAGGCGGTGCGAAGGTCTGGAGTCCCATGCAGCCTAAACCCAAACTTCCCGGGCCCAAGGGGCCGGCCAAACCTTTGCCCGGCGAGGCCCCCGGCGCGGCAGGCCTCCGGCCTGCCATGGCGCGTCCCGGCGCCGGACCGCGGCCGGCGGGAGCAGCTGGCGCGCGACCAGCCACCGCGCGGCCTTACGGGCACGCGCTGCCGGCACCGGCCCGTGGCAAGCCGGTGCATCGCTTCCTGATGCTGGGCATTCCGTATCTGGCACTGAACGGGCTGGGCCTGCTGGTGGTTCTGCTGGTGGTGCTGTTTCTGGTGATCTTCACCGGCAACATCGCCACGCAGAACCCGGGTGTGGGCGGCGGGCTGGCCGGCGCGATTGCGGCCATGGCCGTTGTTGTGCTTGTGCTGGTGCTGCTGTTTCTGGCCTACGTCATTGTCGCGGGCATCCTTTGCATCAAAGGCAAGGTTGCCGGTTGGTGGATGGCCATGGCACACAGCGGCCTGGGTGCCATGTTTCAGGTGATTGGCCTGCTTGGCTCGCTATCCGGCCCGTCGGATGGCGGGGAACTGGCCGTGGGCGGGATCGGCCTGTTGGTTTCCGGGGGTCTGCTGACGCTGGGCATCTTTGACATGAAGGCCTTCAAGGCCAAACTTGCGGGCCGGTCTGGCGCGATGGCTGTGACCGGGGACGGTGCGCGTCCGCCCCTGCCGTCGCCATCGGGTGCCCGGCCGCGCGGCAATACCTCAGTGCGCATGGCGCCTTCGGTGCGCCTGAAGCAGCAGGCCGGGCCCGCGCATCAGTTGCAGGCCCCCGTGCCCCTGCCCCAGGCCGACACGGTGCGTGCGCCGCAGGACCAGGCCCCGGCGGAACCGCCAGCCGAGCCTGAACCCCGGCCCGCCGGCCCGCCGCCCAACGCAACCAACCCCAAGGCCGCGGCCGTGCAGATTCTGGCACTGGCGGCCAACGTGGAACCTGATTTGGCGCCCGCAAGGCTGGAGAAAGCCCGCGCGGCGGCAACCAGGCTGCTGGGCGAGGGCTCGCGCGCCGACATGGACGCGTGGATGACAAGCCCATTGCCCGTAAGCGACGTTGCGGCGCAGATGGCCGACGTGTCCGGGCTGGTGGGCGATAATGCAAAGCTGGCCCAGGGTGTCATCAAGTGCGCCCAGTACGCGCTGAAGGATGCCGACGGCAGTTACACCGAGGCCGCGCTGAGCGTGTTGGACACGTTGCAGCAGCAGTTCCCGGCCCCCGCGCCGCCCCCGCCTCCGGCTGTGGCCCCCGCGCCGCCACCGATTCAGACCGCGCCGCCACCGGTGTACGCGCCACCCCCGCCACCGGCAGGCATTGCCGTTGCGCCGCCACCGGCCGCGCCGGGTGTGGCCCTGCCTCGCCAGCGCAGACGCCGGCCGGGGTATCGGTAGGCGAAGGTCAGTCAGCGAAGTCTGCAGGATGGGCGACGGTTGAGATGCCGTTGCTGTGACCGTCGACTGTCAACTGTCAACTGTGGACCGTCAACCTCGTGACTCCGCAGCCGCGCGCGATCACCTGGTCGCCCACATCAACACGCGCTTGAAGGCGTAGGGGTAGGGCCGCACATCGCCCAGTTCGGCGTGCAGGGCATCGCGATACTGGCGCAGGTATGCGGCAAACAGGGCCGGGCCCAGCCGCTTCTCATAGTCCGTAAGCAGTGTGCCCTTGACCCATTCAATCACCGCGTCGGGCGATTCCATGACGTGCAGGTACACCTGCATGCGCACCACTTGACGTGTCAAGCCAAGGCGATGCAGCAGCACGGAATACTGCTCAATTGCCAGCACCGGCCACACCCGCGCGTAGCCCCGCATGGCATCGGCGAACTCGGGCCGCGCGGCCACACGGTGCGTAAGCTGGTGCGCGATGTGGTCGTTGTTGCTGGGCACCTGCACGGCAAGCTGGCCGCCGGGTGCAAGCCAGCCTGCCAGACGCGCCAACAGGGCCTCGTGGTCGTTCAACCAGTGCAGCGCGGCGTTGCTGAACACAAGGTCTTGCGGTGTTTCGGGCGCCCAGGCGGCGATGTCGGCCTGTGCAAAAGAAAGCCCGGGCCCGGCATGGGCCGCGGCCTTCTGCAGCATGGCCGGGGAACTGTCCACGCCCAGGGTCGTGCGGGCCGACAGGTGCTGGTGCAGGTGGCGGGTCAGTTCGCCGGTGCCGCAGCCAAGGTCTACGCAGTGCATCAGCGCCCGGGGTTCCACCAGCGCCAGCAGGTCATGAAACGGGCGCGAGCGTTCGTCCTTGAAACGCTCGTATTGGGCGGGGTTCCAGTCGGCCATGAGTTCACCGGCGTTGATCGTATCGCATTGTCACATTCCGGTCACGCCTGCAGGCCCACCCAGACAGAAGCCCCGCCCGGACGAAACCCGGGCTGGCAGCCCCGGTGGTCTTAGGCCAATGCGATGCGATTAGCGCGTCTGCGGACTGATCGGCCCTGAAAGAGCCGCTCGCCCAGCCACCTGAACCGGCCTTACAGGCCGGATCGCGGGGATTGTTCAGGTTCCCAGGCCTTCGGCCTGGGCTGACAGAATCGGCCCTTCGGGCCGGACCAGCAAAAGGGCAGGCCCCGTACTCGCATCGCATTGGGTCGTAGCCCCAAAACGGGCAGGCCCCAGGGTCGCTGGCCACTTTCGCCACGGGCGAGGACGCCCGTGCCGCTTCTCAGGCCGCGTACTTGCCGGACATTGCAATCGCCGCGGCAACTTCGCTGGTGAATCGGTCCACGGTCCAGCGTTGTTGTCTTGCGCGGCGGGCCAGGTCCACCTGCGCGCGGCGCGGCAGGCCGGCCCGGGCCATTTCTTCCTGGCCTGACAGCAGCGTACGCTTGTTGACCGTCTGCTGCATCAGTTGCTTGTAGCCCGGCACCGCGGCCAGTGCCTGGGCGACTTCGTCGGCGGACGGGCCCGCCGGCGCAGCCTGCTGCGGGACTGGTGCCGCAGGCTGGGGCGCCTGCGGAAGTTCGGTGTCAGACCAGAACAGCGGCCCCACGCGCTCGCCGGTACGGCGGTAGGCGGCCTCGCGGGCCTGGCGATAGGCGGATTCGGTCAGGCGATCCATGTCGCGCAGCAACTGCAGGCTGAGAGAAATCGAACGGTTGGACTGCGCCAGGGTGACGGCGCCGGGGTCGCGCCGGGGCGGCGCATCGGGCGCCGGCGCGACCGCGTCATTGAGCCCGCGAATGTACCGGCTGGCGCGCGCCACGCCGGCCTGTGCGGCCTCGTGCAGGTGGTTCAGCCAGTGCATGCGCGGGGCGATGATGCGTTGCGCGTGTTCGGTGACTTCCTGCTTGAGCGGGCTGTCCGGCGCCATGGCAACGGCAACGGCGTGGGGGATCATCTCAAGATCAGCTTTGCGGGCGGGCATGACGGCCTCCTGTGTTGACACAGAAAGCGTACAACACGCTGCGACATTTTTCGGGCAGGGCCCGCGGATTGTCGCAACCGGCACCGCAGGCGCCACTTGGACAGGCTCAGGGTCAACAAGCGCGCGGGGCAGTTGCGCAACGGGCGTAAGCGAAGCGGTGGTACAACCCAGAGGTTGCACCACCGCGATCAGGCGTTGGAGGTGGCGGCGGGAGTCGAACCCGCGTGTGACGGTTTTGCAAACCGTTGCCTAACCACTTGGCTACGCCACCAGAATGTCGGCTTGGGCCCGCTGGTTCAGCCTCGCGTCTGCCTGCGGCGGATCTCGCGCAGGCAGACGCAGTTGTTTGGTGACCCCGACGGGATTCGAACCCGTATCGCGGCCTTGAAAGGGCCGTATCCTAACCGTTAGATGACGGGGCCTGCTGGTGCTGCTTCTGCCGGGCCACTAAATACACAACCGCGCTTGTGCGTGCAACGGGGCGTCACTTGGCCTTGCGGTCGATCGTCAGGGCCGGTTCCTGCCCACTTTCAACGCGCGAGAGATTCTGCCGCAGCATCTCGGACTTCGGGCGCAGTTCCAGCGCGCGCTTGATCACCCGCGCCGCGGCCTCCATGTGCCCGCCTCGAGTCAGTGCGATGGCCAGCACCACCACGGCGATCACGTCATCGGGGTGGCGCGCCACCACCTTGCGCATGGCCTCCGCCGCAGCCTCGGGCAGGCCACGCTCCAGTTGCAGCATGCCGATTGCGCGCTGGGCGGGCTCAAACTCGCCGCAGCGGCGGTAGAACACCAGGGCCTGGCGGTGCCTGCCCAGGCCTTCATCGCAGGCGCCCAGCGCAAACAGCACGGGCTGGGGGCGCATCCGGTATTCGTTGAAGGCCAGGATGTCCAGCAGCGGCAGGCGGGCCTGTTCGAACTTTTCGGCCCGGGTCAGTGCCGCGGCCTCGCGCCACAGGTTTCGCAGGCGGCGGCGCCGAAGAAAGATCCAGGCCAAAAACCCGGCCTCAAACATGGCAAGGGCAATCGCGCCGGCCAGGTACACCAGTGATTCGGTGCTGCCCGGGGCTGCGGCCATGTACAGCACGGCGGCATTGGACAGCAGGTACCCCGCGCCAAAGGCGATCATGCCGTGCGCCAGGTGCAGCACAGTGGGCAGCCAGGACGGAGGTTGCGGGCGCAGCTTCAAATCTGGACCTTGGCAACAGGGATCAATACCAACGATTGGCCGGCACTTGAGTTCATCGCTTGCCGGTGCGCAGGTTGTACTTCTGCACAAAGGCACGGGGCAACCCTTGCCCTCGCCGTTGCGCCATCGCCTCCAGCGCCGGGGGCACGCCGCTGCCCAGCCACAGCATGCCGCCCAGCACCTGTGCCGCGGGTTCGGCCAGCGCGGGGTTGTCCAGCAAGGCCTCAAGCTTCTCCACGGCCGGGCCGATTGCACCGGGGTCGGTGTCGTGTGGCGGCTGACCCAGGGTGGCCAGCGCGATGCGGCGCGTGACTTCGTGCCGCAGGCGGGGGATATCGGCCAGCCACTGCTGCCACATCGGCCAGCTTTCGGCCGCGCGCTGGGGGCGCATGGCCTGTTCGAGCTTCGGCACCAGGTCGGGTTTCTCGGTGACCAGGTCGTCGATCATGCCCAGCACAAACGGCCGCGGCTGGCGATAGCCGACATCGAACTCGTTGCGGATGTGCCGCACAATCCAGTCTGCCACCTGGCCGGTCACGTAGGGCAGGCGATTGAGCACGATTTCGTTGCACACGTGGCGATAGTTGGCCTCGCGCCCGATGGCCGTCTGCACACCGTGCAGCGCGTGTTTGCAGTAATCGGCAAGCCCGCGTTCGCCGGCCCATTCGGCGATTTCCAGCAGCAGCTTGACGGTGCCTGCGTCGCCAAGGCTGAGCGCGAACAGCAGGCCCCTGCTGCCGGGGTTCGAAAAGCCAAAGCGCTGGCCGGCCACGATGGCGGCGTTGCGCAGCTTCAGGTCGTTGCTGCAGATCAGTTTGCCAATGACGCCGCGCATGGCGTGGTCAAGCGTTTCGGGGGCGGTCAGCATGTAGTGAACGTAATGCGGCAACAGCCGCGCCATGGTGGCGTTGGCGTGGGGCCAGTTGTCGAGTTCTTTGGCCATGGCTATCTGATCTTCAAGCACGGTGCCGTTGAGAATGCCCCAGACCAGCGCCTCGGTGCCCCATGTGGCGTAGTCTTTGGCGGGATCGATGGGCGGCCTGGGCGGCGGGCCGTCGGGCAAGTCGGGGTCAATGCGGCGCAGTCGGCGTACCACCATTGAGTCCGTGCCGCAATAGCGGCAGGTCATCACGGCCTGGGCGGCGGCAAGATCAAGCGCCGCGCCGCAGCCCGGGCAGTGGGCGCGATCAGCATGGGCATCATGGGCAAGATCAGCCACGGCGGCATGATAGCGTCGCCCACTGTCGCGCGCGGCGGGCTTAGCTAGATTCGCCGCAACAGGAAGGGAACCGGGTGCGAACCCCGGGCGGCCCCGCCACCGTAACGGAGCAAGACTCCGGAGCCGGACCTCAACCTGAAACAAGGAGCTTCTTCGGGTATTGGCTGCAGACAGGACCCGAAGATGCTCCAAGTCCCACGGCTCGAGGGAGGCCCGTGGCGCGCAAAGCCGTTTGCGCGCCGCATGATTGGCGCGCATGTCTCGCAGGCCACTTTTGCTTGTGCTGCTGATTGCCGTGCTTGCGGCCTCGGGCGCGGCGTTGGCGGCATGGCTGGCGGGCGACAGCGCACCGCCGCCAGTCAACGCGCCCGCGCCGCGCATCGTCAGCCTGATTCCGCCGATCACCGAGACGCTGTTTGAGATCGGCGCCGGTGAGTATGTGGTGGGCCGCAGCGACTATTGCCGCGAACCCGCGCCTGTCCGCGATCTTCCGGCCTGCGGAACCACGCTGCACCCGAACGTAGAGGCGATTGCGCGGCTGCAGCCGACGCTGATCGTGTGCGAGAACTCCGTCAATGCCGCGCGCGACAAAATGAACGGGCTGGCCCAAACGGCCTACCTGCCCTGGCTCTCGCGCGAAGACGTGCTGGCCAGCACCCGCGAGCTGGGCCGCCTGACAGGCCGCGAGAAAGAGGCCAATGCGATTGCCGACGAAATCGCGGCGGCGCTGCCACAGGCCGCGCCGACCACGGGCCCGCGTGTGCTGCTGGCGTTGCCGCACCAGCCGGGGCAAATGGATTCGGTGTGGTTCCTGCGCCGAAACTCGCTGCATGGCGCGACTCTGCACGCGGCTGGCGCACGCAATGTTGTGGCCGAAGACATCACCGGCACGCCGCAACTGAGCCTGGAGCGCGTGATTGAACTCGACCCGGACATGATCATTGTGCTGCATTCGTCCGAGACCCTGACCGAGACCGATCGCAACCAGATGCTGGCCGACTGGCGCAAGCTGACCACACTGCGCGCCGCGCGGGAGGGCCGGGTGGTTGTGCTCAATGGCGCGCACCTGTACCCGGCCGGCCGCGGCATCCTGCGGCTGATTGAAACCCTGCGCACCGAAGTGAAGCGGATGAGCCCATGAGCTGCCACGTCGTTGACCACAGATGGACACAGATGGACACAGATGGCCCCGGGGCATCCCACGAGCCCAGACGCTTCCGTGTTCATCTGTGTTTATCTGTGGTCGACAAGGCAGTTGTTCACCCCGGTGTGCCATGACTACCGCACTGCACATCGAAGGCCTGACTGTTTCCGCGCGGGGGCGCCCGTTGCTGGATGGCGTCACGCTTTCCCTGGCCCCCGGCGAAATGCTGGCGCTGGTTGGCCCCAATGGCGCGGGCAAGACCACCCTGATTCGCGCCGCACTGGGCATGGTCAAGGCCGCGTCTGGCACGGTGACCCTCGGCGACAGCGACCCCCGCGCCCTCGGCGGGCGTGACCGCGCCGCGCGGGCGGCGTGGCTGCCCCAGACCGGCGGCGTGGTCGAGGCCATCAGCGCGCTGGAACTGGTTGAGTCTGCGCGCTTTCGCTTCCATGAAACCCGCGACGAAAGCCGCGCCGCCGCACAGGCCGCACTGGCCCGCGTGAAGGCCGAGGCCTTCGCGCAGCGGCCCGTGACCCAGCTTTCCGGCGGCGAACAACAGCGCGTGGCGCTGGCGGCCATGATCGCCCAGCAGGCGCCGCTGCTGCTGCTGGACGAACCCGCCAACCACCTGGACCCGGCCCAGCAGATTGCCACGTACAAACTCATTGGCGAGCTTTGGCGCGAGGGCTGCGCGGTTCTGTGTGTCACCCACGACATCAACCTGTTGCGGTTTGTCGGCGGCGACCCGGCGCGGGTGCGCATTGCCGGCCTTGCAGAGGGCAGATTGAGCTTTGATTCCAGCCTGGCCGACCCGTTCCTTGCTGATCGCGTGGCCAGGCTGTTCGGCGTTCGCATGACCACGCACGAAGTTGGAGGCGCGCGCCTGATCCTGGCCGAGGACGGTCCATGAAGGCGAAGATCGCCATCCTGTGCGCGGTCTCGCTGGCGGTGCTGGCGCTGTCGCCCTTTGTCGGCGCACCCCTGGAGGGCGAGCAAGGCCGGTTCATCCTGTGGCAGTTGCGTGTGCCCCGCGCGCTGATGGCCGCGCTGGTGGGGGGTGTGCTTTCCCTGGTGGGTGCGTGCTTCCAGACGATTTTCGCCAACCCGCTGGCCGCGCCCAGCACCGTGGGCACAACGGCCGGCGCGACGCTGGGCGCGCTGGTTGCGCTGGTGCTTGGCCCGGCGCTTGGTTTGAGCAGCTACGCGGCCACGGCGGCCCTGCCGCTGACGGCCCTGGCGGCCTTTGCGGGCGCGATGATTGTCAGCCTGCCGATTGCGGCGGTGGCGGCGTCAGGCCGGGCGCGGGTGAACGACGTGCTGCTGGCGGGCGTGGCCGTTTCACTGGCGGCGGGCGCGCTGGCGACGGGGTTGCAATATACCGCAGACCAGGCCGCTCTGCAGACGGCCTTGCTGTGGTCGCTGGGCCACCTGCCGCAGGTGGGCTATCGCGACCTGCTGATGCTGCTGCCGTTTGTGGTGCCGGTGGTGATTGTGCTGCTGCTGCAAACCCGCGCGCTGAACGCATTGCTGGGCGGCGAGCAACGGGCCTTCAGCCAGGGTGTTGACGTGCCAAGAGTGCGGGCGCTGACACTGGGCATCGGCGCGCTGGGCGTTGCGGCCTGCGTGGCGCTGTGCGGGCCGATTGCGTTCGTGGGGCTGGTGGTGCCGCACATTGTGAGGCTGGCGCTGGGCCCGAACCGCCGCGTGATGCTGCCGATGTCGCTGATAGTCGGCGCGGGGTTTCTAGCGGCCTGCGATTTGGGCGGCCGGCTGATTCTGCCAGGCCGCGAGCTGCCGGTGGGGGTAATCACCGCAGCCCTGGGCGCACCGACACTGGTCTGGCTGATCATCCGCGGCAACCGGGCGTAGGCGGGGGCGTCGTTTCTGAGAGGTTGCCACCGGCAACCCGCCGTGAAAAACAGGAGCCCGAAGCGCAAGCGAGGGTGTAGTGGGCGCTGCGCCTGCACATGACCAAGGCCAATCATCCGCTCGCGTGGCCAGCCCAGCGCCAGGACGCGCAGGAAGGCTTCGTAGTCTTTGTCCTTGTGGAAGACCGTCGCCCGTCCATTGCCACGGTTGAAACATGGAAGCAAAGACCAGCAGGGGCAAAACGGTGTGGACGTGGCGTAGAGGAAGTCTAAAATACGACACTAAAGGCTAAGTGAAAGAGCGGCCTAACCCCGTTGCCCCTTTCCCCAGACCAATCAAGTGGAGTGGAAGCTGAAGCATCGTCAGAGCGCGGCTTGTGTATGCGCGATCCATTGGCAGGTGAGCTAAGGAACAACCATGGCCAAGAAAGCAGCCGCGCCAAGAGAGCCAAAGAAGCCCAAGCTCAAGAGTCAGAGTTTCACAGTGTTCCTGATGAAGGACGACATCAAGGACTTTGCCAAGGCGTTGAAAGACGATGACACACAGATTGAGCAAGTTGCGGTGAAGATCAATGGCGAGGCATGTTTGCTCGCCTTCAAGCAGTACAATCCGCACTCCCCGGATTGGGTGAAATTTCTGCGCAGTGTTGCAGGCACGGCATTGGACAAACTGATCAATGCGGGCAGCGCCGCTGTGCTTTTGCTCAATGCTTCCAAACGCCTGTTCGCCGTGATGTTCGGCAACGGACGGCATCTTCTGAAGGCCGACAGTTACGAAGAGAACTTTGGCCTGAAGGTAGTGCTGAACTCCGTCAATCCAGAAAAGGTGCGCAGCGTGGACGTGCGCAGTCTCGACGCGGTGCCCGTCAACGTGCGGAGTCAGGCCAGTGTAGCAACCGAAGTCGCTGGGTTCGGCCTGAACGTTGAGCAAGATTTGCTGTATGCCGCTACGGGTGAGCCACTCGACAGTACGTTGGGCAAGACGATCACCGGCAAGGACTCCTTGAAGCTGAGCCTGCCAGTCAATCTTGATGGACTTCGGGGGTTGCTGGAGAAACTTCTGCTTCAGTTCAATGATGACGCCTACAAGAAGGTCTTTCCGTGGATCGATCACCTGCAAGAAGTGCGGGACGCCACGATCATATCGAAGCTTGACGAAGCACTGTTGACGCAGATTGGCGGCGAAGACTTCGACCGTACATGGCTTTCGGTACCGGACATTCTTGATTGGGTAGACATTGATGGATTTAGGTACCAGCGCCCGAAACAGGGAGAACCGCACGCTGATATTGCGTGGGAGTCTTACCTAGAGTTCCTCAAGACAACCGATGATGACATCTTGCTTGCAACACTGAAGAAGCACACTGTCTACGCGATTTCCCAAAGCACAGGACAGGTCAAAGAGCAGTGGCCGGTTTACAAGTGCGTATACGGCGAGATCGAGTTTGGCGACCACACTTACGCACTAACCGGCGGGAAGTGGTTTCGCATTGACGTGGACTATCTTGAAGAAATTGACGCCGCACTCGAACAGATTCCAACCGCCACCATTGTACTGCCCGACTACGCGGAGAAAAACGAGGCGGAATACAACAACAAGGTCCAACAGACGGACAAGAACTATTTTGCGCTGATGGACAAGAAGAACATCAGCTACGGTGGGGGAAGCAGCAAGATCGAGTTCTGCGACCTTTACACGAAGGATCGCAAGTTAATCCACGTCAAACGTTACGGTGGATCAAGCGTGCTCAGCCACCTCTTTTCCCAAGGGCTTGTGTCAGCGCGACTGACTATGATTGATCCGAAATTCCGGGAGAAGGTCAACGCCGAATTGCCGCCGAGCCACAAGCTTCCCAAGGATGCCAATCCGATTGACGCCTCGAAGTATGAAGTGATCTACGCGATTGCCAGCAACGGCAAAGACGACACTCTTGCATTGCCGCTTTTCAGTAAGATCAACCTGCGCAGTGCCTACACGCAGCTGGTGCAGATGAAGTTCAAGGTGAGCACAACCGTCATCAAGGTGGTGGCTTAGCATGGCGCAGACCCAGAACGAAAACGGGGTCAGGCTACTGTTTCCTTCAGATTTGAGTGTCGTCCTGGGGCGGTGAGGGGGTCAGGCACCTTTTCGGCGATGCTGCCCCTCGACGGGCTCGGGACAAGCCAGCCGAAAGGGAGCCAGACCCCGCCGAGCAAGACTCCGCCGAGCCAGACCCGGCCCTTGGCGCTTTTGCGCTTTGGCGGTCACAGGGGTCCAAGGGTGCCACTTTTCCCCGGCGAAACGTGCCTTTCCTCGTTAAACAGGGCTCAAAGGGGCTCTTATGGCGTTTTTGGATGAAGCTGACCTGGCACCTAAGCCCGCGCCTGCACAGGCCGCTGCGGTCACCGTGATCCCGGCCGCGCCGCGCAGCAAACTGGTGCCGATCCTGCTGGTCACGCTGAATGTGGGCGTGCTGCTGCTGATCCTGGTTGCGCTGGGGCCCAAGATGGAATGGCCCAGCATCAACTTTGGCGGCCAGCCCGCGGATTCGCCCCAGCCGGTGGCCGATGTCGGCGCGCTGGACCCTGCCATGCTGGTCACGCCGTCGGGCCGCAAGCTGGACACCGTGGTGTTCGGCAACGCGATCTTTGAAGTCACCCGGGTTACTTACTATCCCGATGTGCGCTCGCGCAGCGTCACCATCACCGTGCCCGGCAAGCCGCCCGCCCAGGGCGTGTTCCGCGTGGGCGAAAGTTTTGGCGGCGGCAAGATCCGCGTGGTGGACATCCAGTCCTCTGGTGCTGTGCTGGAGGCCGATGGCCGCCAGCAGTTCTTCGGCATTGAGGGCGCGATGCCCGACCAGGCCTGGGATCGCCCGGCCTCGTCATCGGGCACGACCATGATTCCGCCCACCGGCACCCGTTTGATCCCGGACCTGCCGCCCGGGCAGGTGCGCCCGGCGATTGACCCGCGCACCCAGCCCGCCGAAACGTCCCCGGCCACGGAACCCGCGCCGGCCAAAACCCCGGCCGAAGACGACCAAGACTGGTCGCTGGAGGACCTGCCGCTGGAGACCTACGTTGATCTCGAGCGCAAGGAATTTGAAGACCTGCTGATCCGCCTGGGCGAAGTGTTCGACCGCGACTTTGTGCTGGCCACGGCCCTTGAGGCCGACACGCGCATTCCGTTCGGGCTGGAGATCAAGAACCTGCGGGCGGGCAACGTGCTGTCGGCGTACCTGCGCAAGGGCGACATCATCCTGAACCTGAATGAAGACCGCATCATCCGCGTGGCGGACCTTGACCTTGCCGCCCGCCAGGTGCGCAAGGCCATTGAGTTGCGCATTGACATCCAGCGCGACAACGAAGTGGAAAGCTATATCTTCCGGCCGGGCAAGAAGTAGCCCGCACGGTACACCCTTTCGCGGCGCCGCCCGGTTGTCACAATGGCGGCGCTTTCGCGTAGAACCCTTGGGCCCCCGGTCGCTGGGAAACAACCATGCGAACCGTTGTGATGTTGGCGCTGTGCCTGATGGCCGGCGCGTTGTCGTCTCAGTCTGTGTCACTGTTGAACTCGTCGCAGCCCGCGGCAAGCCCGGTGGCGCCGTCAACGGCCAACCACCCGGTGCTGCGGTTTGGCGTGTTCCGGGCCACGGGCGACCCGGCCAGCAACCTTTCGCAGATTGCCATCACCATGAACGGCACGGCCGTGGCGACCTCCGACTGGACGGCGATCGACCTTTACGCCGACCTTGACCATTCCGGCACCGTAACCGGCGGCGACGTGCTGCTGGGCAGCACTTCCACCACACTGGCCGGCAAGGCCGTGATCAGCGGCATTGGCCGCGCCATCCCCGCCGGGCTTGCCAACGCCGACGACCTGCTGGTGGTGGTGGATGTTGCCGCCGGCGCAACGGCAGGCCGCACGTTCCAGATGGTGCTGACGCCGGCCGATGTTGTGGTCAGTGCCGGCACGGTTTCCAACTTCACGACCAATCCTTCCAGCAACACGCAGACTGTCACGATCAACAACGGCTGCGAAATCGACGTGCGGTTTAACTCGGTGTCGCAGCCCAGCAGCACCACGAACCTGGTGTACGTGGGCCAGGTGCCCGCGGCCACGCCGCAGGCACGCACGTTTGTCATCCATAACACCGGCACGGGCACGCTGACGCTTTCGGGCTCGCCGCTGGTTGCGGTAGTGTTCACGAACAATTGCGCAGTCACACTGACGACAGCGCCGACGGCCAGTATTGGTGCGGGCGGGCAATCGTCGTTTGAACTGACGATTGACCCGAACCTGGCCACGATCTTCAGCTTTCGCATTTCGATTGCCAGCAACGACTTTGACGAAAACCCGTACATCCTGATCGGCGCGGGCACCGGCGGCACGGACCCGTACATGACGGTGCTGCAGGGCTCCACGCCGATTGCGGTGGGCAGCGCCTATGCCGTGGGCAGCCAGACGGCCGGCGTGAACACCAACCTCACGTTCACGATTCGCAACGACGGCTTTGGTGATTTGAACCTGACCAGCACGCCACCGGCGCAGATTGGCGCCTCAACCAACGCCACAGCCACCATCCAGACACAGCCGACTTCGCCGGTTGCCCAGGGCGGGGCGACCACCACGTTTGTAGTGCAGTACAAGCCCGACGGCGCGGGGGCGTTTTCATTCACCGTGCAGGTAACCAACAACGACGCGTTTCACAACCCGTACTCGTTCTTCGTGCAGGGCACCGCCCCGGCTGTGACCGGCACACAACTGACCGTGTGGCGCGACCCGATTGCGCCCAACGCCAATGTTGTGTTCGGCACCCAGCCGATTGTGGCAATCACGAACTCGATTGGCGCGGTGGACACCGGCAACAACACCGCACTTGTCACGGCGGCCATCACCACCGGCACCGGCACCACCGGCGCGGTTCTCAGCGGAACCGTGACACGCCAGGCCGCCGGCGGGTATGTCAACTTCAATGACCTCAAGATCAACCTGCAGGGCACGGGGTACAGCCTTACGTTCACCAGCGGGTCGTTCGGCAGCGCAACCAGCGGCGCGTTTGATGTCGGGCCCCTGCCGCCCGCGCCGCCACCGCCGCCTTCCGACAACAAGAAGAAGGACGACGACGGCGGCTGCAGCACCGGCGAAACGTCCGCACTCTGGCCGATGCTGGCTGCATTGTGCCTGCTGGCAGCCATCGGCCTGCGCCAGCGCAACGCAAGGCCGTTGCAACACCGCTAGACGGGATAACCCTTCGCCCCAGCGACAGGTGGCAGGGGCGATGCGTGATTGCCGCTATCCGTGTGAACCTGTGTTCATCTGCGGAGCAACGTTGTTGCTGTGCCTGGCGGCCCGTCGCGCACTGCGCGCGATGCAGTTGCCGCAAAACGGCGCGGCTACTTGGGTTTCTTTTTCAGTGTCTGTTCGCTCAGGAACGTCTTGCCTGCCTCAAACGTGAGGTCCAGCAGCACGTCTTCGTAGCCCTCAATCGTCACGCGCACTTTCTTGACCTTGGCGCCGACGTTCAAGCCCACTACCTGCAGTTTGCCGTTGTTGTCAAGGGTGCCGGATATCCAGTGCTTGTCGGGGGCATACATGGCCACGGGTTTGCCCTCAGCGTCTTCGTAAGTCAGGTTGAAGCTTTCAATGCCGCGGGCTGTTCCGTCTTCGCCGGTCAGGATGAACTGCACCACGGCCGCGGGCAAAGGCGACACGTTCAGGGCTGTCGGCTTGTCTTTTTCGACCTTGATTTTCTGCGTCACGGTCTGCAGGCCGTGGGCGGCGACAACAGCCGTCCAGTTGCCTGCCGGCACGGCGGGAATCGTCCAGGGCTGCGCGCTGGAGCCGTAAAGGAAGTTGGCGTCGCCTACGTCAATCGGCTGATCGCGGTTGTTCAGCAGGAACACCTTTGCCCTGGCGTAGGGCATGCTGTTGGGGCCCAGCGCCGGGTTGCCACTGATGCGAACGTTGATCGTGCCGACGTTCTCATTGAACTTCAGCGTTACCTTCGTGTCGCCTTTGACCGTGACCTTTTCGGTGGCCGCGTATGTCAGAGTGCCATTGGGCGACGCGTGGCCGGTAACGACCCATTCACCGGCGGGCACGTTGATGAACGTGACTGTGCCCTTGTCATCGGGGCGGCCCGCACGCTGGCGGAAGCGCCAGTCGTCGCGCATGTTGCGGGGCTCGTTGGCATCGCTGGCCGGCGACAGCATCACATTGACGAAGTGAGAAGCCACGTTCTTGGGCAGCTTGACGCTGATTGTCAGCGACTCAAACGTGAAGTCCATCTTCACGACCTGCTCGGGCGCTGTGTTGACTACAAACTCGCGGTCCAGGCCGATTCCTTCGCCGTTGATGGACGCGTTGCCGACAAACCGGTACTTGCCCTTGGGCAACGGGCCCAGGTCGGCCTTGCCGTCGGTGAAGCTGACCTGGATGTTCAGGCGCTCCCAGGGGCGGTTGTCGTCGCCATCGACGGCGAGAACGCTGCCGCGGTCAGGCTTGGCGCCGCCGGTGATCTTGACCTCGAGCGTGACCCAGATGCTTGCGCCGTCATTCAGTTCAAGCGCGACTTCGCGATCGTCTCCCCAGCCGATCATCACGTTGCGATCCTTGAACATGGTCTGCAGTCGGCCGCGGTTGAACATCGCCGCTTCGCGGCCCAGGCCCTTGACCCAGTCGTACTCGCGTTTGGTCAGCACAGCAGCCGCCGTCGGCTTCAGGTCGGCAAACACGGCCTTGCCCTTGGTATCGCTGGAAGCCTCCTGCAGCAGCTTGGCGCCGTCCCAGTCCATCTGGACCAGGTACACCTTCACGCCGGCTTTGGCGGTTCCAGATTCCGTGACGTTGACCGTCAGCTTGCCAGCAACAGGCTTGAGGATGATCTCGGCAGTCTGGCCCTTTTCGACCTTTACGTTGTCCTGCACCAGCCGCACAGGCTGGTTGGTGACGCGGTCAAAACCGTTGGAGAACGCCCATACCATGTAGGTGCCGGATGCCACGGATTCAATCACCGAGGCGGAATCGTCGCCGCGGCGGTTGTCGCCAGAACGGAAGACGCCGACCGGAAGTTCGCCCCAGTTGTCAACGCGGAGCTCCCCGGATTTGGCCGACTTGTAACTGGGGCTGTCATGGCGTACGGCAAACACCTGCCGGCCCTTCATGAAGTTGCCGTTTTCGTCCTGCACGGTGACGCGGATGGTGCCGCCCTGTTCCAGGGTCACGCGTACCGATGTGTCTTTGGGGATCTCGACTTCCATGGTCCGGGGCGAATACCCGGCCACATGCACCGTCAAGGTCCACGAGGCTGACCACAGCCCGTCCAGCACGCACTTTTCGGCCGTCAGTTCCTGGCGCTTGAAGTTCCCGACTCCGGGCCGCAACCCGCCGCCCTCATACTGCAGGGGCAGCTTGCCGCCGGCATAGGTCAAGGCGACGACGTACTTTTCAATCCCCGCGCCGTTGTCGGCAAATGCCAGCACTTCCAGGCTGCGGTAAGGCTCAAGCGCGATATCGCCAAGGTCTGCGGTTTTGCCGCCACTGACCTTGACCGGAATCTTGCCCATCTGCCAGTACAGTTTGATGCCAATCTGGACCTCGTAGGCGCCTTCGGGCAGGCCCTTGGTCTCGATGTTCCCGTCTTTCACGGCCAGTTGCTGGGTGACCTGTGCGCCGGGCTCTGTGCTGCGAAGCGTCGCCATGCAGTCGATGGGCGCTTTGGTGTCAACGTTGATCACGCGGCCTTTGACGGCGCCGCCGGGCACGACAATCAGGTTGCCCAGGTCATTGGCCCCGGCCCTGATGTTAAACCCGCGCCACGCCACAGAAGTGGCGGCAAACGCCCACTCCGCGCTGTCCACTGTCAGGCTCATCTGGCCCAGTGGCACGCTGTCTCCTTCGACGCTGAATTTCCCGGCGCTGTCGGTGGTGACGGTCAGATCGTTGGTCTGGCCCGGGCGCGGAGTGAATCGAAGTTTCAACTGCAGGTCCGCCTGTGGCTTGCGGTCGCTGAGCCGCATGACCGAACCACTGATGGATGCCACGTCCGCCAGCACCAGCACGCCAGCGTTCACGGTGCCGCCGGCTGTCAGGTGTATCGAGCGCGAGTCGCCACGGTACCCGGTCTTGACCGGCTTGATGGTCACAAACACGTACGTCGACTCAACCTCGGGCCCGCCGCGGCCCTGGCGCACGCGCTGGACCGGCAACTTGCCTTCCGGGCCGACCTTGACATCGCACTCGATGGAAAAGGCCCCGAACTTGTCCGTGGTTGCAGTGGCTTCCAGTGTGATCTTGGGCAGGGGCCCGTTGTCTTGCTTGAACTTTTCAAACGACTCGGCCGAGCGACCCCACATATTGTCGGCCTCAAGCTTGACCGTGACGCCGCCGGGCTTGCCGTCCGGCGCCTGCACGTTGCCCGAAACAGTGCACTTGAAATCGGCGGCCAGGGGCAGGGCGGCGGCGGTCAGCAGCAAGGCCAGAAGTGGTCGCATGAGGATTCTCCGCAATTTGCCATCCAGTGTAGTGTGCGCCTGGAGTCACTCAATCGCAATCGAAGGTCTCGTGTGAATTTCACCTTTGCCTTGCACAGATTGTCTTCGGCCCATCGCGAGGCTTCGCGGGCCGAAAGTCCGCGCGTTCTGCAGTAGTCCCGCAGGGCCCGCAAACCAAAGCCCGGCGTGGCAACGCCGCGACAACAACAACGGCGATGGACCGCGCCTGGACACAGGTTCACACAGATAACAGCAACACCGTTCAGACCAGGCCCAAGGCTGGGGGTGCGACGTTCGTTGGTGTGAATGGGTATTGGTTGCATGGCTCTTGCAGGGCGCTGCTGCTGTTCTTTAGCGTCGCTGCGAGAGATTGTTTTTCGCGCAGGCATGTGTGCCGCCAGTGGCTGGGGCGCTGCGTGATTTTAACTTTGGCGATTTGGCGCTTTGGCGGTTAATCAGGCTGCCAGTGTGTATCGCATCGGCCGGTTCGCATGAGTGGCGATGAACAACAGGGCGCTGCATTGACCGACAGCAACCCCACACCTTTGCCCGACGACGAAGCACCCACGCCGCGCCGCGGTTCGCCCGCCGTTGCCCGGTCAGGCCGTGGAACGCGCCGCACGCGCGGTGTGCGGCCCGGCCAGTGGGCGGGCCTGCGGTTTGTCGTGCTGGGCCTGCTGTTGATTGCAGCACTGGTGGCCGGGTTTGTGCTGCTGAAGGCGTGGTTTCCGGCGGCGGCGAACCAGCGGGCGAACTCTGCCCAACCCTGACACGCGGCGCCCTTGCCCTGTGGTGGCTTGCCACTAACCTGCCTGCATGCCTGAGCCGATCACGCTTACGGAATGCCCGCGCGATGCCTTTCAGGGCTTTGCCAAGTTCATTCCCACCGACCGCAAAATCGCCTACATCAACCGGCTGATTGCCGCCGGCGCGCGCCGCATTGATTTCGGCAGCTTTGTCAGCCCCAAGGCCGTGCCGCAGCTGGCCGACACCGCCAGCGTGTTTGAAAACCTGAAGTCGCCGCCGGGCATGTACCTGATTGCGATCGTTGCCAACCTGCGCGGGGCCGAGGGACTTGTGGTGTGCAACCAGAAGTTCGGGCACGTGCGCAACCGGCGCATCCACGCCGCGGGCTTCCCGATGAGCGTCAACGAGACATTCCAGAAGCGCAACACCAACAAGTCACTCGACGAAGCCTGGAAGGAACTGGCCGAAATCGCCGCGCTGTGCCGCAAAGAGAAAGTCGAACTGGTCGTCTACCTCAGCATGGCGTTTGGCAACCCGTACAACGAACCCCACGAGCCCAGGCGCGTGATCGAGTTTGCCCAGCGGGCCAAGGACCTCGGCGCGGTCACCGTACAGCTTGCCGACACCGTGGGCGTGGCCACGGCTGCGCAGGTGGGTCTGACGTTTGCCACCGTCAAGGGCGCCGTGCCGGGCGTGCAACTGGGCGTGCACCTGCATGCCTCGCCGGCCACGCTGCGCGAGAAAGTGAACAGCGCGCTCAAGGCCGGGTGCCGGTTGTTTGACAGCGCGATCGGCGGCATCGGCGGCTGCCCGTTTGCGGAAGACGAGCTGGTGGGCAACATTGACACCATCCAGTTGCTGCCGCTGTTGAAGGAAGCCGGCATCGAGACGCCGTACACCGTGGACAAACTGCTGGATTGCGCCGCCGAAGCGCAGGAGCTGCAGAGAAAGTTCGGGGCGGCAGGCGCGGCAATGAGCAATGAGCAATGAGCAATGCGAAGGCGGGATGATCCATGGCTCGAAAGCCCGTTGAACGTGGTCCAGAGGGCGAACCCGAGATTGTCGGGCGGACCTACCGGTTTGGTGTCGCGGTGTCGGTCTTCAACCGCCTGCAGCTGGCAAAGTCGTACCACCATCCCGGCTATGCCCACCTGAAGCAAGTAGTGCGGTCGTCGGGTTCCGTCGGCGCAAACGTAGAGGAAGCCCAGGGCGGCCAGTCTCGGGCCGACTTCATATCCAAAATGAACCTGGCTCTGAAAGTAGCTCGCGAGACACGGTACTGGCTGCGGCTGCTGCGGGACTCCAAATCATGGTCGCCGGTGGACAAGGCCGGCGTGGCCGAGATTCTGGAGTGGTTGAACCCCAAGACCAAAGGCGTCGGCCACGTACTGGATTGGATGATCCGCGAGGCCACCGAGATCAAGAAAGTTGTCGGGGCGATCGTCATGAACGCCAGACGAAACCGAAGCCAAGATGAAGGCGAGGGCTAGGCATTATCCATTGCTCCTTGTTCATTGCTCATTGTTCATTGAGGGCTTTCCATGTCGGGATTCGATGCGATCAAACTTGAGTTCGATGCCGCGCGCGGGGCGATTACGGTGCGCCTGAACCGGCCCGACAAACGCAATGCCCTCAGCACCGAACTGGTCACGGCGCTTGGCGCCGAACTGGACGCCCTGCGCCACCGCGATGACGTGCGCTGCGTGATCATCCGTGGCAACGGCGCGGCGTTCTGTGCGGGCGCTGACCTTGAAGAAATCAAGGCCATGCAGGCCGCCAGCGTGCAGCAGAACCAGGGTTCCAGCCACGCGCTGCGCGATTTCTTCATCAAGCTGTATACGTTTCCGAAGCCCACGATCGCGCTGGTGCACGGCCCGGCGCTGGCTGGCGGCTGCGGCCTGGCAAGCTGCTGCGATTTTGTGATTGCCACGCGCGACGCGACGTTTGGCTACCCGGAAGTAAAGATCGGGTTCATACCGGCGATTGTGATGGTGCTGCTGACCCACCAGGTGGGCGAACGCAACGCACGTGATTTGTGTTTGAGCGGCCGGACACTGGACGCCGACGAGGCCCACCGCATGGGTCTGGTCAGCAAGGTGGTGGTGGCGGCCGACCTCGAGGCCGCCGCGCTTCAGCTGGTGGAAAGCCTGCGCAAGAACGCCCCCCAGGCCATGGCCACAGTCAAGCGTATGTTCTGGCGGCTGCACGGCATGAGCATGGAAGACGGCCTGGTGTGGGCCAGCGACATGAACGCGATGGCCAGAAGCACCGACGAATGCAAAGAAGGCATCGCCGCGTTCTTAGAGAAACGCAAACCCAAGTGGGCGGAGTAGGGGAGTTCGGACCGCGGGCCTCTGGCCCGCCGTCCGTGCCCGGTTGGCCGCAAGCACAGCAGTGTCAGCCCGGAGCGGAAGGTCGCGAAGCGACGGTCGCGCGGAAACGCATTGCGTTTAGAGCGACGGGGTAGTCAGCGGCCAACTACCCCGTCGCTGCCGCTCCGGGCTGAAAGGGCTGTTGGCGGGTCGGTCTACAGAATCTGTTCGGGGATCCAGCCGCCGTTGATGTCCAGCTGGCTGCCGTTGATGTGGTCGCTTTGGGTTGACAAGAAAAACCCCAGCGCGTTGCAGATGTCCTCAAACCCGGCAAAGCGCCCGGCGGGCGGGTTCACGGGCTTGATCACGCTGTTCTCCAGAATCCCCACGCCAATCGTGTTCACCGTTATGCCCTGTTTGGCCACGGCGGCGGCGGCGCTGCGTGTGAGCGTTGCAAGGCCGGTCTTGGCGATGTGATAGGGCACCGTAAGCCGGTTGAAGGTGGGGCGCTCGCCGGCGGCGTAGCCCAGGTTCACCACGCGGCCGAAACCCTGGGCGCGCATGATTGGCACCGCCGCGCGCATGGCGTACCAGGCCGTGTACAGGTTGCTTTCCAGTTGGTCGCGCCATTCCTCGGGTTTGAGTTCAAACAGGTCCTTGCGCAGGTAGTTGCCCACGTTGTTCACCAGCAGGTGCAGGCTGCCCAGTTGCTTCGCGGCCTGTTCGACCACGCGCTGGGCCTGGGCGGCGTCGGTCAGGTCGCCCTGCACGGTGATGGCCCCCTTGCACAGGGCGTCGCATTCGGTACGGGTCTGTTCGGCCTCGGCCTGGCTGCCGCGGTAATGCACGGCCACGCGCACCCCCCGGGCGGCCAGCCACAGGGCCATGGCGCGGCCGGTGCGGCGGGCGCTGCCGGTGACCAGTGCGGTCTTGATGCGGGGGTCAAGGGTGGTCATGGGGCAAATGGTGTACGGCGTGCGGTCCACGGTCAACGGTTGACCGTCAACGGCAGAGCTGTTTCCGGCCTTGACCGTGAACGGTCGACTGTAAACCGTCAACAGCCGTTACACACCTACCCCGCTTGCGCCCGGCGCTGCTACACTGCGCCGCGATGAAGATTTACACCAAAACCGGCGATGATGGCTCGACCGGACTTTTCGGCGGTGCGCGGGTGCCCAAGCACGACGCGCGGGTTGCCGCCTATGGCACAGTGGACGAGCTTAACTCGCTGATTGGCGTTGTCGCGGCCGAAGACGGCGACCCCGAGATCCGCGCCCGCATGCAGGCCCACCAGGTGGAGCTGTTCAACCTGGGGGCGATTCTGGCCTCCGGCGACCAGTTGTCGCCGACCACGCCCAAACTCGACGAAGCGCTGATCACCACGATGGAACAGCAGATTGACGCCGCTGACACCGAGCTTGCCCCGCTGCGCAACTTCATCCTGCCCGGCGGCACGCGTTTGGCCGCAGTGCTGCACCTGGCCCGCACCGTCTGCCGCCGCGCCGAACGCGAAACCAGCGCGGTGCGTGTCAGCTTTCCGAAGCTGTCGCAGCGCCTGATGCCCGGAATCAAATACCTGAACCGGCTTTCTGACTGGCTGTTCACCATGGCGCGGCTGGCGAACCATCGCGCCAAGGTGGCCGACATTCCCTGGACCCCTAACAAGAGCTGAAACCATGAAGCACGCTATGCTGATTGCCGTACTGGCCATGATTACGCTTGGCGGTTGCCGTGAAGCAGCCGAGTTCTTTTCGTTTACCGGCAAGCCCGAAAGCACCGACGGCTGGCTGCAGGATTACGAGGCCAGCACCCGCGACACCTGGGAGGCCTTCCGGCTGGTCGTGAAGCAGAACGGCCGCATCGACAAGGAAGACGCCGAAAAGATGGAGCTTACCGGCCTGAACCTGCCGCCGGATTCCAGTTCGACCATGGGCTACAACCTGCGCGGCAAGGTGTACGACAAAACCAAGGACGGCAAGGTGGTTTCGCGCCTGATTGTGCACGCCTGGTTTTCCAAGAACGCCGACGGCGGCGAGCGCCAGGACATCGCCAAGGAGTACACCAACGCGGTGTGGCGGGTGATCAAGAAGTGGAAGGGTGGCGACGAAGACCCCGACAAGGGCCGCCTGGATACCACCAGTGAAGACGCCGTGGCCGATGACGAGGCCGTGGCCTACTTCAAGGTCAAGCCCGGCCAGGCCTTTGAAGCCGCCGAGGCCGTAGCCAAGGCCTACGGTGCCATCGAACAGTCCGAGAAAGACCGCGGGTTCATCCGCGCCGCCAAGAAGAACCCGCTGGAGAAAAACCAGGACGACGTGCGGATCACGATTTACGACCGCACCGAAGGCGAAAGCCTGCGCGTGAAGGTAAGCGTGCGGGTGCGCGACGGCAAGGAACAGAAGCCGTTGCAGGAAATCGCAAAGGGCTACGTGTCGGAAATCCGAAAGGAACTGGAGAAGCGCTTCGGGGCTGAGGCCGGCAAGGGGTAACCCGTGGCATCGGCGTCTGCGCCGATGTGTCTGCCCGGCCCTCGCGGCCATGCCACCCGCAAGAGCACGCCCATGGCTGAAACATCTCCCCAACCGGACCCGACGCCCCAGGCGGCTGGTCCGGTTGCCGTTTCGGAGGGCCTTTCGGCGGGTGACATCGCGGCCGATTCCGTCCGCATCGAGGAAGAGCAGCGTTCGGCCCGGGTTGTCGCGCCCGCGCGGGGTGTTCTGGGCTCGGCCATGGTGATCAGCCTGGCCACGCTGGTCAGCCGGGTCAGCGGGCTGGCCCGCGACGTGCTGACGGCCATGCTGTTCGGGTTCGGGCGCGAGATTGACGCGTTTTTCATTGCCTTCACCATCCCCAACCTGTTCCGCAAGCTGTTCGGCGAGGGCGCGCTTTCCAGCGCGATGATCCCGGTGCTGACCCGTTACCGCCTGCGCGGCGACATGCAGGCCACGCAGCGGCTGCTGGGCACCATGGCGTTTCTGCTGGCCGCGGGGCTGGGCGTTGTGTGTGTGCTGTCTTTGGCGATGGTGTGGCTGGTGCCGGCGCGCTGGTTTGGCGACCCGGTGAAGTTTGCGGCGTTCCGGCAGTACCTGTCGATCCTGCTGCCGTATGTCATCTTCATCTGCCTGTCGGCGCTGCAGGCCGGGGCGTTGAACTGCTGGAACCGCTTCGGCCTGCCGGCCATCACGCCGGCGATTGCCAACCTGATCTGGGTGGGGGTGCTGGTGGGCCTGCTGCTGTCGCCGCTGCGCGACCAGCCGCACATGGCCATCATCGTCATGTCGATCGGCGTGCTGGTTTCGGGCATGGCGCAATGGCTGCTGCAGATGCCGGACCTGAAGCGGGTGGGGCTGCTTTCGCGCCCGCGGCTGGCACTGGGCGAACCCGGCCTGCGCGAGACCTTCAAGGCCATGGCGCCGATGCTGTTTGCGCTGGCCGTGTTTCAGGTGAACACCTTTGCCGACCAGTTGCTGGCCGAACTGCTGGTGCCGGGCGACGGCGCTGTGGCAAGTTACGCGTACGCGACGCGGCTGTTTCAGTTTCCGCTGGGGCTGGTGGGTGTGGCGCTGGGCACGGCGATGTTCCCGCTGATGTCGCGGTTTGCCGCGGCCAATGAACTGGACAAGTTCACTGCCAGCCTGCTGAACAGCGCGCGCCTGATTGCCTTTGTGGCCCTGCCGGCCGCGGCCGGTCTTGCGGCGCTGGCGTTGCCGATCACCAGCCTGCTGTTCGGCGGGCGCAACAGTGACCCGGCCATGCTGCAGCGTTCGGCGCTGGTGCTGGTGATGCTGTGTGTGAGCCTGCCGATTGTCAGCGTCCAGAGCCTGCTGACCAAGGCGTTCTATGCGCTGCGCGACCACCGCACGCCTACGCGCCTGGCACTGGTTTGTGTGGCCGTGAACCTGGTGGCCAACGTGATTCTGCTTCAGACACCCTTGAAGGAGGCCGGGCTGGCGCTGGGCACGGCGATTTCCGGCGCGCTCAACCTGGCGATGATGATCTGGTATCTCAAGCGCAGGCTGCGCGGCACCGTACTGGAAAGCCTGCGCGCGGCTGCTGTGCCGGCCACCAGCGAGCGCCTGGCGCAGCCCATGAGCCCCAGCAAAGTGCGCGAGATCCCGCGCAGCATCCTGCGCGCGCTGCTGGTTTCCTGCGTGATGGGGGCAGGGGCTTACGCGATCCAGCTGGGGCTGGCAGGCAAGTTCGGCCTGACCGGGCGTTGGAGCCTGCTGTTGAGCGTGGGCGCGGGTGTGCTGGCAGGAGTGGTGATCTATGGCGGCCTGAGCCTGGCGCTGCGCGCGCCGGAGGTCGAGCAGGCCCTGAACCTGCGCAAGCGGCGAGGGGCGTGACAGGAGCCCGGAGCGTAAGCGACGGGACGAATCGGGAATCGGGAATCGGGAATCGGACACTGGTACTACAGCCTACCCCTTCGTGACTGCTGCCCAGAACCCAGAACCCAGAACCCAGAACCCAGAACCCAGAACCCAGAACCCTGTACCACCTACAGCTCCACCGGCAGCAGCTTCACAAACTCCCAGCCTGCTTCATCAAAGCGTACCTGCAAGGGCAGAACCTGCACGCCGGCTTTGACGGCCTTGCGCAGAAGATTGCCGTACTCGGGGTCAATCTCGTCGGCGGGGCGAAAGGCCTGGGTGTCTGTGCGCCCGCAAAAGTAAACCATCGCCGCGCCGGTGCCTTTGCGGGCCAGGGCCGTAAGTTCAACCAGGTGTTTCTGGCCGCGCTCGGTGACGGCGTCGGGGAACACGGAAAGTTCGCCGGCCTTCATGCTGGTGTTCTTGACTTCGATGTAGCAATCAGGCCGGTCGTTGGGTTTGCCGCGCGGCACAGGGTCGGGGTCTTTCTTGCGTTTCTTGGGCGGCGCGGTGTTGGTCAGCAGCAGGTCGATGCGGCTTTTGCCGTCGCGGCCGTACTTCACTTCGCGCCGCAAGAACGGCCACCCGGCCAAGCCAGGCAGGGCGTCGGCCAGCACCAGCTGTTCGACGGCACGGTTGGGCAGGCCAGTGTTGACATTGACCCAGCATTGCCCCATGTGGATGGACTCCCACAGGTGCGAGTACTTGCCGGTGCATTGGCCTTTGTCGCTCAGCAACACCGGTCGGCCGGGTTCACAACAGGACTTCATGCTGCCGGTGTTGGCACAAAGGGCGGTGATGATGCCCCCGGAATCCAGCCGCACATCGGCCAGAAAGCGCTTGTTGCGGGCCAGCAACGTGCCGCGCAGGATCGGCAGAGTGTACGGGAAACGCATGGCCGGATTGTTACGGTACAGCGGCAGGAATCAAGCACCGTCGCCCCAGAGCGATAGCAGCAAGCGCCAGCGCGCGGCACCGTCAAGCGGCAACGGCAATGCGCAAAGAACTGCCAAGACGCCACCGCCAAAGCCTGAACCCGCCTTTGGCGGCCTTTGTCGCTTGGGCGGCCAAGCTGTCGCCATGCCGTTTCGTGGCAGCTTGTGTCATGGATTTGTCTTTGCCGAACCAGTTTCCGATGCAGACGTTTGAACAAAACTGATCACAACGGGTTACAGGCCTTACCGGGGCAAAACCGTCGTGGTTTGTAGCGTAGTGTGCAGGTGCGGAGCAGTAGACAGCGAGGAGACAAAATGCTTCGCAAGACCAGCGCGGCCCTGGCCGCAATTGCGCTTTTGTTGGCCGGTTGTGGCGGTGGCGGATCCAGTGGTGGCGGAAGCAGCGGCGGCGGAGGCAACCCGCCGGCGCCCCTGGCGCCCCAGCTTGGCACGGGCGACCACTCGCCTTCTTCGGTTACGTTCACGTCGCTGACGGCCCCGGGCCTTGCCCTGAGTTCGCCGTCGGACCTTGCGTTTTCGCCCCTGACTTCGGGCGAGCTGTGGATTGTCAGCCGAGGCGACCAGAGCCTGGTGATCTGGGACAACGTCGCGGCGGCCACCATCACCGGCGAGCGCATCAACAGCGCCAACGACGGCAACTGGGGCCACTTTTTTGCCAACGGCTTCGGCATAGCCATGGGCGCCAACACATCCACCGTCGGCAACGGGTGGACCTTTGCCACGGCCCAGGATGCCACCCGTACGGGCGACAACTTCATGGGCCCGACACTGTGGTCGCTGGACCGCAACGTGATCGGCCACTACCCGCCCGCCGCGCCGCCCATGGGCCTGGGGTCGCACCTGGACATGCTGCATTCCACGCGTTTCGCCAAGGGCATCTGCCACGAGGCCAGCAACATCTTCTGGGTGGTGGGCGAGGCCTACAACACGGTGGTTGCGGGCACGCCCAAGGTCTGCCTGACGCGCTATAACTTCAAGGCGGATCACCTGGCGGGCTACGACGACCACAGCAACGGCGAGCGCTGGCACTATGCCGAGGACGCGATTGCCACCGTCGCCGGTGTGCCAAGCCACATGTACTTCAGTGCCTCGACCAACAAGCTGTACGTTGCCGACAGCGGCAACGGCCGGATTGCCGTGCTTGACCCTGCCAGCGGCGGCACACCCACGGCGGCCACCTGCCACAGCGGCGACGGCATTGCCTGGCGTGTTGCCGGTGCCAGCGTGACCAGCCTGGTGCCTTCGGGCAGCTTCCTGACGACACCGGCAGGGCTGGAGTTCCACGCGGGCATGCTGTTCGTTTCTGATTTTGCCACGGGCATCATCCACGCCTTTGACTTCAATGGAAACCGCCTGAACTGGCTGGATACCGGCCTGGGCGCCAACGCGGTGGCAGGCCTTGCCTTCGGCCCCGACGGCAAGCTGTACTTCGCCGACATGGCCAACAACCGGATTGTGCGCATCAACCCGTAACGCAACGTCCCTTCGGCAGGCCGGGTCCTGTGACCCGGCCTGTTTTCGTTCGCCACCATTTGCGCAGCCGCCCCGTTGCTGGAATGCCTGCCCGCACCATCATCGGGCGAAACAGAAACCGGAGGCCTCATGCGCACACTGGCACTGACGATGGCGGCGATGTTGCTTGGCGGCTCGATTGTGGCCGCGACGCAGGACGCCGAAGTGGCGCAGGTCAAACTGGCCGAGGCCATACTGGAACTCAAGGCCGGCACACCCGCGGAAGTCACATTGCCCGCCGATACGGCGATTCTGCAGGGGTTCTCGTTTGAGGTGCCTCGTGACGCCAAAAGCATGTTCCTTGTGGTCAGCGACGCCAACGCCGACATCGACATGGTTCTGCTGCGCGGCAGCAAGGCCAAGGATTATGAGGACCTTGCCGACCGTGCCGTGCTGGACCGCACGACGCCCCGCGTGAACGAAACAGTCATGCTGGACGCCACCACCGAGCCGCCGCTGAAGCCCGGCAAGTGGTGGGTGTACGCCGGCAGCCTGGTGGCCGAGGCCGAAGAAGAACTGACGTTCACCATGACGCTGACATTCGACAAGCCGCCCGAAGCGGCCCGCGCCGCCGTTGCGCCCTTTCGCGCCATGGCCGGGCTTGCGCCCATGCAGCGCGCGCTGGATGCCTGCGTGCGGCTGGACACGGAGTTCGGCACAGGCAGCGGCACGGTGGTGACTCCCGGCGGGCTGATTGTCACCTGCCTGCACGTGCTGACCGACGACAACGACCAGCCGGTCAGCGAGGGCATCTATGTCAGCTTCACCCACAGCCCGCGGCAGGTTGCGCGCCAGTCGCACCTGGCAAAGCTGGTGGCAAGCGACAAGGCGCTGGACCTTGCCATGGTGCAGATTGTGGCCGACCTTGACGGCAAACCGATCGAGAAGCCGAACTTCACCTGGCTGCCGCTGGCCAGGTCCGAGCCCGAACTGGACGACGACCTCCGCTGCATCGGTTACCCGGCGATTGGCGGCGCGCGCAGCCTGTGCAGCATCAGCCTGACCCGCGGCGTGGTAAGCGGGTTTGTGGAACGCAAGGGCCGCCTGCAGTGGTTGAAAAGCGATTGCCTGATCAGCGCCGGCAACAGTGGCGGCACGGCCGTCAACGCGCGCTGGGAGTTCGCGGGCATCCCGACCGAAGTGCTGCAGGACAGCGAAACCATGGAAAGCCTGGGCTACATCCGGCCCGTCAGCGCAATCCCGGCCAAGTGGCAGGAAACCATCGCCGCAGGGGCCAAGTAGCCCAAGGAGCAAACAGAAGCCCCGCAGTTTCAGCCCGGAGCGTCAGCGACGGGGTAGTTACCATCAGCCCCGAATCTGCGCCAAGGGCGCCCAACCATCACAAGCCGATGTTCCCGCGTCAGCCCGGGGTGCAAACCCCGGGCCTTCGTCACAATGCAGGTCGCGCAAGTGTGGCCGCCCAACGCGATCGGATGGCGGTCGCCAGCTACGTCGGTCTCTACCCGGTTGCGGTTGTTCGCCCGACCCGCATTCGTGATTCGAAATCGGGCGTTCCGAAGGCCCGGCCTTTGCAGGCCGGGCTGACGTGTGGGCTGCTGTTGGCCACTTGCGGTTACCCGCGCAACGCCCTACCCCTCCACCGCCTCGGCCAATGCTTCCCATTCGGTGTACAGGTCGGCGATTTCTTTTCTTGTGGCCTCGAAGGCCGCGTGGATGTGCGCGGCCTCGTGCGCGCTTTGGGTGCCCTGGGCGCTGAAGGCCTCGGCCAGCTTCTGCTCCAGTTCTTTCTGCCTGGCCTCGAGCCTTTCAATCTTGCCTTCAATGGCCTTGATCTGCGTACGCAGCCGGTGTTGTTCACGCTGGTGCGCCTTCTGGGCTTCGCGCTGCGCGGCACCGGCGGATTGCTCAAAGGCCTTGGCCTGGCTGTGCAGTTGCAGCGCGCCCTTGCGGCCTTCCTGGGCCTGCTGGTGACGCTGCTGCCACCATTGCGCGAAGCTGCCCTCAAACACCTGAAGCTGCTGGTCTTTCAGTTCCACGACGCGATTGACCAGCTTGTCCAGGAAGTAGCGGTCGTGGCTGATCACCAGCAGCGTGCCTTCGTACTCTTCCAGCATTTCTTCAAGCTGTTCGCAGGCCTGGATGTCCAGGTGGTTGGTGGGTTCATCCAGCATCAGAAAGCTGACTTTCTCGTGCACCAGCCGCGCCAGTTGCAGGCGCGATTTTTCGCCGCCGCTTAGCGTGCCGATGGGCCGCTCGAGGTCGTCGCGGTTGAACAGAAACCGGTGCAGCATCGCGCTGGCGGGCTCAAAGCGCAGGCCGGTCACGTTCATCAGCCAGGTGATCAGCGTTTCGTTGTGGGGCAGCTTCTGGTCGTGGATCTGGCTGTAGTCGCCGATCTTGGCGCTTTTGCCCACGCGCAGCCGCCCCTTGATGTGAAACGGCCCGTCCTGCACGTCAATGTCGGGGTTGTCCCAACTGGCGTGACGCAGGATCGCGTTGAACAGCGTGGTCTTGCCCGAGCCATTGGGGCCGACCAGCGCCACGCGGTGGCCGAAGTGGATTTCGAGATTGGCGGCGTTCAACAGGATGCGTTGCGGCGCAGATTCGGGGCTGATGGCAACTACCCCGTCGCTTGCGCTCCGGGCTGAAACTGCGACTGTCAACCCCGACACTTCCAGCGCGATGTGCCCGTGCCGGCTGGCGCCGCTGAGGTTTGCGTGAAAGCGGTGTTCGCTTTTGTCCGGGGCCTCAACTTTGTCCATCTGTTCAATGCGCTGCAGCATCGCCTTGGCGCGCTTGGCCTGGCCGGGGTCGTCATAGGCCTTGGCCATATCCAGAAGGCGGCGGGCCTGGAACTGGATGCGCTTGATCAGCCGCTGCTGCGATTTGAACTGGCGTTCCTGCAGCGCCAGCGCCTCCTGCTTCTGGCGCGCGAAATCGCTGTAGTTGCCGGTCCATTGCGTGATCTTGCGCCCGTGCAGCTCCCAGATCTGGTCCACGGTGGCATCCAGCAGGTGGCGGTTGTGGCTGACCATCACCACGGCTGCGCGCGTCTGGCGCAGGAAGCTGATGAACCACTCTATGCCCTCCATATCCAGGTGGTTGCTGGGCTCGTCCAGCAGCATCAGCTCGGGTTCCTGCAGCACAATGCGCGCCAGCCCGATGATGTTGCGTTCGCCACCACTGAAGCTGGCAATGGGTTGCGTCCACGCTTTCTCGGGCAAGCCCAAGCCGGTCAGCACCGTCCCGATGCGCCGGTCCACGTCATAGCCGCTGCGGGCGTCGTGCTCGGCCTGCAACTTGTCGTAGTGCGCCAGCAGTTTGGGGCGTTCGTCGGCGTCGGCGGTGGCGAGGGCTTCTTCAATCTCGTGCAGGCGCTGCTGGCGCTGCAGGTCCTGCGTGAACACCCGGCGCATTTCCTCAAAGGCCGTGGCGCCGGGTTCATAGCGCAACTCCTGGGCCTGGTAGGCAACGTTCAGGCCGCGCTGGCGCACGATGCGGCCGTCGGTGGGCTCGGCCTCGCCGACAATCATCTTGAGCAGGGTCGATTTTCCGGTGCCGTTCTGGCCGATCAGGCCGATTTTGTGGCCGGGCTCAATGTCGAGGCTGACCCGCTGCATCAAGGTCGGGCCGCCAAAATGCACAGAAATGCCATCTAAAGTGACTAGTGCCATGGACTTAGGTGACCCAAGAGCGCCGTTTCCGGCCTTCTAGATAACATAGGAAGAACGAGTTCCATAGTTGGGAACTTTGGCCGTAAGCTATAGGTCAGTTTGGCACACGAATTGAACAGCCAGCACAACGCTGGCCCCATACCTGGAGAATGGGATGAACAAGGTAGTCATGCTGCTGTTGGGCGGCATGCTTTTGGCGATGGCCCCTGTGGTGCAAGCACAGGTGGACATCACGGGAAAAGACGCACCTGCATTCAGTGCGACGGTGTGCGTGAACAAGCCCGAAGCCATCAGCATGGAACAATGCAAAGGCGAAGTCGTACTGATCAAGTACTGGGGGACACGCTGAGGGCCCTGTGTGAAGGCGTTGCCTTCTATCCAAGCACTTTGGAACAAACACGGCGGCAAAGGACTGAACATCTTTTTGGTAGAAAGCCAGGGCGGCACGCTGGACGACATTACGCAGTACGCGAAGGACAGGGGGCTGACATTCCCCATGCCGATTCGCAACGGGTCCAGCTTTGAAAACTATCAGGGTGGTAACGGTCTTCCGTACGCCTTTGTGATCGGGCCTGACAGCAAGGTTGTCTGGCAGGGTCGCAGCGGCTACGAGGCCGTGATTGAAACCCAGCTCAAGCGCATCAAGTACCCGGGCTTGGGCAAGCTGGACGTGGTGAAGGACCTTGAGAAGTCGGCGGTCCTGTTCGGCACCGGCGAATTTGCCAAGGCCGCCGAAGAAGCCGCCAAGGTGAAGGAAAAGAAGGGCGAAGACGCGGCGGTTGCGGCCGACGCGGAGTACATTATCGCCCGCGTGGAATCAAAGGTGACGGCGCTGCGCGGCAAGATTGACGCGGCCAAGGGCGCCAAGCGGTACCACGAGGCCGTGAAGGCACTGGAAACGCTGTCGGGCAAGGGGTTCAAGGGCATGGAAGCGGCCACCGCGGCCGAATCCGAGCTGAAGGAACTCAAGGCCGACAAGGAAGTGAAGGAAGAACTGAAGGCCTGGGACGCGCTGGCCAAGGTGCTTGAGGCCAACGAGAAAGAAAAGGTCGCGGCGGTGAAGAAGAAGAACCTGGAGACCTTCGCCAAGAAGAACGAAGCACTCGCTGCGGGCGAAGAAGCCGCAAAACTTGCCTCAGAGATCAAGTAGTGCAACGGTTCAAAACACGGCCCGGCGAAAGCCGGGCCGTTTGCGTTGCGGGGTCTGAGAGTCGGTACCGCGGCCCGACAGTTTTGACCGACCTCGATTTCCGAAAACGGGTTACCGTCCGGCCGGCTTTGTTATCCTGTTCGGCATGCGTTTTCTGGTTGCATTGCTTGCGCTGCTGGCCGCGCCGTTGTGCGCGGGCACGGTTGTTGTCGGCCAGCCCGCGCCCAAGTTCAAGGCCGGCGGGCGGCTGGTGAACCCCTACGAGTTTCATCGCACACTGGACGACTGCAAGGGCGACGTGATCGTCGTGCTGGAATGGAACGTCAAGGACCTTGATTCTCGCAAGATCGCCTCGCAGCTTGCCTCTACTTTCAAGACCTGGGGCGGCAAGGGACTTTGGGTGTTTGCCGTGCACCGCCTGCGCGAAACGCCGCGCGAACTGCACCACTACTGCAAGGCCGAAGGCATCACCTACTGCGTGCCGATGGGCGGCTTCTATGACGAAGACAACGACTTCGGCCACTATGTGCACGAGGACCAGATCTACCGCACCACGGTGATCGGCGTGGACGGCAATGTCGCGTTTTACGGCCGCGGCGACTACGACACCGTGCTGCAGCGCGAACTCAAGAAACTGGTGTACCCCGGCCTGGGAACGCAGGTGCTGGCAGAGAAGCTGGCCAAGGCCGGCCGCAGCTTCGCCGCGCGCGAATACGGTGCGGCACTGGCAGAGGCCGAAAAGCTGGCAGCGGGCGAACTGACAGATTCTGAACGCGAGTCCGCGCAGTTGATCATGGATCGCGCCAAAGACCTGGCCACGCGCCGCAATGAACGCATTGCCGCCTGGACGGCCGACAAACGCTTTGATTTGGCCATGCCCGCGCTTGAAGTGATGGAAAAAGATTTCAAGGGCCACGAACTTGGCAAGCAGGCCAAGGCAGCCTTTGAGGCCATTCGCAAAGACAAGGCCAACAAAGACGAACTGAAGGGGTATGAGGACCTGAAGCGTCTGATTGACAAAAGCGAACCCCAGGGCGACCAGACACTGATGAACGCGCTGAAGACCTGGGGCGAATTGAAGAAAGACCTGCGCGCGGGCAAAGTCGCGCTGGAAATGATCAAGAAGATCGAGCAGGACAGCAAGAAGCAGGAATGACCTCAGAGACCGAAATTGTCCGTGCGCGGCTGCGCATGGTCGAAACACAGATCATGACGCGCGGTGTGCGTGACGAGCGCGTGCTGGATGCCATGCGCAGTGTGCGGCGCCACGAGTTCGTGCCCGAAACGCAGGTGCCCTTTGCGTACGAAGATCGCCCGTTGCCGATCGGCCACGGGCAGACCATCAGCCAGCCTTACATCGTGGCCTGGATGACCGAGCTTCTGGCGCTTACGCCGGGCGCGACGTTGCTCGAGGTCGGCGCGGGCTGCGGGTACCAGACGGCCGTGGCCGCGCGCCTGTGCAGGCACGTGTACGCGCTGGAGCGCATCGGCGAACTCGCGCGGGTTGCGCGTGAGAACCTGCGCCGCGCGGGCGTCGAAAATGCAACCGTGATCGAAGCCGACGGCAACCTGGGGCATGCCGCGTTTGCGCCGTTTGCCCGCATCGTGGTTGCTGCGGCGGCGCCTGCGGTGCCGCGCGCATTGATCGAACAGCTTGCGCCCGGCGGGCGGCTGGTGATACCGCTGGGGTCAAGCGAAGGCCAGGAAATGACGCTGGTGACCCGCGCCGAGGACGGCACGGTCGATCGCAGCTACCTGGGCAGCGTGAGTTTCGTGCCGCTGATACAGGAGCCCGGAGCGTAAGCGACGGGTCGAGCCAAAGGGGACTCGCATTGCGCAAGCGGGTGCGAGCCCGCCTAAGGTGGCGTCACTTCGGATCCTCCATGTCTTCGACCCAGGGCAAGTCGGGTCCTTGCGCCTGGCGCACATAGAAGCAGGCCTTGCGGACAGCGGATTCTGTAAACAGCCAACGGGTGCTGCCGTGTTCGGTCCAGATCGTGGCTGCGGGCTTGGCGAGGTCGGCCTTACGAAGCTTGCGCGTGCACCATGCCTTGAAGTCGTTCATCACTTTTTCAGGTTTCGACTGGGCGGCTACGACGACATGAACGTGGTTAGTCCGCACGTTGATTTCAAGCAGGTCCCACCCGCGGTGATCGCAGACCCCCCGAATGGTCCTGTCGACAACCGTGCGCATTGGGGCATCAAGCAACACACGCCCGTGGTTCATCCGGCGAAGCGCAACGTCCTGCTGGTCGTGGTTCGTGGGCAGCACAGGCGTGCCGTGAATGTTGTGATCATCGTCGACTGTGCCCCGATCGTCACCATGCAGACGCGTGCCGTAACAGGTGAACGTGATCAGGTAGGCCTTGGGCTGGTTGAAGGCCATGGCACGGCCCTGCTGGCTTTGCGGAAGCGCTGCCGCGTGGTGAAATTCTATTGTGACTTGACCCGTCGCTTACGCTCCGGGCTCCTGTTTGCTGCGTTATGCTCCGGGCTCCTGGTTCAGGCCCTGCTTGGCGACTTCGGGCGTCATGGGCCGGGCTTCCATGCCGTGGCGCCTGTAGGCTTCCGCCATGGCGCCTGCCACCTTGGCCATGTCGCCGTTGCCGATGGCAATCATGCTGCCGCCCGCGCCGCTGATGGTTGCACCGAACGCGCCTGCTTCGCGCGCCGTGCCCACGATGTCCTCATAGCCCGCGATCATGGCCTTGCGGTGGGGCACGTGCAGGCGGTCTTCAAAGCCCGCGGCAATCGCGTCGCCGTCGCCGGTTTCAAGCCCGTACAGCAGGGTCAACAAAGACCGCTGGTTGCTGACGGCTTCCGTGCGCTTGAGGTTTTCAGGCAGCCAGCGCCGGGTGGCGCTGGTGTTTTCTTTCAGGGTCTCAGAGGGAACGCACAGCGCCACCTTCAGGCTGGAGTGCCAGGGCAGGCTGCGCCCGCGCGTCTTGCGACCCTGCAACAGGGCGGCCTGCAGGCCGCCAAACGCGGCAGCCGCGGCGTTGTCGGCGTGGCCTTCAATCTCAACGGCGGCCTGGAACACCTGTTCGGCGTCATAGGCACCCTTGCGCCAGGATTCTGCAATGGCGGCCCCCGCGACCACGGCCGCGGCGCTGCTGCCCAGGCCCTGGCCGATCGGCACGTCGCTGTGGATCTTTGCCTCCAGCCGTGCCGGCAGGTTGTACTCGGGCCCGGCGTTCACCACGGCCTTGAAGAAAGACACGGCAAACAGGTTGGGTTTCTCGATCAGTTCGTCGTCGAAGTCCACCAGTGTGCCGCTGTAGCTGCGAAACGGCGCCACGCATTGGGCCCACCAGGCCAGCGGGCTTGTGAAGTCATGCAGCTTCACGCGGTCGCCCGACCAGGCGACCTCGGCCGTCAGGCGCAGTTCCAGTGCCAGGGCCAGGCAATCAAACCCCGGGCCCAGGTTGGCGCTGGAGGCTGGTACCGAAATACGCACTTTGTTCGCGATCGACGATGTCACGATAGTTGTCCTTATCCAGCCGGATAAAGACGGGCGCCTCTGCCACCCCCGGCAGCCGCCCGATCTCCGGAAGCAGCGAAAGGATACGACTTTCTTCAACAATGTCCGTGATTACACCAAGGAATCGCCGGCCCGATTGGTCCACCGCAGAATGTGCCAGCACCGGCAGCCCCAGTCCGCCCAGCCCCGCCAGCACCTGGCGGTCAGCGCCCTGGGCCACGCCCATGCGCACGAAGTAACACAGCGCCAGGCTGCCGCCCCGCGCCGCCTGGGTGTTGTCGGCACCGGCCCGCAGGAAGCCGGGCAGGCTGCCTGCCGCCGGGAAGCGCACAATGCGGACGATGTCGTTCAGCACCGCGCTGGCCGTCGGCAACTGGCCGGCGCCCTTGCCCAGGAACGTCAACTGGTTGAAGGACGGGCCTTCCAGGATGATGGCGTTGAACTCGCTGTCCACATCGGCCAGAAGCTCGCCGCGGTGGATCAGCGCGGGGTGAACCCGCAGGTTCAGCCCCTGCGGCGTGCGTCGCGCCGCGGCCACCAGCTTGATGCGGTGATCCAGCCCCTGGGCCAGCCGGATGTCGGCCTGGGTGATGCGCGTGATGCCTTCGGTGTGGATGCGGTCCGGCGGCACGTAGGCGCCAAAGGCCTTGAAGGCCAGCAGCGTCAGCTTTTCGGCGGCGTCGATGCCCTCCACGTCAAGGCGGGGATCGGCCTCCGTGAAGCCCTTGGCGGCGGCATCGGCCAGCGCGGCCGGGTACTCACAGCCGGCGCGTTCCATGAACGTAAGGATGTAATTCGTGCTGCCGTTGATCACGCCCTTGATCAGGCTGATTTCTTCGCAGGCCAGGCTGCGTTCCAGCGTTTCGATAATCGGGATGTGCGCCGCTGCGGCGGATTCCAGGCCGATGGCGGCCTTGCCCTGGGCGCCGGCCTCGATGTACCGGGGCAGTGATCGCGCCAGCCCGGCCTTGTTGGCGCTGACCAGCGGAACGCCGCGCGCCAGTGCCGCGCAGCCGGCATCCACGGCAAGGCCGGTTCCGCCCATGACTTCGACCAGCAGGTCAATATCCGGGGCGTCAGCCACGGCGCGTACGTCGGTTGTGACGCTGACGCCGCCAAGGTCGCAGTCGCGTTTCTTGGCAAGGTCGCGAACGGCCACGCGGGTCAGGCGCAGGTCAAAACCGTTGCGGTGAAAGTCCGGCCTGTGCTTGGCAATCAGCTTGGCCAGGCCTGCGCCGACAACGCCGCAACCCAGCATGCCGACGCGGATCACGCGCTTGCCATCGGGGTCAGTCATGGCCGCGTCCTAGCAGCCGCCGGCGATGGCGGGAACAATCGAGATGGAATCGCCCGGCTTCAGCGGTGTTTCGAGGTTCTGCATGAAGCGGATGTCTTCGTCGTTGACGTAGACGTTGACAAAGCGGCGCACGTTGCCGTTTTCGTCGCAGATGCGGGCCTTGATGCCGCCGTGTTTCTTTTCAAGCGCCTCAAGGGCCGCGCCGACGGTGCCGGCCTCGACGTTGACCTCGGCCTCGTTCTTGGTCAGGTTGCGCAGAGGAGTGGGAATGCGGATCAGGTTTGCCATGGAAGCCTCCGGGCGCCCAAACGCGCCCACTTCGTGCCCGTGAGGGCGCGAAGGATAGCAGCGCAGGCACCGGATGGAAGTAGGGCGGCAACCGGCCTGTGTTTAGATGTTCAGGCCGGATCGCGCGTACATGCGGTACAGGGTGGCACGCGAAACATCGAGCTTGCGCGCCATTTCGTCTTTGCCGATGCCCTGTTCCTCGAAGTAGATCAGCACATCCTTGTTGAACAGCATTTCCATGGTGGTGTGCAGGCCGTTTTCTGTGCCGTGGTCCAGCGCGCGGCGATAGTAGTCGGCAATCACGTCGGCGCGGCGCAACGGGCCGGCCGGGCGGTTTTCATCGCGATCGGAAAGCAGCAGCTGCAGCAGGGAATCGGCGCGCGATTCAAAATCAGCACCGGCCTGCAGGAACACAATGTCGCTGCCTTCCTGGCGCGCCAGCGCCACGGCGCCGGGCGATTCGCCGGAACCCGCCACGCGGGCCGGCCGGCCGTCAGTTTCCTGGTAGGCCCACACCGCGGTGGATGGGTTGCCGGGCTTGCCGTGGGTCTGCACTTCACTGCCGCGGCGCCGCACCCAGCCGGTCACGCCAAAGCGCGCCTGAAGCACATCAAAGACGTTGCTGACATCCGCAACCGGCGCGGTCTGCACCTGGGCCATGGCCGGAATGCGCGGGAACGCCTTGGCGCCCTTGCCCGGCGCCGCAATCGGCGGCAGTTCACGGGGCTGGTGCTGCTGCAGTTGACGGACAAACGCCGCCGACTGCTTCACCAGCGCTAGGTCGGCCGCGCGCAGCGCGTGGTTCAACGCGCCCTGGGCGAACCTGGCGGAGGCATCGCGGTCTTCGACATACAGGCGACAGCGCGCCATCAACAGCATGGCGCGGGACTTGCGGCGGTCGCCCAGTTCCATGACCAGCAGTTTGCGCAGGCGGCGCATGGCGCCGCGAACGTCGTCGCGCTGCCACATGCGCAGTGCGGTATCCTGCAGGAACTGCGCCAGCGTGGCCGGCGAAAGTTCGTCCAGGATCTCGCCGTTGATGTGGTTCAGCAGCCAGCCGGAACGTTCCTCAAGCTTCATTACATCCGATGCCAGCAGTTCCACTCGCAGCAGCGTCAGGCGAACGTGGGCATCCAGGTCGCCTTCCACCAGGCGGATCGCGCGGCGCAGCAGGCTGTCGGCGAGTCGCACGTCATACTGGCCCTTCAGGGCAAGCTCGCGCCCGGCAAGTGCCACGTGCTGGACAAACTCGCTTTGCCCGTAGGCACCGCGGTTCTTGGCCAGGCGAGTGACGATACTGCGGGCCTTCTCGAACTGGCCGGTCTGTGCCGCCAGCCAGGCAATGCGGGCCTCGTCGATTTCCGCGGCGTACTTGCCGCCTTCAATCGGGAACTGCAACTCGCGCCCGAGCTCCAGCAGGCGCATGGCTTCTTCCAGGCGGTTGGCATTGACGTGCTCGTCGTAGCGGCGACGGGCAAGCTTGGCCGCGCGCCGGCCGTCGCCGCTGCGCAGTGCAAGCTCTACTCGCGCATCAGGCAGCGATTCGTGGCGGGCTTCCACAATCGGCAGCAGCAAGGCCGCGCCGCGGGAAAGCGATTCGGGGCTCAGGGCCTCGCGCAGGGTCTTGCGCGCGTCGGTGGCGGCGGGCACCACCAGGTCGCCGATCACCTGCAGCAGCCCGGCATCCAGCAGGTCGCTGACCGGCAGTGTGTTCTTGCCGCTGGCCCTGGCCACGGCGTTGAGGTCTTCCAGTGTCAGTGGCACAGGTGCCAGTGCAACGGCCGCAAGCAGGTCGTCATTGCGATCCAGCAGCCGCCTGATGTCGCCGTTGCCGGACTCTGTGCCGGCGATGCGGATATCTTCGGCGCCCAGCGATTCCAGCTTTTCCAGGAACTGGGCAACCGCAGGCTCGCCTGTGCTGCGACTGGTTGCCAGTACAATCAGTTGGGGCAGCGGCGGGATGGCCGCCAAGTCAGCGACTTCCTGCGAGCACGACAACAGATCCGTCAACCAGTGCAGGCTGGCCGCATCGGCCGAGGCCGGGTCGATAATGACAATCGCATCGGCCGCGCCGGACAGCAGCAGCGAAGTTTCCTCGGGGGCGTTTTCACCCAGTGCCTGCACGGCCTGGTCGAGAATCCATGTGCGCAGACTGACACAACCACCAAGCGCGTGGGCCGGCGCCCACAGAAGGCGCTGGCCGGAAGCCTTGGCCTGGCGGGCAAAACCGGCGCTGTAATCAACCAGCGCCCGCAGGTTGCGGTGTGTGCCGATAAGAGGAATCGCCGCAGATTGGGTCATTGCATTCATGGTTGGGTTGGGGGCCTCGGCAGGATCAGGACGTCTGGCTGGGAACTCCATCTGGCGACAAACTAGCAAATTGTGCGCCCGATCACAAACAAAGTTACTTGTGCTTGGTCATTTAGTGCATGGTCCTAACTGTATGCTCAGTAATCGTCAAGTGAAGGTGAAACGAAAGTAGAAGGCTGTTCCTTCCCTGATGTCGTAGCGAAAACAAGAACTGGGGCGCCGATTGGCGCCCCAGGGTTGTCTCGCGGACTGCCGGGCTACTTCTTCTGCTTGAAGCGTTCCGGGAACTCGCCCTTGAAGCCGTAGTCGCCAAGCTTCACTTTCACGTCCATCACCTTGTCGCCGCGCTTGATGCGCAGGGTGGCCTCATAGCCGGGGTCCTTCATGCAGCCCCAGATGATCAGGCCGGGCATGTCGCGGATTTCGGTGTCGCCATCTTCGGCCTTGGTGTCTTCCATTTCAGGCAGGTCGGCTTCGCCCACCAGGTGCGTGATGATGTCGCCCTTGGCAATGCCGGCCTTGGCGGCGGGGCCGTCGGCTTCGACGCTTTCGACCATCAGCCCGCCGGACTTCAGGCCGTGGGCGGCCCAGTCGTCAAGCTTCACGCTGTCGCCGTTCAGGCCGATCTTGCCGGCCTTGCCGTTCCAGGTGCGGACGACGGCGTCGCGCATGTATTCCTCGCCGCGGGAGGGGTTGAGCTTGTTGACTTCGCCCTTGGCGTAGGGGACGAACTCAATGTCCTTGGCCTTGGAGTTGACGATCATCTTCTTGTAGCGCGTGGCCAGGGTGACGCCCACGATGCCGTCGAAATCCAGCTTGATGCGGTTGCCCAGCATGGGCAGCAGCTGCTTGATCATATCCGGCATCTGGTCGCTCATCTTGGGCAGGTCCATGATGGTGGCCGGGGTGTCGGTGACAGTCAGGTTGCCGAACTTGATGCTGTCCACCATGCCGGACTTGGCTTCGCCCTTGCCGATGCCCTTGACAGGGTAGCTGAAGCTGGTGGGCAGCTTCATTTCGGTGGACATTTCCGTGCCCAGCGCCAGCAGCATTGAGGCGCCGGTGTCGAACATGAATGTGCGTTCCTGGCCGTTGATGGTGCCGGTGACGTACCAGTACGGAACCAGGTCGCCCAGCATCGGCACGCTGACGGTGGTGTAGTCCAGTGTCATGCCTTCGGTGACCTGGGCCGGGGCGGCTTCGGTCTTGCGCTCGTCCTGGAAGAACTGCGCGCCGCTGGTGCGGGTGCCGGGCATCAGGTAGGCACCCATGGCCGGGGCAAAACTGAAGTCGTCGTCCTTGCCCGGGTCTTTCTCGTCGTCGTCGGGGCCGCCGGGCATGCCGGGCAGGCGTGGCATGCCGGGGATTCCGCCCATACCGCCGCCCTCAAGCATGCGGGCGAGCATTTCGTCCTGGTCCTGAGGCTTGCCGGCTTCGCGGTCGCCCCACTTGGTGGCGGTGATCTTGCTGGTTGAGAAGTCAATCTCGATCTTCTTCATCAGCTTGATCACGTTCTGGCCGATGATGCCCATCATGTGATAGCCCATGGTGCCGGACATGTGGTCCAGATCCATGCTGGCGGCGACCGTCTTGCCCTTGGCAAAGCCGCCGATGTCCATGCTGTCGAGAACAACCATCTTCACGTCTTTGGCCTCGCCCACGCCCTGCACACCGCCCGGGCTGTCGTGCAGCTTGAGCTCAAGTTCGCGGGCCAGGCGCGCGTTCAGCACGGACTGCGTGGCGCCGCTGTCGAACAGGAACTTGTAGGGGCCTTTGCCGTTGACCTTGGTCTGGACAAACATCAGGCCTTCGAACTCAAAGTCGAAGGTCACCTGGTTGGGGTCTTTCTTGGTCTCGGCCTTTGGTTCAGCCTTTGGTTCGGCCGGCTTCTCCTGGGCGTTTGTCAGGGTGGCCGGCGCCAGCAGGCAGGCAAGCAGTGCCAGGACAAAAAGGCTGCGGAATGCGCGCTTCATACGTTTCTCCGTGGTCAAACGCCGGAATGCCCGGCGCATGGGTTCAGGGATAGTGCGAGGTGGTCGCGGATTCTCACGCGGAAAAGTGCGGGGCAGACGGTGAGGTGCGAAGCACCGGATGCGAAGTGCGGGGTGCGGGGGATGACCGAACCCCGATTCCCGAGCCCCCGTCTGCTACTCATCATCCAGCGCGGCCCGGGCTGCGATTGCCCCGTACACGGCCTTGGCTCCTGCGGTCTTCAGTGCCTGGGCTGCGGCCGCAAACGTGCTGCCGGTGGTCATCACGTCGTCCACCAAAAGTACGCTGGTTTCGGCGATGGTGCCGACAAACGCAGGGCGCACAACAAAAACGCCATCCACGTTGCGTCGGCGTTCCAGCGGTGAGAGCCGGGCCTGGCGCTCGGTGCCGCGGGTTCGCCGCATGGCGTTGGCCAGCAGGGGCTTGGCCAGTGCCCGGGCAATCGGCGCTGCCAGCAGCTCTGCCTGGTTGTAGCCGCGTTCAAAACGTCGCAGCACATGCAGCGGCATGGGGACAACCACGTCCACCTGCTGTGCCACGCCGCGGTCCATCAGCAACTGTGTCAGGTACGCTGCCAGCGGCCGGGCAATGTCGCGTGCGTTGCCGAACTTCATGGCCTTGCACATGCTGCGCATGGGTTCGGTGTAGCGTCCGACGGCGGTGATCTCTGTGGTGCCAAAGCCGTCCCTGGCGGCGCGGCAACTGTCGCAGGCGGCCACCACGCCGACGCCGGGCCCCTGCGGTGCGCCGCAGCGCGAGCAATAGTCCGGGCCACAGACGGCCATGGCGCGCAACACCTCGGGTGCCACGGGGCCGGGCTCATCGGCCAGCAGCGGCCGGCGCGAAACCGGGCAGTGGCGCGGAAGCAGGATGTCCAGCGCGGCACGCAGCATGTTCTGTTCCTGCCCGCGCGGGCCCGTTCTAGGCGTCGCCCAGGTAGTTGCCGTGAGGCATGAAGCCGGTGTGCACATCCCGGGCCAGGCGCTCCGCCAGCGCCTCCGGGAAGAAGTTGCGCTGTTTGAGTTCCTTCAGCGGCACCCAGGCAAAGCCAGTGCAGTGGCTGTCCGGGGTTGCGCCCATGCGCACTTCGCCGCGCCGTTTGCAGTGAAAGAAGATCTCCAGCTGGTGGGTATCGGCCTGGAGTCCGCCGTAACGTACCTTTGCGCTGCTGCCGATCAGTTCGCGCACATACACGATGTCGTCGGGCGTGACCTCTATGCCGATCTCCTCGTGTACCTCGCGGCGCAGGCCCCGGCCCAGTGTCTCGCCCCGATGCACACCCCCGCCCGGAGTAACGCACCATTCACCGGTGGCGTCGCGCATGGTCATGACCAGAAGACGGCCTTCCTCAATGATGAGAGCGCGCGCGGCCACGCGGATGGCACCGGGCACTTCGTCTTTGTGGGCGGGTGGCATTGGACTTTAGACTTTGAATTCCGGGTTGAACTGCAACTGCATGGAACCACGAATCTTCACGGATCGGCACGAATCAAAAATCCTGGCCTGAAGGGGACACCCAGCGAGCGGAGCTGCGAGTCTATGGCTGTTGATTTGCGAAGATTGGTGTCGATTCGTGGTTCAACGCGGGTTGGTGCATCACTCTTTACCCCGGTTTCTCGGCAGCCAGGCTCTTGAAGTAGGGCAACAGAAATTCGCGTCCCAGGGTCTTGGCAATGGCCGTCAGCGGGACGGCCAGCAGTGCCCCGAACAGCCCGAACAGGCTGGCCATCACAAACACGCCGACCAGCAGCGTGACGGGGTGCAGCTCCACGGCGTCGCCCAGCAGCTTGGGGGTAAGCACGTATTGCTCGATGGCCTGGATGGCATGAAAGGCAATGCTCATGCCGACAATCGCACCGACGGAATCGCCGGCAATGCCCATCAGGATCAACGCGGGAATCCAGCTGACAATGATGCTGGCATAGGGCATCAGCACGCCCAGCCCGGCCATCATGCCCAGCAGCACGGCGTACTTCACGCCAAAGATCAGGTACATCACCGTTGTCATGGTGCCGATGATCAGCACCACGATGATGCGCCCGCGGAAAAACGCGCGCAGCATGCCGTCAATCTCGCGGGCGATGCGCTCGATCCGTTCGCGATGCGCGCCGGGCAGGTACTGCCGGGCCTTGGCCACCACGCCGTCATAGCCGACCATGAAGTACCAGCTGTAGATCGGGATCAGCAGCATCCACAGCAGCAGGGTGAACAGACCCGCCAGCCCGGTGCCCGCCCAGGAGAGCACACCGGTGGTGGCGTCCTGGGCCGCGGGGGAAAGGCTGCGGGCGTCCTCGCGCGGGGTGGTGGCGCCAAAGCGCACGAACCATTCGTCGGGCGAGACAAAGCCGTCCTTGTTCCGGTCCATGGCTTCGTGCTCTTTGCCGGCGATCTCGGACTTGTCCAGTTGCAGGTCGCTGTTGCGATCGGCGCGCTGGAAGCCCGCCAGCAGCTCCGCGCGGGCGCCTGTCATCTGGGCGCGGGCGGCGGCGCGGTCGGGCGATTCAAGCTCGCTCTCGCTGGGGAAAAGCTTGCTGAGCACAAGCTCGGAGGTTTTTCCCACGGGGTCGTCGCGCGGGTCAAGCCGCAGCTTTTCCGGGACGTTTTCGTTCCAGGATGCGATCCACTCATCCTGGTGCGCGTTGAAGTCGTCAAACAGCCCGCGCGCCTGTTCCGACATGCCGCGCACGTCGCGAATCACGCTCAGTCCCATCAATGCGGCGCCGCCCGCGCCGGCAATCACAATCAGCAGGAAGATGGTCAGCACCGACCGTGCCCTGGACCACCCCCGCTTCTGCAGGCGCACCACCAGCGGGTTCAGGATGTACGCCAGCGACAACGCGACAATCAGCGGCACAAACACCGCCGAAAGGTGGGCACCCAGCAGTAGCGCGCCGATCACGGCCGCAATCACAATCAGCCAGCGCACGTTGCGCATGCGCAGCACGGCGCCGTAATCGGCATCCAGCATGCGCAGCGGCGCGGGCAGCGGGCGTTCCTGCGGGTTGCCGGCCACGGCGGGTGCCGGCGGTCGCGGCGCGTTGACCGCGGGCGACGGCGGCTGCTGTTTCTTTTTCTTCTTGGACATGGACGCGCGGATTGTAGGTCGCGTCGCGTGCTTCGTCATGGGTGACTGTTAAAACAACCGGGGCGGCCGTCAGGCCGCCCCGGGTTCATGCAAACTGTCTGTGTTACTTGTTCTGGCGCTGATAGCGGTAGTAAACCTCAAGCGTCAGGCAGTTGATGGCGGTGCTGTAGACGCGGCCACCGGCGGAGCCCCACGCGTCCACGGCGTCCCAGCTGCCGTGTTCGTCCAGCTGCGCCTTGGTGGTCATGCCCTTGGCCTTGTCCTTTTCATGGTAGCCGCGCTGGCTGTCCAGCAGGGTCTTGGCCATTGGCTTTTCCCACTGGTCCCAGATGTTGCCGCCGACCTGGAACAGCGCCAGGCTGCAGTAGTACCACCAGTAGTAATCAATCTTCTTCTGTTCCCAGCGGGGCAGGAAGTCCTTCTCGATGCAGGTGCGGCTCATGGCGCGCACCTTTTCATCGGTCAGGTCGGCCTTGCCCATGAACAGCAGGCTCATGACGTAGATGCTGTCCATCGACGGGTTGTTGTCGTAGTCGCCGGCGCTGCGCAGGCGGGCGTTGTTGCTGCCCGGGCTGTCATAGCCGCACTTCCAGTAGCCGCCGGACTGCACGGTCACCATTTCGTACCACTTGGCGGCATCGGCGTAGCACTTGGTGCTGTCGAACTCCAGGCCGGCCATCTTGCAGCTCTTGAGCGCCAGCACCATCCAGCCCGTGACCGAGCTGTCGTTGTAGGTCGGGCGAACGCCGTAGCGCCAGCCAAGACCGGGGTTCTGGGCCTGCAGGATGAACTCGACGGACTTTTCGGCAATCGGCTTCAGCACCGCGTCGCCGCTCAGGCCGTAGGCTTCCGCCATGGCCATCGCGCAGATCGCGTGGTTGTACACAAAGTGGTCGTCTTCCTTCGGGCCGAAGCAGCCGTCGGGGTTCTGCACTTTGCGCAGGTACGTGATGGCGTTGCGGCAGGTGGTCTTGTAGTCGCCTTCTTTGTGGTCGTAACCGGCGCCCACGAAGGCCAGCAGGGCCATGCCCGTCAGGCCGATATCGCAGGTCTGTTCCCAACCCTTGTCGCCGTTTTTGTCGCCGACGGCCACGAACTCGATGTTGTAGGTCTTGGCAGCACCGGCGCGCACACTGTCATCGCTGAACGTGGTGGCGCTCCAGTAGCCTTCCTTGTTCTGGTGATCCTTCAGCCATTCCAGGGCCGCCTTCACGCGATCCTGGTGCGGACGACCGCCACCGCCACGTGCCCGGCGATAGGCAAAGCCGCCCTTGCCGCCTCGACCGCCGCCGCCGCCCACACCACCGCCCAGGCCTACGGCGCTGGTGGTGCTGTTTTTGTTCGGGTGGGGTGACTCATCCTTGGACGGGTCGTTGTTCGGGTTTTCGGCCAGGTCGTTGTTCGGCTTGTCGGACGGGTCTTCGTTGTTGTCGTCCTTGGCGTCTTCAACGATGCGCTCGTCTTCCGTGGGGTTCTCCTGGACCGGCTCGTCCTTGGGGAACTCAACGGGTTCTTCCGGTGGCTGTTCCGGTGTCGGAGGAATCGCTTCCTGCTCGACCTGGCTCTGGATCACCTGGATTTCAACGCGATCCGGCGCCTGGGCCTTGATGAAGTATGCGATCACGATCAACACCACGTGAATCGCAAGCGCGATGGCTACCCACGGCACGGAAGCCAGCGCCGTAAGGTCTTCGCCCGTGTTGCCCGCTTCCGCCGGTGCCTGGTCCTGATACTGCTGGTCTGCCGGCTCTTCGTAATATTGCTGTTGCCCAGCCACGGTGACCTCCTGAGTTGGGTGCCTCGGTTACACCCACCGGGAATTTTGGATTCAATGACTACATCATAAACGGGTCATCCGCACAGGCGGTTCGACCCCATTGAAGAAATCTTTGTCAGCCTGAAGGGTTCGATGGTACCCGCCCGCAACATTGGCGGCAACTTGTGTCCACGAAAAGACTTAGCCACCGACGACCGCTACATGGTGATGAAAGTCAAAAACATCCGGGCGTTGGTCAACCACATCCACCATGGCCGGGCCATAGCGTGCCAGTGCCGAAACCACCGAGATCACCCGTTCCTGGGGGCGGTCTTCGGGGAAGTACCGGTTCCACATGGGCTCATAGTCGCTGCCTCCCTGCAGCAGCTTCAGCGGCTCGTGCTTCACCCGCGTCATGATCTCTGCCAGGGCACGGCCGGTGCGTTGTTCCAGGCGCTCAATATCGGGTTCCAGGGGCTTGGAAAGACCTTTCAAGTCCTGGCGCATGGCCGAGAACGCCTGTTTCAAGCCGGATTGCGCGCCGTCGGCCACAATCGCGGCCTCTTTCTGGCGCCACTTTACGCCGTTTCGAAACGCCACCAGTTCGTCAAACCGGCGGGCATCGGCGGCATCCACCAGTGTCAGCGAAAGGCGCGGGAACAGCGCCGGCATGAACACCTGGGCCGACCGGTGCAGGCCCTTCAACAGGGCGTGATAGGCAATCTCGGCCTGGCCGCCGACATAGGCCACGGTGGGGAAAATCGCGTTCTGCACCAGCGGGCGCAGCAGCACGTTGGGCGTGAACTGGCCGGGGTCGTCCTTGAGTGCCTTCAGCAGCGCGGTTTTGCTGGTGGTGCCGGAAACCCCCTCCACGATCAGGTGCCGGCCCTCGCTGGTGACATGGCGGCGTTCGTGGCGCACGGTGCGGAAGATGTTCAGGTTGGCCGTGATCGGCACGTTGGCAGACAGGCCCATGCCCTCCAGGCGCTCCGACAGGCGCTGAAGCTGGCTGCGGTTCTGGTCACGGTTTTCAATCTCAAAGGCCACCAACCGGCGCCACTGCGGGTGCGACACCAGTGCCCGGGGCTCAATCACAATCAGCCCGCGCGGCCCCAGCAGCTCGTGCAGCAGCCGCGTAAAGGCCGCGCCGAAGTCCCGCCCCGCGCCGTCGCGCAACAGGGCAAGTGCGCGGTCGGCAAACGGCCCGCGGACCAATGCTTCGGCCTCGCGCCATTGCGGGTCGTCGGGCCCGGGCAGTTGCACGTCGCGCACGTGGGTCTTGCCCGCCGACATGCGCAGCCGGAACTTCAGCAGGTTGCCGGTGTCGTCCACGGCCCGCAGGCGGTTGACTTCTTCCAGGTCGCTGTCGTCGCTGGCGTTCCAGAACACGGGCACCACGGCCAGGCCTGCGGCCTGTTCAAGTTCGCGGGCCAGCTTGATCGCCGTCAGGGCCTTGTACAGCGTCAGCAGCGGCCCGCCGCCCAGCCCGGCCTGCTGGCCGGTAAGTACGCAAACGCAGTGTGGTTCGGCCAGCCGCGCGATGTTGGCCAGCACCGGTGGGGGTGCCAGGTGGCGACGCGCGTAATCGTCCAGCAGGGCAACGGTGGCCTGGCGGTCAAACCGCGCGGCCCAGGTGCGGGAAAGCAGCTTGTTGGCATGGGCCGCCAGGTGTTCCGGCCGGCGGTAGTCGCAGGCAAAGAAGGGCTCCACCTGCGCGAAGTCGCCCAGATAGCGACGCCCAAGTTCGTTGCCTGCATCAACCGTGGTAAGCGGAATCGGGGCCATGGCGGGCAAACATAGCGCGCGGACGGGCCGATTTGGATTTCCGAATTCAGATTTCTCGGCAGCGCACCTGAGTGCGACGGTTGCCGGCCCCAGATTCTGCCCTACGCAGGCTGCGGTCTGGTCGCTATCGTCCCGCCCATGCCGGGCGGCGACATCGAACTTTCTTTGGTGATTCCTGCGTACAACGAGGCCGCGCGGCTGCCTGCGTTTCTGGATTCCGTGCTGGCGTATCTGCCTACGCTGGGCCTTGCGCACGAGATCATCGTGGTCGACGACGGCAGCGGCGATGCGACATCCGCCGAGGTGCGCCGGCGCCAGTCCGACCACCCGCAGTTGCGCCTGCTGCGTCACGCCAGCAATGCAGGCAAGGGCGCCGCGGTGCGCACGGGCATGCTGGCCGCCACCGGTCGCCAGCGCCTGTTTGCGGACGCCGACGGCGCCACAGCCATTCACGAATTGCCGCACCTGCGTGCCGCGGCAAGCGCGGGCGCGGCGATTGCGATTGCCAGCCGCGAGGGCGGCAACAAGGTGGTCAAGGTCAGCGGCATGCGCAAGTTTCTGGGCCGCTGGTTCAATCGCGTGGTTCGCCTGGGTGCCGTCAAGGGCCTGCGCGACACGCAGTGCGGGTTCAAGCTGTACGCTTCGCCGCAGGCCCACGCACTGTTCAGCCTGGCTCAGGAAGACGGCTATGCCTTTGATGTCGAGGTGCTGTTTCTGGCCCAGCGAAAGGGTTTGCAGGTGGCGGAAGTCCCCGTTGACTGGACCGAAATGCCCGGCAGCAAAGTCAGCGTCTGGCGCGACGGCATGAAAATGCTGCGGGCCGTGCGCCGGGTGAAGCGCCGCTGGCGCAGGGGCGGCTACGAGGCACCCGCGCCGCGCCACACACCACTTTCGGAGCCTGCCTGATGCAGGCCGCCGAATACGACCTGATGGCGCAGGTGGAAGAACGCCACTGGTGGTTCCAGGCCCGGCTGGCCGTGGTGCGCAGCATCCTGCGACGGCACGTGCAGCCCGGTCGCGGGCTGGATTGTTCGTGCGGCACAGGCATGACGCTGCGCCGCCTGCCCCAGTATGTGCAGATCGGCGCGGATCTTTCGCCGCTGGCGCTGAAGCATTGCCGGGCTTCGGGGCTGGGCAAGGTGCTGTGCGCCAGCCTTGCCAGGTTGCCGGTGGCGGACGCAAGCCTGGACCTGGTGACCTGCCTGGACACGCTGGAACACATCGAGGACGACGCCGCGGCGCTGGCCGAAGTTTTCCGGGTGCTGCGTCCCGGCGGACATGCGCTGTTCACTGTGCCGGCGCACCCGTTTCTGTTTTCGGGCCACGACCGCGCCCTGCACCATGTTCGGCGCTATCGCAAGATCGACCTTCTGCGCAAGGTGGACGACACCGGGTTTCTGGTGCAGCGCCTGAGTTACATCAACAGCGCACTGTTTCCGTTGGTGGCGGCAGTGCGCCTGCTGCGGCCTGACCGCGGTGAAACCTCCAGCGACACCGAAAGCGTACCGTTTCTTCCAGTCAACGTGGCGCTGTACGCCTGTTTCGCCTGGGAGCGCTTTCCCTTGGCGCTGATGGACCTGCCCTGGGGGGTCAGCCTGCTGTGCCTGGCCCAGAAGCCTGCGGATGCGACGTAACCCATTGGCTTGGCTAAAGTTGAAACTTCAACCCATGACCGGATCGTGACGAACCTTTCTATTCGGGTTTCGTTCGTAAGCCACAAGCCCAAATCTAGACTGTATAGGCAGTGCGGATGTTCGTTTTGCCCGTGGGTCGCGACTGGAGACGCGCCCTTCGGGTCTGGATGTTCCCGCGCTCCCCGGGAGAGTCGATGTCACGTTGGACGAGACTGTTTGCTATGGCCCTTTGCACGGCACTTGCTGTGGCTTACGTTGCCGCCCCCGTTGCGCGGGCGCAGGACGACGACGGCCTGGCCGAAGAGCTGCGCAAGAAAAAGCTGCGCGAGAAGGCCATCAAGGAAGGCAAGGACCCCGACGCCGTTGAACCCACCAGCACGGAGCCCGCGCGCCCCAAGCTGCCGGAAACCGCCAGCGGCTGGATCGGCACCATCAAGCGCCTGTGGGACAGCGACAAAGACGCCGACAAGCAACTGGTTTCCGATGCGTTTGCCCGCCTGAAGGAATCCGTGGGCGCAGAAGCCGAGCTTGCCGCCAAGGTGGCCAAGAGCTTTGAGGGCTTCAAGGAATCCGAAGCCGACAAGGCCCTCTCCTCGGCGCTGACAAAGTCTGGCGTGACCGTCGAAAAGCTGCGCGCTGTGCTGGATGCAAACCGGCCCCTGGCACTCAAGGCAATCATGAACCCGGCCTACACCGAGGCCGACAACTGCAAGCTGCAGCCGGAAGTGGATGCGGCCTGCAAGCCCCTGTTCATGGTGTGGCGCGACCCTGTGGGCTACGCAATTGAAAAGATGAACCTGAACATCGCCACGCCCGCCGAGAAGTTGAACGTGCTGGGGTCGCGGCTGGGTGAGCTTTCGGCGGAACTTTCCAGGTGGCCCGCGCCGCACGAAAACGCGCTGGCGTACATACGGGCGGCCGGCGCCAGCCAGCTGGAAGTAAAGAAGAAGGAATACGACGCCGCGCGCGCAACCCTGGAAGCCAACGAAAAGCTGCAGGGCGGCATGCTTACCGAAGAAGACAAGCGCCATGTGCGCGTACTGAACGACTATCGCCTGATGCTGGGCCGCGGCGTACTCAGCATCAACCTTCAACTGGTGGAGGCCTGCACACGCCACAGCCAGTACCAGGAAAAGATCGGGCGCATCGCGCACAACATTGACGGGCACCCGGACGGCCGCACACCGCAGGATCGCGCACGGCGCGCGGGCTTTGGCGGCAGCGTGGCGGAAAACTGCCTGATGGGCGCCAGGGATGGCGACCAGGCGGTGTGGCAGTGGTACAACGCCGCCGAACACCATCGCAACATGATTGCGGCGCACACGGTGATCGGTGTCGGGCACAGCGGCGTGTACTGGACGCAGAATTTCAGCGGTGGCGGGGCCCCGGCCCCGCGCAGGTAGCAGTGAATGATTCAGGGAGGCGGGGCAACCCGTCATGGACTGGGCTGGTGGTTTCTGAGGCGGTTCCCGTGCGGTGGGGCCGGTGACCGGAGGAAGAGTCTGATGATGTCCACTGTCAAACGCATGTTGCTGGTTGCTGCCGTTGCCGCGCCATTGGTGCTGGCCACCGGTACCGGCCAGGCCCAGGGCAAGATGGCCGACAAAAACCCCGACGTCCGCGCCGAGGGTGTTGAACAGGCCGCCGCTGCCAACAACAAGGCCGCTGCCACGGCAATCCTGGCCGCGCTGGCCACGGAAAGCGACGGCCCGGCGGGCTTCCGCATGGCCGAGGCCGTGTCGATGCTGACCAGTGCCGAGGCCCTGGAAGTCATTGAAAAGACCGCCCTGACCTGGACCACGCCCGAGCGCCTGTTTGCCGCGTACTGGACTTTCTGCGGCCTGGCAAAAATGCAGAACGCCACAGCTGACGCGATTCTTACCAAGGCGGCGCGCGACTCGAAGTCGAAGGAAATCTACCTGAAGTCTGCGGCGATTGAGGCCTTGGGTTATGCCGGTCGCAGCGACCTGTGTCCGCTGCTGGTGGATACCATCAAGCAGTACGAGCCCGACTGGGACAAGAAGAACCAGATCCTGACGTTGACCTGCGTGTACAACGCGCCCAAGCTGTGCAAGGGCGGCGACACCGAGGTGCGCAACCAGCTGGTGCTGGCCCTGGCCAACGTGCTGGAAAAGACCGACGCCAAGAAGGACGACCGCATCCAGTACTTCGTGGCCAAGGCATTGGCCGAAATCACCGGCGAAGACACTTACACGGACCCCGCGTTCTGGCGCTGGTGGGTGCAGATGGGCGGCAAGAAGGTCGAAAAGCAGCACGACGGCCCCACGGTTGCCGGGCGTGACGTGCCCAAGTTCTTCAAGGCCTCTGCAGTCGGCAAGCGGGTGATTTTTGTGATCGACATTTCCGGCAGCATGCAGCACCCGGTGAACCTGCCGCCGGAAATGAAGAAGCCGCCTGCCCCGCCCGAAAAGAAGAAAGACGCCCCCGTTACGGGCAAGGGCAGCACCGGCGGCAAGCCGGGCGAAGACGGCAAGAAGGAAGAAAAGAAGGTCGAGATTCCGCCGCCGGACTACAGCAAGGTCGTCAGCAAGCTGGACCTGGCCAAGGTGGAGCTGATCCACTGCCTGCGTTACCTGCCAGAAGACTACAAGTTCAACATCGTTGTCTATCACACCGACCACAACCTGCTGGACCAAAGCACCAAAAACCTGATCCCGGCCACCCAGGCCAACAAGGATCGCTTCATCAAGCGCGTTGAGGCGCTGAACTGGGCTGCATTGACCAACATCCACGGCGGCCTGATGCGCGGTTTCTGCGTGAATGAAAAGGGCATGCTGGACATGAAGGTTAAGGAAAACGGTGCCTGGGACCCAGAGTGCATCCTGTCCGGTGCCACCACCATGTTCTTTCTGACCGACGGCAGCCCGACCATCAGCGATGACACCACCAACCACAACGAGGCTGGCATAACCACGCCATTGGGCAATGGCCGAATGGTCAAGGGTGCGAACATCATCCTGGACATCAAGCGCATGAACACTTTCCGCAAGATGGTAATCAACACCGTCGGCATCGGCCCGCACGACAACCGGCTGATGCAGGCGCTGGCGGAAATGAGCGGCGGCGAATACGTCGACCGCAGCGGCGTGGCAAGCCAGGGCTGATTGCCGCAACCATAGTTACCGACCCGCCCGAAAGGGCGGGTCGGTTTCTTTGCGGCCGTAACGGTGGTTTCTGCCCCGCCACGGCTGCGACCTGGCCGTCGTTGGTTTCGATTTGGCACCTTTCTCGCTATACTGCGGGCGAGGACCTCGGGGCCACCGGGGTTATGGAGGACTTGCCATGTTCACCCGTACTGCAGCCAAGGGGCTGCTTGCCGTTTTCCTTTCGCTGGTCTGCCTTGTCGCGCTGTCACGGCCTGCAGTCGCGCTGGATGACTTCGGCATTGCCGCCGACAAGAAGCTGCAGAAGGCCCTGACCGACCTTGCCGACACCTGTTACGAGTGCGGCCTGAAGGCCAAAGACAAAGGCCTGTACACCAACGCGCGGTCGTTCTTTGACCACGCCCTGCGGTATGACGTGGACCACGCCAAGACCCGCAAGGTAATGGGATTCAAGAAGAAGAAGAACGAATGGGTGCTGGAAGACGACATGATCCCGCTGAAGGACATCGTCAATGAATCCAAGCGCGCCGACATTGAAACCAAGCTGATCACCGAAACCCGCGACCTGCGCACCAAGGCCGCCGACAACCTGTTCAAGTTCGTGGCCGATGCCGCCCTTGCCCCGGAAGCCCGCCTGCTGGCCCTGTTTCACGTGCTGCGCATCTGCCCCGAACACCGCGAGGCCCAGAAGGTTGCCCGCGCCAATCCCGACACAATCTGGTTCAAACACGCGCTGGATTCCGAGGCCGAAGCCCTGCGCATCAAGCGCGTTGGTGCCATCCCTGACCCTGAAAAGGTGCCCGAAGTCAGCCAGTACGAAAAGGGCTGCGGCTACCAGATGTCCAAGCGCCGCACTGCCTGGTTTGTGCTGCATCTTGACCTTGGCGACAAGAGTGAGGCCTGGGCGCCCGAACTGGCGAAGTTCTGCGAGGCCAGCCGCACCCACGCGCTGGAACTGATGGGCATTACCGCCACGGCCGGGCCCAAGGAAGACGGCCAGAAGCTTCATTTCACGGTGATCGGCACGCGTGAACGCTTTGCGACATTCGTGGAGAAGTGCAGCGGCATTGACGATCCGTCGCACCGCGCCGAAGTTTCCAAGGTCAGCGGCGGTACGCCGGTCTACAAGCCCTATGGCTCGGTCTGGCTGTATGCCGATGCCGACAACGACTACACGTTGCGCGATGCCATGGCACACGACATTGCCGGCAAAGAAGTGTCGCTGCGCGTCGGCGACGGTTCCTTCTGGCTGGAACGCGGCTTCGGCTATGTAAACAGCGTGCACATGAACGGCAGCACCCGCGCCAAGTTTTACGGCGTCAAGCAAAGCGGCATCATTGACACCGGCGGCCGCGAGTCCTTCCCGGGGCTGGGCGAGTGTGCCGCGGGCTGGCGCATGAAGGCGGCGATCCAGGTGGCCGGAAACAAGGCGCCCAAGCCGTCAGACCTTGCCAGGACGCGCATCAACGACTTCAACGAAGACACCATGGCAATGTCGTTTGCCTATGCCGATTACCTGGTCAACCAGCACGGCGACAAGCTGAAGTCGTTTTTTGACGGTGCCTACAAAGAACGCATGGCCCGCAACAAGGAAAAGAAGCCCGGCGAAACCGGGCAGGAGATTGTCAGTCGCCTGTACACCGAACTGGGCATGGACGAAGCCGCGTTCATGAACTCGTTCCGGGCCTGGGCAATCACCAACTACGTAAAGCTACCGTAGGCCACTTCACACGTTCAGCGACTCGCCGGTTTTGATCGCGCCGGCTGCCAGCACCGGCGCCACCTGCGTCTGCAGAAACGCCCGGGTTTGTGCGGGTGCCAGGCCGACAAACCGCGCCGGGTCAAGCAGTTCGTCCAGCTTCACGGCCTTGAAGCAGGCGTCCGCGGCCAGGCGTGACAGCAGGTCGTTGTCGGGTGCGCCTTCTTCTTTCATGCGCCTGATCGCGGCGTGGCTGTGAACACGGATCTGTTCGTGCACCTGCTGGCGGTCGCCGCCGGCGCGCACGGCGGCCATGATTACGGCCTCGGTGGCCATCAGCGGCAGTTCGCGTTTCACGCGCGCCGCAATCACGGCGTGGTTGGCTTTCAGGCCTGCACCGATGTTCTGCAGCAGGCTCAGCACGACGTCGGCGGCCAGGAACGATTCAGGAATGCTCATGCGCCGGTTGGCGGAATCGTCCAGCGTGCGTTCCAGCCACTGTTCGGATGCTGTGGTTGCGGCATTGGCCGGCAGGTTGATCAGCCAGCGCGCGATGCTGCACACGCGCTCGCTTCGCATCGGGTTGCGTTTGTAGGCCATGGCCGAAGACCCGATCTGCTTGTCTTCAAAGGGCTCGTCCAGTTCACCAAGGCCCATCAGCAGCCGGATGTCCGTGGCCAGTTTCTGGGCACTGACACCAATTCCGGCCACGGCGCACAGCACATTGTAGTCGTACTTGCGCGGGTAGGTCTGGCCGGTGACGGCAAACGCGCCCGCAAAGCCAAGCTTGGCGCACACGCGCTTTTCCAGATCCAGCACCTTTTCGGCGTTGCCGTCAAACAGTTCCAGGAAGCTGGCCTGTGTGCCGGTGGTGCCTTTCACGCCGCGCAGAGGCATGGCCGCTTCCAGGCGCACAAGTTCGTGGTAGTCGGCCACCAGGTCCTGCAGCCACAGGCTGGCACGCTTGCCCACGGTGGTGAGCTGGGCGACTTGAAAGTGCGTGGCCCCGACGCAGGCGGTGTCGGCCTCGCGTCGGCCAAAATCCGCAAATGCCGCAATCACACCGCGCAGCTTGCCGACCAGCAGTCGCAGGCCCTCGCGCATCAGCATCAAATCGGCGTTGTCCGTCACATAGCAGCTGGTCGCGCCAAGGTGAATGATGCCCCTGGCTGCCGGGCAAACGTCGCCAAAGGTGTGCACGTGGGCCATCACATCGTGGCGGAACTGCTTTTCGTACTCGGCGGCCTTCTTCAGCTGGTCGTCTGTCGGCACCAGGTTGGCGCGCATCTGGGCAAGGGCTTCGTCGGTGATCTGCGTCAGGCCCAGTTCGCGTTCACTTTCCGCAAGTGCGACCCACAACTGGCGCCAAAGGCCGAAGCGGCGGCGGTCGCTGAACAGTTCGCGCATTTCCCTGGCGGCGTAACGGCCGGTAAGCGGATGCTGGTAAGTGTCGTGGGACATGGGCCTTCCAATGTGAAATGAACAACGAGCAATGAACGATGAACAATCAACAATGAACAACGGCTTGCCGCCAGCCCAAACGCCCTTGGGAATTCTCCTGCCGCCCCATTGCTCATTGTTCGTGGATCATTGTTCATTAGAAGGCCGATGGATTCGTCCCTGCGCATTCTTGATGCCAATCTCAACCGCGCCCGTGAGGGCCTGCGCACGGCCGAGGAATTCGCGCGCCTGGGCCTGAACGCGGCTGCGGCGGCAGCCAAACTGAAGGAAGCCCGCCGGCACATTGAGGCCTGCGTGGCCGAACTTGGCGGGCTGGCCGATGCGATGCTGGCGGCCCGGGATGTTGCCGGCGATGTCGGCCTTCGCCCTCTGGCCGACGACGTGACACGTGCCAAGCCCCAGGACATCGCCCGCGCGGCATTGAAACGCACCCAGGAAGCCCTGCGCGTTGTCGAGGAATTCTGCCAGCTGCATTCGCGTACCGCCGCCGCCTGCGCGGCCAAGGCGCGCTATGCGGCCTACGAGGCCGAACAGGCGCTGTTCGCTCCCGACCTGCGGGCAAGGCTGGCCGCCTGTCGCGTGATGTGCGTGTTTTCGGGGGCCAGTGTGCGCGAGGACTGGCGCAACGTGCTGGGCGCACTGCTGGGCGCCGGTGCGCGCCTTTTTCAGCTGAGGGAAAAGGACCTGCCTGCGCGCAACTTTGCTGCGTTTGCCGGGGCGTTTCTTGACATCGCCCGCCCGCACGGCGCGCTGGTGATCATCAACGATCGTGCCGATGTAGCCGCCGCCAGCGGTGCCGACGGCGTGCACCTTGGGCAGGACGACCTGCCGCTGGCCGCCGCGCGCGCCATGCTGGGCCCGCGCGCGCTGATCGGCCAAAGCACACATAGCCTTGCCGAGGCCCTGGATGCTGTCGACGAGGGGGCGGATTACCTGGGGCTGGGTTCGATGTTTCCTACGGGCACCAAGGCGGTACAATCCATGGCCTCGCCAGGGCTGTTGGGCGAGGTTGCAAAGTCTGCGCCGATCCCGGTGTTTGCCATTGGCGGCATCACGCCCGACAATGTGGGGCAACTGGGTGCGCAGCATGTGGCGGTTTCTGCGGCATTGTTGAACGCCAAGGACCCGGCGCAGGCATTCAAGGCATTACAATCTGCCATGGGGCGGGAATGAAAACGGCAACAACAATCCTTCTGCTGCTGGCACTGTGCGCCGTCGCACAGGCCCAGGACAAGCCTGCCGACAAACTGACCCTGAAACTGAAGTCCGGCGAAGAATTCGAAGGCGCACTCAAAAAAGCCACCGAAGACGGCGTCAGCATTGACCTTGGCGACGGCCTGGTGCTGTTTGTGCGCTGGGCCTTTGTGCGCGGCGACAAGCACCTGGATCTGCGCAAGCAGGCCACGGACTACACCAAGCTGGCCAGTGTGGTGAAGCTGGCGGACTTCTGCCATGAGAACGCGCTGGACCAGGAAGAGGCATTTGTCCTGGCGGCAGGTCTGAGGCTGGAACCGGCAAACAAGGTGCTGCGCGACCGCCTGGCCAAGCTGCCGCGGCCCGAAGGCCTGGAGATTCCCGGCGAGCCCGGCAAAGAGCCGCAGCCGGAACCTGAACCGAAACCCGAGCCAGAGCAGCCGAAAGACCCGGTGCCTCTGCCGCCGCCGACCCGCACAACATTCAAGGTTTACATTGAAATGGTCAACGAAGACGCTGCAGCGCTGACCTGGCTCACTGACGAGTTCAACAAGATGAAGTACCAGATCGGCACCAAGGCCGATCACGAAATGCACCTGAAGGTGACACTCGATTTCACCCTGACAGCCAACCCCAAGTTCATGGGTGCCGAGCTCTACGCGATTTACGACGGCAAGCTGAAGTACGAACTGTTCCGCAAGGCCGAGAAGAAAAGCTTCGGCACCGGCAACAGCGAATCAAAACAGGTTCGGCGCGATACCAAGGTTGAGGCGCTGAACTCCTGCCGCAAGGAACTGCTGCAGGATGCATTCCCCGCCATCCACCGCGACCTGGAAAAACAGCGCTAGGCTGACCGGCGTCTGCGCAGCACTGCAAACACAACCAGGCCCAGGATTGCCAGCACCGCTGCGTCGCCTCCGGACACGCAGCCGCCGCCGGATTTCTTTTTGCCTTCTTCGTCGCTGGTGGGGGGCACGGGTTGGCTGCCGGTGCCCGTTGCCCTGGCCAGCACAAGCACCGTCGCGCCTGTGCCCAGGGCCGCAGCGTTGGCCGTCGCGCTGATGTTTGCCGTACCCGTGCCGGTCGGCGCGACAAGTGTGCAGAACCACGCGCCAAGCGGCGGGTCAAATGTCGCGGCAATGCCTGATGCCCCGCTGGTGGTCCCATTGGAGATCGCGCCAAGACTGGTACTGACCAGCACAACTGCCGCCGGGTCGCGAAACGGGTTGTTGCTGCCGTCGCGCAGGTCCACGCGCAGCCTTACGGTGTCGTAACCGTTGCCGACTATGGTCTTTTCCAGGGCAACCGCGCGCGAGTTGCCCGGCGAAAGCGAGCTGAAGTGGCTGACCTGCACCGATTCTGCAATCTGCACACCACCAATGCGGGCCCCGTACCGCCGCACCTGCGAAGTTCCCAGCGCGGCCACCGTGAAGTTGAACGGTGTGCTTGCGTTGGTTTGTGTGCTCAACACCACCGGGGTCGACGTGGTGACATCCAGCAGCTCCACGGTGAACACATTGGGCGCGTTCAAATCGCGCCCGAACAGGTTTCTCGGTGTGACCGTCACTGTGAAGTTGCCGCCGCCCACGGCGATGCCCGGCACGCTGGCGGAGATGGCACTCAGGTTTACATCTGCCGCGACGTCGGCTCCTTCCACTTCAACCGTCAGCAGGTAATGGCCCGAAGTCGCGGCCACGCGACTGGCGACTTTCACAAAGTACGTGCCCGCCAATGCCATGGTGCGCACGATTTCGGCGTCAAAGTTCGGGCCGCTGGCATCAAAGGCCGCGCTGTCAATGTCGTTGGCGCTTGCCATGAATGCCGGGTGGCCGAAGTCCGGGCTGGCCAGCACCGTTGTCCCGTTGGTGTCCAGCAGCGTCAGGGTAGGGTTCAGGCCGGAACCAAAGGCATCGGCCAACACGCGGATGCGCGCCACCTGGTTGGGCTGCGTGGTGGTGTACTTGAACCAGTCCTCGTCGCTGGCCGGGGTGATCGTTGATACGGCCACCTGCCCGCTGTCGATTTGCTTCGCCTGGGCGCTGGACCCGTTGGGTTCAAAGGTGTTCGTTGCCATGGCCGGCAGCGTCACGTCAATGCCGGTTACGGCCTGGCCCGGGGCGACCCTCAGCAGGTTTGGCGCGCCGACAGTGTTGGCGGCAACGCCGCGCACCACCGGCAGAAAGTTTGTGAACGCGGTGGTCTTGTAGTACGTGTTCAGGGCGTCGCGGTTGGTCGGCCAGCACAACACCGCGTAGTTGCCCGGCGGAACGGACTTGATGCTGTACGTGCCCAGCGTGAAGGGCCCCGGCGTGCCCTCGGTGATGCTGCCCACCACGTTGCGCCCGGTGGCGAGGTCAACCAGCAGTACTTCTACGCCGAACTGCCCGGCCGTGCCGTTGTCAACCATGCCCGCCACAGAGCCCAGGCGCGGGTTGCTGTGATCGGGGCTTGGGTAATCGCTGATGATCGGCGCGATGTCATCCGCTTCCAGGCTGACACTGCTGATCAACCCCGGCCCGGATTGAAAAAACAGGCTGGCCCGGGCGTTGCTGGCGTGGTCCAGGCCGACAAAGTGCCCGATCTCGTGGGTCACCACGTTCTCAATCATCGCGCGGCCAATGATGCCCTGGGTGGCCGTCGGGCCCAGGGTGTCCCACGTGAAGTCTCGGTCATTCAGCACCATGTCGGCATCAACAATCTTGCCGGTGGTGGTTTCAAAGGTCGTCACCGTCAGGGCAAACACGCCCGCGGAAATGTTGCTGCTGACCCAGCGAATCACGTTGCGGTTGTCGTTGGCATCGGTGGTGGCATTGGTTGTGGCCCCGGTGAACTCAAAATCCAGTTCACTTTCCATGATATTCCGCCACTGGTTGAAGCTGTTCTGCACGGCCTCAAACTCGTTGATCGGCCCCTGAAACCCGGCCGCGTCCACCGTGCCTTTGTCGTCAATCTCGTACAGCACGCGGCGGTTGGCCACGTTGGGCCGGCTGGCGGCGTTGCTGAGGTCCCAGCGTACGGCCAGTGCCTGGCCGGGGCTGCCGACGGGTACGCGGATGCTCACGTAACCGTGGGCTTGGCCGGCGGCCAGCCACAAACAGGCGGCAACCAATGCCAGTGCCAGCAACAAAGGCAGGGCGCGGGTCACTTGCCGGCCTCCGGGGCGTTGGCACGGGCCTTCACCTTTTCGCGCGCGTCGGCAAGCTTCAGTTCCGTGGCGGCCTGGTCGCCCGAGGGCTTCAGTGTTTTGGGGTCAACAATGGTCAGGCCGGAAAGGCTGTTTTTCGCATAGCGTGTGCCGTCGCGGGTCTCGATTTCAAAGGCACCCTGGATCATGCCCTGCAGTTGCCACTGGCCGTCGTCGTCCTTCCACAGGAACAGCAGGTATTCCTTGCCCTCCTGCAGGTTGCCTGCGCCGCCCACACTCTGGCCGATGTTGCCGATCACCCCGCCGCGGATCGCGACTTTCAGGGCATTGCCGGCGTCGCCCTTAAGGGTCTCGCTTACCGTGACGTCCACATGGGTCCAGATGGCCGTGCGGGCCGCGTCCCAGGCGGCGGCGGATTTGCCGGCCTTGCCGATTACAATGCGGGCGGATTTGTCGGCCAGCGTGTCGAAATCAAGTTTCAGGGCCGTGGTGGCGGCCAGCAGGGGTGCCAGCGCCGCAAGCATCAGCGCCGCCAAGAATCGGGCCATGGAAGTTCCTCCGGCTGTACCTATGTAACGACCGCGACAGCATAGTAAGGGGGCAAAAGTTTTCCGTCGCGCGGGCAACCCAAGTCGTTACATTGCCGAGCCTTGCCAGCCTCAGGATTGTTCATGGTCGCGCGATTCTGCCTGCTTTTCCTGATGACCCTTGCGGTTTCGCCCCTGTTTGCCCAGGGCATGAGCGAAGACTACGTGCGCGAACGCACGCGGGCGCGTTTTGCCCGGCCGCACGGCATTACGCTGGATTGGGACGTGCTGGCCTATGGCGCCTACTTTGACCAGATGCAGAAAGTGCGCGCCGAGGGCCTGCCCGCCAACGGCATCGGCTACTCGCGCGATTTTGACGGGGTGCCGATCGGCGTGTTCCTGGACACCGAGTTCCGCCTGCGCTGGAGCTGGCACGACAGCATCACGGCCAGCTACAGCTTTGCCATTCTGCGCACCTTTGAGGACGAACTTGAAGACACGACCCGCTTTAACGGCGTGGCTTACCCAGCCGGCGTGGACGTTGACTACGGCGCCGATTGGCACGATCTGCGGTTGACCTACCGGCGCGACCTTCTGCACATAGGGCTGGCGGGCAACTTTGTAATCTTTGGCGAGATCGGCCTGGAGTGGGGCACGTTCACCACGCGCTTTGGCAGCGATACCTTCACTGTCAAGAACGACCGCGACACCGAACGCTTCCGCGAACTGCTGCCTTGGTACACCGCCGGCGTGGGACTGGAGTGGCAGATCGGGCAGGATATCCGGCTGCTGGCTTCCGGCCGCGGCACCTATGAAGTCGGCGTGCCCACGTTCCAGAAGCGCGACGGCGACGACATGAAACAGAGTGTCGTCAGCCTGACCGGCATTGCCAGCTTCGAGTACGCCATCAACGATTGGTTCGCCCTGGTGGTGCGTGCCAAGTACCGGTACCTGAAGCTGAAGCTGTACGGCGGTTACCGCAGCGACCAGTTCCTTTGGTACAGCTATGGCCCTGAGGTTGGCTTCGGTTTACGCTTCTAAACCCGCACTGCCGCAGCCCATAGCCGCGTGATATTCTGCGCGCTGGAGGCTGCTTGGTGCCATCATCCATTCGCGTGCTTTGCCTGGGCGACCTTGTTGGTCGGCCCGGCCGCCGTGCGATTCGCGAAGGCCTGCCCGCCGTCAAGCAATCCCACCGCGTTGATTTCACGATTGTGAACGTCGAGAACGCCACCAATGGCGCGGGCATTCGTGCCAAGGAAGGCGTCGAGTTGCTGTCCTATGGCGTTGACGTCATGACCAGCGGCGACCACGCGCTGGACTTTCCGGAAACCGGCGACTACCTGAAGGCCGAACCCCGCCTGTTGCGCCCGGTGAACTACGAAATGCCCGGCCTTGGCGCCCATGTGTACGCCTGCGGCGACGTGCAGATCGGCGTGGTGAACGTGGTCGGCCACGTGTTCATGAAAGAGCGCTGCAAGGTAAACAACGCGTTCCACGCGGCACTCGAGGCCGTGACCGAACTGCGCAAGCGCACACCCATCGTGCTGGTGGACATGCACGGTGAGGCCACCAGCGAGAAAATCGGCATGGGCTGGCACCTGGACGGCCTTGCCAGCGCGGTGTTCGGCACCCACACCCACGTGCAGACGGCCGACGTGCAGGTGCTGCCCAAGGGCACGGGCTATATCACCGATTTGGGCATGACCGGCCCGCATTTTGGCGTGATCGGCCGCGAGATGGAGCCGGTGTTGAAACGCTTCACCACGACCGAGCACCACTACATGAAGGTCGCCCGCGAGTGGAACCGCCTGACCGGCGCGATCTTCGAACTTGACACGTCAACAGGCCACTGCCTCAAGGCCGAACTGTTCCAGCACCAGGTGGCGTCGACGGTGGAAGAAGAAGCCGGGGCGTAGGCGTCGTGCAACGTCGCGCCGATCAGTTCAACGGCAAACGGTAGTAACCAGAGCCCCTCCGCGTAAGCGGCGGGACATGGTGCGAATGGGGTAGGTACAAGCGTCAGGTTGCCGATGGAAGTCCACGGTCGACCGTCGACAACGAACCTGCTGCCTGACACTGCTGGCCACGCAGTGCGATGCGATCAGCCCGCAGCGTCCCCGATTCCGGCACTATTTCGGCCCGAAGGGCTGGTTCTGTCAGCCCAAGCCGAAGGCCTTGTTTTTGCACACATCTTTCTAAACCAGGCGTGCGCAGCGAGCTCTAAACAAGTATGCCGCCACCTCCGGTGGCTCTCCGATGTCGCCGCGAGATTCCCGGCGCTGCCGCGCCGGGCTACGCATAGACGGCCGCCTCCGGCGGCTCCGCGATGTCATTGCGAGATGCCCGGCGCTGCGCCTTCGACAGGCTCACGACAGGCTCACGACGGGCGCGACGGGCTACGCATAGGCCGCCGCCTCCAGCGGCTGTACAGCGCCCGGAGGGCGCGAAACATGCGTAGCCGGGGGCGGCAGCCCCCGGTAAGCGTACGAAGAAGCTGACAGCCGCCGGAGGCGGCGACATAGCCGTGCCGCGTCGATCAACCCATCACTGCGTAGAGATGTGTGCAAAGCCCAGGCCGAAGGCCTGGGAACCCACCCGCCATCCGGCCTGCAAGGCCGGTTCACCGGCTGGGTGAAGGCCCCTTCAGGGCCGGGGGCATGGGTCTTACCAGACTAACCGAATCTACATGGACGAGGTGCCTATGCCGATGATGCCGAAGAGTAGCAGCAACCCATACACCACAATAAGTATCAGCGAGAGCGTTGCCGCGATCCGGACGAACCACTTCCAGAAGGTGCCCATTGCTCTCAGCACTGGGTTTGGTTCGCGGGCGTGATGGGGTTGTTGCGGCGAGACGCCCATTCATGGCCTTGAATTCGTCATGTCTTGTACGCGGTAGGCATTCAGCGCAGACATCACAGAGGTCAGGATACTTCCCTTTGGCTTTGATGCTGAGTGTTCTGACGTTGTCTCTGCGCTACGGCCTTTGCGGATTGATACGTGCGACTTCTGCTGCCAGCGCACTGGCCGGGCGACCTTTGGCTCGCAGGCCTGACGACCTCGCGTCGTTCGATTGCGTCTGACTTGGCGGGATCTGGTTCGTTTTCTCGCGGCAGTTTGCGAGAAAAGGTTCCTGACCCCCTCGTGCAGGGGCGTCACACAGGAAGGGGTCAGGCACTTTTGGGCCAACTGCCGCCCAAAAAGAGCCAGACCCCATAGACGCGCGCCCCCGCCCAGCCACTCGCACACCGTTACGGCGCCCGGCCACTCGCCTGTGCGGGCGGTTCAATTCACAATACTGCCATGCCCCAGACAAAGACTCCGCCCAGGCTGGAAACCGCGCGGCTTGTGCTGCGTTTTCCGGCTCTGGAAGACGTGCCCGCCATTGCCCGCTATGTGACGGCCAACCGCGAGCACTTCCGGATGGCCGGCCCGGCGCGCGACCCGAACTACTACACGGAACTCTACTGGGCCAAGGCCGTGGCGGACATCGAGCGCGACTGGCGCGAAGACCGGCATTGCCACTTTCTGCTGTTCGACAAGGCCGACGGCCTGCCCGTGGGCCGCGCGCGCCTGAGTGATTTCGTGCGCGGCGCGATGCACGGCTGCAACCTGGGCTATGAGATCGCCAAAACCCACGAAGGACGCGGCCTGATGACCGAGGGCCTGCGCGCGGTCATTGATTACGCGTTCGGCCCGCTGAACCTGCACCGTGTGCAGGCGGCGTACCGGCCCGAAAACCTGCGCTCGGGGCGGGTGCTGGAAAGGCTTGGCTTTGTACAAGAGGGGCTGGCCAGGAGCTATCTGCGTGTAGACGGCCAATGGACAGATCACGTGATCACGGCGCTGGTGAACCCGGGATGGAAGGAACCGACGTGACGTTGCGGGTTGGAACTGCAGGAAGCCACGAATCGACAGGCTCTGTCGAAAACATAAGCATCGCTTTTGAGCCCCCGCAGGGGGCGTCATGGATTAGCTCCGCCCGTGAGGGCGGAGAACAGAGATTTGAGTTCGCTGAGCCCCCGACGGGGGCGGCATACTTGCCCATGTGTCGCCCCCTGCGGGGGCTTTGGTTTGCGGAGGCCTGCCCACCCCGCGCTCACGCGCGGGGCTAATCTCTTTCCCCGCAACGCAGTGCGTTGCGGGGACGTTGCTTCGCAACCCCTATCGGGCCTGAACGGCAAGTGGCAGAACTTTTCGACAGCGCCAGATGGACACCAGTCGCCACGAATCTGGAACTCGCTGCCGACGGGCCACTGCCACAGATTCGTGCCAATTCGTGAGGATTCGTGGTTTCTGCTTTGGCCGCACTTGGCGAGGACGAGCTTGCCCCGAACAGGGCTGCCCTACTGACCGGGAAATCCGCCGACGCGCGGGCGGTGGGTCGTGTTTCGCGACTCGTAGCGTACATGGTCCCGGCCGCAGGCTGGGGGAGTGTCTTGCCTTGTCCGCGCGCGGCTACCCCGTCCTGCGGGCGGGGCTATGAATGGACAAACTGCCCCACTAACGGTGTGCGTAAACCCTTGACCGGGGGGGCAAAACGGCCAAACTGGCGGGGCGTAGAACGAGCGTCCGCCGGGCCGGCGGATGCTTTTGTTTGCCCGGAGAAGACATGCGCGCACTCTTGATTGTTGCGGTTCTGTGCCTGGCAGGTGGCCTCTGCGCCGCCACCTTCAACGTGACCAACCTGAACGACACCGGTGCAGGCAGCCTGCGCCAGGCCCTGCTGGATGCCGAAGCCGCGGCGGGCGCGGACAATATCATCTTTAACGCGACGCTGAACGGCACCATCAACCTGCAGACGGCCCTGCCGGACATCAACGAAAGTGTGACGATCGAGGGCCCGACGGCGCCCAACAGAGCTGTAACGGTGGCGCGTGCGGCCACGGCGTCCACAAACTTTCGCATTTTCACAATCACGGCGGGCACGGTCAGCATCAGCGACCTGACCATGGCGGAAGGCAACATCACCGGTGCGCCGGCCGAAGGCGGCGGAATCCGCAACGCAGGCACGCTCACGATGACCCGTTGTGTGATCCGTGACTGTGTGGCCACGGGCAGTGACAACGCGGCCGGAACCGGCGGCGCCGCCGCTGGAGGCGGGATCTTCACTACTGGCGTGCTGAACCTGACCGACTGCATGATCATGGACTGCGAAGCGCATGGTGGCGCTTCCACCAGCGGGGCTGCGGGCGGGGACACACGCGGCGCAGGCATTCATACTGACGCAGGATTGCTGACCGTCATCCGCTGCCGCATCGGGCATTGCCACAGCGACGGCGGCCAGGGCACCGGCAACGGAATCGGTACGGCCGCTGCGCTGCTCATCGGTGCAGGGGGTGCAAACATTCGTGACAGCGACATCCATGGCAACGAGAACCGCAGCTTTCACGCCCCTTCAAACAGTGGAGCCAGCGTTGTGGTCCTCGGCGCAACGTTGATGTTCCGGACTTCGGTGTGTGAATCGGTCGGATGCGGCATGATAGTTGACGCCGATACCATCCTTCGCAATGTGACCGTCAGCGGAAACGTGGGAGGCAACAACGGCGGGATACTGGTCTTCAGCGGAACTTGCAGCTTTGAGTACTGCACGATTACCCAGAACTCCGGCATTGAGGGTGGCATCTCCACGTCCACGCCCCTGAACATCACGGGTTGCATTGTGGCCGGAAACTCCGGCCTGTCGCCGGATGTGTCGGGGTCATTCCTGGATGGCGGTTTCAACCTGATCGGCGACGGTTCAGGCGGCTCCGGGTTCACGGTCAGCACACTGGTGGGCACCTCGTTCAACCCGATCAGCGCAGGGCTGGGGCCATTGAAGTCCTTTGGCGATACCCAGGGCCACGAGCTGCTGTTCGGGAGCTTCGCCATCAATGCCGGGGGCAGCGGCGCCCCGGCCGATGACCAGCGCGGTGCCAATCGTGCGCTGGGCGGAACGCCCGACATTGGCTCGATTGAGTTCATTGCCAACATTGCGCCCAGCTTCACTACTAGCGGCGGCGTGCAGGTCAGCGGTGACCAGGGCGTAACCATCGCGGCCTGGGCCGGCAGCATCAGCCCGGGTGCGCTGTGGGAGGCCGGGCAGTCGCTGCAGTTCGTAATCACCGGGCCCACAGGCAGCTTCCGCGACAGGCCAAGCATTGATGCTGTTTCCGGCAACCTGACGTTCCGACCCGCCAAGGGCGCCGAAGGCACCTACGTGTTTTCGGTGTTCCTGGTCGATGACGGCGGCAACGCCGGCGGCGGAAATGACACTTCGGCGGTATCACTGCTGGTGATCACCGTGACAGACAACGATGATTCCAACGACGACGACCTGTGCAGCACCGGCGGCAGGGGCACACCCTGGCTGCTGCTGTTCGCGCTGGCTTCGGCATTGCTGTTGGCGGCACGCTGGAAACGCACCCGGGCATAACGAACCCTCCCGTGTTAGCATTGTCACGGGCATCTGAACTCTGCATACGGCCTGCTTCGCTCGCGGGTGTGCAAGCAATGGGGGAACCATGCGCTTTCTGTGCATCGTGGCGGTGTTTGTGTTTGCGTGCGGCCTCGCGGCCCAGAACCAGTTCAACGTCTCCAACTTGAATGATTCGGGCGCGGGCAGCCTGCGCCAGGCCATCCTGGATGCGAATGCGACGCCGAACCAGATGGTCAGCATGGTGCCCGTGGCCGACGAAATCCGATTTCAGGCCGGAGTCACAGGCACAATCACGCTGGCCAGCGCCCTGCCGGTGATCACCGAAGGCGTTAGCATCATCGGCCCGGGCCGCGCGCTGCTCACGATCAGCGGTGCCAGCCTGTACCGGGTGTTTGAGTCGCAACTGGGCCATTACCTGGGCCTGTCGGGCATGACCGTAACCAATGGCAGGGTGGACAGTGACGGCGGCGGGTTGCTCTCGCGCGGGTTGACCGTGATTTTTGACGTTTCGTTCGTGGGATGCCAGGCCAACGGGCCGAACTCGGGCGGCGGGCCGGGTGGCATCGGGCGTGGCGGTGCGATCTTCCATTCGCCGCTGGTTGCGGCCCTTAGTGTTACCAATTGCCTGTTTCAGAACTGCAGCGCCAGCGGCGGCAGCGGGGCCACAGCGGGCGGCAATGGCATCGGCGGTGCGGTGTATGCGGCGTTTGGATCGGCTGCCTTTCTACAGGTGACATTCAACCAGTGCATGGCCAGCGGCGGCACGGGATCCGGCTCGACGGGCGGATTTGCGCGAGGTGGCGCGATCAGCAGCGATGTGGACCTTACCCTGACCGACTGTGTGCTGGATGGCTGCCAGGCCCTGGGTGGCGGCTCCACGGCGGCCTTCCCAAGCGGGCAAGCCCTGGCAGGTGCAGTGTTTGCTTCACGCAACCTGACGCTGAGCAACACTACGCTTACAGCCTGTTCCGCCGTAGGGGCGGGCTCGTCAGGTGCCACGGGAACCGGCGGCGACGGTTCGGGCGGTGCCATCTGCTACAACGGCGGCACGGGCCAGGTTGCCACGCTGACCAAAGTGGCAATTACCGGCTGCGCGGCATTGCGCGGCGCAGCCAACGGCGGCACAGCTGGTGTTTCGCAGGGCGGGGCGATTGCTGCGTACGGTGCGCTGACGCTGGTGGAATCCGAAATCAGCGCCTGCGACAGTGACAACCGCGACCGTGCGGGCGGGATTCGATTCGAGTCGGCCGAAAACCTCTCCGTCCAGCGAAGCACGATCGCGGGCTGTCTGGGCACGGGGCTGCAGATCATCAACTCGGCATCGGCCACCATCATCAACAGCACGATCAGCGGCAACAACGGGGGCGCCGGCACCGGCACGGGGGGAATTGAGTCCTCGGGTGCGATTGTGCAGCTGACCTTCAGCACCGTCACGGCCAACACCGCGGCCATTTACGGCGGCGTTTACAAGATTACGGGAACCCTGACGGTGGTGGGTTGCGTCGTTGCGGGCAACTTCGGGTCCGGTGGATCACAAGACCTGGACGCCAACGGCAGCATGAGCATCCAGAACAGTGTTGTCGGCATCCAGGACCCTGACGCCATTGCCGTCAGCGGCAGCAACGGCAACCAGGTGGGCAGTGCCGGCACACCGCTGAATGCGATGCTGGCAGGCCTGACCAGCAACGGCGGCCCGACGCGCACGCATGCACTCCTGGCGGGCAGCCCCGCGATCAACACCGGCGGCAGCACCGGCGCGCCGACCACCGACCAGCGCAACGCCCCGCGCAACCAGGGACTGCCCGATGCCGGAAGCTATGAGTTCGGCGCCACGCCACCGAACACCGGCGGCACGGCAGGCGGCAAGGGCGACGACCGCTGCAGCACCGGCGAGCCCGGCGGAACACCGTGGCTGCTGCTTGCGGCGCTGCTGGCGGCGCTTGGCCTCGGCCTGCGGCGGGTCAGATCTCAATGACCCGAGCAGGATTGGCGGGCTGGTAGAATGCGTCAAGACTGCAGGCGTTCACCAAGTGAACGCCTGCTTTCGTTACCTCGCCTGCGGCCTCGTGGATGTGGCCGAAAATGTGCACACGCGGCTTGATGCGGGCCAGGGCCAGGCGCAATTCTTCGCAACCCACGGGCTCGCCGCGGCGGGTTTTGTCCAGCAGGCCCATCGGCGGCCCGTGGGTTACCAGCACATCCACGCCGGCGGGCACACGGGCCCATATCCGGGCCAGTGGTTTGCCGCGTTCCAGGTTGAAGGCCCAGTTCAGGAATCTTGGCTGCCAGGGCGAGCCCCAGAACGAAACGCCATCCAGCGTTACCCCGTCATCCTGCAAGTAGTGAACACCGGGGCAGTGCTCGCGCAGCAGCGCAACGGCAAGGCCGGGGTCGGACTCAAACATCAGGTCATGGTTGCCGGCAACCACCACGCGGTGGGCAAAGGGCTGGGCGTACAGCCATTGCGCGAACTCGATGATCTCTTCGGCCTGGCCGTGGTTGCTGAAGTCACCGGCGTGCACCAGCACGTCGCCCGCTGGAAGGGTCAGTTCGTCGTGCCTGCCATGGGTATCGCTGATCGCGACTAAACGCATGAACTTTTCCACATCCTGCACAAAAGTGGTTCTGACGCCCAACGGCGTTATATTGCTGCCGGAGGCCTTCATGTCGCAAGCAGCAGAACGTCGCAGCAAGCCCAACTTTTTCGACATCGACTTTGAGAAGGCGCCGTTCATTGCCATCTGGGAAGTCACCCGTGCCTGCGACCTGCGCTGTGTGCACTGCCGCGCGGAGGCCATTCCCTCGCGCGACCCCGAAGAGTTGACCCGCGAACAGGGCTTTGCGCTTATCGATGAACTGCGCAGGTTCAGCGACACCGCCCCGCCGCTGTTTGTCATCACCGGCGGCGACCCGTTGAAATCGCCCTACGTCTACGACTACATCAAGCATGCCGATTCGGTCGGTCTGCGTGTGGCCGTTACTCCCAGCGCCACCGGGCTGCTGACCCGCGAGGCCATCCATAAAATGAAGGAGAACGGCCTGACGCGCATGGCCATCAGCCTGGACGGCAGCACACCCGAGATTCACGACAACTTCCGGCGCCAGCCCGGCAGTTACGCGCACACGATTCGCGCCATCGGCGATGCCGTGGCCGAAGGCATCACCGTGCAGATCAACACCACGATCAGCCGCTGGAACGTCAACGACATCGACAACCTGTGCGCGCTGATGAAGAAGTTCGGGCTGACCCTGTGGGCGGCGTTCTTTCTGGTGCCGACCGGCCGCGGCGAAGAAAGCGACGAGATTTCGCCCGAACAATACGAGGAAGCACTCACCAAACTGTACAACACAGCCAAGGCCGCGGATTTTGACCTCAAGACCACGGCCGCGCCCCATTACCGGCGCGTGGTGCTGCAGGCCCAGCGGGCGGCAGGCAGCAGCGGCGACAGCGGCGCGTACCTGAAGCCGCGCAAAGAGGGCGGCTCGGCGCAAGATCGCAAGACCGACGGCCCGCCGGCATGGGTGCTGCGCGACATGAAGCCCGGCGGCTGGGCCAAAGGTGACGCGATTGGCCGGGCCTCGCGCGGCGTGAACGACGGCAACGGCTTCATCTTTATTGACCACCAGGGATTCGTTTACCCGAGTGGCTTTCTTCCGCTGCGCTGCGGCAACGTGAAACAGCAGTCGATTGTCGACATCTACCGCAATCACCCGGACCTCAAGCGCATGCGGGACTTCAGCCAGCTCAAGGGCAAGTGCTGGGCCTGCGACTATCGCGACGTGTGCGGCGGTGCGCGCTCGCGGGCGTACGCGGTAACCGGCGACTACATGGCCAGCGAGGCCTGGTGCACGTATGTTCCGCCGGCACTGGCCCACGTGCAGGGAGTGAATTGGCTGGCATCCGACATGCTGCTGGCCGATGTGCGCCAGTACCTGAAGCCCGAAGACGCCGCCCGGTTTGACAAAAGCTGAGTTGCCACCCGATCCTCGCGGGTGTGCAGTGGCAACAGCGTCGGTGCGCATGCGTTACAGGACGTAACCCAAGGTGATTTTCGCTGGATTCCACTGCCCGATCCTGCCGAACAGGGGATAGGCGCGTCGTTTGCGCCGTGTCCATTCATCGGCAGGAGGCAGCTATGGCATCTCGCAGAGGCAGCGGCAGACGCGGTAAGGGCGGCAAGGGCGTAATGATGCTGGTCGGCGCGGTGTTGCTGGCAGGCGCCGGCGGCGGCGGCTACATGGTGTTCGGCCCGTCCAAGGGTGCAGTGGCGGAAAGCCCTGTCGCGGACCTGGTGCCGGGTCTTGGTGAAGCCGGCAAGTCATCCGGCGACAGCACCGCCGCATCGGCCCAGAGCCTGGCCGAGGTCGCCACCGCAATCGCCGAAGCGGAGGCGGCCCTGGGCATTGACGGCGAAGCCCGCCCGGCCGCAACCAAGCAGGCCTACCACAAGCTGGGCAAACTCCTGGAAGGCGCGCTGCCGGTTGAAGAGCGCCGCCGCGCCCTGCCCGTGTTTCATGCGCTTACCAGCGAACTGTTCCTCAGCCCGGTGCACAACGAGTTCAGCGAAAACTACACCGTCAAACCGGGCGACGCCTTTGACCGCATTGCCAGCCGCGCCGGCATCAGCACCAACCTGCTGTATGACCTGAACAACAAGCCCCGAGGCCACAAAACGCTTCACCCCGGTGAAAACCTGAAGCTGCCCAAGGGCAAGGTCAGCGTTGTGGTTCGCAAACGGGACTACACGACCAGCCTGTACTTCGGCGAGTTCATTGTGCGCCAGTACGTGGTGGCCCACGGCACCAACGACAACACGCCCGAGGGCGTGACCCAGATTGCCAGCATGTCGATTGACCCCGAGAAGCAGAGCCGCGGCCCCAACGACCCGGTGAATGAAATGCGCCTGCGCTGGATCGGCCTGGAAAACTACAAAGACGCCCGGTCCAAGGACAACACCAAGCGCACCGGCATCGGCCTGCACGGCACGGCATACCCCGACAGCATCCCGGGCATGACCAGCCGCGGCTGTGTACGCATGGCCGACCAGGATGTGGTTGAGCTGTACGACATCGTGCGCATCGGCAACAAGGTTGAGATCAAGGCATAGCCCACAGGAACCATGTCCCGGGCGGAGACGCACTTCACCGCTGCACCAACACCCAAACCAGGAGTAACGCCATGAAAAACGTCTTCATCTTTCTTGTGTTCGCCGCGCTGATGGCAGGCTGCACCCTGACAGGAACCCAGTCGGGCAACGTGCGCAAGCACGACCCAATCCTGCCGCCCGCGCCAGCCGCCGCGTCGGCCGAGGAAGACGACACCATCTATGAACTCGACGCCCACATCCGCCCCGAGGAAGGCGCGGTGGTTTCCAGGCAGCCCGATGCCCCGCAGAAGGTTCAGCCGCAGGTTGACGCTGACTTCGATCGCGGCATGGCGCTGTTTGCCGAGGGCAGCCTGCGCGATGCCCGCATGGCGCTTTCGGCCAGCCTGAACAACTTTCTGCCCGAGTCCGACGAGGCCAAGGCACTGGCCACCCTGCGCGAGATCAACCGCCAGATCTTTCTCAGTGCGGCCGAAGGCGGCGACCTGACCCTCTACGTGGTGAAGAACGGCGACACCCTGGGCCGCCTGGCAGGGCAGAACAACACCACTGTGGAGATGATCCAGCGCCTGAACGGACTGAAGAACACCAACCTGCAGGTGGGCCAGACTCTGAAGATCCTCAGTGGAAAGTTCGAACTTGTGGTGCGGCGCTCCAAGTTCACCATGGACCTGTTGCTCGATGGTGCGTTCATCCAGCGCTATGAAGTCGGGCTGGGCATCGGCGGCGTGACCCCGCTGGGCGAGTTCAAGGTCAAGAACCGCATCAGCCAGCCCGCCGATGGAAGCTGGCCCTACGGCCACGAGAAGCACCGCCTGGGCTCGCGCTGGCTGGGCCTGAGCAGCGAAGCCGGCCACAAGGGCTATGGCATCCACGGCTGCCGCGCCGAAGAAGAGGCGCTGATTCCGGGCGAGTGCAGCCAGGGTTGCGTACGGATGCGCAACGCCGAGGTCGAGGAAATCTATGACATCATCGCCCCCGGCACCCGCCTGGTTGTGATCGAACGCTAGTCGCAACTCCCGACCCATCACAGGGGCGGCCTGCGGGCCGCCCCTGTTGCGTAGGCAGCCGCAACGTGAGACGATAACGAAATGGCTGAAGCAGATCTTTCCGGCATGGAACGCCAGTGCCGCCGCGCGGTGCTGGCCGCGGGATGTGCCTTGGCGCTTGTGTTTGTGCTGGCCCTGACCGGCGCGGCTTCTATCACCCTGATTTTTGATACACCCGGCTTCCAGGAGAAGATCAGCGGCTTTGAAGGCTTTGTGCTGGATACCGTGCGCTTCCTGTCGCCGCTGGTGAAGCTGCTGCACACGTTCGGCGGCTATGTGGCGTTCGTGCTTTCGGGCTGGGCCGCGATTGAGATGTTCGTGCTTGCCCGCACACTGCGCCGCGGCACAAGCCCGGAAGTCCGCCAGTACGGGCCCCGGGTGCTGGCACTGGGCGTTGCTGGCGGCACGGTGCTGGCGGTGATGGTGGGGGTGCTGACTGTTTCCGGTACCGCTGCATCCATGGCGCTGCGCAAAGCCGCACCAAGCGTAGAGGAACGCCCCGAGCCGCTGAACCCCATGGCCCGGCACATCGCCGATCCCACGGCGCCAGAGGATTCGCTGGTGAACGAACACACGCGGTCGCAGACCTACGCAGTGGGGATCGCCGCGTTGCTGCTGGCTGCTGCCGCCAGCCAGGCCCGCAAGGCCCGCAAGGCCGTGGCGGAAGCTATCCGTTCGGCAGAATAACGAAGTACATCAGCAGATAGATCAGCAGCATCGCCGAAATCACGAAGACCGGCACACTGACGGCCCATTCGGTTCCCAGGCGGGCCAGCGGGCTGCGCGGTTCGCCGGACAGCGGCTTGCCGGGCAGGTTTTCAAGCACAACCTTCTGTGCCGCCTCAAGGCCGCGGACAATCGGCATCAGCACATCCTTCCACAGGCGCGGAAAGAACCGCCGGTACAGCCAGTCCGTGTCCAGCGTCAGCGTCTCGGATCGCTTGAGCAGTGGCAGCAACACAAAGAACGCGAGTCCGCTGAACAGCAGCAGAGCCAGCATCGAGAGCAGATACTCGAAGTTGTAAATCACGTTGGCGTAGTCTGCGGCTTCGGCGGCATAGGGCAGAATCGCGTACAGCGGGCCGGGGAACATGCCCAGCATCAGGCACAGCCCGGCAAACAGGATCATGGCTGCGCGCATGTTCCAGGGTGGATCAGCCGGGCGAAGGCCCGAATCCTTGTTGAAGAAAACGAACCACGGGAACTTGATGCCGGCGTGCAGGAACACCCCCGCGCTGGCGGCCTCCAGGATGAACCACGCAGCAATCAGGTGGTCGTGGGACTGGCCGGCAATGGCCATTGCACCGGCCTGTTCGGTGATGCCGGTCAGGATCATGGACTTGGTCGTGAAACCTGATGTCAGCGGAAAACTGGATATCGCCAGCGCGCCGATGATGCCGCACCACATGGTGATCGGCATGGTGCGGTAGAGCCCGCCAAGCTGGGTGCACTTGCGCCTGCCGGTTGCGTACAGTACCGACCCGGCACTCATCATCAGCAGGGCTTTGTAAACGATGTGGGCAAAGGCGTGTGCGGCCGCGCCGTCAATCGACAACTTTGTGCCGACGCCGATACCGACCAGCATGAACCCGACCTGGTTCACGATGCTGTACGCCAGAATGCGGCGCATGTCGTTCTCAAGGATGGCGTAAATGATGCCGTACACAGCCATCCACAGGCCCAGGTAGACCAGAACCTCAACGCCTGCAAAGGCGACCATCAGCGTGAACACGGCTGTTTTCGTAGTGAACGCGCTGAGGAACACCGTGCCGCTTTCGGTGGCTTCGGGGTATGCGTCGCCAATCCAGGCCGAAAACGGGGGCGCGCCGGCATTCACCAGCATGCCCACAAGCATCAGCCACAGCCCGGCGTTGTGCCAGCCGAAGCTGGTCCAGCCCTCGACCATCTGGCTGTAGTGGGTGAACGCCAGTGGGTCGGGGTGCCCCTGTCCGACAAGCTGGCCAACGTGCAGGGCGATGCCGGCCAACAGCAGCACGCCGCCTACGGCGTGCAGGGCAAAGTAGCGCAGGCCGGCGCGGTACGAACCCTCCGTGCGCGCGCACCACAGTATGGTCGTGCTGCCCAGTGTCATGATCTCCCAGAAGACGAACAGGGAAATCAAGTCACCCGAAAACACGCAGCCCAGCGCGCCGCCGGCATACACCATGGCTGCGGCCAGCTCAAAACGCCGGTTCTGGTTCAGGGCGTAGAGGCTGCCACCGGCGACCATCAGGCAGAAGATCGTGGCAAAAACAGCCGTGGGCGCGTGCACGAACACCGGCCGCAATGTCAGCCCCATGAACTGCCACTGAGAAATGTAGCGCGCGCTGCCAGCGGCATCGGCGGCCCATGCATCCGAGATCGCGACCCAGCCATCCGCCATGGCAATGATCGGTGCCGCCAAAGCCACCACCCAGCGCGCCTTGCCCGAAACAAAGGGCAGAATGGCGGCCGCGACGAGCAGCACGACACCCGGCGGGATGTCATTGATCGTCATAGAAGGTGTCCTTGCGCGACAGCGCGATTCCCAGCGCCTTACTGACCAGAACCATCAGAAAGCACGACGCAAAGCCAAAGAACGGAAAGAACTCGGGCAGGGTGTCGATGGTGATGCCGTCGCGCGGGAAGTGCGCGTGGTGGTGGATGAGCCAGTCCAGGCCGATGATCACGGCCAGCACCAGCAGGCCCGCGGCCCACAGCCACTTGATCACGCGCGGGTCATCAAGCTTCATGTTGCGGCCTCCATCACCGCCGCGCCCAGGGACAACACGGCTTTAGGCCACACGAAGAACAGAACGGTCAGGCCCGCGGTGGTACACAGGGCAAACACCATCGGCGCCGGAGACTCGCCGTGCGGGTGGTGCTCGTCCTCGCGCGAGGGCGGCCGGAAGAACGCGCGGTAGACGATGGGCAGGAAGTAGCCGGCGTTCAGCAGTGTTGACAGCACAATCACCACCAGCGCGAACGTTTCCTCGATGCGGGAACCGCCAAGCGCCACGCCCTCCGTCACACCGCGCAGCAGCGTCCATTTGCTGACGAAGCCCACCAGCGGCGGAACGCCGATCATGGACAGCGCCCCGATGGTGAACGCACCCATCGTCCAGGGCATGCGGCGGCCTATGCCGTCAAGCTGACTGACCTGCGTCTTGTGCGCGGCCACGTAGACGCTGCCGGCGGCAAAGAACAGCGTGATCTTGCCAAAGGCGTGGGCAATGATGTGGACGGTGGCGGCCATGATCGAAATCGGCGTCAACAGGGCCGCGCCCAGCACGACGTAGCTCAGCTGGCTGATGGTGCTGTAGGCCAGGCGCTTTTTCAGGTTGTCCTGGAAAAGCGCAATCAGCGACGCAATCAGAATCGTGCCTCCTGCGGCATACACCAGCCAGGCCGATTGGCCCGTGGCACGCAGCGTGTCCACACCAAAGACATACACGACTATCTTCACCACGCAGAACACGCCGGCCTTGACCACCGCCACTGCGTGCAGGAATGCGCTGACTGGCGTGGGGGCAACCATGGCCGCAGGCAGCCACTTGTGCATGGGCATGATCGCGGCCTTGCCCAGGCCGTAGATGTAAAGGAAGAAAAGCAGTCCGAACACCGCCGGGGTCACCGCACCGGTGGAAACCGCACTTTCAAACAGCCCGCCGCGCACGAAATCAATGCCCGCGATGTCGCCCTGCCGGTACAGGGAATAGATCCACAGCACGGCCAGCAGCTGCAGGCACACCGACGATGTCAGCAGCACACCCAGGTACACCCGGCCCGAGCGCATGGCGTCGCTGTTGCCCTTGTGCGTCACAAGCGGCACGGTGCTGAAGGTCAGGATTTCATAGAACAGAAACATCGTGAAGATGTTCTTGGAAAACGCGATGCCCACGGCGCTGGCAATCGCCACCGGGAAGCAGGCAAAGAAACGCGTCTGGTGGTGCTCCTGGTTGCCGCGCATGTAGCCCACGGCGTACACCGAGTTCGGTATCCACAACAGTGTCGCCACCAGCGCGTACACCATGCCCAGCGGCTCCACGCGAAAGGCAATCGGCACACCGGGAATGATGGAAAGGCCAAGGCCGGCCTCAATCTGCTGGCCGGCCATCACCGCCGGCAGCAGTGATGCCACCAGCGCGAATGTCACCAGCGCGGTGATCATCGTGGCCGTTTCGCGCAGGTTGGGCCAGCGGCCCAGCGCGACAATCAGCGCCGTACCGGCCAGCGGCACGCCCATGGCCAGAAGCACGGTCGTTTCGTGGCTCATGGCCGCACCCCAAGCAGAAAGTGCGCGGCCTGGGCCGAGATGTCACTGGTAAGGCGGGAATCCATGCCGAAGTAAAGGCTTGCCACCGCAAGCAGCAGCGTGGGCACCAGCATCGACAACGGGGCCTCGCGCACTTCGGGGGCGCCTTCTTCGCGTTTGCCGAAATAGATCGACTCAATGCAGCGCCAGGTATAGACCAGCGCCAGTACCGAGCCCACAAGCACTACTCCGGCCGCGCCCATCCAGCCGCGTTCAAGTGTGCCGCCCACGAGGTACCACTTGCTGACAAACCCCGCAGTCATGGGCACACCGATCAGGCCCAGCCCGCCGATGGTGAACGCCGCCATGGTAAGCGGCATTTTGCGGCCAAGGCCACGCAGGTGTTCCAGCCGCACCCCGCCCACGCGGTAGAGCACACAGCCCACGGCCATGAACATGGCACCCTTGGTCAGGGCATGATTGAAGATGTGGATGATGGCCGCCTGGAGTCCGTAAACGTTGTCCGAGGCGATGCCCAGCGCGATGTAACCGATCTGCCCGATGCTGCTGTAGGCCAGCAGTTTCTTGACGTTCACCTGGCGGATGGCCATCAGGCTGCCGCCGAGAATCGCCATCATCGCGCAGATCATCAGAATGTAGTCCGAATGCAGGTACCGCCACGCAAAGTCGGGGCCGACCACCGTGTAAATGACGCGGATGAACCCATAGGCGCCTACCTTGGTGGCCGTGCTGGCCAGCAGGGCTGTCACCGCCGCCGGCGCGTAGGTGTATGCGTTGGGCAACCACAGGTGCAGGGGGAACAACGCCAGCTTCAGCGAAAGCCCGACCATGATGAAGGCAAACCCGGCAATCACCGTTTTGCGATACACCGGGGCGTCGGTGCCCCAGGTTGCAAAGATGTCCTGCAGCCGCGCATGAATGTCGGCCATGTTCAGGCTGCCTGTCACCATGTACAGGTAGGCCACGCCCAGCAGGTAAAAGCATGCGCCGATGCTGCCAATCACCAGGTAGTTGATCGCGGCGGTAAGGGCGCGGCGGTCGCGGCCCTTGCCCATGGCAATCAGCGTGTATGTGGAGAGCGAGCTGATCTCGAGCAGCACGTAGAAATTGAACGCGTCGCCGGTGATGGTGATGCCCAGCAGGCCCACCTGGCAGAACTGCCACAGCGCCCAGAAGAAGTGGGACCGGTCCTCGGGCACTTCCTGGGCCATGCTTCTGCGGGCGTACAGCGTGACCACGCAGCCGATCAGCGCCACGGTGGCCAGCACGGCGGCGTTAAGTGGGTCCACGACCAGGCCGATGCCGTAGGGTATGGGCCAGTTGCCCAGCAGGTAGGTCACGGACTGGGATCCGCCCCCGGCCACGTTGGCCAGGAGTTGCGCGCACAGCGCAAACACCGCCGCCGAGGATCCCATGGCAATCCACCAGCCGGCGCCGCGGCGACCGACCATGGCCGTGACCAGCCCCGTAACCAGGGGCAGCGCGACAACCAATGCAGGCAGATGTTGGTGCACAAAGTCCAAGGTGTCAGTCCTGCATCTCGTGTTCCATGCGGTGAATGTCGTGTTCGTCGATGGTGCCGTACTTTTCGCGGATGTTGATGATCAGCGCCATCGCCACGGCCAGCGTCGACACGCCGACCACAATCGCCGTCAGCATCAGCGCGTGCGGCAGCGGGTTGCTGTAGATCGGCTCGCCCGCCAGCGGCGAAACCGTGACCGGGCCTGTACCACCCTCAATCTTTGCGATCGTGATGTAGAAGACCAGAATGCCCGTCTGGAACAGGCCCAGCGAGATCGCCTTCTTCACCAGGTTGGTCTTGGCAATGACGCCATACAGGCCCACCATCATCAGGGCGATGCAGATCCAGTAGTTGTAGTAGTCCTGCACGATCTGCATGGCTCAGTTGATCTCCGTCTTGTTCTGGTGCAGCGCCGGCACCATTTCGGTGTCGGTGCCCAGCGGCGCTTCATCCGTGCCTTCCGTAATCTCGTTGAACACGGTCATCATCACGGCAAACACAGTGATGCCGACGCCCCACTCCACACTGACCATGCCCCAGGGCTCGGCGCCGCCCGGGTTGCCGGGCCAGATCGCCACGTGGTCCAGAAACGGATAGCCCATCAGCATCGAGTAGATACCCGTGCCCGCATACAGCAGCACGCCCGCAGCGGCCAGAATGTCCGTGAGCCGACGCGGCACCACGCGGCGCATTTCGGCTGCGCCAAACACCATGCCGTACAGGATGAACGACGCGGCCATGATCACGCCGGCCTGAAACCCGCCCCCGGGGCCGATTTCGCCATGGACCTGCACATAAACCGCAAACACGAACATGAACGGTATGTTCCACCTGGCAACGACGCGCATGATCGGGTTGTTCTTCACAGCAACCCTCCGCGCTGCGGGTTACCGCGCCGCCCGCGCAGCAGCAGGATCAGCGACAGGCCGGCCGTCAGGATTACTGCCGTTTCAAACATGGTGTCGTACGCACGGTAGGTCACGATCACGCTGGTCACCTGGTTCGGCACGTGCCCGTGGAAAAAGTCCGGCCCGTGGGACTTGCCGGGGTGGGCGGCCTCATAGGCCGCGACGTCGGCGGCACTCCTGCCGCTGGGGTGTTTGGGGATGTCCTGTTTGACAAAGCCTGAATACAGCGGGTGAGTGTGCGCGGGCGCCTTGGGGTCGCCGTACCGGGGCATGTCCAGGGTGCCGTAAATCAGAATGGCCGAAGCCAGCGCGCACACCAGAAGCGCGGGCCAGCTTACGGCGCGGCGCACGGTCTCAATGCTGCCGGTCAGGACCAGTGTGCCGATCAGCAGGATGGTGGAAATGCCAGCGCCGACGGCGGCTTCCGTGAACGCCACGTCCCATGCGTCGTTGGTCATCCAGAAGCATGCCATCAGCAGGCTGTACACGCTGGACAGCATGATTGCCGAATACAGGTTGCGCACTTCCACGGCACCGATGGCCGTCATCAGGATCAGCGCCAGCAAGGCCATATCCAGAACGACAATGCCGTTCATGGCTTGTCCTTTCTGGTCCAGGGCTGGATGCCATCCAGCAGCGCGGCCTGGGCGATGGCGTGTGCCGCGGCCGGGCCCGACATGAAAATGAAGCCGATCATCAGCAGAATGCGGCCCCAGATCAGGTAGCTGTGCTCGGCGCGGATGCACTCCACCAGCATGGCCGCGCCGAACAGCACCACGCTGAAACTGTCGTTGATGCCCCAGGCGTGGCTGCGCGCATAGAAATCCGGAAAGCGCAGCATGCCCACGGCCGCCGTCAGCGAGAAAAAGCAGCCCGCGGCAAGCAGCAGAATCACCAGGATGTCCAGGGCAAGCTGCATCAGCCAAGCCTCTTGTACTTGACGAACTTGAGAATCGCGATCGTACCCAGGAAGTTCAGGATCGCGTACGCCAGCGCCAGGTCGAGAAAATCCGGCCGCTGCGTTGCAAACCCGATCAGAGCCACAATCAGCACGGCGCAGGTTCCTGCGGCATTCATGCCCAGGATGCGGTCGTAGGCGGTGGGCCCCTTGATCGCGCGGATTAGAATCAGCGCCGTCGCAACCACCATCACCACGCAGGCCGACAGCATGGGCAGGTCAATGCCGAATGGGTTCACCGCGCCAAGTGTGTTCATGGCTCACCGCCCTGGTTACCCTCAAGGGCCAGCACGCGGTCATGCATGTCTTCCAGGCCGGCGCGGCTGCCCTCGTGCAGCGAATAGATCAGCATCTCGCGCTTTTCGGTGTCGATGTCAACCGTTGTCGTGCCTGGCGTAAGGGTGATGCTGTTGGCGTAGATCACCGTCGCCAGTTCCGTCTTCATGCGGTATGGCACGCGCAGCATCTCAGGGTTCAGGCGCGAGGCCTTGCCCCACACGCACTTGGTGACGTCCCAGCTGCTAAGGACAATCTGCCAGGTCAGCCACGGCGCATAGGCATAGTGCCGCGCAAGAATCGTGAAGAACGGCCCCTCTTCGTACAGAAAGCCCACGCGCCGGGCCAGCAGCGTGGCCACCACGCAGCCCACAATGCCGCATGTGAACAGGTAGGCATCCCCGCCGGCCAGGTCAATGCGGCCGGACAGCATGATCCAGAAGATCATCAGCATGAAAAACAGCGTCAAATACCGAACCACCGCGGCCTCCGCTGCAGGATGAGTTGGCAGGGGCGGGAGTATCGCCACGCCGTGGGGGGCTGTCAAACACTACAGGTCGCCGGAATGGGCTGCGACTTACTTGGAATTCAGCCGCATGAATCGGCGCACCACCTGAAGCGTCAGGATGTTGATTGTGGTGCTCCAGACCCGGCCCCCAAGCGGGTGCCAGGGGTCCACGCTGTCCCATGATCCGTGTTCGTCCAGCACGGCCTCGAAGGAGTCCTTGTCTTCATTGCGCCAACCGCGCTGGTTTTTCAGCAGGACGTCCAGCAGCGCGGACTGCCACTTGTCCCAGTCCGCGCCGCCGACATTGAAAAGCGCCATGGTCGCCCAGTGCCAGTAGGCATAATCGACCTTCTTGTCTTCCCAGACAGGCAGGTCTTTGCCGAACAGGTCCAGTTGCCCGCGAAACTGTTTGCTGGGCTTCTTGACGTCCCAGGCCTTGTTCCCGCTGGCCATGCGCAGCACCACGTTGACGGCATCCATCTCGGGGTGGCTGACCCAATCGGTTGTGGTGCGCTGGCGGGGTGACCCGCCGCCCGGGCTCGTGAAGCCGGTGCGATAGACACCCTGGACTTCCGCGCTGGCCTGGTCCAGCCAGCTGTTCACGCCCTCCCACATGGCGGGAAAGTCTGCTTCAAGGCCTGCAACCTTGGCGGAGTGCAGCGCCATCGCGCACCAGCCGGTCATCTGGGTGTCGTTGTCGCCGGCCTTGGCGGTGTATCGCCAGCCCTTGCCGGGGTTCTGGGCATCCACCAGCCACTCCACGGCCTTCTGGGCAATCGGCTTGAGTATCTGGTCATCGGAGAGCCCGTAAACTTCGCACATGGCCATGGTTGCCACGGCGTGGTCGTGCACCATGCTGCACGACCCCTCTTGGCCAAACAGGCCCGAGGGCTGCTGCAGCTTGCGCAGCCACAAGATCGCGTTGCGCACGGTAGACTTGTAGCCGCCATCCTTGTGGTCATATCCGCTGCCGGTGAAGGCCAGCAACGCAAGGCTGGTCATGGCAATGTGCTCATTGGCGGTCACGCCCGCATCGCCATTCTCTACTCCGGTTTTCACCCATTGCAGGTTGCCCTTACGAGCAGCGCGCGGGCGCGCGGTGTCCTGTCCGAAGCTGGCCGCACTCCAGTAACCCTCTTTGTTCTGGTGGTCAACCAGCCACTCCAGTGCCGCCGTCACCCGACGCTCTACATCCGCCGCGCTGTAGGACGTCTTGGCCGGGGCGGGGGCGGGGGTGGGCTTGGGCTTGGTCTGGGCATGGCCACTCAGGGCAAGCAGACAAAGCGCGAGAGCACACAGTAGAAGTCGGGTCATGGCAGGCCTCGGATGGTTGCAAGGTACCGGATGATACCTGCAAACGTGCCAAAGGCCGCATTTGATTAACTTAAGAACAACCACGCCATTGCAAGGCCGGTGCCGACAACCGCGACCATCAGCAGCCACACCATGATGGCCTTGAATGAGAGCTGCTTGCGTTGCAATGCGCGTGTGGCCATCTCGTGCTTGATGCGTCGGCCGGTGTGGATGCCGGTCTTCTGGCGGGCTTCTTCCAGCGGAGGGGTGATGCCGCTCTCGCCGGGGTGGTACACGGCCAGGGCGGCCTCGTATTGCTCTGCGGGCACTTCAATCACGAACTGCCCGTTGTTTGTGCCGACGCGACCTTCCAGCTCGTTGCTTTCCAGCATGGTGACGAACATGCGGGCAGTCAGCATGTCGGGCATGTTTGCCAGCGCCAACCATTGTCGCCGATCGCGCTCCAGCCACTCGACGTTGGTTTCTTCGCTGGTCATGGGCTGGTAAAGCCGGCCTCTCGGGCGAGATCCGAGACAAAGCCGGCCAGGGCGTCAAAGGTGGTGACTAACCCTGCGCGTTGTTCGACGCTGGCCGTCGCGTTTTCCTGCCGCAGCAGAATGCCCACGTTCACGCGTAACTCGTCGGCGACCGGTGCATCCTGTTCTTTCGGCACGCCCGCAAGTCCCGTGACACGGATCTTTTCTGTCCAGCGCGAGCGCTTTGCCGCCAGGCTGAGTTCCAGTGCCTGGGCCTCGTCGCGCAACTGGATCATGCCCTCGCGCTTGGTGCAGAAGGACTCCAGGCGCTGCAGCATGCGGCGCAGGCCGCCGGCGGAAAGTGGCACCGTGCCTTCCACCGGTTCGCCGTAGGCTTCAAAGGCGATCCGGCAGTTGATCGAATCGTCGTCGCCCAGAGTACCGGCGGGCCGGGCCACCGGCGCGGGCGAGAGTTCGAGAAACGTTGTGGCATCAGCAGAAAGAAGTCGGGCCATGGGCAAAGTGTGCCACACCGGCCGGCCGCTGGCAAACCGGCGCGAAAAATAACAAAGGCCCGCCGTGATGCCGGCGGGCCTTTGTGAGCCACCAGGATCAGGACTGTTCCAGCGCGTCCATGGCCTCGCGATGCAGTTTTTTAGCGGCGGCATCCTGCGGGTTGTGTTGCAGGGCTTTGTCCAGGGCTGCAGCCGCTGCCCCGGCATCGCCGCTGCGCAGGGCCACAAAGCCTTGCAGCAGCAGCAGGTCGACGTCTTGGGGCGAGTTCTTGAGCTCGTGGGCAATGGCGTCGCGCTGGGCCCTTACGGCATCCGGGCCGCCGAACATGCGTGGCAGGTCAAGGTTGCTGCCCTCGGCGTCCAGGGCCATGCCCCGGCGCAGGGCAAACGCTGAAAACGCGTACTTGCCCTCGGCCATGGCGCTGGTCGAAAGCATGTAGCGGGCGTCGGCGCTTTCCGGGTTCACGATTGCGGCTTCCTTGAACGCGCGGGTGGCAGCCGAGTAGTCGCCCTTCTTGAAGGCTTCGCCGCCGCGGTTCATTTCGGTGCGGAACTGGGCCAGGGCGTTGCCGCGGGCGCGTTCTTCGGCTGCGTCCGGCACCCGGGGGCGTGAGGCCTTGCCGATGCTGTCGCGACGACGATCGTCCTTCAGCCCGCCGGCCTCATCGGCGCCGTCGTGGTAGCCGCGGTTGTAGCCCTTCTTGTAACCGTCGTCGTAGCCGTCGTCATACAGGTCGTCGTACACCAGCGAACTGTAGCCATAGCTGTAAGGCCGGTAGTCATACCAGCGGGTGTAGCCGTACCAGTAGGGCCGGTTCACGCGGCAGTAGTGCCCGCCATAGTAGAACGTGTCGCAGGTGTTCCAGCGATAGTTGGGCACCCAATAGCAGTGCGAACCGCCGTACCAGCCCCAGTAACCCTGGTGCGCAACAATGTGCCAGGCCGTGCCGACCAGAATGGCCGTGGCAAAGCTGCCGACGTGAATGTGGCGGCCCCAGCCCCAACCCCAGCCGGAGTTCCAGCACCAGCGCCCGTACCAGCCGCTGCTGAAGCCGATGCTCCAGCCGCCGCCCAGGTGCCAGCTTACGCCCCAGCTGTGGTGATGGCCGGTGCGCCAGCCGTGTCCGTAGTATGAGCCGGCATAGCCATAGCCCACGTGCCAGGACGGCCCGGCCAGCATTTCCTGGGTTTGATTGCGGCTGGTGGCAACGGTTGTGGCGCTGCGATCAGCCGTGGTGGAACGGGTGGTGCTGAAGTCTGAGATCGTGGAACGTTCGGTAATGCCGCGGGTGCGGGACGCGGCGGGTGCGGCCGTAACCGGCTGGTCGCGGCGCGTTTCTGTAGCTCGGCCGGCCGACGGGGCGTCCGGGCGCACGGCTGTGCGGCTGACGTTGTCGGCACGGGAAATGCCACTGCCGTTGCTGGCACGGGTGGTGTCAACGCGGCTGCGTTCGGGCTCGATGGTGGGCACACCGGAAGGCGTGCGCGTGGCTGGCGCAGAACGATAGGTGCTGCGCGGCAGGTCCTGGCTGTCGTCACGCGAAGAAGGCGCTGGCGCGCTGCTGCGGGAAGGCGCCGTGTCGCGCGCCGAGGGCGCTGGTGCGCTGCTGCGAGATGGCGTCGTGTCGCGTGCCGAAGGCGCCGGGCTACTTGCGCGCGACGTGGGTGCCGGGCTGCTGGCGCGCGGCGCGGGTGCCGGGCTGCTTGCGCGCGGCGCGGGTGCCGGGCTGCTTGCGCGCGGCGCGGGTGCAGGTGTTGCGCGCGGCGCGGGTGCCGGGCTGCTTGCGCGTGGTGCGGGTGCCGGTGCCGAGCGCGAGCCGCTGCCACCAAGGGCAGGGCCGCTGGACCCGCCACGGGTGCTGCGCTGGGCGTCAACCTGCGTGAGGGGCATCGCAAACAGCGTCAACGCTGCAACGACAATCCCGGTGGTTATCAGTCTGCGTGGGGTAAGCATCGCCTGCCTCCATCAAAGGCCAGGGGCTTCGGTTGTTCCAGAGCGACCCGGAACAAAAAAGGAGCCCATCCGGCATACCTGCCAGCAAGGGGCCCCTTCGCCCGCCAGTATAGAGGAAACAGGTGGGGGTGGAAGCACATTCCGTGCAAATGCCGACCGTGGCATCGGCGTCACGTGGCTCTGTACCTTGCCCCGAAAGGGGCCTTCCAAAGTAGCCGGGGGCGCAAGCCCCCGGATTCAATTCCGCCCCAGAGCCAAGCCCCGCGGGGGCGACAGAAAGTATCATGCCCACATGGGAAGCACTTTCCACAGTGTGCACATCCACGCAATCTTCACCTGCAAGGATCGGCGCCCGCTGATCACGCCTGAGATCGAAGATCGCCTGTACTCATACATTTCCGGCATCGCGGACAAACGTCGCTGCAGGCTTGTGATTGGCGGTGGCTATACGGACCACTCACAACTGCTGATTGGCGTCAACATGACAACGGCAATCGCCGATTTGTTGCGCGACATCAAGGCAAACACTTCGCGTTGGGTGCACGAAACCTGGCCCGATGTCGAGTTCGGATGGCAGGACGGCTACGGCGCTTTTTCTGTCAGCGTTTCAATGGTTGAGAAGACCAAGGCCTACATCGCTGGCCAGCATGAGCACCACAAAACCCAATCAGTGGCCGATGAGCTCAGGAAGTTCGCGGCACTTCACGGCATGCAGATGCTGAAAGACGGGTCCTTTGAGAAGGCCGACGATTCTGCCGCCCCTGACGGGGCTGGGGCGAATGTTGGGAACATCGATTCCGGGGGCTGACGCCCCCGGCTATCCAGGCGGGCCCCTGCGGGGCCGGTCTTGCGGGTCACATGGGCTGCGGTGCTACGCATCCCCGGATGGACAAGCTCCTTTCATGCCAATGCGCGAGACGCGCAAGGTACACATCGGTGGGACGCCGATGCTATCTCCCTAAAAATCCGGCGCCGGTTCGGGTTTGCGTTTTTCCAGCGGGTTGCCGCCCTTGCCGTCGGTGATCGGACAATCGGGCAGGGCCTTGAGGATGCGCTTGCCGTAGCCCTTCTTGACCACGCGTGAGTCCAGAATCACCACCGTGCCGAAGTCGTCCTTGCGTCGGATCAGCCGCCCGAAGCCCTGGCGCAGCTTGATCGTGGCCTCGGGCACCATGTAATCGTTGAAGTCATTGCCGCCGCTGCGCACCACTTCTTCCATGCGCGCGGCCACCAGCGGGTCGCTGGGCACGGGAAAGGGCAGGCGCGCCAGAATCACGGTGGTCAGGGCTTCGCCGGGCACGTCCACGCCCTGCCAGAAGGTCTCCACGCCATAGAGGACCATTTTCGTGCCGGCCTTGAAACGTTCGAGCATTTTGACCCGCGACATGCCGTCGCCCTGGCGCAGTGGCGTGAAGCCGCTGAATTCGAGTTGCGCGTGCGTCGCGTCGTAGACTTTGCGCATCTGCTGAATGCTTGTGAACAGCACAAACACCCCGCCTCGCGAGCGTTTGACAGCGGCAACCACCTCTTCGTTGATGCGTTTGTCGTATTCGGGGTTCACGCCGCCCTTGGATGGCGGCTCGGGCACATCCGGGATCACAATCTGGGCGTGTTCGCGGAAGTTGAACGGGCTGCCAAGTTGCAGGGATTCGCTGCGGTCTTCGGGCACACCCAACCGCCCCTGGATGTATTCAAACTTGCCTGCGCCCGTGGCCAGGGTGGCGCTGGTCATGACGACACTCTTGCAGCGGTCAAACAGCAGTTGCCGCAGAATGCCGCCCACGTGCACGGGCGCGGCGCGAAGTTCCAGGTTCTGTTCGCGCGCGCCGGTGTTCGTCTCGACCCAGTAGACCTGGCCGTCGCGATTCTGGTTGTTGAAGGCATCCAGTGATTCGGCGTACTCCAGCACGCGGTTCATGCCGGCTTCGATCTCGAGCTTTTCTTCCTCGTTGCGGGCGTTCAGCGCGCCTTCCTTCAACGCCAGTGCCAGGCCGCGCAGGGCGTCGCCGGCGTCTTTGGGGAAGAGCTCGGGCTCAAACACGCGGGCCGGTGTCTCGCGCTGGCGGGCGGCCCACTTTTCAACCTCGAGAAAGTAGCGCTCGCCGGCATCCTTGGCGCCGCGCAGGCCTTCAAAGGCTCCGCGCAGGTAATCAAAGCGCACCAGCAGGCCCTTGTTCTTGCGCGCGTTGTAAAGCTGGCCCAGTGTGAAGTTCAAACCCAGCTTGGTCACGCGGATGCCCAGGTGCTCACTGGCATAGCGTTCCAGTTCGTGGGCCTCGTCGATGATCAGGTAGCGATAATCGGGCAGATAGTTGATGCCCGCGGCCTTGAGCGCAAGGTCGGCGCACAGCAGGGCGTGATTGACCACAAGGATGTGGCTGTTGTAGATGCGGCGCTTGGCGCGCTGGTAGAAGCACTTTTTTTCGAAGTTCGGGCACTGGCGTCCCATGCAGTTGTTGCGGTCGCTTTGCACCATCGACCAGGCCTCGTGAGAGGGCTCAAAGTTCATGCTGGCCAGCGAGCCGTCGTCGGTTTCTTCGGACCATGTTTTCAGGCGCAGCAGTTCGCGGCGTTCGTCGCCCGCGGCCACCAGTTCGCCCTCGGTGCGCAGCGCGGCGTCCAGGCGCCGCAGGCTGACATAGTTGCCGCGGCCCTTGGCCAGCACGGCCGTAAACTCCTGGTCATAGACGCTGCGCAGGAACGGGATGTCCTTGCCGTAGAGTTGTTCCTGAAGCGCGATTGTGCCGGTGCTGATCACGACCGGGCGTTCATCGGGCTTGCCGCTGACGGCGCGCTGGATCGCGGGCACAAGATAGGCAAAGGACTTGCCGACGCCGGTACCGGCTTCCACAACCAGGTGCTTGTCGGTCGCAAAGGCGGTTTCGACCGCGCGCGCCATGGCCAATTGCTGCGGCCGGTCTTCGTATCCGCCCAGCTTGGTAGCAATCACGCCGCCGGGGCCGAGGATGGTGTCTACGTGACTCATGCCCTGAGTGTATCAGGCCGTGCGACACAGACGTGCCGGTGGCGAATTGTGGAAGGCACCCGGATTCAGTCCTTCCTGCGTCGCAACAGGCGAAACCAGCTTGCGGCCTCGCGCCATACGCTTTTGAAGTTGGCAGCCAGGCCGCGCTTCTTGAACTTTGCCTCAAGCAGGTCCAGCAGCTTGCGCGTAACCGGGTCGTCGGGCATGACCGCGGCGGCGCGCTGGGCGTATTTTAGAGCTTCGTCCAGCCGGTTGTTCTCGAGCAGTGCCGCAGAGTAATTCGTCATGGCGGTGGGGTCGTCCGGCGCTGCATCAATTGCCCGCTGCGCGGCTTCGAGTGCCTTATCAAGCTGGCCCAGCGCCGAGTACACGCCGGTGAGTTCCTTGTCGAGCCCGGGCAGCGGGTGTGCCTGGGCAAGCATCTCAAAGCGCTGGCGGGCTTCTTCAAACCGCTGCTGGCGGCGGCAACTGACGCCAAGAAAGTAGTGTGCCTCCCAGAAATCCGGGTACTGCGCGACCAGCCCGGACAGGCCCTTCTCGGCCTCGGGCGCGTCGCCGTCCAGGGCGACTTCTGCAAGGCGCCGGAATTCGGCCTCGGCCTGCGGGTGTTCGGCAAAGCGCCGCTGCCGGTCAACCAATGCCTGAATCGCGGACACGCCGGCGCACAGCTCCGCCTGTTCGAGTGCCTTCAATGCACGCTTGTGCCGGCCCAGTTGGTTCAAGGAGCTTGCCAGCAGCACATGGGCAATGGCATCGCCGGGGTACTCGCTGGCGTAACGTTCGGCCGTGGCACAGGCCGTTTCGTGCATGCGGTTGACGACAAAAAACTCGGCCGCGTCGGCAAACACCTCGCGCGGCAGGTCCTTGGCGCCAAGCATGCCTTCGTACTGCGCTGCGGCGTCCGGCGTGCGGCCTTCACGGATGTAAAGGTGCGCCAGGTGCAGGCGGGCCGGCACATAGTTCCTGTCAAGCTCAATGGCGCGCAGCCACAGGCGCTCCGCCACCGCGGCCTCTCCCAGTGCGGCGCTGGATGTGCCGGCCTCGACAATCGCGTCGAGCTTCAGGTGCTCGGCCTGCATGGCAAGGCTCAGCACGCGCTGGGCCTCGGCGTGGCGGCTGGCCTGGTTGAACGCGCGCCCGGCCAGCAGGGCCGCATGCATGCGGTCCTGCGCGGTGGGGGCCTCGAGCTTGCCCTTGATCAGCAGGCAGAAGGATTTGGCGGCCAGTTCAGGGCGGTCGGCCAGCAGCAGCAGGTGGCCCCGCACGCGTTCGGACTTCCAGTCACGCCCGACTTTCTGCACCACGGTATCCAGCGCGTCGGCAGCGGGGCCGGGGTCGAAGCCGCGCTCAAACACCAGCACGCTGGCCAGCTCGCCCAGCCGGTCACGGGCCGGGGTAAACGCGGGATCAAGCTCGGCGGCCTGGATCGCGGGCAGGTACAGGTCGGTCTCCTGCCGGTCGACGGCACCGAGCTCGGCCGCGAGCTTGAGCGCGCGTGTCACCAGCAGGTTCAGCCAGGCCTGGAAGTGCCGTGTCCCGGGCGTGTACGGCTGGCCGGGGCTGTGGCCCAGCGCGCCTGCGACATCCGAAAACAGGCGCGGCAGGTTGTCGCGGAAGTTGGCGGCATCAAGGTTCACGTCCAGCCGCGCGGCCTCAAAGGCCCCCGGCGCGTTGGTCACGGTGATGGAACCGGCAATCGCGGACACCAGGCCGTTCTCGGTGCGGATTTCAAGCGCGCCGCCGGCCACCAGCGCGATGTTTTCGGCGTCGTCGTCGTCGGTGCCGGCGCGCATGAGCTCAAGCAATTCGGCCACGGCTGTGGGGGAAAGCTCCTGCTGGAAGTTCACCAGCTTGCGCCAGGCGCCGTCTTCTTCGGTCTGCGCGCTGGTAAGCAGCGAAAGTTCGGCATCGTCCTGGCGCAGCCAGTCCGCGAGTTCCAGGGACAGGCCCTGGGCAATGCGCGCGCTGCGGTCATCATCGCCGCGGCTGGCAAACGGTATCAACGCGGAAGTAGCCGCCATGGGGTCATTGTATCGCGGCGCTGCGGCAATGGGTCTACTTGTTCAGCTGCGCAAAGGCCGCGTCGGCGGCGGCCAGTGTTGTGTCGATGTCTTTGAAGGTGTGGGCGTTGCTGACGAACCACGCCTCGAACTGGCTTGGCGGCAGGTACACGCCCAGGCCGCGCATGAGTGTGTGAAAGCGCGCAAACTGCGCAGTATCGCTGCGCTTGGCGCCTTCAAGGTCGCGCACCGGTCCCTGCTGAAAGAATGGTGTCAACATGCTGCCGCAACGTGCGATGTACAGCGGGATGCGGTGGCGCTCGGCGCTTTCCTGCAGGCCTGCCGCCAGGCGCGCCGACAGCACCTCCAGCCGCCGGTAGATGGCCGGTGTGTTCTTGAGCTGCGTGAGTGCCGCCAAACCTGCGCTGACAGCAACCGGGTTACCCGAAAGTGTACCGGCCTGGTAAACCGGGCCGTCGGGCGCGATCACGGCCATGATGTCGGCGCGTCCGCCAAAAGCCGCCAGCGGCATGCCGCCACCGATCACTTTGCCCAGCACCGTGAGGTCCGGCTGGATATCGAACAGCCGCTGTGCGCCGCCCCATGCCACGCGAAAGCCCGTCATCACTTCGTCGACGATCAGCAATGACCCGGCCTCGTGCGTGATGGCGGCCAGGGATTCCAGGTAGCCGCGGGTGGGCAGCACAACGCCCATGTTGCCCGCCACGGGCTCAAGGATGGTGCAGGCGATGTCGGCCCCGTACTGGGCAAATGCGCGTTCCACGGCCGCAACATCGTTGTAGGGAACCACGATGGTTTCGGCGGCCACGGCGGGGCTGACCCCGGCACTGTCGGGGTTGCCAAGTGTCAGCGCGCCGCTGCCGGCGCTGACCAGAAGGCTGTCGACGTGCCCGTGGTAGCAGCCGGCAAACTTGACCACCAGCTTGCGCCCGGTGAAGCCACGGGCGACGCGCAGGGCACTCATGGTGGCTTCTGTGCCGCTGCTGGTCAGGCGGATGCGCTCGCAGCCGTTGAGTGATTCGCAGATCAGCTTGGCCAGGGTGGTTTCGCTGACGGTCGGCGCGCCGAAGCTGGTGCTGGCCTTGGCCGCGCGGGTGATGGCCGTGATCACGGCCTCTGGCGCGTGGCCAAGGATGTGCGGGCCCCAACTGCCCACGTAATCGATGTATTCGTGGCCCTCAATGTCGGTAACGCGCGAGCCGAACCCGGCGGCAAAGAACACCGGTGTTTCGCCTACGGCCCGAAACGCGCGCACGGGGCTGTTGACACCCCCGGCAATGAACTGCCGCGCCTCGTCAAACGCATCTTGGTTGGTGGCCATGGGCGGAATCTAGTGTGCGCGGGCGCGCGCGGCAAGCGACTGCGGGTGCCGTCACTCCCGGGGCGTGTCGTCCGGTTCGACGTGGTCATCGCGGATCATGTCCTGGCGCAGAAACCGCCAGGGCCCGGAGCCAGCCATGTCCTGCCTGCGGACTGCGGTCAGGGGCCAGCGCAGCACGGAGTCGTTGAACTCGCGCGGGTTCAGGGCGCTGTACTTGCGCCACAATTCCAGGTGGGTTACCAAAGAGTCGACGCCGCCGCTGGTGCCCTGCGCCTTGGCCCGCTTGACCAGATCGTCACCGGCCTGCAGGTCGCCGCGTTCGTAGGCTGCAAGGGCCCGCGCGGCATACAGGTTGCCACTGCGGAATGGATACACGGCATAGGCGCAGAACCCCACGACCAGCAGGCACATCACGCCGGCCGACAGGTGGTGGTACAGGTCGGCGCGCCGCGTGTATCGCAGCTCAAGGTACACACCCAGCAGCACGCCGGGCACAAAGCCGCCCACGTGCCCCAGCAGGCTGATGCCCGGCGCCAGGCTGACTCCGACGCCGACAAGAAACCAGATGGCGAGCTGCCGGCTGGCCGGTACCTGCCAGATGCCGGCTACGCTGCCCGTCTTGACATAGAAGAACCCAAGCACCGCACCCATCAGCCCATAGGCCGCGCCCGAAGCCCCGACCATGGGCGTCTGCGGGTCATTGAACGCGACACCAAGCGCCGCGCCCCCCAGTGCCGAAATCACGTACACACCAACCACTGCCCGCCAGCCTTGCAGGCCTTCCAGAAGCCTTCCCAGCACATAGATGCCATAGCAGTTGAAGGCCACATGCATCCAGCTTGCGTGAACCACGGTACAGCCGGCCAGTCGCCACCACTGGCCGTAATGAATGTCAATGCCGCGCGCCCACAGCAGGCGTTCCAGGGCGGCGTCGTTCATGCTGTCAATCAGGGCAATGGCGAGGTTCATCACCACCAGCGCGATGGTGGCAGGCGGCATGGATCCCGGGTTGTACCGGAACACGGCCACGTTATTCGCCCGCGACCTCGGCGCGCAGACGCTTCTCGATCTTGTTCGGAAGAACGTCGGCATCCAGGCCGGCGTACTGGCTGGTAATGACCTTGTGAAACCCAAGCCCGGCGACCATCTCGGCGTTGTCCGTGCACAGGTTGATCGGCGCGGCCGTGAACCTGGTGTTCTTCTGGGCCTTGCAGGCCGCGGCCATTTTTTCGCGCAGCCGCTTGTTGGCGGCAACACCACCGGCAAGGGCAACGGATTTGCAGCGGGTCTGGCGCGTGCTGGAAAGCGTGGCGCGCACCAGGATATCCACGGCGGCCTCCTGAAAGCTGGCGGCAATGTCTGCCAGCGGCAGCCGCACACTGAGTGTCCGCGTTTCACTGCGCGGTACCGGCGTCTCGGGCGTGGTCAACATGCGCCCGCTGTTGCGCTGGGCTTCCATGACAAAGCCGCGTTTGCGCAGGTCGTTCAGCACCGCGGTCTTCAGGCCTGAAAAACTGATCTGCAAGCCCTCCGGCCCGGCGTCGCCGCGCGGGTAGGTCACGGCATCGGCGTTGCCGCCCAGGCTGGTCATCTGGATGGCGGGGCCGCCGGGGTAACCCAGGCCCAGCAACGAAGCCACTTTGTCGAAGCATTCCCCGGCCGCGTCATCCAGCGTCCGGGTGATCAGCGAATGCTCCAGCGGGCCTTCGCTGTAAAAGATGTCCGTGTGGCCGCCGCTTACGACGACGGACACATGGGGGTAATCCAGTTCAGGGTCGGCCATGTGGGCGGCGTAAATGTGGGCCTCAATGTGATCCACGGTGGCCAGCGGCTTCTGCAATGCCCAGGCCAGAGCCTTGGCGGTGCTCAGCCCGATGTAAAGGCTTCCCACAAGGCCGGGCTGGTTGGTTACGGCAATCGCGTCCACGTCGCGCAGGGCGCAGCCGGCCTGGTTGCAGGTGTTCTCGATGATCGGCAGCAGGGTTTCGTAGTGCGCGCGGCAGGCGACCTCAGGCACGATGCCGCCGTACTTGGCATGCAGCTTTTCCTGGCTGAGGCGACCGGCGGCGCGTATGCGCATGCCGTCTTCCACCAGCGCAACGGCGGTGTCATCGCAGGAAGTTTCAATGCCCAGGATCAGCATGGGGTCGATTCTCGTTTGCCGGTGCCCGCAGGGATAGGCCCGGTCGCCTGCTTCCGGCCGCGGACTTACTCGGCGCCAATCGGCTCTTTGCCGATGCCGAACAATTTCATGCTCAGTTCTGCCGCGCGCTTGCGGTCAATGCAGTTGCGGCCATCAAAGATGATCGGCACACGCAGGGTTGCCTTTACCTTGGCAAGGTCGAGGTCGCGGTACTGCGGCCATTCGGTGCACACCACCAGCGCATCGGCCCCGGCGCAGGCGTCCACGGCATCCTTGGCGTAGTACAGGTCAGGGTGCACCTTGCGGGTGTTTGGCATGGCCACGGGGTCGTGCACGCGCAGCTTCGCGCCGGCCTTTTTCAGCATCTCGATCAGGCGCAGGGCCGGTGCTTCGCGCAGGTCGTCGGTGTTGGGCTTGAATGCCAGGCCCCAGATCGCGATGGTCTTGTCGTTCAGCACCCACAGTTCGCTTTCCAGCTTGTCGTAAAAGCGCTGCAACTGGGTCTTGTTGGTTTCGCTGATCAGGCGGATCAACGCGGCATCCACGCCAAGTTCTTCGGCAATGTGCGCCAGTGCGTCCACATCTTTGGGGAAGCAGCTTCCGCCATAGCCGATGCCGGCGTTCAGAAAATGCCGGCCGATGCGGTGGTCCAGGCCCATTCCGTGTACGACCTGTTCCACGTCAGCGCCGCTGGCCTCGCACAGGCGGGCCAGCCAGTTGGCAAAGGTGATCTTCAGGGCAAGAAAGCTGTTGCTGGCATGCTTGATCAGCTCCGCGCTGCCCACGCTGGTGACCACCATGGGGCAGTTGAAGCCGGCATAGATTTCGCGCAGCAGGGCTTCGGCCTTGGCGCTGTCTACTCCGACCACAACGCGGTCTGGCTTCAGGGTGTCCTCAATGGCGCTGCCTTCGCGCAGGAACTCGGGGTTGCTGGCCACATCGAACTGCGCGTCGCCCCTTACATAGCGGGAAATCGTGCGCTTGATGCGATCGCCGGTCTTGATCGGGACGGTGCTTTTCTCAACCACCAGGCGGTACTCTTTCAGGTTTTCGGCAATCGTCTGGGCGGCTTTTTCGATGTACGTCATGTCGGCCTTGCCGCGTGCTGTGCTGGGTGTACCGACGCAGATAAAGATTGCCTGCCCGAACTCGACGGCGTCTTCGGTGCGGTTGGAGAACTTGAGGCGTCCCGTGGCCTGGTGCTTCTGCAGAAGTTCGTTCATGCCCGGTTCATAGAACGGTGATTCGCCCTTCTTGAGCCTGGCAAGTTTCTCGTTGTCGTGGTCCACGCAAAGCATCTCGTGGCCCTTTTCGGCAAAGCAGACGCCGGTAACCAGGCCGACGTGACCGGAACCAATGACAGAAAGTTTCATGCGGTCTCCTGACGGGCAGCCTAATTCCTGCAACGGCCTCGGCCAGTGTGAAGCACCTGCCGGCGTGGCGCGCGCCCACGCGTCAGCGCAGCAGGCTGGATCCACCTTTGGGCGCGCGGAACGCGGCGCTCAGGCTGACGTAAAAGCCGATGTCGCCGTCCACGGCGTCGCGCGCGAACACCAGGCCGATGTCGAACGATTCCAGGAACCGGCGGGATAGCTCCACGCGGGTGTCGCGCAGCTCGCCCTTCTGCAGGTCGTACTCCTGCTTGATGCCGATGCGGTAAAGCTCTGACAGTGTCAGGTCCAGTTGCAGGCCGACTACCTGGTGCCTGCCCTTGAGCAGGCGGTAGTAAAGGTTGGCCTGTCCGATGCCCAGCCTGTCGAACCGAAAGCTGCCCTCGGCGCGGTTGAAGTTGCCGGTAACCGGGTCCAGAAACATCGAACCGGCCAGCGCAAACCCCGGTGCCGGGCGCCACTGCGCGGCGACTTCAAGGTCGCCGTAAAAACGTCCGCCGTTGTCCCGCTGGCGCTGGGGATACAGGGGCAGTTCGACCATCACCTCGAAGTAATCCGTGGTCTGGCGTTTGTCGCCGTAGCCGCTGCGGGTCTGCAGGCGGTTGCGGATGCCGACGCGGATTTCGTGGAACTCATCCAGCACATCGATGTGATCCATCGGGATGAACGCGCGCTCGGGCACTTCGTCCAGGCTGTTCCACAGTACGTTGTTGTAACGAACAAATGGGGCCACAACGTGGCGCAGGCCGTCAATGCCCAGCCACGGGATTTTCACGTCCGGGTACGTGCCCGTGAAGAATGTCTGAAGGTTGGCACCGACAAAGGGCATGACTCGGTACAGGTACCCGTGTTCGCCGGCGTCGCCCGGGCGCAACCCGCCGAACGTGCCGTCGGGGCCGAGTCCCGGCCTGCCTGCCGAACGGTTCGTGGTAAGAAACGTGGTCGCCATGGTGGCGCGCGCGCCGGCGTAAGGGTCAATGGCAAAGGGGCCTACTTCCAGGGGCAGATTGAACCAGGCCGCGCCATCAACACGCGGCACTGTCACGTTGGGGCGCGGGTCGCTGTCGTCCTTGGGCCGAAGCACCAGCAGCGAGGCCGTGGCGTGGCTGGACATCTGCAGGCCAAAGTCACCGACGGCAACACGCGAGACATCAAAGCCAAGTGTCGGCAGATACTCGGTGCGGTTCTGCCAGGGGTGCACGCGGGGGGCCAGCAGCAGGAAGTAGTTCAGGTCGCCCGAGCGCTTGGTCAGCTGGATGTACGTGAAGTTCGGGTCGTTGTTTCGTGCCTCGCGCTCATAGAATTCGCGCCGGAAGTTGGCGTCGGTTTCATAGGCAAAGATGTTGTCCAGTTGCCAGCCAGCGCCGAAGTTCTGGCTGTAGGCCCCCAGCACCCGGCCTCGCTGGCGGTCTTCCAGCGGAAACCATCCCAGTTCGCGGGCGCGGTCGCGGTCGTCTCCGCTGTCGTAGATGGAATAGCTTCGCAGGCTGGCGCGGCCGAAGGGTTCAAACGCCTTGATGCCGCCCCAATCCAGGTTGACGCCGTACCCGAAGCCGCGTTCGGAAAAGTAATCCAGCTGCGGGCCAAGCTGCAGCGGGCGAAAGGGCGGCTCGGGGTCCGCAAAGAAGTCATAGGCCGCAATCGCGTCGAAGTATGTGCGAATCCAGTACCCGTACTGGCTGGATCGGCCAAGGTCGAACTGGCGCACCGGCGGGGCGCTGTCCAGGTCATAGGCGTAGTCATCCACGCCGATGCGCAGCAACGGGTAGTCAAGCACGCGGATCGACGGGTTGGAAACCCACACCGTCTGGCGCAGCCTGGTCAGCTTGATGGTCAGCGCGCTTGCGGCCAGCGAATACGAGGCCACCGCCAGTGAACTGGCGCTGATGCTGCCTTCCTCAAGTTCGATTTCCTGTTCCAGCGGGCTCAGGGAAAGAATCCGCAATTGGCGCGCGCGCAGGAACAGCCGCTGGCCGCGTTCCTGCGGCAGCGACTTGTGACGCCCGGCCGTCTGCGGGACGGCATCGTCGTTTGGGGCCGCGCCGATGGCTTCATGGCGGGCAGGGTCGCGGGCTTCGTCGGCGGCATCGCCGATGGCGGCGCCGATTTTGGGTATCGGCAGCGCGCCCGTGTTGTCCCCGGTGTCGCCCGCGCCGCTGTGTGCCTTGACATTGTCCAGGCGTCCGCGCAGGTTCAGCTCTTCGGCAATGACTTCTTCACCCCTGGCGTTGAAGCTGACAACCTTGCTGCGGGTGAAATCCAGGTAGGTACGGTCGGCGCGAAGGGTAATGCTCTGCTCGTCTACGGCGTACTTCATCCAGATGTGGCCTTCGCCGTAGAACTGCAGGTTCTTGACCCCGGCGCGCATGGCCAGAAACGGGTCGCTGGCAACCCTGGCTGAATCTTTGGTTTCGGGCTCGAACCAGATCAACGCACGATCGGCCAGCAGCGTAAGCTGCTTCACCTTGGGCGCGGCGCCCGGCTTGGGTATTGTGCGGTCCACATAGGTCAGCCGCACGGCATAGGGCAACGCCAGCACAAATGGGCCGTCGGTGCCTTCGCGCCAGATGTCCCAGTGCGTAGTCGCGCCATCTTCAACCACATAGCTGATCTCGACCTGCCCGGTGACGGTGGTCTCGGCCTGGGCATACAGGCCCGCGCCAGCCACAAGGCAGGCCAGCACCATCAGCAGCGCCGCGGATGTGCGCGTCATGTTCAAGCGCGCATCACCTTAGTCAGGGCATGGCGGACCCAACAGGGTCTGCTCAGGCTTACGCCGGCCACGCCAGCGCGGCGGCATCACAGGCGAGCTTCAGGTTTACGTTGCCGTCGACGCGCAGGCGCAGGTTGTCCAGCCTGGCCAGTGCGGCCACCAGCACGTCGGCACCGGCTGGCCCCGGGTCAGGCGCCTTCAGCAGGGGCAGGTCGGTGATACCAAGCGAAAGGGCCAGGCGGTCGCGCAGGCACGCCGAAAGTATGCCCAGCACTTCGCGCAGCCGGTCACGCCGTGGTTCGTTGTCATCGGATTCATGCACATGCGCGGACAGTGCTTCGGCGGCGGCAAACGGGTCGCGTGCCACGTGCTTCAGGAAGGACTCGGTGCAATCCAGTGTGCCGAACTCCAGCATGCGGCGCAGCCGCCCGGGGCTGCCCTGGGCCGCGCGCAGCAGCAGTGCGCGCGACTGCGGGTTCACCGGCTGGCCTTCCCATGCGCCAGCGACCTGCGCCAGTTGATCCAGGTTCAAGGCAGAAAACCTCACGGCCTGGCAACGCGAAAGGATCGTGGGCAGAACTTCGGCGACATTGGCCGAAAGCAGCACAAACGTCAGCCCGGCCGGGGGTTCCTCCAGTGTCTTGAGCAGCGCGTTGGCGCTGCTTTCATTGAACCGGTCGGCATCCTGGACTACGAAAACGCGCCGGCCCGGCTCCAGTTGTTTCACGCCTGCCTCGTCACAGATTTCGCGCACCAGTTCTACCGGGAACTCGGTTTTTTCCGCGGGCTTGGCAAAGACGCGCACGTTGGGGTGAACGCCCCGTGCCACGCGCGCACATTCATTGCACTGGCCGCAGGCCCAGCCCTGGCCGGCCTGGCAGCGTAATGCCGCGGCGAACTCGATGGCCAGGCCCGACTTGCCGATGCCTTCCGGCCCGGCAAACATATAGGCCGCCGCCACCCGGCCGCCGGCCATGGCGGTCTTCAGCCAGTGTCGGACGGGGTCATGGCCGATGGGGCGGGCAAGCGGCATGGCAGGATTCTGTGATGCCGCGCGGGCCGGGGGAAGTGATTGCCGCAGCACTGCGTCCCCTTGACCGTGGAGCCCCCGATTCACAGACTCGCGCGCCCACAGAGGGAGTGCCATGGCCGAACGCCCCAAGGAAATCCGCAAGCGCATCAAGTCGGTTTCCTCGACCAAGAAAATCACCAAGACCATGGAATTGGTCAGCACCAGCAAGATGAAGCGCGCCCAGGATCGCGTGCAGGCCGCGGGCCCCTACACGGCCAAGCTGGACGAAATCATCAGCGCAATCGCCGGCGGTGGCACGACGCTGAACCTGCCCCTGCTGGAGAAACGCGAAAGCGTCAAGAAGGTGCTGATTCTGCTGCTTACCGCCAACCGCGGCCTGTGCGGCGGGTTCAATGCCAACCTGATCCGCCTGTGCAAGAACACCCATGCCGAACAGAAGGCCAAGGGCCGCGCCATTCGCCTGGAGGTTGTGGGCAAGAAGGGTAACGCCACGTTGAAGTTCCAGGGTTACCAGATTGAGCGCAGCATCGCCGACATCACCGACAAGCCTTCGTTTGATGACGCCCGCCGCATTGTCGACCCGATTGTCAAACTGTTCACGAGCCGCGAGATCGACGAAGTGCTGGTGGTTTACCCGCACTGGAAGAGCCTGGGTGCGCAGCCGCCGACGGTGAAGAAACTGCTGCCGATTGAGCCGCCGGCTGCCGCAGCCAAGGGTGGCGTCAAGTCTGACTTCATTTTCAGCCCTTCGGCCGCCGACATCCTTGCCGACCTGCTGCCGCGCTATGTCACCCAGACCATGTACACCATGCTGGCGATGAGTTCCGCCGGCGAACAGGTGGCGCGCCGCACGGCCATGAAGAGCGCCACAGACAACGCCAGTGAAATGATCACGCACCTGACGCGCACGCTCAACCGTGCCCGCCAGGCCATGATCACGCAGGAAATCGCCGAAATCGTGGGCGGCGCCGCGGCGTTGCAGAAGTAGTTTTCTGTCGAGAGTTCAGGGTCGAGGGTCAAGGACGGTTGCCGTCCGGGACCTTCGACCTTTGCGATTTAATCGGCGCGCGGCAGAAACGCGCTTGGGCGTACGCCAAAGAACTTTGCCAGCGCCACGGCGTGCTGCACATTGATGCGGCGCTTGCCATTCAGTATCGCGCTGATCGTGGAGGCCGGAATGCCGCTGCCGCGCGCGACATCCAGCTGCGAATGGCGGCCGTCGCTGCACAGGCTGGCCAGTACCTCGGGTGGGGTGATTCTGGCGCGCTCCAGTTTCTCGCGCTCATAGTGCTGCACGGCAATTGCCAGAAGCTCGAGCTCATCGCGATCTTCGATGCCCAGTGGTTCCAGCGCCATCAACTCGGCAATGCGCGCCAATGCAGTCTCGCGGTCAGCCTCATTACGGACGGGCCTGGGCCGTGCAGGATGCTTGGGCTTTTTGGTTGCGGCAGTCATAGTTCAGCACTCCGTTTTCCAACCGGTGCGATCGTAGTCGTCGTGAGTCAGCAACTGTCGCACCAGCACGATTCCAGCCTTGGAGCCAGCGGCAAAGGTGATCTTTGTGATCAGCCGAAAGTTGTTGCCACCGATGTCAAACACGTAGCACTTGCCAACCCTGTCAACATCGGCCCGTGACTGGCGAATGTCCGCAAGGCTGCGCCAATCCGCCGCCGACGCTACCTGTTCCCATGCCTCGTAGGGCTTGCGGGCGTTGGCGTGCTTCTTAAGGGTTTTGTCAGGCCGCCCGACCACAAGCATGATTCACCACTGGCAGGATATTCGCAAAATGCGAATTTGTCAAGACTTGGGTGCCAGCCACAGGGTACGGGCCCCCAGTTCGCGGGGGTTCAAACCTGCGGCCTTGCCCAGCACGTGGATGCGTTCGGGCAGGGGCAGGTCGAAATGCCATTCGTCGGCGCGGCCGCCGGCTTTCTTGAACACCGCGGCCCAGTCGTCCCACCAGGCCTTTGTGATGGGGCGCGCCAGCGGCTCCAGGATCAGCACCTGCCCCCCGGCGGCGGCTTCTTGCAGCAGGCGGGCGCGCAGTTTGCCCCGGTCGACATCGGAAAGTTCGTTTGCCGTAAAGGCCGCCACGATGCACAGCGGGCCCTTGGGCCAGCGCAGCCGCGCCACGTCGGTGCGCAGGGCACCGCCGCGCAGGCCAAGGTCGCGAAACGTATGCCGGGCTTCGTCCACTGCCCAGGGGTGAACGTCGCAACCCAGGATGTTCGGTGGCTTGCCGTCAAAGTGCAGGGCCCAGGCCGCACCGGCGACACCGGTGCCGCAACCAAGGTCCAGGATGCCGCCTGCCGCCGGGGTGGCCGGCGCCTGCAGTCTGCGCAGCACTTCGCGCACCAGCAGAAAGTGGCGCGTGCCGTAGTACATCGCAAAGGCGGCGCGCTTGCCCCGGCCCTCAAAGGCATCGCCCTTCAGGCGATCGCGCTGCTGGACGTAATCCTGCGTAAGCTGTTTCAGTGCGCGCCCGACTTCACGCAACGTCAGTTCCTTCAGGTGGCGGGCAAGCAGCGCTTCGACCCATGCATCGTAGGCACTTGCGCTCACAGGCGGTCCAACTGGTCAGGCCTGCGCGTCCATTCATTGGCCGGTGCGTTGCCGGTGTTCAGGGTGCTGGCGGGCTCAAACAGCAGCACTTCGGCATTCGGCTGCGCGACGGGGCGGTGTTCCACGCCCCGCGGCACAACAAAGAACTCGCCGGGCGAAAGTTCGACGGTGCGGTCGCGAAGTTCGATGTTCAGGCGGCCTGACACGACAAGAAACAGTTCGTCTTCGGCCTGGTGGGAGTGCCACACATAAGCGCCGTCGAATCTGGCGAGCTTGACGTATTGCCCATTGAGCTCGCCCACAATGGTGGGGGACCAGGGCTTTTCGATGCGTGTGAATGACTCGGCCAGGTTTACTTTGCCGCTCATGCCGGCCTCTTGAGTGTCCAGAACAGCCAGTTGGACGAACTTACGCAGGTGGCGACCTCCCAGCCTTCGTTGCCAAGCTTGCCCAGCAGGTCCACCACGGCCGAATACTCGCCTTTGCCGGTAAGTGTCTTGCCGCCGGGCAGGTCCGCGCGCAGGGCGCCGACGTCCCAAAGCCATTCCACGGTCGCGTAGTCAAAGCGGGCCATCGCCGTTCCTCACCGGTTGGTCAGACTCTCAAAGAGCCTAGGTTCTGCGGCCCAGAACCCAAAACCCAAAACCCAGAACCGCAGATCGCGTGGCAGCTACATCAGGTGCTTCAGCTTGTCTTTCAGTTTCTCGCGGCCGCGGTGCAGGCGCGAGCGCACGGTGCCGGGTGGCACCTTCAGCATGTCGGCGATTTCTTCATAGCTCAGGTCTTGCAGGTCGCGCATTACGATGACTTCGCGGTACTCGTCTTCCAGTTCGTCGATTGCGGCGCGCACGATCAGGCCAATCTCGCCTGCGGCTGCGTTCTCGCCCGGGTCGCGCTGGTCGGCGCTGGGCTCGGGCATGCCCTCCACGTTCAGGCTGGTCTTGCCCTTGTCGCCGCCGCGCTTCTGGGCTGATTCATAGCGATGGTGACTGGTAATCAGGTTCATCGCGATGCGATACAGCCAGGTGCTGAACTTCGCGCGATCCTCATATGTGTCGATGGCGCGGTAGGCCTGCACAAAGGCCTCCTGCACAATGTCAAAGGCGCGGTGTTCGTCGCGCACAATGCGCAGCACGCTGGCGTAGATGCGATCCTGGTGCATTTCAACAAGCCGGCCATAGGCCAGCGAATCGCCTTTTCGGGCCTTGGCGATCAGCCCCAGTTCCAACGAATTGTCATCGCCCGCCGACATGGTCGCAAAAGGTGACCTGTCTGGCGCACGATTGTCAACGGACTGGCTGAGGACGGCCACGCCAAGCCTCCGCTGCATCACTTCTGCAAGCGCTCATGCGGCAGCGGCAAGGCGGGGCAGCCACAGGTGCCCGGCCTCGTCGCTGCGTACAAACATAGATACGTGCTGACGGGGCAAAGGGTTCAGCCGATTCGGGGCAAGTTGGGCGCGGCGTGTGGTTCGGTGGCAAGCGGACTATGCCTGTGGCGCGCTGACTTCGTAACATGGGCTGGCAGCCCTTGCGACGCCGACTGGTCGAACCATGGAGTTTCTGAACAGTGTTGTTGATTTTCTGTCCGGCCTGATCTGGTGGCGGGTGATCGTTACAATTGTGTTCACTTCGATCGCGGTGATTGCCGGCATCTGGTGGCCGGCGAGGCTGCTGGAGGCCCACACCAACCAGCCGCTGGTGCGCTGGGCATGGTACGTTGTCGGCACTTTTGCGCTGGTGATGATCTACGTTGCCATGTACGGCTATGGCAGCTTCTGGACGCTGTACCGTGAATCCGAAGTGCGAGGCCGCACACGTTCCGCCGAACTGCCCTCAAACCCCGGCTAAGCCGCGGCAGATGGCCCTGTGGCAGTCACCCGGCAACGGAATGTGATGTAGGTTCGTTGCCCGGATTAGCCGCCTTCCTTATGCAGTTTATCCGGCGTTGACCCACCCATACGGCGCTGCTATGTTCCCGGCCCCGCAGGCTTGGTGGAGGCATTTTGTGTCTGACAACGGCGAGTCCAAGCGGCCCGAGCCGCCATCGCCGGAGCAGTACGCAGAACTTGCCAAGGACGCGGCGCAGTTGCAGAAGTCGGGGCTGGCGGGCAAGGCCAGGAAGCCCGGCGCGGATGGGTTGAACTCCTACGCGCGATTCACGGGCATTGGTGTTTTGTTCGCGCTGGTTTTCGGGCTTCCGACTTTGCTTGGGTACTGGCTGGACACCAGGTTCGGGCTGTTGCCGTGGCTGACATTAGCCGGGGCGGTGCTGGGCGCGGTGTCTGCCATGACGCTGGTGGTGCGTGAAGTTTCCCGCATGGACGGCCCGCCGAAAAGGCCGCCTGCGGAGTCAAAGGACAAACCTTGAGCTGGCTTCCCTATCTGGTGCTTTCTGTCCTGTGCGTGGCCGCGCTGTGCGGCGGCGGGATGATTGCGCTGATGGGCGTTGACGGCCCGATGCTGGTGGGCGTTGGTATCGGCGCCGGGCTGGGCCTGGGCATGATGCTGCTGGGCTGGTTCACGACACTGAAAAGCCTGCGGGGCGGAAAGCCCGCGGCGCTTGGCCATGCACTGGGCGGCTTCTTTTTGCGCCTGGTAGTGCTGACCTGCGGGTTCTTTGCCGTGGCACTTACCGGCGCGGGCAACCCCGCAGGTTTCGCGATTGCGTTCATGCTGGCAGTGATGGCATACCTCGCGCTTCAGGTAGTCCTGGCCGCGAGAACGATCCAGGTTCCGGCCGTTGGCGCGGCTTAGGCAAGGAGAAGCACAGTGTTCTTTGCAGCAGGCGGTGGATTCAACCCGGTTGAGCACCTGTACGACCGCTTCAGCGGCTGGGTGTCCCTGTGGGGCGTGCACGGCAACGAGTTCATCCAGGCCTGGAACGACAAGATGCCCTCCTGGATGGCTCTCAGCCAGCACGTGATCATGATGTGGATGGCGGCGGGCCTGATCATCGCCGCGTTCAGCTATGTGACCTACGCGCGCAACACGCGGGTACCCAAGGGCCTGCGCAACTTCCTGGAACCGATTGTCACGTTCATCCGCGACGAGATTGCCCGCGCCAACATCAAGAACCCGCACTTCCATCATCCGGCCGGCGACCACGGCCACGATCATGCTCATGACAGCCATGCGCACGACAAACTGCCCGACACCTGGCTGGCGGACAAGTTTGTGCCGTTTCTTTGCTGCGCATTCTTTTTTGTGGTTGTGGTCAACCTGATGGGTTTGATCCCCGGCAGCACGACACCGTCTTCGCACATCACATTTACGGGCTCGCTGGCTCTGCTCGTGTTGATCACCTATTTCGTCGGCAGCATCTACATGTCGGTCAAGGTTGAGCACGGGGTTGGCCCGGGCCTGAAGGCCTGGGTAGTCAACCTGGTGCCCGTGAAGTGGAGCAGCAACCCCATGGACATGGTGGTCTGGCTGCTGCTGTTCTTGATTGAGCTGATCGGCCTGGTGATGAAGCCCGTGGCGCTGATGATTCGACTGTTCGCAAACATGACGGCCGGCCACTGCCTGATCCTGAGCCTGCTGTTTCTCAACCTGCTGGTGCCGGACGCGCAGGCAATCTGGCGCGTGGGCACAGGCATTCCGACGGTGCTGATGAGCGTCGCCATCTACGGGCTGGAGATCTTTGTGGCGATTCTTCAGGCCTACATTTTCACGTATCTCTCGGCGATTTTTATCGGTCAGTACCTCGTACCGGAACATTGATCTGCGTGCCCGCGCGCCAAGTGCGGCGGGGGGACGCGCGCTGAGACGCGACCCACTGGCAGAGGACGGGGAAGAACCGAAGGGCAGCACAGAAAAGGGAAAGACACATGCTGGAAATCGGTGGTTTTGGTTGGGCGTGGGGCGCGGCCGGCATCGGCGCGGGCCTTGCGGCGATTGGTGCCGGACTGGGCATCGGCCGTCTGGCCGGCTCGGCGGCGGAAGGCATTGCGCGCCAGCCGGAAGCGGCGGGCGCGATCCGCGGTATCACGATTCTGACCGCGGCGTTCATTGAAGGCGTGGCGCTGTTTGCGGTGGTCGTGTGCCTGCTGGCGGTGCTGGGTGCCGGCGGGTCGATTGAGACCATCATCAAGGCCATTCCCAAGTAGTTCGCACCGGCGGCGGGGGGCAATCGGGCCCTCCGCCGCCGGGCGCAGTGTTGTGGACAGATTCGGCATAGCGTAAGGACGCAGACCATGAAACGCCTGGTACAACTGACTTTGCGCGCCCCGCTGGCGGCGGTGCTGATTGCGGCGGTGCTGTTGTTTGCGCCGGTCGCCTTTGCCGCTTCGGCGGCGGGTGCCCCGGCTGCGGGCGAAATCGGCGACCATCACGCCCCGACCGACCAGAAGAACGTGGTTCATTTCTCCGGCGCGCTGATGTTCTGGGAGTACCTCACGTTCGGCATCGTGCTGGTGGTGCTGGGCGGCGTTGTCTTCCCCAGGCTGTTGAAGCAGCTGAACACCCGCCAGGCCGGCATTAAGGACGCACTGGACAAAGCCGACACCGTGCGCGCCCAGGCCGAAGTGCTGCTGAAGAAGCACGAAGACATGATGCGCGACGCGCACAAGGAAGCCCAGAAAATCACCGAAGAAGCGCGCAACGCAGGCAAGGAAGCTGCGGTGCGTATCCAGCAGGCCGCGGAGCAGGCCAGCAAGGAACTGAAGGAGCGCAGCGCGCGCGAGATCGAACTGATGCGCAGGAAGGCCGAGGGCGAACTGCGTGATTACGCCGTAGAGCTGGCCCTGCAGGCCGGATCCAAGGTACTGGAGCGCTCTCTCAGCGGTGACGATCACCGCAGACTGGCCAAGGAAGCGATTGCGGCCGCGGGCGCAATGAAGAATTAGGCAAGTGCGAAGTGGACAGTGCGAAGTTCGATTTCAGACCGCTGTGCGTATTGCGGGACTTCGCAGCCCGCACCTGGAACTTGAGTTATGGCTACCAACCCGTCTGATCCAGTTGCCCGCGTGTACGCCGCAGCCCTTTACGAGGTTGCGCGCGAGAAAGGCATCGTCGGCGACGTCTATGCCGGGCTGCAGGCCGTCATGGGTGCCTACCAGGACAAGAGCTTCCGTGATTTCTTCACCAGCCCGCGCGTGCCGCGCGAGGTCAAGCAGCGCGGACTGGTTGCCGCGTTGAAGGGCCGGATTGCCACCGAAGTGCTCAACTTCCTGATGCTGCTGACGGAAAAGAGCCGCGAGCCACTGCTGGACAACATCTTCAATGCGTTCACGGTGTACCGTGACGAAGCCGAAAACCGCGCCCACGCGTGGGTAGAGACCGGCAGCGAGTTCACGGACCAGGAACAGGCAGAGCTTCGCGCCGCGCTGGCACAGGCCAGCGGCGGCAAAGACGTCGTGCTGCACTACGAACACAAGCCCGAGCTGCTTGGCGGCGCCCGTGTTCGGCTTGGCGACCTGCTGGTCGATACCACGTTGCGCACACGCCTGAACAACCTGGCTCGTTCCATCGCGGAATCTGTGTAGGGGAAGCCATGCGAAAGCTGAGTGCGTCAACCTTGCTGCTGCTTGTGCTGGCGATTGCCGCCTGCGGCAGCTCCGCGCCTCCGCCCCCAAACAACAGCAAGGTCAACGCGCCGGCGGTCAATACACCCGCGGGCACCAAGGGCCCGGCCTACACCAACGAGTACCGCGCTGCGGCGGACAAGGCGCTTGGGGCCTACCGCGCGTACCTGGGCAACAAGACGCCCGACAGCTTTGCGCTGGCCGGCGCGGCCTTCTATGACGCGCTGCGGTATCGGGCAATGCACGTCAAGAACGGCCACACTTCAGAGGGCCTGCACAAGTACACCGAGTTGAACAGGGACTACCAGGACTGGAAGAAGACCATCGGCCCCAAGGGCTGGGAAGACAACGCGACCTACAAGTCAGCCAAGGCCGAATACGACAAGGTTCAATCGGCCAACTGACGACGGGATTCGACGCCACAGGGCACAGACAAGAAACAGCCAGGCCACACAACACGAAGGCACACAATCATGGAACTCCGCAGCGACGAAATCACATCGGTCATCCGCAAGCAGATCGAATCCTTCGGCCAGGAAATCGGCATGGAGGAAGTCGGCACCGTGCTTGAGGTCGGCGACGGCATCTGCCGCGTGTTCGGTCTGGAAAACGTGCAGGCCAACGAAATGGTGGAGTTCGAAAGCGGCGTGTACGGGCTGGCCTTCAACCTGGAAGAAGACAGCGTCGGCATCGTGATCATGGGCGACTTCCTGAAGATCAAGGAAGGCCAGCAGGTCAAACGTACCGGCAAGATTCTCAGCGTGCCGGTTGGAGAAGGCTTTCTGGGCCGCGTGGTGAATGCGCTTGGCCAGCCGATTGACGGCAAGGGGCCTGTGCAAGCCGCGACTTCGCGCCTGATTGAGTTCAAGGCACCCGGCATTGAAGCGCGCCAGCCGGTGAAGGTGCCGCTGCAGACCGGTCTTAAGGCCGTCGACGGCATGATCCCGATCGGCCGCGGCCAGCGCGAGCTGATCATCGGCGACCGCGAAGTGGGCAAGACGGCCGTTGCCATTGACGCCATCATCAACCAGAAGGGCAAGGGCGTGGTGTGCGTGTATGTGGCCATCGGCCAGAAGAACAGCACCGTGCGTCAGGTGGTGGCCAAACTCGAGCAATACGGCGCCATGGATTACACGATTGTGGTCAGCGCCAACGCGCAGGACCCGGCGCCGCTTCAGTACCTGGCACCGTACGCGGGCGCCGCGCTGGCCGAATACTTCATGTACGCGACCGACAAGCCCCAGAAGATTCGCGACACACTGTGTGTGTACGACGACTTGAGCAAGCAGGCTGTGGCCTATCGCCAGTTGAGCCTGCTGCTGCGCCGGCCGCCGGGCCGTGAAGCGTACCCCGGCGACGTGTTTTACTGTCACTCGCGCCTGCTGGAGCGCGCGGCGAAACTGAAAGAAGAGTTCATCGTGGTGAAGAAGGACGCCCCCTGGGATACCGTGATGGGCGTTGACGGCAAGCGTTACGGCAACCGCACCCCGCACGAAGTTCACGCCGGGCAGGAAGCACTCAAGGCGGCCGGCGAGGGCTACGAGTTGCGCATGCACCCGCAGACCGGCGGCAGCATGACCGCCCTGCCCGTGATTGAAACGCAGGCAGGTGACGTGTCGGCGTACATCCCGACCAACGTCATCAGCATCACCGATGGCCAGATCTACCTTGACCCTGAATTCTTCTACGCCAACGTGCGCCCTGCCATCAACGTGGGCATTTCGGTTTCACGAGTCGGCGGCAACGCGCAGATCAAGGCGATGAAGAAGGTGGCCGGCACCCTGCGACTGGACCTTGCCCAGTACCGCGAACTGGAAGCCTTTGCCCAGTTCGGCAGCGACCTGGACAAAGCCACCCAGAACCAGCTGGCCCGCGGCGTTCGCCTTGTCGAAATCCTGAAACAGGACCAGTACGAGCCCATGCCCGTTGAGAACCAGGTCGCAATCATCTGGGCGGCTACCAACGGACTGCTGGATGCCGTGCCCGTGGAAGACGTGCGCAGGTTTGAAAAGAAGTTCCACGAGTACCTGAACACCAGCAAGGCCGCACAGATGACGGAACTGCGCGAACGCAAGGAGCTCAGCGACGGCGTGACTACCGCCATTCGCGAGGCCGCCAAGGTGGTCGGCGAGTCTTTCCAGGCAGTCGCCGCGAAGTAAAGGAAAGTTCATGAACCGGGCGGCCTTCGGGCCGCCCGGTTTTCCATTTGCAGAAGATTCAGTGGTAAGATCCAAACCCGTGCTGCCACCCAATGGCAGGGTAATTCCGGTTGCTTGCGGGATGCCTCAACCTAGGATCATTGTCATGCACAGGGGCCAGCAGTGGATTCAAGGCTATTGAGCCGGGCTTGTTCCCGGCGGTGCCGGCCCTTTTGCGAGGTCTGAGGTGCGGGGTACGTCGTCATTTCGTGTCATTGGTTTTCGCTGAGTGGACCGGCTGGCGGCCGGTCGGTGCGACTAACCATCCTCAACATCGCTCCTTCCGTCCGCAGGCCTGACCCACAGGTCTGGGGCTTTACTTTGTGACCGTAACTGTCCATGGGGACAGCCGGTCAAAACGGATGAAGGAGAGGACATGTTGAAGAGAACTGCTGGATCACTGAAGTTTCTGCTGGCTGTTGCTGCCGTGTTTGCCGCATCGACGGTATCTGTGGCCGAGGCGCCTCGTGCGGCCTCTACCCCGCAGCCGATGCAGGAAGCCATCAAGGAAATCCGCATCAGCTCAATCCCTGATTCGGATGCCAAGAAGATCGAAGAGCAGTGCAACCTGATCGCCGAGCGCCTTACCAAGGTGCTGGGCATCCCGGTCAAGTTCATGCCCCAGCAGGATTACTCTGCCTGCGTCACGGGCCTTGCAACTGACCAGCTTGAAATGGTGTGGTACGGCGGCGTGACGGCCGTGCAGGCCATGAAGAAGATGGACGAGGCCAAGAAGGGCTGCACGATGATCGCCTGTCGCGACGCCGACATGAAGTACAAGAGCTACTTCATCGCCAACAAGGAAGCCAAGATCGGTGCGGTGAAGGACCTGAAGGAACTTGCCGCCAAGGCCGAGGGCATGAACTTCACCTTTGGCAGCAAGAGCAGCACCAGCGGCCACGTGATGCCGCGCCACTTCTTTCAGGACCAGACAGGCGAAAAGCCCGAAGACGTGTTCAAGAATGTTGCCTACAGCGGCAACCACGACAACACCCTGAAGAACGTTGCCGCCGGTACCGCCCACGTTGGCGCCATGAACTACAAGAACTGGGACAACGCCAAGGGTGACATGGCAACCGCAAAGGAAAAGTGCGAGCTGATCTACACCACGCCGTTCTATGCCGACTACGTGTGGATGGCCAACGACCGCATCGGTGCCGACAACATCAAGAAGATCAAGGATTTCTTCCTGGGTCTCGACCCCAAGAACGAAGAAGACCAGAAGATCCTGGCCGCCTGGGGCATCAAGGACGGCAAGTACGTTGCCTGTGAAAAGAAGGACTGGGACGGCATCAAGAAGATTCTTGAGGCCGGTGTTGACGTTGGATAGTCAGCTATGACTCAAGGCCAAACGGGGGGCGCAGACATCTGCGCCCCCGCATCACTAATGGATGTGCCACCCCAACAGCCTCAGGCCGAGAAGCCGGCATTGGCCGACGCCTTTGTGCTGGAGGATGCGTCGCGCGCGTTTGGTCGCAATGCGGTGTTGCGCAACCTGTCACTGTCGATCACTTCCGGGCAGCACGTTGCCGTGATTGGCCCCAGCGGCGCAGGCAAGACGACATTGTTCCGGTTGTTTTCGGCGTTCTTGTTTCCCAGTTCAGGCCGGGTTCTGTCGCTTGGCCAGGACACCCAGAAGCTGCGCGGAAAGCGCCTGCGCGCCCTGCGCCGCGACATCGGGGTCATCTACCAGAACGACAACCTTGTGCCGCACCTGCGCGTGGTGCACAACGTGCTGATGGGCCGACTGGGCCACTGGTGGCTGCCCCAGGCGCTGCTGTCGCTGTTCTGGCCGCTGCAACTGGAACAGGCCCGGCAGGCCCTGCGCGAAGTCGAAATTGAGGACAAACTCTGGGCCATGCCCGGCGAGCTTTCGGGCGGCCAGCAGCAGCGCGTGGCGATTGCCCGCCTGCTGGTGCAGAACCCGCGTGCCATCCTTGCCGACGAACCTGTCAGCCAACTGGACGTGCGCCTGGGCCGTGAAGTAATCGGCTTGCTGGTCAAGGTCGCACGCAAGAGCGGCGCAACCCTGCTGGTGAACCTGCACACGCTGGATCTGCTGCGTGGCAACTTCGAGCGCGTGATTGCGCTGCGCGAGGGGCGCGTGTTCTTTGACGGCAGCCCGGAACAGTTGACTGCCGATATCCTGCGCGAACTTTACGGCGCCGAGTACCGCGACCTGCACGTCGGTGACTGGCTGCCCGGGGACCGCGCGTGAGCAACACGGCGCTCCAGCGATACTCGCGCCGCAGGCCGATCGGCCACTTTCTTGCGCTGGGCGTGATTGCCCTGCTGGTCTATCTGAGCCTGTTTTCGGTGGACCTGCACGAGGGCGACCCGACCACCTTCGATGGCTCGGTGTGGGACTTTTCCAGCTTCACCGATCCTGACCGCTTTGCGATGGGCATGCGAAGGGTCAAGGACTTTGTCGGCGGCTTCACCAACCCGGACCTGACCACCGGCGAGGGCGGGTACATAGGCCGGGCCATTGAACTTACGGGCCAGACACTTTCGTCGGCTCTGCTGGGCACGGCCATTGCGATTGTGCTGGCGTACCTGCTGGCGCTCGGGGCCTCGCGGGCGGTCTGCGTCGGCGAGGAACACAGCCCGCGCTGGCTGCGATGGTTCCCGTTGCGCAGCGTTCGCGCGGCCATCTGCAGCATGTGCCGGCTGATCCTGGACGTGTTGCGTGCCGTGCCGGATTTTGCGTGGGCGGTGCTGCTGGTGCCGCTGCTTGGCATCGGGCCCATGACCGGCATGCTGGCGCTGGCCATCAGCGTCACGGGCATCCTTGGCAAGATCTACAGCGAGATCTGGGACAGCATTGACCCGCGGCGCTATGAATCCGTCCGGGCTGTCGGCGCGGGCAGGCTGCGCACCTTTCTGTACGGCATCCGGCCGCTGAGCACACGCAGCATGCTCAGTTACACCCTGATGCGCGCCGAGTGCGCCATCCGCAATGCTGCGGTTATCGGCGTGGTGGGCGGCGGCGGTGTGGGTGCCGAAATCAAGCTGCGCATCGACTACGGCGAGTTCGACCGCGTCGCCACCATGGTGTTGTTCACGCTGGCACTGACATTCGGTGCGGACATGGCGGCCAACCTGATTCGCCGCCAGTTGCGGCACGACCCGAATCACCCCCGTGCCGTGGTGCGAAACTCGCTGGGCTGGCAGCTTGGGCGCAAGTGGGCCGCAATCGGCATGGCGCTGGCGCTGGTGATGTGGTCCGCATGGTACCAGAGCATTCCGCACGCGACGGTGCGTGAACCGCAACTGGCCCGCCTCATGCAGTTGTTTGAGCCCGGGGGCTGGCGAAGCATGGTGTTCTTTGAGCGTCTGCTGCACCCGGAACTCGGGTGGGAGGTGAGGCGCGAAGGCGCGCTGGTCAAGTCGCACTTCATCGGCCGCGTCGGCCAGTGGGACGAGGCGATGAAAGACGCCGAGAGCGTCAAGAACCCCGCGTTGTTCGCCCAGGGCCTGGCCGGCAAGCGTCTGGCGCTTGGCCCGGTGTCGAAGGAACCCAGCCACGACGGCCCGCGCACGTACCTGGAGAACCTGGCCGGTAAGCCGCTGGACGAGGTGTTCTCCAGCATCATTGTCACCGCCAGCGACAAAGAAACCATGCTGATGGTGGCGCGCGGCGAGGCCGATATCGGCGCCATTGAGGAATCCAGTTTCGGGCCTGCGCGCAAAGACGACGACCTGGCGCCGTTCATGCGCCGACGCGCGCCAGTGATCGACCGCGCCCACAGCACGGATTACTACCGCGCTGCAAAGGTGGAGCCCGGGGCTCTGCCGGTTTCGCTGCGCAGCGCGTTGATCCCCGTGGGCATGGCCATCATCGGCACGCTGCTTGGCGTACTTGCGGCAATGCTGCTTTGCTACCCGCACTCTGTGGCGTTTCAGTTGGAGCCCCACCGGTTTACGGGTGAATCACCGGCGGCCTGGCAGCGCGCGCTGCGCTGGGTGCAGGCCATCCTGGCCCGTGGCGTCGCCCTGACATCGCGCGCCATACCAGAAGTCATGTGGGCGATGTTCTTTGTTGCCTTCTTTGGCATGGGCGTTGTCGCGGGTGCCTTCGCCATAGCCATCCACAGCATGGGTGTTCTGGTCCGCGTGTTCAGTGAAACCGTCGACAACATCCCGTACCGCAGGCATGAACAGGCGTTCGGTGGGTCGCGCGTGGCCTGCTTTGGGTACTCGGCCGTGCCGCACTCCTGGCACGACTGGATGACCTATTCCTTCTTCCAGCTTGAAAGCAACGTGCGGGCCGGCGTGGTGCTGGGCATCATCGGCAGCGTGGGCCTGGGCTTCCTGTTCAGCTTCAACTTCGAGCACTTCCATTACGAGAAAGCAGCCACCAACCTGATCGTGATCATACTGCTGACGGTCGTGATTGACCGTATCTCGCGCCTGCTGAAGCTGACGCGCGTCGCGACGTAAGTGCGGCGTCGTCACGTTGCCGGTCACAGCAGCTGCGCGCCCTTGTGCTGAATCAGGCTCAGGTGGCTGTGGCCTGCAAACTGCGGCACTTCGGCCACCATCTGGTCGAAGACCGCGGCCGGGCTCAGAATCAGCTTGCGCGGGCGTGACTCCACGGCGACTTCGCCGCGACCGGCAAACACCGGTACGGTGCTGCTGCCTTCCCAGCCCCGTTGCGTAGCCTCGCGGCGGTACGAATCAGCACCCAAAGCTGCCAGCGGGGTCTTGCCGGCATCGGGCAGTTCTGCGGCTGTCTCGCCAAGGCGGAACAGCAGCTCCTGCAGAATCTCAGTGCCTACACGGCCTTCGCGCGGGTAGGGCAGGGCAGGCCGGAATGCCTGAAGCAGCATGGCGTGGTTGATCCAGCTGCCGGCGGTCTCCACGTGCGTGGTGGTGGCCAGCACAACGTGGGCAAGCTCGGTCAGCGTGCTCGACTGAAAGTCCACCGCCACAATGTTGCTGATGCTTTCACTGGCCAGCGCGCGGGTCACTTCGGGCAGCTTCTCCATGCCGTGGGGCATGCCCGACCACACCAACACGTGGTTCACTTCTCCGCGCCCGCAGGCCTCGGCAAAGGCCCGCATGCTGTCCTCGGCGTTCTGCACGCCCAGCACAATCTGCGCGCCGATGCGGTTGGCGTTGGCATCGGCCGGGGATTTGAACTTCGGGTAGTTCAACGGCGCCTTGTCCGGCTGGGCCATCACGGCGATGTTGCTGATGCCAAGCCGCTGCCGGACCAGCCGCCGGAAAAGGAACATTTCTTCGTTGGTCATGCTGGCGTGTGCCAGCGCCCAGGCCTTGGCCGGTTCACTGGCCGCGCGGCGCAGGCTCTCGACGGCGGCGTCGTAGCCAAAGTCCCAGCTGACCATGCCGGCACGTGTGCGTGGCCGGTCCATGCGTTTGGGGCTGTTGATCCACTTGAAGTCCAGCCGTGCCTGGTCGCAGATCCAGAAGTCGTTGACCTTCGGGTTCTCGCGGGCCATCACACGGGTCACTTCATTGCGCAGGCTGTCCACGCGGGTGGCGCAGCCCTTGGCACACAGGCCGCACACGCCGGGCATTTCATCCAGGTTCCAGACCCGTGCGGTGTACAGGAAGTCACGGTTCTTCAGCGCGCCCACGGGGCAGACTTCAACCGTGTTCAGCGACAGGTCGTTTTCAATCGGCTTGCCGGGGAAGATGTCAATCACGGTGTGGTCGCCGCGGTTGACAAAGCACAGCTCGCTGGTGCCGCTGATTTCATCGGCCACGCGGATACAGCGCGAGCACTGGATGCAGCGCGTGCCCCAGATCGTGATCTTGTCGCTGAGCGGCTTGATATGTGCCTTGACCTTTTCAAACTCGAACTTGCTGGCCGCGTGCCCATGGTCAAAGGCGTAATCCTGCAACGCGCACTCGCCGGCTTTATCGCATTCGGGGCAATCCAGCGGGTGGTTGATCAGCTCCAGGTCCATGATGCCGGCGCGGACCTTCTTGACGTCGTCGGTCTTGGTGAAGACCTCCAGGCCCTCGGACACTGTGTTGGTGCACGAGGTGGTGATTTGCTCCATCGGCACCATCTGGTCGCCGCGCTTGACCATCACCTTGGTCTTGACGAAGCACATGCGGCAGTTGCCCGAAACGCTGAGGCCCGGGTGATAGCAGAAGTGCGGCACGTAGTGTTCGCCACCGGTGTTCTGGTCGGGGTAATCGCTGGCAGGGTTTTCGGCCTTAAGGCAGGCCATCAACAGGTTTGTGCCCTTGGGAAACTGATAGGGCTTGCCGTCGATCTTGATGTTCACAAGCGGATTCGCGGGTGCACCTGCCATCGGCGGCTCTCTCCTGGACAGCGCAATAGGCTGTGCACTTTTAGCATAGCCCCCGGGCTTCACAAGCGACGCCCACAGTGCCAGCGGCGCAGCCGGTGGACGCTGCAACAGGAGCCCGAAGCGACAGCGAGGGGCATGATGCACGGCCACGGCTTTGGTCCACGGATGGACACAGATGCACACGGATTACGGCAAGGGCTTGAACAGGAGCGGCAAGCGCCAGCGAGGAGTACGCCAACCCACCCCGATTGTCACATTTCAGTCATGGGTGCAGGCAACAGGAGCCGCAAGCGCCAGCGAGGGGCATGTTGCACGGCAACGGCTTTGGACCACGGATGGACACAGATGCACACGGATTACGGCTAGGGCTTGAACAGGAGCGGCAAGCGCCAGCGAGGAATGCGCCATCCGACCCTGATTGTCACATTTCAGTCATGTGTGCAGGCAACAGGAGCCGCAAGCGCCAGCGAGGGGCATGTTGCACGGCAACGGCTTTGGTCCACGGATGGACACAGATACACACAGATCACGGCAACGGCTTGAACAAGAGCCGCAAGCGCCAGCGAGGGCCTGTGGTGTGTGATGCACGGCAAGGGCTTTACCGCCAAGGACGCCAAGTTCGCCAAGTACGGCGTGGTGTGTGTGTTGCACGGTAGTGGCTTTGGCTCGCCGATGAGCACAGGTTCACAGGCTCTGTCGAAAACGTTGGCATGGCGAGTGAGCCCCCGACGGGGGCGCCATGGATTAGCTCCGCCCGTCAGGGCGGAGATCAGAGACACGAGTTCGCTGAGCCCCCGACGGGGGCGGCATACTGGCCCCGGCCAGGCGAACCGGCCTTACAGGCCGGATGGCGGGGCTTTCTCAGGTTCCCAGGCCTTCGGCCTGGGCTGACAGAATCGGCCCTTCGGGCCTGAACGGCAAATGGCAGAGCTTCTCGACAGAGCCTGTCCATCCGTGGACCAACGCCGTTACTTGCCTGGCTGCTGCGGCTGCTGGCCCTT
>JAHBXZ010000004.1 GCA_019636215.1 Planctomycetota bacterium | reverse complement strand
GGGGGGGGGGGGGGGGGGTTAAGGCGCGAAAGGCGCAGCTAATCCTTAAACTCGATCAACTCGTCGGTCGCGTCGATGTGCTTTCCCTTAGTCGTCATTTTGATCCACAGACCGGGATACTTCTTGCTCATCCATGCCGTGGTCACCGCGTCCTTCATGCTGGTCTTGTCCTCGTACACTATGCAATCCCAGTCCTGACCGGCCGCCGCAAGTTTCTCTTCGCGCACCTTCTTGTAAGTTGCCAAGGGCGTAACCCAGTACGCGTTCTCTGCCTTGAACTCAATGGTCAGGGTGTTCTCCGCGCCCTCGATCGGGTTCTTGTCTTTGTCCAAGGCCTGCGTCCATAACTGGCAGCTCTTGGCCGACGCAGTCACGATCTCGCTGAGGGTATGCGTCACGACCGGCTTGCCCGCAACGATAGAAGTGCGCATCGAAGTCCACTTTCGACCTCGACTCTCGAACAACGCCCAGTTCAAGGCCTGCTTGGGTTCACCCTGGCCCGGTTCCTTCACTTCTTCTTTCGGTGCCTCCGGCTTATCCGCTGCTTTCCCGGCGAATTCCAGTTTGCGGGGGGTTTCGGCACCCTTGTCGTCCTTGTCTCCTTTGTCGCGCTGGAACTCCAGCAACTCGGACCGCCCTGTGGATGATTCCCTCATCACCTGCAGGCCGGGGTACTTCTTGCTGTACCAGGACAGTTCAACCATCTGCGGTTCGTCGCCATCAACGTTGATCTGGCCAAACAAGTAGCAGGCAAATGTCCCCGCCTTCACCTTGATGGTCTGGTCCGGAAGCTGGACGGAAACCGTGTTGTGTCCTTGAATGAAGGCCACCTTCCACGCGCTGTCCTTCGTAAACGTAACCTCTTCCAGTGCGGGCTTCTTGTTCAGAGACTTTCCATCCCCACCCTTCCAGTCGAACTGTACCGACGCGGACTTTTCAGTCACCTCCAGAATCTCATACTCTGTGGTCCCGGTCAGCGTTGGCCCACCCTTCATGCCACGCAGTGGCAGTCGGTAATTCGCAATCTGCCACTTGCGCCCCTTCATTTTGAAGAGCGCGAAATCAAGTTCTCCCGCGGGAACCTGTTCCTTGGCCTTCAGGACTCTTGCGTCCTTGTACTTGGCCTCAACCGCAGGACGATTCACTTCCGGGTCACGACTCTTTGCCTGCGCGTCAACATTAATCGTCGCTGCAAAGACCAAGACCAGGCATGTTGCAGATGGAATGTGAACTCGCATCAGTTCCCCTCGGAGCGTGATGGGCGGATTCTAGCACTGACGCGCATGTGACAACAAGCAAAACCAACCTGCGCGTCGAGAACGCGCAACGCCGGCTTACCCTCAGTGCCAACTGGCGATGAAGGCGGCCTTACCGCCCTGCGCCGGCGAGTTCTTCGACCTGGGCGAATTCTCCGGCCTTGGTGCCGGTCATGCAGCGCTTGTGCTTGATGTGGTACTCGAACTCTTCGCGAAACTTCTGGATGTAGCTCTGCACGGGCATGATCAGCGAATCCGCCAGGAAGCAGATTGTGCGGCCCTTGATCATCACGCTGACCTCGTTCATCAGGTCCACGTCGCCTTCCTTGCCGTGGCCGAACTCCAGGCGATGGCACAACTTTTCCAGCCAGCCCAGGCCTTCACGGCAGGGCGTACACTGGCCGCAGCTCTCGTGGTGGTAAAATCGGGCCAGGTTCAGCAGCGCGTTGACGATGCAGGTGTCCTTGTTGAACACGATCAGACCGGCGCTGCCCAGAAAGCTTCCCGCGGCGCGAATGCTGTCGAAGTCGGCCGGCGTGTCAATCTGGTCCACGGTCATGATCGGCATGCTGCTGCCGCCGGGGATGATGCCCTTGATTTCGCCAATCGGCCCGCCGGCGTAATCGTAAATCAACTGGCGCAGCGTCGTGCCCAGGGGCGCCTCATACAGGCCGGGCTTCTTCACATGCCCGCTGATGCAGAACAGCTTGGGGCCGGGGCCGCTTTCGGGCCCGATCTTTTTGAACCACTCCCAGCCGCGCGCGACGATGTGCAGCACGCAGGCGATCGTCTCAACATTGTTGATGATCGTGGGCTGGCGGAAGTAGCCCTCCACGGCCGGAAACGGCGGCTTGATCTTGGGGTATGCGCGCTGGCCTTCGGCCGCGCTCAACAGGCCCGTCTCTTCACCGCAGATGTACGCGCCGGCGCCGGTGATTACCGTGATATCGAGCTTGAACTTGCCCAGGCCCAGCACGTCGTCGCCGAGAATCCCCTCGCGATAGCACTCATCAATCGCGGCCTGCATGCGCTTGGCCTCGCGCACAAATTCGCCGCGGATGAAGATGTAGGCATGCTTACACTGGATAGCCCAGCAGGCGATCATCATGGCCTCGATCAACCCGTGTGGGTCCTTGGCCATGATTTCGCGGTCTTTGAAGGTGCCGGGTTCGCTCTCGTCGGCGTTGACGGCCAGATAGCGCGGCTTTCCGTTTTCGGGCAAAAAGGACCACTTCATGCCGGCCGGAAAGCCCGCGCCGCCACGGCCACGCAGGTTACTCTTCTTGACGTCCTCAATTATGGCTTTTGGTTCCATGCTCGAGATCGCCTTGCGGGCGGTCTCATAACCGTAGTAGCCACCACGACTTCTGTAATGCGCCAGGGTCCATGCGTTGGGTTCGCGGAAGTACTTGGAAAGGACTGGTTCAAACTCGGGCATGGTCGCGCCTGTGTGTGCTTTCCGACCTTATAGATGCAGGGACCGCCCCGGGCAACGGCTTGGGTCGAGCGCGAAGTGCCAGGTACGGGGCGCGAGGGTCATTCTTCGTGTCACCAACTCTCACCTCCACACTCCCGACCCCTTGCCTGTAACTCAACTCACTTTTGCCTTTCCATTGTGTGTCGATGGGTTGTTGGTAAACTTCCTGTCAGTCCGCAGTTTGGCCAATGCCAGCGGATCGGCCACAAGGGCTGTGCGAAGTGGACTCAAGGACTCCACTTTGCCCCCGGTCTGATCCCCTGCGGTTTACAGTTACGCTGGACTTTATGGATCCTTTGGCGGTTTGCGGTGACTTGTCCCGCGCTCCGCTTGACGCACCGGCGGCCGCAATGATGCTTTACAAAGCCACGGCGACAATCCTGTCGGGCCCCCAACGGGGCTTGCCTTTGCACACAATGACCAACGGCGCTTGCGGGGAAACCTTCAAGCCCTAGGTCCGTGCGGATCCAACTGTCTTGCGTGCCTCGACCGCCCCGATTGGGCGGAATCTAGCGCCCCTGCACGGGGCTGGAGGGCCATGACGTGGATTATGTGATTGGTGCAATCATTGGTTTGGTGGCCGGGGGAGGCGCGGCAATCGCCGTGTTCCTGGTCATGAAGGGCAAAGTGGCAGCCGCGGTTGGAACCTCTACCGCCGACGCCGCACGCATCACCGAAGAAGCAAAACGCGAGTCCGAGACCATTCTTTCCCAGGCGCGGCTGGAGGCCAGAAACGAAGGCCTGAAGTTCCGCGAGAAGCTCGAACAGGACCTCGAGAAAGACCGCAAAGAGGTCAAGGAACTAGAAAAGCGCCTGGCCAAGAAAGAAGAGTCCATCGAACAGAAGTTCGAGATGCTCGACAAAAAGGCCGACCAGCTGGAGGCCCGCCAGAAAGAAATCGAGGCCACCAAAGCCCGCACCGACCAGGCCGAAAAAGACCGCCTGGCCGCACTGGACGAAGTGCGCGTCAAGCTGGCCGCCGTGGCCGAGCTTACGCCCGAGGAAGCCAAGCGCGAACTGCTGGCCAACCTGGACGCCGAACTGGTCACCGAAAAGGCCGACCGCGTCAAGAAGATGGTCGAAGAAACCGAAGCCACGGCCGACGAAAAGGCCAAGTGGACGATCAGCCAGGCCATCTGCCGCCTGGCCAGCGAACACACCGGCGAAACCACCACCAGCAACGTCGAGATTCCCAGCGACGAAGTGAAGGGCCGCATCATTGGGCGCGAAGGCCGCAACATCCGCCACTTTGAAAAAGTGACCGGCGTGGACGTGATTGTCGACGACACCCCCGGCCTGGTGGTTGTCTCAAGCTTTGATTCCGTGCGCCGCGAAGTGGCCCGCCGCACCCTGGAGAAGCTGATCCAGGACGGGCGCATCCACCCCGCGCGCATCGAGGAAATCCACGAGCTGTGCGTCAAAGAAGTCGACAAGGAAATCGACGAAGCCGGCAAGCAGATCCAGTTCGATGCCGACGTGCACAACATCAACCCCAAGGCCCAGCGCCTGCTGGGTCGCCTGAAGTTCCGCAGCAGCTATGGCCAGAACAACTACAAGCACAGCGTCGAAGTCGCCCACATCATGGGCATGATCGCCGCCGAGCTTGGGCTGGACGTCAAGCTGGCCCGGCGCTGCGGCCTGATGCACGACATCGGCAAGGCCATCGACCACGAAAAGGAAGGCGGTCACCCGCTGGTGGGCAAGGAGTTCCTGATCAGCATCAACGAACGCCCCGAAGTCATCGAAAGCGCCGGCGGTCACCACGACCAGCCAATGCACCACAAGTATCCGTATGTTTCACTGGCGGCAGCGGCCGACGCGATCAGCGCCAGCCGCCCCGGCGCCCGCCGCGAAAGCATGGACCGTTACGTCCAGCGCCTCACGGCACTCGAGGCCGTCGCCAAGAGCTTCGAAGGCGTCAGCGAAGCATTCGCCATGCAGGCCGGCCGCGAGCTGCGCGTGCTGGTGAACAGCCAGAAAGTGAACGACGAACAGGCGCTGGTGATCTGCCGCCAGATGGCCGAAAAGATCGAGGACGAGCTGACCTACCCCGGCGAAATCCGCATCACACTGATGCGCGAAACCCGGGTAACGGAGTACGCGCGCTAGCGCGTGCGAGACAGGAGCCCGAAGCGCAAGCGAGGAATCGACCGGCCCGGCGAAAGTCGGGCCGGTGTGCTTTCCCGGACTTGCGGCCCTGCCTCAACCGTTCTAAATCAGTTCCACATCGAACAATAACGGAGAATGACCATGGCGGACAAACTCATCCTCATCACGGGTATCACCGGCAACCAGGGCGGCGCCGTGGCGCGTCACCTGATTGGCAAGGGCTTCAAGCTGCGCGGCATGACCCGCAAGCCTGACAGCGACAAAGCCAAGGCTTTGGCCAAGCAGGGCGTGGAGATCGTCAAGGGCGACCTGAACGATAGCGCATCCGTGCGCGCTGCACTCAACGGCGTCTGGGGCGCATTTGCCGTCCAGAACACCTGGGAAGCCGGCGTGGAAGGCGAAGAAAAACAGGGCCACGACTTCGCCAAGGCCGCGAAAGAAGCCGGCGTGCAGCACTTCGTGTACACGTCGGTGGGCAGCGCCGAACGCAAAACCGGCATCCCGCACTTCGAAAACAAGTATCGTGTCGAGAACACTGTGCGCGGCCTGAAGTTTGACAGCCACGTGATCCTGCGGCCGGTGTTCTTCATGGAAAACCTGCCTTCGCCATGGTTCCTAAATGGCGACAAGCTGGGCACGGCCATGAAGCCCGACACCAAACTGCAGATGATTGCGGTGGACGACATAGGGCGTATCGGGGCACGGGCGTTTACCGACGCGGCCAAACTCAAGGGCCGCGAGATCGAACTGGCCGGCGACGCCGTCACCATGACCGAGGCCGCCGCCGGGCTCAGCAAGGCCCTGGGCAAGAAGATCGAGTTCGTGCAGTACCCGATTGAGGCCGTGCGCGCCAACAGCAACGACTTTGCCCTGATGCTCGAGTGGTTTGAATCCACGGGCTACAACGCCGACATCCCGGCGCTGGACAAGGAGTTCGGCAAGACCACCAAGTTCACCGACTGGCTTGGCCGCCTGGGCAAGTAACCACGCCACACAGTGGAAACAAGCAGGCCCCGGGCATAGGCTCGGGGCCTGTTTCGTTGGAGGCCACTATGCCCACCATCTTCAGCCGCATTGTTTCCGGGGATATCCCGAGCCACAAAGTCTGGGAAGACGACAAGCACCTGGCGTTTCTGGACATCAACCCCTGGTGCGAAGGCCACACACTGGTGATTCCCAAGGCCGAGCATGCCTACCTGTTTGACATGCCCGAGTCCGACTACGCGGCGCTGCACGCGGCGGCCGGCAAAGTTGCACGTTTGCTGAAGGCCAAGCTGGGGTGCGCGCGGGTGTGCAGCATGGTGGTGGGCTATGAGGTGCCGCACGTTCACATCCACCTGTTCCCGAGCCATTCGATGAAGGACTTTCTGCCCCACGGCGCCACGGCCATGAACCCCAAGCCGGACTTCAAGGCGCTGCTGGCGCGCATCACCACATGAATGTTGGGTTAAGACATTCCACCGCACATTGCGCCGCCCCGTACGCCGCATATTCTGCGCCACGGAGGCCAGCCATGGCACCCCGCAAGGCCGCGAAACTGCCCTCGCACAAAGTGCCGCAGCCGGCCGTTGCGTTTCTTGCCCGTGCCGTGCGTGATCAATCCGCCACGATGGCCCGGCATCTCGCAACTTTTGAGTCTTTCGCCACACCCGAATCTGTCCATGGGGTGCGCGTGGCCTGCCGCCGCATGCGCGCCCTGTTGTCGCTGTTTCGGCCGCTGGTTCCTGCGGCAAGGCCTGCCGCCGACAAGCTGCGCGCGCTGGCCCGCGGTCTTGCAGAGCTGCGCGAAACGGACGTTTTTCTGCAAAGGCTGCAGGCCACCCACAAACCCGAGATTCAGGCGCTGGCGGCCCGGCTTGCCGCGCGTCGCGACGAACTTGCCGCCGACAAGTCCGGAACCGGCACGGCTGGCCGTGCTGCCCTGCTGGACCTTGCCGCCATTGCGGCCATGCCTGGCAAGGGCCCCGGGCTTGCGGCCTATGCCCCGGCGCGGCTGGCCCGGTTGCGGCGGCGTTTTCGCAAGGCGCTGCACCGCGCGCGACAGCAATGCAATCCGGCAAACTGTCACGCCCTGCGACTGCGCGCCAAGAAGCTCCGCTATGCGCTGGAGTGCCTGCATGACCACCTTGGCAAACCGTCGCGCAAGGCAGGACTGGCATTGCAGAAAATGCAGCAGCACCTGGGCGACTACCTGGACGCCCGCGGGGCCGCCGTTGCCCTGCGCGGCATGACTGGGTTCAAGGATGCAGCCGCAGGGCCGGTGCGCGACCTTGCCCGCGAGTTGCAGCGCGAAGCGCGACGTGTGCGGGCGGACCTTCCGCGCTGGCTGGCGGACTTCGTGCAAACGCTTTGGCTGGCCATCAAGCGGGCCTTGCCACGCAGGAAAGGAAGGCGGACTTGAAACTCTACCTCGTGCGCCACGCCATTGCCCATGATCGTGATGTCGCGAAATGGCCCGATGACGGCCAGCGGCCCCTGACCAAACGGGGTGCCAACCGGTTTGAGCAGGTGGCATCGGGGATGCGCAAACTGGCGCCGGGCGTTGCACTGCTGCTTACCAGCCCGCTGGTTCGCGCGATCCAGACGGCCGAGATTCTTGTGACCAGGGCCAAGTGGCCAACCCACGAAGTGCTGCACGAGCTGGAGCCCCATTGCCCGCCAAACGAAACGCTGCACGCGCTCAGCGCGCTGACGCCGCCGGGCGTTGTCGCGCTGGTCGGCCATGAGCCGATGCTGGGCAAGCTGGCCGCGTACCTGCTTTCCGGGCCGCAAGGCAAGGCGCTGTTTGAGTTCAAGAAGGGCGGCGTGGCCTGCCTGGAGAGCGGCCACGGCCTTCGCCCGGGCGCGTTTCGGCTGTTGTGGCTGGCGACGCCCCGGCTGCTACGCCGTTAGAAGGCTCAGCACGGCCGCCCAGTCAGGCGCGTGTTGGAACCAGTCCCCGCTGGCGGCTTCGCCGCCAAATAGCACCAGGCATTGTGTGCCGTGGTCGCGCGCGTGGCCCAGGTTCTCCAGCTTGTCGTCGACAAAGTGTGTGATGCCCAGCCGTGCGCAGAGCGGGCCCTTCTCGGGGCGCTCGCGCACAAAGTGCCAGCACTCTTCGGCAACGCCCGTGATCCGCGCAAAGTCGTGCGCAGCCAGCCACTGCCGCGTCCGGCGTTCCATGTTGGGGTAGGCCTTGCTGATCAAGTGTACGCGACCGGCAAACCGGCCCGCGGCGAGCTGCGCGATGGCATCAAACGCACCCGGCAACGCAGGGGTCTGCAGCGGGTCGCCGCGAGAAAAGCTCGTGTCGCCCGGCCCCTGTCCGGCCACGATGACGTTTCCAATGTCGATTCCCAGTGTGTCCATGCAGCCCATGCTATCGCCTGCTCTTGACACGTCAAGGGCCGGAGTTCCCCGCAGGACACAACGAAAACCTCCCGGCTTGCGACCGGGAGGTTTCATGTGCGGACACGACGGCAGTCTGGAAGCCCTGTCCTGGGCCCGTCCAACGGCCTGCCCTACGTTAGAACTTCAGCTTTTCGATGCGGGCGGCGGCTTCTTTGACTTCGTCAATCGGCGGGACAAACGCGAATCTCACGTGCCCCGCGCCGGGGTTCTCGCCATCCACGGTGTCACTCAGCCACTCGCCAGGCGTGGTCACTACGTGGCACTTTTCGATCAGCACCTTGGCGAAGTCTTCGCCGCTCATGCCGTCAGGCGCCTTTTGCCACAGATACAGGCCGGCGGGGTTCTTGCAGTTCTTAAGTCCGGCCTTCTTCAGTGCCGCGCAGATCAGGTTGCGCTTGCGCTTGACGGTACTCCGCAGCTTCTTGACGTGCTTTTCGTCCTCCAGCGCCGCCACGGCCGCGTCCTGGATGAAGTTGGGCGTGCCGCTGTCAATGTTGGTCTTGACCTTCTTGAAGACATCAATTACGCGCTTGTCACCCGCGGCCCAACCCACGCGCCAGCCGGTCATGATGCTGCGCTTGCTGAGGCTGTGAAACTGCACGATGCCGTCAAAGCCGTTGTCCTTGCCAAGTTCGAGCGCGCTGTGGGGCGCATCAGCCGTGAAGTACAGCTCGCTGTAGGCCTCGTCGCTGGCCAGGATGATGCCGTACTTCTGGCAGAAGTCGTAAGCGGCCTTGAGGAAGTCCAGCGACGCGACGTAACCCAGCGGGCTCGACGGCGTGGTCACCCACATCACCTTGGCGCGCTTGGCGATGTCTTCGGGGATCGTTTTGAACTTGTACTCGCACTTGTTCTTGTGCGTGACGGGCACGAAGTAGGCCTGGCCCTCGGCGAACAGCGTGCCGCGCTTGTAGGGCGGATAGCCGGGGCTGGGGCAGATCACAACATCGCCGGGGTTCACGAACCCCTCGTGGAAGTTGAAGATGCCTTCCTTGCTGCCGATGGTGCTGGTGATCTGGGTTTTGGGGTCAAGGCTGACGCCAAAGCGCACCTTGAGCCACTTGGCCACGCCTTCACGGAACCGCTGGGCGCCGATGTAGCTGGGGTAGCCGTCGGTGGCGTGTTCATCCACGGCCTTCTTGCAGGCCTGGCGGATCAGGCGTGGTGTCGGGTCCTGGTAGTCACCAACGCCGAAATCGATGGGCGTAATGCCCTTTTCCTTCAGTTCGGCGACTTTGGCATCAACGGCGGCAAAGGCGTAGGCGCCGATGGAAGAGACGCGGGTGGATGGGCGGATGTCCATGTGTGTTTTGAACTGCGGTTTTGGGTTTTGGGTTCCGGGTTTTGGGGAATTGCAACTGCGGAGCGGCTGCTATGGAATGTCCTTGCGCTGCAATGACTTGATGAGGCCGTTCAATAGCTTGTGAGTGCGGTGCAGCAAGTCCCGAATCGTCCTTAGATCTTCCGCGGTCGCGTACTTCTGGCGGCGGTTGATCTCCATGAACGTAAGCGTTTCGTTCAGCGAACCGCGAGCAATGTACAGATGTTTGACATACATACGCCGCGACCCACTGCCGTGCCCCTCCGCGATGTTCGCTGCGATTGAAGTACTTGACCGCGCGATCTGATCGCAAAGCCAGTACTTCTTGCTGAGGGGTTCTCTTGCAACCAGTTCCAGAATGCTGTCCACGGCATCCATCGCGACTTGCCAGGCAACGAGGTCACGAAAACTCTCGATCGCGTTCGACTCGGCCATGGCTGCCGTGTTTATCCCCAAAACCCAAAACCGAAAACCCAAAACCGCAGTTCATGAAGTTCACGCAATACACATCGGGCAGTACAGCTGCGGGTTGGTGGTTGCGGTCTTTTCGTCCACGCGTGAAACCGGCGTGGTGTGCGGGGCGGTCTTGACGATTTCGGGGTTGTCTTTGCACTCCGATGCTATCTTTTTCATCACCACAACGAAGTAATCCAGCGTCTCCTTGCTTTCGGTTTCGGTGGGCTCGACCATCATCGCGCCTTGGCCCCCCACAACGTTGGGCTGCGGGAAGTAGATCGTCATCGGGTGAATGCCGTAGTCAATCATGCGCTTGGCGATGTCCAGTGCGCTGATGTGGTGCTCGGCGTTCTGGGTCTTGTCGGTAAACACAACTTCGTGGGCGCAGGCCTTGTCGTTCTGGATGTGGTACACGCCGCGCAGCTTCGCGCGCAGGTAGTTGGCGTTCAGCACGGCGTTTTCGCCGTTGCGGCGCACACCCTCGCGGCCCAACTGCGCCATGTAGATGTAGGCCATCACCAGCGCGCCGTAGTTGCCAAAGAACGAACGCACTTTGCCGATTGAATCCGGTCGCTTGCTGTCCAGTGAATAGGTGCCGTCGGCGTTGCGCACCGGGCGCGGCGTGGGAAGGTACGGCTCAAGGTGGCTGGCAACGGCAATCGGGCCGGCACCGGGGCCGCCGGCGCCGTGCGGCACACTGTAGGTCTTGTGCAGGTTGAAGTGCATCACATCCACGCCGTAGTCGCCGGGGCGCACCATGCCCTGAATTGCGTTCATGTTCGCGCCGTCCATGTACAGCTGCGCGCCGGCGGTGTGCAGCAGCTTGGCGATCTCGACCATGTTCGGCTCAAGGATGCCCAGCGTGCTGGGGTTGGTGATCATCATCGCCGCTGTATCGGGGCCGATCATGGCCTTGAGTGCGGCAAGGTCTACGCTGCCGTCGGCGGTGCTCTTGAGTGTCAGTGGCGTAAAGCCCGCCAGCGCCGCCGTGGCGGGGTTGGTGCCGTGGGCGCTGTCGGGAATGATCACCTTGGTGCGGGTCTTGCCTTCGCCCTTGGATTCAAAGTAGGCCTTGATGACCATCAGGCCGGTCATTTCGCCCTGCGCGCCGGCAGCAGGCTGCAGCGTCACGGCGGGCAGGCCGCTGATTTCGGACAGCCACTTCTCGAGCGTAACCATCAGTTCAATGTGGCCTTGCAGGTCGGCCTCGGGCAGGTGCGGGTGGGCCTTGGTGAAGCCGGGCAGGCTGAGAAGCGTTACGTTGATCTTGGGGTTGTACTTCATGGTGCAGGACCCCAGCGGATAGAAGTTGCGGTCCACGCTGAAGTTCTTCTGGGCCAGGTTCTTGAAGTGGCGCACCAGGTCAAGCTCGCCCACTTCAGGCAGCGGCGCCGGCTTGGCGCGCAGTTTTGCACCCTTGAGGGCGGCCTTGATGTCCACCTTGGGAACATCAAGTTCCGGCAGGCGCAGGCAGCGACGCCCGGGCTTGGAGACTTCGAAGAGGATTGCTTCGGCGGGGTTGGCGAGGGCGGTTGTCATTGGATTCTCGATTCGAATTGCTTTGGACCACAGATGAACTCAGATAGACACAGATTGCGGCGCTAAGCGCGTCATCTGAGTTCATCTGTGTTCATCTGTGGTCCTCGTTGTTGTGGTTGTCGTTCGGGCGTTCAATCAGGGTTAGACCGCCACTGGCTTGCCTTTCATGGCCTCGGTCAGGGCCTCGGCGTAGCGGTCGATGTCGGCCTTGGTCGTGACTTCGGTGATGGCCACCAGGTACTGGCCACGGCGCCCCTTGCCGTACTTGTCCAGAGGCAGGCCGCCGGCAACCTTCTTCTTGAGCAGCTTCTTTTCCAGGCCGGGCACGGCCTGAATCACGAACTCGTTGAACACCGGCGCGCCGGTGTGGGCCAGCTTCACGCCCGGCACGCTGGTCAGTTTGCTGATTGCGTACTGGGTCTTGGCCACGGTGTGTTCGGCCAGTTCGACAAAGCCCTGCTTGCCCCAGGCCGCGATGTGAATCAGCGCGCGCAGGGCGCACAGGCTCTGGTTCGTGCAGATGTTGCTGGTTGCTTTCTCGCGGCGGATGTGCTGCTCGCGCGTGGCCAGTGCCAAGGCAAACGCCCGGCGGCCGTCTTTGTCCTTGGTCTCGCTGACAATGCGGCCGGGCATCTTGCGCAGCCAATCCTTCTTGCTGGCAAAGAAGCCAAACGCCGGCCCGCCCAGGAACTGGTGGTTGCCCAGGCTCTGGCCCTCGCCCACGCACACGTCCACGCCGGCTTCGGCCGGAGTCTGCAGCAGTGCAAGCGACAGCGCCTCGCCGACGGCCTGCACTACAAGAATCTCGTTTTCCTTCGCGGCGGCCACTACGGCTTCGACGTCTTCGATCACGCCCAGGTAGTTGGGCGACTGCACCGCCACGGCAAACACTTTACGCGTCAAGGCCTTCGCAAGGGCCTGGCCGTCCACGCGACCGTCGGCACCGGTCGCGACCTGCACCACCTTCAGGCCGGCCACGTCGGCGTAGGTCTTGCACACCTGCAGGTATTCGGGGTTCACGGCGCCGGCCAGCACAAAGGTGTTGCGGTTTTCTTTGCGGTGGCGGTCTTCGCTGACGTGCTTGCCCATCATCATGGCTTCGGCCAGGGCGCTGGCACCGTCGTACATGCTGGCATTGGCGACCTCGAGTCCGGTGAGCGCCGTGATGCTGCTTTGGAACTCGTAGATGAATGTCAGCGTGCCCTGGCTGCACTCGGGCTGGTAGGGCGTGTAGGCGGTGATGAAACTGCCGTCATACAGCGCTATGTGGTCAATCAGCGTGCTGACGAAGTGGTTGTAGATGCCGCCGCCGCGGAAGTAGGCGTAATCGCCGGCGTTTTTCGTTTTGGCCAGCAGTTCGTGAATGTGCCGGGTGACCTCAAGCTCGCCCTTGCCCTTGGGCAGCTTGAGCATGCTGGCGTCGGACATCTTCAGCCGCAGGTTCGCGGGGATGTCCTTGAACAGATCTTCAATGGAGCCAACGCCGATGGCCTTGAGCATTTCGGCCCGGTCGGCGTCTGTGTTCTGGATGAATGGCATGGAATGTTCCTTCGGAACAGTCGGCAGGCGGCAGTCAGGAGTCGGCAGCAACTGCTGACCCACCGCCCGCGGATTCAATTCAGTTCTGTAGTGGCTGTTGCTGCCGACTGCCGGCTACAGACTGCTGACTCGATTAATGCGCTTCTTCGGCCAGCTGCTTCTCGTAGTCCGCCGCCGACTTGGCGCCGTCGAGCTCCTTGGCATTGTCGGGCTTGACCTTGATCAGCCAGCCCGCGCCAAAGGCGTCCTTCTTCAGTGCGCCGAAGTCGTTTTCGCTGACCGTGTCGTTGACCGCGACAACCTTGCCGCTGACAGGGCTGATCAGGTCGCTGACGGCCTTGACGCTTTCGATTTCGCCAAACGCCGAGCCCTTCTCAACCTTGTCGCCCTTTTCGGGCAGGTCGACAAACGTCAGGTCGTTGAGCTGCTCAACGGCAAAATCGGTGATGCCGATGACGACGGTGCCGTCCTTTTCAAGGCGGCCCCATTCATGGGTGGCGAGGTAGCGGACGTTGTCTGGACGAGCCATAGGTGTGTTCCCATCAGTACGGACAGATTTGCAGTGAACGCTGTGCGGGCTACTTCTTCCCCGGCCGCTTGTAGAACGGCAGGGGTACTACAATCGCCTTGAACATCACTTCGTCGGGCTCCACCTTTCGGGTGCCCTTGCCCTTGAACTCCACGTGGTACATCGTGCCCACGGTGGTGGCGTTGGCGGGCACAAATGCGGTCGCAATCACCTGGTCCAGCCACGGTGCCATCGTGCCGCTGCATACGCGGCCCACCGGCTTGCCGTCGCGGTAGACTTCCTGGCCCTGGCGCGGGATGCGTTTGCCTTCTACGTGCAGGCCCACCAGCTTCATCGGCAGGCCCTTTTCCTTCAGTTCTACCGTCGCCTGCTTGCCGATGAAGTCTTCTTTGTCCAGGCGCACGGCCCAGTCCAGCCCGGCCTCCAGCGGGTTGATGGTGTCGGTGATTTCGTGCCCGTGCAGCGGCATGCCGGCTTCCAGCCGCAGCGTGTCACGGCAGCCGAGGCCTGCCGGACCGGCGCCCATGGCCATGCCCACATTCAGCAGCTCGCGCCAGAAGCGCACCGCCTGGGCCGCAGGCATGATCAGTTCAAAACCATCTTCGCCCGTGTAACCCGTGCGGCTGACCAGCACCTGGGCCTCGCCCAGCACGGTGCCGCGGGTAAAGCGGTAGTACTTCAAGGCTTTGGTATCGACGTCGCTGACCTTGTTCAGGAGGTTCACGCTTTCCGGGCCTTGCAAGGCGATCATGGCGTAGTCGTTGCTCATGTCGTTGACTTCAACGACGAAACCCTTGCGTTCGCGTTCAATCCACTTCCAGATCACGTCGCGGTTGCCGGCGTTGACCACCAGCAGGGTGGCTTCGTCTCCCGCGCCATAGACCAGCACGTCATCAAGAATCCCGCCCTGGCCGTTCATGATCACGCTGTAGCGGATCTGCCCCGGCTTCATGTCGGCGCGGCAGTTGGAAATGATCTTGTCCACCAGCTTGATGTGGTCGCGCCCCGAGAACCAGTAACGGCCCATGTGGCTGACATCAAACAACCCCACCTTGGTGCGCACCCGCAGATGCTCTTCCTTGATATTGGTGTAGGTCACGGGCATGTACCAACCCGCGAAGTCCACCATGCGTGCACCCAGGCGCACATGTTCTTCTTTAAGCGGCGTCTCGCGCACGAAGGCCTCCGGGTCTTGCTGGGGCTTTGGTTTTGCCTCGATCAGGGGTAAGCGTCAACGGGCGCGGTGGCCGGTGTGTCAGGAACTGTCTCTGGCGTCACTGGCCGGTGCCACCGCCCGTTCCGACAGTCGCTGGGGTACCTCGCCGGACTCCAGAAACACCAGCGCGTTGCGGATGGACTCCAGCGACCCCACCAGGTACAGGATATCCCCCACCTGCAGGGCCTCATCGGCCTTTGGCTGGCTGGCCAGCTCGCCGCCCCGGCGCAGCGCGATCACGCTGGCGCCGGTGCGGGCCCGCAGGTCAAGCTGGGAGAGGGTCTTTCCCTGCGCGAACTCGCGGCCATTGACCAGCGCGCTTTCCACCTTCAGGTCGGCAAGTTCCTGCATGTCGGCCAGGCTGTTGCGCGGCAGTGTCAGGGACCTGGCCGTGCCCTGGGTGTTTTCGCGGACCAGGGCGACTTCGCGGTCAATCACGTTGCGCGGGATGCCAAGTTGCCGCAGCACACGGGCCATGATTTCCACGGCGGCCTCGACTTCAACGGTGACTACTTCGGTGGCGCCAAGGCGCTGCAGGCGGTCGCGTTCGGACAGAAAGCGCGTCCGCACAATCACCGGCACCTCGGGGGCCGCGCGGTGCACGCTGTCCAGGCAGCGATCGAGCGCGCCAGGGTCATTGATGGTGACCACAATCGCCGCGGCGTGTTCGGCGCGCACGTGGTTCAGAGTTTCCTCGGCGGTGGCATCGCCGTAGAAGGCTTCCTCACCGTCCTTGCGGGCCTGCTGCACGGATTCGGCGTTCATCTCCAGGATGATGTACCGCACCCCCAGCGACTTCAGTGCCGCCGCCAGGCTGCGCCCGGTAACGCCGAAGCCCGCGATGATCACGTGCCCGGTGACGCCACGGGTGGCGGCCACGGGCGTGCTGCCGGGGCTTATGCCCAGCAGCTTTTCCAGAGGCCGCAGAAGTACCGCGCCGGCGGCCAGGTGAGGCGAGAACCGCAGGATCAGCGGTGTCACGAACATGGACAGCACACCCGCGGCGGTGATCCAGCGCACTTCGCCATCCAGTTCCAGCAGGCCTTTGAGCGACGCCGTCTTCAGAATCACCGTGCCGAACTCGCCGAACTGGGCCAGCCCCAGCCCGGCAATCCAGGCCGCCCGCGCCGGAAAGCGCATGGCCAGCGCGGCCAGGCTGGCCACCAGGCCCTTGCCCAGCACGATCAGCAGAAACACGCCCGCGACAATGTGCGGGGCTTCTTCCACGGCGCGCCAGTTGAACAGCATTCCCAAGGAAATGAAAAACAGCGCGTTCAGCACGTCTCGCAGCGGCATCACGTCGGTCAGCGCCCGGGTGGCAAAGGCGCTTTCGGCCAGCACGATACCTGCCAGGAACGCGCCCAGCGCCAGGGACAGCCCCGCGTAGCCTGTGGCAAAAGCAATGCCGATGCAGATACTGAGGATCGAGAGAATGAAAATTTCGCGCGAGCGCGTTTTGTCCACGCGCCGCAGGATGAACGGCAGAACCAGCTTGGCGATCAGGTACGTCACCACCACGGCAACCGCAGCCTGGGCCAGCGCTGCGCCGATGTTCAGCATCAGGCCGCCGGTGTCGCCAGCCCCGGCCAGCACCGGCAGGGCCAGCAGCATCGGGATCACGCACAGGTCCTGGTAGATCAGCGTGCCGACTATGAAGCGTCCGTGCGGGGCATCCACCTCGCCGCGGTCCTGCAACGCGCGCAGCACAATCGCCGTGCTGGACAGCGAAATCGCAAACGAGATCGGCACCGCGGCCTTGAAGCCGATGCCCAAGGCCATGCAGATGCCCATCGACGCCAGCACGGTAAGGCCGACCTGCAGCGTTCCGCCGATGAACAGCGGCTTGCCGATCTTCTTGAACCGCGACAGCGGGAACTCGAGCCCGATGGTGAACAGCAGCAGCACCACCCCGACTTCGGCCAGCAGTTCCAGCGACTTGACATCGGAAATGAAACCCGCGCCATAGGGCCCGCAGATTGCCCCGGCCAGCAGCAGGCCCGTAACGGCCGGCAGCTTGAGCCGCGCCATCACCAGCGAGGCCACCACCCCGACGCCCAGCACCACGCCGATTTCCTGCAGCGTGTGAAAACGCGCCATGTCGGCATCAGTCAGCAGGAAGTTCATCGCAGGTCACCGGCGCCTCTGCGCGCCAGTCTGCCAATCGCCGCCGCCAATACATCGGCCATGGTGCCGCCCCGGGGCAGGCATGGGCAAATGCAACCGGGGACGCCTTGGCGTCCCCGGTTACTGGTCTATGGGCGGAAAGGCAGTTAGCGGTTGGCCTTGGCTTCGGCCTTATGGGCTTCTTTGGCGGCTTCTTTGGCGGCTTCTTTGTTGATCTTGGATGTGGCGCGGCTGACAGCGGCCTTGCGATAGGCCGGCATGTCCTTGCAGCAATAGCGCAGGATAGAAATCAGGCGCGCGCGCAGGTCCTTGCGATGGCACACCTGGTCGACAAACCCGCGTTCAAGCAGGAACTCGCTGGTCTGGAAACCCGGCGGCAGTTCCTGGCGCACCGTCTGGGCAATCACGCGCGGCCCGGCAAAGCCAAGCAGAGCCTGGGGTTCGGCAATGCTGATGTCCCCCAGCGCGGCCCAACTGGCCATGCTGCCGCCCATGGTGGCGTTGGTAAGCACCGTGATGTACAGGCCGCCGGCATCCTGCAGCCGCTTGATGGCCGCGCTGGACTTGGCCATCTGGAACAGGCTGAGAATACCCTCTTCCATGCGAGCGCCGCCGCCGCTGCCACTGACGATAATCAGCGGAATTTTGCGTTTCAGGGCTTCTTCGGCGCCGCGGGCGATCTTTTCGCCCACCACGCTGCCCATCGAACCCATGATGAAGTTTGCGTCAATCATGCCGAACACCACTTCTTTGCCGCCGATGGTGCCAACGCCAAAGATCGCCGCCTCGCGGTGGCCGGTGTTTTCCTGGGCCTGCTTGAGTTTGTCCTTGTAGCTGCGCTTGCCCTTGAACCCCAGCGGGTCGGTGGACTCAAGGTTCGTGAACATCTCGTCAAAGCTGCCTTCGTCCAGCAGGTACTCGACGCGTTGTTCAGCGCTCAGGCGGAAGTGAAACCCGCATTCCGGGCAAACCTGGTGCTGCTCTTCTACTACCTTGCGATAGACCATGGCCTCGCAGGAGGTGCACTTCATCCAGAGACCGTCTGGAGCGCCTCGCTTGCGGGAAAGAGTCCATTTCATGCAATGCCCCCTTGATGGGACGTGAGTTCGGCGAGAATAGGACCATCGAAACCGGCGTCAACAGGGTTGTTGGGCTGTCTTCATAAACTACTGACATAATGGAACTTATACCGGTATGTCAGTTACTGCCGCACTACCTGTTGGTTAGCACTTACTAGGTTTCAAGGCTTCTTGGCCCAACTTTCATTCGGAAACGGCACCATCGAATTGCAGTGACCAAGGCCATAGGGAGTTATCGGACTCAAGCCGGCCGAAAATTGAAGCCATCCTGAAAACTAACGCGTGGGGCTGATGTTTGACAGCCCCGCGGGACACAAGGGCAAAGGCCTTGGGTTTTCGACTAGCCTGTCCATCTCTGGTGGAGCGTGGCCGCCGTTTTGGTTGTCGCAGCTTCGCCGCGACCCCCGTCGTAGCCACGCCGGGCTCTTGCTTGGCAGCTTTGCCGTTCTGCGCTTCGACGCACCGCCGCGTAAACCTGCGGCATTCGTGCCTGTGGCTGCTATCTTGCAAGACTTTTTCGCCGGTTCCGGGCAAGATGGCACAGTCGTTTTTGCAATCACCGCTGAGAACCAATGCCCGACGCCGCCACCATCGCTCGCATCATCAACGGGGTCGCCACCCTGGAAGACTTCGCCAAGGCCAAGGGCGACTTCTGGGCCAAGCTGCGCGGCGTTGCAAGGCGCTTTCCGCTGGCCCGCGAGGCCGTGGCATTGTTTCACTTCATTGCCGACCCCGACGTAAGCTTTGGGCTCAAAAGCACAGCGATCCTGGCCCTGATTTACTTCATCTCACCAATCGACCTTGTGCCCGATGCCATTCCCCTGGCCGGGCTGGTGGATGACGGCATGGTGCTGATGGCCGCCGTGACTTCACTGGCCGCGGTACTGGTGCCCTACCGCGCCAAGGCTGATGTCACCCTTCAGGACCCGCCGGCCCCCGAGGCCGAAGTGGTGATCCCCGTCGAAGTCCGAACCTGCAATTGAACTTCGCTTGACGATTGGCGTCGCGGTGTGGATGGTGCTGCCCGCGTGATGCCCGCGGCGCTATGCACACTGAACCCCACAACCATCAACCCCTGCCGGCCGTGCCGGCCCCGAGTTCCGCGCCGGTACTGGCGTGGTTACGGCGCCAGTTTCTGTCGATTGACCTGCTGATCTTCGGCTTTCTGCTGTTCGTGCTGGGCTGGATGGCCCTGGCGCAGGTTGCGCCCGGTGCGCGCATTTATGCCTACGACCCGCAGTTTCAATGGGCGGAACTGCCCCTAGGCAAGCTGGCGCTGGAGATCCTGGTTTACCTTGGCATTTACACGGGCCTGCAGCGGCTGGGCATCCGGCATCACCGCATTGCCATGGCGGGCCAGGTTCCGCCGCGCTGGCTGGCGGCGGCCAACGTGTGCTATGTGCTGTCGCCGGTGGCGTTTATCCCGTTTGTGTTCAACCTGCTGGGCGCGTTTCTGGCGGGGGTTTCGGGCGTTCCCGGCGCCCAGTTGCACCCCGGTTACGACGCCGCGGCGGCCTATGACCGCGCCGCAACCTACTGGGACCTGTGGCTGAAGCAGGCCGACATCACCCTGACCGGCGTGTACGTTCCGCAATGGATGCGCCAGTTTCAGCAGCCCTGGCTGACCGGCGTGATGATGGTGTGTTACCTGGCGTACTACGCTTCGCCGCTGGTGGCGATTCTGCCGCAGATTGTGCGCCGGAGCTGGCCGATTGTCCGGCGCACGGCAGCGATCTACGCGGGCTGCCTGTTTACCACATACATCGGCTATCTGCTGATTCCCGCCACCGGGCCACGATTCGAAGGCGGCATGGCGGCCTGGCTGCCCGAACAGCCGGGCTGGTTTGCCGCCCAGTGGTGGGCGCACGTGATCAACGACGCCGAGATCATCCGCTGGGATGCCTTTCCTTCCGGGCACGTGGCCGTGGCGCTGGTGTCACTGGTAGTGGCGCTGCGCTATCACCGCCGCGTGGGCCTGGTGTACCTGCCCTTTGTCGCGGGGCTGGTCGTTGCCACCATGTACCTGGGTTATCACTACGCCACCGATGTGCTGTTCGGGTTTGCGGCCGCAGCCTTCACATTTGTGGTGATTGAGCCCGCAATCCGCTGGTGGGAAGGCATCTGGAAGCCCGCGCCTACCACCCCCACTTCGCCCTGACCGATTCTTCGGCAAGAAACTCGGGCGGCAACGGGTCGTTCTTGATCGGCATCCAGATCTGCTCGGCCTTTTCCCAGCGCGCGTTGTAATAGGCCTGCGATTTGATGCGCAGCAGCGAATCCAGCAGCCCCTGGCCGATTGCCGATGCCGGCACCCGCGAACTGCCATTGCTGTCAAAGGCGCCGTCGTGGGCCAGTTCAAAGGCCCGCTGGTACCGGCCGCCCTCAAAGGCCGCCTGCGCCTGGCGCAGCCGCAGCAGGGCGCGTTCGGTACCGTTGCCGCCGCGCAGTTGCAGGCCAGCCCAGGCGGCATCCAGCAGGGTCGCCCGAACGGCGGGGTCAGGCTGGGCAGCTGAAGCCACCAGCCCGTAACGCGCCATGCCGCATGCACCGGCCAGCAGCAGCGTCGCCAGCAGGAACCCCGCAATCACGCGACGCACGGTCTTTGCGCCCGTACCCGAAAACGTCAGCCAGGTGATGGCGGCCATGCCGACCAAGCCGGTGACCCAGAACAAGTGGCCGCCCAGCGCCATGCCGATGGCCCCCAGCGCCGCAGCATTGACCAGCGAAATGCCATAGCCCAGCAGCTTGCTTTCCATCGACGCGCGCCGGAACTGCGCCCTTGCCAGCAGCGAAATCACCAGGCCCTCCAGCCCCAGCAGGCCTTGCCACCATTCGGCATCCAGCACCGCCACCAGCAGCAGTGCCTGGATCACGGGCAGGGCAACCGCGATGGTGCCGGCGGCGACCAGCGCGTGGCGGCTCTGGCGCACCCGCATGGGCGCCAGGATCGCGCGCACAATGAAAGAACCGCGCCGGCCGCGGGGGTCAGGTTGCAGATTTGCCAGGAACTGCCTGTTGGAAACTGCGGGCATGGGTTCGCACGGGCCGGAAAACTGCTGCGCGCCATGCTAAAGCTCGACGATCATGCCTTCGCGCGCCGCAAAGAACTCCGTCGCCGGCGCAACGGACTTTGCCATCGGCAGATACGTCTGGCTCATTAAACGGTCCAGCGCGTCATCGGTTCGAGTCGGGTCATGGTGGGTAAACGCCATGCGCTTGACCCCGGCCGCCTTGGCGATCTGGATGTTGTACTCAAAGAAGCTGTGGCCCCAGCCGCGCTTGGACAGGTGGGGCTTGTCTTTGCTTTCGTACTCAGCCTGGGTGTAGGTGGTGTCAATCACCAGCAGGTCCGCGCCGCGGCAGAACTCCACAAACCGGTCGTTCATCATCGTGTAAAGCTGGCGTGTTTCACCGGTTTCGCTGTCCATCGGCCCCGGTGACCAGGGCTCGTGGTCGCCACTGAACACAAAACTCTGGCCGTCGGCTTCAATGCGGTAGGCCGTGCAGTACACCGGGTGGTTGGTCAGCTTCAGGCGCACGGTCACGCCCTCGGCCAGTTCAAACGACTTCTCAACGCCGCCGGGGAACATCTTGTTGTAGTCGTGATAGCTGACCACGTTGTCCAGCATGGTGTTCTCGACCGGGAAGTAGCTGTAGGTCATCTGGTCGCGCATGACCTGTTCAAAGCCCTTGCCCTCACGCAGCGGCCCGATGCCGTGCACCGCCACCTTGCTGCCCGGCGTGTAGATCGGCACGAAGAACGGAAAGCCGTGGATGTGGTCCCAGTGGGTGTGGGTGATCAGCAGCTTGATGTCAAACGGCGGGCCCTTGCCCGCCATCATGCTGTCGCCCAGCTGGCGGATGCCCGTGCCGCTGTCGATGATAATGACCGGGCCGGTATCGCGTATCACCTGAAGGCACGTGGTGTTGCCGCCGTAACGCGAGGTCTCAGGCCCCGGCGTGGGCAGGCTGCCGCGTACTCCCCAGAATCGAATCTTCATCAATGGCCCCAGTCGCGCGCAGGATAGCAGGAAATTCTCGCCCGTGACCAGATGGCAAATCAGCGACCGGAGGCTAGGTCCGGAAACGGGGGTGTTGCCCGGGCATCCAGAAGGCGCAAAGCCACGGCGCGCTCGGGCTCGGCACTGCGGTAACGGAACTCCAGCGTGCTGCGGCCCTGGCGGTCTTTGTACACCAGCACGCCCTCGGCCTTTGACCGGAAAATCGCCTCGCTGTAGGCCGGGTCAGGCTCGCCCAGGGTGCTGATCACCTGCGCCACGCCCGTGCCGTCGGCCAGGCGCAGTGTACGCGCCCCGAACTCCACGGCCGTTACGCCCGGGTCGCCGCCCTGCAGCGGAACCACAATCGCCAGCACCCGTTCCACGCCGTCGATTGTGCCGTATTGCACGACCCAGCTGCTGCCCTTGGGAACCAGCACCTGCCGGTTGGGTTCGCGTGACGCGCCAGCCAGCGCCGGGGCGTCTTCGGTGCTGATGCCAAGCTCAATGGCGCCCACGGTGGTTTCCGTCACCACGGATTGCAGCGCCTCGGCCTGCGTGACCGTCTTCCAGCCCAGGTGAATCAGCCAGGCCAGAAACGCCACTGCAGCCGCAACACCAAGCCAGCGGGCCACGGCCTTCAACCGGCCCGGCCCGCGGGCCTGGCGGGCCTCAATGTAATCCTGGGCAAGCGCCACGCGGTCGGTGGCAACTTCGGATTTCTTGCCGCGCACGGAATCACGCCGCAGCACCTGAAGTTCGGCAATGTCTTCGTCGCGCGAGGGCATGTGCACTTCAATGCGGTCGCTGCCGGCGGCGCGGCGCACAATCGTGTTGGCCTGGCTGGCCGGGATGTGAAAGGTGCCGCTTTCGGGTTTGACCCTTTCCACGCGGCGCGACGGTGAATCCTGCGTGGCTGCGCCACGGCGCGACTTTTCAAGTTCTTCGCGCAGGCGCACGACTTCCAGCGCCAGCTCGCGCCGCAGGTCGTCGTCGGGCAGGCGGTCCACCAGCGCCTTGAGGTCGGGTGTGCTCTGCGAAGGCTTGCGCGACGGAGGCCGCGCCGCGAAATGATCATCGGCCAGCAGGTAGGTGCTGTCGTCGTCCACGCGCGGGCGCGGCGGCCCGGGTGCCGGCGTCGGGATCACGTTGTGTGTGTGCGGCATGACAATGCTGTCGCGCACCGGCACCGGCGCGGGTGCCGGGATGTTGTCCACGCTGGCCGCCGCGCGTGGTGTCGGCGGCGGCGTCTTGGTCTCCTCCTGCGGCGTGGAAACCCGCACCAGGTTCGGCGCGCTTTCGGGCCGCGGCTGGATCACCTGGTCCACCACCACCGGCGCGGGCGGCAGGGCAAAGATGCTGGTGCTGCGCGGGTCGTCGTCGCCGTGTTCTTCAGCTATCGGGTCTTCTGCCAGCGGGGCAAGTTCCTGGCTTTCGTTCGGGTCCGGTTTGCGAGGCCGCGCCGGGCCGGGCAACAGCACCGTGCTGTCGGGCGAACGTGGCGGCGGCATGTGCACAGTGGTCTGGCCCGACGACACCGGCCGCGCCTCAACTTCGGTGGAATCGCGCTGCCCGAGTTCGGTGTCGTGCCCCGGCACGGCCACGCCCGGTTTGCGCAACATGGCGCTGTTGCCCCGCGATTGCAGCTTGGGCACGGCCTCCGTGGGCACACCCGGCGGGGTTTTGTCCAGCGGCACATCGGTTGGGCGTTCGGTGGCTGGATCCACGGGTTTGCGGATTGCCGTGAGCTCGGACGACTTGTCGCTGTCGGCTGCGGGCCGGCGTGCGGCCGATATCGCCGTAAGCCCGCTGCTGCTGCTGGCGCTGCGCGTCATGATGCGCGTGACGCGGGCACGCTGCTTTTCGAACAGTTCGAGTTTCTTGCGGATCAGCGTGCGGTGGGCCTCCTGCAAAGCGGCCTCGCCCAGCAAGGGTTCCAGCAAACGCATGGCCTCGCCGTGGCTGCCCTTGTCGGCAAGCGTTTCGGCCTCGCGGATCCTGCGGACAATGACCAGCGTATCCATGTGGCGCAGCAGCCACCCCAGCACGGTGGCAGTGTCAGAAATCTAGCAACATCGCGCCGGTTGTCACCCGTGGCGCAGCTTGCGTTCGATGTCGCGGCCCCAGGGTTGGTATCCGGGCTCGGTGCCGCTCAGTTCGCCCAGCAGTTCCGCGTGGATCATGCCGTTGGTGGCCACGGCGTTTTCGCCAAACAGCCAGTCTTGGCCGCCCGCAAAGTCCGTGATCGCGCCGCCCGCTTCCTGCACCAGCAGCGCCCCGGCCGCGACATCCCAGGGCTTCAGGTAGCCTTCCCAGTAGCCGTCAAAGCGGCCCGCGGCCACGTAGGCCAGGTCCACACTCGCGCTGCCGCCGCGCCTTATGTCGTGGCACTTCAGCACCAGCTTGCCAAAGTTGTCCACGTTGTTGCGTTGCACCTCGTTGCGCACGTAGGAAAAACCCGTGGCCAGCAGGCTGGTGTGGATGTCGGGCGTCTTGCTCACGTTCAGCCTGCGCCCGTTCAAAACGGCCCCCGCGCCGCGTTCGGCCACAAAGCACTCGCGCAGGTACGGGGCGTTCACCAGCCCCAGCACGGGCACGCCGCGGCGGCACAGGGCCACACTGGCGGCGAAAATCGGAAAGCCCCGGGCAAAATTGGTCGTGCCGTCCACGGGGTCGATGATCCAGCACCATTCACTGCCGCGCAGGTCGGCACCGGATTCCTCGGCCAGGATGTCGTGGCCGGGCCACGCGCCCCGGATGGCGGCAATCAGCGCGGCCTCGGTTTCGCTGTCGGCGATGGTCAGCAGGTCGCGGCGGCGCTTGAGGTCGATGGTGGCGGGGTCCAGCCTGTCAAAATGCCGCAATTGCACTTCTGCCACGATCTGGGCCAGGTTTGTAAGGAACGATGCGTCCGGGATTTGCGTCATAGCGGGCGAATGAAAAAACCTTGGCTTGTGGGGGCCGTTTAGACGTTATACAGTAGTTGTGCCGTGGCTGGGGAACTGTCCTCCTCCAAGGTTTCGACAGGTAACTGTTGAAAAATGCCTCCCCCGGCAACGGTGTTTTGGTGCGGGCCGCCCTCCTCAGGCGGCCCGCGTCGCATTTTATCGGTTCACCGGGGCGCAGCCAAACGCGTATGACAGGCGCTGCGCCCGTCCACCGTGGCAAGGCCAGTGGCGCAGGTGCGTCAGCAACTATGGCGCGGCAACTTCTGGGGCTTTGGGCTTTTGTGACAATCTGCCGCTGCCTGCATCGGCCTTGGCGTGAACCTTTGCCTGCAACGACAACTTGGCGCTTGCACCCAGCCCGAAAATAAAGAGGGCGGCCATTGCCGGCCGCCCTCCTTGCCCGGCGTAGTCCCTTCCGGGAGCCACGCTTGCGCAGACAGAGTGGGGTCCGTCTGCACGCGGCATCGCAGGGTTGCGGATTCTGCGACGCCTGGTTGCTGGTCGTGACATACTCGATTCATTCACGGCCCCGTGAACCTTGTTCTGAACGACCGCCGCAAGTAGTTTATCGTTTGCAGTAAGGCGGAGCGACCCCATGCAGAATCAAGAAGGCTTGCCGGACGACGACGAACTGGTCCGCCAGCGCCTGCACCGGCTGCTGGAACAGCACAGCCAGAGCGACATCGCCCGCAAGACCGGCCACCTGGTGGCCGGCGTCAACCGTTACGTGCACGGGGCGCGCGTGCCCGCGGCGTTCTGTTCGGCGCTGGTGCGCGGGCTGGGCGTGAACCCTTCGTGGCTGCTGGTTGGCGAAGGCGCGCCGTTTCTTTCCGACGTGCCCGCCGAAACCGCCCGCCTGGGCGAAAACCTGCTGGAACTTGTCGAGGCCATGAACGCCATTGCACGCATGCGCCTGGGCTCGCTTACCGGCAAGCATCACCTGAAGGTGCTGCGCGAACTGAACGACGCGCTGATGGCCCACGAGCGCCTGCGCGAGAAACTGAACGACCAGTCCCGCCCGCTGTTCCGCCGCATCCTGGACGACCTGCAGTCCGCGCTGGACAAGCTTGACCTCGAACGCGCGGCCGACCTGCGCCAGGCCGCGCTGCAGCTTTCACGCCTGTGCGACGACGAAGAGCTGGCCCGCAACTTCATGCGCATGCAGGCCTACCACGAGTTCCAGTTGAAGAACTCGGAACAGTTCCTGCACTTCCAGCGCAAGCTGTTCCTGGCCAGCCTGCCCGACGGCACGCTGTTTGACGAGCGCGCCTGCGACGAGGCCCGCCGCATTGTGGTGGCGCTGGTGCAGATGGACCGCATGCATGAAGCCCACCGCATCTGCCGGGCCGTGCGCAACCTGGCCGGCCGCAAGGGGCAAAAGTGGGACGCCTTTGCCCGGCTGGATAACACCCATGGCGTGATCCTGACCGAACTGGGCTTTCTGCACAAAGGCCTGGAGAAAGTGCAGCGCACATTGCCGCGCCTGACCGGCATGCACCGGCGCATCAGCGAGGCCACACAGCTGCGCATGATGATGTGGGGCGGCATGCTGCCGGTGGCCGACGCTGCCAGGATAGGCGAACGCACCGATGCCAAGGCCGACCACATCCTGCAGTTCGCCTGCTGGCTGGGCGACAAGGCCTCGCTGCGCGTGGCGCTGGATTACGCCAACGCGCCCAACATTGAACCGGTGTGGCGCAGCGGGTACTTCCGCCGCCTGGCCACGGCCCTTCTGGAACAACTGGAACGCCCCGATCCCAAGGCCGCGCGCGAAGGCGTTGCGCTGGATACCGGCGCCGGCCGGCCCGCCGGGGGCGATTCGCCGCTGGCCTCGGCCTGCAACACCGAAGTGCTTGTCACCAGCGGCGACCGGGCCGGCGCACTGCGCGAGCTGCTGCGTTGCGAACAGGCGCGGCAGGCGTTGCCGCGCGAAGTCACCCCGCACATCCTTGCGCTTTCGCTGCATTACCGCAACGCGATCCGGCTGATTGAGCCCGGCACAAAGGGTGCCCAGGGCCGGTTGCGGCGCCGCGCGCAGAAACACATGCAGACCTGGTTCAAGCGTGGCTGGGTGGCCTACGGGCCGGTGCTGCAGCAGGCTGAGGCTGGGTAGGCGCCCGCGCAACAGCACAGCGCCGCCCTTTCGGGGCGGCGCTTTTGGCTGGGCGGCTTGACGGGATTTGAACCCGCGACATCCAGAATCACAATCTGGCGCTCTAACCAACTGAGCTACAAGCCGCATCACTGGCGCGCGCAAGGGTATTGACGCGCGTACCACCGTCAACAGGGGGAACCGCAGTCGCCCTGAACGCTTGGCTGCCGTTGACTTCAATGCACCGCCGTATCACCCTGCCCCCATGCCCAAAGACCCCGTCGTGCCCGTGACCGCCCTGCCGCCGCTGCCGCGGCGCGACCCCGCCATGCACAAAGGCGAGGCCGGAAAGCTGTTCGTCGTGGCCGGGTCCCAGGGCATGGTGGGCGCTGCCGCGCTGTGTTCGCGCGCCGCGCTGCGCGCAGGCGTGGGCCTTGCAAGAGTGGGCATGCCCTGGCGCCTGGCCGTGATGGTGTCCGGCCGCGATCCCAACGTGATGACCTTTGCCCTGCCCGAAACCGAAGACGGCACACTCAGCGCAATGGCCCCGGCCAGGATTCTCAAGGGCCTGGAGGGCAGCGACGTGCTGTGCATCGGCCCCGGCCTGAGCACCAACCCCCAGACGGTGCAGGCCGTGCGCAACCTGCTGCCGCAGGTGGAGTGCAAGCTGGTACTGGATGCCGATGCCCTGAACGCCATTGCCGGCGACCTTTCGGCGCTGAAGGACTACCCGCGCCGCAAAGGCCTGCCGATTTTGACCCCCCACCCCGGCGAAATGCTGCGCCTGCTGGGCAAGGATGCCGACGCAAAGCTTGACCTGCGCGCCAACGACGACCACCGGCGCGAGACCGCACTGGCATTTGCTCGCAAGCACAACGCTGTGGTCGTACTGAAAAGCCGCCACACCGTGGTCACCGACGGCAAGCGCCTGTATGTCAACCAGACCGGCAACCCCGGCATGGCCAAGGCCGGCATGGGCGACGTGCTGGCGGGCGTGATCAGCGCGCTGATGGGCCAGGGCATGGAAGCCTTTGATGCGGCCTGCCTGGGCACTTACCTGCACGGGCTTGCGGGCGACATGGTTTGCGCCAGAATGGGCGAAATCGGCATTCTGGCCACAGACGTGATTGAAGAACTGCCGCACGCGGCAAACCGGCATCAATCGGGGCAGAAATGAACATTCGCGAAGTCGAAGACCAGTACATCCTGCACACCTACGCCAAGAAGCCGATCACCATCGTGCGCGGCGAAGGCGTGCACGTGTTTGACGACAAGAACAACAAGTACCTGGACCTGTATGCCGGCCACGCCGTCTGCGGCATCGGCCACTGCCACCCCAAGCTGGTCAAGGCCATTACCGACCAGGCCAAGAAGCTCATCTTTTTCAGCAACAGCGTTTACAACGACATCCGCGCCGAGGCCGCGCAGATTGTCTGCAAGAATGCCTACCCGGCCAGCAGCGCGGTGTTCTTCTGCAACAGCGGCACCGAAGCCAACGAGGCCGCAATCAAGATCGCGCGGCGGGCCACCGGCCGCCCGCGCGTGATTGCCATGGAAACCGGCTTTCACGGTCGCACCATCGGCAGCCTTAGTGTCACGGGCAACCCCAAGCTGCGCGGCGACTTTCCACAGAACATGGATTCACTGACAGACTTCGTGCCCTTTGGCGACTTTGAGGCCATTGAGGCCATGCTGTCGCCCGATGTCGCGGCGATCATCCTGGAACCCGTTACCAGCGTGGGCGGAGTGCGCATTGCCAGCCGCAAGTATTACGACAGCCTGCGCGAGCTGTGCACCGGCAACGGCACGGCGCTGATCTTTGACGAAGTGCAGACTGGCTTTGGCCGCACAGGCAAGATGTTTGCGGGCCTGCACTGGGATGTTGAACCTGACATCACCACCTGCGCCAAGGCCGCCGGCGGCGGCGTGCCCGTGGGCATGGTGATTTTGAACGAAGCCATCCGCAGCGCGCCCGCACCCGGCGAACACGGCTGCACCTTTGGCGGCGGCATGCTGGCCATGGCGGCCGTCAAGGCCACCATGGAAGTGCTGCTGGAAGAAAAGCTGCCCGCCAACGCCATTGCCATGGAACTGTGCGTGCGCGACGAGCTGGGCAACATCCCCGAAGTGCAGGCTGTTACCGGCAAGGGCCTGCTGCTGGGCATAGAGCTGGATTGCCCGGCCAAGCCGATCATTGAGGCGATGCTGGAACGCAAAGTGCTGGTGGGCGGCTGCGACAAGCCCAACCAGATTCGCCTGCTGCCGCCGCTGAACATCCAGGCCGAGCACGTGAAGCAGTTCGCAAGCGCGCTGGCGGAATCCCTGGCCGCGGCCAAGCAACTGGTGTAGCGCAAGCAAGTGTTGTGGGCCCGCCGCCCGCAGGCCGGCTGCGAGCCTGACGCACGCGCCTCCGAGACGGCCCGCAACACGAAACATGGGTTGCAGCCCGCCCGTTACTCGGCAGCAAACTCGATGCGAAACAGGTGGCTGCTTGCCACGGCGCGGCCCTCGCTGGTGGCGGCGCGGTAGGTTGCACTTTTCAGCGCGTTGACGATGCCTTCGTCCCAGTCCTTCCGGCCCGTGCCCGCCACAAGCTCCACGTTGCGCGCGCGGCCGCCGGCGTCAATCTCCACGCGGGCGGCTACTCTGCCCACAAAGTCCCGGCGCAGGCGGCGAGGCCACTGCACTTCCAGCAGCGCCGGTGGTTGGTCGGCACGCGGGTTCTCGGCCTGCGCAGCGGGCGGGGCTTCGGCCATGGCCGGCGATTCCTCGGCCGGCGCTTCGGGCGTGTGCCGCTCCGCGTCCGGCGCGCGCCGCACCAGGGGAGAGTTCCGGGTCGGCGGCGCCGGGGCGGGCAAGGCATCTTCGGGGGCCGGCGCGTGAGTTTCGGCCTCGGGTTCAGGTTCGGGCACCGGTTCATCTTCGGGACCCGGGGCGTCCGGCTTGGGCATGGCCGTGGCGGCAGGCCTGGCGGGCCGGGGCAGCTCGCTGACTTCCCCCACCGGCGACTGCGCCGGGGTGGCCGCCCCCGTGATTGAGACAGCGGTCAGCGACGGCGCCTGAGGCAACTGCCCGGGCCGAGCCATGGCGTGGCCCAGCGCGGCCAGCAACGCCAGCAGGTGCAACAACAACGAAACAAGCAGTGCGTTCCTCATGCCGTCGTGTTCACCAGCGCAACTCCCCCGAGAACATCACATTGGTTCCGGAACCGTAGGTGCCGCTGCCCATGGGGTGGTAGCTGCGGTTGCCGATGTTCTGGACACCCATGTTGATGCGCACATGCCGCGACGGAGCCCAACCCGCGCGCATGTTGAACAGCACATACCCCGGGGCATCTCCGGGCGTGAACCGCGAATCGGTCAGCACGTTGGGCGCGTACTGGTCCTGGCGACCCACAATCGTGACGTAGGGTTCCAGGTAGACTTCGCCGCGCAGTGCCTCGTAACGCAGGCTGACTTCTGCAAACAGCGGCGGTATGCGGTGAATGGGCTGGTCGTTCTTCAGGTCGTCGCCGCGCGTCCAGGTGAAGTTGGCGTGAACGCCCAGCGCGTCGCCCGCAAAGAACACGTGGTCCGTGGGCAGGCCGAACCAGCCCAGCACCGAGCTGAAGTACAGGCTGAACTCGGCCTCCACGCCGAAGATGCGCCCGCGCCCGGCGTTCTTTGGGGCCACACCGTTGACGCCGTTGATGGTCACGGGCTGGTTGATCAGCAGGTCTTCCAGATAGTTGAAAAAGAAGACCACATGGGCCGCAAGTTCATGGGGCGCGTGAGCGTCCTTGTTGACCCGGGGCAACACCAGCCTGGCACCCAGGTCCACGGAGTACTGCACCTCCGGGTCGATGTCCGGGTTAGGAAACTGCTGGCCGCCGCCAAAGGCGCGCGAAGCGGAAAGGTCGTCAGTGTTCGGCGCCCGGAACCCGCGTGAAAGGTTCAGCATCAGGCCGAGCTCTTCGAGTGGCCGCCCGACCACAGCCAGCGCGCCGGTGACGTCCGAGTAGGTGTTGTTCACGCCGTCAAACTGGGCAAAGCGCCGGTCAACGTCGGCCAGCGCACGGAACAGCGAGTAGCGCACCCCGTACCGCAACTGCAGCCGGTCATCGACCAGGCTGGTCTCATTCTGCGCATACGCCCCGAAGCTGGAGTAGCTGCACCAGTCCGGGTATTGCTCGCGGTTGTCGTGGTTGGTGTGGGACTTGGTTGTGCGGTTGATATCCACGCTGCGGGTGCTGACCATATCGTGAATCGCTTCCAGCCCCACGGTCAGGCGTGCAAGTTCGTGGAAGTTCAGCACCGTCTGCGCGCGGATGCCCAGGCTGTGGTTGTTGAAGGCCATCTCTTCAATGCGGTTGGGGCTGCTGCGGCGGATGCGCTGCAGGTCTTCCTGCTGGCGGTGGTACCACAGGTTCAACGTCAGCTCTTCAAAAGTGTCGCCGGGCGCCCAGGTCCAGTTGAGAATCGCCATGTCATCCATCTGCACCGTGAACAGCCGGCGCAGGTCTGTGCCTGTTCCTGGCGCGGGCAGCACACTCTGGTTGGGCATGATGCCGCTGACGGCATCGGTGCGATTGACGTCGTTCTGCTGAAAGTGGCTGAAGGTCAGCGAAATGGTGTGCTTTTCAAACCGTGTGCCGAACACGGCGCCGAACCCCCATTCCTCATAGGCCGTGAAAGGCTGCCGGCCGATGCTGTCGCCGCCCACCAATTCATCCACGTCGGCGTAGGTCGCGCTTACCAGTCCGCTGAACCCCTTGGTGTGAACTTCGCCGAAGGTGCCGCCCTGCTTGCGAGCGCTGGCGCTTTCAAATCGGCCGCGCGCGCCGAAGCTGTAGTCGAACTCGCTGAACCGGGGCTGGGCCAGGATCACGTTGATCACTCCGCCAAGCGCGTCGCTTCCGTACAGCACACTGGCCGGGCCGCGGATGATCTCAATCCGCTCCACCATGCCCGGGTCGATGCTGCTGTAGTACTGGTTCGGCCCGCCGCGAAACGTGCTGGTATTGAACCGCACTCCATTGACCAGCATCACGATCTCTTTGCCGGTGCGGCCTCGCAGAAACGGCGACCCCTGGCCGCCCGCCGTGTGCTGGACGAACACGCCGGTGCTGCCGTCCATCAAGTCAGACAACTGCCCGAACATGCGTTCCTGGATCTGCCGCCGCGCCAGGACCGTCACGGAATCCGGCGTGTCCATCAATGCCTGCGCGCTGCCGCGCGCGGTCACCACCTTGATATCGCTGCTGCCGTTTTCGCCGCTGGCCTCGGGGGCGGGCGTTGTCTGTGCCGCAAGCGGTCCCGTCACCAGGCAAAACATCACCGCCAATGCTATGCGCATTGTCTTGAGCCCTTTCTGATGTGTGTTTTCCCCTGGTGGTGGGAATGGCCGTGGCCACGCCAACTGGTACCGCGTACCTGCGCGGCCTGACAGCAATTGTTAAGCGCGCCGGGCCGCCTGAGCGGCCCGGTTTCTGTGGCGATTCAGCATGGTCAGTCGCGCAGCCAGTGGCAGGTGTAGCCGTTGGGGTTCTTCTGCAGGTAATCCTGGTGGTAATCCTCGGCCTTGTTCCAGGGGCCGGCCTTGGCGATCTGCGTGACCACGGGCTTCTTCCACTTGCCCGACTTGTCGACGGCGGCCTTGACCTTTTCGGCTGTCTCGCGCTGGTCTTCGCTGGTGTAGAAGATCGCGCTGCGGTACTGGGTACCGATGTCATTGCCCTGGCGGTTGAGCGTAGTGGGGTCGTGCATGCGAAAGAACCAGCCAAGCAGGCTTTCGTAGGTCAGGCGCTGCGGGTCAAACACCACCTTGATGGATTCCGCGTGGCCGGTGTCGCCCTTCTTCACGTCGTTGTACGTGGCACCGGGCAGCGCGCCGCCGGCGTACCCCACTTCAGTTTCCACCACGCCGGGAATCGCACGGATGATTTCTTCCATGCCCCAGAAACACCCGCCGGCCAGGTAGGCCGTTTCACGCTTGCCGCTGTCTTTCATGGCGTCGCCGTCTTTCTTGTGCAGGCCGCGTTCAACAAATGGCTTCAGGTAATCACCGTAACCTTCAGCCTGCATGTCCGCCACGGGCACAAAACGCAAGGCCGCGCTGTTGATGCAATAGCGCAACCCGCCGCGATCGGCGGGGCCGTCCTCAAACACGTGGCCCAGGTGGCTGTCGGCGGTTTTACTGCGCACTTCGGTGCGCACCATGCCGTGCGTGCGGTCTTCCAGTTCCACGACTTCCGGGCCGTCTATCGGGCGCGTGAAGCTGGGCCAGCCGCAGCCGGAATCAAATTTGTCCAGGCTGGAAAACAGCGCCTTGCCGGAAACGATGTCGACGTAAATGCCGTGGTCGTGATTATCCCAGAACTCGTTCTTGAACGGGGGCTCGGTGCCGCTCTGCTGGGTGACCTTGAACTGCATGGGCGTCAGCTGCTTGAGCCGTTCTTCCTTGGACATGGCGGGCCTTGGTGCGGGTTGGTTGCCGGCCGGAGCGGGCCTGGCCGCGGGGTCGTCATTTGGGCCGGGGGCCTGGCCCCCGCTGGAACAGCCGGCTGCCAGGGCAAACAGGACCCCGACCACCGCCGCAAGTGCAACTGGAATGGTTCGTTTCGGGTGCATGATTGTCTCCGAAACCTGCATGAGCGCTGGATGATAACCGCAGCTGGCAGGCGTGTATTCCGCCACTTTGTTAAAAACACCTGGTGCAGCTTGACGAGAGATTCCCCGTATCTTGTAGGCTGTACGGTTCGTCTGTTGTTTGAACCCGCATTCCGGGCAAGTTTAAGACACGTGAAAACGGAGAGTGCCATGAAACGAATCCTGATGTCGATCGCTGCCGCGCTGGTTGTAACTCTGGTGGCGGGCCTGGTGCCTGTGTTGTCCCAGGAAGGCAAAGAGTCCCAGGAGGACCCGATGGCCAGGCTGGCGGCCCCCGGCCCCCAGCACAAGCTGCTGGCGGAAGACGCCGGCGACTGGACCATAGAAGGCAAGATGTGGATGCCTGAGGGCGACACAGTGGTCGAAATACCCATGAAGGGCAAATCAACCATGAAGATGGTCTACGACCGCTACCTGCACGAGGAATTGACCTTGGGCGAAGGCGAACAGGCCATGAAGGTGCAGGGCTTCATCGGCTTTGACAACAGCGCCCAGGAGTACCAGTGCATGTACATCAGCGGCATGGGCACCAGCATGCAGGTCTACAGCGGCAGCTATGATGAAAAGACCAAGACCATGACCTTCAACCTGACCTGGACCGACAAGGGTATGGGCGGCATCAAGCGCAAGAGCCGTGTTGTTTCTACCAGAAAGAGCGCCGACGAGGCCAAGATGGAAATGTTTGAGACCTTCGGCGACCAGCCGGAGATGAAGGTAATGGAGCTGAACTACAAGCGCGTGAAGAAGTAATCCGCGCGGTGATTGCGACAACGCAGACAAACGCCCGCAGCAGCGGGCGTTTGTCGTGGTGGATCGGCCGGGACTCGAACCCGGAACCCACGGCTTAAAAGGCCGCTACTCTACCATTGAGCTACCGATCCACGGGGCGCGAGTGTATTTCCGGGGCAACCCGCTGCTACCCCTCGAACGCTTGGGGGTTGCCGCGCTACTTGCCTTCTTCGGGTATTGGCTCGGGCGGCGGGGTTGGCTTGACTTCCTGCGCGGGCTTGGGCGCGGCGTCCTTTTCAAACCGGAACGTCAAGTCCTCCAGCCATGTGCCGACATCCTGCCCCTTTGGGCCTTCCAGCCCCCGGCCTGAAAACCGGTAACAGAAAATCGCGCCCAGCCGAAGCGCCTTGAGGTCTTCGCTGTCCTTGCACAGTGCCTGCACACTGGCGGGCAGGCGCGCGTAACCGGTCTCGCGGTTTTCCTGCACGTAATAGTCGTCCAACTGGTCGGGCGTGTTCAGGCCAAACGTGCTGCTTTTGGCCAGGTCCAGTCTTTCACGGGTGATGACCCAGATCTCGGCATCAAAGTCGCCCCGCCCGTCCAGAATCTTCAGCGGAAACACCGGCTGCGGCGTCTTGAAGCTGATGTGAATCGGCTTGGCGTCGCCGCTTTCGGGCAGGCCCTTGGAACTGTTCAGCCGGATCGCCAGCCACCACCACTGCCGCGCCACGTACCAGCGCAGCACCTGCGGGCTGACTTCGCCAAAGCCGTTGTCCTTCAGCCACGCGGCCAGGTCTTTGGCGCCCTGTTCGCCGGAGGCCTTGATCGGCTGGATGGTGTATTCGCCAAGGCTCACGGCCTGCGGAAACTTCATGCCCTCTTCGGCGGCACCTTCCTCGGACAGCACCGGCCCGTCTTCGGATTTCAGTTCGGCCAGGCGCGGGCGCACCTTGGTGAACTCGTGAATGTCCTTAAAGATGCCAGCTTCGGCCTCCTGGTAACTGTCGGGCGCGCTAGGCACGGGCACAAGCCACGCCAGGCGCACAAGGTTGCGGACCAGGCCGTCGTCGTTGACATCCAGTTTGGCTTCTTTGTCGCGCGGTGAACCCAGCGCATAGCCCGGCATCAGCACCATTTCCTGGCGGCCGTTGTCCCACATCACGATGCCGCGCTGGGGCCCGTTCTCTACCGGAAACGCGAAGTCCTTCGGCCCGATCACGCATGCACCCACCGGCCCGCGCAGGGACATCACGGCAACAACGGCCAGCAGGGCCAGGGCAAGTCGCATCGCGGAACTCCAACGCAAACGGGGGCGGTTACCCGCCCCCGCAGACTATCAAAACGCGGTGCTTCATTCCTTGGTTTTGGTACCGGGCTTGGCTGCCGCGGCCTTGAACTCAAACGTGAAGTCCGTTTCCAGCTTGCCCAGGTCGATGGTGCTGTCCACGCCCTCGGCCGAGAAACGATAGCAATACAGCTTGCCGACTTTCAGCGCCTTCAACCCGGCGTCGTCCACGGCAATCTTTCGCACCGGTTCCGGCAGGGCCGAAAAGCGCGTCTCGCGGTTCTTCTGGGTAACTTCCGGGTCGTCCTGTTCAAACGTCGTCAGGCCCTGGGCCTTGGTTTTTTCAAGGTCGACTTCCTTGTTTGTGATCAGCCACAGGTCAAGGTCAAACGACCCGCGCCCTTTGTTGATCTTCACCGGGTAGCAGGGCTTCTCGGTCGCAAACCCGAACTGCAGCGGCTTGATGGAACCATCCGCGGGCAGGCCCTTGGCGTTGTGCAGGCGCACGGCCAGCCAGAAGTGTTCCTTTTCAATGTAATACTTCAGGGCGTCTTCCGCGACTTCGCCAAAGCCGTTGTCCTTCAGCCAGGCATTCAGTTCCTTGCCGCCCAGTTCTCCCTTGGCCTTGATCGGCTGGATCGTATAGCTGCCCACCTTCACCGCTTCCTCGAACGCCACGCCGTCTTCTTCCATGCCGCCCAGGGCCGCGCCGCCGGCACTGCGCGCGCCTTTGCCCCAATTCTGGTCGTCGGGTTCCTGCAGCTTGGTGAAATCCGCCAGCTTGTTGAACATCTTGTCGTCGGCTTCTTTGTAGGAGTCCGGCAGGCTGGGCACCGGGATCAGCCACGCCAGTGAAGTCAGCTTGCTGCTGGCGTCGTCCTTCACCTTTTCCTTGCCCTTGGCGGGTTCTTCCACCGTGTAGCCCGGGCGAATCACAATCTGCTGGCGACCATCGGCAAAAAAGATCAGGCCGGCCTGGCTGCCCGCGCGGATCGGCACGGTGTAACTGGATGGGCCGTGCAGGCAGGCTTCCACGGGTTCCTGCACCAGCATTGGTGAAAAAGCCAGCGCGGCGGCAAACACAATGATCGCGTTTCTCATGCGGGTGTCTCCGTAGGGTGGGTTGGCGTTACTTGCTTTCGGGTTGGGGTTTGAATTCAAAGGTGAGGTCGGTTTCCAGTTTCGCAAGGTCCGTGGCCTTGTTCAGGCCGTTGCCAAAGAAGCGCACACAGTGGACGTTGCCGGACTTCAGCGACTTCAGGCCCGCGACATCGTTTGCCACGGCACGCACCTTTTCGGGCAGTTCGGCAAAGGTGGTCTGCTGGTTGCGCTGGGTCTGCAAGTCGCTGATCTGCCCGGCCGTCTTCAGGCCGTACTCCTTGGATTTCTCGGTGTCAATTTCTTTGCCTGTGATGAGCCACAGTTCCAGGTCAAAACTGTTGCCGCCGGCGTGAATCTTCAGCGGGAACACCGGCTTTTCCGTGGCAAAGCCGATCTGCAGCGGCTTGACTTCGCCGTTGGCAGGCAGGCCCTTGGCATTGTGAATGCGCACGGCCAGCCAGCAGTAGTCCTTTTCGAGGTAATACTTCAGTGTCGCCGCGGCGATCTCGCCAAAGCCTTTGTCTTTCAGCCAGGCGTTCAGTTCAAGCCCGCCCAGCTCGCCCTTGGCCTTGATCGGCTGGATGGTGTAGTCGCCCACCGACACGGCTTCCAGCATCGTGACGCCCTTCTGGTCGGCTGAATGGCGTGCCCTGTTTTCGCGCGGGGAGTCCGAGTTCAGCGGCGAAATCATGTCAATGGGCGTGAACTCGCGCAGCTTGGTGAACATGGAAGCATCGACCTCTTTATAGCTGTCCGGCACATTCGGCACCGGTACCACCCAGGCCAGGGTGGTCAGGCGGCCGTGGGCGTCGTCCTTGGGCGCGTTGGGGCCGGTCTCGGGCAGTTCCAGCTTGTAGCTGGGGCGGATCACCATCTCCTGCCGGCCGTCCGCAAAGAACACCAGCGCAAGCTGGGTGCCGGGCTTCAGCGGGTAGGCAATCTCCACGGGCGGATGCAGGCAGGCGTCAACGGGCCCGGCCATGAACAGCGGCGCGGCCGTAGCAGCGGCCACACCAAAGGCAACAGCGGCAAGCAGGTGTCGATGGAAATGCACGGCGTCTCCTGGGCTTAGGATTCTGGCATAGGACGCCCCCGGGCTGGCCCCGGTTCCCGGATTCCGCCAATTCGCCTGTGCGGCCCCGCAAAGGCCACAAGGCGATTCCCAAATTCCAAAAGTCTTGGCCGCCGCTACACTTGCGCCATGTTTGAATACATCCGCGGAACATTGCACAAGGCGCTGCCGGGCATTGCGATCATTGAGGCCGGCGGCATTGGCTATCGCATCCAGGTGCCGCTGTCGACCAGTTCGCGGCTGCAGGGGGGGCAGGTTCAACTTCTGCTGCACCACACCATCCTGCCCGAGCAGGGCGAGGAACGCCTTTACGGGTTTGCCACAGACCGCGAGCGCGACTTCTTTCGCGGCCTGCTTGAGGTCAAGGGCATCGGCCCGACCACGGCCTTGCAGGTGATGTGCGCGGCGGACATTGAAGAACTGATCAACCTGATTGTCGGCGGTGATGTGGCTTCGCTCAAGAAGTTCAAGGGCATCGGGCCCAAGACGGCCGAGCGCCTGGTGACGGAACTGCGCGACAAGCTGGCGCCGTTGGCCACGGGCCCGGCGCGCAACACACAAAGCGCCCGGTCACTGCCTCAGGGCCAGCCCGCCACCGACGCCGTGATGGCGCTGGTGGCGCTGGGGTACCCGCAGAACAAAAGTGAACAGGCCGTGGCCAAGGCCGCCCAGGCGCTAGGCACCGGCGCCAAACCCGAAGACCTGGTACGCCGTGCGCTGCAGTTGGTGTAGCATCCACCACCGAGGATCTCATGTTCCACAAAGACATGCCCTACCGCCGCCTGGGTTCCTGCGGCATTAAGGTCAGCGCGCTTTCTCTGGGTGGCTGGACCACCTACGGCGCCAGCGTTAAGGCAGAAGACACTGTGCGGAGCATCATCCGTGCGGCCTTTGAGGCGGGCGTGAACTTCTTTGACATCAGCGATATCTATGAAAAGGGCGAAGCCGAGCGCGCCATGGGCAAGGTGTTTGCCGAGCTGCCCCGCCATGAACTTGTGATTTCCACCAAGTGCTTCTGGCCCATGAGCGACGACGTGAACGACCAGGGCCTGTCGCGCAAGCACATCATGGAAAGCATCGACAAGTCGCTGAAGCGCATCGGCACCGATTACGTCGACATCTACTTCTGCCACAGGCCTGACCCCAACACACCCATCGAGGAAACGGCGCGCGCGATGGACGACCTGGTTCACCGCGGCAAGGTGCTGTACTGGGGCTCCAGTGAATGGAGCGGTGAACAGATCCGCATGGCGCAGGAAATCTGCGACGGTCGCAACCTGTACGCCCCGGTGGTGGAACAACCCCAACTGAGCCTCGTGGCGCGCAAGAAGTACCACAATGACGTTGCGCCCGCGCTGGCCGATCACGGGCTGGGTGCCGTGACCTGGAGCCCGCTGGCCAGCGGCCTGTTGAGCGGCAAGTACGACGACGGCCTGCCCGAGGGCGCGCGGCTGTGGCGCAGCGAAAACCTGCGCAAAAGCTACCTGACACCCGAGAACATGCAGAAGGTCAAAGAGTTCAAGGCGCTGGCCGACGAGGCCGGAGTATCGCGCGCGCAGCTTGCCCTGGCCTGGTGCCTGGCCCAGCCGCAGGTGGCCAGCGTGATCACCGGCGCGACCAGGCTGGAACAATGGCAGCACAACCTGGGCGCGCTGAAGGTGAACCTGGGCGACGAATTGCGCCGGCGCATTGAGGCGCTGTTTCCGGCCGACAAGTAGTCCGGCTACTTGCCCGCGGCTTTCTTGAGGTTGCTTAGAATCAGCACACCGTAACCCGTGCCGTAGGCCTTGGTGTAGCCGTACAGCGGGTAATCCCAGAAGCTGCCGTCGTCGTACTGGCCCGCGACCACAAGTTCGGCCAATGTGTCGCTGTACTTGCCGCGGATGTCTTCGGGCAGGGCCAGCACGTTGCGCGACGCGTAGTAGTGGCCGAAGTAGTAGTAATAGGGCGCAGTCGCATACCAGGCCTCGTGGGGAAACTGCCGCCCGCGGCCGATCTCGATGAAGATGTGGTCCTTGAAGAAGTAATCCAGTTGCTTGCGCAGCTCAGCCTGGTTGATGGTGCGCTTCCAGGTGTACAGGGCGTTGTCGCCGGCCTGGGTGCGGCCCAGGCTGCCGCGCGGCAGGTTGGGGTCCCACATGGGCGAATACTTGTGCCCGGTGCTGTAGTAATAGGCCCCGTTGGGTACGCGGTTGCGTTCCATGTAATCCAGCGCGATCTGCGCGTTGTGGTCGCGCAGCGAAAGCCCGGCCTGCCGGGCCTCATGCAGCCCGACCAGTGCTGCAGCGGTGGTGAAGCTGGTAGAGATATCGCCCGAGGGCCGCCCGGTGCGCTGTTCAAAGTCGTAGTACCCCCAGCCGCCGTCGAGTCCCTGGTGATCAAGCAGCCGGCGCAGTTCGTGGTCGGCGCGGGTGCGCATGCGGGTGCGCAGGTCCTTGAAGCGTTCATCGCGCATCGCCACGCCGAAACACTCCAGCATGTAGGTGTGCGACCACACGTTGTAGAACGTGTCCATGGTGGCGCGCGGGGTGTCCGGCGCGTCAATCATGTATTCCAGGCCCTTGCGGATGGCGGCGTTGATTTCGCCCGTGGCCGGCTGCTTGATCAGCGCGTAGACGCACAGGGCAGTGCTGGCGTTGCCCCACACATGCAGGCTGTTGATGCTGCCCAGGTAAATGTCGTTGGGCCGGCGCGACATGTAGCCCCAGTCGCCCTTGGCCTTCTGCGTTTCCAGGATGTGCCGCACGGCGCGGTCCAGGTTGGGCTGGTACTTCCACTGGCCCGGCGTGCCGGTTTGCGCGGCGCCCTGCGTGCCGTTGACGGGCGCGTTTGCCCGGGCGGGCGGGCGGGGTGCCGGCGGCGTGCAGGCAACCAGCGCCAGCAGCGGCAACCCCAGTGCAATCCATCGGGCCTTCTGCATCGCGGTCTCCGTTGCTGCGGCCTATTGGGCCGACAGGCTGACCTTCATGCCCGGCAGCATCTTGCCTTCATTGTTGGCGAACTCGGCCGTGACGCTGAACCGCCCCTTGGCATCCACCAGGAAACCCGCAGCCGTCACGGTGCCGGTACCCACTGTGTCCGGGCCGTGCCGCACGGACACCGCCGCACCCACGGCATAGGTGGAACGCTGGGACAGCGGCACCGACACAGTCACCACCATCCTGCTGGTGTCCACCACGGTTGCCACAGCCTGGCCCCGGGCCAGCTTGTCGCCGGCCTTCAACGCCGCGCTGACACTGTTGTTGCCGCCCTGCCCGCCGACCATCACCAGCCCGCCGTGGGCGGCCTTGATCGTGAAGGCCTCGGCATCGGCCTCCAGGTCCGCCAGGGCCCTGCGGGCGTCTTCGGCCCCCTGTCGGGCGCGCACCAGGCGGTTCTGTACCTCGATGTTGCCCTTTTCCTGCAGGCGCTTGAGGCGCTCCAGTTCATTGCGGGTGCTTTCGACGGCCGCGACCATGTCCTGCTCGATGCGCGGGATGTCAAGTTCCACAAAGCGCTTGTGGGATTCCTTGGACATCTCGTGGCGCTCTTTGCTCTGCTTCAGTCGGCGCTTGCTGCGGTTCAGCACGATGTCCTGGCTTTCCTTGGCCAGGTCGTTGCCCTTGTACAGGGTTTCCAGTTGGCGCAGCTCTTCTTCCTGGTCGGCGATGCTGTTCTCGGACCCCTCAATCTGCATTTCGCTGTTGCGGATGCGGTTCTGGCGGTCCTTGCGGCGGAAGAAATCCAGCGCTTCGGTAGCGCGGTCAAAGTCGCGCTGGGCCTTCTGCAACTGCAGCGGCAGGTTCACCGCGTACTGGTCGGCGGCATCGGTGGCGGCTGAAAGTCCAAGTTCTGCCAGCGCGGCGTTTTCGCGGGCGCGTGCCAGCCAGCGGTCGAACTCGGCGCTTTCCAGTTGGGCCAGCACATCGCCGGCCTTGACGGCTTTGCCGGGCGCGGCAATGGACTTCAGGCGAAGCTCACCGCCGAAGTTCTTGAACTCGGCCTTGTGTTCGGTGGTCTTCAGGGCTTCCAGGCGGCCGGAAAGTGTGTCATCGCCGCCTTCCTGGGCCAGGGTGGCCGAGGCAAGGCACACAAGCAACGTCGCGGCCAGGGGCAGCCGCATTGAGAATCGGGACATCGTATCTCCTGACAGTTTCAAACGGGGGTGCGCGAGTATACGGAATTACGTTGCGGAGGGTCTATCCGCCCTGATTTTCCGGCCAAAGCACACCGGCCTGCCCCAAGGGGCAGGCCGGTTTCTCTTGCGCAATCACTCGCTTGCTTCGCTGCCGCCGGGCTGCTTGGGGGCGTCTTTCTTGTCCTGGGTGGTGGTCGCACTGTACCCATCGCGCCAGGGGCCGTCGGTTTCGCCCAGGATCCACAGCGCAAGGCCCGTGCCCACCAGCTTGCCGAAGCTGGGGTGGTCCAGCCAGGTGCCGTCCTCCAGGCGGGTCTTCATCACGGCCTTGGTGCAGACTTCGTTGATGTCCTTGTAGGTCTTGCCCCCCACCAGTTTGGCGGCCTGCAGCGTGTAGTAGTGGCCGTAGCTCCAGTAGTAGGCGGCATTGAACCAGCGATCAAAGTTGTGGGGCGAGCCGCCCTTGCCGGGCGGGTTATAAAACTCCATGCGGCGCACGGCATCCAGTTCGCCGCGGTGGCGCACCCACAGGTCAATCATCTTCTTGAGGTCGCCGGATTTGCGGCGGCCACCCACTACCAGCGCCATTTCACAGCAGGTGTTGCGGCCCTGGCAGCCGCGCAGGTCGGCGCCCACGCCGGTCTTGCTGCCGCCGCGGTACACGTAGGTTTCCTGGCCTGCTACGTTCGGGTCAATTACGCGCAGGTTGGCAATCAGGTTTTCGGCCGACTTCAGCGAATCCTTGATCTGCCGGTTGATGCCCGGCAGCACGTCCTTCTGCACGGCGTACATCACCAGCAGCGCGCTGGCGGTGCTGAAGCTGGGGGACTCACCCATGTTCGGGTAGTAGGCCCAGCCGCCTTCTTCCACTTCCGGCCCGCTGGAATCTGAGGGCTTCTGCATGATGAACTTGGCCTCTACGTTCTGGTTGCCGCGGCGCAGGCCCAGCACAATCTCGTCGCCGGCGGCAATCTGGCGCATCATCATCACGCAGGCGTACAGGTTCTGCACGGCGCGGCCGTTGATCGAGACGATCGTGTCGGCTTCCTTCACGCCGGCCTTTTCACTTACGCCGCCCTTCTTCAGGCCCTCCACCACCGCCGGCCCGAACGGGAACGGGTTGGTGCGCGCAAAGCCGAACTGCGGGTCGCCGGCCATGACCACAACATCCGGCGCCATGTCGGCGGACTTCTCTTCGTTGCCCTCGGCGGCAACCCACTTGACCGTCATCATCTTGCCCGCAGGCACAGTGCCCGAGAAATCAATGAAGTGGTCCAGGCCCATGATCGGCGTGTCGCCGATCCAGGTGATGCGGTCGCCCTTCTTGATGCCCATGCGGTCGGCTGCTCCGCCGGGCAGAATCGCGTCCACAATCACGCCGTTGTCGTCGCCCTTGTCTTCTTCGGCGGGGGCAAAGCCGTACCAGCCTTCCGGCGCGGCAATCACCGCGATGGTCGAGGACTTCTTCTTGCCCGAGCGCAGGTACTCCACGCGCAGCTTCTTGCCGGGGGCCGCCGACTGCTCAATGGCGTCAAACTCGGCCTGCGACTTCACGTCTTTGCCGTCCACCTTGTTGATCACGTCGCCGGGTTCCAGTTCGCCCTTGCTGGGGCTGAAACGCTGGAACGATTCCACCGTAAGGCCGTCACTTCCGGCGCTCAAACGCAGGCCAAGAAAGCCGGGCCAGGTCTGCAGCAACTGAACGTCGCGTTCAAAATCCTTGCCGCCGGTGCGGGCAATCTTGACCTTCACTTTCTGGCCCGCAACCCATTCGGACTCAATCGTGTAATAGTCCACGGCGTTTTCGATGCGCTGGCCTTCGGCGGCGACAATCTTGTCGCCGGCCTGCACGCCCGAGCGTTCGGCAACACTGCCGGGAATCACGCGCAGCACCGGGGCGCCGCCGCGATAGTTGGTGTCCGTCGGGGGCTGCAGCACCACGCCGAAGTATGCCGGCATGGCCAGGTCCTTCATGCGCGCCGAAAGGCGGGCCTTGCGTTTGCGTTCCAGCAGCGGCGCGTCGCTGTTGGACATCTGCAGTTTCAGCATGGCCTGGACCATGCGGCGGCACACGGCCGCCAGTTCGGCCTTGCGTTCGGCGTCGGTGGTGGACACGAACTCCATGTGCAGAAACTTCATGCCCAGGGTGTAGCGCCAATTGGCGTACCACACCTTCAGGGGCAGCTTGCCGCGGTACACGCGGTCCATCACGAAATCGCTGGCCTTCTTCAGCGCGGGCTCAATGCGCGCGGGGTCAACCTTGACGTGATAGCGCAGGGCAATGCCGGCCAGTGAGGTCGCGGCAATGGCGTCCACGGCTTCGTCGGCGGTTTCGCTCAGCAGCGTGCCCTCCAGCACCACGTCCCAGGCGCCGTTTTCTTTCTGGTGATCCAGCATGTACGTCACGCCCTTGACGATCGCGGCGCGCACGTCGCCTTCAGCGGGCATGGGGCCGGTAAGGTCCAGCGGGGCGTCAGGCTTCCAGCCCGCAGGCAGGGTGCCGCGCGCCTGCATGGGCAGGGGCTCCGAGGCCTGGCCCGAAACATCCAGCAGGAACCGGGTGGGCGAGAAATCCGCAGGCAGGACCGGGGACTGCGTTGGCAGATCCACCTGCTCCATGGCGGGCTGCATCGGCGCGACAGCATCCGCGCCCGCCGTGGCAGGCGCCACCGCTTCGCTGTGCCAGCTTGCCGATACCGCAAGGCCCAGTGCCGCCGCGCCAGCCATCACGCCCAGAGCGTTCTTCATGACACGTCCTTTCAACCGTCGCGCACCGCAGGCGCGACAAAAAAATCGGAGGCTTACGTTCGACCAGAGACGCTTAACAGGAATACGAAGTTCCCGGCCCATTACCCTGAAAAATGCGGCCGCACACCGCAGCCGGATTCTAGCAGGGGCTCCGCATGACCTCGCGCCAATTCAGCACTCTTGTCTTACATACACGAATGCCGGAAAAGTGTTTCCGGGTTTCAAGAAACGCCGCCAGCGGCCCGTTTGTAACCAGTTGTGGCAGACCTACTTGCCGTCTTCGGCGGGGGCGGGCTCGGGGGCCTTGCGTTTGTCTTCGGGCCCCGGCGTTACCGGCGAGCGCGGAGGTTCGGCCGGCTGCTTCTGGCGGTCTTCGGCCTCTTTCTGGCGCTTTTTGTGCTCGGTGATCACGGGCATCGAGGCCTGCTTGAGAAACAGGATCGCCATGCAGGTGTTGATCATGGCCACGCCGCGCTCTGCCCGGCCCTGGAAGTTGTAGATGTAACCCGGCCAGCTTCCGTCCTCGAACTGGGCATCCAGCAGGCCATCGGCACCCACGCGGTACCAGTCCAGGTTGTTGCCGATGGTACGCAGATTGGCCAGCAGGCAGGCGCGCTCAACACTGTAGAGGTTGTAGTACACGCCGTGGCCGTCACTGCTTTGTTCAAACGTTGATCGACCCTGCTGGAACATCGCCGGGGTGTAGTACAGCCGGGCCATGTACTCCTGCGCACCGTGCATGGTCAGGGCAATGCGCCAGCCCAGGTCTTCGGACAGCTTGCCCCGTACCTTCAGTTCATCGCGGCACAGGGCCAGGCTGCTGATGCCGGCGGCAGTCATCTGCATCGAGCCGTTCATGCGCTCGGGCATGTAGCACCAGCCGCCGGGGCGCACCTTGCCGACGCGGCGGGCACTGCGAACCTTCGTCTTGCCGCCCTTGAGCGGCTCGGACTCCTCTTCCTGCACGTACTCGATTTCCTGCTCGAACTCATCCGAGAAGTAGGACTTCAACAGCCGGTTGGCCTCATTGGTGAACACCCCGATGTCCACGCGCAGGCCCAGCATGCTGGCGGCCTTGAAGCCCAGCATCGCGTACTGGGTGCAGGAGTTGTCGCCGCGGTCGCCGGCAATGACGGAACTTGTGCGTCCCGGCGCGCCGGTGTACCCGTACGTGCCGCCACTGGCGCGGGCACCTTCCAGCTCGGCCAGCAGGTCGGCAGCCAGCTTGCGGTGCGGTTCGGCCATGGCCGCCAGCACCTTGCCGCGCGCGGTTTCAAAGGCCGCGGGTGTTTCCGCCGAAAGCAGCCCGAACTGGAACTGTTCCTTTTCATAGTACTTCTGCAGGGCCATCAGCACGATCGCGTTGGCATAGGTTCCGCTGCGCTCGCGGCGATTCTCGATGATGTGCGCCAGCGCCCGTTCTATGGCCTTGTGTTTGCGGTCGTAGCCGCCGTGAAGCAGCGTCAGCACGCAGGCGCCCTGGTTGCCCACAGAATAGCTGTACATGCCCGGGAACGAGCCATCCGGCAACTGGCTGCGCACAATGAAGTCGCAGCCATCGGCAATGGCCATGTTTACGCGCCCCTGGAAGGTGTCGGCAAACTCGCGGGCATTGGCCGCCTGCCATACGGAAAGCGAGAGCATGCTGCGGCCCACCCCGGCCAGGGTCTGGCCGGCCAGCGGCCCAGGCCCTTCGGCCCTGAGTCCGCCACAAAGCGCCAGCACCACAAGCGCCGTTTCCACCGTGGCCCGCTGGCCCCGCTGGAACGCCGGGCCCTGGATGCCAAGATCCACCTGCAGCCCGTTGCCGCCGGGAAACGCGCCCCCGACTTCGGCCATGGCCAGGCCCTGGCGCATCAACTGGGCCCGCCAGACGCCGGCGTCGGCCTTGGCCGGAGCAAGATCGCCCATGGATTGGATCAGCACCAGGCGCGACTGGTCAAAGCCGGTGTCGGCGTAGTCTTTCTCGAGACGGCCCAGCAGGTTCCGGCAATCGGCCAGCTTGCGCTGGATATCGGTTGCCAGCCCCCTGGGAACAAGGCGATCCGGCGCCGTAGCCGCCAGGCTCAGCGCGCACATCGCCATGAGGTTCGGATGCACGACATCACTGACCAGGCCCTCTTTGATGTCGCGGCAGATCCAGCCGCGATCCGTACGCCACACAGACAGAAGCGTGCGCAGGTCCTGGCACCATTCGGCGGCATCCACGTCCACGCCCATTTCGTGTGCGTTGCGGACAATCAGCGCCCGCCACAGGTGGCCGGCAAACCACATGGGCTGGATGTACTCGCCCATCACCAGCGTAGACTTGGGCCCGGTCACGGCCGCCAGCGCGCGCGAATTCTTGTAAAGCTCCAGCGCCCGGGCCACAACCGGGGCCTGGTGGGCCGGGTCCTTGCGCAGCCACACGGCGCGCAGCGCGCCCATCTCTGTGCCCATGGCGCCAAGTTGGCTGTGGGTGGCGCCGGCCCGGGCACCCCGCAGCAGTCGGTCAATCTCGTTCTCTATGCCCTGGCCTGCCGGCATGCCGCTTTGCAGCACAGCCCACAGCCGCAGGTGGTCAAGGCTGGTCATGGGTTCCACAGCCCGTTCCTCCAGGGAGGGCAGCGGGCAGGGGCGATAGCGGCGACCGGCAAACAGTTCTGTTTCGTAGCCCGGCCGAACCAGGAAGCGCAGCGCGTTGAGCAGTGCCAGCTCCTGCGGTGCCATCGCAAGGCGTGTGGCCTCGGCCGCTTCCACTTCTTCTTTGGTGAACTCGCGGGGCTTGGGTTGAGGCCTGTCCTGCGCCTGCGCATTCCAGGCCGTGGGCAACAGGCATAGCAGGGGCAGCATCAGCAGGGCGGCTTTGCGCATGGACGGATTCTATCCCATGCAGGCGCGACCACCGAGACAGACTCACACTCGTGGTCGCGCATAGGGCACGAATTTCTACCCATTGCGGATGTGCAATTGCGCCCCTACTTCGAGTACAGCGGCAGAACCTGATAGGGCACCAGCAGGATCAGCAGGGCATAGGCGCTGGTGTAGGCCTCGCCATAGCTCTGGCTGGCCCAGCCGCCGTTGTTGGCCGGGTTGCGCTTCTGTTCCTCGACCAGCATGTCGCGCAGCTTGGGGAAGTATTCGTCGAAGTAGACGTCCTCGGGCGCGTTCCACATTGCCTGGCAGGCATAAAAGTGGGCGTAATAGAAGTGGCTGACGTCCAGAGAACCCTGGCCCGCCTTGCGCCGGCCGTTGAAGTCGTCCAGTTTATAGCGCAGCCACAGCAACCCGCCCTTGTAGACCTTGCCGATTTCGTGTTCTTTCCAGGTGGCGCCTTCGCTGTACACGCCGATGCCGTTCAGCGTGGCAATGCCGGCCGCGCACAGGGCATAGCTGTCGCTGTTCCAGCCCGAAGACAGCGAATACCGGAAGGTGTACCCGGTGTAATCGTTGCCCTCGTGGGTAAAGCGCCGCTGGTCAGCGGTGTCGTACATGTACTTGATGGCCATCTGGATCGTCTTCATTTTTACGTTGATCCCGGCGTCGCTGGCCGCGCGCAGCGCCTGGATGCAGCACACCGTGGTGCTGCCTTCGTCCCATGTCAGGTCGTCGGGTACATAGCCCCAGCCGCCGAACTTGGTCTGGCCGTTTTCAATGCACTTTACGGCGTCCTGAATTGCCTTTTCCAGCTTGGTGCGCTCGGCCTGGTTCTGCAGCGAACCCAGGATCTGCGTCAGGAACAGCGTCGCGTATCCGTGCCCATGGATGCGGCTGCCGTCATTGGCGCCGGTGATGTAGCCGGTGTTGCGGTCCTGGCAGGAAAGCAGGTACTCCATGGCCTTGCGCACGTTGGTGGCGTGAGGGCCCTTGTCGGGTGTGCTGCCGCTGGCAACCAGCGCCAGGCCTGCAAGGCCGGTAATGGCAATGGCGATGTTCTGTCCGCCTGACCGGGTGAAGGCGCCGTTGGCATCCTGCAGTTCGGCAAGCCGCTTGACGCCCTTGCGGACGGCGGTCTTGAGGTCTTCGTTGACGTGTTTTTTGTTCAGGATGCGAAGCGCCGGGGCCTCTGAGGCATCCGCGCCACCATCGCCGGCGGCCGGTGCCGGGGCTTCCTGTGCCCAGGCCAGCGAAACCATGCAGGCGCATGCAAAAATGGCCGCAAACAACCGGGGCAATGCGTTCATGCGGATCTCCAGACGGCTGATGCTACAGCCAACCCTCATTATACGAAGTCGGCAGCCAAGGATTCGAGACCAAACAGAAAATGCTGGCGGAGGAGGGGGGTCGGGGTGCGGGAATCGACCTTCGGCCACCGAACCCCGAACCACCCCCAACTGGCCCTGTGGCTGCGCACACACTGGCCCTGCCCGCCTGCCCTGTGCTTGCTAACGTTCGCGCCGATGCAGCCGCTGCTCTATCAATCGATCCCGTTTGATTCCCCACGGCCGGTGCCGGAGCTTCTGCAGATCGCCCTGCGCCAGCCCTTCTGTGTCTTCTTTGACAGCGCCAGCGGCGGCGGCGACAGTTGGCTCAGCTTTGCACCCGTCATGCTGCTGCAATGCACCGGCCAGGCCGCCCTGTTCCAGCGCGGCAAGTTCGCCAGCCGCCTGGAAGGCGACGCGCTGGAAGTGTTCGAACGCGTCGAGCGCTTCACCCACCAGGAATGCCCTCTGCTGGAACCACCCACCGACGCCGGTTTTTGCGGCGGCTGGGCCGGTCTGCTTGGCTTTGACCTGCGCACCAGCATCGAGAAACTGCCGCCACCAAAAGTCGGCGGCCCCCAATTCCCGGACCTGCAGGCCGGGTTCTATCCCTGGGTGCTGCGCCTGCCCGCGCAGGGCCAGCCCGAACTTCGCCTGTTACGCGGCGCGCCGGGCGGGCCTGGCGACATTGCATGGCTGGCCGGCGACCTTTGGGGTTTGTTCGAAAAGCCACTGCCGGCACCGCGCCCGACCCAGCTTGGCGCGCCCGTGCTTTCCACCAGTCGCGATGCGTTTCTGCGCGATGTGCAGTCCGTGCGCGAACACATCCGCCAGGGCGACATCTACCAGGCCAACCTGACCCGCGAAGTCGTCTACCCCGGCCAAGCCGACGCCGCCGACCTCTACCTGCGTCTGCGGGCACGCAACGCCGCGCCTTACTGCGGCTTTCTGGATTGCGGCAACGGCCGCGCCGTGCTGTCAAGTTCGCCCGAGAGTTTCCTTGAGGTCTCAGGCAGCAAAGTCACCACCCGGCCTATCAAGGGCACGCGCCCGCGCAGCCCCGACGCCACGCAGGACGCCAGGCTGCGCGACGAACTGGCGCAATCCGAAAAAGACCGCGCCGAACTGACCATGATCGTGGACCTTGAACGCAACGACCTGTCGCGCGTCTGCGTGCCCGGCACGGTCAAGGTGCCGCGCACGCACGGCCTGCATAGTTTCGAGCGTGTGCATCACCTGCAGGCCACCGTTGAGGGCCAGTTAAAGGAAGGCGTCACCCCCACCGACATGCTGCGCGCCACCTTTCCCGGCGGCAGTATCAGCGGCTGCCCCAAGAAACGCGCGCTGGAGATCATCCACAACCTCGAGCCCGTGCGCCGCGGCCCCTACACCGGCGGCCTGTTCTGGCTGGCCCCCACCGGCGACCTGCAGGCCAGCGTGCTGATCCGCACCCTGCTGGTTGAGCCCGGCCGCGTGAGTTTCCATGTGGGCGGTGGCATCACCTGGGCCAGCGACCCGCAATCTGAGTGGGACGAAACCGAGGCCAAGGGCGCTGCCCTGCGCGACCTGCTGGAGGGCCGCTGATGCGCGGAGTGATCGAGTACATCCGCGGGCTAAAGCTGCTGTCGCGCAACATCTGGCTGTTTCTGTGCGCGGCGCTGGTGATGGGCATCGGCCGCCAGATCTTCATGGTGCTGCGCAACCAGTACCTGGTGGACCTGAATCTGCCCGACCCGGCCGTCACCAGCGTGCAGGCCTTCAACAGCCTGGGCGGCCTTTTGATTGCCATACCGGCACTGGCGTTGATCGGGCGTTTTCGCGCCAAGACTCTGCTGGTTTGCATTGTGATCGTGAACGCATGCGGCTTTGCGCTGCAAGGCCTGCTGGGCACACTCGAGATTTTTCAGGGCGCGGCATTTGCGGCCGGCATCAGCATGAGCCTGAACATGGCCCTGGGTGCGCCGTTTCTGATGCGCAACACCAGCATGCAGTCGCGGGTGTTCGCATTTGCCTTCCAGAGTGCCGTAAGCTGGCCGTTGTCGGGGTTCATCGGCAGCTTTCTTTCAGGCGAACTGCAGCGCCGCTTTGCCGATTTTGCGGGCGACAACATAGGCTTCATGGGGCAGACGATTGCCGGCAACATGTTCGGCTATCGCGCCACGCTGCTGGTGGCCGCGGGGTTTGTGCTGATCGCGATTCTGCCCATCAGCCTGATCCGCGAAGAAAAGGCCGAGGGCGCCGGCAAATCGATCCGGCAACTGTTCAAGGTGCACGACAAGCGCAAGCTGCTGTTGCTTGGCCTGCCTGAAATGATCATCGGCATCGGCGCGGGGCTGACGATCCCGTTCTTTAACATGTACTTCAAGAACGAGTGGGGCCTGACGCCGCAGCAAATTGCGCCGATCTTCATGGCCATGTTCGGGCTGCTGGTCTTCAGCTACTTGATTCAGCCGCCGCTGGTCAAGCGTTTCGGGCCGGTGAAGGTGATGATCGCCAGCCAGATTCTGAGCCTGCCGTTTTTCATCGAGCTTGCCCTGGGCAATCACCTGTACCTGGCGGTGATCGCGTTCATCGCGCGGCAATGCCTGATGAATTCCAGCGACCCGATCTACAAGCAATTCGCGCAGGAAGTCGCCGACGAGCGCGACCGCAACGCCGTGGCCGTGTGGGTGCACACCAGCCGGCACATGTTCTTCACGCTGGCAAACTTTCTGTCGGGCTACCTGATTGCCGCCGACGACGGACGCTTCCGCATTGTGATCGGCGCGACGATTGCCTGCTATGTGGTCGCCATCGGCGTGGAACTTGCCATCCTGCCCGGGCTCAATCGCGCCCGGCGCTACAAGCTGGTGCAGGTAGAGCGCATAAGCCGCCGCGACCCGCCCGTGCCCGACCCGTCGTAAAGCACGTTCATGGTTGGTTGGCAGGTTTCCGGCAAGGCAGGAGTTCGAAGTCGGAAGGCAGGAAACAAGGCCGGCAGCTGCTCCCGACCCCGAATTCCTGGCTCATGCAATTCGGAACTGCGCATGGGTCGCGTTGAGCCGCCGGCATTTGCGCCCCAACAGCGCAGGCCAGCAGGCAGCGGGCACTAACAGGCCCGTGTTTGCAGCCAGGGGCCTGCCCCGCGCCAACCCGCCGGGCAGCGCCAGTCCATCTGGGGTCAAACGCTGTTGTCGCGCTTGTCGGTCTTGGCGCCCTTGGCGTGAAGCTGATGCCGTTGAACTGCCGCGGCATTTCGCCAAGACGCCCAGAACCGCCGGGGATGTCGCAGGGGGTCTTACACTGGGTCGCAAACCACGGAGGCCCACATGCCCTCAGAGACCATCTCAGCCACCGACGCCGCCCACTGCATGCCCGCGGGCGAACGCCGGGACTTCGTCTTTCGCGTTGCCAACGAGGAATTCGAGCGCCGCAACGGCCCCTAGATTGTGGCCAACATGCAACGCTACACAAACATCGCCGACGCCGGCGACCGCGAACTGCAGCGCCTTGCGGAAGACCCGCAGTCCAAGCTGCGCATTCACCCGCGCGAAAGCCTGCGCGCCATGCAAATGGCCGTAGAGGCCACGCAGTACCTGGACACCCTGTGGGACAAGTGCTTTGCCGCCGCGCGCCTGAGGCTGATTGCCGCCTGCGGCATGGACATCTGCGAGGTCAGCCGGGCCTCGCACAACGCCTGGCAGGCGGGGCCTTTGGCCGAGGAATCCCCGATGGTGCAGGCCCTGCGCGCGCAGCTGGTGGCGCAGCAGCCCCTGGCGCAAACCGGCCTGCCGCCGATGGAACCGCCGACCGGGGCAAGGCACCAGCATGGCCTGCCCGACGCCATGCCGGAACCCGCCGCGGCCGACAACACGAACCTGCCGCCCGAGCAAGTGCCGCTGACGGCGCGGGACCTGAAGATCCTGCACGAAGAGGTGTATGTCGACCAGATCAGCCTTGAGGCCTGGCAGCCGCTGCAGGAACGCGCCCTGCGCGAGAACATGAACATGGTGCAGATGGTCAAGATGCTGGAAAGCTACCTGGTGCGCACCTGGGAAGAACGCCGGCGCAAGGCCACGGCGTGAGCGGCAGGCGCGAAGCAGGAGTAAGACATTAGCCGCACCGGTCCGCCGAAGCATAGGCAAGGCGGAAGCGCGGGGCCATCGCCGTTCCTTGCGCAACGTCGCGCACCGTCGCCGCGTTCGCGTAACGCCGTTGCCATCGAACAACAAAAGCACTTCGTCAAGCCGCGGAGTTCACGCAAGGCGCGAAGAAAAGCGCTGCTGGCGGCGCCGCTGATGCCCTGCACCACGAGCGACATTGATTCCATGACAAAGCGGGTGACAAGTACGTGACAGAAAGGGGCAGCAGGCGTGGGGCCTGGGGTCGTCACAACAGGACCGGTGTTCCGAGTTCGAAGCCAGAACCCCAGTGCCCAATTCCCGAACCCCGATGCCCCATGCCGTCGCCACGCCACGGCTTGCGCGCAGGGCCGCCATTGCTACCTTTCCCGGCATGTGGCTGGGTAGCTCAGGTGGTTAGAGCATAGGATTCATAACCCTAAGGTCGCCGGTTCGACTCCGGCCCCAGCTACCAACCGGTAAGCAAGCGGGGAGAGGCCACCGGCCCCTCCCCGCTTTCCTAAGGCTGCCATGCCGTCTGCCCGCCTTTGCCTGCTTCAGGACGCGCCCGGGCCGGGCAAGGCCAGGCACTTTGACCTGCCCGATGGCATCGGCTGCGCGCTGTTCAACGTGGCCGGCCAGTTTTTCGCCCTGCAGAACAACTGCCCGCACATGGATTCACCAATTGAGGAAGGCAGCGTGGAACGCGGCGTGCTGACCTGCCCCTGGCACGGCTGGCAGTTCGACCTGCGCACCGGCGTCAGCCTGATGAGCGACCACATCTGTATTCCCAGCTATCCTGTCCGCGTCGAAAACGGCGAAGTCTTCATTGACCTGCCTTGAGGCCACCCTATGGAAGCGATCTCTGCTGACCTGCACCTGCACACGGTCAGCCGCGGCGACTGGACAAACTTCTCGTGGCTGCTGCGTCGCAAGGGCGGCAACCTGCTGGTGGCCTGTGCCGATGTCAGCGACATCCTGCCCGAGATTGAGAAGCTGGGCGGCCTTTCGCGCGTGCTGCTGACGGACATCCACTTCGCCAACGCCTGGCACGGCAAGGTCGCCAACCACTTTGGTGCCACGCTGGTCTGCCACGAAAGCGACAAGGCCAAGGTAAAAACCCGCTGCAAGGCCGCCAAACTGGAAGCCCTGGGCGCACGCACCCAACTGGAGAAGGACCTGCTGGCCCTGCACACGCCCGGCCACGCCGACGGCGGCCTGTGCTACTTCTGGGCCGGCGGCAAGACGGCCACGCTGTTCACGGGCGACTTTTTGTGCCACACGGCCAAGGGCTGGGCCGTGTTCTGCGGCCAGGCCAAGCGCAAGACCATGGCCAAAAGCCTGGCGTTGGTTGGCGAGCTCGGCGTTGAACTGCTGTGCCCCGGAGTCAGCCAGGGCGAGCCTTACCACAGCGAAGCCCAGAAGAAGGGCCAGTGGCCGAAACTGATTGCGGACGTGACCGCCGAATACGCCTCCTGACCGCGCCGTCAAGCCGATTCCACGGGGGATGGCAACGCATGGGGCCAGTGTTATGTTCTGGCCCGACTCTGCAGCCTTACAAGGAATGCCATGGCCACCATCGACATGCTGATGCCCAAGATGGGCGAATCCATTGCCGAAGCCACGATTGTCAAGTGGACCAAGAACGTCGGCGACAAGGTCAAGAAGGACGAGATTGTCCTCGAGATCAGCACCGACAAAGTGGACAGCGAAGTGCCCGCCCCCGCCGGCGGTGTGCTGACGGAAATCCTGTACAAGACCGACGATGTGGTCGAAGTCGGCAAGGTGATCGCCCGCATCAGCGACAGCGCCACGGCCGGTGTCTCGGCGCCTGCGGCTTCGCCCGCGCCCGCGGCAAACCCTACGAAGGCGGCCCCGGCCCCAGCCGCCGCGAGCAGCGCCGCCAGCGCCGCTCCGGCCAGCGTTAGCCACGGCGGCAACGGCCATTCACCTGCCCGCGCCGGCAACACTCCTGTACCGCGCACCGATGGCAAGCGCTTCTATTCGCCGGTGGTCCGCGCCATGGCCCAGGAAGCCGGCGTGGCCCTGGAAGAGATCGAAAACCTGCCCGGCAGCGGCAAAGACGGCCGCATCAGCCGCAAGGATCTCGAAGCCTACCTTGGCAACCGCACGGCCGCGCCCGTGGCCCGTGTCATGGAAGTCGGCGCGCCCGCGCAGCCGACCCACGCCCCCGCAAGCACTGGCCCCGCGCCGGTGGCGCGTTCGGCGTTCGGCGAAAAGAAGTCGCTGGAACAACTCGGCCTGGCCGGCAAGCCCGTCGAAGTGGTGAAGATGTCCACGGTGCGCAAGGCCATCGTCAAGGCCATGCGCAACACGATTGATACTGCGGCGCACGTGAACCAGGTGCACGAAGTCGACCTGACCAGGATCGTGAAGTTCCGCGAGAGCATCAAGAACCGCTTCAAAAGTGAGTACGGCTTCAACCTGACCTACACCAGCTTTTTCATCTGGGCCAGTTGCCGCGCGCTGGAACGCTTCCCGATGGTCAACTCGATGATCAACGGCGACGAGGTCATCATCAAGAAGTTCGTGAACTACGGCTTTGCCGTGGCACTCGACAGCGGTGACCTGATTGTCCCGAACATCAAGAACTGCCAGAACCTGAATCTGGTGGGCATCGCCACCGCGGTGGAAGACCTGGGCAAACGGGCCAAGTCCGGCAAGCTGAACCCCGACGACACCAGCGGCGGCACATTCACCCTTACTAACGTGGGCAGTTTCGGGCCGATCATGGGCATGCCTCTGATCAACCAGCCCGAAAGCGCCATCATGGGCGCGGGCAAGATCGTCAAGCGCCCGGTGATGGTGACCGAAGACAGTTGGGGTTTCCGCGACATGGTCTACCTGTCGCTCGCGTTCGACCACCGGCTGGTGGACGGCGCGCTGGCGGGCCGCTTCATGATGGCGATTGAAGACGAACTGCAGAACTTCGACACCGCCAGCACAGGTCTGGAACGCCGACTGGGCTAGAGCACGGCAACCTAACAATGGGCCCCCGCGGAAACGCGGGGGCCTTTGCGTCTGGGCCGTCAGAGACCCGCCATTTGCTTCAGGGTTCACGGATTCCGTGCAGGTTTTCGGGGTGCGGGCGCACGGAGGCTGCAAGCCGGACATTCCTATTCTGTTATCATGATTACGGGCACAGTCGCACCATGATCGAGAAGACCCATGCCGGAACCCAAGAAACGCCGCTGGCTGAAACCGTTGATCCTGGGTGCGCTGGCGCTGGCGGCGGGAATCCAACTTGTGCCCTATGGCCGCAGCCACACCAACCCGCCCGTAACCGGCGAGCCACCCTGGGACAGCCCCGAAACTCGCGCCCTGGCCAAGCGCGCCTGCTTTGACTGCCACAGCAACGAGACCGTGTGGCCCTGGTACTCGCACGTTGCGCCCGTGTCCTGGCTGGTCCAGCGCGACACCGACGAGGGGCGCCGTAGGCTCAACTTCAGCGAATGGAACAAGCCCCAGAAAGAAGCCGATGAGGCCGCCAAGTCCGTGCGCGAGGGTGAAATGCCGATGTGGATCTACCTGCCCACGCACCCTGAGGCGCGACTGACCGACGCCGAAAAGCAGGCCCTGATCCAGGGCCTGGAAGCCACCATGGGCGGCAAGAGTTCGGGCCAGCGCGAGGATGACTGAATCCGACATCCCCCTCGTTGGCAGGCGGCCGCCGTGGTTAACTCCAGCCATGGCCACGACCCACCCCAAACTGCCGCGCGGCAAGACAAACCTTGGCCCACGGCCGCCATGGCTGAAGGTCCGCACGCCAACGTCAGGCCGGATTGCCGAGCTTGATGCGCTGGTGCATGCCGAGCAGCTGCACACCGTCTGTGAATCCGCGGCCTGCCCCAACCGTGGCGAGTGCTGGACCCGCGGGACAGCGACGTTCATGATCCTGGGCAACATCTGCACGCGATCCTGCGGCTTCTGCAATGTTCTGACCGGCAAGCCCACCGAACTTGACCTCGACGAACCCCGCCGCGTGGCCGAAGCCGTGCGAAAGATGAACCTGAAGTTTGCCGTCGTCACCAGTGTCAACCGCGACGAGTTGGCCGACGGCGGCGCGGCGATCTGGGCGGCCACCATCCGGGCAATCCGTGAAACCAGCCCGCACTGCGGCATTGAGGTGCTGATTCCGGACTTCATGGGCAACCACGCCGCGCAGGATGCCGTGTTTGCCGAGAAACCCGACGTGCTGAACCACAACGTCGAAACTGTGCCGCGCCTGTATGTGCCCGTGCGGCCCCAGGCCCGTATGCCCCGGTCGCTGGAGCTTCTGCGCCGCGCTAAGCAGGCCGGCCTGACCACCAAAAGCGGCTTCATGCTGGGCCTTGGCGAAGAAGAGACCGAAGTGCGCGCGCTGCTGCGCGAGCTTCGCGCCGCCAGCGTGGACATCGTGACGATCGGCCAGTACCTGCAGCCAACGCCCAAGCACCTGCGCGTGGCGCGGTACGTGCACCCCGATGAGTTTGCGGCCTTCAAGGCCGAAGCGCTGGCGATGGGCTTTGCCAAATGCGACAGCGGCCCGCTGGTGCGCAGCAGCTATCACGCCGAAGAAGCCATGAGCTTTGATTCGCCAGTGGCGTAACGACCGTTCATGCCTGAGTTCCGACGCCGCCACTCAGCCCAGGGGCCCCAGCGGCTTTGGTATGGTCTTGGTCTTGCGCGTCATCTGGGCCAGCCTTGTTTCAAACCTTGCCAGCACCTGCCCGAACAGGGCGGCCTTCAGCTCCGCCGTCACATAGCCGGTGGTTGCGCGCCGACGCGTGGATGCCGTCGGAGATTGCCGCACACTCTCCTGCTCGCTCTGCATGCGCGATTGCCAAAGCACGCAAAGCTCCGTCGCGCGCTTGATGCGCTTGCGGATGCGTTCTTCGTTGAATGAAAGAATCAGCGGGTGCAGGCTGTCGCTGAACAACTGGAACTCCAGCGCGCTGCACAGCTTGGCGGCCTTGTCAGCTTCGATATCCATTGCCTGATTCTAGCGAGCCTGAGTTCAGGCCTGAAAGCCCCCTGTATCAACCCGCACGGCCGTCCTTGCGCGCCTGCGTGCGCCGATTGCGTGAGGCCATGTGCGACAGCACCCGGTTGGCGCCGGCCCGTTGCAGTGCTGCCGATTTGTCGCGAGCCGCCGGGTTGGGGGATGGCTCGTCGGCTGCCAGCGGGCGGTTACGTTTGCGGTTGCCCTCTTTGTGCTTGCCCTTGACCTTGCCGCGCCGCACCCACTTGGGGGCACCGCTTGCGCTGGTGCCGCGATTCACCACCACCTTGGGTTTGGCAAGTTGCGCCAGGCGGTCCTCCAGCCGTGCAAGCGTCTCGGCGAACAGGTCAGCCTTGACGGCGGTGTTGCGGGTATCGGTCGCCGGCCGCGTTGCCCGCGCCGGCTTCTTGCCTTTGGCCTCGCGCACCTGGCGCTTGAGTTCGTCGCGCCACTTGTTGCGCAGCTTGCGGGCACGGGCGATCAGGGGCTTGAGTTCGGTCGCGCCCAGGCGCTCCAGACTTCCGCGGCCTGCCTTCTGATAGAGGGCGAACTCGTCTGCCGAACAGAGCTTGCGGGCGGTTGTCGCACTGACCGGCATAATCGTCTCCATGGCCAAGCTGGCAGGACAACCTATTGCGCAACCCCCGCAGGTCAACCAAAACTGCCCGCAAGCAACATCATCCCGCAAACACTGGGGCACAATGGCGTCCACACCGAGGCTGACGTGCCGATCATCCGCGTAGAAGACAAGGGCATCGAGGTTGATTGCGCGCCCGGCGACCCGATTCTGTTTGCGCTGCTGGACCGGGGCGTAAGCATCACCAGTGTCTGCGGCGGCAACTGCTCCTGCGGTACATGCAACATCGAAGTGCTGGAAGGCATGGAGAACCTGCCCGCCATCGGCCCCGACGAGGCACGGGTGCTGGCGGCGATCAAACGAAAGGGCCCCAACGTGCGCCTGAGCTGCCAAAGCCGCCCCACGGGAGACGTCACCATTCGCATCCGGCCATTGGCTTGAGGTTTCAAGCATCCCGCGGCGCCGGTTGTAGCCGGCGATTCCGCTGCTAGTGTGCGGGTTCGAACCGAATCGAGACGACGCGATGCAGAACTTTGAGAGCCCTGACTTTTTCAACCTGGACGACGTGTTGTCCGAAGACGACCGCAACGTGCGCGACACCGTGCGCGGCTTTGTCGATTCCAACGTGATGCCGGTCATCCTGGATCACTACGAGGCCGGCACCTTTCCCACCACCATCATCCCCAAGCTTGGCGAACTGGGTGTGCTGGGCGCGACCCTGCCCGAGGAGTACGGCTGCGCGGGCATGAACAACATTGCCTACGGCCTGATCAACCAGGAACTGGAGCGCGGCGACAGCGGTGTGCGCAGCTTTGCCAGCGTGCAGTCGGCGCTGGTGATGTACCCGATTTACGCCTATGGCAGCGAAGAACAGAAGAAGCGCTGGCTGCCCGAAATGGCCAGCGCACGGGCGATCGGCTGCTTTGGCCTTACCGAGCCCGACTTCGGCAGCAATCCCGCGGGCATGATCACGCGTGCCGTCAAGGACGGCAAAGAGTGGGTCATCAACGGCGCCAAGATGTGGATCACCAACGGCAACATGGCCGACGTGGCCGTGGTGTGGGCCAAGACCGGCGGCAGCGACGACCCCAAGAGCATCCGTGGTTTTCTTGTCGAGAAGGGCATGCCGGGCTACGAAGTACGCGAGCAGAAAAAGAAGGCCAGCCTGCGCGCCAGCAACACCAGCGAGCTGTTCTTCAGTGACGTGCGCGTGCCCGAAGAAAACATGTTCCCCAAAGTCGAAGGCCTGAAAGGCCCGCTGGGCTGCCTGACCCAGGCCCGTTATGGCATTGCCTGGGGCGCGCTGGGGGCGGCCATGGCATGCTTTGACATTGCCAAGAAGTACTGCGCCGAACGCATTGTGTTCGGCAAGCCACTGGCCGGCCACCAGACCACGCAGCACAAGCTGGCAAAGATGCTGACCGAGATTACCAAGGGCCAGTTGCTGGCCTGGCGCCTGGGCGTGCTGAAAGACCAGGGCAAGATGAACCACTTCCAGGTCAGCATGGCCAAGATGAACAATGTGGGCATAGCCCTGGATGTGGCCCGCGTGGCGCGCGAGATGCTGGGCGCCAACGGCATCATGCTGGAGTACCACATCATCCGCCACATGTGCAACCTCGAGAGCGTCAAGACCTACGAGGGCACCAATGACGTGCATTCATTGGCAATCGGGCAGTCCATCACCGGCCTCAGCGCGTTCGGGTAGCGCCGGGCGAGCCTCGCGCCGCCACAGGGCCAGCGCGGCCGCGCACCAGGCCGCAACCAGCAGGATGGTCTGGATGCCCCAGGCGCGGAACCACCACAGCTCCAGCCGGAACAGCAGGGTCGCACCCAGGATCATCAGGCCCATGGACGCAGCTGCCGCGCGGTTGCGGGCCGTGGCCCAGGCCGCCATCGGCACGGCAAGCAGCACTAGCCCCACCAGGTGATTCGGCCAGCACAGCACGTTGCCCAGCATGGCGGGAACAAACACCAGCCCTGCGCCCGCCAGTCTTTCCAGCCGGTCGCGCCCGCGCCTCGCCGCGATCACCAGCCCGGCCGCGAACATGGCCGCAGCCAGGGCGAACGCGGCAAGGTCAACCACGGGCTTGGGCAGGGCGGTCACCAGCGGCCCCTGCGCAGGCTGGCCCGGCCACGGAATGGTGAAGATGCGACTGCCTTCCACAAACCAGCGTGACATCGCGCCATGGATCGACGCGTTGTAATGCACCGGGCCGCCCACGCCCGCGGCATCGCGGGCCTTCAGCCTTGGCGCGGCCATGGCCGAGGCAAACTCCGCATTCACCGCATAGCCGCGGACAACACCGTCGGCCACGCCCAGCACCGGCACGGTGCAGAGCATCGGCAGGTGCAGCAGAATCACAAACCCCAGCAGCCACCCGGCCAGTGCCCGCCACTTTCGACGCGCAACCAGCCAGGCCACCAGCACCACGGGCACCACCTTCAGCATCGCGGCCGACGCCAGCAGCATGCCGCCGGCGCGTTCTCGACCGCGCTCGATCAGGTACAGGCCCGCCAGCATGCAGGCCGCGACGTGCGTATTGACGTTGGCTTTCAGCACGTCTGCCAGGAAAGGCCCGAACAGCACCAGCGCAACGGCCGCCAGCAGTATCAGTCTTGGCCCGCACTGGCCCCAGCTGCGCCAGGCAAGCACCAGGCAGCCAGCAAGCGCGCCAAACAGAGTAAGGACCCACAGGACAAGCGCGACCGTCTTGCCAAGTGGCACCAGCAGCCCCAGCAGCGCGGCCACCGGCGGCGGGTAGACATAGGGCCCGATGTCGTTGACGGTTTCCTGCTGGTCGTACAGGCCCGCGCCGCCGGCGTGCATCAGCTCGGCGGCGCGCCAGTAGGCGTCAAAGTCCCAGTAGTCGGCGGCAATGCGCGGAACCAGCCCCGACACAGCCAGCAGGCAGGCGCCAAGCAGCACCATCAGCACAGCCAGCGACAGCGGGCGTGCAAGTCGCGAACTCAAAAGGGCTGCGGTCGTCACGTCGGGCAGTGTATCACGACGGGGTCAGAGTTTGCCGCCGGCCACAATGCGGCCGTACAGGTTCAGCAGCGGCACATCAAGCTCGGCGGGCTCGGCATCAACCAGGTAGACGCCCGTTGCGTGAATGCGGTTCAGGATTTCCTGGCGTTCTTCCATCAGCGTAAGCGCCGCCAGTTGCCGGTACGCGTCGGGCGTGCCTGTGACGGGCCTGCGCAGAATCTCGTGGTAGACAGGGTCGCGCATGGCAGCCACCAGCGCGAAGTGGCGGCGGCCGATCTGCGCCAGGTTGCGCTGAAGTTCCCAGCCGGATGCCACGTTGTCGAAATCCGTGGCAAGGACCACCAGCGAACGGCGCGAAAGGGCGTGGTTCATGTGAACAAACGCCGACGTAAACGCGGTTTCGGTGTGCGCGCTGGACACACCCAGCGAAGCCCGCACAATCCGCGCCAGTTGCCCGCCGCCGCCGCGCGGCGGCACCATTGCGCGGATGCTGCCGTCAAAGATCATCAGCCCCACCAGGTCGCCCCGGTGCAGCGCGGCCGCGGCCACCTTGACCAGCGCCTGCAGGGCAAGGTCTACCTTGCGACGACCGCCCACCCGCGCGCCCATCAACCGCCCGGCATCGCAGGCAAGCATGATGTTGCGGCGCCGTTCCGGGACATAGCGCCGCACGGCAAGCTGGCCTGTGCGGGCAAACGCCTTCCAGTCCACGGACTGCGGCGGGTCGCCTGGCACATAGGGCGCCAGCGATTCAAACTCGCCTCCACGGCCGATGCCCCGCGAGCGGCTGATGCCGGCATCCGCATCCTGCGCGGCCTTGAGAATCAGCTGGTTGCTGTGCAGTACCTCAATGCCGGGAATCGCGCACACGGTGGCCGGTGCCGAAAGCCTTATCACGCGGCGCATCAGCCGCAGCGGCCCGCGCACCACGGCCGTGGCGTGCTCCAGTGAGAACTGCCCACGGTCGGTTGCCGAAAGAGAAGCATCCCAGGCCATGGCTTCATCAGGTGCCAGCGCGAAACTCAGGGGCGCCCGTTCGCCCTCGAAGGACGGCGGAAGGATGTCCAACAGCTGGCCATGCAGCCGGGCTGTCCCGAGGTTGGACAGGTTCAAGGTCTGGGTCATCGGCGCGCCGACGCCGACTTCGGCGGGCAGTTTGCGCACAAGCCCAAGAACCGCGCCGCGCGGAATCAGCAGGGCATCAATCACCAGCGCCGCCGTCGCCAGGATGGCGGCCGTCAACCACGGCCGGAACAGAGACTCATCGGCAAGCGCAACCAGGGCAAGGCCGCACAGGACCAGGCCGAGCAGAATTGCCAAACGGGTAGGAGAGTACGCCAAGGGCGTTGATTATCACTGGCGAAGCACTACCTGCAAGCCTTAGGGCCGGGACAAGCTGTCAGGACTCCTGGCTGATGCAGATTTCGCCACACGACGTGGGGCGAAGAGTCCAAGGCTTCGCCCGGCACTCAGAACGTTGCAGCGGCAAGGCCGCGGCAACAATCTCGGCCGGTGAGGGCAGCGGCCCCGGGGCCATGCCATCGCACCGGATGACCAGAAAGATGGAGGAATGCTGAACCAGCCTTGCCGACGCCTTCAGGCACCCGACTACTACCACGTTGAGCCCTGCCTCTTCCAGCGCCTGTTGCAACTCCAGCCCGCGATCGACATCCGGGTCCACCAGCAACACACCCGACTCCGGCCTGGCTGCGGCGCCTGCTGCCCGCCAGCTTCGCCTCAAGTGCCAGCGCAGCTTTCGATCCGGTCTTGCCATCAAATGCGGCATGTTTGCCCCCTGTCTGGCCCTGTTATCCGCAGGGGTTTGTCCGTCGGCGGCTTCGCAGGTGCCGGAATTGCTCAAAAACGCACAAGCAGTGAATTCCCGCACCCGCTAACCTCCTTGCGGACAAACGCAGGCGGGCAGACTGACCACGGGTGCGGGGGTCGGTCTCAACAACAAAAAAGGGCATGCAAAATGAAGTACAAGAAGCTGGCTTTCCTGGCTCAGGCCTTTGAGGAGAAATACGACAGTTCGACGGGCACACTGACACTGGTGGCCGTGGCGGCGTCGGCGGCGGACAGCAATGCCTGCCAGCTCATAGCCACGCCGATTCCCGGCACAAACCCGGTGCAATATGAGTACAGCTGCCTGAACAACACCTGCGGTGGAGAGTGCGTCGTGGATCAAAGCGGAACCCGTGCGGTCAAGTGCAAGTGCGTCCCACTGGGGGCACTGACAGCCAAGAAAGGCAAGAAGCATGAAGTCAAGCGGAGAAAAACCCGTACGAGTTGATTGCACCTACAGGGTTTCGGGTTGTCGCGCGCCAACTCATAATTGGCGCGGGGTAAACCCTTGGAACATTTTGACCAACTATTCGCGGACTACGCGCGCCGAGCGTGGGGATTGGCCTATGCCCTTACAGGCCGCGCCGCGGACGCCGACGACGTTGTGCAGCAGGCGTGGGTTGTCGTCTGGCAACGCCAATCAGAGCTGGTTCCGCCGGTGTGGCCCTGGTTGGCAGCTGTGGTGGCCAACTGCGCCCGGAACTTCCGGCGAGCCGAGGCACGCTTGAACGTACGGGTGCAATCCTTTGCGGACCAGCAGACTCCGGCGCAGGCACCCCCGGAGACCGAGGCTGCAGCAGCTGAACAGCGCAGGCACGTGCTTGGCGCACTGGCCGAACTGCCCGAACATGAGCAAGAAGCAGTCGTCATGTGCCACATCGGGGGACTGACCCAAGAGCAAGCCAGCCAATCCCTTGGCTTGAACCTGAACACACTCAAGGCGCGAGTTCGCCGCGGGATGGAACATCTGCGGAGCAGGCTGCAAGCCGATGGCCGTGCGCTGGAGCTGATGCTGCCTGTCGTGCTTTGGCCTGAACCCACTGGCGGCTGGGATGCCGCAACGGCCCGCTGGAAATCGCAGGCCGTGGGGAGTTCGGCCGCGGCGACGGCATCTTCCGCAACACTGGCGAAACTTCTGATGCTGCTGGTGGGCATTGGCGGCCTTTCGTTGGGCCTGTGGCTGGTGTTTCAATCGGAGTCCATGCCCGAAACTGACCCTGGGTTGCTGGGCCGCGCGACTCCCCTGATAGAAGATGCGGTGCCGCTGACCGCGGCGGCCTCCCCGGTTGCTGTTTCGCCAGCCGACATGCCGCCACCCGCCGCTGTTTCCGGCGGCCCGGAGCGTCCCTCGCACTGGGCAGCGCTGCCGGATCTGCCGCCGGAGACGCGCGTCGTGGTCGGCGAACCGGTTGCCTCGGGTCGCGGTGTCACGCGGCTGGTGACCGTCTACTATGACGAAGGCCCCGTGTGGAAAGAGTGGTACGAGCACACCGAAAACGGTGTGGCCACACTGGAAGGACCGTACACAGAGTACTGGCCCGACGGCAGTGTGCAGGAAACGGGGCAGTTTCGGCGCAACAGGCGCCAGGGCCCCTGGATCCGTCGACACGCCAACGGGGAACTGCACTCGCAGCAGGAATGGCAGGATCACCTGGCACACGGTTACGGGCAGATCTACCACGAGAACGGAATGCGCCACGCCGAAGGCACGTATGTGGCAGGCAAGAAACACGGTTACTGGCGGTACTGGCACGACAACGGCAACCGTATGCGCACCGAGACATATATAGAAGGCAAGCTGGAGGGCGAGGCGACCGAATACGACACCGAAGGCCGCAGAGTCCGCCTGACCCACTGGAAAGACCACAGGCGCCACGGAACCATGACCGAGTTTGACTCCGACGGCAACGTCGTTGCCACGAGAGAGTACGTCAATGGCGAGGCCGTGCCGTAGCCAGGCTATCGCGGAACCGGGATGCGCCCGATGATGTCCTGCAGGATGCTGTCGGTAGTGGTGCCTTCCAGTTCCGCTGCCGCCGTGCGATACACGCGATGCCGCAGCGCCGCCGGCGCCAGTTCTCGAACATCGTCCGGCACGACAAAACTGCGACCATAGGTTGCGGCAAGCGCGCGGCTGGCACGCAACAGCATCACGCCCGCGCGGGTACTGGCGCCGGCGCGCAGAAACGGGTGCTCGCGCGTCTGGCGGATCATCTGCAGCGCATAGTTGGCGATCTCGGGCCTCAGTTCCACCTGCAGCACGTGCCGACGCATGGCGACAAGTTCGTCAGCACCGAAAAGGTGCCCCTTGATGATGCCGCCGAACTCGTCGGCGGTGCGCGGCGCGCCGTGCAAGCGAAAGATCTCCAGCTCATCGGGTTCGGCCGGGTAGTCCACCATCAGCTTGAACAGAAACCGGTCCAGTTCGGCCTCGGGCAGCGGGTAGGTACCCTCGTTCTCCAGCGGGTTCTGAGTGGCAATCACCGTGAACAGTTCATGCAGCGAGTGGTCAGCCCCGTCGGCCGAAACAATCCGTTCCTGCATGGCCTGCAGCAGCGCCGCCTGCGTGCGCGCCGGCGCGCGGTTGATCTCGTCGGCCAGCAGCAGCTGCGTGAACACCGGCCCGCGCCGGAACTCAAAGTCCGCCCTGTCGGGCCGGAAAATGCTGGTGCCGGTGATGTCGCTGGGCATCAGGTCAGGCGTGAACTGGATGCGCCGGAACTCCAGCGTGCACAGCTTGCCGATGGTGCGCACCAGCAGTGTCTTGGCCGTGCCGGGGTTGCCCTCCAGCAGCACGTGCCCGCCCACAAGCAGCGCCACCAGCGTGTAGCGCACCACGCCGGGCTGGCCTTTCACCACCTGGTCGACGCTGGATTCCAGCGCGTTGGCAAACTGCCCGATGCGTAACTCCGGCCTTTCAGGCTGGTTGCCGCCTGCTTCCTGGTTCATGGTCACTGCTGCTTCCTTTCCGCCGTTGCCGGCGACGACTCCGCCTTCATGCGCCCTGCCAGCATTGCCGCGGCGTTGACAAGCCGCTGCTCTTCGTCGGCACCGGCAGCATGCCGGATCCGGCCCGTGTCCCGCCGCCTTGTACCCGTGCTGCCACTGGTGCCCTGGGCCATGACGGTCGCGCTGTCCTGGCCCAATGCCAAGCCCGCGCGGCGCATCAATGCCCGGTACGCCGCGCCGTGGTCCCGCGTTCTCAACATCATGCGCGCCAGCCCGTCCACCGCATAGAGGCGTGCACGACGATCCTGGGCCTCGGACTGCATCGGGCGCAGCACCGTGGCTTCGCGCCAGCCGAACAGCCCCAGCAACAGCAGCAGCGAAAGGGTAACCCAGAGCCCCGGCGGGGTCAGCGCAAGATACTCGACACTGGCATCGGTAGAGAATCCGTGCAGCGTTTCTTCGAAGATCAGTTCACCTTCCGGCGGAGTCTGTGCGAACACGTGCAAGGCCGTGCGGGCCGCTCCCGGCACACCCAGCCAGCGGTTGGAGAACATGTCGGGGTCCGATACCAGCACCAGGCCGCCCCTGCTGCGGCTGCTTCTTCCAAACACGCGAATCGCGATCGGTTCGCCGTGCTGGCTTGCCAGCAGCACTTCGGGCGGCCGGCTGTGATCCCATCGCGCGGGCGACTTCTTGAACACGAATACCTGCGCAGGCTGGGGGACCTCGAACGACCAGCGCTGCGGGGCGGACTCGGGGCTGCACACAACAGGATCTTCGCTGCGCTCCACGTCCAGCAGTTCGTCCAGCCCCGCGACCTGCAGCAGCCGGGTTACCTGGTGCTTGTCATAATCATGCTCGCTGATGACCTCTATGCCGGAGTCCGGGTCTTCCGGGTTGTAAAAGCGCTTGGGCAGGGCCACCACCAGGCTGCAAGGCCGGGCCAGCGCCTCGACAAACAGGCGCTTGAGGACTTCTTCGTGTTCGTCCACAAACTCGGGCCGGGGCTCCAGCAGCACCAGCGTGTTGCCGCTGCTGTCGTCAAAGGCCGGAAGCCGCAGGTCGCCCACCGCGACCCGGGTTGAGCGGCCGTTCTGCTTCAGCAACTGAATCAACGCCGCGTGCCCGCCCGGCGAGTACGAGTAGCCGTTGGTGTAGTTGTCAGGTTGTGCCGGCGGCTTCACCACGCCCAGCACCATCCACGCCACCAGTATCGCAGCCATTACGGCCATCAGCGCGAAGCGGAACCTCCGTTCGCGGCGCAGCAGCAACTGTGGGTCGGCAACCGGAGTCATCGCAGCGCCTCCTGCGGGTTCAGCCGGTCCAGCCCCTGGCGCCACTGTTCAAACTCGGCCCGGCCCGGGCGGTGATCGCCATAGCGCACGCGTTCGACCAGTTGCAGCGAATCCCCCACCCCTTGGCGGACGTCTGCGGCGCGCACCATGCGCAGGGCATCGCGCCAGGTGCGGACATCGGCCTCCTCGACGCACCCCTGCCACCCGGCGCGCAGCCAGAACATGCGATAGGCAATCACGGCAGCGCGGCCGAACTCGCCGGTCTGCAGGGCCTGCTCGTACTCGCGCGCGGCACGGGCCAGCGCGTCTTCAAACTCCGGCGCAACGGCGTCAGGTTTGCCCTGCGCAGGAGTCTCCGGCACGGCCTGCGTAGCGGGTTTGCGCCTGGACTTTTCGACCTTCTTGCGCCTGGACAACCGCAGGCCGACCAGGGCCTTTACCAGAAACACCAGCCCGGCCAGCGCCGCAATGGCCAACACCACCCAGACAAAACCCTCAATGATCGACCCCAGGGAACTCAGGAAGCCGAAGTCCGGCCCCGAGCCCGAACTGTCAGATCTCGATTCGCCCTCCGACCCGCGCTGCGGCGAAGATGCCCTTGTGCTGCGACGCGGTGCGCCACTGCCGCTGCCGCGCCCGCGGCCTGCTTCGCCGTCGCCCTCCCAGGTCTGCGAAGGGCGCGGCTTGTCGATGCGATAGCCCTTGAACGGGCGTTGTTCCAGGATACGCCGGGCCTGGTCATCGGCCTCCTGGGCCGCAAGCGACCCGGCCAGCACCAGCAACCCGATCATCAGCGCGGCGCGCAGGTTCATGGCATTCCCCGGCGCGGTGGCGGACGAAACACCCGGGGTCGGGCAGCTTGCACGGCGGGCTGCGGCCATGGGGGCCGCTGGCTGAACTGTGGTGCACCCGCCATGACCGGCTGGGCGACGGGCAAGGGTCTTACGCCGCGCTGGCCGGTGAAGCCCTTGGGCGTGTAACCGAGGTCGCTGTTCATCGAATGGCGCAACAGGTCGGCTTCTTCAATGCCGAAGTTGCGGGCCATTACCGCAAGGTCGTAACCCTCCTTGCGGCTGCGCTGGTCAAAGTAGTACGCGACAATCGGAAGCCACAGTACCGGCCCCAGCAGGCCCTGCCATGCAACCGACAGCAGGTCCCCGGCCAGCGGCCAGCTTGCGCTGTGCAGCAATGCGCGGCCGACTGCCCCGGGAACATCCAGCAGGAACCAAAGTCCCGGCACCCCGGTCAGGAACATCAGCACCAGAAACAGCATGCCCAGGCGCAGGCGCAGGCCCTTGGTCAGCATCGCGCTGCGCGTGAAGGCCGATGCGGCATCGGCGTCATCCAGCATCACGCAAGGCAGGTTCAGCCCGAATCGCCCCAAGTACAGCAGGGCAAGCACCATGGCCGCCGGGGCACTGCAGCAGACGCCCACGACCCAGGCCCACACTACATCAGACCTTCGTCCGCTTTCGGCCATCAGCAGCGCCGGGCCAAAGGTGACCAGCAAAATCGCCGACAGTGCCAGAAGGTGAACAAGCGTCGTGCCCGTCAGATGACCGGCCCGCTTGAACACCGCCCGGGCGGTTTCGGCCAGGCCGGGCTCGTCGCCCACGTACATGCGGCTTGTCATGTACAGCACACCCGCTGCCGCCAGCCACTGTGAGAACGCCAGGCTGATCAACCGCAGCAGCCAGTAGTAGGCCGAATACTTGCTGGCAGCAAGCACGGATGGCTCGGCCTGGTGGGCTGCCATCCAGTCGTAGGGCTGAATCAACACGTGCATCGCCAGCACAACCAGCGTCATCGGCAGCAGAAACGTCAGCGCGTACCATTGCGCGATACGCACCCAGCGCCGCAGGAACAGCGCAAACCCGCGGCTGAGGTGGTCGCCGAAGTTCAGTGGCCGCAGGTCAAATGCTGTTGCCATGTTTGCTCAGGTGCGAAAGGCCGTGCCATTATGGCTTGGGTGCCGCGTCAGCACAGGTCTTCCAGCAGACGAATCGTGGCCTGAAGTGCCGGCAACGATATCGTGTGCGGCCCATCAAACGGCATGAACTGCACCTCCAGCCCGCCCTGTGTCAGGAAGTCGCGCAGGTGTTCGGCCCACTCGTAGGGCAAAATCTGGTCCTGCCGCCCGTGGCTTTGCAGAACTTTCAGCCCTTTGCGACGGGGTGCCAGGCCACGCCACTCTTCTTCATTCATCAGCGTGCCAGACCAGGCAATCAACGCGGCCGGGCTCTGCGCAAGCTGCATGGCAACGTCGACTGTCAGCATCGAACCCTGGCTGAATCCACCCAGTACAACGCGGTCGAGCCCCAGCCCGGTATCCTTGCAGACCTGTTCGATCAACTGCAGCAGCGACTGCCGTGCCTGCTCAATGCCCTCCGGGCGCTCGTTGCGCATGCGGGCACGAAACCCGCCCTCGGCCATGGCGCGCTGGATAGCCTCAAAATCAAACATCCACCAGGCAGCCGCTCCGTACATGCCCCAGGCGGAAAGGTCCAGCGGCCCGCCCGGAAAGTAGAAGCGCGCGCAGGCAGGAAGTTTCTCCGATGATTCAAGAATCTCAGCGCCCAGAGCAACCAGGTCGGTCTGCGAGGCCCCAAACCCGTGGCAGAGGATCACTGCCAGTTTCGGCTGCGAACCCTCGGGCAGGTCATCGACAACGCGGGTGGCAAGCCCGCCCATTTCCAGCAGTGTCTGGCGCATTCAGGGTTTTCTTTCGATCTCGGCGCGGGCACGGTCTTCGGCGGCCTGTTTGTCGCGCATGAACCAGCCAATCACAACCCCCAGCAGACAGACACCCGGAATGGTCACCAGGTGAATGCCCCAGGGGAACTCTCCGGTGGTTCCTGGGGCGAAAACCACCACCAGAACCGACACAATCACCAATGCCAGGCCGGCAGTCACCAGCTTGACCCCTGACTTGTGCGGCGTACTCATTGCAAGCCCTTGCTGCCAATAGCTTTGTAATTATGCACCGAATTTGCCATTCGGCGGCATTATGGTGGTTGCTGGCGCGGATTCCGGGAAAGGGAAACCCCCGCCAGCGCACTATATCGTAAGCACACCTTTCGACGCCAAGCCGAAGTGAGGACAACTCAAATGCGGAATCTTTTGACGATTGGCGCTCTCGCGCTGACATTGACTTTTGCCGGTGCAGCCTTCGCCCAGGGTGGCGGCGGTGGGCCTGGCGGTGGCGGAGGCGGCGGCAAGGGCGGTTGGCCCGGCGCCGGCAAGCAAGGCCAAGGTGGCCAGCAGGGTCAGGGCGGCGGCCAGCAGGGCGGCGCACCCGGCCAGGGCGGCGGCAACTGGGAAAAGGAACAGATCGACAAATTGGGCTGGGGCGAAGACGGCACGGAAGAACGCGTACTGCCCGGCCAGTCTGTTGATGACAAAGCCAAAGACGAGCGCCTTGAGAAAGAGGCCGACAAGCTGGGTCTTGAAGACAAGAAGATCCGCACGGCATTCAAGAAGATCGCCAAGAAGGCCTGGGACGACAGTGAGCGCGAAGACAAGCGCTGGTCGCCGGTTCGCAAGGCTGTGGCCTCGGATGAAAAGAAGCTGGCCGACGAATCCAAGAAGCACCAGGAAAAACTCGGCAAGGTCTGGGAAGACAGCGACGCCGAAATGAAGAAGAAGGAAGTGCTGGACGAAACCAAGCTGGAAGACTGGAAGAAGAACTCGGCAGACCTGCGCAAGGAAACCGCCACCGACAAGTCCGCGCGCCAGGACGAAATCCGCGCCCGCAAGATCCAGGAACTTCGCGAAACGGCCGCCAAGTGGGCCAAGGGCCAGCAGGGCGGAGGCTCGGAAGAGCCGAAGGAAAAGAAAGAAAAGAAAGAAGACGCCGACAAGTAGTGCCCCCCGCATTTCAGCCGACCGGGCCCCGCAAGGGGCCCGGTTTCGTTGGGCGCGGTTCATGGCTACACTGCGGTCCATGCCCGAAGACTGGATCGACCTTGGCAGCGCCGATGCCCTGAAGTCTCCAGCGCGCCGCATGCTGGACGTTGGCGGCCAACCCGTTGTGCTGTCGTTCGTCAACGGCCGCTTTGGCGCCGTGAGCAACGTTTGCAACCATGTGGGCGGGCCGCTGGGGGAAGGCGAGTTGGACGGCGAGTACCTGACCTGCCCCTGGCACTATTGGAAGTTCCACTTCGCTACCGGCGAGGGCGAACCCGGCTTTGAAGCCGATAAGGTGCCCAGTTATGCGCTCAAAGAGGAAAGCGGCAACCTGTTCATCAGCGCAAAGCCCGCCACCAGGCGCAACAAAGTACCGCACGACCCGCACCCGCTGGTCCGCCCCATCAAGCGCGAACCCGGGCCGGTGCGCGTGGCAGGCATCTCCACCACTGTAATGACACCCAGGCACCCGCGCTATTCGGGTAGTGAAACTCTGCTGCAGCACGCGCTGGACCACGCCGCGGCCGCCGGCGCGCAGACCCGACTGATCAAGCTGAACGAACTCAAGTTCAAGGCCTGTGAGGGCTTCTATTCCAAGGCCGCACACGCCTGCACCTGGCCCTGCAGCATCACCCAGATGGACCCCAAGGACGAGCTGGATCGCGTGTACGACGCATTTGTGCACTGGGCTGACGTGATCCTGCTGGCCACCCCGATTCGCTGGGGCAGCGCCAGTTCGTTGTACTACAAGATGATCGAGCGCATGAACTGCATCCAGAACCAGGTAACCATCGCTGACCGAGTCCTGCTGCGCAACAAGGTGGCCGGCTTCATCATCATTGGCGGCCAGGACAACGTTCAGGGCGTGGCAGGCCAGATGCTGACCTTCTTCAGCGAGGTCGGCTGCGTGTTTCCGCAGTTTCCGTTCATTGCCCATTCGCGCGGCTGGACCGCCGAAGACATGGAAGAAAACGTGCTGGCACTCAAGCGCAGCAAGGGCCTGCGCGATGGCGCAGCCGAACTGGCTGAACGGGCGGTAGCCCTGGCTTCGGCGCTGCTGGCGGGCGCGGGAAGCTCCGACCACATCGGCCGAGGCGGGCGCAAGGCCTACGACCCTGCCGGCCACTAATTTGCGACACCTGCCTGGCCGGGCGGGGTGATATGCCTGTACTCAAGGAGACGCCATGACGCGCACTTTCGCCCTGTTTGTTGTGTGCCTCGCGCTGGCAGCCGGTCTGTCCGCCCAGGGTATCGGACGCGGCCCCGCCAAGTCACGCAACAGCCTCAAGAAGGGCGCCAACGAGGCCGCCAAGGAAGCCCAGAACAACGCCCGCAAGGCCAACCGTGCCCAGAACGAGAGCGAAGCCGACGCCAAGCGCGAGGCCGCCAAGGAAGCGCGCGAAGCCCGCGAGAAAAAGGATGAAGGCGCAGCCGTTGGCCCCGATGTCGCCCTGCCCGAAGACGGCGACGACGCCATACCGGAACCCGGCGAAACCACACCGCGCGCCGAAAAGGACAGCACCATCGACGAAGTCATGGACATGCTGAAGCTGACCGACAAGACCAAGCGCGAGGCGTTCAAGAAGCTGGTGCGCGAGGCCTGGGAGGCCACCGAGAAAGAAGACAAGCGCTACGCGCCCGTCTACAAAAAGGCCGACACCGATGAAAAGAAGGCCTCCGCCAGGAAGGAGCACCAGGAGAAACTGAAGGCCATCTGGGACAAGAATGACGAAGAGATCGCCAAGCAGAAGCTGCTGACAGAAGACCAGGCCAAGCAGTGGAAGAAGGCCTCTGAGGAACTGCGCACCAAGACCGCGACCGACCTGCACTACGAGGCCAAAGAAAACGAAGCGGCGAAGAAGGCCGAGGACGAAAAGAAGCAGCCCAAGGCCGCACCCAAGGGTGAAGACGACAAGGGCTGATTCACCAGATAAAACAACAGGCGCGGGCATTGCCCGCGCCTGTTGTTTGCACAATGCTGCGCGTCAGTTGGCCGCGACCTTCACTTCAACTTTCTCGCCGCCACGGCGCACGATGGTCAGTGTCACTTCGCCGCTGGCACCGTTGAGCAGGTTCCAGAAGTCGTCCATGGTATGGTCAGCCTTGATGTCGGTGGCACCGACCTTGATGATGACGTCGCCGCTCTTGAGCCCGGCAGTCCTGGCCGGCGAATCCTTGGCCGGGTTGGTGCTGACCAGAAAGCCCACCTTGGCGCCGGCGTACTGGTCGCCCAGCACGTCTTCGCCCACCTTCATGAACCGGTCAATGCCGCGGAAGTTGCGGTTCACCGGGGCCGGTGTGCGCACCTTGAAGCCCTTTTCAATCTTGAACTTGCCGTCGGGGTCTGCCACCGCGCCGGCAACCTGGTCAATGCCGCCCTCGGGGTCGACCATGTCTTTGTAATGCTCGCTGATCTTCACGCGGCACACTTCTTTGCCCTCGGCATCCAGCACCGCGACGTCGCTGCCCTTGGCGGGCGGTTCCTTGCCCTTGCAGTCGATCACGACCCAGATGTCCTTGGTTGCTTCGCGACGACGGGCAGAGACCACCTGCGACTCGAATCCTGCGGCGCGAGCCGGCGGGTTCGGTTGTGAGGGTTGCGCGGGTTGGTCTGCGCCGGGCTCTCCCTTGCCGAACTCGGGGTCCTTCACCTTGGCCTGGGCCTCTTTCTGCCCGGCGGCGAATGCGGCCGGCGTCATCAGCACGCGATTGCCCAGCATCTTGGCCGGGTCGCTGATGCCGCCCAGCATGCGGCCGAACCCCGTGGGGTCCTGGCTTTGGCCCACCGGCGCAGCCTTCTGGCCGACAATACCAAGCAGCTTGCCGTCCAGGGTCATGACCAGCGCGCCCAGGCAGTCCTGAACACTGCCATCCAGCCCGTAGTACTTTCCGTCCTCAATGATCGCGTTCAGTCGCGCAAGGCGGAAGAACCGCGCATAGTTCAGTGTTGCGTCGTGCGCGCCAATGATCACCACTTCTTCACCCAGGGCGGGCACTTCGACTCTTTCCGGGAACGAAACGCCCCCGAGCTCCATGCCGTCTTCCAGCTTTGCGCCGAAGTAGCGCAGGTTTTCATCCTTGTGCTCCAGCGCCTGCACGGCATCGAACTCGATGCCGCTTTGGGTGCGCACGCGGAAGTTCGTGGGCCCGCTGCTGCCGCCGCGGCCCCCGCCCCCGCCACCGAACATGTTCGCCATGCCGCTTACATTGGTCGCAAACGGCTGGTTGCTGGCCACAAACAGGCCGCGCTCGCCGCACAGCACGGCGCAGGTGCTGCTGGTGGAATCCAGGTTCTGGCCCATGGCGTTGGTGCGTGTTGACCAGCTCAGAACCACGACCTTGCCGCCGTGTTTCTTCAACAGGTCGCGCAAGGCCGCGGCCTTGGGGTCAGCCTGCGCGGAAAGCGTGGCAGCGCCAATCAGGGCTATCGCGATAGTCGCAATCAGTGCACGTGTCATGTTGAGCCTCCGTACCGTGAATCAGTTAGCGCTTGCCACGCGGGCCACCTCGCCCGCCACCCTTACCACCTCGTGGCCCACCCCGGCCCGGCCCGCCTGGGCCACGCCTGGGGCCACGATCCCCGCGCGGTGGCCTGTCGCCTCGTGGCGGCCGGTCACCGAACTCTTTGCGCGGCGGTCTGTCACCCCGTGGCGGCCTGTCGCCAAACTCCCTGCGCGGCGGTCTGTCACCTCGCGGCGGCCGATCACCGAACTCTTTGCGCGGCGGCCTGTCGCCTCGTGGCGGCCGATCACCGAACTCTTTGCGCGGCGGACGGTCGCCTCGTGGCGGCCTGTCACCAAACTCTCTGCGCGGCGGACGGTCGCCTCGTGGCGGCCGATCTCCGAACTCCCTGCGCGGCGGACGGTCGCCTCGTGGCGGACGGTCACCGAACTCTCTGCGCGGCGGACGGTCGCCTCGTGGCGGCCTGTCGCCGAACTCCCTGCGCGGCGGACGGTCGCCTCGTGGCGGCCTGTCGCCGAACTCCCTGCGCGGCGGACGGTCACGATCATCACCGCGTTCCTGCCTGAAACTGTCGCTGCGCCGCGGGCGATGTCCGCCCGGGCGATCCTCTCGAACTCGCGAAGCAACTTCTTTCTGGCCACCACTAGTCCCGCGCGCGCCGCTTTTCTTTCGCTGGAATTCAACCATCGGGCTGGACCGGTCGAAGCGCTCGGGCGTCACAAGCTCGCCCTCGTAGTCCAGCTGGCCGGCCTCGGCCTCGGCCACGTACTGCGCCAGGCTGGTCACCTCATCGCCGCGCAGGCGGTGGCTCTGGCCGGCCGCCAGGTGCCCCAGTTCAAGCGGCCCCACGCGCAGTCGCTCAATGTGCTTCACGGGCAGGCCGTACTTCAAAAAGATGTCGCGCAGGGAAGGCGGCAGTCCCTCATAGGCCACCAGCTGCACAATCGCGCGCCCGGCAGAACGCTCGATCACCTTCAGGCGCTCAAACTTGCCGCCATTGCAGGCGTAGTACAGCGCACGCTCAATGGTGCGCAGCGTTTCGGGCCGGGCCTCGTTCTTGACCACAATGCGATAGGTCTTGGGCACGCGATAGCGCGGGTGGGTCAGCACGTTGGCCATGCGCCCGTCGTTGGTCACCAGCAGCACACCGGAACTCAGGCGGTCCAGGCGCCCCGCAACCAGCAGCCGCGTGTCGTGCCGGCCCACCAGCGCGGCCACTGCGTCATCGGTGTTGCTGTCGGAAAAGAACATCCCTGCGGGCTTGTGGACAAGCCAGTAAATCGGCTTGGGCATGGTCACGCGGTCGCCATCGACGGTAATGGTGTCGCGCATCGGGTCGGCCTGGGTGCCCAGCACCGTCACGACCTGGTCGTTCAGCGTAACGCGGCCCTCGACAATCAATTCTTCGCAGGCGCGACGCGAACCGTAGCCCGCCCGGGCAAGAATCTTCTGCAGGCGCTCTTTGTTGGAATGGTCGTGCTCGGACATGCTGTGCTCCTGTTCGCGCCTCCCGGCGCGGCCAGCGCCTCACGGCGCAAGGGCGCAGGTTCTAGATCAAGCCATGGAAAAAGGAACCGCAAGGCAAACGGCAAAAGGACAAAGCCGGAAGCTGTTGCGCGCTGCGCCTGTTTCCGGTACCTGGAGCTGGTCCCACCTTCCTCTTTCACTTCCGGCTGGAATGCGCGACAATGTGGGGGCGTTAGCAATTCGGCAAGCTCGCCGGGTTGAGGAGGCCCCCATGGCTGACCGTCACGCAAAGCTTCGCCGCTGGGGCGCGGACTGGCAGCAATTGCAGGCCGAGATCGCCCTGATTGAAGCCGCGCACCCCGATACAGACCACGACAGCCAGTTCGAGAAAATGCTCGAGATCGACCGCGCGCGCGAGGAGTTCCGCCAGCGCACCCACCAGCCGGTGCCGCCGCACTGGGAATGATCAACGCCAAGCCTGCCACCAGCGTGGCATCTCCTCAACCTCAACAACCCACTTGGACTGCGGCAGGTCTTCCACAGTCAGAGTGATGCTGGTCTGCGGAGGGCGACCGCGGTAGGTGATCGTTGTTCCTCCAAACGCGGGCGCCGCACCTCTCACATGCAGGGCGTACCGGCCATGGTCGAAGTGCCCAAACCGCTGAAAGTCGGGCTGCCAGCCCATCAATTCTTCCATGGTCAGTTCCGGGCCTGCTTCGCCGCCGTCACCAACTCTTGAACGCAGTCGCTGTGCGGCATCGACCACTCCCTGTTGCGCGGTCCTCATGCCGGTCTCTTGAAGGCTGTGTCCGATCGCATGGAAGCCGGCAAAGATCCCGAGACAGATCAGCACGATGGCAATGGCCGACGCCGCCAGCACCCGCCAGGCCAGACCACTTCGCTTGCGCCGGATCGTTTTCACCTTCTGCATAGGCCTTGCCAGTCTAGCGCCCAGGCGGGGCTTTCAGCAGCCACCAACCCCAAAGCAGCGCATTCAGCAGGCCCAACAGCAGCGCCATGGCAACGCCCGCGCCGCGCAGGAAGTACCAGCCCGGGGTGTTCGCGGCCAGGATATCCACCCGTTCCACCAGCATCACCTCGCAGGCGCCGTTCTCGCGGTCCGTGCGCACCAGGCTTGAGTTGCGCCAGCCCATGCCGATCTGCGGGCATCGGTAGTTCACCAGTGCCCCCACCAACCGTATCTGGTCGCCGTTGCGGATCGCTGCAATCTGCCGTGCAATCTGTTCATTGGCGGCCAGCAGGTGCACGTTGCCGATCTGGTTGCTGTTGATGCGGATATCGGCGTCGGTCCAGCGCGCATTCAAGGTGAACGCGCCGCTCCACCATTCCACACGGCGGAAGTCGTCCCGCGCCACGTTGTCGCCCCAGATCACGCCAACGTCAGGCGTCAGGCCGGAATCCTCCACTACCTCGGTCAGCCACAGGCTGGCGCCGTTCTGCGAAACCACCAGCGCGCGCATGTCGTACTCGGCCACGGGCACGACCTCATACTCGCGCCCGTGCAGCGCCATGCGAAACGGGGCCCGGCGCGTCTCGGTCTGTTTTGGTTCGGCCTGAAGGCTGCGGTCAATCTCGGCAGCGTATGGCAGCCGCCCGGCGAACTTCCATCCCGCCAGCGCGCCGATTACGGCCACGGCCAGGGCTGCGGCCAGCACACGGGAAAGCGGCCGGAACACTTCAGGTTCAAGGAACATGGGTTCAGTGTAATCGTCAGCCCGGCGAGGGCTGCTCCAATCAAGTGCCGCAATTGGAGCTACTTCCAGAACTCCAGAAACGACGGCAGAGGTTCTTCTTCCATGTCCCAATCGCCAGCCGCCAGGTCCTTCACGGTCAGCACGACGACATCGCTGCCGCCGGAGGTGAACACCGCCCGCGTGCCCTGCCAGGCCGGGCTGCTGCCCGCAATGGTCAATGAGTAGTCCCCGCGTGGCGAGATGCGCGCGCCTTCTATGGCCCCCAGCAACATATGGGGTGTCAGCCCATCCAGAGGTTGCGAACCCTGGGCGTAGCCGCGAAGTTCCACGATGATGCCGATCACCCGGTTGCGGTCATCGGCGCGCTGCGAAGCCTGCTGTACCACCTGCATGTATCGCGCCATGAACAGTGCAACCATGCCGAGCACAACCGCGCCCGCGGCCAGGAACATCAGCTTGCGCCGCGTCATCGGTGCGGCAGGCAGTTTTTCCAGCGGGTCATCCACGGCCGGATTCTATCACGCGGCGCGCCGTGCTTCACGAAAGCTGACCATCCTGCCCGCAGCCGGGTCCCACACCTTCAGGCGCAGGCTGTGGATCACGTCGCTGGGCTTGAGCGTGGTGACCAGCGGCTTTTGCAGTTCAGGAATCGCCGCCATGGCCTCGCGCAGGCGGTAAAACGGGATGGTCGAGTTGACGTGGTGAATGTGGTGAAAGCCGATCGAGCCCGTCATCCAGTCCAGAATGCGGGGCAGCTTCATGTAGCTGCTGGATTTCAGGGCGGCGTCCGTGACGCTCCAGTCCTTTTCATCAAGCACCTTCACGCCGCGGAAGTTGTGCTGGGCATAGAACATGTACGCGCCCAGCGCCGCCGAAAACGTATAGGGCGCGATGAAACCCAGCAACGCCGCATCCGCCCCGCCGGCAAACCACAGTGCCGCGATCAGCCCGCCGTGCACCAGCATGGCCGCGCCAGCCGCCCAGTGCTTCAGCGGGTGCTTCACAAAGGGTTCAATGCCGTGGCTGAACAGAAAGACCGTCACATAGGCCAGCAGGATTGTCAGCGGATGGCGCATGATGCGGTAGTTCAGGCGCTGGCCCCAGGTTGACTTGCGGTACATCTCAACTGTCAGGATGGGAAACGAACCCGGTGCAGAATGTGAAAACGTGCTGACATGCGCGTGGTGAAAGTTATGCGTTTCGCGCCAGTACTTCGGGCCCATGAAAAACAGCATGCCGAAAGGGTACAGCACCAGCTTTGCCAGCGTTGACCCGCGCAGAATCGCGCCGTGCTGGAAGTCGTGATAGATGATGAACGCCCGCACCATCACCAGCGCGCCGACAAACCCCGTGGCAATGCGCACCGGCAGCCAGGGCAGAAACGCCGCCGAACCAAGCAGGCCGATCAGCAGCGTGAACGTGGTGATCAGGTGAAACCAGCTTAGGGCACGTTTTTCGCGCGCAAACGGCCGCGTCGCCGCCACCAGATCGTTGCCGGTCAGTTCCGGCTTGTTGTCAGTATCCAAGGTGCCCCACAGTCAAGGATTGCGCGCAAAGAGTAACGACCAACGCCCGAGGTTCGATGCAACAGAAGACGAAGATTCCAACAGGGTTTCGCCATGTGTCAACGGCGACATACCGCCACCGGGTGCTGGACACTTGCTGAAGTGCTGACAGGCACAACGGTGCGGCTACATCCGGTTGCCAAGTGTGAAGCCCGCGCTGGTGCAGGCTTCTTCCAGTAGGCGCGGCTTGGGTTCAGGCCCGTTGATGCTGAAGGTGATCTCACGGCGTGAAAGGTTCAATGCAACGTCCTTGAGGCCTTTCACCTTGCCAAGCGCGGCGACAAGCTTGTCCTGGTCCGCTTGTGATGTCTGCGGACCCAGGTTGCTGACAACGTATCTGATCAATGGAGTGCTCCGAGAAAGTGCTCGAGGTTGTCCTAGGCCGAGGGCGGGAAACTCGAGCCCGCGCAGTGTATCACGCCGGGCCCGCATGCTGCGAAACAAAGCGGTTTATCGCGGCACGGCCCCGCCGCCGTTTTCGCGCGGCACACGGTCGTCCCAGGCCTTGCGTGTCAGCGGCTGTTTGCAGCGGGCGCAGCACTGGAGTCGCGGAATCCGCGGCTGGTCCGCCATTCGGATACCGCACCACGGGCAGTCCGCAGACTTGACGATGTTGTAGCCAAGCCAGACAAACGTCAGCATCGTCAGCAGCGTCGACACCAGACCAAAGCCGGAGACCTTTGCGCCCGGAACCAGCCAGCGGCAAAAGTGCGCCAAGCCAAAAGGCCCAAGCGCCGCCAACGGCACCCACAGGATGCACCACCAGGCCCGCGAAGCGTGGCGCTCAAACCGCGCAATCTCGCCGCGCGTGCGATCGCGCGTTTCCACACCGGCCCGCGCCTGTGCCAACTGGCCCACAGGGCCGAACTCCAGGCACTGCGGAGGTTTGTAAGGCACCGGTTTCATGCCTGAATTGTATCGACCCAGACCCCAGTGCCGACTGCAACAAGGCCTACAGTTTGTAAGCGAACGGGCCGGGCTCACGCCCGGGGCTATTTGCTGACGGCCCCTCGGGCCTGAACTACTCCCGCGCGCAAGTTCGCGCCCGACACGGGCGGGGGCGCCCGTGCCGCTTACTTACCCCTTCCCAAACTTGAAGAACCCCTCGTGCTGTTCCACGGTGATCGTGTCGCCTTCCTTGAATGCGCCCTCGAGCAGCTTCATGGCCAGGGCGTTCTGGATCTTTTGCTGGATGACTCGTTTGACCGGCCTTGCGCCCAGTTGCGGGTCGTAGCCCTGCCTGGCCAGTTCGTCCTTGGCCGGGTCGGTCACGTTCAGCTTCAGGCCCTTGTCGGCCAGCAGCTTGCGGATGTGTTCGAGTTGCAGGTCGACAATTCGGCGCACCTGTTCCTGTTGCAGACGCTTGAACATCACGATGTCGTCCACGCGGTTCAGGAACTCAGGCCGGAAGTGCTGGCGCATCTCGGCGATCACGCTTTGCTCGACCAGGGCTTCGTCGCCGGGCTTCATGTCCTGGATCAGGTGGCTGCCGATGTTGCTGGTCATGATCACCACGGCGTTGGTGAAGTCCACCGTGCGGCCGTGGCTGTCGGTCAGGCGGCCGTCGTCCAGCAACTGCAGCAGCACGTTGAACACGTCGGCGTGGGCCTTCTCGATTTCATCGAAAAGGATCACGCTGTAGGGCCGGCGGCGCACGGCTTCGGTCAGCTGCCCGCCTTCCTCGTAGCCCACATAGCCCGGGGGCGCGCCAATCAGGCGGGCCACGGCGTGCTTTTCCATGTATTCGGACATGTCAATGCGCACCATGGCGTGTTCGTCGTCGAACAAAAACGCGGCCAGCGTCTTGGCCAGTTCGGTTTTGCCTACGCCGGTCGGGCCCAGGAAAATGAAACTGCCGACCGGCCGGTTGGGGTCCTGCAGCCCGCTGCGTGAACGCCGGACGGCGTTGCTGACAGCCGCAATCGCTTCGTTCTGGCCCACTACGCGCCTGTGCAGGTGTTCTTCCAAGCGCAACAGCTTCTGCTTTTCGCCCTCAAGCATCTTGCTGACCGGGATGCCCGTCCAGCGCGACACAACCTCGGCGATTTCTTCGTCGGTCACTTCCTGGTGCAGCATTTTCTTCTGGCCCTGCATGCCGGCAAGTTTCGATTCGGCGTCCTTGATCGCCTTTTCCTTGGCGGGCAGGTCGCCGTAACGGATGCGTGCGACCTTCTCAAGGTCGCCCATGCGTTCAAAACGCTCGGCCTCAGTGCGCAGGGCTTCGAGTTCCTCGCGGCCTTTCTGCACGGTGGTGATGACTTCTTTTTCACTTTGCCACTGGGCCTTGGCACCGCTGTGCTTCTCGCTGATGTCGGCCAGTTCCTTTTCAAGGGTTTCCAGCCGGGTCTTGCTGGCGGCGTCTTTTTCCTTCTTCAGGGCTTCACGCTCGATTTGCAGGCGGCGCATCTCGCGCTCCATTTCATCGAGTTCCTGGGGCAGGCTGTCGATTTCCAGCCTTATGCGGCTGGCCGCTTCGTCCATCAGGTCAATCGCCTTGTCGGGCAGAAAGCGGTCGGTGATGTAACGGTTGCTGAGCGTCGCGGCGGCGACAATCGCGTTGTCCGCAATGCGCACGCCGTGGTGAACCTCGTAGCGTTCCTTGAGCCCGCGCAGAATCGCAATCGTGTCTTCCACATTGGGCTCGCCGACCTGCACGGGCTGGAAGCGGCGTTCGAGTGCTTTGTCTTTCTCGACATACTTGCGGTACTCATCAAGTGTCGTCGCGCCCACGCAGCGCAGGGTGCCGCGGGCCAGCGCCGGCTTGAGCAGATTGCCGGCGTCGGGCGAGCCCTCAGTTTTGCCCGCACCGACAATCGTGTGCAGTTCGTCAATGAACAGCACGATCTCGCCTTCCGCTGCTTCGACTTCCTTGAGAATCGCCTTCAGGCGTTCCTCAAACTCGCCGCGGAACTTGGTGCCGGCCATCAGTGCGCCCAAGTCGAGCGAAAGCACGCGCTTGCCCTTGAGACCTTCCGGCACGTCGTTTTCGACAATTCGCCGGGCCAGGCCTTCGACAATCGCGGTCTTGCCCACGCCCGGTTCGCCAATCAGGACCGGGTTGTTCTTGGTGCGGCGGCTTAGAACCTGCAAGACGCGGCGGATCTCTTCGTTGCGGCCGATCACAGGATCCAGCTTGCCACTGCGGGCCTCGCGGGTGAGGTCGCGGGTGTATTTTTCAAGCGCCTGGTACTTGCCCTCGGCGTCGGGGGTGTCGACCTTTTGCGTCCCGCGCAGATCCTTCAGCGCCGCCAGCACGCGGTTACGGTCCGCGCCGGCTTCTTTGAGAATGCGCGCCGCTGGAGTCTTGCCATCCAGCATGGCCAGCACCAGGTGGTCACCGCTGACGTATTCGTCCTTGAGCTTGCCGGCTTCGTCAAAAGCCCGTTGCAGCAGGTTGTTCGTTTCCTGGCTGGCGTACTGGCTGGCGCCCGACACCTTGGGCAGCTTGTTGATTTCGGATTCAAGCTGCTTCTGCACCTGCTCTGGGCTTGCGCCAAGCTTCTGCAGCAGCGGGCGCACCACGCCGTCGTCCTGCTTGATCAGCGCGGCCAGCACGTGTTCGGGCTCGACGGCCTGGTTGCCGTTCTGCGTGGCGATGCTGAGCGCATCCTGCACGGCTTCTTGTGTCTTGACGGTCAGTCGATCGAGGCGCATGGGGTCTCCTGTAGTGCACAGGCAGGAGTGCCTGTGCCACGCAACCAAGAGGCCGGGGCGAGGGGCGCCAACGGGCTGGAAACGGGGGGTGTGTTTCCTTGGTGGGCTCCGCCGACGCCACTCACCCCGGCCTCTGCATCATGCAATGCAACGGCCGTGCCAAGGGCAATTTACGGCGCAAAGCCTGCCCAAATGGCACGACGGGGCGTTGCAACTCATAGAGTTACAACGCCCCTGCCAGATTGGCCGGTCCGTACTACAACTCCGCCCGCTTCCAGCGGTTCCAGATGCCCTGGGCAAAGGCCTTGGGGTTGTCGCGCACGCCAAGCCTTTCAAAGTACCGGTAACAGGTGCTCGCGTCGCGGTCGAGCAATTGGCGCGCGTTGGGGTTAAAGCGCGCGTCCACGGCCTGGGGCACGTCAATGATGCGCAACGGGTCGCTGGGCTCATCCAGATCAACCAGCAAGTTGTAGGGCGACAGGTCGCCGTGCACGGTGTTGGCCTGCAGCATCATCTCGATGTTGGCCTTGAGCAGTTTCCACAGGTCGGGCGCGCGCGACTGCGGCACCTTGGCCTGCTGCAGCGTGGGGCAAGGCCCGCCCTCGTGCCCGAAAAACTCCATCAGTATGGCGGCGCCCACCTGTTTGATGGGCTTGGGCACGTATACGCCCGCGTCATACAGGCGATTCAGCGCCTCCCATTCCTGGCCGACCCATAACATGAAGTGCACCTCAAGCCCGAACTCGCTGCCGTTTTCATAGGCCCGGCGAACGCGGGTGTTGTGGTACATCTGGGTGCGGTTTTCCTGGTACACGGCATCATTGCGAAAGCTGCGTTCGCGCAGATGCTTGTAGACCTTCACCGCCAGCAGGTCGGTGCCGGTGTCGGGGTGGGCATTGCAGGCCCAGACAGTTGCTTCCTTGCCCGCTTTCACGGGGTACAGGGCCTGCGTGATCAGCGACAAGTCAATGAAGGGCTCGATCGCTGCCTTCGTTTCATTATCCATGGCTGGATGAATTCCTCAGTGCGCGGACGTGCAGTCCGCATCGGTTTGAACGACGAATGAATGCGCGTTTTCATGGCGCACCTCCTTTGGGCAAATGAACAAGGCCGGTCCGCACGGACCGGCCTCAGTGGTTGTGGGTTAACGGTCTCGTGCCTATGCAGCCTTGTTGAACAGGACATTGGGCATGAGACTCTCCTTGTTACAACGCGTGCAGCTTAGCAACTGCGCTTGACACGTCAAGTCAGTCCTGCGTGGCGTTGTCCTTCAAGCCGATGCTGCCGAGTTAGGGATCAGGAGCAACGCAGTAAGGCGCGGAGCGCCGGCACAATGTTAGCCCCCGGCAAGCGCCCGCGAGCCGAAGGCGCAGCGGGTGCGCAGCCGGGGGTTACAGCCACAGGACAATCCAAGGCGCGGAGCGCCGATACAAACCCCACGTGCCACGCCGGGCCGAATGTGTCGGCGCTCCGCGCCTGGCATCTGGCGGTGACGCAAACCCCCGCCTCTGCTTCGCTTCGGCGGGGGCTAACATTGTAAGGGCGCTCCGCGCCAAACTTCCGATGCCTGTTCTACGTTCGGGTCTGCAACCACCATCGCCCGAAAGCCAGTGCCGCGGTCAAGTCAGTCCTTGAAGCGCTGCAGTTCCTTGCTGTCAATCTTTCCTTCAGCGGCATCGGACCACTTCTTGCGGTCGTCTTCCCAGGTCTTCTGCATGGTCTTGTCCTGGTAGACCTGGCTGCAGACCAGGTCGTTCTTCAGGTAGTCGCCCTGGAAGCGCCCCAGCTCGCGGGACATCTCTGAGGAAACCTCGGCGGCGGCCTGGCTGGCGCGGCAGGCGGCGGACTTCAACTCTGCATCGCTCAAGGCCAGCACCTCGGCGCGCTCGTGGATGAACACCGTCATGAACTCCTTGTCAGGAGTGTGCAGGTGCAGAAACAGCAGCAGTGCATAGCGCGCCTGGAACCATGCCTTGATGCACTCGGCCCAGGCTTTTTCGATGTTCTTCTGGTTCGGCTTGGCCTGTTTGCGTTCGGTGAGCACCTTGTCGAGCTTGTCGTTGAAGTGCTTGAACTCCTGCTTGGCGTGTTTGAACGACTTGGTGTCTTCCAGCGCGCTCAGGCGGCCCTTGACGTCCTCAATGAACTCGTCCGCCAGCAGTTCCTTGTTGGTAAGGGGGCCAACCGGCCTGGGCGGCTCTTCGGGCTTCTTTTCGACTTTTGGGTCAGCAGGCTTGGCGGGCTCGGCCGGCTTCTTTTCCACCTTGGGGTCAGCAGGCTTGGCGGGCTCGGCCGGCTTCTTTTCCACCTTGGGGTCAGCAGGCTTGGGGGGCTCGGCCGGCTTCTTTTCCACCTTGGGGTCAGCAGGCTTGGCGGGCTCGGCCGGCTTCTTTTCCACCTTGGGGTCAGCAGGCTTCTGGTCTTCACGCCAGACCGGCTCCTGCGTTTCGGGCTCGGGGTCCGGGCCGCGGCGGTCATCGGTGCGGCTGGGGCTGCCGCCACAGGCGGCCAGCAGCAGTGTCAATGCAAGCACAAGCATCTTCCGCATGGGCTCTCCTTGAGCTGCGCATTGTAACGATGCGATGGCGCGTAGTCAGTGCTGCGGGTGGCGGACGGCCTGTAGTTCGGCTTCGGCCTGGGCGGGTTTGCCGGGCTTGATCGGGATCAGGTTTACGGCGCAGACCTTGTACTCGGCGGTGCCGGCCAGCGGGTCGCCTACGTCTACCGTCAGCTTGTTGATGGCGGCCTCGACAAAGTGCAGGGGCATCCACACGTTGCCCTTCTGCACGCGGCCGGATTGCCACACTTTGGCCTTAATGCCGCCGCGCCGGGACACGATCTTGACCATGTCGCCGTCTTTGACGCCCAGCCTGGCGGCGTCTTCTTCGTGCACCTCAATGAAGCATTCGCCCACCTTGTCCATGGTCCCGGTGTCGCGGCGCGTCTGGGTGCCAGCGTTGTAATGGTACAGCACGCGGCCGGTGGCCAGGTTGAACGGGTACTCGCTGTCGGGCAGTTCGACCGGCGGGCGATAGTTGGTGACAATGAACGTGCCCTTGCCCTTCACCGGCCCGTCCTTGTGCATGTAGACGGTGCCTTCGTGCTCAGTGCTGGTGCAGGGCCACTGGATGCCCATCGGCGTGCGGTCCAGCCGTTCGTGGCTGATGCCCGCATAACGCGGGGCAAGGCTGGCAATCTCGGCGTAGACCTCGCCGGCGTTCTTGTAATGCGGCATGGCGTAGCCGGCAGCACGGGCGAAATCGGCCAGGATTTCCCAGTCTGGGCGGGCATTGCCGGGCGGGTTCACGGCCTTGCGCACACGCTGGACGCGGCGGTCGGTGTTGGTGAACACGCCGTCTTTTTCCGCAAAGTTGGCGCCGGGGAAGACCACGTGGGCGTACTTCGTGGTCTCGTTCATGAAGATGTCCTGGTGGATCAGGAACTCAAGTTCCTTCACCCCGTGTTCCAGGTGATTGGTGTTTGGCTCGGAGATCAAGATGTCTTCGCCCATCACGTACAGCGCCTTCACGTGGCCTTCTTCAACGCCCTTCATGATCGCGTTGAGGTTCAGGCCGACACCCGCGGGCAGATCTGTATTCCAGGCCTTTTCGAACTTGGCGCGGTTGGCCGGGTCGTCCGCCGGCTGGAAGCCCGTGTAATACAACGGCGTCGCGCCGGCGTCGGTCGCGCCCTGCACGTTATTCTGGCCGCGCAGCGAGTTCAAACCGCCAAAGGGCACGCCCAGGTGGCCGGTCATCATCACCAGGTTGGCCAGGCTGAAGATGTTGTCCGTGCCGTGGGCGTGTTCGGTGATGCCCAGCGTGTAGTAGATGGCGGCCTTGCGGGTGCGGGCGTACTCGAGCGCCACGGCCTTGATGGCGGCCGCGGGCACGCCGGTCATTTTCTCGGCTTCCTGCAGGTTAAACTTCTGCAGATTGGCCTTCAGTTCCGGCCAGCCTTCGGTGTGTTTGGCGATGAAGTCTTTGTCGACCAGCCCCTCATCGGCAATCGCCTTCATCATGGCGTTGATCAGCCACACGTCGCTGCCAGGCTTGAGCTGCATGTGGGTGTCGGCGTACTCGGTCAGCCAGATCTTGCGCGGGTCGGCCACGACAAGGCGCGCGCCGCGCTGGCGGGCGACCTTCATTTCCATGGCGATGATCGGGTGCGCCTCAGTGGTGTTGCTGCCGATCACAAACATGAAGTCCAGGTCCCGGATTTCCGGGATGCTGTTGGACATCACACCCGCGCCGAAGCTCTTCACGAGAGCTTGTTCCGTGGGGAAATGTCATGTGGCAGCACACGAGTGCACGTTGCCGGTCTTGAAGGCCGCGCGCGACACCTTGCCCATCAGGAAGTTTTCTTCGCCGGTGCAGCGGGCCGAAGAAATGAAGCCCAGCGCGCCGGGGCCGTGGCGCTGCTTGACGCGGTTCATGCCCTCGGCGGCAAACTTAAGCGCTTCGGGCCAGCTGACGGCGTGCAGATTGCCATCGGCCTTGCGGATCATCGGTTCGGTGATGCGGTCCTTGTGGTGGATGAAGTCGTAGGCAAAGCGGCCCTTCACGCACAGGTTACCGTCATTGACGGTTTCGCCCGGCGGCGGGCTGGTGACCCGCACGACCTTTTCCTGGCCGTTCACTTTGGCGACATTCAGGTCCATCTGACAGCCCACGCCGCAATAGTTGCAGGTGGTGCGCACCTTGCGCTCCAGCTGGTGCGGAAGAATCTCAATCGCCTTTTTCTCGACCAGGGCACCTGTGGGGCAGGTGTCGATGCAGCCGCCGCACAACTCGCAGGTGGTTTCCAGCAGGCCCTTCATGCCCGCGGTGCCGATGGTGGTTTCACTGCCGCGGTTGGTAAGGGTGATGGCGTTGACAGCCTCAATCTCGTCGCAATAGCGCGTGCAGCGCGCACACAGGATGCACAGTTCGGGGTTGTACTGGATGTACGGGTTCTTGTCCCCGGCACGCGCGGCGCGGGGCGCCTCCACGGCCTCAAGGCTGACGGGCCGGGTTTCCTGGGCCCAACTGCGCAACTGGTTGCTGTTGGCGGTTTCGATGGGCAGGCCTGACTCGTCCAGCTTGTGGTCGGCCATGTACAGGCTGACCAGCAGGTCCTGGTGTTTCTGCACGCGCGGGCTGCTTGCGTGCGTCTTGACGTTCTGGTTCGGCGCGGCCTTCCACGCGCAGGCGGGCTGAAGGCGACGCTGGCCGTCAACCTCTACCAGGCAGGCGCGGCAGGCACCCATGGGGTCAAGCCGTGTGTCGTCGCACAGCGTCGGAATGTGGATGCCCTCGCGCTGGCAGGCGCGAAGCACGGTTTCGCCGGGCTTTGCAGCCACGGGCTTGCCGTCCACGGTGATGTTGAAACGATCGCTCATTGGTCGCACCGACCCACCAGCATACCATTGTCCCACGACATGCAGCGGTGGCAAGTGGCCGGGGCCAATGCCCTGTGACGCAGGTCTATACGCCCTCGGCCTTCGGGGCCGGGCTGCCGGCGCGCTGGCTGCTGCCCGTGCCGCCCTTCAGCCGCTGGTACATCTGCATGTCGCGCTTGGCCAGGTCGCCCCGGCCCATCTGCTGGTGCACTTTGGCGCGGTTGTAATAGGCCGCAACAAGCCGCGGGTTGTGCTGCAACGCCATGTCAAGGTCGCGCAACGCGCCTTCAAGGTCGTCAACGCGCGAGCGCACAATCGCGCGGTGATAGAACAGCTCGGCCTCGTCGGGCGCGGCCAGGATGGCCTGGGTCAAGAACGCCTGGGCGTACTCAAGTTTGCCTTCGCTCTTGAGCAGCAGGCCCTTGTGAAAGTGGCCCTCATAGCGGCCGGGGTCAAGGTCAATCAACGTGTTAAAGCGCTCGGTGGCGGTGTCGTGGTCGTCGGCCTCCATGGCTTCGCGGCCATCGTGCAGCAGCGCGTCGTACAGGCTGGAACGCAGGTCATCCAGCGAGGCAAGCTGGCGGCGTTCCAGGCCTTCGCTGACCAGCCTGCGCCAGGCGCGGGCGGCCTCGACCAGGTTGCCGCCCGAAAGCAGCGACTCAATCTGGGCGACCATGGCCTGCGCGCTGGGTGTCAGCGGCGCGGCGGCCTCCGGCGCGGCGGGCGCGGGTGTCTCGCGGGCCGAAAGGCGGTCCAGGCTGACAGTCAGGGTGCGTTCCAGTTCCAGTTCCAGCTTGATATGGCTGTCGATGCCCAGGTTCACAAACGTGGTGTGGTTTTCCATGCTGCCCACGATCAGCGTGAACTGACAGCCGCGCTTGTCGAGAATGTTGTAGGTGTCCACCACCCAGCGGATGTCACTGCCCTGCGCCGAGTAATCCGGGTCAACGGCCACCGCAAGCTGCTTCACACCCTGCGGCAGCGCCTCCAGCAGGTCAAACAGCCGCTGCACATCCACCACGCCCAGGGGCTTGGGCCCGCGTACGCGGATCACCAGCCGCTCGTCCATGCTGTACAGGCGAAAGCGCTCGCCGTAGCCCAGTTTGTCTTCGCATTCCGGTGGCGCGAACTGGTACCGCGCCACGGTGGCCAGCGGCATGCGCTTTTCGCCGCAGCGGGTTTCCAGAAATGTCGCCGGCACCAGCCCCGGGTCTGTGACGGCGCGAGGCTTGGCCCCCATTTTGGGCAGCAGTTCGCGCATCGGCACCACGGCCTTGCCGGCCCCGAACAGCTCGCGCTGCATTTCCAGGGCGTTCTTGTACAGCTTCTCGCTGCTCTGGCCGGCCAGGTCCAGCGGCTGCGGGTTCAGGGTGCGGCGCCCCCAGGGGCTGGGCGCGGCCGGAAGCTGGTGACGCCGGATCAGCTTCAGGTCCAGAAGCAGGTCGTCCACGGTTGCGTAACGATCGGCGGGGTTCTTGGCCATCATGCGCAGCACCACACGCGAAACCGTCAGCGGAACATCGCGCCGCACCACGCTGGGTGCCACGGGCTCCTCGGCATGGTGCTTCACAATCAGGTCAAAGTTGTTTTCCCCGCGAAAGGGCATCTGCCCGGCCAGGCACTGCCACGCCGTCACCCCCAGCGAGTAAATGTCCGTGCGGGCGTCAATCGGCATGTATTCGCTTTGTTCGGGCGACATGTAGGCAATGCTGCCCATGAACTGGCCCTGGCTTTTGTCGCTTTCGGCCTCCTCTAACTTGGCCAGGCCGAAGTCCAGAATCTTGACCACGCCGTCTTCGCCGATCACCAGGTTGCCGGGCTTGATGTCGCGGTGAACAATGTTGTGCCGGTGCGCCATCGCAAGGCCGCGGGCAATGCCCTCTACGTACTTCAGGGCTTCCTCTACTTCCAGCGCGCCGCGCTTGAGCCTGTCCTTCAGAATCTCGCCACGGGCAAGCTGCATCACAATGAAGTGATGGCGGCCGTCGGTGCCCACGTCATAGATCTGCACGATGTGTTCGTCTTCCAGCTTGGCGGCCAGACGGGCCTCGCGCAGGAAGCCCTCCACGTGCCGGGTGTGCTTGGCCCAGTTGTCGTCCAGAACCTTCAGCGCAACTTCTTTGCCCAGCGACAACTGGTGCGCCAGGTAAACCGCGCCCATGCCGCCGGTGCCGATCAGTTTCTTGACCTGGCATCCGCCGATGGTCTGGCCAATCAACTTGAAAGCAAGGTTTTCTGTGGCCATAACAGACGCCGGACGGGGCATGGCAGGGAGCCCCCAAGTGTACCCAACCTGCCGTGCCGTGCCAACTTGCGGCTGCTTCAGCCGTTACAATGCCAGGAGACTCGCATGGCACGCATGGCCATACTGGCACTGACCCTGTTGCTGGCGGGCTGCATCACGCAGGAAGTCGATAACTCGGGCAACCCGATCAAGCGCGGCAAGTCCGAGGAACTTGTGCTGGACAGCGCCGGTCGCCTGGTGGCCCGCCCCACATTGTTGAAGGCCCCCCACACCATCATTGTCAACAGCAACACCCCCACCGAGCGCGAAGTGCGACTGCTGGGCGTGGAAGGCCTGCCCGAGAAACAGGCCCCCCGCACCTTTGCCATGACGCAGGAATGGATGGCGCGGTATCTGGCCGCCGAGGAACAGCTGTTCATCAAGCCCGCGATCGACAGCGACCTGCAACGCTACACCATCTATGGCATCGTGTATGTCCAGGCCTACGAAACCGGCGCCGACGGCAAGCCCGGGCGCATGATCCCCGGCGGCTACCTGTGCGTGAACCAGGCCATGCTGAGCGAAGGCCTGGTACGCATCCGCAACATCAACGAAATCGAAGACGCCGGTCTGCGCGACCGTATGGTCAAGGCCGAATCCCGTGCCAAGGCCGAAAAGGTCGGGCTGTGGTCGGCCAAGCCGTAATGCGGTCACATGCCGTTGCCTTGGCGCGGGGGCCGCGCATCCCTACACTGCGCCCATGCAAAAGACCGGCGCAAGGCGTGAAGAGATCCTGCACCTGCTGGAAGAACTCGGCGGCGTGACTGCCGACAACGTGCGCGAGGTTGCCCGCCGCACAAAGGTCAGCGAAGCCGAAATCTGGGGTTCCGGCACGTTCTACACGCTGCTCAAGGGCGGCCCGCGTGTGCGCGTGTGCAACGGCCTGAGCTGCCGTATCCGCGGCAGCGACGAGCTTGTGGCGCAGCTTCGCGCGCAGGGCAAAGAGGTCGAGGAAGTTTCCTGCCTTGGCCAGTGCGACCGCGCGCCCGCGGCACTGGACGAAAACCTGAAGGTCTTTGACAAGTCGCGCGGCCCGCGCGGCGTAACGCCGGCCAACCCCGGGCTGGCTGTCAACCTTGCCGGCGAGCCTGATTACACGTTGGCGGCACTGGACAAAGCCCGCGCCATGGCGCCGGCGGATATCTTCAGGCTGCTGGAGGAGTCCGGCCTGCAGGGCCGCGGCGGTGCCGGCTTTCCCGCCCACATCAAGTGGAAGGGCGTCAGTACCCAGAAGGAAACCGAGCGCTACGTCGTCTGCAACGCTGACGAAGCTGAGCCCGCCACCTTCAAGGACCGCGAGACCATGCTGCGCCGGCCCGACAAGATCATTGAGGGCATGGCGATTGCCGCCCATGCCGTGGGTGCCGGTGAATGCCACTTCTACATCCGCGGCGAGTTCCGGGCCGAGTACGAGGCCGTCAAGGCTGCCCTCAAGCGCATGGAAGCCAGGCTGAACTTCGTGTCGTGGTACTTTCACCAGGGCCACGGCGCCTACATCTGCGGCGAGGAAACGGCCCTGCTGGAAAGCATGGAAGGCAAGCGCGGCATGCCCCGCCTGAAGCCGCCGTTTCCGCACGAGTTCGGTTTCCGCGGCAAACCCACGCTGATCAACAACGTCGAAACGCTGGCCTGCGTACCCTGGATTTTTCACAACGGCGGGCCCGCCTTCAAGGCGCTGGGCCGCACCGAGGCCGGCAGCAAGCTGTACTGCATCAGCGGCCACGTGAACCAGCCCGGGGTGTATGAGCTGCCGCTGGGCGCGACACTGGACGAACTGGTGGCCGTGGCCGGCGGCTATGAAGGAACACCCAAGGCCTTTTCACCGGGCGGGGCCAGCAGCGGCTTTCTGCCGATCAGCAAGAGCAGCACGCCGCTGGACTTTAAGAACCTGGCGAAAGAAGGCTCGATGCTTGGCAGCGCCGGCGTGGTGGTGCTGAACGACACCGTTGACATGGCCAAGGCCGCGCAGTGGCAGCTCGAGTTCTTTGAAGTGGAGTCCTGCGGCCAGTGCGCGCCCTGCCGCATCGGAAGCAGGTACCTGCACCGCCAGACCACCAAGTACCTGAAGACCGGCGACCCGGGCGCGCTGAAACACGCCGGCGACATCGGCTGGGAAATGGAAGAAGGCAGCATCTGCGGCCTGGGCATGGTCGCGGCCAAGCCCCTGGAAAGCGCCATGAAGTACTGGCCCCAGGAATTCGCCCGGCGTTAACCGAACAAGGCCTTGTGCAGGGCCGGGATCGCGCGGGGGATGGCCGCGTCGTCAATCAAGAAGCTCAGGTTGATCTTGTTTGCGCCCTGGCTGATCATCTCCACGTTCACGTCGCTGTCGCGCAGGGCCGTAAACACCTTGGCGCCCAAGCCCTTCTGTTCGCGCACGTTCTTGCCGACCACACACACGATTGTCTTGTCGGTCACCAGGCTTACGCGGCCGAACTGTTCCAGGTGCTTGACCACCACATTCAGGTTCGGCAGCTCGGGGCAGGTCATGCTGACGCTGACTTCGCTGGTGCTGATCATGTCAATGTCCACGCCGTCGCGGCCCAGCACGTCGAACACTTTCGCAAGGAAGCCCGGCTGGCCCAGCATCATGGTGCTTTCAATCGTGATGACGGCCTGGCCTTCCTTGTAGGCAATGCTGGTGATCGGCAGGCCGTTGTCGCCGCCGCTTTCCGTGATCACCGTTCCGGGGTGCTCCGGCCGGTTGGTGTTCAGCACGCGCACCGGGATGTTGCGCTTGATCGCCGGCAGCAGTGTGCTGGGGTGCAGCACCCGCCCGCCGTAATAGGCCAGTTCGCTGGCCTCGGCGAAGCTCATCACGGGGATGCTGCGCGCGTCCTTGATCAGGCTGGGGTCGGCGGTCATCACGCCGTCGGTGTCGGTCCAGATCTCGCATTCTTCGGCGCTCAGGCCGGCGGCGAAGCAAGTGGCGGTGAAGTCGCTGCCGTTGCGGCCCACGGTGGTCAGTTCGCCGTTGCTGGTCTTGCCGACAAAACCGGTGATGATGGCCGTGACATCCTTGCCCACGCGGCGGCCGAATTCTTCGGCCATCTTCACTTCATAGCCCGGCAGCGGGCGCGCCGAACCGAAGTTCTCGTCGGTGATGTACCCCAGGTCAAAGGCGTCAAAGGCCTCTGATTTCAGGCCGTGGCGCGTGAAGTAATCGGCAATCACCCGGCAGCTCATGCGCTCGCCGAAACCCGAAAGATAGTCAATGCTGCGCTTGCTGGCCTCGCGCACCAGGCTGATGCCGCGCAGCAGGTCCTCAATCTCGCGAAAGTAGGCATCCAGCATGTGCGGGTCGCACCCGGCGTCCTTGAGCACCGAACGCTGCTGGTCCAGAATCGGCCCGGCATCGGGCACGCCGGTCTGCGCGGCCTTGTGCCCGGCCTGGATCAGCTTGTCGGTGATGCCCTTGTGGGCGCTGCACACCAGCACAGGCTTGCGCTTGATGCGGCCGCGCGTGATCTCCAGGACCTTGTGGATCTGGGTTGCGTCTTTGACCGAAGTGCCGCCGAACTTCATCACCAGCATGGCTGTAACCTCGAAATGGGCGGCGAGACACTAGTAGCCTTGGCAGGGGCGCGCAATCCGGCGGATGGCCTGCGGGCCCCCGCATTGGTTCGCACCTCAAGTTTGTACCCCCGGCCTGCCGAATCTAACCGGGGATCGCCATGCCTGAACGCAAATCAATCCGGGAAAGCCTGCGCATGGAAGGACGCGACTGGTCGCTGCTGGCCGCCGCGGCCGCGCTGGTTGCCTTCGGGTTGGCGTTGAACAACAGCATCATTCCCAACTATCACGAGCACCAGGCGATGCTGAAACGTCACACGGAGCTCAAGCAGCAGCTGGAGGTCGCAAGGCAGGAGGGCGCGCAGTTGCAGGACGAAATCGACGCCCTGGACGATCCCTATTACCTGTCGAGTGAGATGATCGAGAAATACCACTGGCGCTACGCCCCACCCGCGACCCCTGCTACACCCAAGTAGCCCTATCGCCCCGATTGTCACATTTCAGTCATGGGTGCAGGCAACAGGAGCCCGAAGCGCCAGCGAGGGCCTGGGGCGCGTTGCACGGCAAGGGCTTTGGTCCACGGATGGACACAGATACACACAGATCACGGCAACGGCTTGAACAGGAGCCCGAAGCGCCAGCGAGGGTTACACAAACCCGCCCCGATTGTCACATTTCGGTCATGGGTGCAGCCAACAAGAGCCCGAAGCGCCAGCGAGGGGCATGTTGCACGGCAACGGCTTTGGACCACGGATGGACACAGATACACACAGATCACGGCAAGGGCTTGAACAGGAGCCCGAAGCGCCAGCGAGGGGCGTAGTGTGTGTGTGATGCACGGTAGCGGCTTTGGCTCACCGATGAACACAGGTTCACAGGCTCTGACGAAAACGTTGGCATGGCGTTTGAGCCCCCGCAGGGGGCGCCATGGATTAGCTCCGCCCGTCAGGGCGGAGTTCAGAGACATGAGTTCGCTGAGCCCCCGACGGGGGCGGCATACTGGCCCCGGCCAGGCGAACCGGCCTTACAGGCCGGATGGCCGGGGCTTTCTCAGGTTCCCAGGCCTTCGGCCTGGGCTGACAGAACCGGCCCTTCGGGCCTGAACGGCAAATGGCAGAGCTTTTCGACAGAGCCTGTCCATCCGTGGACCAACGCCGTTACTTGCCTGGCTGCTGCGGCTGCTGGCCCTGGGCCTTCATCTGGCGTTCTTCGATCTCGATCAGCTGCTCGGCCCGGTCCAGCACCCTGCTTTCAATCGCCCACCAGCCTTCCTTGCCGCGCTTCTGTTCCTCGCGGGCGCGGATCTCGTCCATCTTGGCCCCGTCCACTGTGCCGGCGACTATCGCCCGGGCCAGGGTTTCGACGTACTTGTCTTCTTCAGTCTGCTTCTTGACCGCGGGGCTGTAGTTCGCGGGCAGGCGATTTTCGGCAGCCAACCGTTCCCACAGTTCGTCGGCCGGGGGCAGCTTGCGTTCCTCAATCTCGCGGTCGTTGGCGGGCACGGCGGGTGCCGGGTCACGCTGGCTGGGCCATTGCAGGGCACCGCCGCCCAGGCCGGTTTCCAGAAACACGGCCTCGCGGGCCAGGCGCACGCAGCGGTTGCGCAGCTCTTCGAACTCGTGGCGCACGCGCAGCATCAGGGCCATGGCGCGGGTGCCGGCCGTGGCCGAAAACAGCGGGCGTTTGTCGGCCTGCGGCTGGGCCAGGCTGGCGCGGTAGGCCGCCACGGTGTCGCGCAGGGAATCCAGCAGGAACTCCAGTTCCGGGCCACGGTACGCGGCCCAGAACTGGACAATCTTGACCATCATTGCCGCGCGCAAAGACGGGCTGGATTCAAACACCAGCGCAATGAAGTGCGACGGCAGGTCAACCTTGGGCTTGGACATGGGTTCCTCCATCCCATGGCAAGCTTGAGGGCAGGCAACGCGACAAAAACCGCGCAAGTGAAGGCAGGGGTTGGGGTTTGGGTCAAGGTCAGGGTCAAGGGCTTGAACAGGCTTTGGTCCACGGATGGACACGGATGCACACGGATCACGGCAACGGCTTTACCGCCAAGGACGCCAATTTCGCCAAGTACGGCGCGGTGCGGGATGCACGGCAAGGGCTTTGGTCCAGGGATGGACACGGATGAACAGGCTCTGTCGAAAACGCTGGCAAGGTCGGGGTCGGGGTCGGGGTCAGGGTCAATGCCAGGGCGCCTCTGCTGCCGGGCTGAACCTGTGCCCACCTGTGCCGATGCCGTTCTCCGCGTCGCCGCGTGAACCATTGCCTGCTAAAACCGCGCCGTGACCGAACCAGCCGTCAAAGCCGTCAACCTGCGCAAGAGCTATGGCGACTTTGTCGCCGTGGATGGCATTGATTTTGAAATCCAGCGCGGCGAGTGCTTCGGCTTTCTGGGCCCCAACGGCGCGGGCAAAACCACCACCATGCGCATGATTTACCGCGCGTCGCCCGTGGGCTCGGGCAGCCTGCTGATTCTGGGCCACGAGGCCGCGCAGGGCCACAGCGACCGCGCGATCAAGGGCCGAATCGGCGTTGTGCCGCAAGAGGACAACCTTGATACCGAACTGACGCTGCGCGAGAACCTGCAGGTGTTTGCGCGCTTTTACGGGCTGAACAAGTCACAGGCCGCAGCCCGCACCGACGAGTTGCTCGAGTTCGTCCAGCTGCGCGAAAAGGCCGACGCCAAGGCCTTTCAACTGTCCGGCGGCATGAAGCGCCGGGCGCTGATCGCGCGGGGGCTGCTGGGCGACCCGGAACTGCTGGTGCTGGATGAGCCGACCACCGGGCTGGACCCGCAGGCGCGCATCAACCTGTGGGACCGGCTGCGCGACCTGAAGCGCAAGAACGCCACGCTGATCCTGACCACCCATTACATGGACGAAGCCGAACAACTGTGCGACCGGCTGGTGATCATGGACAAAGGCAAGATTGTCGCCCAAGGCGCGCCCAAGGCCCTGATCCGCGAACACGTAAGCTCGCACGTTGTAGAGATCGGCGTTTCCACGCAAACAGGAGCCCGAAGCGCAAGCGAGGGTGTGATTGGCGAGTTGACCACCCTGGCCAAGCGCCACGAACAACACCACGACCGACTGCTGCTGTACGTGGACAATGGCGAAGAAGTCGTCACCCGCGCCGCGCAACTGCTGCCCGACGCCGAAACCCTGCTGCGCCGCAGCACGTTGGAAGATGTGTTTTTGAAGATCACAGGCCGGGGGCTGATTGAATAGCCCGCCCCGAAGGGGCGCAGGATTGCAGCCACGGGTGAAGCGGCAAGGCGGCAAAGCCGCCAGCCGCGCAACCCGTGGGAAGCAGGCAGAGTCAACTCGCCCCGAAGGGGCGAAGCCTTGGCAAGCAGCCCGCCCCGAAGGGGCGCAGGATTGCAGCCACGGGTGAAGCGGCGCGGCGGCAAAGCCGCCAGCCGCGGAACCCGTGGGAAGCAGGCAGAGTCAACTCGCCCCGAAGGGGCGAAGCCTTGGCAAGCAGTTCGCCCCGAAGGGGCGCAGGATTGTAGCCACGGGTGAAGCGGCAAGGCGGCAAAGCCGCCAGCCGCGCAACCCGTGGGAACCAGGCAGAATCAACTCGCCCCGAAGGGGCGAAGGAACGCCAAACCACCGAGAACTCCCATGCCCGGCACATACTCACAACTGCTTCTTCACATCGTGTTCTCGACCAAACAACGCCAACCCTGGCTCACCGACGAAATCACCCAACGTCTGTACCCCTACATCGGCGGCATCATTCGAGCGGAAAAGGGCATGCTGTATGCAATCGGCGGGGTCGAAGACCACGTTCACATGTACCTGCGATGGAAAACCGACGGCACCATTTCGGACTTGATGCGAACCGTGAAAGCCCGTTCATCAAAGTGGGTTCACGAAACGTTTGCCACCCATGCCGCGTTTGCATGGCAGGAGGGGTACGGCGTCTTCTCCGTCAGCAAGTCGCAGGAGGATGCGGTCAAGAAGTACATCGCGGGCCAGCGCGAGCACCACAAACAGGAGGAGTTCAAGTCCGAGCTGGTGCAACTGTTCCGCCTGCACGGCATCGACTTTGAGGAGAAGTACCTGTTTGATTGATCGGACTCCTCTGCCCCTTCGGGGCAGAGGTTTAGGACCTCTGCTCCACGGGTTTCGCTCGCCGCCTGCGGCGGCTTGCTGCACCCGTGGCTACAATCCAGCGCCCCGTTGGGGCGCACAGCAGGACCTGCTACATCCGTGCCGATTCGCTGCTTGAACTGACGCGAAGTGAAGACACCCCATGAACCTGCCCGGTGACATCAACCTTACTACGGCCCTTTCTGTCTGGCGGCGGAACAAGACCGAATATTCGCACTCGTGGATGACCAACATCCTGCCCAACTTCTTTGACCCCGTGCTTTACCTGCTGGGCATGGGCCTTGGTTTGGGCATGTTTGTGGGGCGCGGTGTGGGCGGGCTTACTTACATCGAATACATCGCCCCTGGTTTGATGGCGGCTTCGGCGATGCAGGGCGCTTCGTTTGAAACCACCTACAACGTGTTCGTCAAAATGAACTTTGCGCGGCTGTATGACGCCTACCTGGCCACGCCCGCGCAGATCCAGGACATTGCCTTTGGCGAGCTGCTGTGGGCCGTCACCCGCGGCCTGATCTATGGCATGGCGTTCATGATTGTGCTGGGCGGGTTCACGCTGTTCGGGCATCGCATTCTTGTCAGCCCGCTTGTGGTGCTGCTGCCCGTGGCGATGGCGCTGACGGCCAGCATGTTTGCGCTGATCGGCCTGACGTTTACGGCCAGCATCCGCAACATCAATTACTATGGCTTCTACTACACCCTTTGGCTGACGCCGCTGTTTCTGTTCAGCGGGATCTTTTTTCCGCTGAGCGACCCCAAGATCGCCGGCGGCCACGGCGAAACGATTGCCTGGTTCACGCCGCTGTTTCATTGCGTGCGCCTGATGCGCGCGTTGGCGCAAGGCCCCGTGGACTGGACGCACCTTGCCAGCGCGCTGATCGTGCTTGGCGTGATTGCCGCGCTGTTCGTGATTGTGCCCCGCCGCATGCGGCGGCGGATGGTGACGTGAACCGCTGGTTGACGGTCTACGGTCGACCGTTGACCGTTAACTCTGGACCGTTAACTCTCGACCGGCCGTATCCGTCCTGCCATCATCCCGCCCATGGCTGACCTGGCTGGAAAAACCATGCTTGTGACCGGCGCCGGCGGCGGCATGGGCCGCGAAGTGGCGCTGGCCCTGGCCGCGCGCGGTGCCCACGTAATCGCCCATGGCCGCGACGAGGCCCGCGTCAAACCCACACTCGACGCCATCACGCGCGCCGGTGGCAAGGCCGAGCCCGCGGCCTTTGACCTGGCTTCGCTTGCCGCCACGCGCGCGGGCGCGGCGGAACTTGCGTCGCGGCACAAGGCCATTCACGGGCTGGTGAACAATGCAGGCTTCTGGGCCGGGTCGCGCGAAGTCACGACCGACGGCCACGAAAGAACCTGGGCGATCAACGTGCTGGCCCCCTTTGCCCTGTGGCAGGGGCTGGCCGAGCCGTTGCGCGCCGGCAACGGGCGCGTCGTGAACGTGGCCAGCGTGCAGCACGAGAAAGGCCGCATCCACTGGGATGACCACAGTTTGGCCCAGGGCTTTGGCGCCCAGAAGGCCTACCGCCAGAGCAAACTTGCGCTGGTGATGCTGACGAACGAGCTTGCCCGTCGCGAAAAAGACCTGCGCGCCAACGCCGTGCACCCGGGCGTGATCGCGACTGACCTGTTCCGCAACATGCCGTGGATAGTCGGCGTCTGCATCGGCGCGTTCTGCCCAAGCCCTGAAAAGGGCGCACGCACCATCTGGCGGCTGGCCGCAGAGGCCGAGTTTGCCGACACCAGCGGCCAGTACTTTCACAAGGCCAACCCCAAGCCGCCCCACAAAGAGGCCCAGGACGCCGCCAGTTGCGCACGGCTGTGGGATGTGGTGGCCGGGCAAGTGAGGTCGTAGCAGCGAAAACTTGGTATGGTCGCTAGGCTCAGTGTCAGGTCTACAGTTGACGGTTCACGGTTGACGGCAACGACCCGAAGCGGCTTTGACTGTTGACTGTCAACCGTAAACCGAGAACAACAACAATGACTTGCCGCGGCGGTCATTCCTTCCGGAGACACCATGGCGCATCCGCAGATTGACCAGGCACTGGATCTTCTGTACTCGGGCGACACCGCAGGCGCGGAAGTGCTGCTGCAGGAAGCCGGGCACGGGAAGCTTGAGCCCCCGGCGCAGCTTCCGGCACTGGACCAGGCCGCGTTCTTTGAAACGCTGGGCGGCATCAAGCTGTCCAGGCAGGACGGCCCCGGCGCAGAGGCCGCCTTTCGCCGCATGATCGAGCTTGAAGAAAAAGGCGGCGCCGATCCATCCGGCCACGCCACCAGTTACGCCAAGCTGGCCGAGGCCCTGCTGGTTGCCGACAAGCACGATGAATCCATGGCCGAGTTCACCAAGGCCATCACCATGAAGGAGGCCGCAGGGGCCGAGGCAAGTTCCCTGCTGAGCCTGCTGTACCGGTACGCCGACACGCTGTTCCACAAGGGCAAGTACAAGGAGGCCGCGGCGCACTTTGAAAGGGCCGTGCATCACGCCGAAAGGGGCGGCGCGGATGGGGCCACACTGGCCAACCTGGCCATGTACCAGGCGGAATCCCTGAAACACTACGCCGCGCCCTTGTTCGGCAGTGTGCGCCTTCAGAAGCAGATGCAGGGCAAGAACGTGCCGCCGCAGGTGCTGCTGCTCGAGCAGCAGCTGGAGGGCCAGTACAAACAGGCCGTCGGCCTGTACCAGAAGGCCGCAGACCTGGCCGAGAAGGCCGGCATGAGCCCTGAGTTCAAGCTGGCGATCGCGCGCGCACTGGGCGAAATGCACAACGACGCCGGCCGACCCGTCAAGGCCGTCATGGCCCGCAAGAAGGTGATTGAGCTTGCCGAGAAACTGAAGATGGACCCGCTGGAACTCGGCTTCATGTACCACGGCCTGGGCGAAAGCTGCAAATCCATGGAAAACGCCGCCGAGGCCGTTGACTGCTATCGCAAGGCCATTGCCCTGAAAGAAAAAGGCAAGGCCGACGCAGTCAGCCTGGGCAAGAGCTGGTATTCCCTGGGTGATTGCCTGGGCGAAACCAAGAAGCTGGATGCGGCCCTGGAGGCCTTTGTGAAGGCCCGCGACCTGGAAGACGGATCGGGCGCGACGGACGAAAACCACAAGATGCGCCGCAAGAAGTACTGGGGTGCCGTGGCAATCGTGCTGCAGGCCACAGGCAAAGAGGCCGAAGCCAAAGAAGCCCAGGCCAAGGCGGACGCGATCTAGTGGGCCTTCTGATTCGCTCTGGCGGTTCGTGGCATCGGCGTCCTCGCCGATGCGTCTCCATGGCCGTCCCGGCGATGCCACTGGCCATATCAAGTCTGATGGCCCACCAGCACCCTGTTCCAAACCCTGTGTCCGCCGTATCGTTAACACACACATGACCGCGCAGATTGCCGGCAAACTGGCCTCGCAGCTTTCCCGCGCCCTGATCGGCAAGCCCGAGGTCGTGCGCCTGTTGCTTACCGGCCTGTTCGCCCGTGGCCACGTACTGATTGAAGACCTGCCCGGCCTGGGCAAGACCACGCTGGCCCGGGCACTGGCGCGCGCGGTGGCCTGCGAGTTCAAGCGGGTGCAGTTCACGCCTGACCTGCTGCCCACGGACATCATTGGTACCAGCGTGTACCGGCAGCAGGACGGCACGTTTGAGTGGCGCGCGGGGCCGATTTTCACCAACATCCTGCTGGCCGACGAAATCAACCGCGCCACGCCGCGCACGCAATCGGCGCTGCTGGAGGCCATGGGCGAGCTGCAGATCACGGCCGAGGGCACCACGCACAGGCTTTCGCGGCCGTTTTTTGTGGTCGCCACCCAGAACCCGATTGAACACGCCGGCACTTACCCGCTGCCGGAATCACAGCTTGACCGCTTCATGCTGAAGTTTGACGTCGGGTATCCCGCGGCCGACGATGAAAAGCGCATCCTGTTTGAACACGCAACGGCCGACACCCTGCAGGACATTGAGCAGGTGCTTACGCGCGAGGACGTGCTGGTGGTGCAGGAGGCCGTAAAGAAGGTGCGCATTGAGCCCGCGATTGCCGATTACATCCTTGAGATCGTGAACGAAACCCGCAATCACCCCAAGCTGATCAGCGGCGTTTCGCCACGCGGGTCTGTGGCCCTGCTGCGCGCCAGCCAGGCCAACGCGCTGATTGAAGGCCGCGATTACGTGGTGCCCGATGACGTGAAGGCGCTGGCCGTGGCCGCGCTGTCACACCGCGTGATCGAGCGCGCCAGTTTTGACCGGCGCGGCGGCAAGTCCGGCCAGGAAATCATCCGCAAGATCCTGGCCAAGGTCGCCGTCAGCGCCTGAAGACGCCCGTAAATGCAGACGGCCCGCCGGTTTCCCGGCGGGCCGTTGTTGCTTTGCACTAACTACTTCCTGCGGCGGCGGATCGCGAACAATCCCAGGCCGACCAGGCCCAGCAGCGCCGGTGAGGCACCAGCCCCCACCACGCAACCGCTGCTCTTGGCCTTGCCCGAAGACGGGTCACGCTGCACGACCACGGTGTACGACTGCTCGTTGGTGGCGCCGGTGGCATCCTGCACACGGATCGTCACGTTGTTGACGCTGCCGAAACCCGAGGGCGAACCGGTGATCTGGCCGTCCGGCGACAGGTTCAGGCCCGCCGGCAGGTTGCCGTTGTAGATCGACCAGACGTACGGCAGGGTTCCCTGCACGGCCTGGACGTTGAACGTGTAGCTGACCCCGGCAATCGCACCCGGCAGTTCCGGTGTGACGATCAGAACCGAATTCGGGTCCGTTGCTGTGCCCATGAAGCGCACAATGAACGGCGTGGCCGCACCCGGGTCGTTGTTGGTGAACTGCACATAGCAATCCTTGATACCGGCCAGCGACGGGTCAAACACCAGGTCGAACTGCGTGTTTGCGCCCGGAGCCAGCGTGGTGGCAAAGCCCGAGGTGTTCAGCGAGAAATCCGCGCTGTTGGTACCGGCCAGGGTCGGCACGCCCAGGTTCATGTTCAACGTGCCGGTGTTCATGACCACAATGACCAGCGGGAAGGTGTTGCCGGCGCTGACGTCGATCGAACCCAGGTCACGGCTGACGCCGGGCACCGGGGCCGAATCGTGCGCAATCAGGTTGCCGATGAAGCTGCCTTCACGCACTTCCAGCCTTGGGGCGTTGAGGGTGGCAACACCCGTCAGGTTCAGGACAAACGGCGTTCCGGCACCGGAGTCATTGTGCGTGAAGCGCACAGACGCCGTCACCGGGTTGGCCGCCACCGTCGGGTCAAACGTGATGCTGAAGGTGGCGCTGGCACCGACGGCCAGCGTTCCCGCAAAGCCGCTGCTCTGGAGCTGGAACTCGGTGGTGGCCGGGCTGAAGAACGGGCTGCCGATTGTCAGCGGGGCCGAGCCGCTGTTCTCTACGTAGATAACGGCCGCAGCTGACGGGCCGGCATTCACGTCACGGGTACCAAAGTTCAGGATGCCCGTGGCAGGTGCCGGGTTGGTCAGCACGGTGCCGCCTGCATTGTTTTCACGCACTTCGATAATCGGTGCCACGTTCACGCCGTTTCCGCGCACGTTGACAAGGAACGGGCTGGTCACCGCGCTCACGTTGTGCGTGAACGCGATGCTGGCCGCCTTCAGGCCTGTCGCCGTCGGGTCAAAGGCAACGGTGAAGCTGGTGCTGCTGCCCGAGGTCACGGTGGTCAGGAAGCCTGTGGTGTCCAGGATGAACTCGGCGGGGTTCAGGCCGCCGATGGTCGGGACGCCAAGGGTCAGGTCCACGCCGCCGCTGTTGACGATGGTGATATCAATCGTCGGCGTGGGGCCGGCCGCGACCAGCTGGTTGCCGAAGTCGCGTATGCCGGTGGCCGACTGGTTGTGGGTAATCACCGTGCCCGCAGCCTGGGTGCCTTCATACACCGTGATGCCAGGCGTGGACGAGGTTGTACCCACACCCTCCACCGGTACATAGAACGGGCTGGGCTGGCCGGTGTCCGTGTGCGAGATACGGGCAAATGCGTCTTTGGGCCCGACACTGCTTGGGTCAAAGGCAATCGTGAAGCTGGTGCTTTGGCCCGCCGTCAGGCCGCTTAGCATGCCCGTCGTATTGACGGTGAACTGGTTCCACCAGGTTCCGCCCATGTCCGGCGTGGCAATGTTCAAAGTGCCCGTGCCGCTGTTACGGATCACGATAGTGATGGACGCCGTGGGGCCGGCAGCAATGTCCTGGCTGCCGAAATCACGACCTGTACCAGTCGATGACTGCTGGTGCGTAATCACCGGCCCGGTTGTGGTGCCGAACCTGACTTCAATATCCGGGTTGGGCGTTATGGCCTCGCCACGGACGTTGAGTTCCCATGGCGTTGTGCCTGACCCCGTGGCGTTGTGAGGCACGTTGATGGTGGCGGTGCTTATGCCGATGGTTGTTCGATAGAAGGTGATGGTCAGTACGCCCGTCTGACCGACCGGCAAGTTGTAAAGGAAGCTGGACGAGTTGATGTAGAAGTCGTTGGGCTGGGCACCGGACTTGGTAATCGTGCCGAACGTGATGTTGGCCGGGCCCGCGTTATAGAAGTACAGGTTCAGCGGGGCCGAGTTGGTGCTGGTGTTGACCTGGCCGAAATCCAGCGGGCCGGTGGCCGACTGGTTGTCAACCAGCTGGGTGCCCGTGGGGCTGCCGGCGCGGACTTCAAGGTCCGGGCCCGGTTCCTCGATCTTCAGGTCGTCAATGCACCAGCCGGTGTGCAATGTGGCGCCGGTTGGGCCGATGCCGAAGCGAATCTGCACCACGGCCTGGTTGGCCGCCCAGGTGGAGATGTCGTAGTACACCGAAACCCAGCCGCCGGTGGCGGTGGCGGGGCCGTCATAGTGGGTGGTGCCGTTGGTGGACTGCCACACGTTGTTCCACACCGAACCACCGTTGTTGGTGATCTGAATCTTGGCCCCGCCGTTGGGTACGTCCAAGGCAATGCCGATGTTGCGCCAGAAGCTCAGGCGGATGTTGGTCTTGCCTGAGCAGTTGAACAGCGGCGAGTAGGCGTAGTTCGAAGTCGACATGTTGGCGGTGTAGTTGCCGCCGATGTTGTCACCCAGGATGAAGTTGTCCGTCGTGGCCGCGGTGTGGTCTGTGCCGGGCTCAAACCGCGGCGGTGAAGACGCCGAATAGGCCACGGCCGGAGCACGCTGCCACCCGGTATCCAGCTGCCAGCCCTTGAACGTGGAGAAGTCATCCGTGAACGGCAGCGCCGCAGGCGGCGGTACCACAGTGATAGAGAACGCTCGTTGCGAACTGTCCGGTGTTGGTGATTTGCTGTCTATCACCCGCAGCGTGAAGTTGAACACGCCCGTCGTGGTTGGCGTACCCGAGATAACCAGGCCCCAGTTCGGCGAGCCCTGCGGCGAGGCCGTCATGCCCGTGGGCAGCGAGCCCGAGAACACAAAACCCGTGCCCTGCCAGGTGTACGGCACCGTGCCGTTGGCCGCGGATACCGTGGTTGTGTAAAACGAGCTCTGCGCCGCAGTGGGCAGCGGAGAGCTGGTGGTAATTGCAAACCCCATGTTCACCAGGTAATCTTCGGACTCCCCGTAGCTGAACACGTTGGTCGGGTGATTCGGGTTCTGGCTGTAGCACACCCGCACACGCAAACGCAGGATGCCCGCCGAGCCCGACGGCGGCGTGAAGTTGATCGTCACTGTCGCGCCGCTGCCCTGGGCCACCAGCGAGGAGTTGCCAAGGAACTCGTTGGCATCCAGGAAGCTGCCGTTGTTGTTGTAGTCAATCCACGCGCTGGCACCCATGGTGTAGCTGCCCGCTGCGAACTGCACCTCCAGCGTGTGCGCCGAAGTCGGAACCATGTTCGCGACAGGCGTACTGTAGTAGGTGTAATACGGGTTGGCCGTATACCCCGACGTGTTGGTCATCAACGTCGTGGATCCCTGCTTCAGGGCCACACGCGTCATCCAGAAACCGTACGGCTGGCCGTCGTACGAGAACGTCGGCACCGGCGTGTATCCGCCGTAAGGCGGCGACTGCGCCAGCAACTGCCCGGCGCAGGCCAGCGCCACGAGCACCATCAGTGTCCTGCCAAGGGTAGCCTTCATGGTTCTGTCTCCTCCCGAGACACAGCAACACAACCTGTCCTCTTCACCTCGCGCATGGACGTTCCTCAACGTCACCGCGCGTCGGTGGCCTCAGACCTTCCATTACCCAAGTGATTTCTACGCGAGGGAAATCTTACCACTGCCCGTAAGTAGTGAAAGCACCAATTTTGCGTTTCGCATGAATCTGAGAACACCCACGGCCCGAATTTGTACGATTCCGCTTGACTACGCAAGTCGTTCAGCCGAATCAACTTACAACTCCGCCGCCATGGCGTTTCCGGCCAGCCACCCGGTCGTCCAGGCGGCCTGGAAGTTAAACCCGCCCGTCAGCCCGTCCATGTCCAGCAATTCCCCCGCAAAATACAGGTTCGGGCAGAGGCGGCTTTGCATGGTCTTGAAGTGAACTTCGGACAGCTTCACGCCGCCACAGGTCACGAACTCGTCTTTGTTCAGTGTCTTGCCGATCACTGAAAACTCCGATCGCACCAACTGCCGCGCCAGGTTGTGCCGCATTGCGCGTGAAAGATCCGCCCATCGCGTCTGCGCGCCCACGCCCGCGGCCAGCACCAGCGCCTGCCACAGCCGCGCCGTCAGCGGCGCGATCGGCGTGTTCACCACATACTTGGCAGGGAACATCGCGCGGCGGGCCTCCAGTTCGTCGTGCAGTTGTTCGGGCGTTTTTCCGGGCAGCCAGTTCAGCACCAGCGGGAAGCGATACTCGCGCCGCGCAAGTTCGCGCGCGCCCCAGGCCGACAACTGCAGAATCACCGGGCCGCTGAAGCCCCAGTGCGTGAACAGCACAATGCCGGTCTGGCTGAGGTTTGTGCCCGCAACTTCGGCCTGCACGGGCTCTACGACGATGCCCGCCAGTTCGTGCACCCAGGGTGCGTCCACATGAAACGTGAACAGCGACGGCACCGGTGCAATCAGCGTGTGCCCCAGCTGCACCGCCAGCGCGCCCATCGCCGGTACGCGGCAGCCGCCGGTGGCCAGCATCAGCTTTTCGCAGGCCAGGGTTTCGCCGCCCGCAAGCTGCAATACAAAGCCGTCGCCCTGCCGCGCCACGGATTCCACGCCGGCGTTGCAGCGCAGCTTCACGCCGGCCGCCTTGGCCGCGCCCAGAAAGCAGTCGATGATCGTCTGGCTTGAATCCGTGACCGGAAACAGGCAGCCGTCGGGCAGGGTGTACATCTCCACCCCGCGGCGGCGGAACCACTCAATCGTGTCGCGCGGCTGAAAGGCCGCAAACGGCCCGCGCAGTTCGCGCTCGCCGCGCGGGTAGTGCCCGGACAGCTCCACCGGGTCAAAGCAGGCGTGGGTCACGTTGCAGCGCCCGCCACCCGATATTTTGACCTTTGACAGCGGCCTTGCAGTCTTTTCAAGGATTGTCACGTCGGCGCCGGGCGCGGCCTCGGCACAGGTGATCGCGGCAAAGAACCCCGCCGCGCCCCCGCCCACAATCACGATGCGTTTGCCCGCCATGGCTTGACCGTAACAAACACAAGGCGTGTTGTCGCGCAGGCGCGCAGGCGGCTACACTGGCACGCCTACAGGAGAACCCATGCGTCTGTTTGCCGCCCTGATTGCCGTTGCGTTGCTGTCACTGACTGCCCGGGCGCAGGACTCGCCGCCAACCAAACTGGCCGAACTGGAACGCCGCGCTGCGGAGCTTGAAAAAGAGGCCGCCCGCCTGGCCGAAGAAGTGGCCAGGCTGCGCAAAGAGATCGAGGCCATGAAACCCGCGCGCCCGGGCCTGCTGTGGTCACTTGACATGTCAAGTGACCTGAAGGGGTCCGGCGCGGTGGCCGATGTGGATGGCGACGGCAAGCCCGAAATTGTTTTCGGCAGCTATTACAACGACTGCCATGTCTATTGCGTGGAGGCCGCAACCGGCAAGGTGAAGTGGAAGTTCAAAAGCCACGGCGGGCCGCTGGACGCCAGCATCGCGATTGCCGACCTGGACGGCGACAAAGCCCCCGAGATCCTGAGCGCCGACAGCGCCTACGGAAAACTGTACGTCCTTTCCGGCAAGGGCGAGCTCAAGGGCACCATCGATTTGCCCAGCGGCACGGATTCGCCGCCGGCGGTCGCGGACCTGGACGGCGACGGCAAGGTGGAAATCGTGATCGGCACCATGTGGCGCGACAAGACCCGCCAGGGCTGGGTGTGCTGCTATGACGGCGCAACCCGCGCCCTGAAGTGGCAGCGCCAGCTTGCCGGTTGCATTCAAAGCGAGCCCTGCCTGGTGGATGTCAACGGCGACAAGGTGCTGGATGCCGTGGTCACCAGCTGGATGGGCGACCGCAAAGTGACGGCGCTGGATGGCAAGAACGGCGAAATCCTGTGGCAGTTCCAGTCCGCCGGCAACGACAAGACTATGGGCATGTATCACGGCGTGGCGCTTGGCGGCGGCGACAAGCCCCGCCTGTACTTCGCCACCACCGAGGGCGACATCCACGCCCTGGACCTTGCCGGCAAAGAAGTATGGAAGAAGCACTACGACGACTACCTGTTTGCCCCCATCACCGTCACCGAAGTCGACAAGGCCGAGTGCCTGGTGCTGGGCGGCAGCCGTACGCTGTACCTGCTCAAGGCCGCCGACGGCGCCGAAGTGTGGAAGCAGACTTTGTCGGCCGCGCTGGACCGCGGCGTGGCGGTTGTCGACGCCAACGGCGACGGCAATGACGACTTCCTCTTTAACGACCACCGGGCCGTGGTCGCCCGCGACGCCAGGACCGGCGCCGAGGTGTTCCGGTTTGAGTGCGGCTTCGGCAAGGGCACCTGGGAGGACCTCAGCAGCGCGCCGCTGGTGGCAGATTTTGACGGCGACGGGGTGCTGGAGTGCTTTGCCGTCTGCGGCATGGGCACCAGCAACAATGAAGGCAAAGAAAACTATGGCCGGGCCTACGCCATCAAACTGAAAGGCAAGGGCAAGCCCTGGCCCACGTTCCGCGCAAACCTGCGCCGCACCGGCAACGCAGCCCAGCGCGGTTGAACCGGGGCTTGACCACGTTTGGCGCGTGCGTTCGGGGCGATCCTTTGCACTTCAAGCGGATTGTGTTGACGCCGTGATAATCAGACTGAGACAATCCGGTTATTCCTACTTCCTGTTGTTTCGGCCTGTGCAAGGAGGCCCGCATGTACGCCAGGACTTTTTCCGCGTTTGCGCTTTGTGCCCTGCTGGCGCCGCTGGCGCTGGGCCCCACAGGCTGTGTCCAGAACGGCGGTGACGCCGGGCCGCCGCCACTTGAAGAAGAAAACCTGGCCGCGCACAACTCGCTCAGCGAGCAAGACAAGATCCACTTTTTGCGCCGTACCCACTTCGGCTTTGTGCCCTCAGAGCTTCAGCGCCTGAACCAGTTGGGCCTCGGCCCTTACCTGGACTGGATGCTGGACCTGCAGGTTCAGACCCAGCTTGAGGCTGAAGCCCTGGCTGCGACCGTGCCCGACCCGGATTTTCCCGGCCAGGCCGAGCTTGCACGCTGGTGGAACTACCTGATGACGCACAACGAGAACCCCTTCCAGGAAGTTCTGGCGCTGTTCTGGCACGACCACTTTGCGGCCAGCCAGGACGTTCTGGGCGCCGAGGCGCGCTATTGGGTGTTCAACCACATCAACCTTTGGCGGCACAACGGCACATCCGACCTGCGCACTCTGCTGCACAAGATGACGATTGACTGGCTGATGCTGGAATGGCTCGACGGCGTGCGCAGCACGCGCTTTGCGCCCAACGAAAACTTCGCCCGCGAGTTCTGGGAACTGTTCACCCTGGGTGCCGACAACGGCTACACCCAGGACGAAATCATCCAGGCCAGCCGCTGCTTTACCGGCTTTCGCACCCGCCTGATCGTGGACGCCGCCGGCCCCGGCCGCGACCAGCTGGTCGTGCAATGGGAACCCAACCGCCACGACAACAACACCAAGACCATTTTCGGCATCTCGGTGCCCGGCAACGGCATCAACGAATACCTGGACATGGTGAACCTGACCTTGGCCAACCGCCCGGTGGCCGAGTTCATCTGCCGCAAGATCTGGGAGTACTTTGTCTACCTGGACCCCAGCGACTCGCTGATCAGCGAACTTGCGGGCAAGCTGCGTTCCACCAACTACAACCTGAAGGAACTGTTCCGGGTGATCTTCCAGTCCAAGGCGTTCTATTCTGCCAAGGCCCAGGCAGGCATCATCAAGAACCCGATCGAGCACGTGGTCGGCTTCCAGCGCGCCACGGGCCTGTTCCTTACCCCCACGCGCACCGATAACTCGATGAACAACATCGGCCAGCGCCCGACCATGCCGCCGACGGTAAACGGCTGGCCCAGCGGCGGGTTCTGGCTGTCCAGCCAGGGCATGCTCGAGCGCGCCAACTTCCTGCGCGATGCCGTCTTCTACCGAAACGACCCGCCGCAGGCCGGCTATGACTTGGGCACGCTGATTCCGCCCAACATGACCGCCGACTTCCAGGTGGTGCAGCGGCTGGCCTGGCTGCTGCAGATCACGCCCAACCAGCTTCAGATTGACGAATACATTGACTACCTGAACACAGACCGCACCGGCGCGGGCGCGATCATCGCCCAGCCCTGGAACATCACCGACGCCGTCCAGCGCGAAAAGAAGCTGCGCGGGCTGCTTTACATCATGGGTCAGCACCCGTCCTACGCGATCCGCTAACCCAAGGAGACAGCCATGAAAACCAAACAAGCCATGCTGGATGCCTCCCGCCGCAACTTCCTGCGCGTGACTGCCGCGGGCGCGGGCGTTGTTGCCCTGGGTGCGATCGGCGGCAAAGACCTGCCCTTTGCCCGCCCCGTGCGGGCCACGCCGCTGCCCAACCACAAGCGCCTGGTGATCGTCAACATGCTGGGCGGCAACGACGGCCTGAACACCGTCATCCCGCGTGCCGCCGCCGGCGCCGTTCACACCAAGTACCTTGCCCGGCGCCCGGCGATTGCCATTGCCGACGGCGCCGGCCTGAGCCTGACCGGCGGGCCCAATGTGGCCGAGTGGCAGCTTCACCCTGCCATGACCAGCTTCCAGTCCATGTGGAACGCCGGCGAGGCCGCGATTGTCCAGAAGGTGGGCTACCCAGGCCAGAACCTGAGCCACTTCGTAAGCGAAGACATCTGGAGCTGGGGCGCCCGCAACGGCCTGACATCGCTTACCGGCATGGCCCAGGGCTGGGTGGCGCGCTATGCCAATACTTATGCCAATACCGCCATGGGCGTGGTCAGCATCGGCGTGGGGCGCCGCCTGGACTTTGAGGGTGCCAGCACCAGCCCGCTGCTGGTGGGCAGCCTGGGCGGCTTCAACTTCACAACCGACAGCAACTACAGCGCCAACCACGTGCTGCGGCGCACCAAGGTCGCCAATGTGCTGGCGCTGCAATCGGCCACCGGCATGGCCGGCGAGGCCGCGGCGGCACAGATGGCCAGCGCCTCGGGTGCTGCGGCCGTGCAGGCCGCGATTGCCGATTACACCACCTATGCCACGGGCGCGGGCATTGCCTACCCGACCAACCCCGGTACCTCCAACCTGACCACCATGGGCTCGCGCCTGCGCGACGTGGCGCGGCTGATCCATGGCGGGTTCGACACACGGGTTTTCTACACCGGCTACGGCGGCTTTGACACGCACAGCGGGCAGCTTGGCGCCCATGCCAGCCTGCTGGCGAACCTGGATGGCGCGCTGGGCGTGTTCAAGACCGACATGCAGACCATGGGCGTGTGGAACGACGTGGTGGTGGTGGTGATCAGCGAGTTCGGCCGGCGCACCTATGAAAACGGCTCTGTCGGCACTGACCACGGCCACGGCAGCATTGTTTTGGCCTGCGGCGGGCCGGTCAACGGCGGCATGTACGGCGGCGTCACCAGCACCGAAATGGACGCCGAGCACCTGCCCTATGAGTTTGACTTCCGCGACATCTACCGCGAACTGATCGGCGGGCACCTGGGCAACGACCCGACGCCGCTGTTTCCGGAAACCCAGCCGATCAACACCATCCCCAACCTCATCTGATGCGCACACTTGGCCTGATGCTGTTCACATTCACCGCCGTCGTCCTGGCCTCCTGCGGGGGCGGGGACGACGGTGGCGGTTCTGGCGGCGGTGGCGGCGGCACACCGGGCTGGCCTGACCCCGGGCCGCGCGACCCCCTGCCCGCGCAATGGTTGACGCTGGACTACTACTTCAAGCCGCAGTTGATTGCCGGCGGCTTTTCCGGCAGCAGCCAGAACATGCCCGTCAAGCTGGCCCAGGCGCCCGCGCCCGACAACCGGCTGTTTGTCAGCGTTCTCAACGGCACGATTCTTACTGTCAGCACATCCGCGCCCTTTACCCAAACCGTGTGGGCCAGCGTCAGCGTACTCAATGGCGCCGAGCAAGGCCTGCTGGGCATTGCCGTAAGCCCCAACTTTGCCACCAACGGCTTTGTGTACGTGATGGCCTGTGTCAACGACGTCACGCCGCGCCAGCGCGTGATACGGTTTACCGACGTCGGCGGCGTGGGCACCAGCCCCACCATCATCATTGACAACCTGCCGACGGCCAACACCCACAACGCGGGCGCGCTCAAGTTCGGCATTGACGGTTCGCTGCTGGTCACCGTCGGCGACGCGCAGGTAGAGGCCAACAGCCAGACCAGCGGCTCGCTGGCCGGGCGCGTGCTGCGCTACACAGAGGCCGGCGGCGTGCCCACGGGCAACCCCCTGGGCTCGCCCAACGAGTTTGAATGGTGCCGCGGCCTGCGCAACACGTTCGGCCTGGCCGTGCACCAGGGCACGGGCATCCTGGTGGGCACCGAAAACGGCCCCAACAGCAACGACGAGCTGAACTACCTGGGACTGGGCAAGAACTTTGAATGGGGCGCCACCAGCCCGGTGCCCGGCGCGCAGGTGGGCTTCAAGATGCGCAACTGGCCCAGCGTGATTGTGCCCACGGGCATCACGTTTCACACCGGCCTGAACGTGCCCGCGGCCTATGCCGATAACATCTTTCTGTGCAGCTATGACCACAACGAGATCCTGCGCTTTGAGATGTTCGGCAGCCCGCCGGTGAACATCAACATGGAGCACAGCTTCGGGCAGATGGCATCCAGCGCCAACGCCAACAAGCCGCTGGACATCATCCAGGGCAACGACGGCAGCCTGTTCATGAGCACGTTTACGCAGATCTGGCGCATCTACGCCCGCACCGGGCCGTAGCAGGCAACAGGAGCCGCAAGCGCCAGCGCGCGGTGCAGTTCGGCCACACCACGTTACGCCTTCTTGCCACGCAGATAGGCCAGCCAGTACACGCCCGCCACCAGCACCGTGCCGCCAATGATGTTGCCGCCGGTCACGATCAGCAGGTTGACTATGCTGCCGCGCGCCAGCGCGGCGCTTTCAAAGCCATCCAGCGCCAGCGCATAGGGCAGGAAAAACATGTTCGCGATGCTGTGTTCAAAGCCCATCACCACAAAGGCCGTAATCGGCAGCACAATCGCCAGGATTTTGTCGGCCACGCTGCGCCCGGCCAAAGTCAGCCACACGGCCAGGCACACCAGCCCGTTGCACAGCACCGCCAGCGCGAACATCTGCAACGGTTCCAGGCCGGCCTTGCGCGCACCGATTTCGGCCAGGGTCACTCCCACCTTGCCGCCGCCCAGTTCATGCACCCGGCCCACCCAGGCCAGCAACAGTGTGCCCAGCGCCCCCACCAGGTTGCCGAAGTAGACCACAACCCAGTTTTTGAGCACCGCGCCGGTGCTGACCAATCGCGAGGCCCAGGCCATGGCAATCAGGTTGTTGCCGGTAAACAGTTCGGCCCCGGCCACAATCACCAGGATCAACCCAAGGCTGAAGGCCAGCCCGCCCAGAAGGCGCGTGGGCCCAAAGCCAAGTTCCGACCCGGTGACCACCACCGTGAAGAACAAAGACCCCAGGGCAATGAACGCCCCGGCCAGTACCGCCAGCACAAAGGTGGAAACAACATCCCGCGAGGCCTTGGCCACCCCCACAGAAGCAACCCGCGCCGCGATTTCCGGCGGGGCATAGGCATCATGTTCGTTGGTCGCAGTCATGCAGTCGTCATTTCAGCCCGGAGCGGAAGCGACGGGGTAGTTGCAGTTGGTAGTCCGCAGTCAGCAGTTCGCAGTCAGCAGTCCGCAGTCAGCAGTTCGCAGTCAGCAGTTCGCAGTCCGCCGTCAGCACCTCGCCAATCCCAAGTCAATCATCCGGCAAATCCGGCCCCTGCTCATGCAACACATAATGCACGGCCCCGTCAAAGCTCTCTCGCGTGTTCAAAGGAATCTTGCTGCCGCGTTCTGTCCACACCGGGCGGTCCTCGCCAAGGAGTTTCGCACCACGCAGCAGCACTGTTGCCCGCGCCTTGAGCGCCACCATGGCCTGTTGTGCCGTCCTGTTCCCGGGAGTAAGCACAACGTGCACATGGTTGCTGCGAACCGCCAGCGCATGCAGCTGCCATTGCTTGAACAGACAATGATCGTGAACGCCTTCGCGCACGCATTTGCGCATCGGGCCATCCAGGGTGATCGCCGGGTGATTCATGCGCAAGCGCATCGACTCAACCAGTCTCGGATCGGGCGCCACAAAGTACTCGCGCAGCGCCTTGGCGTTGCGGTCCCAAGATCCGCGTTCGTCGCCATGAAGCCACGTGCCATAGGTTGTGAAAGTGATGAAGAAGCCGAAGAACATGGGTTTGCTTTAGGGGATGTCGAACTACCCCGTCGCTTATGAAACTGAGCGGCGAACTACCCCGTCGCTTCCGCTCCGGGCTGAAACGTCGGACTCCGGGCTGACAGGGAAGACGCAATCGTTAACGCCTTCGCATTTACGGCCGGACAATTTGAAGGCCCACAAAGCGACTTGTCCGCCTTATGGGTATACTTTGCAGTTTCCTCAGCTTTCAACACTGGCAGGCTGCAATATGGACTTTACTCGTTTTACTTTTCCCGACCACGAAGGGGTTCGATGCCTGACTTGATCCAGTTTGACCCCAAGGAGTCAATCCGCGCATTCCTGGCCGGAACCTCGCTAACTGCGTCTACGGACTTGATCACTGCCTACTGCGAGCAACTCCTTTTCGCCGAAGAGGAAGGGCGGATTCTGACGCCGACTCTGGCTTTCTGCCCTAACCGGGAAGCGGCTGAGCAGGCGTTCGTTTCCGGAGGCCTGCACTTTCTTCAGTTCAAGCAGCCGCGAGAGATCAATGCGGCGCTGTTGCTCAAAGAAGCTGGAGCAATCGCCAACGATCAGTGGATCGCTGTGTTTGTCCAGTCTAGTGACACTCCGCTTGCGATTGCTCGAATTCATGGCAAGCCGTTCACTGCCCCAATCCAAACCGTAACGCATGCCTGCAGTGGGAAGGGCATACTAGTCATGCACAAATCTAGGCCTGGCGCGGTCAACCTATACAGGGACCATCGAGTTCTGACCATCGATGCCAACCCCGCCACCAAGCGTTCGAAAGCGCACGACGACGCATTCGAACGCTTTGTGTTCTCCATGTTCCAAGGGGGCCCGCGCACTCCGGCGCAAACGCATCGCACGCTGGTCGTCGTACGGGAAGAGATTCTGCGTTCGCACGGCTTTATCTGGGCTGTTGCAAACCAGTCTAATGTCAATGAAGCGCTGAATCTATTTGTTCGTTACACCAGATTAAGCCCCCCACTCGATTTGAACACAGATGGAGAGAGTCCCCCCGACACTTGGGACACAGCATCGGAAGTTGGAACCATTGCCCTTCGGTCGTTCATTCGCTCGATCGCGGCCACGGACGGAGTCACACTTTTCAGCAGCCATCACACAATTGAAGCCTACCGCTGCTTCGTGAATCTCACCGATGCTTCCCCCAAAGTTACTGGCGGGGCGAGACACGCTGCTTTCGAAGCACTCAAGACATTGGGGGCCGGTGTGCTGACCAGCATTGTTAGGCGATCACAAGATGGCGACGTTGAGGTGTTCAACTTTTAGGCACTCGCGACTGATTGCAACGGCCATCGCTCGGCATTGACGAGCTACGTTAGGGCCATGCCGGCAAACTACCCCGTCGCTTGAAATGCGGTGCGTTTCTGCGCGACCGTTGCTTCGCAACCTTCCGCTCCGGGCTGACACTGAGCGGCGAACTACCCCGTCGCTTGAAACGCGGTGCGTTTCTGCGCGACCGTTGCTTCGCAACCTTCCGCTCCGGGCTGACACTTCGGGCTCCGGGCTGACACTACTGCCCCTTCAACTCGCCTACCTTCACGTCCACTTCGTAGGTTTCGCCGTTGCGCCAGAACTTGAACCTTACGGTGTCGTTGGGTTTCTTGGTGTTGCACCATGTCTTGAAATCGCTGGTCATCGTGCCGGGTGTGGTCACTTTGCCGTCTTTGTCTTTCACCTCGGCTGTGCCGGCCACAATGCCGCCGTACTCAATCAGCACATCGCCCACCTTCACGCCCTTGTGATAGGCATCGAACCACGGGCTTACCGCGTGTACGTACAGGCCCTTTTCAATGCGCGTGTCGATCAGCTTGTCCTGCGTCCAGAAGCCCGGGAAAATGCTGTTCACGCCAATCGTGCGCGTGCCCAGGTTGGCCGGGGGGCCCTCCGGAAAGTTGATCGCGAAAATCTGCACGGTGTGTTCTTTGCCGTCTTTCACGAAGTCCGGCGGCTTGATGTAAAACCCGTGCTCGGCGTTGGGCGCAAAGCCGCTGCCCACCAGCCATTCTTCTTTCCTGTCTGCTTTGAATTTTTGCCAGAACTTGCCGTCAATGTAGACCTCAACCTCACAGGGCGCCGTGCCCAGGTCCGGGTCCGCGGCCCAGCCGCGCAGGGAATCCTCGGCCGCGTACCAGTACCCGCCCATGGGCGTGGTGTTTTCCTCCACGCGATACTGCTTGGGGCTGCCCTGCAGCTCTACCTTCACGCCGGCCGGGTAGTTCAGCGCATAGGCCCGCACCGTGTGCGTGTTGCCGTCCAGCAGCTTGCCGGGCGTGGTCAGCACCCAGCCGTGATAGGGGTCAGGCGTGACCTTGCTTGATTTCAACTGGTCGCGCTTGCTGTTGGCCGCAACCTGCACGAACATCTCGCCGTCAATCCAGATTTCTACGTCAATCGAGCCCTGCCCGGCATCGGGGTCCCAGGCCCAGCCCGCAATCACCACCTTGTTGCAGATGTCGAACGCGCCGATCGGCGGGTTGTTGGCCACGCCGCTGCGGTTGCTGACCACCCTGGGGCTGCCCTCAATCTCGTGCTCCGTGCCCAGTTCATTATCAATCGCAAACACCTGCACGGTGTGTTCCAGCCCGTCGTCCAACACCGCGGGCCAGGCCAGCTTGAAGGCACAGGTGTCGGTGGGCGTGATCTTGCGTTTGGCCAGCTCTTCGTTCTTGCCCTTGGCCTCCAGGGTTGCCACCGGCACGCCGTCAATGGTGACCTTGACCTTCACCGGCGTCTTGCCGCTGTCGGGGTCCCAGGCATAGCCCGAAATGCCCTTTTCCGGCGAGGCTTCCTCAAGCTTGCCGCGCGCAATGCTGCCCTGGTTCACGGCCCGGGGCGAGCCGCCCAGTTCGGTGCGGCCGTGCTGGTCAGGCCGGAACACATAGGCACGCACGGTGTGCTTCTGGCCGTCCTGCAGGTGTTCGGGCGCGGGTTTTTCAAAGCGCCAGATCGTGCCCAGTGTCTTGTGTTCCTCGCGTTTGTCGGCGCGGAACTCGTACACCTCGGCCTCGTCGACAAACACCACCACAAACAGTGCGGTCTGGGGTTCAAACTTGTCCATCACCCAGCCACGGATGCGCGCCGGCGAGGCCTCATCCAGGCCGCCGCGCAGGTTGGGATTGAACTGCTGGCCCTCCACCGTCTCGACGGCGACGGGCTCGGGCGCGGGTTCGGCGGGTTTCTCGCCGGGCACTTCACCGGGCTTGGCGCCGGGCCCCGGCTGAGGGTTGCCCGCCGGTGTGCCCGCGCCCTTGCCGGCGGCCTCTTTGGCGTGGCGGGCGGCGTCGTCGGCTTGCTCCTGCGCGGCCTTGCGGCGTGCGGCTTCTTCGGCGTCGGCGGCGTCGGCGGCTTGGGCGGCCTGGGCGGCCTGTCGGGCCATGCGGCGGCGCTCGGCCTCGGCTTGGGCGGCTTCTGCGTCATCATTGTCGGAGGCGGCGGCGCGGGGCACGTTGGCGCGGCGGGCGTCGGGTGAATCAAAGCCGACCAGCGGCAGCCACAGTTCGCTGGCGGCCGTGGCCGCAACCACCAGACCGATGGCCAGCAGCGCCGCCAGCAGCAGGCCTGCGTTTACCTTGATGGCTGGTTGTCCCATGTCCGCACCTGGGGTGATTCCGGCCTGTCAGTGGACTGCGCCGGTGCTGTCTTACCCGAAAACGTGCCACTGGCGTCACAGTTTCCTCCGTCGCAGCAGGGTGCGACGTTGATGCCGCATTGCGGGCACTGGCCGTGGCCGTGAACCCACACCAGGTCACCCGCATACCCGCAGTAAAGGCAGCCGTTCACGACGCTTGCCCCCCGCGTGCGGCGCTGTAGCTTGTGCCCCCATGGACGCCTGGCCTGAAGAATTCCGCGCTGACATCGTCAAGCGCCTGCAGGAACGCGGCATGAACCGCCCCTGCGGACGCTGCGGCCACGAAAAGTTCACGCTGGTGGACGGCTATGCCGTGTTCGCGCTGGCCATGATACTGGAAGCCGAGCATGCGGAACGCCTCCTGCCCAGCGTGTGCATTGCCTGCGCCAGGTGCGGCTATCTTACGTTTCATGCGCTGGCGGCGCTTGGCATGTTGTCGGAAAACCAGCCCCTGCCACCGGGGGACGGCGCGGCGGGCGAGCCGCCACAGCTCTAACGCCAGCGGATGCCGAAACTGAACTGCGAATAATAGATGTCGTTGAACTCGTCGGTGGGCAGGTACATCTGCGCCGAGGCCTCGAAGTAAATGCCGGCCTGGTCGGTCAGGTCAAAATCCGCCGAGCGCACAATGAACTCCAGCCCGTTGGTGATGCCGGTGGCGTCGCGAAAGCGTACCACGTTGAAGGGGCGCCACATGGCAAACACAATGAAGCGCGCGGACTCATCCACAAAGAAGAAGTCAAACCCGACACCGGTGCTGGCACCGTAGACAAAGGCGTTGTCCCAGTCCGTGCGCTTGCGGTCCTTGACTGAATCCAGCGTGCCAAGCTGGCCGTCCACGAATGTGTCACGGCGACCGCGCACTTCGGTCTTGCGAAAGACCATCCAGCTGTTGGCCTTGGCCGTGAACCACAGCCAGCGCCAGCGCACCGAGAACTCAAGTTCCAGGTTCACGCTGAGCTTCTGGTTATCGTTGGATGCCGGGTAGTTCTGCGTAAACGGAAGCTCATAGAAGCTGAATGTCTCGTGGTGCGGGGTGTTCAGCAGCCCGAACGCCACGTCGGCGCGCTGGATCAGGCTGAGGTACCACTCATTGCTGAGCCGGTACTCGGCATGAATGCGCGTGCCCAGCCCCCATGGGTCAAAACTGTGCAGCCAGCTGTTGGCCAGGCTGTGGTCCAGCTTGCGGATGTCGCTGATGTTGTAGCTGCGGGCGGTGTAGAATGCGGCAAAGGCAAACCCCAGGTCGCCGATACCCAGTTCGCGGTACTTGGGCGTTTCGCTGGGGTGCGGCCCGCGGCCGGGCTTGCCGCGACCCAGCTTGAAGTCCAGGTCTTCGGGGCCGGCCGGTCGTGTGGGGGCCTCCTGCGCGGCCAGCGGAGAAACCGCCGCCAGCAGCAGGGCCAGCCCGACAAGCATCACAGCACGAACCATGCATACTCCGGCCGCAAAGAGGGCGCAGTCTATGGGGCAAAGGGGGCCGGTCAAGCCAAGTGCATGCGCGCGACACGAAAGAAGCACGCCGCAAAAGCGAATCATGCGGGCACACAGATCGCACGCTGGTTACAAAGCAGCCGGACAATTGCAAACGCGACTGGGGCCCCCCGCTGGTAGCTTGCCCCGCAAGGAGAGCGAATGAAAACACACCTGCTGCTTGGCGTCGCATGTCTGACCCTGCTGGCCGGCTGCAAAGATGCCAACACAGAGGCCGAACTGGCCGCCGCCAGGGCTCGCCTGGCCGTCAGCGAACAGGCGGCCGTGGACGCAACAGTCAACGCCGAGACCGCGCTGCGCGAAGCCGCCGCATTGCGCAGGCAACTGGGCGAACTCAAGGACAAGCTGGAGGCCGCGCAGAAGCCCGCCCCCGAAGCCGACAAACCCGCACCTGCCGCGCCCGACCCCCAGGTGGCAGGGTTGAAGGCCACGATTGCCGAACTTGAAAAGAAAATCGCTGACCTTGAGGCCGCCAGGGCCGCCCAGCCTGCGGCGCAGCCTGCGCCCCAGGCCGACACGCCGCCAAGGCCCGACGCCGCGACCGTAGAGGACTCCAACAAGCGCATTGAGGCCCTGCTGCCGATGGTCAAATCCGACGCCGCCACCGGCAAACAGCGCGACGAGCTGCTGGAGCTGCTGTTCAAGTCCGACAAAGAAACCCGCGACCGCGTCATCACCCAGATGCAGCAATGGGTGAAAGACGAACCGGGCAACAAGCACGCGCGGCTGGCGCTGGCCAACGCGCTGATCTCGCGCTTTGGTGATATCAAGCGCGACGACTTCATGGGCCAGGCCACGCTGGCCGGCCAGATCACCGAAGAGGCCACAAAGGCCCTGGAACTCGACCCGGACTTTTATGAGGCCGTTCACTTCCTGGCGCTGATGAAGGTGGAGTACCCCGCATTCACGCCCGAGTTCAAGGCCGCCGACAAGGACCTAAAGCGCGCGCTGGACCTGCAGGCCAAACTGACCTGGGAAGAAAGATTCGCCGACATCTATGTCGGTTACAGCCAGTGGTACCGCAAGCAGAACAAGCTCGATGAAGCCGCAGCCAAGTGCCAGGCCGGGCTGGACAAATCCCCGCGCAACGAGGCGCTGCTGGCCGAACAGAAGAAGGTTGAGGACGCCCGTAAACCCGCCGGAGAATGACCATGCGAAACGATGCCCTGCCTGCGTTGATTTCTGTTGCCGTGATTTCGGGTGTGCTTTGCCTTCTGATCGGAGGCGCGGTGGGCTGGTTGATGCTGGCGCCGGCCTCGGCCCCTGCAACCGGGCCGGCCGCCCCCGTGGCGACCAGCGCGACCACGCAGGCATCCAGCCCTGACCCTGTTGACTCGCCGCCCGCCCAGCCCGAGGCCGCGCGGCTGCGAGAAGAACTGCAAGCGGCAAAGCAGCTTGCCGAAAAGCTGCAGGCCGACCTGAGCGCCGCCGAACAGGAACGCGACGGCCTTGCAGCCGAAGGCGCGCGCCTGTCAGGCCGGGTCAAGGAACTGGAAACAAAACTCGCCGAGGCCCAGCCGCAACCTGTGCCTACGCCAACGCCGGAAGCCGGCAGTGTAGAGATACGTTTTGGCAACTGGGGCGACCTGCCTGAGCTGAAAAACGCCGACTGGAAAGAACTTGGCGGCGCGCTTCAGGCCATGACACCACAGATGGAGCCACTGGCCAGGGCCATCCGCGAAGGCCGCCAGCCCGACGCCGAAGCGATGAAAAAGATCGGCGCCCAGAACATGAAGCTGGTCAAGCTGGCCGTTGCGCTGCAAGGCAAAGTTCCGACCCACGTCGACAGTGTCAACGGCGAGTACACCCACCCCGTCAGCATTGCGAACCTGCTGGCGGCGCAGCTTGCCGCGGCCGGCAACCCCTTGAGCGATGCCCAGAAGAAACGCCTTTCGGAACTCGGCGAGGACTACGAAAAACGCTGGAAGATCATCAACGACGCCTACACACCCGAGACCATGCAGCTTCGCAAGATCATGGATGAAGCCGAACTGAAGCAGTGGTTCACCGAACAGATGTGGCTGGTCACAACCCCGGAACAGAAGGCCCTGGTTGTCAGCCCCCAGACCGAAGGTTACCTGGGCATTGACCTGTATTCGCCCGCGCTGATGTTCCAGGGCGTCGCGCGGCCATTGCAGGCCAACAGCCGCGACACTCTCAAGGGCCACATGAAAGACTGGATCGCCCAGCAGTTCGGCGTGGCCCGCGATGCCGTGGACGGCGCCGAGTACGCCTTTGACGACTGGCTTACCACATTGAACCCCGAGCCAAAGTCCGCCGCCGAGGCCTCGTTTGTTCACATCTCGGAACTGCTCAAGTTCGGGCGCGCGCAGCTGGCACTGTTGACCAACCTGCTGACCACGGTGCTGTCCGACCCGGAGGTTGCCAAGAATGTGCGCGGCAGTTCGGTGCTGATCATGCCGCAGGTGCTGCAGCCATAGCCTGATTGCGCCGGCAAACTACACTGCCCGCCATCGGAGGAGACCATGTCCGGACCAGCCACCCCAAGCGGCGACATTCCCGTCAAACAGGCAATGGCCCAGACCGGCCAGAGTGCGCCCGATCGCATTGTGATTCACCCGTTTCCCAAGATCGTGCTGATGTGGCCGGTGATGCTGCTTTCGCTGGTGTTTTTCTTCCTGGGCGGCGGCGTAACCGAGGCGCCGGTGGTCAGCCCTTCGGCGCTGGGTGTTGCCTGGGTCGTGGTGTTTTTCTTCAACATGCTGGTCCAGACTTTTGACTTCGGGCGCAACAACTTCATCGCCACGCTGGCCTGTGTGGCCCTGCTGTTCGTGGGGCTGTGGGTGTGGGACCTGCAGACCGAGGCCGAAATCTACGGCAGCATCTTCCGGTTTTTTGACCAGTACGAACTTGACCTGCACCACAACTTCTACGCGATGATGGCGGCGATGTTCGCGGTGCTGTTCCTGATGGCCTTCACCACCACGCGCTTCAACTACTGGGTGCTTTCGCCCAACCAGCTTACGCACAAGCACGGTGTGCTGGGCGACGAACGCCACTACGCGACCATCAACATGGCCGTAGAAAAAGAGATCCCTGACGTGTTCGAGTTTCTGCTGTTCGGCAGCGGCAGGCTGATCTTCAAGCCCGGTGTCGGCGCCGACGCACACAAGTCGCTGGTGGTTGACAACGTGTTCCGTGTCAACCACGTCGAGACCAAGGTCCGCGAGTTCATGCGATTCATCAAGGTTGACGAAGATCGCTCGCGCTAGAGCTTTTTCGCTGTTTGGTTGCAGAGACTCCGCGCAGCGCCGGGCGAGCAGATCAAGGAGCGCGGACGCAGGCGTGGCTGGAGGGTTGCAGTGCAACGGCTTGAAAACGCACCGCGTTTTCAAGGGGCTGAGGGAGCGCGACGCAGAGATGCGAAGCCCGCCGCAAGCGGAAGCCTGCAAACGAACTGTGAAAATGCTCTAACGCAGTCTGACGGCCACGCCGGTTGCAGCCAGTGCCAGCAGCGCCGCCGCCACAAGCAGCCATGGGGACGCCTCCAGGGTGCGGCCCGGCGCGGGGGTCGTGCGCAATTCTCCCTGCGCTTCAAACGCAGCAGCCATGGCCTGGCGGCGCGAGGGCAGCTCGCCCTGCACCAGCCGGTACAGGGGGCGATCCGTCGGGCGAGTGCCCGTCAGCACGCCGATCGCGTTGTCCAGCAGCAGCGCCGCCACTGTGGTCGTGGAAGCCGCAAACGGGTCGCCGGCAAAATCCAGGGCGCGGCCATCGGCCGACAACACCACCGCATGACCCACGATTTCGGCCCCGCGCCGAAAGCTGGCCAGCGGACGCAGCCCGGGCGCGGGCGCAATCGCGCGACCGTCTGCGCCAAGCTCAAGGCCCTGCAGCGGCAACTCGCGGAACAGCGGGTGCAGCGGGTCCACCGCAAGTTCGGCGCCGGCCAGGTCTGTCGGCACGCCGCGTTGCAGGCGAAGCGCAGGCCTTGCGTCTTCGGCGCCCAGCCAGGCCTCCGGCGTGCCGGCACCAGAAGGCCCGCCCAGTGCCGCCAGCAACGCGGCATGCCGGGTACCGGCCCACTGCGGGCCGACGCCCAGCGCGGGCACATCGCGCCGCAGCACCAGCGACTGGCCCGGGCCGCGCACGTGCACCTCGGCGCTTGTGGCCGCGTACTCGCGCTCTACTTCATCGCCGCTGGTGACAGCACCGCGAAACGATGCCCCCTCAACGCGCGCGCCTGCCCCGCCGCCCGAACGCAGAAACACAGACTCGCCCTCGCTGCGCGCCTCGAAAATCACGGCCGGGCGGGCGGCCGTCACCCGCGGCAGAACCAGGCCGACTTCCGCCGGTTGCCGGTCCGGGCGACACAGGAAGTACAGCCTTGCCTCCAGCCCTGCGCTCTCGCGTTCAAACTGGGCCAGTTGCGCCGCCAGCGGTGCCCGGGCCAGCACATGCCATCGGCCGGGGCTGTCTTCCTCGGGCAGCGCAGCCGACCAGACATGCAGGTCGGCCCCCGGTGCCGCCTGCGCGGCGCGATCCAGCACTTCCGCCAGGCCGGGCCCTACATCCGACGGCGACAGGGGTTCTATGAACACCGCCACGCGCGGTGCGCCGGCGGCCGCCGTCCAGGCCGGGCCGGCAGCACCCAGCGCCGCCAGCGCGGTGGCTGCCGCCAGCAGCCACAACAGTGGCTCCACGCGGCGGCGGCGCTGCGCCGGTGCCGCGTGGCGGGCCAGCACGCGCTGCCAAAGAAACAGCGTGCCGGTCTCCAGCCGCACCGGCCGGGCGGAACGCCACGCCAGCCAGGCCAGCACGGCAAGCGCGGCCAGCAACAGCAAAGCCGCCGGGGAATGCAGGCTCATGGAACCTCCCCGGCCAGTTTGTGCAGAAACAGCCCGCGCAGGTCAGCGCTGCTTTCGCACACCGCCACCGTCCAGCCGTGCCGCCTTGCCTGAAGTTCCAGCCCGTCGATGTGCCTGCCGAGTTCCTGCTGGTACTCACGCACCAGGGCTTCATCCACCTGCATGGAAATCGCCCGGCCCTGCTCGCGCCCGTAAAGCTCCACCGGGCCGACCGGCGCCGGGTTCATCTCAATCGGGTCCAGCATCACCAGCACAGTCGCGCTGGTGCCGCGCGAGGCCAGCTGCGCCAGCGGGCTGAAGCGTTCCAGCGGCTCCAGCCCGTCTGTCAGCACAAACAGGTCCGCAGGCGCGCGCCCGCGCGAGGCGATCTCTTCCAGCCGCGGGCCAAGGTCGCCGCCGTCGGGCGCAAGCGCGCGCAGGCCGTCCAGCAGCCGCGCAAAACGCGCCGCGCCTTCCACCGGCGCGTCACCCCAGACGGCCGCCGTGCCTCCCCGCTGCAACGCCAGGTAGCCCACCGCCGCCGCAACGCGGCAGGCCAGCGACCACTTGGCACCCCGCATGCTTTGGCTTTGATCCGGCAGCAGGGTGACGTGTTCGGTGCGTTCGCGCTCGAACTCGCGCATGAAAAACCGGCCCAGGCGGCCGTAGGCATTCCAGTCCAGGCGGCGCAGGTCGTCGCCCGGGGAATAGGGCCGGTGGCCGCGAAAGTCCTGCGCCCCGGCGCCGCGGCCGCGCCGGGCAATGCCTTCGCCGGCCTGCCCGCGCAGGCGCAGCAACGCGGCATCCAGCGCCGCAAGCTCGCGCAGAAAGTGTGCATCAAAAATCTCGGGGCCGGTGGCCATGCAGGTGTGTTCCGTGGCAAGGCCGAATCTGTCAGCGTTTCCGGTCGTGACGCAGGATGTCCCACACCAGCACCAGCGCGCCGGCCACAGCCAGCAGGAACAGCAGCACCGCAAGCCCCGGGTAGCCGGCAATGGTGAAGCTGGTCTTGACGTTCATGATCAGCGCCGCGCCGACCACCAGGGCGGCAATCAGCAGGCCCTGTGTAATGCGGTTGGCAACCTTCTGCAGGCCCTGGATCAGTTCCTGTTCGTCAAAGCTGCGCACCCGCACTTCCAGCCGGTTGTCGGCCACGCGATCCAGGATCTTGTTCACGCGCGCCGGCAGTTCGCGCCCGAACTCGTTGACTTCCAGGATGCGCCCCAGAACGTTGGTGACACTGGCACCCTGCTTCAGCATCTGCAGCACCAGCGGAATCGCGTCGCGCCGGATGCTTTCATACGGGTCAAACCCGGGGGCAATCGCGCGGCCGACTTCATCCAGGCTCAGCAGCGTCTTGCCCAGCATGGTCAGTTCGGCCGGCGGCTGCAGGCCGCAATCGGCGCTGGCCCGCGCGATGTCCATGATCACGCGCCCCAACTGGATCTGCGCCATCGTCGCGCCGGCGTTGGCCGTTACCTGGGTCTTCACCAGCCCGCGGAACCTGGCCTCGTCAAAGCGCGTGCCGGGGTGGCCGATTTTCACGGCAAGGTCCGCCGCGGCCTCAGGCCGGCCTTCGCCCAGCGCGACCAGCAGCCGCAGCAGGCGTTCGCGCATCTCGGGGCTGAGCCTGCCGACCATGCCAAGGTCCAGCAGCCCGATCCGGCCGTCGGCAAGCAGCAGCACGTTTCCGGGGTGCGGGTCGGCGTGGAAAAACCCGTCGATGCACACCTGCTTCATGTAGGCCTTCTGCAACTCGTTGGCCAGCCTGATGCCGTCAAACCCGGCCCGGTCTTCGGTCGTGATGTCGGTGACTTTTTTGCCGGTCACCAGCTGCATCGTCAGCACGCGCGAGGTGGTCAGTTCATCCACCGGCTGCGGGACAACGATGGACGAAAAGCCCGCAAGGTTGGCGCCCAGCATGCGCAGGTTTTCGGCCTCGGTGCGGTAGTCCAGCTCGCGCATCAGGGTGCGGCGGAAGTCCGCCACAATCGACTTGAAGCGATAGCGCACGGCAAACTCGGTCACGCCCTCCAGCACCGATGCCAGTTCCTCCAGCACGTCCAGGTCTTCCGCAAGCCTGGCGCGGATGCCGGGCCGCTGCACCTTCACGGCCACTTTGCGGCCGTCGGCAAGGCCCGCCACATGCACCTGGCCCAGCGAGGCCGCCGCCAGCGGAACAGGCTCAAAGGTGTTGAACACGTGGGGCACGCCAAGGCCGAACTCTTCCAGGATGACCTGCTCCACTTCCGCATAGGGAACCGGCCCGACGCGATCCTGCAATGTCTGCAGGGCAGCGATGTATTCGGCGGGTACAAGGTCGCCGCGCGTGGAAAGCACCTGGCCCAGCTTCACGAAAGTGGGCCCCATTTCCTCAAGTTCGGCGGCAAGCTCGGCGGGCTTGGGGTGGGCGCGCTGGGTCAGGCGGCTGATGTCGTCACCCAGCAGGTCCTCAAGCCCGCTGCTGCGGGCGACTTCAGACAGCCCATAGCGCAGCAGTATCGACGCGATCTGGCGATAGCGTTTCAGGTGCTGGGGCTTGAGGGAAAGTTTCATGCAAGGCGCAACGATAACAGGCAACGGCACCTGGCGGCAGCATCAAGGCCGACGGGTTTGCTGACCCCGGATGCGCGGCCGGGGCATTCTCAGTACACAGGGAACCACGCCCGGAGCCACCATGTTCGCCCGACAGATTCTGCCTGCATTGCTGCTGACATTCTGCGCCACGGCCGCCCTGCTGGGTTTGCAGGATCCCCGGCCGGCACTGGCCGAAGCGCCGGTGTGGCAGGACGACTTCAAGGCCGCACTGCAGACAGCCCGCGAACAGGACAAGCCGATCTTTCTGGTGTTCCGCTGCGTGCCATGAGTGCCTTGCCGCGCGTTCTACGCCAGTCTGGTGGATCCCAAGAACGCCGCCATCAGCAAGCTTTACAAGCAGTACGTACTGGCCCGGGTGACAGACCTGCGCGGGATGGATGTGGGCCACTACGACTTTGACCCCGACAGCACCCTGTACACGTTTGTGATCAACGCCGACGAGCAGATCCTGCTGCGGTACGGCGGTCGCGACGATGCCTCGGCGGAAACCTACTTCAATGACAAGTCACTGCAACTGGCCCTTGAGCGCGGGCTGCAGCAGTTCAAGCTGGCCAAGGACGAGAAGTTCGAGAAAGAGCCCCGCGCCCCGGCAAAGACGCCGGCCGATTACCCCGACATCAAGCGCGACATCATCGACAAGAACAAGTGCGTGCACTGCCACAACATCGGTTCGGCCAAAACCAAGCTGGCACAGGGCGCGGGCAAGCTGGACAAACAGGTGGACCTGTGGGTCTACCCCGAGGTTGCGGCCCTGGGCATCACGCTGGACGCCGAAAAGGGCACGGTGATCAAAAAGGTCGAAAAGGCGGCCAAAGACGCCGGGCTGAAGGCCAAAGATGAAATCACCAGGCTGGCGGGCAAAACCGTGCTGACCTACGGCGACCTGCAGCAACGCCTGCACCTGGTGCCGCACGACGCCAAGCTGCTGGAACTGACCCTCAGGCGCGGCGATGCCGAAGAAACCGTCAGCATCAAGCTGCCTGACCTTTGGCGCGTTTCCAAAATCGAGCGCCGCAGCAGCACCCACGCACTGGAACCCTTTCCTGAGTTCTGGGGCAAGCCGCTGGATGACGCCGCCAAGAGAAAACTTGGCATCAAGGCCGACGAATTCGCGTCCGAGGTCACCAAATTCTGGGTCAAGACCAACGCACAGGCCGCGGGCCTGCAGGTCGGCGACATCGTGCTTTCCGTCGACGGCGTAACCAAATGCGACTACACCGACAACCCGGTGCTGTGGATCCGCCTGAACCGCAAGGCCGGCGACACCGTCAAAGTCAAAGCCCTGCGCGCGGGCAAGGAACTTGAGTTCAGTTTCAACCTGAAGGCCCGACCCTGGTAACGGGCGAAAGCCGCCGGTTGTTTTTCGCAATGACAGGCTGATCCGATAATATGCGAGCCTGCCATGGCACCTGCCCGCGCCATCTGCCTTGCTTCGTTTGCCGCCGCGCTGTTGTGCGGCTGGCTGGCCAGTGCCGGTGCACAGGCCGCCAGACCCGCGCCCAAGGCCGACGCCGGCGCGCTGACCCAGCGCATTGACACCGAGATTGAGGCCGTCTGGAAGCGCGACGGCATCACGCCCGCGGCGCCAAGCAGCGACGAAGAGTTTCTGCGCCGGGTCTATCTTGACACTGTGGGCATGCCCCCCACCCGCAGCGAGGCCGAGTTGTTCCTGCGCAGCGGCGAGCCCGACAAGCGGGCGCGGCTGATAGACACCCTGCTGGCCGACCCGCGCTTTGGCCGCCACCTGGCCGACCTGTGGATGCCGATTCTGCGTGAGCGCGGCAATGACCTGGGCGAACTTGGCGTCAGCGCCGGCGATGTGATGGCGGCATGGCTGGCGGACCAGTTCAACGCCGACGTGCCATTCCACCGCACGATCAGCGCGATTGTCACCGCCGAAGGCCCGATCAGCACCAACCCCGCAAGCGCCTATTACGCGCTGATGGGCTTTCCCGCGCCGGTGGCCGATGCCGCCGGCCTGACACTCAAGAACTTTGCGGGCATGCAGTTGCAGTGCGCCCAGTGCCACGACCATCACTATGAACCGGCCTGGACCCAGCAGGTGTTCCGGGGCATGGCGGCGTTTTTCAGCCCGCTGGAGGTCACGGCGGACTTCTATTCCCAGCCCGTGGACCCGGCGCTGGTCACGCGCGACCTGCTGCCGCGGCCGGTGCTGGAGGCCTACCTGAAGTCTCCCGGCCTGGAAATCGAGAACATCAACCGCGTCCAGGACCTGCTGACCTATGACAAGCCCCAGTTGATCGGCGACACGGCCGTCAAGTCGCGCAGCGGGGCAACCTGGCGCAAGATCATGGCCGACTGGCTGACCAGCCCGCGCAACAGCAGCGCCATGCGCTACCAGGTGAACCGGTTCTGGTCGTTCCTGTTCGGGCGCGGGATTGTGCACCCGCCGGACGACTTCAACAGCCTGAACACCCCCACGCACCCGGCGCTGCTGGACGCACTGGCCGCCGATTGGGCCCAGTCAGGCTTTGGCGTGAAGCGCCTGTACCGGGCGATCCTGAACAGCCGCACCTGGCAGCTTTCGGGCAAGGGGGCCGACAAATCGGCGCTGGCGTGGCACTTCGCGGCCTCGCCATCCAGGCCGCTGACACCCGAGCAGTTTTTCGCCGCGCTGTTCAACATGATGGAAGGCGACAGCTTTCTGAAGTCGTTTGCCCGCGAGAACCAGAGCGCCTACCACAAGCTGCGCCAGTACGCGACGATCCTCGAACAGCAGAAGAAGCAGGGCACGCCGCCCGAGAACGCGCCGAAGTTCAACCTTGAAGTCCTGAGGCGCTACGAGGAAAGGCTGGAGGCCATGGGCACAGCCTGGCTGGTGCGGCGCGGCCTGGCGGCGCGATTTGCGCAGCTTTCCAGCGACGACGAACGCATGCACACCGAAGGGCTTACCGGCAGCATCGACCAGGCTTTGCTGGTTCTCAATGGCGATGTCACGCGGCGGCTGGGCGGGTCCTTGAACGGCTCGCTGGTGTACGCGGTGATGCGCGATAACGCTGATGTGCCCGCGCGCATCAGCGCGCTGTTTCTGGCCGTGCTTTCGCGCAAGCCGCGCGAGGCCGAGTACCTGGCGGCACGCAAGGTCGTGGACACCGCGGCCAACGCCAACGAGGCCTACGAAGACATCTTTTTTGCGCTGATCAGCACCACCGAGTTCGCCACCAACCATTGATCAGCGGCTGGGGCGGGCGGGCATGGCGGCATCGCCGATGCGCATGCCAAGCCTCCCGGGCTTGAGCTGAACTTCAAACTGGCGGCCATCCCACGAAGACAGGCCACGCGCATCTATGCGCAGGTTGCCCTGGTCGTCCTGCAGGGACTGGGGTTCGCCCTTTTCATTGCGGCGCAGGCGCACGACAGTCAGGGTGACTTCCGGCCGGTCCTTGAGTTCCTCCAGCCTTTCGCGCAGGGCCTCGCGGTCTTTGACCTGCCTGCCGTCGACGGCCAGCAGCAGGTCGCCGGCAAGCAGGCCGAGTTCGCCGGCCTGGCCCTCAGCCAGGATCTCGGTGACCACCGGTGCGCGCTGCCACAGTGGCTTGAGCAGCGCCTCGTTGCGGTCTTCCCACCAGGCGCCGTAGTTCACTTTGCCCTGCGCAGGGCCGACCAGCGTGCCGTCAGGGTTAACCTGGCGCGGCGCGAAATAGCGGCGGGTGCGCGTGCCGTCGGCTCCGGTCAACTCTTGGCAACGGTAGCCCTCAAACTGCGCCTGGACCAGCGTGGCAAAGCGCCCCAGCGTACGCACGTGATCGCGGCGCAGGTCGTGGCTGCCGAATTCGTCGGCCAGGCCCTGGGGCCAGTCGTTCATGCGGCGCACGACGAACGACTTGTGCGGCACAACAAGCCCGGTCTGCAGCTGGGCCCAGTCGCGCGCGGATTCGCGCGGCATGGTCAGCACCCACAGCGGCCAGATGCGCAGGGTGTCATCCTGGCTGCCGCTGGCCAGCGTCAGGCCCTTGGGGTGCACGGCCAGGCGCGTGACCGTTTCACGGTGGGATTTGAGCACCGCCAGCGTGCTGGCGTCGGCCACGCGCCAGATGCGGATGCTGCGGTCGCCGCTGCTGGTGAACAGCATCTGCCCGTCGGGCGAAAACCGCACATTGAAAATCGCGTCATCGTGGCCCTCAAAGGTGCGCACGGATGCGCCGGTCGCAACATCCAGCAGGCGCACCACGCGATCCTCGCCACCGGTGGCAACCCACTTGCCTTCGGGGTGAAACGCCACCGTGGGCACGCGGCCCAGCCCGCGGGCCAGGGTGCGGACGGGCTTGCCATCGGCAGAGTTCCACAGGCGTACGGTGCCGTCCAGGCTGGAACTGGCGATGGTGGTGCCGTCGGGCGACCAGCAGGTTTCGGTGGTGACTTCGTCGTGGTACTGGCACAGCGCAAGTTCGGCCAGCGTCGCACTGTCATAGATGTAGACCCGCTTCCATATGCTGAGGGCAAAGCGTGCGCCGTCGGGGCTGACCCGCACATCCACGGTGAGTTCACCAGGCTTGATTCTTGCGCGCTCGACCTGCGTCTCGACATCCCACACGCGCGTGCCGTCGGCACCGGCGCTGATCAGCGTGCGGTTGTCCGGCGTGATGTCGGCGCTCCAGACCGGGCTGGTGTGGCCGCGGAACACCCGAACGGTCTCACCGGTTGCGGTGTCGCGCATGCGGATCGTGCCGTCCCAGCTTGCGCTGACCAGCCACTGGCCGTCGCGCGAGTAGCGGGCGTCAAACACGTCGGCCTTGTGGTCGGTGAACGCGCGGCGGTCGCGGTCGGAAAGCCGCCAGATGCGCACATGGCCCTGGGTGTTGCGCGCGGCCACCGAATGGCCGTCGGGCGAAAAGGCCACGCTTTGCACCCAGCCCTCAAACCCGGAAAGGACAGTCACGGGTTCGCCGGTCCGGGCATCCCACAGGCGCACGGTGCTGTCGGCGCCACAACTGGCAAGCGTGCGGCTGTCGGGCGAAAAGGCCACACCCAGCACAAAGCTGCGGTGATTGCTGATGACAACGCGCGCCGTTTCCGATTCCAGGTCCCACAGCCGGATGGTGCTGTCCAGGCTGCCCGTGGCGATCGTCCTGCCGTCGGGCGAAAACGCCGTGAAGCCCGCGCTCATGGTGTGGCCGTCCAGACGGGTCTTCAGCTTCAGGTTCACGGCATCCCATACGCGCACCGCCTGCTGGTCGGGACGCTGGTCCAGGCAGGTGCTGACCACGTGGCGGCCATCGGGCGAAAAGGCCACAAACATCGGCACGTGGTCGGGCTCGGACATCGTGCCGATGCGCGTCAAGGTGGCGAGTTCCCACAGCTCAATCGCGCTGGAAGAACCCAGTGCCATCACCCGGCCGTCGCCGCGAAACGAAAGTGTGTTCACACGGCCCCCGCACTTGAATGTGCGGGGCACGGGGTCAATGCTGCGCGTCGCGGCATCCACCTGGTACACGCGCACCGTGCCGTCGCCGTGGGTGGTGAACAGCAGCTCGCCGCCGGGGTGAAAGGCGGCGCAATAGCAGGCCGCGCCGGGCTGGCCCAGCCTGGCCACGGTTGAGCCGGTCAGGATGTTCCAGACATAGCACTGCCCGTCGGGCATGCCGGTGGCCAGCAGTGTGCCGTCGGGGCTGAAACCCAGGCCGAAGAATTCATACAGCTGCTGAATGGCGTCCTGTTCCGGCCGCAATTCGCGCACCAGCGGGAACACCTGCGGCAGGGAAACCAGCGCGCCGCGGGCCTCGGCCTGTTCGGCGCTGGCAAGTGCCGCAGCGGCAAACACCAGGGCCGAGTTGTAGTCGCGTTCTTCCATGGCCAGTCGCACGCGCATGGCGTAGGCGTCGGCCAATGTCTGGTCCCAGCCCTGCAGGGCGACTTCTTTCTGGCGGGATTCCTCAAGCGCGTTTTCGGTGGCCTGCTCTGCCCGGCGCCGCGCCTCGGTGGCGGCGCGTTCTTCTTTTTCAGCCAGGTCCTGGGCCTCCTGGGCGCGGGCTTTCTCGCGCTGGGCGTTCTCGCGCTCAAGTTCCGCGTTGGCGCGGGCCTGTTCGGCCTGCTGCTTCTGGTCTTCGACGGCGCGCTTTTCGGCCCGCAGTTCAACGTAATGGAACACCGCTGCGGCAATCACCACGTAAGCCGCCAGCATGCCCAGCAGCACCGCGCGCTTGTGGCGCGACACCCAGCGGGCCACAAGCTGCCGCGCCGAATACTGGTAGACGCTCAGGGTCCTGCCGTCGCGAAAGGCCACGACTTCGGCGGCCAGTTCGCGCGCGCTGCGCATGCGGTCGGATTTTTCGCGGGCCATGGCGCGCGAAACCAGCGCCTCAAGCTCGGGCGGGACTTCGGGCACCACGGCGCCCACGCGCAGGGGCACGCCGTGCAGCACCTGCTGGATGATCAGCCCCGGCACCGGGCCGTCAAAGGGCGGGCGCCCGGTCAGTAGTTCATACAGCACCGCGCCCAGGGCATAGACGTCGCTTTGTTCGTCCACGCTGTCGAGGTCACCCCGGGCCTGTTCCGGCGGCATGTAGGCCGGCGTGCCGACAACCGAACCGCTTTGCGTCAGGCTGCCGGTGTCGGCCGACACCAGGCTCTTGCTCATGTGCTTGGTGCTGGCCATCAGTTCCTTGGCCGCGGTGTCTTCCTGGCCTTTCACCCGCGCCAGTCCCCAGTCCAGCACCACCGTTTCGCCGTACTCCCCTACCATGACGTTGTCGGGCTTCAGGTCGCGGTGGATCACGCTGCGGCTGTGGGCGTAGGCCACGGCGTTGCACACATCAATGAACGCCTGCAGCAGCTTCAGGCGCTCACTCAGTTTCTGCTTGCGGTCCAGTGCAGGGTCGCGGGCGATGCGCGCCAGCTTGCGCGCCAGCGTTTCGCCGCGCACGAACTTCATGGTGTAGTAAAGGCTTTCGTCCTCGTGCTTGCCGATCTCGTACACCGGCACAATGTTGGGGTGCTCCAGCTGGCCGGTGATCTTGGCCTCGCGAAGAAAACGTTCGGTGATGCCGCGCGAGCCCTCGGTCTCGGAGGGCCGCGACCCGTCCTTCTGCGGCAGCAGTTCCTTCAACGCAACTTCGCGGCCTACCACGTTGTCGCGGGCCAGCAGGATGCGCCCCATGCCGCCACGGGCGTGTTCGCGCTGCACGGAATAGCGCGCGCGGGAATCCTGCATCAGGTCCATCACCCGGGTGCTGGGCCGGCCGGTGTGTACCCCGCGGCCGGGCTGGGTTGGCTGTTCGGACGGGGCCTGGCGGGGGGTGCCACGGCGACGCGGCGCCACGGAAAGAAGCGTCTCGCGGGCCAGCTTGTCGACGGGCACCGCCGCAATGCTGATCAGCGTCTGCCGGACCGGCGGCTCTACATCCAGGTCATCCAGGTCCTGGCGGCCGTGCTCCAGGCGGCTGGCGATCTGTTCCACGCGGGCAAACACCGTGTCGCCATCGGAGAACTCGTCCGCGCCCGCGACTTTGCGCAGGGACTGCACGGCGGTGGCGTCATCCGGCTGGATGGCAAGAATCTCTTCAGCCTGTTCGGGCGAAACCCGTCCGCTGGCCACGGCCAGGACTGCGGCAACCATGCTTCGGCGGACAGTAGGCATCGCGGCGCGGTATCATATGAGGGCGCCATGCATTGGGCAGCCCCGACCGGGGTGATTTGACACAAACCCGCCCGTGAACATAACTTGCTGTCTTTACCAGTTCTTTACTCGATCTTCATGCCCGCCCCCGCTAAGTTCCGCGCGACCCAACCGGGGCCTGCATGACTGCCGCTGAATGGTTTGAGCTTGCGTACAAGGTGATTGGCGGCCTAGGCGTTTTTCTTGTCGGCATGATGATGCTGTCCGAGGCCCTGCAGACTGTGGCCAGCGATTTCATCCGCCGCGTGGTCGGCTGGCTTACCAACAATCGTCTGATGGCCGTAGGTGTGGGCGTGATCGTCACCACGATCATCCAGTCCAGCACCGTGACCACCGTGATGGTCGTCGGCTTCGTCAACGCGGGCATGATGACTCTGGCCCAGGCTGTGGGCGTGATCATGGGTGCCAACGTAGGCACCACGATCACCGGCTGGATCATCGCCGTGCAGATCGGCAAGTACGGCCTGGTGTTCATTGGTGCCGGGTTTGTTCCCTACCTTTTCGGGCGCAAGCAGACCCCGCGGGCCATCGGCAAAGTGCTGATCGCGCTGGGGCTGGTGTTTCTGGGCCTGGAGTTCATGTCCGGCGGCTTCAAGCCGCTGTCCAACCACCCGGAGTTCATCCGGCAATTGACCATCTTCGACGCCCAGAGTTTCGCGTCGGTGCTGGCCTGCGTGGTGGTAGGGTGCGTGTTGACCTTTGTCGTGCAGAGCAGCTCGGCCATGCTGGGTATCACGGTGGCACTGGCCATAACCGGCGTGATCCCGTTCCAGACCGCGGCTGCGCTGGTGCTGGGCGAAAACATCGGCACCACCATCACGGCGTTGCTGGCCAGCATCGGGGGCAATGTGAACGCCAAGCGCGCTGCCCTGGCCCATTCGACATTCAACGTGATCGGCGTGTGCTACATGGTGATTGTGTTTCCGTGGTATGTGCAGGGTGTGGACTGGTTTGTGGAACACGCACCGGGCTGGGTTACCAGGCTGTTTTCGATCAATGCCGCGGATGCCGCCGAAGGGGTGGATCCGCTGATTGCCATGAAAATCGCGGCTACCCATTCCGGGTTCAACATCTTCAACACCATCTTGTTCCTGCCATTTGCCAATTACCTGGTACGGCTGGTGACCTGGATCCGTCCTGACAAGGGTGCTGGGCCGAAGCGCCGGCTGAAGCTGCTGGGCAATCTTTCCACCGTGTCGCCGGAACTGGCCATGGAAGAGGCCGAGGGCGAAGTGGAGTTGATGGGCAACCTGACGATCGAGGGCTTTGCCAAGACGATTGAGCTGCTGCAGGCCGACACGGACCAGCCGGAAAACGCCCAGCGCGTGGCCCACCTGGAGCAGGTCACCGACAACATCCAGATGGAAGTTACGCTGTTTCTGACCGAGGTCATGCAGGCCGTGGTCACTCAGGAACAGGCCACCCGCGGCTACGCGCTGATCCGCATCAGCGACGAGCTGGAAAGCGTCCTGGATTACTGCCAGCGGCTGGTGCATTACAAGGCCAGGCTGCTGCGCGACAAACTGAAGCTGACCGATGCCGCCGCAAACGAGATGAAGGAGATTGCACGGCAGGTGGGCGAATTCCTGAACACGGCACTGCGGTTCAGCAAGGACCATTCACGGGCCGACAACGAAGACCCCGATGTCCGGGCATTGATTGTCCAGGCCGATGCCATTGCCGATGCCTGCGAAAGGGCCCGCGACCATCACCTGCAGCGGGTTCGAGACGGCAGTTGCGACGCGCTGGCGGGCATTGCCTACAGCGACATCGTGACGGCATTCCTGCGCATCAAGAACCACACCGTGAACATCATTGACGCCCGCGTGGGACGCTGGGAACAGCGGCGGGAAAGCCTGCGCGACATGGACCGCGACACCGCCGAGATTCCGGCGCCGGTTTCATCGAGTCCGCGCTGAAGCAGGGAATCATTGCCCCCGGCGCGGATGTTGGTTAGCTGTCACGACCAACGGAGGCCCCATGCCAGCCATCGAGATTCCCAAGGATTTTCGCGGGCTGGTGGTGACACTGCCCGCCGACATGGGCGCAGGCGGCACCGCCAGGCTGCAGCAGTTCACCGACGACGCCGACCTGGAGCTGTTTCGCGGTCATCGCATCCTGCACCTGCACCAGGTTGAACGCCTGGATTCCTCGGCCGTGGCGGCGCTGGTGGAGCTGGTGCGCCGCACACGCGACATGGGCTTTGAAATCGCGCTGTGCGAGCCGCCGCCGGTAGTGCGCAGCTACCTGGACATCTACGGCGCCAGCGCCCTGCTGGAGGGCAGCGTGTTGAGCAGCTTCAGCGACGGCACCTATGAAAGTGAGCTGGTGCCATTTGTGCCGCCGTTTGTGCCCGAGCCCCGCGGGCGCATCGACGTCTACGAAAAAGGCGCCGTGAAATCCTACGTGATCGGCCAGGACGACCTGGTAGAGGTTGCCCCCGTGCGGCTGGAAAACTTCCCGCCCAAAGCGGCCGCCCGCGCCGCCGTCATGGCCGTGGGCAGCGGCAGCGACGTAAAGGAACTCAAGGCCGGCACGTTCGTCTGGGTGCGCCGCCACCTTTGCGGCTGCAGCACAGAACACGTCACGTTCTCGCGCATCCACCGCCTGCACAGCTGGTATCGCCGCAAGGGCTTTGATTTTGTCGCGCTGGAGCTGCTGGCCAGTGACCAGCCGGCAGGCATTGTCACAGAGCGCATCGGGTTTCGCGACCGGCGACACTACGGCCAGTTCGAAACACTGTTGAAGGTTGATGACACCTGGAAGGAGTTTTCTGTCGACTCGGAGAGCCTCGAGGACGAGTACTACTACATGTATGCCTGATCATCCGCCCTCGGGCAGGGGCTGATAGCCCGGGTACTTCGCCCCAGGCGGCACCTGGCCCCCGGGCACAGGCACCACGCGCGGGGCCGGGCCGTATCTGGTTTCGGGCGTCGGGCCCGGGCAAATGCACGCCGGCCGCTTGCCCTGGGGCCACACTGGTTGTGTCGACTGCAGGACCTGGCACTCCGCAGGCGGATGGGCCACGCGCCAGGTAACAGCCAGCGTCAGCACACAGACCGCCCCGCCCAGCAGCACCGGAATCAGCCAGTTCAGCCGGGACCGTCGCGGCCTGACGTGGTTGCCCCTGCGCCACAGCGGGTACGGGGTGTAAGTGTAAGGCGAGTGGGCCGTGCCCTGGCGAGTGAAGTTGTCCATGCAGGTGAAAGCCCCGAGTTTGGCCGCCGGGTTCAGAAAAAACCTGCGCCAGTGGGCGCAGGTTCATTTGTGTTTGCGTCCGGCCCGTTACCCGCCATGAAGCTCAAGGCGCGCCTGCTGCAACTGGCGGCGCTCCTGGGCGGTCATCACACCTTCCAGCATTCGCTGGTCGGCGCCGGTGAGCTTTTCCTCGTACAACCCGAACACCCGTTCGTACTCGGCCGCGGCCTCAAGCTCGCGGTCCAGCCGCAGCAGGCAGGCCACGGCGATGATTGTGGCCGGCCGCACAAACTTGCCGCCGGCACTGTAGGGCGCCAGGTAGGCGCGGCAGGCCGCCAGGGCGCGTTCATGGTCATTGCGGTACACGGCAACGCGGATGGCCTGGTAGGCCGCAACTTCGGGGCTGGACGAAGCCACGGCAATCGGCGTGGCCCGGTCGCCTGCGGCGCCCGCACGCCGCAGCACCAGCGCATCAGGCGCCTTCACCGCCGCCAGGGTGCCGCGCACAAGGTCGATGTTCACGGGCCGGCGCGCTGCGGCGCTGTCGGTTACCTCGCGCTCAATGATCTCCACGGCGTTGTCCAGGCCTTCCAGAAAGCGCCGGTACTCGCGCTGGCGCGCCACCGGCAGGCCGGCAAGCTGCGAAGCCAGCCACACATTGCGGCGCTGCAGGCCGGAAAGCTCAAGCTCGGAACGAATCAGCAGCCGCTGGGTCTCGCCCTCCATGTCGGCCAGGGCGTCCATGTGGATGGCAAGCTGCCGGTAACGATCAAAGTGCTCGCCCAGGCCGGGCAGCAGGTCGTCTTCGTCGGCGGTTGTGCCGGCCAGTTCCACCAGTGCCGCGTCGCCCTGGGTTGCCGTGCCCGGGTCGTTGCGCAGCCCCGGGGCAACCAGCGCCAGAACAATCGCCGCAGCCACGGCGCCCGCGGCCACCTGGGCCACGTGCTGCCAGACCGGGGTGCGGGCCGAACGGATACGGCGGCGGGCGCGTTCGCCCATTTCTTCGTCGCGTACGCGATCCAGCACACGGGCGGCAAAACCGGGGCCGGGGTCACGCACCGGCAGTGTCTTCAGCAGGCCCAGCGCGGCACGCACGCCCTCAACGTCAGAGGCAAGGCGCTGGTCGCGGTCCATGCGACGGCGGAACTCGGCTTCCTGTTCGGCGCTCAGCGTGCCGTCCAGAAAGGCATGAGCCTCAGGGGGAAGCGGGTTGTATTCATCCGGTTGCATGGCACTGCCCCATCGCGGGCATTAAGGGTGCCCGTCTCGAAAACTGTTACGCGCAGGCGGTGAATTTGAGGCAACAAAAAAACTTCGCCTGCACCCCTGCCAGCAGTCAGGCGCCCTGGCTGCGGGAATCGTGCGCCTTGAGATCCACGTGCCGCGCCAGCCGCTGTGTGAAGAACTCCCGGGCCCGGGCCAGCCGCGCCGACACCGTCTTGGCGCTGCAACCCAGCACTTCGCCGGCCTGGTCGTGGGTGAGCCCCTGGATGTCCACCAGTTCCAGCACATCGCGGAACTTTTCGCTCATGGCATCGAGCGTCCGGTGAATCAGGTCATGCAGCTCGTTGTTCAGCACCACCCCGGCCGGGCCCATGGCACGGTGCGCGAACTGCAGCGGCCCGCCGTCTTCATCGTCATCCTCGGCGTTGCCCTTGAGCACCGTGAACGTGACGGGCTTCTTTTTGCGGACGTAATCCGTCACCAGGTTGCGGGCCACGCGGTACAGCCAGGCGCTGGCGGTGTTGTCGCGGATGTTGTCCAGCTCGCGGAACAGGCGGATGAACGTTTCCTGGGTGATGTCTTCGGCGGTGCCTTCGTCTTTCACCAGTCGCAGCACGTAGGTGAAGATCGCGGCGCGGAACCTTTCCAGGTAGCGTTCGAATCGATCCATGCGCGGAGACGCCTTTTCGACCGGCACAGGCTGCGCGACACCTTGAGTCTGCTCGCGCCTGGTAAAACGCAATGCAAAGCCCATGACCCACCTCTCAGGATACTCTCGCGCGCGTATTTGTTGCCAATCAATACGCGCGAACTGCCTTGGCCCGGAAGTCATTCTCCGCCATGGGTTTGGGCCGCGGTAGTGCAAAAAGACTGGCAGGGCAGGGCCGCCCCCCACCGGCACGCCACCCGGCGCGCACAACTGCGCCCGGATTCCAAAATCTAAAACCGAAATCCGCCGCTACACTGTTGGCTGGCCCGCGCTGGCGGGCAGGAGCGAATTGTGGCCGTTTCTGTACGTCGCTGGACCCAACGCCGGCTGCTGTACCCGCTGGCGGTGTTCGCCATCATCGCGCCCACGGTGATCATGGGCCTGTTTGGCACCTATGCCCTGCGCGAGATTGAACTGCGACCCTCCAGCCACCGCGCCGAACTTCAGGCCGTGCGCCAGTCCGTCGAAATCGGCCTGGAAACCCGCATGCGCGCGCTGGCCATCACACCGCCCGCCGGCCCGGCTGATGTCGACCGCGCCCGGGAAGCAGTTGAACGCTATTTCCTGGATTACACCCGCAGCATTGCCGGCAAGGCCTACATCGGCAGCGGCGGCCGCGTCGAAGCCGGGCTTGCGGTGGACGGCACGCGCGGCCACCAGGCCCCGGCCGTGTTGCTGGAGGCACTGGCGAACATCAAGACTGGCCCGGAACGGCCCCTTACCCGCGAGCAACTGAGTGTCGAGACATTTCACGATGGCGAATTGCGGCACCGCAGCTTTGTTGTGTTTGCATCGCCGTCGGGCTTCATCGCCTGGGAACTTTTGAGCACCGAACTTGACCGCCAGATCCGCCAGGACCTGGCTGAAATGGACCTGAAGAACGACGCGCTTTCCGTAGAGCTGGTCGGCCGCGGCGACTTTGACTGGACACCCCGGCAGCGCGACAAATTCGAAGTGCTGGGCTTTGTGCCCGCGCACGACACCTTGCTGGCCGACCGCTATCTGGTGCTGAAGGTCAACACCCAGCAGCAGTTCTACAAAGACGAAACGCTGCTCAGCACCATCTTCATCGTGATTGCCGTGCTTTGCGTGCCGATTGTCGCCAGCGCCACATTGATGGTCGTGCACATGATCCTGCGCGAAGCCAGCGAGGCCCGCAAGAAAGTCGACTTCGTCAGCAACGTCACCCACGAGCTCAAGACGCCCCTGACCAGCATCCGCATGTTCGTGGAAACCCTGAAGCTGGGCCGCGTGAAAGACCCGGCCAAGGTGCAGGCCTGCCTGGACACCATCATGTCGGAAACCCAGCGCCTGGGCGCGCTGATTGACCACGTGCTGAGTTTCAGCAAGGTCGAAAACCAGGTCAAGAAGTACAACATCGCGTCCAACGACCTGGTGCAGGTGGTGGTGGACACCATCAACTTCTTCAAGGGCCAGGCCCCCAAGCTGCGCGACCGCGTGCAGAAGCAGATCCGGCCCGGGGTGCCCAGCGCCGCCGAGTTCGACAAAGACGCCATGCGCGAGGTGCTGCTGAACCTGCTCAGCAACGCCGTGAAGTACAGCCCCAATGAAAAACCGATCTTCGTGACCGTCGGCGCCGGCGACCGCGAACTTTTCATTGCCGTGCAGGACCAGGGCATCGGCATCGGCCCCGAACACCACGAGCGCATCTTCGACAAGTTCTTCCGCGTCGATGAAGACCTTACCCGCAACGTGGACGGAACAGGCCTGGGCCTCGCGATTGTCGCTGAAATCGTCAAGGCCCACGGCGGCCGCATCACGGTGGATTCGCAGATCGGCCGCGGCAGCACGTTCACGGTGTACCTGCCGTGGGTGCACGGGCGCGCGCCGGTCAAACGCAAGACCACGCGCTCGATCTCGGGCGCGCAGCCGGCCGTGGCCGCCGAGCCCGCCGCGCAGGCAGAGACCCGCGAGCAGCCCAAGTCTGACCCGGCCGCACGCACCGCCAACATCCCGCTGCTGGGCTGGCTGGCAGGGGCGGCGTTGCTGCTGCCCGCGGCCTCGCTGGCCCTGGCGCAACCGGACCCGAGGCCCGAGGGCGAAGAGGCCGAAAAACCGCGCAAGGAAAGTTCGCTGCTGGCCCGCCCCGACAGCGACAACGCGGCCGAAGCCTGGGTCAAGAAACTGGGCGGCCTGCGCCCCCAGGCCGTGGCCGTGGAGCCGGGCGTGATCTTGAACCACGTGCTGGCACCGGAGGGCGACCGCCTTTACTACTTCCGGCCCGCCAGACCCACGCCACCGGCAACCAGGGCCACCGGGCGCTTTGCGCTTTACTCGGTGGGCCCCGCGCATTCGGAGGCTCGGGTGCTGGATACCGGCGCAAGCTGCGACCCGCCGCTGTTCCTGGCCGACGGCAGGATATTGACAACCCAGCGCCGCGTGGACACCAACGACGACGGCGAAGTGAACCTGCTGGACCAGCCCTCGCTGGTGATCTGCAGCCGGACCGGCGAAAACCCGCGAACGGTGGCCGTGCTGGCAGCCGGCACCGTGCCCGTGGCCCTGTGGCGCGGCGACACGGAGGTGCTGGTCAGTGTGCCCGGCGCCGATGACCCCAACGGCTGGATCCTGTCCGTCAACCTGGTCAAGGGCACCAGCGACAAGGTGGTGCAGGCCTTCAATGTCGCGCTGGTTCTGGACGACGACAAGCTGCTGATTGAGCGCCTGGTTGCACCCTCCAAGGCGCCGCAGCAGCCGCGCTGGAACCGCTTTGGCGAGATCGAACCCGAAGAGAATGAAGGCGAAACCCGCACCCCGCAGTTGTCTGACCCGCCGGAACACCTGGTGTTCAACCCGGCGGACGGCAGCCTGGTTTCACTGCACAGTTCCACCAGTTTCTCACGCATCGTCTGCACCGGTGAAGGCGCGTACTTCGGCCACCAGCTTTCGCGTTCGCCCGATACGCGCCCCAGGCCGGGCCAGCAGGGCGCGATCGTCAGCGAAATCCTGATCGTGGATGACTCCCAGCACCGCGACACGCGCTCGAACTCCGCGCGCTATGACCACTTCGCCCTGTGCTGGATCAAGGAACGCGGCCTGCTGTGCCTGCAGACAGCAAACCTGCGCAGCAAGCTGCTGCTGCTGGATCGTTCGCTCAAGTGGCACACCCTGGGCGAGCTTGACCTTGCCGTGCGCGGCGTGCGCGCCGCGGGCACACGCCTGTGCTGGCTGGAAGTCGAAGACACCGACAACAACGGCGTCCTGGAACCCTGGAAGGACAACTCGCGACCGTTCTTCTGCACCATCGAATAGGGGACGGATGGGCCACCAGAATCCTGAGTCCACCACGACATCTCCTTGCTAGAACCTGCACCCGCAAGGAGACCCGATGCCCGCCCGAAAAACCAAATCCAAGGCCCGACCCGTCACCGCCCCGCGCGGCACAAAGCTCAGCGCCAAGTCCTGGCTTACCGAAGCCCCGCTGCGCATGTTGATGAACAACCTCGATCCGGCCAACGCCGAGAACCCCGACGAACTGGTGGTGTATGGCGGAATCGGCCAGGCCGCGCGCAACTGGGATTGCTTCGACGCGATTGTTGATTCGCTGCGCAAGCTGAATGCCGACGAAACCCTGCTGGTGCAAAGCGGCAAGCCCGTGGCGGTGTTCAAGACCCACGCCGACGCGCCCCGCGTGCTGATTGCCAACAGCAACCTGGTGCCCAAGTGGGCCACGTGGGAAGAATTCTACAGGTTGCGCGACCGCGGCCTGATCATGTTCGGCCAGATGACCGCAGGCAGCTGGATCTACATCGGTACCCAGGGCATTTTGCAGGGCACCTACGAAACGTTTGCCCAGGCCGCGCGCACCCATTACGGGCCGAAAGCAACGCTGGCCGGCAAGCTCGTGGTCACCGCCGGGCTGGGCGGCATGGGCGGGGCCCAACCGCTGGCGGCCAAGATGTGCGGGGCAAGCTTTCTGGCCGCCGACGTGGACGATTCGCGCATCAAGCGGCGGCTTGAAACACGCTATCTGGATGAACGCGCCGACAGCATTGACGCCGCCATTGACCGCGCAATCGAGGCAAAGCGTGGCAAGGAAGCCGTGAGCATCGGCGTGTGCTGCAACGCCGTGGACCTGCTGGACCGGCTGATCAAGCGCGGCATCACGCCCGATCTTCTCACCGACCAGACCAGCGCCCACGACCCGCTGAACGGTTACGTGCCCGACCGCATGACCCTGGCCGAGGCCCTGAAACTGCGCAAGCGCGACCCGCGCGAGTACGAAAAACAGGCCTTCCGCACCATGGCCAAGCACTGCCGCCAGATGCTGCAACTGATGCGCAAGGGCGCACACACGTTTGACTACGGCAACAATTTAAGAGGCCACGCGTTGCAGGCCGGGGTGAAGGATGCATTCGAGTTCCCCGGCTTCGTGCCCGCGTACATCCGGCCGCTGTTCTGTGAGGGCAAGGGGCCGTTCCGGTGGGTGGCGCTCAGTGGCGACCCGCAGGACATTTACACGACGGACGACGCCCTGATGAAGCTGTTTCCGAAGCACAAGCACCTGCGTTCATGGCTGAAAAACGCCCGGCACGCCTTTGAGTTCCAGGGCCTGCCCGCGCGCATCTGCTGGCTGGGTTACGGTGAACGCCACAAGGCCGGGCTGCTGTTCAACAAACTGGTGCGCGAAGGCAAGGTGAAGGCCCCGATTGTGATCGGCCGCGACCACCTGGATTGCGGCAGTGTGGCCAGCCCCAACCGCGAGACCGAGGCCATGAAGGACGGCAGCGACGCGATTGCCGACTGGCCGATTCTGAATGCGCTGGTGAACACAGCAAGCGGCGCAACCTGGGTCAGCTTTCACCACGGCGGCGGCGTGGGCATGGGATACAGCCTGCACGCCGGGCAGGTGATTGTCTGCGACGGCAGCAATGAGGCCGACAAGCGGCTTGAGCGGGTGCTCACCAACGACCCAGGCATGGGCATCGCAAGGCACATTGACGCCGGCTACAGCGAGGCCATCAAGTTCAACCGCAAGGCCGAGAACCCGGTGAAGATCCCGATGGCAAGGTGATGCAGGTGGGCTAGAATAGGGTCATGGCTGGGATCATCGACATAGACGCCATCCGCAAGCTAAGCGTGGAACAACGGCTGAAGCTGATGGAGGCGATTTGGGACACGCTGGCCGACGAAGAGGTTCCTGTTTCGGATGCGACCCTTCGCGAGATGAAGCGGCGTTCTGAATGGGCCAAGGCCAACCCTGACAAACTCATTTCCCACGAAGAAATGACCGCCCGCCTTCGGAGTCTTGCGAAGTGACGGTTGTGCGCTACCTGCCCGAGTTCTGGCCGGATGTGGCAGGAGCCGTTGACTGGCTTGAATCGGAGCAACCTGGACTCGGTTCAGAGTTTGCCCGTGCGGTGCTGTCTGCCGTTGGGGTTGTGTTGGACCATCCCCACGGGTTTACGGCGGTCTCTGGCGGTGTTCGCAGGTTCGTCATCCGCAAATTCCACTTTCTCGTGTTCTACGAAGTGGTAGACGATGACGTGCTGTTTCTCGGCGTCGTGCACGAGTCACGCGACCTGTCGGCGTGGCTTCAACGTCGCAGACCCTTTGCGTAGGAAAGCGGAGGAAGGTCAGTCGACGAGATGTCCGGCAGGGACTTCCAGCTCATCCTCAAAACGTTCATTGATCTGTGGCGTCGCCGCCCAATAGCTGGCAGATGGCCGCAAGGCCGAAATCCCCGGTGAAGATCCCGATGGCAAGGTGACCTCGCTGGGCTAGAATGGAACCATGGCTGGGACCATCGACATAGACGCCATCCGCAAACTCAGCGTGGAACAGCGCCTGGCGCTGGTTGCCCGGATCATGGCCACATTGGCAGAGGAAGGAACCGAGCCGTCCTTCTCGCCTGAGGCAGATGCGGAGCTGGAACGCCGTGCGGTAATGGCCCGCGCAAACCCCGGCGAAGGAATGTCGTTGGCAGAGTTCGACCAGCGCCTTGAGGCGCGACGCCGAGATCGGGCGTGATGGCTCGCCCTGTAACAGTTCGGCCGGAGTTCTGGCAGGACCTTTTGCAGCAATCAGATTGGTACGAAGCCCAGCAACCGGGGCTCGGTCGCGAGTTTGAACAGGAAGTTCGCACAGTGATCGGCGGTATTGCAAATGCGCCCATGATGTACCGCGCCTACAAGGGCGACCTGCGACGAGTGCTGGTCACGCGTTTTCCGCACTATGTGGTTTACGTTGCCTCAGAGACGTTTGTTGTGTTTCTCGGGCTTGTTCATGCCGCGCGTGAGTTTGAAGCTTGGTTGGAACGTCGCCAGAGTCCGTAAGGCACTACTGACAGCGGTACCAAAACCGAAACCTGACGGGCAACACGATGGCAAGGAGCTGACATGTCCAACGACGAAATGCCCGGCAAGGATTTCCAGCGCATCCTCAAGGCCATCAAGGCCAAGGGTGTGAAGGGCGATTGCCCGGCCTGTGGCGCCGGGTTTGACCAGCGCGGCACACTGGCCACCTACAGCTCGCTGCACTTCACCAGCAGCCGCGAAGAAGACACCGACGATTCCGCGGCCAGCTTCGTGACCACCATCTGCAAGAAGTGCGGCCACGTCTGGCTGTTCCATGCCGACACGCTGATGGGTTGAACGCTTGCGCCCGGCGCAAGCGGGGTAGATGATCGGCGGGCTCACCAACCCGGAGCCTGCCATGTTCAAGTACGCCATGCTGGCCGCGCTGTGCTGCGCCACGCTTTCCGCAAGCGACATTGAGTTCAAGCCGCTGATGGTGTCGCCCACAAGCGGCAACCTGCAGCCGTCTTCGCTGTTGATCACCTGGGACAAGCCCGAAACCGCCCCGGCCAGGATCGAAGTCTTTATCTTCCACACCGCCTGGATGGTCGCGCCTTCGGTCGAGGAAGTCTGCCCCAAGTGGCGCGACTACCTGTTCGCGCCAGAGTTCGATGCCGCGGCCTTCCGCAAGGCCAACGGGCCCGAAACCACGCGCCATCGCCTTGACGTCAAAGACACCAGCGTCCCCCTGGGCGTGATCGGCCATGAAGAGGAGTACCGCATCCGCAATGTGCACGTGCTGTTTCTGGACGCCGAAGGCAACCGCAGCCTGCCCGGCAACCTCAAGGCCAGCGTCGAGGCGCCCGACCTTACCCGCGCCGATTGCTATTACCTGCCCAACTACCTGCCTTACTTCCAGCAGACCCGCCTGTTCGACAAGAAACCCAGCAAGCTCAAGTGGAAGCTGCCCGAACTCGGCGCGAACTATGAAATCGAAAAGGTGCTGTTCATCGGCGCCGAAAACATGATCAACAGCTATCACGTGTCGCGCGTGAAAGACGGCTTTGCCGGCTGGATTGCGGGCAACGACGATTACTCCAAGCCCATGGTCCAGGAACTTGCCAAAGATGCCACCGCCTGCTGGATCAAGGACCTCAACTTCAAGTCCTGCATCGTGGTGGCCGTCACCAAGTGCGGCCTGCGCTTTGGCTGCAAGTTCGAAACCCAAGGCCCGAGCTACGAGGCCCAGGCCACAGCCGATGACCAGAAGGCCCTGCCCGCGATTGAACTCAAGCCCGCCGCCAAACCCGAAGACAAGAAGGAAGGCTGAACATGAAAGCGGCCTTGCTGCTTGCGGCGGCCCTTTTGGCCGGCTGCACGTCGTACTCGGGCAGGGTGGTGGACTACGCGACGCTGCCGATGGAAGGTGTGCGCGAAGTAATCGTGCCCCACGATGCCACCGTGCGCAAAGACGGGACCATCGGGCGCATGCGCCTGAGCATGGAGAAGTCACTGGCCGTGCAGGGGCCCGATTCCGGCTTTCACGACATTGACTGGACCCGCCGCAACATGGGCGTGGCCGCGCGCCGCGATGACCACAAACTGGAACTGGCAACCTTCGGCGAGTTCGACAACGGCCCACAAGGCCAGGCCCGCATGGTGCTGGGTGTGCAGGTGCCCGACGGCACTGCGATCACGCGCAAGCAGGGCAACTCAGGCCCCGACAGCACCGGCAACAGCGCGGGCAAGGACTGGCTGAAGCACACCGGCGACTGACCTACAGCATGTCGACGGGGTCAACGTCGATGGTGGCGCGCAGGCGCTCCTGTGATTTGAGCAGCGGGCGCATCGCATCCACGACCCCACGCACGGCCTGAAAACTCATCGCCTTGATCAGCACCTGCTGGCGATGCTTGCCGCGCAATCTGCTTACGGCTGCCTCAAAGGGCGGCGTCACGGCGAAGATTGTGTCGCGGTACTGTTTCGCAAAATCCTGTGCCACAGCCGCCAGCCTGGCGGCTTCTTCCTGTGCCCGGCCAAGGTCTTTGGCCTCGACTGTCACCAGCACCAGCCGGCCATAGGGCGGGTAGTGGCTTTGCCTGCGGTGCGGCAGTTCATATTCCGCAAAGGCCCGGTAGTTCTGGCGCGCACCGGTGGTGATCGCGATGTGCCGGGGCTGAAATGTCTGCACAATCACGGTGCCGGGTTTGCGACCGCGCCCGGCGCGGCCTGACACCTGGGTGATAAGCTGAAATGCGCGCTCATAGCTGCGAAAGTCGGCCAGCCCCATGCCGGTATCGGCGCTGACCACGCCCACCACAGTCACGTTGGGAAAGTCCAGGCCCTTGGCGATCATCTGTGTGCCCACCAGCAATTGCGTCTCGCCGGCGCGAAAGGCCTCAAGTGTGCTTTCGTAATCTTCGCGCGTCTTCATCACGTCGCTGTCCATGCGCGCGATGCGTGTGCCCGCAAACACTTCGTTGAGTTCTTCTTCCAGGCGTTCGGTGCCCATGCCCATCAGCTTGATTGGCCCGCCCATGCAGGCGGGGCACTGGCGCGGGACATCGGCGGTTTCCAGGCAATAATGGCAGGCCATCTTCTTCAGCCCGCGGTGAAAGCTCATGGGGATGGTGCAATGCGGGCACATCATCGCCTGGCCGCAGTTGCGACAGCTCAGCAGCGTGTGGTAGCCGCGACGGTTGAGAAACACGATTGCCTGTTCGCCGTCTTCCAGTGCATTGGCCACAGCCCCGCGCATGCGCCGCGAAAAGAACGTAAAGGCCTTCTGTTCGCGGCACTCCTGGGACATGTCGATGATCTCGACACTGGCCAGCCCTGCGTTGGGCAAACTGGCATCGGCGGGCAATGCTGCGGTCCCGGCTCCCGATTCCCGATTCCCGGCCGTTACTCTGGAACTCAGTTCCAGCAGTTCGTACTTGCCGGTCTGCGCGTTGTGCCAGCTTTCCAGGCTGGGGGTGGCACTGCCCAGAATCACCACCGCGCGTTCCAGCCGGCAGCGCATGACGGCCGTGTCACGGGCGTGATAGCGCGGGGTGTTGTCCTGTTTGTAGGTTCCCTCGTGTTCCTCATCGACCACCACCAGCCCCAAGTCCTTCACCGGCGCGAACAGCGCGCTGCGCGGGCCAACCACAACACGCGATGTTCCGGCAGTAATGCTGCGCCAGGCCTCGCGGCGCTCGGCATCGGTCATGGCCGAATGCAGAACACTGACGTTGTCAAAGCGGCTGGCAAAACGCCGCGTGGTCTGCGGTGTCAGGGCAATTTCGGGCACCAGCACAATCGCTGACTTGCCCGCGGCCAGGGTCTGCTCAATGGCGCGGATGTAGACCTCGGTCTTGCCGCTGCCGGTCACGCCAAACAGCAGAAACGTGCGGTATTCGTCGCGCTTGATCGCCGCGCTGATGGCCTGCAGCGCGCCGGCCTGGTCGGCCGTCAGGTGCTCCGGCGGCTTGTCGATGCCCGATGCGCCAGCGCTGAACTCGGCGGCAATCTCGACCTTTTCAAACTTCAGCCAGCCCTGCTTGCGCAAAGTGTTCATCGGCGCGATCGACACACCCAGCTTTTCGGCCAGCTGGGCGGGCGAAAACTCGGTGTCTGCAAACGTCGCCAGCGCGCGCAGCACTCTGGCATAGCCCTGGTTGCGGTCGCCGCCGCCGGGCTTCTTCTGCGCCGCCGCGCCGGCCTTGGCCTCCAGTTCCGCGGCATGCCGCAGCGTCTCCGGCAGAGAATGTGTCAGCCGCAGCACCAGCCTTGTGCGCCGCTTGCGGCCGGTGCGCACCACCGCCGGCAGCACAGCCTGCAAGGCCTCGCCCCAGGAACAGGCGTAGTATTCGGCCATCCACCTGGTCAGGCCCAGCATGCCCTGGTTGACCAGCGGCGCGTCGTCGGGTGCTTCCAGGATGTCGCGCACCTGGTGCGGCATCAGGGTGGATTCGGTCTTTTCGCCGACCACGATGCCGATCAGCGATTGCCGGCCAAAGGGCACTGTCACGCGGTGGCCCGTGCGTGCGCGCTCTGCCAGCGGGTCAGGCACCCGGTAATCGAAGACGCGGTCCACCGGCGTGGGCACGGCAACTTCCACGAACCGGCCACGCAGGGTGAGTCGCGGCGTGTCGGCCTCAAACAGGGCTCCGGGCATGGCACGGACGATACTTGACCGCATGGCATCCTCGCTGCGTGTCGGCGAAAAGTGCAAAACACCGGCAGGCTATCAGCGCCTGCGACACAACCCGCGCCCGCGCCAGAAAATGTAAAAGGGCCCCTCTGCGGCATTGGACGAACGACCATGATCCCCAGCCTTGCGACAATTGCAGACCTGCGCCAGTGGCGCGCCCGGCAGGCCGGCACGGTCGGCTTTGTGCCGACCATGGGCGCGCTGCATGAGGGCCACGCCAGCCTGGTGCGCCGCAGCGCCGCCAAAAACGCCGCCACGCTGGTCAGCATCTTTGTGAACCCGACACAGTTCGGGCCCAACGAAGACCTGGACAAGTACCCCCGCACACTCGAGGCCGACCTCAGGCTGTGCGAGCAAGCCGGGGCCACTGCGGTCTTCACGCCTGACAACGCCATGATGTACCCGCCCGGATTCGCAACCTGGGTGACCGTGGAGGGCATGACCGACAAACTTTGCGGCAAATCGCGGCCCGGCCACTTTCGCGGCGTAACCACCGTGGTGGCCAAGCTGTTCAACCTGGCCCAGCCCACCCGCGCATACTTCGGCCAAAAGGACGCCCAGCAGGCGCTGGTGCTGACGCGCATGGCCATTGAGCTGGACATGCCGCTGGAAGTCATCACCTGCCCCACCGTGCGCGAGGCCGACGGCCTGGCAATGTCCAGCCGCAACCGATACCTGGCCGCCCCGGACCGCCAACGCGCACTGGCCCTGTTTGGGGCGTTGCAGGCCGTGCAGGCCGCGTTCAAGGCGGGCCAGCGCGATGTGCCTATGCTGCGGCAGGCCGGGCTGGCGATACTGACGCCAAGTGTGGACCGGGTGGACTACCTCGAGATCCTGAACGCCCACGACCTGGGCGAAATCACAACCGTGCAGGGCAAAGCCCTGTGCGCGGTGGCAGCGTTCGTCGGAACCACGCGCCTGATCGACAACGTGATCCTGGGCGGATAGCGAATTTCACGCGGCGCCACGGCGAACAACAGGTCTCACGCCAAGGCGCGGAGACGCCAAGAGAAGATCCGATCATGGAGAACGTGTCATGGCTGGCAAAGAAGACTTGCGGGCCGAGTTAGATCGCGTCGCAGCCATCTGCGTGGATCGAGCCCTGTACGTGCATCAAAAATGGGGTCCGGGCCTGCTGGAAAGGGCTTATCTACTGGCGTTGGTGTACGAACTGCGAAAGGCCGGCCTATCCGTAGCGACGGAAGTGCCAGTGCCCCTGATCTGGGATGGGCAGGACCTGGGTGTCGGTTATCGCGCCGACATTGTGGTCGAGGGCATCTTTGTGATTGAGTTAAAGGCCGTGGCCGAGCACTCGGATCTGTTTGCTCGCCAGCTTCTGACATACCTGAAACTGCTTGACCTCCGGCTTGGGATGGTCATCAATTTCGGTATGAAGCTGCTGAAGAGCGGCCTGGAGAGAGTCGCCAACAACTTCTAAACGTCTTGGCGGCTCGGCGCCTTGGCGTGAGACTGGCAGTTCATGGCAACGCCAGAAGAGATCCTGGACACGGAACGAGACCGGCAGGAGGCCGAGTTTGAGACGGCCTTGCGTCCGCGCAGCCTGGCCGAGTTCATTGGCCAGCCCAAGGTGGTCGAGAACCTGGGCGTGTTCATTGCCGCGGCGCGCAAGCGTGGCGAGCCGCTGGACCACATCCTGTTTTCGGGCATGCCCGGCCTGGGCAAAACAACGCTGGCGAACCTGATCGCGCGCGAGCTTGGCAGCGGCATGCACGCCACCAGCGGCCCGGCGCTGGAACGCGCGGGCGACCTGGTCAGCCTGCTGACCAACCTGGGGCGCGGCGACGTGCTGTTTATCGACGAGATCCACCGCATGCCCCGCGTGGTTGAAGAGTATCTCTATTCGGCCATGGAGGACTGGCACATCGACATTGTGCTGGACCAGGGGCCGGCCGCGCGAAGCGTGCGGGTAAGCCTGCAACAGTTCACGCTGATTGGTGCAACCACGCGCGAGGGGTTGCTCAGCGCCCCGTTCCGCGCGCGGTTTGGCGTACTGGAACGGCTGGACCCATACCCGGTGGAAGAACTGCGCAAGATTGTAGTGCGGTCGGCCAGGCTGCTTGGCACGGGCGTGGATGACGCGGCCGTGGAACTTGTTGCCAGCCGCGCCCGTGGCACACCCAGAATCGCCAACCGCATACTGCGCCGGGTGCGCGACGTGGCCCAGGTCAAGGGCGACGGAAAGGTGACGCGGGCGATCTGCGAAACCGGCCTGCGCATGCTGGGCATTGACGAACACGGATTGACGGAGCTGGACAGGCGCATCCTGCGCTGCCTGAAGGACCAGGGCGGCGGGCCGATCGGGCTCAAGACCGTGGCGGTGGCCGTGGGCGAAGAAGAAGACACGATTGAAGACAGTTACGAGCCGCACCTGATCCGCGAGGGCTTCATCCAGAAGACGCCGCGCGGGCGCAAGCTGACAGACAAAGGCGGCGCGGTGGTGGCCTGATGGGATGGAGCCCGGCGACGGGCCCGGTTTCTGGTTGATGCATGCCCCGCGCTTACGCTTCGTCTTTGCACACATCTCGGGCCTTACCGTTGAGTCGGTTCTGTCGCCCCTGACGGGGCTCTAAATCAATGATCTGCGGGGGTCCCGGCGCTCACGCGCCGGGCTAATTTCTGACGGCCCTACGGGCCTGAAAACAAAGGCCGAAGGCCGAAAGACTCTAGCCAGGCCCGTAAGGGCCTGGACTCTGGCCCGTCCATGGCAAGGCCCGGCAGGGCCGACAGACTCAAGCATGTGGACTTTGCCGTGTGTGCAATGACAAGCGCTTACGCCTGGGGCTCAAGGCGCAGCGGGCCTGACGTATCCACCTTGCGGCCTTGGATTGCTGTGGCCAGTTCGCGCGCGTTTTCACACAGCGCCGGGTCGACTTCGATCACCGGTGGCTCGGCCAGGTCCGGCCGGGCGAGCTTCAGCGCCTTCTTCCAGTACTGCTGGCAGGCCGCGCGCACACCTTCCGGGCCGAAGGGGCCGTCGGGGTTTTTCAGCGGCAGGAACTGTTCCTCGCGCGGGACCTCCATGCACACCACGCGATTGGCCAGCGGGATGGTGTCGAACACAAAACGTTCAAACTTCCAGGCCTCGGCATCGTTGACCTTTTTGCGCGCAGCGTGCAACGGCAACTGTGTGCTGGTGTCGGCCAGGCGTTGCAGGAACTCCAGCCCGAACACATGCACGGCCATGTTGCCCTGCCAGAATGCCAGGCGCCCATCCTGGCCGCGCAGGTTGCTGTCTGCGGGCGTGAACTCGGTGTACTCGACAATCGAAGGCACGCCGTCATCCAGGCAGTAAATGCCCACTTTTTCGGCGGGGTCGGTCTTGCGCACTACTTTCAGTGAAACCTCGGCACCTTCGGAAATGTGCAGGCCCAGAAATGCCGCATCGACAACCGGAATCTGCAGGTTGTCGACCTGGACATAGCTGGCATAGCGCACACCCCGCGCGCGCATGTCGGCCAGCATGCCCTTGCTGTGCATGGCCGCAATCACACCGCCGTGACCGTCGGGTGCTGTCCACAGGGCATCAGGCCCGGCCATTACCAGCCTGCCGTTGTCGTCCAGCGCGGGCAGCTCGCCCTGGGCGAAAAACTTCACGTCGGCGGGGTTCAGGCCGAAACACCTGTGTTCCTCAAAGAACGCGCGGGTGGCCTGCTCGTTGTGATTGCCGACCATGACGTACAGCGGCGGGGTGCGGCCGTACTCGCGCCCGGCACGAAGCAGTTTGCGCGCAAACACCTCAAACAGGGTCATGCCGGAAAGCGGCAGGATCGGGTAGCAGCCCTTGGGCCCGTCAAAGCCAAGACGTGTGCCCTGCCCGCCGGCCACCAGGATCACGGCCACTTCGCCGCGGCGCAGGGCGCGGTCGCCCACGGGCACAACGGCACGGGCCGCATCGTGCAGCAGGTACGGGAAGCTTTCGTCGGCCATGGCAAAGGCCGGGGCGGGTGACAGTTTCCGGGGCACAGGGCCCGCCACGGCCGTGATGGCCGCGCGCATGGCGGCAAGTTGCGCAAGGTCCACCTGTTCCAGCTGGCGTACCAGGCGACGCCGGGCGCGCTCGGCCAGGCTGTCCCAGGCATCAAAGACGTGGCCCTGCCCGGCCTGCTGAAAGTTCTGGCGCAATGCCTGTGAAGAATCACTCATGGTAAGGAAACGGGCCGGATCAACCGGCCCGTGTTGGCTGCAACCAATGGGCTACTCCGCGTTGGCGGGCGGGGTGTTATCAGGAGGCGTTTCGGCCGGGGTGTTGGCCGGCGCGGCGGGCTTGGCGGCCGGGGCGTCCAGGCCAGCCAGCTTGCGCACGTCGTTAATCACCTTTTCCACATGGTCATAATACTGCTTGGCCTGCGGGTGATCGCGCATGGGGCGAACTTGTTCAACGTGCTCATAAAGCACTACAGGCAACACCAGCACAGCCACGACAACCAGGAGCAGAATCGTGAAGATCAGCACCACGCGCGAGGACTTCTTTTTTGGTTTGGCGCCATCCTCTTCTTCGGGAGGAACGGTGTCGGGCACTTTCTTTTTGGGCAGCTTGCCCTTGCCGACGGGGCCGGTGCCGCCATCGGCGGGCGAACCCTTTGCCGATTTGCCGGCAAGTTTGTTGCTCTTGCCGCGCTGCACGGGTTCTTCGTCGGGGATATCCGGCACATGTGCGGGCTCTTCGCCCGGCAGGTCGTCGCTGACGTAGTCGTCCTGTGGCGCCGGGGCCGGCGGCTGCTTGTGCACACCCGAGGAAGCCTTGGCATGGCTGCCCGTCACGCCGCGACGCAGCGGGTGAACTTCGTCGCCCTTGGACGGCGAAGTGGGAATGTCGTCCATGCGCTTGCCCGAGGGCAGCTCAATGTTGCCGAAGTCGTCGTCGCCCTTCTGGCGGCCCTGGGGCTTTTTGGTGCCTCCGCTGCGGGCGGCAAGCTCCGGGGGCGGCGGGCTGAACATGGTGGCGTCCATGTTTGCGGCCTCGGCGGGCGCGGGCTCTTCATCAAAGCCGGCCGCTGCGGGCACATCGGATTCGCCCCAGTCGTCGCCGGCGGGCTCCATCTCGGGTGAGGGCGCGGGTTGCGGGCCGCCGAACTCCGGCGGGCGCGGGCTGAACACGGTGCGATCCATGGCCCCGGTCTTCTGGCGGGGCGATGGCATGGCTGCCGGCGGCGGGCTGAACATGGTGCGATCCATGTCTGCGCCGCTGCCCAGCGGTTTGGTGCCGGCTGCCGAACCGGTGGCACCAGCCTCAAGGTCGTCCGGCGACATGATGTCGTTGCCGAAGCTGTCGAAATCGCCGCCGCTGGCGGGCGCAAGATCCGAATGGGCGGGCACTGGCGGCGCGTACTGCGGCTGGCGCGGCGGGGGCGCGTACTGGGGCTGCTGCGGCTGGCCGTAACGCTGCTGGGCCGGGGGCGCGTACCCGTCGTTGTCAAAGCCTGCGTTCAGGGTGGGCAGTTCTTCGTCGTCGGGCGACGCAAAACCCTGGTGCTCGGCGGCCAGGCTTTCCAGCTTGGGGCTGGAATCCATGCGCTGCAGCTCCGGTTCTGCGCCTTCGCTGGCAAAGGGGTCGTGGGCGAAGCCGTCGTCTCCGCCAAAGCCGTCCATGGGCGCGGGCTGCAGGTCGCCGGCGCCGAATGGCTCGGGCTGCATCTCGTTGCCGAATGGCTCGGGCTGCATCTCGTTGCCAAACGGCTCGGGCTGCATTTCGTTGCCAAACGGCTCGGGCGCCATGGCGTCGCCGCCAAACGGGTCGCCCCCGAACGGGCTCTGGTCATTCTGTTGAAAGAAGGATGCGGCCTCGGCCTCCTGCTTGGCGCGCTGGGCCTGCTTGGCCTTTTCGCGCTCGGCCTTGATGCGCTGCTGCATGTCCGGCGGCGGCGGTTCAAACACCGTGGCGTCGGGGTCGGCACCGGTCATGCCACTGAACTGGGGCACGGCTTCGCCGGCGAAATTCTGCGCGCCCACCGGCCCCGTCCCGCGCTGCGGGCCGGGCGCCGGGCGGTCAATCTTGCCGGTCTGTTTCTTGACTACCTTGATGTTCAGGTCCCGGTCGACCTGGCCCAGCTGGTCCGGGCTGAGCAATTTGGACTTTTCCAGGATCATCCGCAGGCTGACCTTCTTGCCCTGTTCCGCAAGCTGGCGCTGCTTGGTCAGTACCTGCTGCAGCCGCTGCGGCGTGAGAAAACCCCGGGCGACTGCCTGCTGGCCGTACTTCAGGTTGATGGGCATGGTGATCCCAGTGCGTGTAATTTCTGCCACGGCGGCCGCATTGCCGGCACCCGCAGCCTTGAGCGAACCTTGTCAAAACCCTTGGCGGGCAAGGATATACATAAAGCAGCCCGCGCTCCAATGCCTCGATTATACTTTCTGTACTCAGGCGGGGCAGGGGCGCTGTGCGTAACGCCCGATGTTGCCAATCACAGCACCCGTTGCTGGAAAAATCGGTCGATGCGCAGCCAAAGATCGCGCTCTGCGGCTTCGCGATACTCGCGGTTTCCTTCCTCATTGTCAAAGAACGCGTGGCCTACACCCGGATACGTGTACGCCTCGTCCGTCTGCGGGCTTTGCGAAAGCACCTGTTCCAGCGCGCGCACGTCTTCCAGCGGCACGTCGCCGTCAAGCTCGCCAAACACCGTCATGATTGCCGCATGAGCGCGGCCCGCGGCATCCAGCGGCTGGGCCAGCACCTGGCCGTCGGCCTGGGGCAGGCGCACAAACGGGCACACCGCAACGCAGGCATCCAGGTCGCCGTCGCTGGCCAGCAGCACCACACTGCCGCCCATCCAGGCGCCCACCGCGCCTACTTTGGCCACGCCCGCCAGTTTGCGAAGCTCGGTGGCGGACTCGCGCACCTTGCGCGCCGCGGCCAGGTATTCCTGGGCACTGGGCTCTTCCACATCACGGGGTTGCGAGGCGAGTTCCAGCACCTGAACGACAAAACCGGCATTGGCCAGGCTCTGGGCCGAATGAAGCACGGCCTTGTCAACGCACCAGCGCTTGGGCACAAGCACGATGCCCGCCTTGGCGATTCCACTTTTGGGCTTTACCAGCATGGCAGGAGGATAGCGTTGTCGCGCCGCCACGTCAGCAATGCGGGTAAAGTCGTGGTCCACCACGGCGATGCCATCGAACAGGCCGCGAACATGGCGCCCGGCCGGGCCCAGCTGGTGTACCTGGACCCGCCGTTTTTCTCGGGCAAGCTGCGCCGTAACCGCGCCGGGGGCCCGGCCTACGAAGACCGCTGGCCCGGCGGCATGGCCGAGTACCTGGCGTTTCTGCGCCGATTGATCGGGGCTGCCAAGCCCCTGCTTGCGCCCACGGGTGTGATTGCGCTGCATCTGGATTGGCGTGCCAGCCACCACGGGCGCCTGGAACTGGAACAGGCGTTCGGGCACGAATCGTTCGTCAACGAGATCATCTGGGCCTACAAGACCGGCGGGGCGGGCAAGCGGTTTCTGGCGCGCAAGCACGACACGATCTGCGTGTACGCGGCGGGGGCGACCTGGAAGTTCCACCCCCAGCGCGAAAAGAGCTATCTGGCCCACAGGTACGGGTTTTCGAACATCGAAATCCACCAGGACGAGCGCGGGCCCTACACCTGGGCAAACATGCGCGACGTATGGGAGATCCCGGCCCTGCGCGGCAACCAGCGCGAGGCCGCAGGCTATCCCACCCAGAAGCCGCTGGCGCTGATGACCCGTATCATTGAGTGCTTTTCCGACCCCGGCGACCTGGTGGTCGACCTGTGCTGTGGCTCAGGCAGTACGCTGGTCGCAGCGGCACAATGCGGGCGCAACGCAATCGGCGTTGACGCCAGCGCCGATGCCGTGGCCATGGCCAGGCAACGCCTGAACGAAACACGGACCCCAACCAGACGCCCGTAGGCCTTGCGGAACAACGACTCGTGGCCCCTGCCCCGGTTGCTAACATGGGAACAAAGGCCGGCCGGGGTGAGTCGTACGAGGTCAAGCGTGATTGTTGTACAGGTAATGACACCAAACTAGGCAGCACAAAGTAGCCTGACCCCTTTTACGCTCCCTGACCCCTTTTACGCTCCATACACGGTAGGACATTACAAGGACGCTACCATGAAGCGCTGTGGAACAAGTAAATTGACCGTGGCAGCCATTTATTGCTGCTTGGCGATGTTAGCAAGCCGGGGTGATGTTGGTGCGCAACGAAAGGCTCAGGATGCCAGGCTACCTGCCGCGCCCGTGACTTGGAGCGAGTTTACGGCGGCGGATTTGTCAAATGCCATTTCCGCTGGTGCATATTCGCTTGATATCCTGAGGCAGTTTTCTGCTCGACGAGGTGTGCCGCTGGCGTGGGAGTACGTTTACGCTCTTGCGAATGTGAAGAGCCCGGGTGACCTATCACAAGAAGACAAGCTCGGGCTCTCCCGTAACCGGAATTTTTGGGCGACATGCATCTACCTGATGGAGCGAGATACCACCATCGACGCTCATCGGTGGGTTGCAACGGTTTGGAGAGCCGTTCGAGTGTTGCCAGACGATTGTTCGTATCAAGCGTCTTTGTTCGATGCGGGAGGCGGGGAGCTGCTGAAGTTGCTGTTTGATGAGCCGGGTAAAGTCCGGGAAATGACTCTCAATGATCTATTGGCTCCGCTGCCACACGACGAACTGACAGCCGAAGCTCTGGCTTCGTTCTGGCAGTACTTTACTTCGTACGGCGGCGACGAGGCGAATGGCGACCCCCTTGTGGAGCTTGACCTGTTTGCAGCTGTCGTCGACCTGGACCCATCGTATAGAGCCAAATGGAGGAGTGACCTAGTGATTTCAGCCAGTCGCAAGGCATTTCAGAAGTGGAGCATGGACGAACAATGGCGTCTGGCGCTGGATGCGGTCGCCATGCGGTCCAGTCATCCAGCTAAGTTTCGCGGTGTTCGAGCAGACGTGCTATCGGGAAAACTGAGTTTGGCCGCTGACACGTTCAAGGGATAGGTTGATTCTGCTTTGCTGGCTGAGTGACAGGCCATTGGCGGCGCACTGATCCGAGTTTGACAAATTGGTGTGGAAGGGGCGCGCCTTGGCGCCTGTTTCTTCAGTCCGGGCCGCGGCCGGTGCGGGTGATGGAGGTCTACTCCACGCCCGGTTCGAGCCAGATCGTCAACTATTACGAAGACGGCACCCACGGCGACTACGCGATCGACGGCGAGACCGCCGAACTGCTGCCGCTGGTCACAGGCCGACGCACCACGGGCCAGGTCATCAAGGCCGGGGTCGATTGTGTCACCTACGACGAAGGCCGCAGCATCATCAGCCCGATGCCGGGGGTGTGGGTCAGCCTGCACGCCGACGGGGTCAACGCGCTGACGCCGGCCCTGCGCACGGACCCCTTCGACCCCATCGAGTCATCCTGGTACGGCGCAAACACCAGCAGCTTCAGCCTGCACAACATCTTCGGCCTTGCCGAGATCCCGGTGCTGCACGGCGCCAGCGACGGGCCGGAAGGCGACACGCCCAGCGCCGCAACCGCGCTGGCCAACGCCGCCGCGGCCGGAACGGGCATCCACCGAACGCCTGACGGCACACGCAACAGCGACGTTGGCACCTGCGCCTGCCGCCAGGGCAACCCCAGCGCGATGGAACTGGTCGCGGGCTACGTCAGCCCCGGCCTGGGCACGTACAGCGACCACATCGGCGGAACCGTGGCCGACTTCCCGGTGGGGATGGAGTTTTGTGGATGGCCTGGATTCACTTGGTCGGATCTCCTCAGAAAAGAATACGAAGAACGAAAGGCCGCAGCCAAAGGCGCTTTGAAGAGGACAGCTCACACTGTAGCCAAGGCCCTCGGCGCAGACGATGAAACAGCGGGATCGGTCAGCAAGGGCGGAGAGTATCTTGACAACCTAGGCGGCATGGGTCGCAGCGCGTGCGAGCAAATTGTTGAAACCGTGGCGAGCGCTGCTGAGGGCTACGACCAACTGCGGCGGGGTGGACTCGCGCCGGTGGGCGAGGGTCTGAAGGAAATCGGCAAGAAAGCGGCTGGCGATTGGGTCAGCGGCGCGGGCATCCTGGTCAAGCAAGGCTACGGACCGGCGGGCGATGCGATCAAGGCCATGGCCGACGCGGCCTGGGACAATCTGTCCGGGGCCAACGGCCCGGCCGCTCAAGAAAAGGCCGTGAACGAGACCGGCGCCCTACTGGTCGGCACGATTATTCCGCTGGGCGTTTGGAACAGGTTAAATCTGGCCAGGCGCTCCGCCGCGTTGCAGGCACTGAGAGGCGAGGAAGCGGCGCTGAAAGTTGTTGCACAGGGAGGGGCGGCAGGCGAACGGGAACTGACAAGGCTGCTTACGAAAGTAGACGACGCGGCAAGAGCGGGCAAAAACAAAGCTGCTAGAGTAATTGAAGAAGCAACAACCGAGACGAAGTTTAGGAGTACAGACTCTACCTACTCCCAAAGCTCTCAAGATGCGATTGCAGATTTGACTAGTTCCATGAAGTGCAAGGGCTGGGTTGGAGATGCAATCAAAGTGTACGAACACGATGGAGTTCTGTATATTCTCGACGGTCATCATCGCGTTGCCGCCGCAAAGGCCGCTGGCGTGGCAGTAACATTTGAGAAGGTAACATTGGACGAGATTCGGAAGTTTGGATTTCAGACGATTGATGACCTGATAGGCGCTGTAAGCTACGTACGCGACTAAGGTAGGCATCCATGACTAATGGCATCTTTTGGCTGATTGGCAGGTATTTGGCCGATTGTCGCGAAGTGAATCGGAAGCTGAGAGCGCACTTTGCTGTTGTCAGTGTTGTGCAAGCGGCGCGATCCGGTAAGGTGCCGATTTCAGCCGAAATCGGCGACGTCTCGTATACAGTACACGGCATTGGCTGTCGCGCCCTCTTTGGCAGTACTGCGGTTGATTTTGATATCGACGCAAGCGGAGATGTCGGCGGATTTGATGCCTGGAGATTGCATCGCTATGCAACCGCTAACAAGATCTCAGAATGGGGCAGTTTCAGTGTTGAAGAGATTCAACGCCAGCTTGAAGTCTTATTGCTTGAGGGAACAATTGTGAAGGCAAGCCATTCCGAAACATCACATCTATTTGTTCTTACGAGTTAGAGTGGATGCGCGATTCTTCCACTCGAACACACCCTGTTCTTACCGTAAACTGCATGACCACCCAATGCGATGCGATTAAGGACTTCTGGTTGGTGCGGCGGCGGAGCTGTGCATGATGGCAAGCTCTCACACAAGCAACCAGAAAGTCCGCCGCCATGCACCGCAATCCAGCCTACCGGGCCAGTCCCGGTGCCGCCAGCGCCTCCTGTCCTTCCCGAAAACGCCGTCGGGCACAAAGTTCGAGGCGTGAACGGGATTGGCGAGAGCCGCCTGGACGCATGAATCAGTGGGACAGAGGGCCCGTTGGGCGTTCGTCCCATGGCAAGACAGACTGGTAGCGGCACGCCACAAGGCGTGCTTCCTCTTTGAAGCAACGACCTATCCCGCCTTGCGACGGTAGGTGTGGTGCAACCCGCCGAGCCAGGGAATTGGGTATACGCGCCCCTGAGTTTCCATCTCGCGATGCTCGGGACAGTCGCCTCAAGGCCCATGTGCGCACGCGAACGGAAGACCTCCAAAGTCAACGCCATCTGCCATTTCTTTCTAGCTCAGAACCACAGAGGCCTTCGGACCACTGCTGACGACGGTCTCGAGGGTGTAGATGGGCAAGGGCAGGCGCGCGTCCAATGCGCCCCCAGTCGGCGGCGTGGCCTTTGGGGCCCCGCCGCCTGGGCACACCGGACGCGCCCATCTGCAACTACCGTCTACAGCAGTGCGACTTGTGGTCGCGTCAAGCAGCCTCGGCCGAAGACGCGCCGCTGCCCTGCAGACGCGGCCCCACATTGTCCCGGTACTCATCCTGATGTCCGCCCAGCCACCGCCACAATCCGCGCCGCTGCTGGTTCTCGGCGGCGGGCGGGATTGCTAGGGTGCAGGCATGACCGGCAAAGACGCGATCCAGGGTTTCAGCAACAGTTTCGGTTTTGGCCCCAGCGACCGACCGGACCAGCGGCCTTTGCCCCTGCGCATGGTCTGCGTGGCTGACTTTCGCGGCGCGGGCCATGGCGAAGACATCGGCCCGCAGGCCGTGGACGCGCACAACATTGATTCTGTGATGTCGCGGCTTAAACCCCGCGCGTTCCTTGACATCCCCGGCCCTTCACCCGGCGACAAACCCCAGACTGTGGACGTCACACTGCTTTCGCTGAAAGACTTTGAACCCCAGCGCGTCGCGGCTTTGGTGCCCGGCCTGAACCCCTTGCAGGCGTTCATCACCCGCGCGCGCGAGTTACAGGCGGGCACGCTTTCGCCCGCAGATTTCAAGCACGAGCTTGCGGCCTTTGACAGCGTTGCCGCGCTGCGCCCGATCCTGGACGACTTGCTGGACCTGATCGGCGGCCAGGCCCCGCGCCCCGCGCCCGCGCCCACCGAAACCGAAGCCCAGCCGGATGCCGTAAGCTCCGCCATCGACAGCATTTTCAGCATGGTCGACACCGGCCCGCCCAAGACCGCCGACAAGGCCGCCAGCGCCATGGACGCCGCCGGCGCCGCGATTGCCGGGCGAGGGCACTTTGACCTTTCGGGACCGATCAGCCGCGCGCAAAAGCTGCTGCAGGGCCAGTTGGCGGCGATTCTGCAACACCCGCAGTGGCGCGCGCTGGAAGCCGCCTGGCGCGGGCTTCACTTTTTGTGCCGCAATGGCAAGGCCGCAAACATTGAGCTGCTGCACTCCGGCAAGGATGATCTGGCCGACATCCTGCATCGGTACGTTGTGCGCCCTGACCGCGAGGGCCACACCGCGCCCGTCAGCCTGATTCTGTGCGACCTGCCCCTGGCCAACACCCCCGCCGACGTGACGCTGGTGCAAGCGTTGGGCGACATCGGGGCCGAAGTTCAGGCGCCAGTGGCAATCGCTTTGACCGCTGCGTTTCTCGGCGTTGAAAACCTTGGCGCGCTGGCTGCACTGGACAACCCCGCCGGCCGTTTTGAGACCAGCGACTTCGACCAGTGGCGCAGCCTGCGCGACAAAGACGCCGCCCGCTGGCTGGTGGCCGCCGTCAACGGCTTTGCCGCACGCCAGCCTTTCACGGCCGCCAGGCACGGCTATGCCGAAACACCCTTGACGGAAGAAGCCGTGACCTGGCTGTCTCCCGTCTGGCTGGTGGGTGCCGCCGTGGCCCGCAGCCAGGAAAACACCGGCTGGCCCAGCAACCACACCGGGCTGGTCGACGGCGAGATTCCCGGCCTTGCGGTGTTTGACGTGCCGGGCCGTGACAGCCAGTTCCCGTTGCAGGCGATTCTGCCCGAACAGCACATTCGTGACCTTGCGCGCGCCGGGCTGACACCGCTGCTGGCCCAGCCCAACCATGACTCCGCCTGGCTGCTGCTGGCGCCCGTGCTGCGGCGTGTCAGCCGTGCCGAAGAAGAAGGCAAGATGAACACCCTGGCCTACGCGCTGCTGGCGGCGCGGCTGGGGGCCAGCGTAGGCATGGCCAAGGCAAGGCTGGTGGCAGTCAACGACGCCGACCGCACCCGGGTGAACTTCGAGCAATTCCTGGACGGCCTGTTGTCCGACACCGGGCCGGGCGCGGGCTCCGACGTGCGCATCGCCGATGGTGCAATCCACCTGACATTGCGCGTGGGCAAGGCCGTTCTGAATGGCGTAGAGCTGCGATTCTCGCTGCCGCTGTAGGAAACGATGATCCCCAAGCCGCGATTGTTCACGCCCGGGCCGACCATGCCGCTGCCACAGGCCGCGCAGGCGGAAGCTGCACCGATGCCCCACCACCGGTCGCCGGAGTTCCGCGCACTGCTGGGCCGCGTGCAGCGGGGCCTTCGGGCGTTCTTCAACACGCGCCAGGATGTCGTGGTGCTGACTTGTTCCGGCACCGGCGGCATGGAAGCCGCCTGCGCCGCGGCCATCCAGCCGGGCTTGCCTGTGGTGGTGGTCAACGGCGGCAGGTTCGGCGCGCGCTGGCTGGAAATCGCGCGGGCGCTGGGCGCCCAAACCCGCGAGATCCGCGTTGCTCCCGGCCAGCCGGTAGACCCGGCCGACGTCAAGCGCGCGCTGGATGCCGGGCCGGCTTGCGCCGTACTGGTGCAGGGGTGTGAAACGTCCACGGCCACTCTGCACCCGGTGCGCGAAATTGCCGCGCTGGTGCGCCCGCGGCCCGAAACCCTGATGTGTGTTGACGGCATCACCTGGCTTGGCGCGCATGAGGTGCGCCCCGACGAATGGGGCATCGACCTGCTGGTCGGCGCGTCGCAGAAGGCGCTGTCGATGGCGCCCGGGCTGGCGTTTGTGGGCGTCAGTGAAAAAGCCGCCAAGGCGCTGGAAGCCGGGCGCGGCGCCCCGCGTTATTACCTTGACCTGCGGCGCGAACTGGCGGCGCAGCGGCAGCAGGAGACGGCGTTTACACCGGCGGTCAGCCTGGTGGCAGCTCTCGACGCGGCGCTGCAACGGGTGACGGAAGTCGGGCAGGACAACCTGGTGGCCAACGCAGCCTGTTTTGCGGCCATGTCCCGTGCAGCGGTGCAGGCGCTGGGTTTGAAACTGGTTTCGTCGCGGCCGGCCGACAGTGTGACTGCGGTCTACGCGCCCGAAGGAATCACGGCCGGTGAGTTGATCTCGCGCCTGCAATCACGTCACGGCGTAAGCCTGGCAAACGGGCAGGATGAACTTCGGAATCTTGTCTTTCGTCTGGCGCATCTGGGCTTTTACGATTACATAGACGCTGTAGGCGTGATTGCGGCAATGGAAGACGTTCTGCTGGATCACGGCCTGAAGGTTGCGCCGGGCACGGCACTTGCCGCCGCGCAGCAGGAGTACAGAAAACGAAGCCCCCGCGTCACAGGAGTTCCACCGGGATGAGCAAGTCCACGAACATCTTTATCGACGGCGAACACGCCGCGACACTGCAGGACCTTCAGAACGACGAGCCCTGGTACTTCGGCACGCTGCAGCCGGCCGGTGCCTTTGAGGAATTGCTGAACAGCCTCGACAAAGCACCCTGGAGCACCAACCAGGACGGCGCCGTTGAGCTTGTGGCGGGCCAGGACACCGTGGACCGCGTCAGCTGGGGTGCCGACGTTGACACCTCGGAGATGATCACCAAGCTGACACTGGCGCGCTTCACCGCCGACGGCCCCTGGGAACTTGAGTTCACCTGCGAGGCCGAAAACAGCGAATCCGGCGCCGAAGAACCCGAAGAAAGCGCGGCCTAGCCATTCCATGGAAAAGGCCCGGCGCAAGCCGGGCCTTTTATCGTTGGGTGCATGCTGCTACTTCGCGGCGGTGTCCAGTGCCGGGGCCTTGGCCGACTTTACGGCATTGTCCCGCTGGGTCTGCTTGCGTTGCAGTTCCAGCAGCTTGGCGCGGGTCTCATAGTCCAGGTCGCGGGGCGTCACCTTGGCGGCCTTGAGGCGTTCTTCCTGCTCCAGGCGGGCGCGCTCGACGGCGGACTTGACCTGCTCAAGCGTGTTCATGGTGTCGGCGTGCTTGCTGCAGCCCTTGCCGCGGCGCTTTTCGGCCAGCTTCAGCATTTCGTCGTTGCGCTTGAGACGCTCAATCTCGCGCACCAGCGCGTTGTACTCAACCTCGAACTCGGCTTGTTCGGCTTCCACGGCCTGCAGTTCGACGCCCAGGCGGTCCTGCTCTGACTTCAGCCCGTTGCGTTCGGCCTCAATGTCGGCCTGGCGGTTGATGTACATTTCGCGTGTCGCGCCGATGCGGGCGATCAGCTTGTCGGTCTCCTGCACGGTGTAGCGGCTGCCGCGGTGCTCAATGACGCGCACTTCGGTGACGGTGGTGCCCACCGTGTCGCGCTGGTCCTCGAGGTAGCTGATGTCTTCCTCGCACAGGCGCACGATGTCCGTGGACTTGGTGCTTTCTTTTTCAAGGTCCGCCAGGCGACGCTCGATCTCCTTGAGCTGGCTTTTCACCAGCGCAATCTGGCGCGGGTAGGCGTCGCGCAGCTTGCCCAGTTCTTCTTTCAGGTTGGTCTGCCTGGCGATCAGTTCGTCCACTTCGCTCTGGGCCATGCTTTGCAGGGCCTGTGCGGCGTCGCGGGTGCGCTGCTTGCCCAGCACGACGTGCGCGGCGGCAATCACGCCCACGGTGCAAAGGCCGATGACGAAGACAGTCTTGAAGAAGCGTTTCATGGTTTCTGTTCCCCTGTGCGCGATCAGTATGCCCAGTGATTGCAAACCGCACGCGTCCGGTTTCACGCCGCGCCGGAATTTCCGTGCTGCTACACTGCCGCCATGGCGCGCATTGCACTTCTTGGCGGGGCCTTTGATCCGCCCCATCATGGGCACCTGGCCGTGGCGCGCGCCGTGCGTGACGCCCGCGGCCTTGATCGCGTTGACCTGCTGGTTTCCGCCCAGTCACCCCACCGCGCCGGCAAGCACAACCACGCCGACGCAGGCGACCGCGCCGCCATGGCACGCCTGGCCGTGGAAGACGACCCCGGGCTGGGCGTCGAGGAATGTGAACTGGCCCGACCCGGCCCCAGTTACAGCATTGACACCATCCGGCAACTGCGGCGCGAACGCCCCGCAAACCAGTACAGCTTCATCATCGGCGCCGACATGGTGCTGGACCTGCCCCGGTGGCGCGAAATCCGCGAACTGCTGGACCTGGTGGAGTTCATCCCGGTGCTGCGGCCCGGCTTCGACGCCGCCGTCTTTGCACAGGTGGAACCCGCGCTGGGCAAGGCCTGCGTGGCCAGGCTGCGGGCCGCGCACGTGGATGTACCGCTGGTAGAGGTTTCATCAACGGCCGTGCGCGCTGCCGTGGCCGCCGGCGAAAGCATTGAGGCCATGGTGCCCCCCGCCGTGGCGCGCTACATCTATGCCAAGCGACTCTATCGTTGAGACAGGCATGAAGCGCCGCAAGCCGCCCCAGGACCACACCAGCAGTTTCGTACCGCCCGCGATGCCGCTGGTGGTGATCGGCCACGTGCGCTCGCCGTACAGGGAACGTTTCGGCACGCCGCGTCAGGCCACTGTCACCCAGCAAACCCAGCACGACGCGGCCGTTGAAGCCAGCATTGAAGTGTTGCCGGAATTCACGACCTGCCTGAAAGACCTGGCCGGGTTTGAGTACCTGTGGGTGCTGGCGTGGCTGCACCTGAATGAACACTGGAAGCCGCAGGTGGTGCCGCCGCGAGGGCCAAAAGTCGCGCGCGGCGTGTTCGCCACCCGCGCGCCGCACCGCCCGAACCCGATTGCGCTTTCGGCGCTGAAAGTGATCGGGGTCGAGCGCAATGTGATTCGTGTGCGCGGCATTGACCTGCTGGACGGCACGCCTGTGCTGGATATCAAACCCTACGTGCCCTACGCCGATTCGTTTCCCGGCGCGAAAGCCGGGTGGCTGGATGAAATCCACGAACAACCGGACGGGCCAGATCGTTACGAGTGAACACGCGGCAGCCAATGGCAGGTTCGTGACGCACTGAGACTCTCATGGCCCAGCTGAAGTGGCAGAAAATCACGGTTGTCTACGCCGCCAGCCTGGCCCTGATGGTCGTGTTGACAGGGCTGGACTGGCTTACCGGCCCGGACCTTCACAGCGAGCTGTTCTTTGTGATCCCGGTGCTGGTGGCCGGATACTACCTGTCGCGACGCCACGTGGTGATGTTGAGCCTGCTGAGTGCCGCCGCGTTCATGGTTGCCGGCAACCTGGTGTCGCGCAGTGATCACTGGGTGGTGGATGCCTTCCAGGCGGTGGGCAGCTTTCTGGAGTTGCTGGTCATAGGGCTGGCGGTGGCGGCCGTGCGCAGTGAACGCGACGCGCTGCGGGCGGCCAACGCGCGCATCACGCTGCTGCTGGAAAACGAGGCGCGGCTTGCGCGCACGGACACGCTGACCGGCCTGCCCAACCTGCGCGAGTTCACGGACCGGCTGCCGCTGGACATTGCGCGCACGGCACGCGGCGGCACCAACCTGTGGCTGATGATGCTGGACCTGGACAACTTCAAGCAGGTCAACGACCGACACGGCCACGCGGCCGGCGACGAGGCGCTGAAGGCTGTTGCGGAACTGCTTCGCACGCACACGCGGTCCTCGGACCTCGCCGCGCGGGTCGGCGGTGACGAATTTGCCGTGCTGTTGTGGGACGCCAACGAGGATGAAGCCCGCGCCGTGGCCCGCCGCCTGGCGGAAGGCGCACATGAGATCGGGCTGCGCTGGCCTGGCACGGGCTTTGGCGCCAGCGCTGGCGTGGTGCATCTGCCGCCCTCGGCCACCAATGCCACGGAACTTCTCAAGCTGGCCGACACCGCCATGTACGAGGCCAAGAACAAAGGCAAAGGCACCGTGGTGGTTCACGGGGTGAATGCCGCGCCCGCGCCAGTTTCACCAGAGGAATGACGGCGCACGAGGAGTGGATCGGAGATGCTCAGCATCCGCAACTGCTCTGCCGTGGCAAAGCGATGCGAACTGGGGCGCAGCGTTGTGAGCGCCACGAAGTGGCGCCCGGAATCCGGCCCGCAGCCAAGCCGCAGGATGTCGACGGCGCGTGCTTGGCGCCCCATACGAGCGTTCACCAACAGGCTGGGACAGACGGAGAACTACTCGTAGCGAAAGTCGGCCAGCTTGATCCGGAACTCCTGAAGCGACTTCGCGCGGGTCAGTTCAATCGAGTTGACGATGAACTGCCCCCGTTTGCCATCAGCCCTGCGATGAACAAAATGAAGCAGGTACCAGCGGTCAACGCACAGCGCGCGAAAAACGTGGGTTTCCAATACCATCTCGACACGGTTTCGGGGGGAAAGCGTTGCGAACGGCATCGCAAGCTCCACTTCAAGAACTTCTCCGTCCATCAACGTGCCGTCGACCGAAACCCACACCTGGCCGTCAGCAGGCGACAGCACGATGCGGCCTAGCTCGGTAGTGGCAGCCTCCTTAACCACGGCTGTTTCGACGCGAAACTGCAGCCCCGGACCTTCGATTCGATACTCGCGGGAGCCGGCGGGCTGGCCGCCCAGTATCACGATGCCTTGCTCATCCGCCACAGCCTCGTGAAAGGGCACTGCCTGGGCGGGAAAGCTGCTGTGACGACGCGAAAGCGGAATCAGCGTCGAGCCGGGTACAGGACTTCCATCCTTGTCCACTACTTGAGCGCGCACCAGTCCTGGCGAGGACTTAGGGACAACCAGTTCGCGGGTTTCCCCGGGTGCCAGCTCAATGGGTTGGGAAAGCCAGCCCACTGTATTGCCGCTGACGCGGACGCAGTAGGTTCCGGCGCGCAATTTCCCGGACTCGCTTCGTTCGGCAATCGCAAATGCGTCGGCCGGGTTCGCCCAAGGCTGGTCCGTGATTTCCACCCATGCTGTTTCATCGTCAATGCCGGTGACCCGAATCCGTCCTGGAACGCGGGTGGCCGCCATCCGATTCAAGACAAGGGTGCGGACAGCGTCCAAGTCCGATGCCAGCACCTCGAATCTCTCGGAAAGACCAACGAACCCGTCACGCCCGGACAAGGCATGCACCGCTATTGTGTCGCCCTCGACCATTCCGGGAATTGTCACGGAGCCATCGTCGCCCATGCGAAGGGATGGCCGGCCACCCATCCCACCGGCGGGGTGTCGGGCCGGTTCAATCTCCCAGGCATAGCGCGGACCATAGACCGACACGCCGCCCACAAACGGCAGGCCGTCTTCGTAGGTCAGCTTCAAGCCGAGCAAACCGACACGCAGCAGCACGATTTCAACTCTAGGCCGCGATGCAGACAGTGGTTCCGGTAGCGATGCGAAAAGCCACCCCTTTTCAACCCCTGTTACTATGACGGCAGAGGACTCTCCCAGATGGATTCCAGCAGTTCCTTGGCTGTTTGACACAACTGCGCCGCTGCCAAGGGACAAAGGACTCCCCGGACTTCCCCCGAACATTTCATAAGTTATCGCAACGTCGGGGATGGCAGCACCGGTGCGATCATTGCACTGAACCGCCACCACCGCGCCGCCATCCGTCAGCACTAGACGCAGCGAATCCTGCGGCTTGACTTTGGCTACCTCGCCGCGCACCGCGCCCGAGGGTCCTTGAGCGGTAATCGCAACGCGCCGACCGGCCGGCAAGGCCGGCAGAAACACCGTACCGCGCGTTGATGTGATAAGTGTACGCGCTATAGACTCCCCGAGCCCAAGTTCGACCGCTTGGACCCAGTCAGCAGACTCAGCTGGATCTCCCAGCCCGACAGCAATTCCGGCACCGGCCAACGGGTTTCCCGCTGTATCTACGACAGACACAGTCAGTGAAGCGCTTTCCTCAAGGGTAAGCACCTCATTGCCCGCAGCACCTTGCGTAAGCGTAACTACTGGCGACCGATGACTTCTGGAAACAGCAAAAACACGGTCAACCCCTTCGCGCGCAACCGGCGGAGCGAACAGGGCTTCTCCTGTCTTCGCGGCAAGCAGGTAGCGACCGTCCTTGGTAACGACGATGACCGACAGCGAAAAGATCGGGCCACCCGCACCGCGAACTTCAACACGCCAAGGCCTTAACTCGCTCGTCGACGGTACGGCAGGGGCATTGGCGCCTCCCGCACTATGCGAATTGGGGCGCAGGGGCCAGAGCAAAAGACAGGTAAGCCCGCACACCACGAGCAAGCCAGTCACCACCCCGATCACAATTGTTCGCATACCTGAACTCATAAAGATGGATTCTCTGTGGCGGAAGCTGCGGGTCCGTAGTGTCAAAAGCACGAACCTCTACCTTCCATAACCCATCATTCTTGTACTCCGCGTACTTCTCGGGCACATAATACCGAATCACTTTCTTTGCGGGATTGCCCTCCGATGCGATCTGATCAATGGTGTCGGCCTGTTGGAGATCAATCGTTCGGCCATCGATGAGCCGACACCGCTGCTTCGCATCGCATTGCCTGCTGCCCTGACGCCAGGCAACGCCTGCAACGGCCATTGTGCCTTGGTGGCGATTTGGCTCGTGTGATTGGGGCGCGGGCGGAAAGCAATCACAGCCAAGAGGCATGGCCGTGCTTGACTAGCCCCGGCTGCAAGCGACGATAGACGGGCGCAAGACAACAGCATCGAGACCCGCATGCCGATCAAGCTGATCGTGAGAGTTCCCCGAGGCAGCACCGTCGAGGTCTCCGACCATGCGTTCACCCGCAGCAAAATCGTGATCGGACGTTCGCCGGACTGCGACCTGGTGCTGCCCGGCGATGAAGTGCGCGTTTCGCGGCAGCACGTGCGCATGGAAGCCTTGCCCACCGGCTATCAGCTTGTCGACCTGGGCAGCCGCAACGGCACCCTGCTGAACAATGCCCTGATCGAGCCCGCCAGCACCCACCCGCTGAAACCCGGCGATGTGGTGCGCATGGGCACGGTAGAGGTGCTGGTCGATTCGATGGACGCCGGGGCCGGCACGGCCGCGCGCAAAAGCGCCGGTACGTCCGGACGTGCACCGGCAGTTGCGCCCGCGGGCATGCCCATGGAAGCGGTGGCGGCTGTGGCGACGCCTGCCAATCCGCTGGAGATGGTGGCGCTGGCGGCATTTCAGAACCTGTCGCAGTACTTCACCGGCAAGTCCGAGTTCTCGGACCCGGTGCAGATCAAGCTGTTCGCCGAGATGATCCGCGTCAGCCTGGACGCGATGCTGGAGGGCCTGTTCCGCATCCTGGCCGCGCGCAAGGATTTTGAGGGCGAGTTTGACGCCAGCGTCACCATGGCGTTTCAGCGCCAGGGAAACCCGCTGAAGCAGGCCAGCGACATGGGGGCGTTCAAGCGCTACCCGCTGGACTGGACCAGCGGGGCCACACCGCTGGAGATTCACGACGCGCTGCAGCGCGCGGTGAATGACATCAGCCAGCACCAGGTGGGCCTGCTGGCAGGCATGCAGGACGTGCTGGGCGCGATTGTCCGCAAGCTCGACCCCGCCGAGATTGAAAAACACGCCGAGGGCGGGCTGTTCAAGGGCAGCAAAGAAAAGGCCGCCTGGAAGGCCTACCAGCAGACCTACAGCGAGTTCCTGAGCGAAAGCAGCAAGCTGTTCAACGACCTGATCTACCCCAACCTGCAAAAGGGGTACCTGATGTCGCACAAGGAAAAGACCGCGATCCTGGAGTCCGCCGTCAACCTTGCGCGCAAGGCCGAACAGGCCGAGAAAGCCGCCTCAGAATCCCTGAGTGAAAGTGACACCGGCATCAAGACCGGCTGACCTGCACCGTCACCCATGAACCAGGAACCAGTCAACCTGTCGTCCGCCGTTTCCGACCTGCGGCGCGAGCGCGGGCCGCTGGTCGTGCTGGCCTGGGCGGCCGTGGCCCTGACCCTGTGCGAGTACTTCCTGCTGCCCGGTGCGGTCTTCAAGCTGTGGCCCGATTTCTCGCGTGAACTGGCACCGGGCGTAGACGCCGGCGCCTGGGGCCTGCGCCGGCCGGGCGCGCAGGCGCCCTGGTGGGGCGTGTTGTGGCCCTGGGCGTGGTGGTCGGGCGGGCTGGTGGCGCTGTGGGTGCTGGTGCCGCTGGCGATTGCCAGGTTTCAGGGGCTCAAGCCCGCGCAACTGGGGCTGGGCCTTGCCGGCGCGGCATCGAAGTGGCGCATCTATCTGTTGCTGCTGGCGCTGGTTTCGCCGGCGGTGGCCTGGGCCGCGACACGCGAGAGTTTCACCGGCACCTACCCGTTCCTGCGGCCCGAGTACTGCCAGCAATGGTGCTGGCTGGTGCTGCTGAGCTACTGGGGCCTGTACGCGCTGCAATTCTTCAGTGTCGAGTTTTTCTTCCGGGGCTGGATGCTGTTTTCGCTGGAGCGCAGGTTCGGGCTTGGCGCGATCGCCGTCATGGTGGTGCCCTACTGCATGATTCACTACCACAAGCCGCTGCCCGAGGCGCTGGGGGCGATCATTGCCGGCATCGTGCTGGGCTGGATGGCGATGAAGACCCGCAGCATCTGGGGCGGGCTGGCCGTGCACCTGGCCGTGGCACTGGGCATGGATGCGCTGAGCCTGGCCCGCGGCGGGCAACTGCCCACCCAGTTTTTTCCGTAACCTACTTCAGGCCGCCCTGGCGGCGCGCGTAGGCCACCAGCAACTGCGCGCTCAGCCCGTAGCTGCGCACGCCCTGTTCCACCCGGTTGACCTTCAGGTACGTGTCGTTGACGGCGGTGCTGACCTGCCCGACGGTGCCGGCCAGGCCCTCGCTGTACTTCGCCCACCAGGCGCGAACGTCGTCTACGTCGCGCTGCACACCCTTGTGGCGGCGCTTGACCAGTTCTGTGGCCTTGTCGCGGTCCAGCGCGTAAAGCTCGCCCAGCAGCTGCCGCTGCACAAACAGCAGGCCCGAGTAGCGCACGTAGGAATCCGGGCTGTGCAGGCAGGCAATCGCGCCGAAAAAGTTGCATTCGTCTTCACTTGTGATGCAGCGCTGGTGCGCCTTTTCGTGCGCGATGGTGTGCGGCACCGTGCACCAGGGTGCGCTGCGGTTGAAGTTGGCCTCGCCCGTCCATGGAAAGTAGAAACCGCCGATGTTCAGGTACGGCATGACTGCACTCAGCGCCACGGGCTTGGCGCGTCCGCGCGACACGCCAAATGCCTCGGGCAGGCCCATCTCGCGGCGCATGGATTCATAGCCCTCGTCGATGGAGGCATCCAGCACCGCAAGTTCGGCCAGCGGCACACTGGGAACCTGCATGTCGTCAGAGCCCATCGCCTGCACGTAGGCCACGTTGGTGGAATCAACGACCGCCCGGCACAGGGCGGCGAGTTCGCGCGTCTGGTCTTCACGGCTGGCGGGCTCGGCGGCATACTTCTGCCAGCCCTGCCGTTCGATCAACGGCTGCCGGAAATAGTTCACACCCCACAGCAGGTAGAACAACGCAACGGCAACGGCGGCCACACACAGCACACGCAGCGTGCCACAGGCCAGCGCGTTGAAAAACCGGCGCTTGCGCCGCAGCACATGAAGCGCGGCAGCGCCGGTGGACAGCAGCGCCCAGGCAGCCAGGAACACTATCGCCACCTCGGCCAGGCTGGTGGGCGAAACGCCTGAAACCGCGGCCAGTCCGCGGCCGGCCCACTGGCTTAGGCCGGCGGCGTAGACATCCTCCACAAACCCGGGGCTTTGGCCCAGCGCCCAGCACAGGCCAATCAGCACAAACGCAGCCAGGGTAAGGCCGCCGCGGCGCTTCACATGCAGGCCGCGGTCCTTGGGCATGGCCTCGTCGGGCGTGAACAGGGCGAACACGCCGATCGGCAGCGGCTGGTCCTTGCCTGTCTTCAGTGCGGCAGTTTCGTCGGGCGCGTTGGCCATAAGGCGATTGTAGCCAAATCATGCGCCGCCGGATGGCCCGGGTTGCCGGCGTTTCAGGCCCGCGTGTCGGCGGCCACAAACCGCGCCCAGCTGGTGGGCACGGATTCGCCCTGGCCCACGCCGTCATTCCAGGTGGGTTTGCCGGGGCGACAACGCAGGGGCATCTGGGCCTGGTCGGGGGTGCGGTTGCCCTTGCGTGTGTTGCAGCGGATGCAGGCAACGACGCAGTTTTCCCAGGTGGTCTGGCCGTTCTTGCTGACCGGCACCACGTGGTCGATGCTGAGGTGTTTCAGGCCCGGGCGCGTGCCGCAGTACTGGCACTCAAAGTTGTCGCGGCGGTAAATGTTGCGGCGCGAAAACACCAGTTCGCGGCGCGGTACGCCGTTATAGCGGCCCAGTACGATCACTTCAGGAATGCGGATCAGCAGGTTGGCCGTGCGCAGCCAGCCATCGCGATCCGGCGTGGCATGATCCGAGACAGCCGAGTTGTCCAGCAGCCATGTTTCAAAGTCATGCATCTCATAGGTGTCGGGGTGAACAATCAGCGCGTGGTCCTGAAAGACCAGAGAAAAACTGCGCTTCACCGTGGTGATCGCAATCGGGATCCAGGATTTGTTCAGCACCAGAACCGAACGATCCAGCATGCCCCTCTCCTGCGCCCCGACAAAAAGAAACCGGGGGAAGGTTCCCCCGGTGTGGTCAGCCGACAAATGAAACAACGCTGGTTTGCGCACTTTGGCCTGGCGCAACCAGCGCTATATGCTCGGAATAATCAGTTTTCCTGACACACTCCATGGCGGGGTATTGTAGGCACCAGACCCTATGGCGCAAGCCAAAGTGCAGCACTTTGGCCCTCAGCTTCCCACATTACTTCCACAGGCTGCCGCGCTGCACCAGTTGCACCATGGCGGCAGCTGCCAGTGTCGTGCCCACCACGCCCGCGACCATCAGCAGGATCCGCTGCCACTGCGGCGCAAGACGCAAACGCATGTCCACCGTGCCGGTCAACAACTGCATACCTGCGCAGGCCAGCAGCAGCACTGCGGCCACAAAGCCAAAAATCCGCGACACCATGGCCTGTTCCATGAACCTTGCTGCCAGGCCGTCCCCTACCGCCACAGCCAGAAATGCGCCGGCAAATCCAGCCAGCGCCCGTGAAGACCACCGGAAGTAGGCCTCTACCAGTGGCGGCAGGCTGCGATCCTGGGCCAGCGCGCGCTGTTGCAGTTCGCCGCCGACCACGCGCAGGCGCGTGGCGAACAGCCCGGCACTGGCGGCCACGCCAATTCCCAGCAGCGCCCAGACAACAATGAACTGCCCCGGTGTCATGCCCGCAGTGTAAGCACCGCAGGCGCCAACACAAAGCCCGCCGGTTGGCGGGCTTTGTTTTACTTCAGTGCCGGTTCAGCCACCGGGTCCAACGTCTGGTGCAAGGGGGCTTCCTCGGGCGGGTACAGCGGCGCTTCGGCGGCGGGTTCCGGCGGGTCCTCGGCGGGGTTGAACAGCCCGCCGGCCTTGCGGCCCATCCAGTCGGCCCACTTGGCCGTTACCAGGTAGGCACAGGGCACCAGTACCAGCGTAAGGAACGTCGCGATCATCAGGCCGAACACCAGCGCCGTGGCCAGCGGCCCCCACCATGCGGCAGACTCGCCCCCGACCACGACTTCAAACTTGCGGAAGTCAAAGCTGACGTGCAGCGCGGTAGGCAGCAGACCCAGCGCCGTGGTGATGGCCGTCAGCATGACTGGCCGCAACCTGGTCCGCCCGGCGGTGGCAATGGCGTCTGTCAACCCCAGGCCGCCGCGCCGCAACTGGTTGGTGTAGTCAATCAGGATGATGGCGTTGTTCACCACAACGCCGGCCAGTGCCACGACGGCCACGCCGGTCATGATCACGCCAAAGGGCTGTGCCAGCACAATCAGGCTGATCATCACACCCATCAGGCTCATGATCACGCTGGACATGATGATGCCCGTCTGCAGCAGGCTGTTGAACTGCAGCACCAGCACCAGCAGGATCAGCAACAGCGCCCACAGGAAGGCCTTGAACAGGAAGTTGATCGCCTCCTGCTTGTCCTCGTTCTCGCCCGTGTAGCGCGCGTTGAAGCCGGCCGGGAAGCTGCCCTTTTCGGCATCAATGGCCTTGGCCACGTCCTTCAGCACGTTGTCGGCCAGAAAGCCCTCGCGCACGTCGGCCGAAACGGTGTGAATGCGCAGGCCGTCCTTGCGGCGCACGGTGCCGGGGCCACCGACATAATCCCATGTGCACACGGTGGACAGCGGAATGGCGTTGCCCATCGCGTCGCTGATGCGGATGTTCTCCAGCACCGTGGGGTCGTTGCGGCGATCCAGCGGCAGGCGAACCACAATATCGCGTTCGTCCTGGGCATCGTCATAGCCGCCGATGCGCTGGCCGTTGATCAGCATCTTTACGAAGTTGCCGATCCACTGGCTGTTCAGACCCAGCAGCGCCGCCTTCTGGCGGTCTACCTTGATGCGCAGTTCCGGCTTGCCGGTGCGCAGGTCGTCGCGCAGGTTGGTGATGCCGTCCACCTTTTCAACGATGTGCCGCACCTGGGCCACGCTGGCCGCAAAGTCGTTTTCATCCTCGCAGGTGATCTCGATGTTGATCGGCGCGCCCGTGGGCGGGCCCATGTTCTGGCGCTTGATCTCGATCTCCGCGCCCGGGATGTCCGCCAGCAGTGGCACCAGGTCGTCCAGGTACTTCTTGGGGCTGCCGATGCGGTCGGCCTCGTCCTTGAAACTCAGGTTGATGCGGCCGATGTGCGTGGCCTCGGCCCCGCCGGCCATCGGGTCGGCGCTGCCAATGCCGCCCACGGTGGTTTCAATGCCCTTGAGGTCCTCATAGTCCGGCAGGCGCGATTCAATGACCCGGGCAATGCGGTCGGTCTGGTCCAGGCTGGTGCCTTCGGGCGCGGTGATGTTCACAAACGCCAGTTTGGGTTCGGCCTGCGGGAACAGTTCCATGCCGTGGCCCATGGCCGCATACAGCACGATCGTGCCGATCAACGCCGCGAACCCGCCGGCCAGCAGCAGCTTGGGCCACTTGAGTGCCCGACGCAGCACACGCTCGTAGTTGTCCAGCACGGCCTTGCCGCCGGCCTCAACCCTGAGCTGGGTGGGCGACTTGGCTGTCTGCTTGCGCAGGCGCAGGAACATCGAAGACAGCGTGGGGTTGATCACCAGCGCCACAAACAGGCTGCTGACCAGCGTGATGATCACTGTGACGGGCAGGAAGCTCATGAACTCGCCCATGATGCCGGGCCAGAACACCATCGGCCCGAACGCGCACAGTGTCGTCACGGTGGACGCAATCACCGGCCAGGCCACTTCCTTGACGGCTTCCTTCGAGGCCCGGATCGGCGGCTTGCCCATGCCCATGTGGCGGTAGATGTTTTCGACAATCACAATCGCGTTGTCGACCAGCATGCCCTGGGCCAGCACCAGGCTGAACAGCACCACCATGTTCATGGTGTAGCCCATGGAACTCAGCACCACAAAACTGAGGCCCAGGGACAAAGGCAGCGCCAGCGCCACCAGCAGCGCCTGGCGCAAACCCATGCCCAGAAACACCACAATCAGCACCAGCAGCAGGCCGGTCAGGATGTTGTTCTCAAGGTCCGACACCATGGTGCGGATCTGCTCGGACTGGTCCTGAAGGATCGCGTACTCCACGCCGGTGGGAAACTCTGCCTTGGCCTGGGCCAGGCCGTACTTGATCATGTCGGTGATGTCGATGATGTTGGCGCCGACGCGCTTTTCAATCAGCACGCTGACAGCAGGCTTGCCGTCGCGCCGGGCGTAGCTGACGGAATCCTTGTAGCTCAGGCGCGCCGTGGCCACGTCGCGCAGGTACACCGGCCGGCCTTCCACGTTGTAGACCACCAGGCTCTGCACGTCTTCGGCGGTCTTGAACTCACCGGGAATGCGCACACTGGGCTTGACGGTGCCTGTATCCACGCCGCCGGCCGAGACATTGATGTTTTCACCCTTGAGCTGCGCGATCAGGCTGTTGACCGGAAGCTGGTAGGCCTCCAGTTTTTCGGGATCAACGATGATCTCAATCTGCGGCTCCACGCCGCCGGCGATCTTGACGTCCAGAACACCCGGAAGCTCTTCGATCTTGTCTTCCAGGCGCTCGGCCACCTTTTGCAGCAGCGGCACCTCGGCGCCGTACAAGGTGACGATCATGATCGGGAACTCCGAGAAACTGAGTTCGCTGATCGTTTCGTCTTCGGCATCGGACGGAAAGTCCACCTTGGCGACGTCGAACTTCTCGCGCACCTTCTGCAGCGCGTCTTCGACCTTGATGTCGGGCGTGAACTCGGCGGTCGTGATGCTCATGCCCTCGACCGAAACGCTGGTCAACTTCTTCAGGCCCTTGAGGTTCTTGAGCTGGCGTTCCAGCGGAATAGTGATGCCGTTTTCGACGTCTTCCGGGCTGGCCTCGGGCAGTGGCACGGCAATCGTCACCAGCGGCACCTTGATGTCCGGGGTGCTTTCGCGCGGGGTGGTGATGTACGCAATCGCGCCCATGACGGCGATGCCGATGGCAAGAATCACCACGGCCACACGATGGGCGATGGAAAAGTTGGTTATGATCATGGCCGGGCGTCCTTGCCCTTGCCGGCGGGCAGCTTCAACGTCGGGTCCTCGCGCACGGCAACCGGGTCGCCGTCGCCAAGCAGCTGTGTGCCGGTCACAACCACCTTCTGGCCGGCCTTCACGCTGTCACCCAGCAGTTCCGCGCTGTCCAGAAACGTGCGGCCGATGCGCACATCCTTGACCTCGCGCGCCACGTCGTTCTGCACGACAAACAGCGAGACTTTCTCGCCGCGCAGCCTCAGCGCCGACAGCGGCACCGTCAGCGCTTCGGCATTGCGGTAGACCACCAGGTACGTGGTGCCGAACACCCCCGCGGGCAGTTTGCGCCCCGGGTTGGCGATGTCGGCCTCCACGCGAAAGGTGTGAGTCTGGGGGTGGGCGACCACGTCGATCTGGCGCACCTTGGCCGTGACGTGCGCGGGCTTGCCGGCGGCATCCAGCACACTCTGGATCTCGATGTCGAACTCGCTGCCCTGGCTTACCGCGTGGCGGTGGTGCTCCGGCAGGTGCAGTTCCGCCACCAGCGGCTCCAGCACGGCAACCACACCCAGCAGCTCGCCGCCATTGACGTATTCGCCGGCGCGGCGCAGCCGCTTGCGCAGAACGCCCTTCACCGGGCTGGCAACATAGGCGTCCTGGATCATCTGGCGCAGGCGGTCGCAGTTGGCCCGGGCCGAAACCTGTGCGGTGCGGGCGTTGTCGACCTGGGCTTCTGTGGAGTCCTTGTAACTGAGCACACGGTTCAGGGTGCGGGTGGCCGCGTCGTACGTCGACTGCGCCTCGCGGAAGTTCACGCGCGCCGCCCGGTCATCCACATGGGCAAACGCGGCAAGCCCGTCCAGGTGGCGCAGGTTGCGCGTCAGCACGGCATCGTCGGTTGCGGAAAGGCCCGGGTTGGACTTAAGAAAGGCATCGGCTTCCACCCACTCCGACGGGGGCATGACCCCGGCGGGCACTTCCATACCTTCTTCGTAAGGCAGGCTCAGGATCACTCCGGGAATGGCCGCGCGCAGTTCCACTTCTTCTCGGGCGCGCAGCGTAACGGGCAGCTTCACCGTCACGGCAATCGGCTTTGGTTCCATCAACTGGACGCTGACGTTGCGGCGCACAGGCCCGCCTTCAGCCTCCGGGGGCTTGGGCGCACAGGCGCCCAGCACGACCGCCCCTGCCAGCAAAAGTATCCAGGCTCCAGGTTGCTTCCTCATGATGTGGTTTCCCCCTGTCTCGTCGTCGTCCCGTGGGCCAGCGCCCCGTCCATGGCAAGTCCGGCAATCGTCTGCGGGGTATCGTCGGCGTCGCCCGCCCAAAACGGGCAATGGGCCACGCGCAGCAGCTCTTGCATCAGCAGCGCCCAGAACACGCGCACCAGGTTCACTGCCTTTTGTTCATCAAGACCGCGATCCACCAGAAACGACACCCACTCCTGGTTCACCTTGCAGTCGTAGTCGCTGGTTTCGGCCGTGATCTGCCGCAGGCTGCTGCGACCGAACCAGCAGGTGAAGCCGAACGCAAGCTCATGTTTGCGCTGCGCGGCCAGTTCCAGCATGCCCTGGCAGTGCATGGCCAGCGCCTGGCGGATGTCCTTGCTTTCTGCAAACGCGCGCTTGCGAACCTCATCGGCTGCGGCCAGCAGGTCATGCATGATCGCCGTGGCCACGCCCTCTTTGCTGCCGAAGTGGTAGTACATGGCGGGCTTGGTTACGCCGGCGGCCTGCACGATCTCGCGCACACTGACGGCATCAAAGCCGCGCTCGGCAAACAGTCGGGCGGCGGCCTTCAGCACCTGGGTGCGGGTGCCGGGCTCAAGGAAAGCTTCGGGCTCAGTAGTTGTGGGTTGATTCATGGCAATCGTGCCGTCTTCGAACGGAACTCAAACGACTTGAGACCCGGCGGCTCTTCCCACTTCTATACCGATCGGTAGGTATTTTCCTTCACCAACACGGGCAACCATGTAAGCGTATGCACTTATTGCACTTGGAGAGACCATGATCATCGGCACCCATGTATTGATCTATGCCAAAGATGCCGACAAGGCACGGGCCTTCTTTCGAGATGTGCTTGGATTTGCCCACGTCAACGCAGGTCACGGCTGGCTGATTTTCTCATTGCCGCCCGCCGAGGTCGGATTTCACCCCACCGACGGCGAGCCCGAACACCATGCGATGTACTTGATGTGCGACGACATCAGGCGCACGATCGCCGACCTTTCCGCCAAGGGCGTACAGTGTTCGCCAGTCTATGAGGCGGAGTGGGGCAGCCTGACCCAGTTTTCAGTGCCAGGCGCGGGCACCTTTGGCGTGTATCAGCCCAAGCACCCGCTGGCGATAAAGGTCGCCAAAAAGGCCGCGGCCCCGGCCAAGCGCAAATCGCCCACCAAGAAGGCCAAGGCAAAGAAGCGCAAGCGTTGACAGCGGGTTGGGGCGACCGATTTCTCCCCGTTGATTCCACAGCCCCTGTTGCTATCTTCCCCCTCCCGCGACGGCGTGGCCGGCGCGTTGAACGGTTTCTTTGCCCAGGGAAGTCTGCTCTATGGTTAAGGTCAAGGCCCGCAGCTCTGAGTCTGTCGATCAGCTTCTTCGCCGCTTCAAGAAGGCCTGCGAAAAAGAGGGTCTCACCCGCGCCATGAAGCGCGTCAGCTTCTATGAGAAGCCCAGCGTCATCGAAAATCGCAAGCGTCGCCAGGCCCTGAAGCGCAAGCTGCAGGCAACGATGCTCGCGAACATGTAGACTGGGGGCCGGGGTTACCGTGCCAGCAGTCGAAATCCGCGACATCCGCAAGACCTTCAAGGACTTCTTTGGCCGTCGGCGCATTCAGGCGCTTGACGGCCTTTCCATTTCCGTGCAGGCCGGAGAAGTGTACGGCCTGCTGGGCCCCAACGGCTCGGGCAAGACCACCACGTTCAAAATTGCCCTGGGCCTGATTCGGCCTGACACCGGCAGTGTCACGGTGCTGGGCAACTCGCCCGGCAGCCTGGCAGCGCGCAAGGCCACGGGTTACCTGCCCGAGGACTCCACGCTGCTTCCGTTTCTTTCTGCGCGCGAATCATTGCGACTGCACGGCGCGCTGGCGGGCCTGAGCCGCGCCGACAGCCGGCGCAAGACCGACGAACTGCTCGATAAGGTGGGGCTGAGACACGCCGCCGACCGCCGCGTCCTGGGCTTCAGCAAGGGCATGCAGCGGCGGCTGGGGATTGCCAGTGTGCTGATCGGCGACCCGCAGGTGTTCATTCTGGACGAGCCAACCAGCGGCCTTGACCCGCTGGGCGCGGTGGAAATGAAGCACCTGATTGCCGACCTGCGCAAACAAGGCAAGGCGGTGCTGATTTCCAGCCACCTGCTGGGCGAGCTTGAAAACGTCTGCGACCGCGTGGCGTTTTTGAACCACGGCAAGCTGATCAATGAAGGAACCCTTGACGAACTGCTGCGCGAAAAGGAGACGCACGAGCTGCGCGTCTCACCTGCGGACGGCGAGTCAATCAGGGCGCTGGAAGACCTGGCCCGGCAACGCGGACTGACCGTGATCAGCAGCAAGGCCCCTATGCGCAGCCTTGAGGCGTTTTATCTGAGTGTGCTGGGCAAGGACCGACCCAAGTGATCGCGCGCATTCTTGCCATCGCGGCCGCCACCATACGCGAGAGCACACGCTCGGCCGTGGCGCGACTGGCCGGGTTGCTGCTGCTGGCCTGTGTGCCGGTGGCGGCGCTGCTGGCAGGCGACGACGAAGGCGGCCGGGTGTGGGCCGCACGCACGTTTACCGTGGAGGGTCTGCGGCTGATGCTGCCGCTGGCCGCGGCAATCGGGGGCGCGTTTCTGTTGCGGCCCGGCATGAAGACCGGCTATGCCCTTCTGCCCGCGCGGCGCGCGGAATGGTTTGCCGGCGCGGCCATGGCAGGCCTGTGCATGATCCTGCTGAGCACGGCTCTGTTTCTTGGCGGCGCGATGGCGGCAATGGCATGTTCCAGGCCTGCCACGAACCTGCTTCAGGTTCATCGTCCGCAGTCGATGTGGCTGGGCACGACACAGCACGAGGGCCACCAGACCCGGCCTGATTGGTACTGGGCGGCCCAGACCAGGGGTGAGTACATCATGGCTGAGTTTGCCCGCCCTGCGGGCAAGGGTCTGTACGCAGAAATCGAGTACGAGCTTGTCTGGACGCAGGAAGCACCGCCGATGCGTGAGGTGCCTTTCAGGGCCGAGTTTTTCGGAACCCGCGCCTACCACGAACCGGGCGCCCGCCCCGGAATCTTCGCGTTGGCCGATGTTCGCGCCCTGTCTCGTCGCCGGGCCAGTATCAGTGCGGATGTCCCCCCCGGCACCGAGCTGTGGCTTCGCATTGTGCCTGCCGATCCGTCGCTGATCGTTGGTGTAAGGCCTGAGGGTGTGGCGCTGTCATCTGAATTCGTGAATCCGTACTCCAGCGCATTGCGCCTGGCAATGCTGGCCATTGCGGCAGCCGCGCTGTGCATGGCCGTCAGCCTGTGGTTCCGCAGTTGGGCCACTGCGCCTACGGCCGCGCTGGCGGGCCTGCTGCTGCTGGCGGCCCTGACCTTGCTGCCCGGAATCACGCCGACGGGCCAGATGGCCGCCGATCGCCGCGCCGCCGTTGAAGCCGACAAAGACGCGATGAAAACACTGGAGACCGCCGCCGCTGAATTGCCCGAACTGCTGCCGGCGCGGCCCTTTGACACTTACCTGCGCGGTCGCGAAGTGGGGTCCACCTTGGGCGACACGGCCTGGCGTACGCTGGCCGCATTAATGCTGCTGCCACTGGGGGCAGTTACCTTCCGCCGCCGCCAGATTGTGAAGTAGCACCCGCGGTGTTCAGCCCTTTTCCCGCGCGCTTGCGTCTGTGGCAGCTTTGGGTTCTTCAGTCGAGAAGTACTTCAGGCCCACCACGCCCGCCAGCACCAGCGCCAGGCTGATGATACGGCCAAGGCCGCGGTCTTCGCCCAGGATCATCATGCCGATCAGCGCCGCGCCCAGGGCCCCCAGCCCCGTCCAAACGGCGTAGGCCGTGCCCGCAGGCAGCGACTTCATGGCCACGGCAAGCAGGACAAAACTGATGATCATGAATACCACGGCCGTCACGCCGTAGCCCATGTGGGTAAAGCCGTCACTCTTCTTGAGCGTGATGGCCCAGACAACCTCGCAGGCGGCGGCAAGCAGCAGAATGAGCCAGGCCATTGGATCTCCGAAAGGGGTCCGGCTCCGAGTGCAGTGACCGGCCTGACCCCTACTTCGGAGCAAAAGTCTGGCGGAGAGGGAGGGATTCGAACCCTCGGTCCCTTTCAGGACACCCGCTTTCCAAGCGGGCACAATCGGCCACTCTGCCACCTCTCCGTGGGGCGCAGAATATAACGACCGCGGGACGCAAGGCGAGGTGGCGTTCAGCGCGCAGTGCCCGAAGTTTGATGCCCGAAAACGACGTTCACGGGGCAGCGCGCGGCAGACCCCGCACAGGCTATCCACAGGCCGCTAACACGCAATTTGAAGCGGTTTTGCAGCCGTTGACCTTCAATTTGTCGCGACGATCTGTATAGTATGAAAGATGGCGAACAGGCTGGTCAAACGCACCCGCAAAACACCCCTGGAGACCTCCAAGGACCCGCTGCAACGCGCCCGCGACAACTACCCGCGGCGTGTTTCCATGCCCGTTTCCATGGCGCATGCGATGAACGCGTTTCTGGAGGAATCCCGCAAGGTCAACAAGTCGCGCCGCGCGCGGCTGCAGGGTGCGCTGGAACTGGCATTGCTGGAAATCCCGGGCCTGCAGGGCGTTGGCAGCCGGGCGCAGGTCGCCAACATCAGCAAAGACGGCACTGTCAACGTCGTGGTTGACAGCCCCACATTGGCACACGAATTGGGCGTGGTTTACAAGGCCGCCCTGCTAAACAAGCTGCGCGAACTCCTTAAGGACAAGGATTCGCTGGCGGGTATCACTGTACGGACGGCTCGCAAGCAGTCTCAACCCGGGGCGTAAGCCACGGGATCGTTTTCAGCAGGCAGTTCAGAGGACTCCATGGCCAACACCGATACCGCAACGCGCATCGCCGAATATGACGCCAACGACCTGATCAAACTGGAGGGCCTGGAAGGCATCCGCAAGCGCCCCGACATGTACATCGGCGGCCGCGACGTCAACGGCCTGCATCACCTGGTGTTTGAAATCGTCGCCAACAGCGTGGACGAAGCACTGGCGGGCCGCTGCAACCGCATCGACGTCGAGTTCAACAAAGACGGCTCGTGCAGCGTCACCGACGACGGCCACGGCATTCCCGTGGGCATCAACAAGCAAACCGGCAAGCCCGGCGTGGAAATGGTGCTGACGGACCTTCATGCCGGCGGCAAGTTTGAAGGCAAGGCCTACAACACCGCCGGCGGCCTGCACGGCATCGGCCTGAAGGCCGTTAACGCCTGCAGCGACAAGTGCGTTGTCACCGTGTGGCAGGGCGGGCAGGAACACGAGATCGCGTTTTCGCGCGGCAAGGTCACCCAGAAACTGAAAGTTGTGGGCAAGGCCGAGCGCACCGGCACGCGCGTAGTGTTCACGCCTGACGCCACCATCTTTGAAACCGCCGAGTTCAAATACGCCACGGTCGCGGTGCGCCTGCGCGAACTGGCGTTTTTGGCCAAGGGCCTGACGATCCGCCTGATGGACCACCGGCCCGACGGCAAAGAAGAGATCTTCCACTTCAAGGAAGGCATCAAGGAGTTCGTGGCCTGGCACAACCGCAACAAGACGCGAATCAACGAAGAAGTGTGCTACGTCCAGAAGACCGTCAACCAGGGCCAGCCCGATGAAGTTGAGGTTGAAGCCGCCTGGCAGTGGTGCGACGGCGAAGGCGAACTGCCGTGCCACACGTATGGCAACTACATCAACAACCCGTTCGGCGGCACGCACCTTACGGGGTTTCGCAAGGGCCTGACACGCGGGCTGGGGCGCTACATCAAGAGGTACATCGAGCAGAAGGGCAAGAACAACAAGAACCTGGTCGAGCCCGCGGGCGACGACTTTCGTGAGGGCCTGTACGCCGTCGTCAGCGTCAAGGTCAAGAACCCGCAGTTTGAGGGCCAGACGAAGGTCCGCCTGCTCAACCGCGAAGTAGAAAGCGCGCTGGACGCCGTGATTGCCGAAGCCATGGAGACGTTCCTTGAGGAACACCCCAAGGCCGCCGAGAGAATCTGCGAACAGGCGCTGCTGGCCGCGCGCGCGCGTGAAGCCGCACGAAAGGCCCGCGAAGTCGTGCGCAAAGGCGCCCTGCAGACGGGCTTTCTTGCCACCAAACTTGCCGACTGCCTGACCAAGAACAAGGACGAAGCTGAGCTGTACATCGTAGAGGGTGATTCGGCCGGTGGTTCCGCCAAGCAGGGCCGCGAGCGCATGTTCCAGGCGATTCTGCCGCTGCGCGGCAAGATCCTGAACGTCGAGAAGGCCACGCTGGCCAAGATGCTGCAGCACCAGGAAATCCAGAACCTGATTGCCAGCCTGGGCACCGGCATCGGCAGCGAGGAAGCCTCCAAGGGCGGGTTTGACCTCAGCAAGCTGCGCTACAACCGCATCATCATCATGACCGACGCCGACGTCGACGGCAGCCACATCCGCACGCTGCTGCTGACCTTCTTTTACCGGCAGCTGGCCACGCTGATTGAAACCGGCCACGTGTATGTAGCCCAGCCCCCGCTGTACAAGGTCACGCGCAAGAAGAAGCAGGAGTACGTGCGTTCTGACCGCGAGATGAATGACACGCTGATGCGCATGGGCCTGGAAGGCTGCACATTCAGCATTCCCAAGGACATGGACATTGCGGCCAAAGGCCGCGAGTACAGCGGCGGGCAACTGCGCAGCGAAGTGTTCGAACGCCTGATCAAGGTTGAAGAACTTGCCGGCCGCGTCGCGCGCAAGGGCATCAACCCCCAGCGTTACTATGCGCAGTTCAATGACAAGACCAAGACCCTGCCCACCAGCATTGTGGTGGCCGATGGCGCGGCGAAGTACTTTCACGACAGCGAAGAAAAGGAACTCAACGCCTTCATCAAGGAGCGCGAGAAGCAGGGCCGCTTTGTGATGACCCGTGCGCAGATCACCAGCAAGGAAACCGAAACCGACGCCGGCGCATTTGACTTTGACAAGGTCGATGAGCTGATTGAAATGGCCGACCTCGCCGAGGAAGGTGCTGAGTTGCTCAAGCAGTTTGAGATCCGCGGCTTCCCGGCATGGACTATCCACGGCCGCGAAAAACAGGCCCAGCAATTCGGCCTGCGCTTTGAAGACGGCGAAGAAACACCGGTTCTAAGCCTGAACGCCGCACTGCAACGGGTGCGCGAGCAAGGCCGAAAAGGCATCAGCATCCAGCGTTACAAGGGCCTGGGCGAAATGAACGCCGACGAGCTGTGGGAGACCACAATGGACCCGGCCAATCGCGTGCTGCTGCGCGTGACCATGGAAGACGCCGATGCCGCCGACGAAATGTTCACCATATTGATGGGCGACGCCGTGGAACCGCGCCGCCAGTTCATCGAACGCCACGCCCTGGAAGTGAAGAACCTGGATATCTAGCCCGACCCGCAGCGGCACAGGTCGGTGTGCCTGTGCCTCGCTAGAATTTCAGGTCTATGCCGATCTGCACACTGCCGCCAAAGCGCTGGGGCAGCGGGTCGAAGTCAAAGCTGGAGCCGAAGTTGTTGGTGTTCACTGCCATCAGCCCGCCGAAGTCCAGCCGGAAGAACGCGATCTGGAACCCTAATCCCGCCGTCAACGTCGTGGCCTGGTCTGCGTCGGCAATGTTCTGCAGCAAGCCCAGCCGCAGCCCGAAGCCAAACAGCCCGAAGCTTGGCTCAAAGGCAACGGCGGCACGGATGAACTGGGTGTGGTAGTTCGGCAGAACGTCGCTGCCCACCTTGTTCAGGTCGGCCTCTACGGCAAAACTCAGCGGCAGGCCCAGGCCGTGAAACAGCACATAGCTGACACCCAGCCTGAACTGCGGGTCAAACCGCACCAGCTTGGGCGACGCGTAATATCCGCCCTGCCAGCGGAACTCGGGGCCGTTGATGTTGCGGGCCGTCAAGCCAACGGCCAGCGTGTCGAGCCCCGGCACCTGCGGCGTCAGGATCACGCCAAGGTCCAGCCCCACATTGAAGCGCGCCACGTCGCCATTGAAGCCGTAGGCCTGGCGCACATCGTCGCGCAGGCGGCTGACGGTGTCATCCACGCCGTCTTTGGTCATGTCCTGCACGCGCAGAAGCTGGCTGAACACGTAGGCCTGCATGAACTTGACGGTGGCACCCACCGTAAGCCAGTCCTTGGCACCCATGATCGGCAGCCCGAAGCTGTAGGTGAAGCCGATCTCGTACCAGCTCAGGCCGCGGATCAGGAAGCCCGAGTTGTTGCCCTCCAGCGGGTTGGCGCCGCTTTCCAGGCTGGTGCCGGTGCCGTTGAGAGTGTTGAGCAGAAAATCCAGCAGTATGCCCGCGCCCGCGCCGCCGAAGTTGATGCCGGCTTCCTCGGCCTGGGCTGCCAGTGCATCGGCCGATTCCGCGCTGTACCCCCCTGCCTGCAGCTGCGCGCTGAAGTTCTGGCCGCCCGGTGTGCTGGGCGCGGGGCCGGGCTGGCCACTGTTGGCAATGGCGATGCTTACCAGTTGTTCAAACCCGGCGCCGGACTCATCGGTAAGGCGGTAGCCGCGCAGGCTCTCCAGGTCAACGACCGGCGAAAACGCGCCGATGCCGAAGCCCGCCACATAGATGCCAAACCCGTCGCGCGGCAGCAGCAGCCCCGAAAACCGCACACCAAGCCCGGCACTGGTGCCGGTGTAAAGGCCCTCGCCATTGAGGCCATTGAGCCGGTCCAGCGCGTCAAACACCTTGATCGCGAACTGGAAGTCCTGAAACGACACGGCGTTGTTGGACGCATCGAAGGCGCCCTCGCCGAACCTGTCAAACAGGTCGTTGGCAAGCTGCACGGTGTCAAAGATGAACCGAAAGCTCTCGCCATGGATGGAAGCCGAGAACGCCACCGGGATATCAAACTCAATGTGAAACAGGCCGTCGCTTTCCCACGGCCGGCGCGCGGTGTTGGCCGGGTTGTAGTAGGCCCCGGTGCCGTTGCGCCCCAGCGACACGCCGGCGCCTCCGCGTGCCTGGTCGCGCGACGAGAAATCCAGCCACTCCTCGGCCGAAAGCGTGCTGCAGAACACGGCGGCACACAGCAGAGCGCTCAGGGCTATCCAGGCTTTCATTTTTCAGGCTCCTCACCGGCCAGGGGCTGCAGCACACGCTCCTCGTCCACAAACAGGTCCACCCCCGCGCCCACCAGAATCGCAATCGCGTCACTGGGCCGCGCGTCAATACGCACTTCGCCGTCGGCCGCCTGGATCACCAGGTTGGCAAAATAGGTAGAATCACGCAGGTCGCAGATCTCGACGGCCTTGACCGTGCCGCCCATGCCCGCAATCACGTTGTCCAGCAGGTCGTGCGTCAGGGGCCGCGGCGGAAAGCGTTTGGTCGCGCGGCGGTAGATTGACACCGCCTCGGCCTCGCCGATCTCGATGGTGAAGTGCCGTTGGCCGCCGACTTCTTTCAGGATAATGCGCTGGGCCTGTTCGACGTCGGTCAGCACGATCCGGGCCAGCGTAAACCTCACCATGGGCATGACCGCAGTCTATCGCGACGGGGCGGGCGTCCCAAGGGGTGACAGTCCCAGCAGTTGAAGGGCCAGTGGCTTGACGTCGAGCATGGTCGGCGCCTGGGGCAGCATGCCCGCTTCGCTGCAGGCCATCAGGGGCCCCTGCGCCGGGTCAGCCGGCATGGCGCCATGGCTGCCCCGCACCAGCGATGCGTCCAGCGGGCAGGTGCGAAAGCGATAGCGCAACCCCAGCTTCTTGCGCAGCAAGGTCAGCCCCGCGCCAAGGTTGCCCCCGGCCATGAACAGCTCGCAGGGGTCGTAGCCGGGCTTGCGGTGGATGTCGACACTGCGGGCAAAGTCGGGAGCATTGGCATCATCCAACCAGTACGGGTAGGCAAACCACGCCCCGGCACCGGCCGTGACCACCAGTTCGCCGCTGTTGGGGTGGTCAATGCCAAGTTCGGCCTGCTGGGCACGATCCATAACACGGTCCACGCCCGGCGTGTCGGCCAGCAGCTTTCGCACCGGGTCAAGGTCAGCGGCATCGCGCAGGTAGACGTGTGCGGCCTGGTGGTCGCACACGGCAAACGCACGGCTGGTGGTCGGGTCAAGCATTTCGCCATAGGGCCCGCCGCGCGCCCGCAGAAAGCCCGCCTGGCGCAACACGCGATTGAGGTACACGGGCACGGACACCGGCGCGATGCCGTACTCACTGACCACAAGCACCGCCGCACCGATGGCTTTGGCGGCATCCATGACCCGCGCGGCGCAGGTGTCGGCCTCGGCGACCAGCCGCGGCAGGTCCGCGGCATCGCCTTTGCGTTGCAGGTCGTAATCCAGGTGCGGCAGATAACACAGTGTCAGGTCGGGCTTGTGCTTGCGCATCACGCCGGCTGTGGCCGCGGCGATCCAGGTGCTGCTGGGCAGGCCGGCGCGCGGGCCCCAGAACGCGGCAAACGGAAACGGGCCAAGCTGGCTTCTGAGCTCAGCCGCCAGTTCCGGCGGCTCCGTCAGGATGTCGAACTCCTTGCTGCCGTCGCTGCCGTAATGCGGCTTGGGCGTGGCGGATATGTCGCAGCCACTGCCCTGGTTGAACCACCAGAACAGCTTGGCACACCGGAAGGACTTGCCCTGTTCGCGCGCCAGCCGCGCGGCAGTACGGTACAGTGGCTCGGGCTTCAGCAGGGCGTTGGCCTGCAGCCAGTTGCGCACCTCGCCCAATTCGCGCCAGTACCAGCTGTTGCCGACCACACCGTGTTCGCGGGGCAAGGCACCAGTCAGCATGCTGGCCTGGGCTGTCATGGTCACGGCCGGAAACACGCCCGTCATGGGCCGGGCCGCCAGCTGCGACAGCCGCGGCGCAAACGGCAGCAGCGCGGGCGTCAGGCCGACAACGTTCAAGATCAGCAGGGGTTGCATGGGGCCCTTTTACCGCCGGTGCCGGCCGTCTGGCGACTTAATCGAATTCCAATGCCGCCTTCACAAGGGCCTGCGTTGAGATTGGTACCACTTGCCCCATCGTTTCTAACAGGGGAAGAACATGAAAAGTGTGCTGTGCATGATGGCGCTTGCGCTGCTGGTGACACTGGCCGGCTGCAAGACAACCACCGACAAGGGTTCGGGTGGTTCCGACAACGGCAAGTCAGACAGCGGAAAGTCCGGCGGCGAAACAAAGGCCACGGACATGTCCGACACCATGATCAAGATGTACGTCGACGGCCAGATGAAGGCCTCGCCGTTTGTGGCGATCCACGAGGTCGTATCGACTGGCCAGATGTGGGAAGTCACCAGCGACTTCGGCGCCGGCAAAAGTGCTTCGCTGTGGCAGATTGTGAAGATGAGCGGCCGCGGCGAGTTCATCGTGGAGAACGACACCGGCCAGGGTTACGTACTGGCCTATCGCGTGGACAGCTGGGCCGATGCGGGCCAGCCCAACGTCAAGGAAGCCTGGGTTGGCAAGAAGGGCCAGGAACCCAGGAAGATCGAGGTCATGGAGTGGAAGCCGGCCTCTGGAACCGCGGCACCGGTAGAAAGCAAAGCCAAGGTGACCAACGAGAAGTTTGCCGACGTGAAGATGGGCGGCAAGACCTTTGAAGGCGACCTGACCATCGTGGAAGACGGCGGCAACACCACCAAGACCTGGGTTGCGTCCAACGGCTGGTTCAACCGCGTGATCCGCATGGACATGAACGGCAAGACAGTCATGGAACTGACCAGCGCCCACTTTGACGAGAAAGTGAAGCCTCTGCTGCAGTGGGAAAAACCCAAGGCCAAGTAACCTGATGCAACGAAAACGGCCCGGGAAACCGGGCCGTTTGCACTGGGTGTCATCTGCGCCTTCAATCCTCGTTCAGGAAGAACTTGTTCTTGAACAGCTCAATCATGCTGGCCACGGCCTTTTCGGCGTCCACGCCTTCGGCCTCGACTTGCAGGCGCGTGCCTTTTTCGGCAGCCAGCATGATGACGTCGATGATTGACTTGGCGTTGCAGCGCTGGTCGCCCTTGATCAGGTAGATCTCGCTGGCGAACTTGCTGGCCGTTTCAATGACTTTCATGGCCGGCCGCTGGTGCAGGCCGTACTTGTTCAACAGCTCGACTTCGGCAACGGCGGCCATGGGCATTCCGGCGGGGCTTACGGCGTCTTTCATATTGGCGGCAAAGGCCGGTTTCAAGCCCCTCAACGTCCGCCGGCGCGTTTATCCGGTTCACTGGCGGGTCTCAAAGGTCAGCACACCCTTGGCACCCAGGGCGACATCCAGCTCAATCAGCGCCGTGTGCAGCGTTGCCGACAGGCACTGGGACTCCTCCTGCCCGTCAAAGGCCGTCGCACCCAGCAGCTTGCAGGTCAATGCAATTTCAGACAGCAGGTCGCGCGCCTCCACCAGCGCGTTCCAGGCCGCCCGCTGATGGGTTTCCGGCAGGAGGTTGCGGGTGTCGATGGGCCAGGTTTCGGGGTGGGTGCGGGTGGTGGGCACGGTGGTTTCTCCGGGCGCGGGATTGCGCCACGCCTTGACCGTACCACCCGGGTGCGACATTTTTCGGCGTTCAGGCCCCGATTGCCTTGCGGGCCGCTTCAACAAGGGCTTTGCGCTGGGCCGCGGTGTCTGCACTGAAGCGTTGCCACTTGCCATTGACCTTCAGGTCGGCAAACAGGCCGGCCGGGTCTTCATGGAAGTGCAGAAACGCCTCGCGCTTGATGTAGAACGCCCCGCGCTTTGGTTCGCGCAGCGGCAGGGCGCGGATTTGCGCCAGCAGCGGCTCGATAGAATCCAGCACGTCAGGCGTGGCATGTCTCATGGAACCCCTGTTCGTTATTGTGGCTGTATGGGCAGAGAAGACAACAACCGCGACGAACCACCGGCACCCGACCGCAAAACCCTGCAACTGTGCAGGCAGATCGAGCGTGCCTTGACGTTTGCCCTGTCCGAATCGGCCAGTGACCTGCTGCTGGACCTGCAACTGGAGGGCGTGATCCCGCTGCAGGGTGCGGGCCACCTGCTGGTCCGCGTCAGTACGCGCCACGACAAGGCCATTGAAGTGCTGCAGGCCCTGCAGGCCGACGCGCCGCGCCTGCGCACCGCCGCAGCCGAGGCCATTACCCGCCGCAAGGCACCCGAACTTTCGTTCCAGATCGTCCAGCCGGGGGAGTAAGAACCAGGCCAACGGTTAGAGCTTTTTCGCGGTTTGTTTGCAGAGATTCCGCGCCGGCGCAAAGAACGCAAAAGCCCGCCGTCTACACGGCGGGCTTTGTGGTTGAACTGGAACACTACCCCACCTTCAGGTCCCGGAACGCGCTGAGCGTGGGCTTGATGACCGGCGCCACCGGCAGCACGCCCGGCTCCATCAGTGCGTCGATGGTCTTGAGACCCTGGCCGGTGATACACAGCACCGTGGTTTCGTTCTTGTCGATGCGGCCCTGCTTGGCCAGCTTGGCGAAGCTGCCAATGGTGACCCCGCCGGCGGTTTCCGTGAACAGGCCCTCACTTTCGGCCAGCAGCCGCATGCCATCGCGGATCTCGTCGTCGGTCACGTCTTCGCCGCCGCCGCCGGTGTCCAGGCACAGGCGCGAGGCAAAATAGCCGTCGGCCGGGTTGCCGATGGCAATACTGCGCGCGATCGTCCTGGGTTCCTTGACCGGCTTGATCAGGTCCGTGCCCGCCTTGATGGCGGCCGTGATCGGGTTGCAGCCGGTGGCCTGGGCGCCCCAGAAACGGGTCTTGGCCGTCTTGTCCAGCAGGCCGAGCTTCTCGAATTCCTTGATCGACTTGCTGAGCTTGTTGATCAGGCTGCCGCCCGCCATGCAGGTGACAATGTTGTCGGGCGCGCGCCAGCCAAGCTGTTCCATGATCTCAAAGCCCATGGACTTGCTGCCTTCGGCGTAATAGGCGCGCAGGTTGACATTCACAATGCCGATCTTGGCGTCGTTGGCGATCTCGGCGCACAGGCGGTTAACGTCGTCGTAGTGGCCGTCAATCTTGACCAGCGTCGCGCCGTACACCTGCGTGTTGACGACCTTGGCGGGCTCCAGGTCCTTCGGAATCAGCACCACCGCCTTCATGCCGGCCTGCGCCGCCTGCGCGGCCACGGCATTGGCCAGGTTGCCGGTGCTGGCGCAACCGACTGTCTTGAAGCCAAAGCGTTTGGCCCGCGCGATGGAAACCGCCACCACCCGGTCCTTAAAGGAAAGGCTGGGCGCGCAGACGCCGTCGTACTTGAGGTAGAGGTTCTTGAAGCCGCCCAGGCGCTCGCCCAGCCGCTTGGCGTGGTACAGGGGTGTGCCGCCGGTATTGAAGCCGCTGATCGGCTCCTGTTCCGGCAGCAGTTCCTTGTAACGCCACATGTTGAAAGCGCGCTTGGCGATACTGGTGCGGGTCAGTTCGCGCTTGACCAGGTCATAGTCGTACACCACTTCCAACGGCGCGAAATCGAGTTCGCACACGTTGATGGGGCCGTCTTCATACTCCTTGCCGCACTCTCTGCAGCGAAGACCAACCGCCGTTGCCACTGCCATGGAAGTCTCTCCATAAGGCCCGTAAGTAAGGGCGCAAGGGTAATAAGGATAAGCGGCGGAGCAACGAGGGGGCGGTTCAGGTCAAGATCAGCATGAGGAGCCCACCTTTTGCTTATAGTTGCCCCTGCCCCTGCCCCTGCCCCTGGCCCTGACTTTGCCCTTCACCTTTCCCTGCTCCAATCCTTCCTTCGTGTTGGAATGGCAACCTGGCCGGCCTTTAGGCGTAATACCTGCCGGACAAGGAGACGGCCATGAGACCGACCATCAACCTGCGCGCGCCCCACACCATCGTAATGTTCCTCAACGGCAATGTTGTGCGCGTTGACCCCCTGACAGGCCAGGTCATGTGGGTGACAAGGCAGCCCAAGGGCGTCAACTGCCGCATCGCCACCATCGTGATTGACGGCGACATGGTGCTTGTCGGAGCAAACGGCCACATCTTCGCGCTGGATGTCGAAGACGGCCGCATCCTGTGGGTCAATGAACTAAAGGGCATGGGCTATGGGCTGGTGACCATCGCCACCGGGGCAGACCCTGAGGGCCAGTCCAGCCAGCAGGGCGCGGCCGGCGCCGCCGCAGCTGCGGCGGCAGCCGCAGCTGCCATGGTGGCAACCACAGCAGCGGCAGGAGCCGTGGCCGCAAGTTAGCGCAGCTTGGGCTTCTTGCGCTTCTTTTTCTTGGTCTGGGTGCCGGCCTGCTGTTCTTTGGGCGGGGTCCGAAAGCCCGGACGACCCACCACCTCGTTGGCGTCAACCACGCTGCCATCGGGCAGCAGGGCGGGTTTGCCGCCCTTCTTGCGGATCAGGTTCGCCTGCTGATAGCGCAGCATGATGTCCTGCATGCTCTGGCCTTCCGCCACCCAGAAGTGCATGTCGCGCAGGTTTGACTTCAGGTTCAGCCAGAAGAAGCCCAGGATGGCAGCAGCCGTCACCGGGCAGGCCAGACGCATGAACAGGGCGCGTTGTTCATCGCCAGGCTCAAACTCCAGCGCGTAGCCCATGGTCATGGCAAACAGCACCGCCGTGCCGCTGATGATGTTGCCGGCCACACCATCGCGCAGAAAACCCATGAACGCCATGGCAACCAGTGTGATCGGCAGCGTGATCAGCAGGCTCAGCCATGGCCCGATGCGCACGGAAACGCCTGCGCCCTCCAGCACTACCGGCAACAGGGCCAGCAGCATCAGGCTGGCGCTGAATATGATTGCCAGCCGCCGCGCCTTGGGCGGAAACGGCTTGTCCTGCTTCAGCAGTTCGGCCTCGTCCTCCCGGACATAGGTCGAACCGCCCTTGAACATGCTGCGGGCCTGGTTACGGGCGGCGCCAGAGTTCGGGTCCACGATCGCTTACTTTCGCCTTGAGGCCGTGGCTGGTCAGGATGTCCGCCAGCTTGGGCCAGTGTTTCTGTTCCAGTGTGTAATGATCTGTCTCGACCAGCGCCATGCCCTTGTCGAAAGCAGCCAGCGCGTGGTGGTGCTTGAGTTCGGCTGTCAGGTACACGTCGGCGCCCTGGCTGAGGGCATTGCTGCAGAAGTCGCTGCCGGCGCCGCTGCACAGGGCAACCTTGGAAATCATTTTGTCTGGCGCACCCAGCACGGCTTTCACGAAAATGCCCAGGTCCTGCACACGCTTTGCAAACGCAGCAAGCGTTTCAGGCGCCGCCAACCTGCCGATGCGCGCCAGGCCGGTGCCTGCTTCCTTGTTATGCAGCGGGATCAGGTCATAGGCGACTTCTTCATACGGGTGCGCGCCCAGCATGGCACTTACCACACGGCCCGCCATTTCTCGGCGCAGGATTACTTCAATCTTCTGTTCCTGCGCGCGCTCCAACTGCCCGGGCTTGCCCAGAAACGGGTTGGTCTTGCCTTCCTGCCCACGAAACGTGCCGGTACCCGGCGTGTTGAAGCTGCACTGGTTATAGTTGCCCACGTTGCCCGCGCCGCCGGCGAACAGGGCCTCGCGCACTTTCTCGGCGTGGGTTTCAGGCACAAACACCGCCAGCTTGTAAAAACGCTCGCGCCCGGAATCGACCAGCGGCTTTACGTTGACCAGGGCCAGGGCATCGCACAAGGTGTCGTTGAGCCCACCCACCGCGCTGTCCAGGTTCGTGTGCAGGGCAACCAGCGAGGTGCCGTCGCGCATTGCCTGGGCGATCAGGCCGCCCTGCAGCTCGCTTTCGTTCAGGCGCTTGATCGCACGGAAGATCACCGGGTGGTGCGTGACGACCACGTTGCAGCCGCTGGCCTTGGCGTCGGCCAGCACATCGCGCGTAACATCCAGCGCCAGCAGCACGCCGGTGACTTCGGCCTTGGAATCGCCGACAATCAGGCCAACATTGTCCCACTCTTCGGCCAGCGCGAAGGGGTAGAGTTGGTCAAGCAGGTCAACAAGCTTGGAGACCTTCATGGCGCGGGAGAATAGCAACGGGCGGGCGCGCGCGGCATACGCCGTCGGCCTGGCGTTGCTGTTTTTGGCGCTGGCCGGCTGCGGCGGTGCCGACGCCCCGTCGCCCGGCGTGAACTCCCCGGCGCTGGGCGGCGAACTGCGCATTGCCGCTGCGGCCGACCTCAAGTTTGCCCTGGATGAAGTCGTTTCGCAGTTCAAGCAGTCCTACCCCGGCGTTTCGGTCAACACCACCTATGGTTCGTCGGGCAACTTTCATTCGCAGCTTTCCAACGGCGCGCCATTTGACCTCTATCTTTCTGCGGACATCCAGTACCCCCAGAAACTGGTCGAGGCCGGGCACGCCCCCGCCGACAGCCTGTTCGAGTATGCCGTGGGGCGGCTTGTTCTTTGGGTGCCCAACGATTCGAAGGTCGACATCAGCAGGGGTGCCGAAGCATTCAGGGACCCCGCAATTCGCAAACTGGCGATTGCAAACCCGGCACACGCGCCGTACGGCCGCGCGGCCGCAGCCGCGATGCGCGACCTGCAAATGTACGACACCGTGGCAGGCAAACTCGTGCTGGGCGAAAACATTGCCCAGACCGCGCAGTTCATCGAAACCGGCGCGGCAGAGGCGGGCGTGATCGCGCTTTCCCTTGCGATTGCCCCGCCAATGAAGGACAAGGGCAGGTACTGGGAAATCCCGGTGAAGCACTTCCCGCGCATGCTTCAGGGCGGCGTTATCATGAAGCAGGCCAGGAATGCCGGTGCGGCCAAAGAGTTTCGCAGCTTCCTGATCGGCCCCCGGGGCCGTTCCATCTTGAAAGACTTCGGCTTCCACATGCCCGACGGTGAATGATGGATTGGCAGGCGATAGTCCTGACAGCCAAGCTTGCGGCAATCACCACCGCGATTCTGTTCGTGGTCGGCGTGCCGCTGGCCTGGTGGCTTGCCTGGACGCGCGCCCGCTGGAAGTTCCTGGCCGACGCGTTGATCGGCCTGCCTCTGGTGTTGCCGCCGACGGTGCTGGGCTTCTATCTGCTGCTGGCCATGGGCCCGCGCAGCCCGTTGGGGCAGGCGCATGAAGCCGTATTCGGAAGCATGCTGCCCTTTTCATTTGAAGGGCTGGTGATTGCCAGTGTGCTGTACAGCCTGCCCTTTGCCGTGCGACCGTTTGTAGCCGCATTTTCCAGCGTCGACCGGCGGCTGATTGACGTTTCGCGCAGCCTTGGTGTGGGGCCTGTCCGGTCGTTCTTGCGCGTCGTTGTTCCGCTGTCGCTGCCCGGCATGCTGGGCGGGCTGGTGCTGACTTTTGTTCACACGGTGGGCGAGTTCGGCGTGGTGCTGATGGTCGGCGGCAGCATCGCCGGCGAGACCCGCACGATCTCGATTTCACTCTACGACGATGTCCAGGCCCTGAACTACGCCCAGGCCGGCAACACCGCGATGGCGCTGCTGGCGTTTTCGTTTGTCGCGCTGTGCATCACCTATGCCCTGCAACCCAAGGCCTGGCGCCTATGAGCATCCTGGAATGCCGGATCATTCACAGGCAGGGCAAGTTCACACTCGACGTGAAGCTGGATTCCGCCGGCCCGGTCCTGGGCGTGTTCGGGGCCAGCGGCAGCGGCAAATCCACGCTGCTGCATGTGATTGCCGGGTTGATCAAGCCCCGTGAGGCCGACATTTCCGTGCGCACCCGCCGCGTCTGCCGCCTGCCCGGCGGTGTTTGGGTGCCCGCCGAGCGTCGCAATCTGGCCATCGTGACGCAGGACCCCCTGCTGTTTCCGCACCTGAGTGTGCGCGGCAACCTGTGTTACGCCCCCGGCGCAGGCGGCGAGTTCGAAAGCGACACCGGCTTGCACGCCCGGGCGGTGCTGCGGCTGGACCCGCTGCTGTCACGCAGCGTGCGCAACCTCAGCGGCGGCGAGAAGCAGCGCGTGGCGCTTGGCCGAGCACTGATGTCCCGGCCCGACGTGCTGCTGCTGGATGAGCCCACAAGCGCGCTTGATTCCGAACTGGCCCGCGAAGTCATGGCACTGCTGCTGCGAGTCAAAACCGAGCTCAAGGTCCCGATGATTTTTGTGACCCACAAGGCCGGCGAACTCATGGCGCTGGCCGACGACTGCGCCGTGCTTGAATCCGGCAGCGTCGTGGCCCAGGGCGCGCCGGTGAACGTGCTGGCCCGGCCCCGTGCCCTGGGCGTGGCAAACCTGGTGGGCGTCGACAACCTGCTGCGCGCGCCTGTGCTGCGCCACGAGCCGGAGGATGGCGTAAGCATTCTCGCCCTTGGCAAGGGTGCCGAACTGGCCGTACCGATCTGCACGGCCGACAAAGGCAGCAAGGTCAGCATCGGCCTATACGCCGACGAGATTCTGCTGTGCCTTGAAAAGCCCGCCGGCATCTCCGCCCGCAACCTGCTGGAAACCAGCATTGAGTCCGTCGACGAGATCGGCCACGAGGTGCTGGTTCTGCTGGCCGTGGGCGACCACCGGCTGAAGGCCCGCATTACACCGGCAGCAGCCAAGTCGCTGGGGCTGGTGGCGGGCATGCCCGTGGTGGGCGTCATCAAGTCCGCCGCCTGCCACCTGTTGTCTGAGTGATCATCCCCCACCCAGGAACTTCAGCGCGTGGCCGGGCTCGAATGGGTGCGCGCCTTGCGCCTCAAACAGCGCGCAGTGCACACCGGCCCTGGCGCAGGCGGATTCATGCTCACAGCCAAACCCGCGAAACGCCGGGTTGCCGCGCACTTCAAACCCATCCAGTTTGATTTCGGCGGGCTCACCGATGATCGGGCACTCGATCTCGAACATGGTCATGCGCCTTGGCCCCCGGCTTCAGCTCGTTCTTGCGCCACCGGACTCTTGCCCCGCGGCCTTGCGCAGCAGCTTGAACAGAGAATCGCGTGTGTCTTCCAGCGTGGCCGCGCGCGCCTCCGGCCGCTTGCCCGGAAGTACCACAACGTCCAGTGACCCGCACAGTGCCTTGTTGTGCCGGAACAGTTCGCGCAGGCGGCGCTTGAACCGGTTGCGCGCCACCGCGTTTCCGAACTTGCGACTGACAACCAGCCCCAGCCGCGGGTGCCCCAGGCCGTTCTCGCGCCAGTGCAGGACCAGGAACTTGTTGCCCGCACTCAGGCGCGTATCGAACACGGCCTCAAACTGCGCGGCCACCAGCAGTCGCTCTTCCTTGCGCAAGCGTTGGTCGGTCAGGTACGGGTGCATGGCGTTGGCAACGTAACGTTGAAGTTCAGCCGGCGCCATTGCCCAGCTGCGCCAGTGCGTCGGCCCAGGGCTGCCCGGTGCGCGGATCTTTGGCCTTGGGCTCTATCTGCAGCAGCGGCCACAGCACAAAGTGGCGCTGGTGCATGCGGGGGTGAGGCAGGGTCAGGTCGGCGGAAGTCATCACCACGTCGCCGTACATCAGCAGGTCCAGGTCAACCGTTCGCGGGGCGTTGCGCTGTTCGGTGCTGCGGTCACGTCCCAGGTCACGTTCCATGCGCAGCAGTTCGGCAAGAAGTTCGCGCGGGCCCAGGGCAGTAGTCAGCTTCGCCACACCGTTAAGAAACGGTCCGGCGCCCGGCGGGCAATCTTTGGGCGCGCTTTCAATCATGGAAGAAACCCGCACCAGCGTGGTCGCCGCCAGGACGGCAAGCTGATCCAGAGCCGCGCGCAGGTTGGACTCGCGGTCGCCAAGATTGCTGCCAAGCCCGATGAACGCCTGCGGCATGGCCAGACGATAGCAGGGCCGATACCGCGGGGTAACCCAAGGCGATTGGCACGAATCGTGTCTGCCGCTTTGTGAAAGAAAACTTCGCATCCACAGGCAGAATCACGTTTAATGGCAGGGGCCGTGGCTATGGCCGTGATTTGCGGCCGGGGATCATTGGTGTGAACATGCGAGGCTCGGTGCCCATCTGGGTGCTGGTGTTCCTTGGTTGGATAGCTGTCCGCGCGGGTGTGCTTCACGCGCAGCAACCTGAGGCAGAGAAATCGCCCTCCACGCTGCAACTGGAGAGCGACCCGTTTGCCGAGGAAAACCGGCTGCTGGAAACCGCCGCGGACAAAGCCGCGCGTTTTGGCGCGTTTGCTGCCATCGCCAAGAAGGCCGCGGAACTCAAGCGCGAGCCTGACCCGCTGGTTTCGATCCTCCGCAACAAGAAGCCCGAGGACGTGTTTCCCGACCTGGTGGCCTGGATTCGCGAATCCGAAGCCGCGCGGCTGGAATGTTTCCTGCCGCTGCTGATTGCGATTGCCAACGACGGCGGCGACCCCGCCCGCCCGGCCGTGCAGGCTGTCAAGGCCTACGGCGTGGGCGCCGTGCCCGCGATCATCAAGCTGCTGGACAGCACCGTTGCCCGCGAACGCGCCGCGGCTATCCAGGTTTGCAACGAACGCGTGGGCGGCCTTCAGGGTGCCGCACGCTTGATTCCGCACCTGGTGCGCGTGGCCAACGAAGGGCCCGCGGAACACCAGTCCGCCGCGGTTGCCGCGCTGAAAAAGCTGGCGGTGCTGCCCCACGACAAGCCCGCGGACTGGAAGACCTGGCTGGGCACCAAAGATGAAAGCGCCCTGATGGCCGAGATCGGCGACCGCGAGATCGAAGCCCGCCGCTTGGCCGAAGAAAGGGCAACAGCGCTGGAGCGCCAGTTGCGCAGCGTACTGCTGGAGAGCATCCGCAAGAATGAATCCGCCAACGCGCCGGCGCTGGTCAACCACCTGAAGAACAGCGAATACGCCGTGGTGCGCGTGGAGGCCGCCAAGCTGCTGGGCGCGCTGCTGCCGTCGCTCGATGACGATGCCGCCCGCGCGCCGATTGACGCCCTGGGCGCGGTGCTGATTGACGCGGCAGCAAGCGACGAGCTGCGCCGCCAGTGCGCGATTGCGCTGGCCGAACCCCGTGCCCCCGGCCAGTCCAACAGCGCCAAGGTTGCGCTGGCATTTCAGTGGATCGACAAAGCCCTGGAGCTCAACGGCACCAGCACCGACTTGAAGCTGGAGCTGGTTCGCGGGCTGAACTCGCCCATCGCCGCGCCCAGGCTGGCCGCAGTGCTGAAGGCCGAGATTGACGTGGCCGAAACGCGATCCGGCCTGCTGCTGGAAACGGCCATCAGCCAGGCGCGCAACGTGCTGGAAACCGGCGACTCCGGGCCCAACCGCCTGCTGATACTTTCGGAACTTGCCCGGCTGCTGAACCTGGTGGCCGACAAGCTGGGCAGCTCGCTGGAGGCCCCGGCGCGCAAGCGGTTTGTGGACCTTGCGGTCAAGACCAACGACTCGCTGCAGTTCCTTGCCCGCCTGCGCCGCGTGGATGTGTCCGTCTGCGTTGATGCCATGTTCCGGCTGATCCGCATCGAAAGCGGCGCTTCCAACAGCGCCCTGACGGCCTTGCGCCAGGCGATTGACGTGCCCACCGCCCGCGACAGCCTGCGTTCGCACCTGACCACCCCGCCCGAAAGCGACGACTTGGCCGCGCTGTACCTGCGGCTTCTGGGCGACCCCAACAGCACCGCGATGCTGGTCAACCTGCTGGGCCTGTGCGAGGCCCTGGAACTCGCACCCGAGCCCGTCAGCAACCTCAAGGACCGCCTGCTGGAACAGGCGCGCAGCGTGGACGCCACCCTGCCGGCATCGCCCGAGATGCGCCTGAACCTGCGCGATGCCCTGCGCGGGCTGCTGGCCCGGCTGTTTACCTCGGCCGATGAACACGTGGAGCTGATCCAGAACCTGCTGGATTGCGATTACGGAGAACGCGACGCGCTGGGGTACATCCTGGTACTGCGGCCTTCGCGCGTCTCGATCATCGCGCGGTCACTGGAGGTCAAACTTTCCAAGAAGCCGATGCGTATCGGCATCCTGACGGCGGAGCTCGCCGCGGCCCTGACCAGCGCCGAAGTGGAAAGCCCCGCGTTCTCGCAGTTCCAGAAGGCCGTCAACGCCGCCGTGCGCACCGAGTTTGACCTGCGCATTGAACGCGCCCTGAAGCAGAAGCCCGAAGATGCCGACCGCAAACGCCTGGAAGAACTGGCTGGCGGCCCGCTGCGCGACCAGTTTGTGCCGTCGGCCATTGAGAAACTTGCCGCCAACACCGCCCAGAACGAACGCCGCGATGAAGTGTCTGACCTGCTGCTGGCCGTGCTGCGTAAGGCCCACCCCGAAAAATACGACCGCGTGGCACTCAAGGGGCTGGAACCCCAGGCCTTTGCCCAGGCCATCGAAAGCCTGAAGACCCGCGTCCGCCAGGACGGTTACTTACCCTAGGCCCATGCCCAGCAGCACCAGCTGGGCCCCCACCTTCTGCAGGACGTCAGTGGGCAGGAAGTGGCGGATGTCCAGCATGTAGCCGATCTCGCGCTCGTCGTCAGGCTTGAGTTCCAGGAACTCGCGCAGCCAGGAAAGCGCGTCGTCGGTGTCCTCGCGCGCCCAGGCCGGGGCAATCGCCATCATTTCCTCGATCACTTCCACGCGCGCATCCAGCAGCCGCATGTCGGCAATGCGTTCCACCACGCGCGGGTGGCGTTCTCGCACCAGGTACCCGCACAGCACACCAAGGCGCACGACATCGGGCATCAACGTCAGGTTGCACACCAGGTCGCGGTTGTCGGCAATGATCGTGCGCACCTCGGCCAGGGTGCGGCGCACCTTGCGGATGTCGCTGCCACCATGGATACGCAACAGCCGCGTCGCCGATATCACGGCGCGATCGGCCATTTCCGGGTGGGCCTTGCCGACCAGCATGTCCCACTGGGCCATGCGCCATTCCACACCGAGAATCTGCGCCCAGATCACGCGCGCGCGTTCTTCTACGCCGAGCACACGGCGGTCAAACAGCTTGTCGATGTACGCGCGCCCGTCGACGTTGCCCTCATAGGCACTGTTGACCCAAGCCCGGGCCACGGCCTCGTCCAGTGCAACCACAATCACCAGTCCCGGCACGGTAAAGAACCGGCCCAGCGCCTCCAGCAGTGCAAGGCCCAGCTTGGGCGGGCTGCGGTCAAGGTCGTCGACGAACAGGAACGCCGGCAGGTGCGGGTCTTTGGTGCGGGCGCGCAGGTGGCCGACAATAAGCTCCATCTGTTCGCGCAGGCGGCGCGGAAACAGGTAGCTGCGGGACCGGTCCAGCAGCTTCTGCTGCTGGAAGCGATCCTCATTCAGGCTTGCAGCGTCGGTCAATAGGCGCGCGGCGTGGGCAAGTTCGGCAATCGGCTGGCTGCGGACCACCAGCTGCGAAATCAGGTCCACGGCCGCCAGCAGCGCGCGCTCGCCGCCCTCGGTAGTGTCGCGGGCGCGCACGTTGGTGGTGTTGCTGGGCAGGCCCTTGCGCCGCATGGCGGCTCCGATCACGACTTCGACCAATTCGGCGCTGGGCGCGGCGGGCATGCCCTTGAGGTCAAGCTGGTCCCACAGGGCAAAAAGGATGCTGGCAAACGGGTCTACGTCCTCTTTGTGCGCCCAGGCGGAAAACCAGCTGACAGACGCGCCGGCCTCGCGCAGGTGATAGTCCATCAGCTTGAGCTGTGTCGTTTTGCCGGCGCCGTGACTGCCAGTCACCAGCGCGCAGCGCAGGCCGGACTTGCCCTCTGTGACCAGAAGGTCCGCCGCGGCGCGGGCGGCCTGATCCACAATCTCGTGGGCAAACACGGGAAAGCCGTCGGCGGTGAGCTGGGTCTCAATACTGGAGGGCATGGGCCGAATTGTGGGTCATTGTCCCCGGATTGTCGAGCGTCACTTGCGGCCGTGCTGCGGGCCTCTGGGCCGCAACACGAAAAACCTAGCCCAGTTTCTTGCGGGCGGCCTCGATCTGCGCGGCGAGGTCCTTGATACCTTCGGCCTTGGCCAGTTCGGGCGATTGCAGTTCTTCCAGCAACGTTTCCGCCGCAATGCGGGCGCGTTGCATGGATGCCGCCTTGGCGTCGCTGTGCTCGCGCTTCATGTGCGGGAACAGCAGCACGTCGCGAATGCTGTGCGTGTTTGTCAGCAGCATGCACAGGCGGTCAATGCCCACGCCAAGACCGCCGGCGGGCGGCATGCCGGCCTCCAGTGCGTTTACATAATCGTGATCCACTTCCTTGGGCGCCTCGACATCTCTGGTCTTTTCGCCCAGGTCGACCTGTTCCTGGAAGCGGCGAAGTTGTTCGACCGGCTCGTTCAGCTCGCTGAACGCGTTGGCGAACTCGATGCCGTTGATGAACAGTTCAAAGCGCTCCGCCACGCGCGGGTCTTCGGGTTTGCTCTTGGTCAGCGGGCAGATCGGCGTGGGGTAGTCGATCATGAAGGTGGGCTGGATCATGCTGCCCATCGCGGTGGCCTCGAGCACCTGGTCGGCCAGCTTGTAGTGGTCCTCGTGCACTTCGAGCCCCAGTGCCCTGGCCTTGGCCTTCACCGCGGCCACGTCGTGCAGGTCAACGCCCGCGTGCTCGCGCAGCAGGTCGGAATACTTGGCGCGGCGGAAAGGCTTGCCAAGGTCAATTTCGACCTCGCCCCACTTGAACACCAGTTCGCTGTCCTGGATTGATGCCGGCGCAACGCCCCGTTCGGCGCCGCGCACAACGCGTGCCGCATGGCGGAACATGCCCTCGGTAATCTCCATCATCGAGTGGTAGTCGCCGTAGGCCTCGTACAGCTCCATCATCGTGAATTCAGGGTTGTGGGTGGCGTCGATGCCTTCGTTGCGGAAGTTGCGGTTGATCTCGAACACTTTCTCAAAGCCGCCCACTAGCAATCTTTTCAGATAGAGCTCGGGCGCGATTCTTAAATACATGTTCATGTGCAGCGTGTTGTGATGCGTGATGAAAGGCCGGGCGCGGGCGCCACCGGGGATGGTGTGCAGCATCGGCGTTTCGACCTCGAGGTAGCCCTTGTCGGTCAGAAACGCGCGCAGGGCACTGACCACGTGCGAGCGCAGCTCAAAGCGCTGGCGCACATCGTGGTGGACCATCAGGTCCAGATAGCGCTGGCGATAGCGCAGCTCGGGGTCCGTGAACGCCGTGAGGTGCTTGACGTTGCCCTGTTCATCTTTGAACTCGCGCGGCAGCGGCGGCACGGAAAGCGCCTTGGTCAGAAACGTGATGCCGCTGGCAAACAAGGTGACTTCGCCCGTGCGGGTGCGCTGGACGTCGCCGCTGAAGTGCACGTAATCGCCTAGGTCAATCTGGTCGTAGACCTTCATGCCGGCTTCGCCCACGCCCTTGGCGTTGATGTAAACCTGCATCTTGCCGGTCTGGTCGTAAACGTCGACAAACACGGCCTTGCCCATCTTGCGGTTGGCCAGCACGCGTCCGGCAATCGCGCAATCCGGCAGTTTGGCCTCGCCGTGGGCCGCGGCCTTGGCTTCGCGTTCGATGGCCTCAAACTGGTTCTTGATGTGCCCGGTCAGGCGGCGGGAGGGGGTGCGCACAGCGTAGGGGTCGGCGCCCAGCGCGCGCAGGGCTTCGCGCTTCTGTTCGCGGACAAGGCGGTACTCGTTGGCTTCGGACATTCTGTCCTCTCCATGTGGGCGGCGCGCATGCTAGCGGCGGTGCAAACCCCCGCAACGCGCCAGTGGAAGGAAACGGGTGAGAGTGGCAAGTTCAGAGTTCGGAGTCTGGAGTTCGGAGTCAAAAGCAACGGCTTCTGGGGGCTGCGGGGTAGTTACTCCCGACTCCCGACTTGCCCTGAATCCCATCCTCCCCGTTGACGGCGGGCCGGCCCTAATTACTCTTTCCGCCCCGGTTCAGGCTTTGGGCCAAGCGCTGGATTTCCAGCCCCCAATGCCGCCGCAGAGAGGCCGACATGTACGCAATCATCGCAGAAGGCGCCCACCAGTACCGCGTTGAAAAGGGCATGGAGTTCCACATTGACCGCCTGGGCCAGAAGCCCGGTTCCAAGGTCAAGCTCGACAAAGTGCTGCTGGTGGCCGATGGCGCCAACGTGAAGGTCGGCGCGCCCACCGTGGCCGGTGCCCACGTGGAAGTCGAAGTCATCGGGCAGAAGCGCGGCGAAAAACTGATCGCCTTCATGTACCGCCGCCGCCAGAGCGACAGCAAGCGCAAGAAGGGCCACCGCCAGAACTACACCGTGGTCAAGGTAACGGACATCAAGGGCTAAGCCTGGTACGGGATCTGAACGCGACGCGTAAGCTAGCGCCATCCGTAACCAGCACTGAACGAGGCAACAGCCATGGCACATAAAAAGGGCGCCGGCACCACCAAGAACGGGCGCGACAGCAATCCCAAGTACCGCGGCCTCAAAAAGGCCGGTGGCGAATTCGTGCGCGCGGGCAACATCCTCGTTCGCCAGTGCGGCACCGCCATCCACCCAGGGGCCAACGTGGGCCTGGGCCGCGACTTTACACTGTTTGCACTGTGTGACGGCGTGGTCCGCTTCTCGGGTATGAAGCGGAAGAAACTGAACATCGTGCCGGCGCAGGCGTAAGCCAGGTTTTCAAAAACACGCTGCCCGGCCTGAAAGGCCGGGCAGTTTTCGTTACGGGCCAGAGATCGAGACCAAGGAGAAGCCGATGCGAATGCGATGTTGGGTAATGGTGTGCCAGCCGGCACAAGCAATGTAGAACGCAAGTGAACACAAACACCACAACCATTACGGAGAATCAGATATGAGCGACGCACAGACAACCGGCATCCCGCGCATTGGCGACATCGCGCCGGACTTCACGGCCGTGACCACCGAAGGCCCGATCAAGTTCAGCGAATGGCAGGGCGACAAGTGGGCGATCCTGTTCAGCCACCCGGCTGACTTCACGCCCGTGTGCAGCACCGAACTGACCGAGTTCGCCAAGCGCAAAAAGGAATTCGACGAACTCAACACCAAGCTGATCGGCCTGAGCATCGACAGCATCCACAGCCACCTGGCCTGGCGCGAGAACCTCAAGAAGGTGCTGGACACGGAACTGAACTTCCCGCTGATTGCCGACCTTGACGCCAAGGTCAGCCACAAGTTCGGCATGCTGCACCCCGGCGAAAGCGAGACGGTTACGGTTCGCGCGGTGTTCCTGATTGACCCGGCGCGCAAGGTTCGCGCACTGGTGTACTACCCGCTGAATGTGGGCCGCAACATTGACGAGATCAAGCGCCTGCTGACGGCGCTTCAGATGACAGACAAACACAAGGTCGCCGCGCCTGTGAACTGGAAGACCGGCGATAAGGTGATTGTTCCGCCGCCCAAGAGCGTCGCGGATGTTGAAGAACGCAAGAGCCACAAAGAGTACGAGTCCATCGATTTCTATCTCAACAAGAAGTCGCTGTAAGTGTCGCGCCTGCGTGCTGCGCAGGCAGATTGCATGAGACGCCCGGGGCGGAGAAATCCGCCCCGGTCTCTTGCCCCACAACCAGCACCAGTTGGGCCGGATGAGACAATCCCGTGCGAACCTTGGCCGGGGACAGGCGCCACGCCACAATGTCTAATGCGCCCGGTACACACACTCAACTCACGGAGAACTTGCATGAAGCTTGGAACCATTCTGCCCGCAATGCTGCTTGGCCTCCTGCTTGCCGCCTGCGGCGGCGGCAACAACGCAAGCACGTCCAACACTGGCGACAGCGGCGGTGCCGGTAACACGGCCAAGGAACCCGCCAAGGAAGAACCCGCCAAGCCCGACCCGGCCAAGGACCGCCAGGCCGTGGCCGACAAGATTCTCAAGGCCTACACCGACCTGGATTCGTCTGGCGTGCTGGCACTGTTCAAGGCCGAAGAACACGAGAAAGCCAAGTCTCGCATGGTCCGCGAGATCGATGACATCAAGAAGAAGGCCGGCACCGTGAAGGTGGAGTCCAGCAAGATCGAGGAACGCGAGGGCAAGTTCTACCTGGTGGCGACGCTGATCTTTGACGTCGCGGGTGAGAACTCATCCAAGACGCGCGAGTCGCAGTTGATCCTGCACGAGGGCAAGTGGTACCTGTCGTTTGAGCGCTAACATGGCAACAGGGGCGGGGCGAATGCCCCGCCCCCTTGTGCACACCTACTTGATGCGCAGCTTCACTTCCACGCGGCCTGCATTCAGCTTGATGTCGCGCAGCACGGTTTCGAACCCGTCCAGCTTCTGCTGCAACAGCTCCAGCTTGGCCTCAAGCTGGCTGAGTTCGTGGCTGTTGCCGGCCGAGCGCAGAAGCTCCAGCGTGCGATTGTAGGCGGTGCGGGCAACCTCCACGCGACCCTCCAGTGAGTAGTACTCGCCGGTGCGGTCCAGGGCACTGAAATCAAAGGCGTCAATCTCCACCAGCTTCGGGTCTTGCCCTGCCAGCCATTCCAGCAGCGCGTTGATTTTTGCCGACGGCATACGCCAGGTGACTTCGGTGTTTGAAAACGCCATCACCAGCGCGTCGAACTTGCCGGCGTGCTTCACCAGTTCCAGCGCGAACTTCATCTCGTGCTTGACCGCCAGCGTGATTACGCCCGCGCGCTGGATGCGAAGTTCGGCGGGCTCCAGTGCGGATTCCTCCACTTTACCGGGCGTGGTCACCGGCGGTTTGTCAGACGGCGGCTGTTGCTGGGTCTTTGCAACATCCTCGCGCGCAGAAAGCCCGCCATAATTTGAATCCGGCAGCGGCGACCGGACTTCTTCCGGGGTGCGCGCGACGGCGCACCCGCACATCAACACGGCGGCCAGCGCCGCAACGCCGATCCATTTCATGCTCTTCTCCTGTGTGGCCCGGAGAAGAAAGCCGCAGACAACCGAAAAGGGTTCAGCGCAGAAGAACCAGGGTTGCCAGACCCAGGTAGATGCTGATCGTGCAGAGGTCCGCAAGCGCCAGGGCCAAAGGCCCGGCGGCGATACGCGGATCAAGCCTCAGGCGGTGCAACACCGCGGGAATGGTCAAACCCATCCAGGCCGCCGTGACCACAGAGGCCGTGATCGCGGCACCGATCACCACTGCCGCCGCAGGCTGGCCGCGCCAAAGCCAGGCAACCAGTGCCGCCAGGGTGCCGCCCGACAGTCCCAGCAGAAACGCCGTCGCGCCTTCACGGGCCATCGACCGCGCATACCAGCCCAGCGAGGGCTGCTTGCCCCGAAGTTCCTGCACAACAAAGGTCATCGACTGGCTGGCCACGCTTTCGCCCAGGCCCAGCACCAGCGTAAGGAAGAACGAAAGCACCACGCTGGTTTCCAGCGCCTGTTCGAACACACCTGCCAGCAGCGCGCAGGTGATACCGCCGGCGATGGTGGCCATCAGCCATGGAAAGCGCGCGCGCCAGGCACGCAGCGGCCCGGCGTCCTTGAGCTCAGTAAGGCGCACACCCATGGCCTCGAACATGGTGTCGACGCGCTCTTTTTCGGCAAAGTCGAGCACCTCTTCGGTGAACTGGCCGACGTCCACAACGCCTTTGATGCGACCCTTGTCGTCCACTACGGGCAGGGCCAGCAGCCGGTGCATCACAAACAGCTCCAGCGCGTCCGACACCAGCGCCGTGTCCGGCACCCGCACCAGCCGCTTCACCATCAGGTCGGTGACGGGCGTGGCCGCAGCTGCCATCAGCAGGCGGCGCACCGGCAGAACGCCGACCAGGCGGTCCTGATCGTCGACTACATAGAAGTAGACGATGCGTTCGGCGACCTCATGCCCGCGAATCGCCTCCAGGGCGTCGTTGACGGTCTGGCCTTGCCGCACGGACACGAAATTGCCACGGGCAACGGCGGTGATCGGCTGGTCTTTGTCCGGTGCCATGGGCCGCCATTGAACCGAGGATCGCGCCGATGCAAAGCAGAAACATGGCACTTTGGCTATGATTCCGCCCATGCCCCAGGCCTGCCCCAGTTGCGGCACCGAAAACGCGCAAGGCGCCAAGTTCTGCAACGAATGCGGCGGCAAGCTCGGCACCGTGCTGACGCAGCCGCCGCTGTCCAAAGGGGCCGACTATGTGACGCGCCGGGTAACGCGGACGGATCTTTCGCGCGGCGAACGCCGCGTGATCACCGTGCTGTTCGCGGACATCAAGGATTACACGGCACTCAGCGAGCGCCTGGACCCCGAACAGGTGGAAGACCTGGTGGGTGGGCTGTTTCGCGAATTCAGCGAAGTCATCACCGCCCACGGTGGCTATGTCGACAAGTTCATGGGCGACGCGATCCTGGCCCTGTTCGGCGCGCCACGCAGCTTGGGCGACGACGCCGAGCGCGCCGTCACGGCCGCCCTGGAGATGCAGCGCCGCGCCAAGCAGGCCAACCTGGGGCGCGACGTTCGGCTCGACGTGCGTGTCGGGCTGGACACCGGCGAAGTTGTGGTAGGCAACCTCGGCCAGCGCGGCGAGTACACCGCCATTGGCGACCCCGTCAACACCGCCAACCGCGTGCAGGGCGCGGCCGAAATCGGCGCGGTGTACCTGAGTGACGCGGCGGCGCAGCAGGTTAAGGGCCGCTTCCGCATGGCTGAACTGCCCCCTACGGTGCTCAAGGGCAAGGCCGAGCCGGTGGTGCTGTGGCGCGTCGACGGCGCGGCCAAGCAGACTGAGCATTACCTTGGAAGTTTTGTCGGGCGCCGCCGCGAGATTGAACTGCTGATGGCCAGCTTTGAAAGCAGTGTCCGCGAACGCGCCTCGCGATTTGTTCTGGTGCGCGGCGACGCGGGCATGGGCAAATCGCGCCTGTTTTACGAGTTCCGGCGACGCCTGCGCGCGGCCAAGCACGCACCGACGCGCATCACGGCCGCATTCCAGCCCGTCGGCATGGAGCCCATGCAGGGCATGCGCCAGATCGCCCGGGCACTGCTGGGGCTGGACCGCAGCAGTCCACAACAGGCCACGGAAACCGCGATAGACGGTCTTGCCACGGCCAATGCCCCAGAGTCGCTGCACGATCACCTGCGGTACGTCCTGGGCCGCAACCTGGCGGACCTTGCCTCCAGCGGCCTTCAGACCCGCCAGCGGCAGGAGGGCGCCTGGCTGGCTCTGCGCCACCTGCTGGAGCAGCGCGCACAGGCCGGGCCGTTGCTGTTGGTGTTTGAAGACCTGCACTGGGCCGATGCCGACAGCATGGCATTTCTGCGCAACCTGGCACGGGCGGCGCTGCGTGTGCCGCTGTTCGTGCTGGCACTGGGCCGCCCCGAGGCCATCGACATGGTGCGAGACCTGCTGGGTGACCCGTTTGAAAACATCGAACTGCGGCCCATGGAGGCCCCCGACGTGGCCGCTCTTTCCGCTGGCGTTCTGCACGACGCGCCGGTTGACGACGCGCTTGCCGCGCTGGTGGCCGAACGCAGCGGCGGCAACCCGTTTGTTACCGAAGAATTGATCAAGGGCCTGCACGAATCCGGCGTACTGCGCCCGCAGGACGGGCGATACACCCTGGCGCCGGGCCACAACCCGTCACAGATCCCGGTGGGTGTGCGCAGCATCCTGGCTGCGCGCATTGACGCCCTGGCGGCGCGCGACCGCGCTGTGATCAGCGCGCTTTCTGTGTTGGGCCGCGAGTTCCGTCGCAACGCGGCAGAGCGCCTGTGCGGCGAATCCACCGGCCCGGCGCTTGAACTGCTGGTCGAACGCGGGATGCTGAATGACCTTGGCGATGACCGCGGCCAGCGGCGCTTCATGTTCTGCCACGCGCTGCTGCAGGAAGTCGCTTACTCGGGCCTGCTCAAGCGCGACAAAGTCCAGTTGCACCGCGTCGCCGCGGACTTCTACCGCCAGCAGATGGCCGACAACCCACAAGACCCGCGCCGTCTTTCGCGCCTGGCATGGCACCTGGCATGCGCTGGCGACAGCGCCGAGGCCGCAGCGCGGTACCTGGAATCAGGCCGGATTGCGGCACGCGAGTGGATGTGCGCGTTTGCCGCCGAACAGTTCCGCGCAGCGCTGGTGGAGTTCGACCGCGCGGGAACCGTGGCTGTCAACGGTGAGTCAGGCCCCGCCGCTCGCGTGGCCATCGCCACGGAACTGGTCGACTCACTCAAGGAGTCAGGACGACTTGCCGAAGCACTGGAGGTCACCCGCGCCGTGCTGAAGGCCGCTGATGCCCCGCCCCATGCGCTGGCGTCGCTGCTTGAGCGCGCCGCCAACGCGGCCTGGCGCAAAAGTGAGTTTGAACAGTCACTGGACTGGGCGTCACAGGCACAGCAGCTGTGCGCACGTTCCGGCAATGCCGACGGTGCCGCGCGATGTGCGTTGCAGGAGACGGCCGCGCTGCTGAGCCTTGGCCGGGTGGACCAGGCCCGCGCGCGCTTTGCGGCACTTAGCGACCAGCCAGACGCGCCATGGCGCATGGAGTACCTGCGCACTGCTTCGATCCTGTGCCAGGAACAGGGTCGCACCGCCGACGCCCTTCCGTTTGAGCGCCAGCGGGCGGACCTTGCACGCCGTGCCGGCAATCGCCGCACGCTGGCCAGCGCCCTGGGCAACATCGCCATGTACCAGAGCGACCTTGGCAACTACACAGAGGCCGGCCAGCTGTTCCAGGAGGCATTGGGCGAATACCGCGCTGCGGGCGACCTGTTCAATGTTTCGGCCGTGCTGACCAACCTGGGCAACTTCAAGCGTCGCACTTCCGACATTGCCGGCGCGCTGGCCTCGCACCAGGAAGCCCGCACACTGGCCGCACAGCTGGGCGACGACTACGGTGTGCTGGTCGGCGACCTGAACGTGGCCACATGCCAGATGAGCCTGGGCCAGTACACGCAGGCCCTGCGCAGCTATGAACACGCCGAGCCCGCATTGCGGCGCTTTCGGCCGCCGCAACTTGAGTCGCAGGCGCTGCTGAACCGTGCCGTTGCCGCGGCGCGCACCGGCGACTTCCGGCTGGCGCGCGCCAGCCTGGACAAAGCGCGCGACATCAACACCGAACGGCGCAACCGCCGCGGGTTGCTGCAGGGCGAACTGCTGCTGGCCGACGACCTGCTGCGCGTGGGCGAGTTCGACCGCGCCCGTGAAACCCTGCGCCAGCTGGCCCTCAGCGCCGCCGAATCCGGATTTCGCCGATACGCCGCCAGCGCCGGCGACCACTTGGTCGACATCGCACTTGTCCTGGGCGACCTGTCCGGCCTGGAGTCTGCCCTGGACAGCGTGATTGAGGCCGCCACCGAAGAACCAGGCACCGAGGCACTGCTCAGCCAGAAGCTGCATCGCGCGATTGCAGTCCTGTGGCGCGAACCGGCGGCCGGCTTGCAGCCCCTGGCGGTTCTGCTGCCGGTGGTGTGCCAGACAGCAGCCGACGCCCTGCTGCTGTCATCGGCGGCGATCGCCGCAGCCTATGCGCGCGACCGCATTGCCAGCCTCGACCTTGAGTCAGCCATTGAGTGGGCCGACCGCGCCGTGCGCGCCATGGAGGCCGGCGGCCGTGCCGACGCGCGCCTGGCGATGACGCTGGCTTCGCGCGGCCTGCTGCGCGCCACGGCCGGGCGTGACGCAACGGCCGACCTCGCGCGTGCCCGTGCGGCGGCCGACAGGCTGGAGGCCGCGTGGATTGTGCGGTGGATCGATCAACGATCTTGAATGCTCGCTTGTGCCGCATTTCACGCTACAATGAATGTCCACCTTTCGGGCCTTGGAGGTTGCCATGCAGCCTGCTCAACCGGACAGACGCCCGACCGCCAAACTTCAGACTCGCAAGCTGGAACGCCCCACCGCGCCCACACCCAAGGCCGGCCAGGCGCTTTCCCGGCAGCAGATCATCAGCCAGCTGACAGTGATGGCCACCAAGGGCGCGTCGCCCCTGGAGATGCGCAACTGGGCAAAGTCCGCCGGTGCCGACCCGATGGAAGTTGAGCACATGGTGGATCAGGTCAGCCGCGGCGCGACTTCGGGCCGCCTTACCGCAACGTACACGCGCACGTCCACGCGCCAGACCGGCACCACCGTGAGCCCCGCCAACATTTCGTCCACCCGTTCAAAAGGCGGGATGATCTGGCTTGTAGTAGGTGTGCTGCTGCTTTGCGGCGGCGGGTTCATGTCATGGCAGTACTACGAGGCCGCACAGGCCGCCGGGGAGTCCGTTGTGACACCCTGGTGGGCCGCCTTTGCGATGGGCCTGCTGGTGATCGGCAAAGGCATACTGGATCTGCGCAAGATCGGGTGACAGCGACGCCCGCCCCGCCTATGCTGCGGCGGGGGAAGCCATGACACCGACACAGGTCGTGCAGGCGCAACTTGACGCCTACAACAAGTGCGACATTGAGGCCTTTGTGGCCACCTACAGCGCCGACGTTCTGATCCAGGACGACGCGGGCAAGGAACTGTGCAGGGGCCACAAGAAGCTGCGCGAGATCTACGGCCCGATGTTCCGCGACAACCCCAACCAGTTCGCGATCATTGTTAACCGCATCGCCGCCGGCAGCCACGTGATTGACCAGGAAGAAGTGGTCGGCCGGGCCGACAACGTGCGCCGCCGCGCCGTGGCCATCTACAAGGTGCAGGGCGATGTCATCACCCACGTGACCTTGATTCGTGGCTGAATTGGGTGGCTTGGTCATTCGTTAAGTGCGGCAGGTTAGCCGGCCAGTTCCTGCTGCCAGACTTCGATCAAGTCTGTAGCGCGCGAGTTCTTGCACCGGGCACGCATGGCCTCAAGCCAGTCACCATACCGGGCTTCGCGGCTGGCCACGCCCGCGCGAATCTCGGCCTGCTGACCCAGCACGAACTCGTCGTGGCCGCAGGTCCAGAAATCCCAAGGGTCGCGCCACTTGCCCGATTGCGTCGGTAGGAACGTCCGCAGGCCTGCGTGCCAGACCAGTTCATACTCCAGCTTCGAATGCAGGCACCATTGTTCGTCACCACCCAGGTACCAGTCGGCATCCATCGTGAAACGGATGCGCGGCCATTGCCCTGCAACCGGAGCCCATTGCGACGTGAACTCGCGGTCAAACTCCATGCCCCATCCGTTGACGTTGCCCACCTTCGGCAGCTCCAGAACCTTGATCGCCTGCCCACCTTCAATCAGGTACCACTTGAACACCGTCAACCACACTCCTGTCCCCGTTGTCCCGGTCTCGGTCAACACAATGAAGTCGTGGTCCTCCCAAGAAGCAAGCCGGCACTCCGGCCACCCTATCTTCTCCCATACATCGGCAACCCGCGCGACCTCGTACCCGTCGCGATGAAAGACGTAGTTGGCATGATCGCAGGCTGACCTCGTTTGCTTCCATGCTTCCCAGCGGCCACCCTTTGCATCCGCGCCGAGATCCATGACCTGATAGCGATAGAACGGCCTATCGTCGTCGGAGTCCACTGGCTGTGACGCAGTCTCAACCGCATGCGGCACAGTGCCGTTGAGCGTGCCCAGCGGTCGCGGTGCCATTGTTGCGAGCGCCGATGGCGGCTCCGCAGGTTGGCGAACTTGCCAGGCGGTCGCCACAGCAACGATTAGAAGCAACCCCCCGATAGCCAGTTTGTGCATGATCGTCCCGCTCGCTTACGCTTGGGGCTCCTGTTGGCAGGCCGAGACAAACGCCTGCCACAGTTTCCGCATCGGTTCGCTTTCGGGCATGCGTTCGGGGTGCCACTGCACGCCCAGGCGAAAGCGATGGTTCGTGAACTCGACAGCCTCAATCACGCCGTCGGTGGCCCGCGCCGTCACCTTCAACGGCGGCTTGACCGTTTCGGCGGCCTGGTGGTGCACGGTGATCACGTTCATGTGGGTCACGCCCGCGGCCTTGTGCAGCAGCGTGCCGGGCTCGATGTCCACGTCGTGATAGCGGTAAAATTCCGGCCCGCGACGGTGCTCGAGCTTCGTGTGATCCGGCAGATGCTGGATCAGCGTGCCGCCGGTGTGAATCACCGTAAGCTGCATGCCGCCGCAGACCGCCAGCACCGGCAAATCCGTTTCCTCGTACAGCGCGAGCATGAACTCGCGGTCAAAGGCCGCGCGCTGCGGCGTGCAGGGATCATCCGTGGGCAAGGGTGACTTGCCAAACCACTGGGCCGGGTAATCGTCGCTGCCGATCAGCACCACGCCGCGCACCAGCTTCAGCAGGGGCTTCACGCTGGCCACGTCGGGCACAATCGGGATCACCAGCGGCGTGCCCCCGGCCTCGACCACGCGGTCCACATATTGCGGGTAGAGTTTCAGGTAACTGCGGTCGAATGCCGGGTTCGGCACGTCGTGCACGTGGTCCATGCAGATGCCGATCACGGGCCTGGTCAAGGTCGCTGCGCTCCAATTAACAATGAACAACACCCAACGAGCAAAGGCGCGTCCGAAGGCGCCACCGTTTCCAACTTGTTCGTTGTTCCTTGCTCATTGTTCATTTGGGATTCATCGGTACATTCCCCCCGCTTTCTGAACCCTGCCCGCGCCCATGGCTACGCGAATCCACAACCTCGACGATGTAACGGCCTTTCTGGCCGGGCACACCGATTACGAAAAACAGCTGGGAGGCCGCACCCGCGACACGTTCGACCTTGAGCGCATGATGGAAATGCTGAACCTGCTTGCGAGGCCGGACACCGCCTATGAATCCGCCCACATTGCCGGCACCAAGGGCAAGGGCAGCACCGCCGCGTATCTTGCCGCATGCCTGCAATCGCAGGGCCTGGTCACCGGGCTGTTCACCAGCCCGCACCTGGAACGCCTGACCCAGCGCATCGAGATCGGCGGCCGAGAAATCACCGAGCGCGAACTGGTGGAGGCCTTCCAGGAGGTGGTGGACGCCGTCGAATCGCTGGCCGGGGGCGCGCCGGACGTCACCTTTTTTGAACTGCTGACCCTGACGGCCATGGTTGCCTTCCGGCGCGGCGGCGTGCAGGTTGCCGTGTTTGAAGTCGGCCTTGGCGGGCGGCTGGACAGCACCAACGTGATCACGCCGCTGGTCAGTGTGATCACCGAAATCGGCATGGACCACATGCAGCAGTTGGGCGACACGATCCGCGAGATCGCGGGCGAAAAGGCCGGCATCATCAAGCCGGGCGTGCCCGTTGTCTGCGGCGCGCAGGACCCGGAGGCCCAGCGCGTGATCCGTCAGACCGCGCGCGACCAGGAGGCCCCGGTGCTGGAGTACGGCCGCGAGTACAGCGTGCGCGGCGTGAACCGCGTCAACGGCCACATCGAGTTCACCGCCGACATCACCGGCCAGCGCTATGAGAAAGTCCGGCTGCTTCACCCGGCCCGCTTCATGGTGGACAACGCCGCCCACGCCCTGTGCGCGCTCGAGGTCATTGCCACGGCCGTGCCGGACCTGCTGCCGGACGGCGCCCTGCACCGGGAGTTGGCCATGGACGCGCTGTCCCGCGTCAGCCTGCCGGGCAAGTTTGAGATCTTCCGAGGCCAGCCCGTGATCGTGATCGACAGCGCCCACAATGAGCTTTCCCTTAAGGCCGCCATGGCAACAGCCAGGGTTGTGTCGCGCGGCAAGGTAGTGTGCGTGGCAGGCCTGGCCAAAGACAAAGACCTGGAGGCCTGCATCAGGCGCGTGGCCGAAGGCGCGGATGCGGCCGTCTTCACAACGTATTACAGCACGCGTCAGAACCGGCCCGAAGACCTGCTGCGCACGTACACCAAGTTCGGCGGCAAGGCCGGCAGCATGGAAGAACACCCCGAAGCCGCACTGGAAACGGCCATTGAACTGGCAGGCGAAGACGGACTCGTGCTGGTGACCGGATCAACCTATCTTGCAGGGGCCTTGAGGCAGGCAGCACTGGAGTACGCGCAGCAGTAACAAGAGCCGCAAGCGCAAGCGCGCGGGGCGGTTCGAGGGTCAAGCAACCCAAGATCAACTACCATGTCCAAGAAACCCAAAGACGAAGCCCGGTTCGAAGACCTTGTTGCCCAGGTCGAACAGGCCCTGCAACAGCTGGAAGGCGGCGAACTGCCGCTGGAAGAAGCTCTCAAGCGCTACGAAGACGGCGTGGCCAGCCTGCGCCGGGCCTACGAGATTCTCAAGAAGGCCGAAAAGAAAGTGCAACTGCTGACCGAACGCGACGGCGAAGTCAGCGAAAAGCCGTTCGAAGTGGAAGGCGAAGAAGACCCCAAGAAGCTGTTCTAAGGCAGGTTGACGGCTGCTTTGTGCGCCCTGACCCTATCTGCGCGACGTGTCAATCGCGACTAGGCCGGTGCCGCTAACGGCAAGTGTAACCGCCGTCTACGACCAACTCGGAGCCCGTGACAAATTTGCTTTCGTCGCTGGCAAGATACACGCACGCCCACCCAATATCGTCGGGTTCGCCCATGTGGCCAAGCGGGTGCAGTGCGGCCACGATTGCCCGAGCGGCAACCGGGTCCGGGGCGGAACTAAGGTGGTTTTCAACCATCGGCGTCCAGATGAATCCCGGGTGCACGCTGTTCACGCGTATGCGGTCCGGTGCATAAATCAGCGCGTCGGTCTTGGCCATCAGGGTGACCGCGCCCTTGCTGGCGTGGTAGGGTGGCACGTCAGGCGCGCCCACCATGCCATAAATGCTGCTCATGTGGACGATGCTGCCGCCCGCCGCCCGCCGCATCTGCGGGATAACGTACTTTGTGCACAGAAACACGCCCTTGACGTTTACCGCCTGAACGTGCTCCCACTCTGCCAGGGTAAGTTCATGGGTTGGTTTGTTCGCGCCGCCGATTCCGGCGTTGTTCACAAGCACGGTCACCGGCCCGAACTTCTGTTCAACGTCATGGAACACGCGCTTGACGTCGGCTTCGACACTGACGTCTAAACGCCAGAACTCGGCAATTGCGCCGTCCGCACGGATCGACTCAACAACTTTGCGGCCCTCGTTTTCGTCAACGTCGGTGACAGCCACCGCTGCGCCTTCACGGGCCATCAAAAGGCAGATCGAGCGGCCGATTCCCAGCGCACCTCCGGTCACAACGGCCACTTTGCCACTGAGTCGATTCATGTCCGAACTCCTGTTGTCGAACTGCGCCCTGAACAGCCTGCGCTGCGGGATTCATGCCGCAAACGCCTGCGCACAATTGAATTCTCTGCGCGGGCAGTCAAGCCATGCAGCAACAGCCATTGTGGAGGGAAGACACGACGCCAGGCAATGGAAACCCCTTTGATCCTGCTGATTCAAGTTGTTCATGAAGAAGGTGTGGCCAGCCTGAGCCTTGCCATGAGACTCTGAAGAAGGCCGAAAAGAAAGTGCAACTGCTGACCGAACGCGACGGCGAAGTCAGCCAACAACCCTTCGACCCCGAAGCCGAAGAAGAACACCCCAAGAAGCTTTTCTAGGCCGCGGGTTTCGGCATTGTCAGGCGGCGCAGGCGCTTGCTGGGCGCTTTGCCTTTGGCCAACTGGTCGCCTTCTTCGTCGGTCAGGAAATCCAGCCGGTCGCTGTCGGCGGCCAACTTCTCTTGCTCTGTGAGCGGGGCGGGAATCACGACGACTGCCTTGGGCTTGCGTGGCGCGCGTTTGCGTTTGGCCTTGGCGGATTCGAGGGGCGCTGGCGTTTCAATCGCAGCCGGGGTCACCGCTGGCGGCGTCGCTTCCTCGGCCTTCTTGCGTGGACGCCGCTTGGGTTTGGTCGCGGCTTCGCCCAATCGCCCTGAGGCGTTGGTGTGCAGGCGTTGCAGGGAATCCGCAGCCTTGGTGTCAGGCGCCGACCCGCCCAGCCGCGCCGAAAGGTTGCGGGTGAGAAACTCTGCGGCCTCGCGCACCACGCAGTCCACCACGCGGGCGCGCTCGTTGTCGGTTCCCACAATCTCGACCAGCCCGGTGGCCAGCGCGTCGATGCTTTCGCCCAGCTGGGCGCGGGCACTGGCGGCCTTGGCGTCGTGCAGGGGCTTGGGGTCGGCGTCGCCATCCAGCGGCGAGTTGTCGCCGGCGAGCCCCATGCGGCGTTTCACCTCGAGGCTCAGGTCGCCCGAACGCTCCATGATGCGGAACTTCTCGCGGCCTTCAGCCAGCACCACCACGTTGCGGCCGTTCTCCTTGCCCTGGTACAGGGCCTGGTCGCAGGCTTCCTTCAGGTCTTTGTCGCCGGCCATGGCCGATTCGTCGTACTCGGCCACGCCGAAGCTGGCACTGATCGGCAGCAACCTGCCGCGATCGTCGTGAAACTCGGTACAGGCAATCACCTGCCGCATGCGCTCGGCGGCCTGCAGCGCGTCTTCGCCGGTGCTGCCGGTGCAGATGATGCACAGCTCTTCACCGCCGTAACGAAATGGCGTATCGCTGTCGCGGGCCTCGCGCATCAGGATTGTCGCAACCTGGGCCAGCACGCGGTCGCCTGCCAGGTGGCCGTAGGTGTCATTGATGTGCTTGAACTTGTCGATGTCCATCATGATCAGTGACAGCGGCATGCCGGTGCGACGCGCCACTGCCACCTGCTTGCGGATCTGGTCAGCATAGTGGTTGGCGTTGTACAGGCCGGTTTTTTCGTCCTTGATCGCGCGGTCCCACATGTTGGCGGTCTTCAGGCCCAGGCTGGCCATGCGCACCAGCTGGTTCACGGCCTGTTCAAAGGCCGGCATTTCATCGTTGAAATCCTGTTCGTCGGCGACGTTGCGGCAGATGCGCACGACGCCACGCAGGCCTTCCGGCGTGCTGAAGTAGACGGCCAGCACGAACTCGCCGGTTGCCTCGTTCAGGCTGCGCTGAGGGCGGCTGCAGCGTGCGGCCTCTGCAACCAGGGAGCAATCCAGCGATTCCAGCGTAAGTGCGGGTGGAAAGCGGTCGTGCCCGCGGCGGCGCTCGGCGCGGGGTACGGGCGTGCCTGCTTCATCAATGGTGAACACGGCAACACTGTCGGACTTGGCAAAGTGTTCCAGTTGCTCCATCACCACAGACAGGATGCGCTCGCTGTTCACTTCCTGCTTGATGGCCATGGAAACCTGCTGGGCGGCCGAGAACACGTCCAGGTTGCGCACCATGCGAGTGCGTTCTTTGGCGACGTCTTCATTCAGGTAACGCTGCAGGTTGCGGTACTCGTTTTCAAACCGGACGCGCGCGCGGTACGTGACACTGGCAAACAGCGCTAGCAGCGCCGCCATCACGGCGGAAAGCCCGCCCGAGATGGCAATGACCGAAAACGCCCAGTGGTTGGCTCCCGCATCAAACGGGTTCATGCGGGTGAAGTAGTAGCAGACCAGCACGATCGTGCCGATCGGCAGCAACAGCGCCACACCCAGGAAGTACGTGGCCCGCCAGGAAGCGTCTTCTGTAGAAGGCATGACCGCCCCATGCATACCCGGCAACAACCTGTCGCCGTGGCAGTGGTATCGGTCAGATAACGTAGTGCGCTGAAGGCAGTTTTCGGAAAGTGTGAGAGGGACGGAGTTTAGGAAGGCGGGAGTTTAGGTGATAGGGCATTGGGCATTGGGCATTGGGCATTGGATGTTGGGGGGCCAGCGCGGTCTCTGGTGCGGCTGAACATCACTGCGCGCAGTCGCAATGCCCTTTGCCCAAACCTCCATGCCCCACCACCAAAAAAACACAACGGGCCGCGCTGATGCGCGACCCGTTGCTTGCTGTGGCCGAAACTAGCGCTTCTTGCCGTTGATGGCGTCCTTGAATTCCTTGCCAACCTTGAAGCCGACGGTCTTGTAGGCCTTGATCTTCATGGCCGCGCCGGTCTGGGGGTTGCGGCCGTTGCGGGCGCCGCGTTCACGAACCGAGAAGGTGCCAAAGCCGATGACCTGGACCTTCTTGTCCTTCTGAACGCCGTCCTTGATGGCGTCGACAACGGCGTCGAAGGCGCGCTCAGCGGCGGCCTTGCTTTCGAAACCGGCGTTCTTGTTCTTGAGGACGAGGTCAACGAGCTGTGCCTTGTTCATCTTTGCTCCATTCCCCTGAGGGGATTCCTAAGACGATTGTCACCCGGGCCAGTCCCGAATGACTTTATTCTCATTTCCGACGAACCCCACAACATCTAGTCCGTCGACAACTTTTTTGAATCAGGATTCAGCACTGGATCACCCGTCGCGCTTGATAATCAGCCTCTGCGGGGACCCACCCTGAAACCCGTTCAATCCAAGCCCCAACGGCTTGAGTACGCGGGAACATAGCCACAGGTCACCCGGGGGTCAAGCACCTCAGAACCAATTGTTGAAAAAATCTCGCGCCCAAACCCGCTTCAAATCAACGGTTTCCGCGCATCGCCGCCGGGATTGTGCTTGACAGAGCCATCCCGCGTCGCTACCGGCAGACCCGCTTCGTTTACGCTTCCGCGGGCAGGTCATTGCGCCGCCCCGCCTGCCATGCCGGGTCCGCCCAGCCAGCCCAAGACCCTATTCACCAAGCACCTTTGCAGCCGCGCGGCTTTCCTGCGACGATTGGCACGAAGCAGCGTCAAGGGCCGATAATCTGAGCCGCCCATCGCGGTGCCTACACGCCTGTTTCCTGCCTTGACGTGTCAAGTCCAGATCAGCGCAGGCCCAGTTGTCTTTCCAGCGACTCGATCCGCGGCTGCCATGCCTTCTGCAATTCCGCCCTTATCTCGTCAGGCGACATGCGCAGCACTTCGCGCGCGCGTGCAATCCAGGACCGCGCCGAATCCCGGTTGGCAAGGTCCACGCCCTGAATCTCGGCAAGGTCCAGCATCATCTCCACACGCCGGCTGGCCAGCGGCACTTCCATCTTCAGCGCCGTAGTCAGCGAATCTCGGCCGGTTTCCAGCCACGCCGTTGCGTCTCCCTGCGCGGCGGCACGGCGCGCGCGGCCGATGTCGCGCTGGATCAGCCCCAGAAGATGATAGGCCGATGCATGGTCGCCCAGCATCTGCACCGCGTCTTCCGCGTGACCAAGCGCGGCCTCGTTCTTGCCATCGGCGTGCAGCCTGCGCGCGGCCGCCAGGTTGCCCGCGCCAAGCTTGTCCATTTCGGCCAGCAGCGACGCTGCCTGCGCGGCCTGGGCCTGCAGGCGCTCTCGCGACGGGTCGCCGGGTTCCTGCGTTTCCAGCGAATCTTCCAGCATTGTCTGGGCCCGCACCAGCGCCATGCGCGCCTTGGCAATGCGGTTCTCAACGAACATCAGGGCTTCGTCTTCCCAGTACAGGCGCGCAGCCTTCAGCAGCGCCTCGGGCTCCAGGGTCGCGCGCGCGTAGTCCTCGGCGGCCTTGCGCATCAGCGCGTCGCGCGTGTCGCCGGCGGCCGCGCGGGCCATGTCGGCGTGGATGTCGCCGCGCGTACCATACAGAATCGGCGTGGGCGACTTCATGGGTTCTTCCAGCCGCGCCATGGCATCGGCAAGCTTGCCCTGCAGGCGCAGGTTGTTGGCCTCGTCGCGCGCGATGCGGCGCTCCAGGTCCCGGATGTCGTCCTGCAGTCCGCTGGTGTCGCTGTCCGACGGCGCCTGGCGCAGAGTCTCCCGCAACTCGGCAAGCTTGCGGTACGGGTCGCGGATGAACCAGGTGCGCTTGCGGCGGACCTCGGCGATCTCCAGCTGAAAATCCAGCGGCAGCCGCGCGTAGGCATCCAGCGCGATGGTGTAGTACTTCTCGGCTTCGCGCGTCACCAGGTAGGCAAGGCGCTGGGCCGCCAGCCCGCGCAGGCGCACGGGAAAGGCCACTTTGTCGGGGTCTTGGGCAGAATCCAGCAACGCGCCGGTGGTCTTCAGGCAGTCCAGGTAGGCGCGCACGGCCTTGTCGCGCATGGTGGCGGCTTCGGTGTCCTGGCCAAGCTTCAGCTTGGCATTGAAGGCGCGCAGCATCTGCTGGCCCAGGTCGGCCTGCAATTGCGCAAGCGAGAGGTTGACGCCGTGCAGCAACTGCGGCCGGTCCTTGAGTGCGTCAACCAGTTGCTCAAACACGCGCACGGCTTCTATCAGGTTTCCTTCGTCCTGGTGGAAGTGCTTCAGCCAGTCCAGCGCCTCGATTTTGTCGGGTTGCAGCAGCACGCTGGCGCGCATGAACTCGGCCGCGATCATGCGCCGGGTCATCTCCGACAGCCTGGTGATCTCGCCGTCGGCGTTGCGCACCGCCATCTTGCCGGTCTCAATGTCCAGCCCCACCTTGTGCAGCTTGCCCGACAACATGCGCCGCGCCTTTTCACTCAACGTCAGCATGTTCTGCAGCAGCTCGTTCAGGCCCTCGCGCAGTTCCTTGTGCTGTTCTTCTGTCTCTGGCGGCTTGGGCGGGTTAATCACTTCCTCGGCCAGCCGCAGGTAAAACTCCGTCAGCACGGCCGCCACCGGCCCGTCCTCCGGCTTTGCATTGAACGCGGTACGCAGCAGCGATTCGGCGTTGCCGCGCAGGTTGGGAATGCGCGTGGTCCACATGCCGATGGCGATGCGCAGTCCGGTGCCCTCTACAATCCCCTGCCCTTCCTCGTTGGCCGGGTCAAGATCGACGGCTTCACGCATCAACGCAACGATGGTCAGCAGGTCGGTGGCAAAGGCGTCGCCGCCGCGCGCGGTCGGTTTGCCCATGAAGAAGGCCGTGATCAGGCCCTCCCACGTCGGGTCGGGGTCGCTGCGCACTTCACGATAGGCGGGCAACCACTTGGCGCGCAGTTTCGCCGCGCCGTCCACCGCGGCCTGACGCAGGCCAGCGGCCTTGAGCTGCAACGCGGGTTTGTGCTGCGGGGTACGCTTGAGTTCTTCGCCCAGCAGCTCGGTGGCCTCCAGTGATGCCTTGCCGCCGCGCTCGAACAACAGATACGCCAGCAGCGTGCGCAGGCCGACGTAATCCGGGTCCAGTGTCAGCGCTTCGCGGAACAGGCGTTCGGCGGCTTCGTCACCGGCACGCCCGCGCGCGCTGACTTCGGCGGCCTCAACCAGCAGACGGGCCTTGGCGCGACGCGACATCGCCCCCTTACGCCGCAGGCTGACCAGTTCGGCGTAAAGGGCGCGGGATTCGTCCAGCAGCGGTGCCAGGTCAGCGGGCACGGTCTTGTCGCCACCCTTGCCGGAAAGCTCCAGGCGGCGGCTGAACTCGGCATAGCGAAGCCGGGCGCGCTGTTCGATGCTCGCCTCGTCGCGGCCCCGGGCGCGTTCGTATTCCGCCAGTTCGCGCCAGGCGCGATTGAGCATGTCGTTGTTGACCGGGGACTGGGCCAGCGCCGCGCGGCCGAGCTCCGCCGCCAGGTTGATGCGCGCCGAAACATAGCGCGAGGACTTGCTGACGGCTTCCTCGAATGCTGCCACGGCTTTGTCGTGCTGGCCCTGCGCGCTGTAGGCCAGGCCGAAGTAGTTCGCCAGGATGGCCTCAATATCGGCAACCCGGTCGGCATGAGCCGGGATGACACGCGAGCGCCAAGGCTGCTCAATGGCATCGCGGGCCATCACCAGGCACTTCGTTGCGTCGCCGGGATTGTCGCGTTGCAGCCAGACGCTGGCCATGGCAATCAACACGCGCGCCTGGTCGTAACGGTAGGTGCGTGCGGGGAAGGCCAGGGCCTGCTCGTAATCCCGCAGCGCGCCATCGAACAGGGCTTTTCGACGCGCGTCGTCGGACTCGTTCAATGCAAGTTCCTGCTTTTCGCGGCCGGCATTGAACCAGGCGGTGTGATTTTCAGGGTCAAGTTCCAGCGTCCGCGCCCACAGGCTGCTGCTGTCCCGCCAGGGCTTCACGGCCTGGATGGTCGCCCAGCCCCACAAAGCGCAGGCAATCAGCAGCGCCGCCAACGGGACAAAGCGGACAGGGCCCTTGAGCTTCTCGGCCAGCAGGCCCGCGCAGGCACCCAGTGCCACGGCCACGCCGATGCTGGGAATGTACAGGTATCGTTCGGCGAACACGGTGCCGATCTGCACCGCGAAGTTGCTGACCGGCGCCAGCGAAACAAGGAACCACAGCGCGCCCAGGCCGCAAACGCCAAGCAGCAACGCGCCGCGCGATTCCCGGCCTGCGCGACTGGCGCGCCAGCCCAGGAACCCCAGCGCCAGCACACCAACCAACAACAGCAGGCCGATCACCACCGGCAACGACAGCCCCGTCTGTACGGGCATGTCCACCGCAGCCTGCATCGGCCAGCCCAGGAACATGGCCTGGAAATCCCGCGTGATGGCCGAAATCGCGGTCAGGGTGCTTTGCAAGCGCCCGGTGCCATAGGGTTCGCGCATCAGGCCGGTACCGATCTTCATGGCCAGCGCGGTGAACAGTAAAGCCACGCCCCAGAACGGCAGGGTGGGGACAAGCAGGCGCAGTGAGCCTCGCACGTCAGCGCGGGGCTGGTCTGCGGCGTGCGGCGTTTCATGGACCGGGCCCGGGCTGACCCCTGGGGCTCCGCGCCGTACGCCAATGAAAAACAGCTCGATCAGCACCAGCAACGCCGGCAGCACCACCGCGGGCATCTTGGACAAAAGCGCCAGCACAAAAGACAACAGCGCCAGGCCGTAACTCAGGCGGGTGTTGTGCCGCACACGCTGGACAAAACTCTGGCTTGGCATCAACCCAAAACGCGGGCGCCGCGCCGCCAGGTACAGGTGGGTGGACAGCAGCAGAAAGAAAGCCGCCAGCAGATCCTTGCGCGAGCTCAGCCAGCTCACGGCCTCAACGTGCACCGGGTGCACGGCAAACACCAGCCCGGCCAGCCCCCCAACCAGCCTTCGCCCGGTCAGGCGCATGGCCAGCAGCATCACCAGCAACGAGTTGAACACATGCAGCAGCAGGTTTGTGGCGTGGTAGCCCCGCGGGTTCAATCCATCCAGCGCGTAGTTGACGGCGTAACTCAAATCGCGCACGGGCAGGTATTCGTTGCCCAGTTCTTCGCGCGGTGCCATCGGGTTGAAGAACATCTGGATGTTCTGCCAGCTCAGCCCGCGGATGTGCCGGTTTTCGCTGATCAGCCAGTTGTCGTCCCAGTTCGTGAACTGGCCCGAAAGCCCGTGCTGGTAAACAGCAAACGAGGCCACGCAGATCAACGCGACAAACGCCCAGGTATGCCACGGGCGCGAAGCGGGTGCAGTTTGCGTATCGGGCGTTTCGGGCAAGTCTCGGCCTGTCGGGGTAGAAACGGGGCCAGTGCGGGATGATAGCAACCGGCGCGCGGCTGCACACCGACGGGGCTAGCGCCGGGTGGTCCGCCACTGCTTCAATTGGGTGGCCGTGGTTTCAAGTTCCTTGGCCACTTCTTCGTTGCGCACAGGCGCGCGCCATCCGGACGCCGGCTGGGTCGGGCCGGGCTGGGTCGGCTGCACCGGCTGCGGTGTCGGGCCCGGAAGAATACCGGCCGCGGTAACGCCTGCCTGCTGCGCGGCCTCGGCGCGAAGCTCCTGCGCGGCCTTGGCCAGCACTTCTGATGCCGAATCAATGGCGCTTTGCATGACGCCGTGTTCGGCCTCAAGCTGCTCAATCTGGGCCTTGGCGGGCTGAATCACCTGCGTCCACAGGCCGGCAAAGCCCAACGTCGCGCCAAGGATGAAACCAACAGCCAGGGTTGTCAGTGTCGAGCGCATTGGAACCTCGCGAAGTTGGCCGCATCATAGGCCGCCACAGCGGGCAGGCACCAATCAAAAGCCCCGGCCATGGGCCGGGGCTTTGGGTCTTTGCATCGGATGCCTATGGATCAATGTCGCTTACGTCCAAATAAACGTCAATCGACGTCCGACTTTCAGACAGCTCGATTCGCTGCGCCACAACCCGACCACCCTTTGTGAACGTGACACCTATGTAGTAGGAACGCAAAGGCAATCCACGGATCACGCACTTGCCATCGACCACCGGCACGAACGGATAAATGTTTCCACCATTCTTAGGTTGGCCCACATAGGCCGAGTACTTATGTCCTTCACGCATGCCCGTAACGTGGACATTGACTTCTCCCGAGCCGTCCAAAAGAACTAGGTCGCCAAGGTCAACGTTGGATGCTGGCTGAAGCGAAAGCGTCTTGACTACCGGAACCTTGCCCCAAGCTTCCGCTTCCAACTGTATCTCGCCCGGCGGAATTCCGCTCAGCGTCACAACGCCGTCTTCAGCCGTTTTGAGAAAACGTGGTCGCTCGGGACGCCTGGCAGTTAAGTACTGAAGGTAGTCACCGTCGGAAACGCGCAACACGCCGTGCTCAATGGGCTTCCCTTGGGTGTCGAGAAGTCGGGCAGTCACCGTTGCGCCCTGCTGAAACTGCACCTTTACAACGGTGACCTCAAAGGCGACGACCTCAATCGGCCCGGACCGCCATGCCTTAGGACCCATGATCGTGGCGCGAAAACCCGTTCCCGGTGACAGCCTGCTTGCATCCACTGACGATGAACGGCCTCCGAAGTTCACTGACGTCGTGTAGAACGGCCCCTCCAATCGAACGGAACCCGCAAAGCCCGGGGCGCCATCAATGAACTCGAACCGAATCGCTCCCAGCGGTCTTGTATCGCGCGAAACAATGACTCGGAGCTCCCTGCCAGCGGTCAGTTCATTCGGAGAGAACACAACCGTTTCGTTGTCATAACCCGCACGCTTCCAGCCGAAAATCTTGCAACTGAGCGGCTGGTCAACCGCGACTCGAGGAACCAAGGCTCGACCCTCGGACGAAAGGGCGAAATCCCAGTTGTCGCGTTCTTTAACTCCGGGAGATCCGGCCCGGAAGAACGAGCCCATGTAGGTCACCGGTTCTCCGTCATCGTACTGCGCGAACACCCGAAGCGACTTTGCCGGATACAGTACAAGTTTGACCACGGTGCTGTCGCGAAACTCGAACACCAAGTCATTCGCGAACCAGCTCGGCTCCTCAACCGTAAGGCGTGCCAAGTTGCCGGACGCGGATGTCAGCGCAAGCGACCCGACATGATCGGCCGCCCGAGTGCTCTGGCTCAACAACGATCCAGTTTGACCCCGGCGTTGTGGCGGTGAAATGCGCACGAAAATCGACACGTCGGGTACCGGCGCGCCGATCGGGTCCACACATAAAACGTTCAACGTTACCGGTTCTTCAGAGTCAACGCGGGAACTTTCGCCCACCAGACTTGCCTCGAAAGTTGCAGGAGGCCGGACAGGCTCGCCGAACGCATTTAACTCCTCCGATGTGGTGCTCGTCGCAACCGATGGCGAATCATCGCGATGGGTGGAGAACTCGGCACGGTGAATCAGTGGCGCTGTCAAACTGGTATCAGGCCCGAACCAAAGGTAGGCCGTCAGCGACCCGGCAAGCCCACAGAGCACAAACACCAACGCCAGCAACAAACGTCGCAGTGGCCTGCCTTTAGCATCCACCGTTTGTGGCAACGAGCTATCCGATGGGGTGCGTTTGTAGCAGAACAAAATTTTCTCCATCCTTATGATAGCTTCTCAACCATCCGCGGAATCCGGTGGCTTCTTCGCCCTCTTCCAACTCAGTGTCACCGTCCAAGTCCACAAAGCCATCTGCGGCAATGGTAGTGTAAAGGCTGACGTCCTCTTCCGACTCGCAGCGCATGTACTGCTTGCCGCGACAGTAGAGATTGAACTGAATGTCGTTCTTCTCGACAAAGGCCGTACCAAAGGCCGGTCCAACGTCAGCCTCGTTCACCTTCACGCCCGAAGTCGCCCGAAGAACGTTGGAAATGCCTCCGTTGACGTAACTAGCTGGTGGGGTGCCGCCTCCGTCTGCATCATAAATTGTCGTTCCTTCGGTAGTGTAGCTGTCCACCACAACCTGAAACTCACCGCCCCCGTTGAAGTCGCCCCTCACCTCAAGCATCAAGGTGGTTTCCGCCCTGAAGTTCTCCATCACTGGAAACAGACCCGTGGGGGTATAGTATGTTTTGGCTTTGATGTTCCCTGGATAACCCACAAACAGTTCCCAAGCGCCCTCATCGACATCCGTTGTTTGACCGGAGTACGCTGTGTCGGCATAGGTCGTTATCCAGTTGTTGTATGTCGGGCTGCCGGCGTCCGACAGAAGGCCTGCTCCGAGCACATACGTGTCGTCGCTTGAACCCACCAAGCTGCCCGTAGCAGGTGATGGCCACGACTCTGATGCAGGGCCCGACTGCGCTATTGGCGTGGTTTTGCTTAGGATGGAATTCGGCAGCGCCAAGACCGTGCCTCCCAGGCACACTAAGAACGCTCCACAAGAGGTAACGAAAGCCAAGAGCCGTGGTTCCAAGCTAAGTGCCATTTTGAGCCTCCAAGTGTTTCTATCGAGCGAGAGAGCCGGTTGATTGAACTTCGGCTCTGGGTGATCGTACTCTTTTTTTTACAACGCAACGCTTACCTGAGAAAATGTGATGCTGCAACCAGGTCGGAGGCCATTTGCTCAGGCACCAGAAACCCAAAGCCCCGGCCATGGGCCGGGGCTTTGGGTTTCTGGTGATGGCTACTTGGCGGCTTTGGCCAGTTCGATGACCCTGGTGAAGGCCTGCGGGTCGCGGATGGCGAGTTCGCTGAGGCTCTTGCGGTTCAGGTCAATCTTGGCCTTGCCCAGCTGGTGGATCAGCGCGCTGTAGGTGATGCCGTTGGCGCGGGCGGCCGCGCTGAGGCGCGTCACCCACAGGCGGCGGTATTCGCGCTTCTTCTTGCGGCGATGGAACCATGCGTAACGCCAGCCGCGTTCGACAGCACCGCGGGCCTGGCGGTAATTCTGGCGCCGGCCCCAGTAACCCTTGGCCTGCTTTCGGAACTTTTTCTTGCGCCGGTGGCGCGGAACACGTGTGACAGCGTGGGTCATACCATCTTCTCCTTGAGCCTCAGGCCGGGCGGCACATGCCGTCTTGGGTCCGGTGAGACTGCGGGTTTACTTGCCCTGTTCGGCCTTCTTGGCGGCTTCCTCGGCGGCGCGGATCTGCGCCTGACTGGGGGTAGGCGCGGGTGGCTTGGTGCGCACACCGATCAGCAGGCCGATGTTGCCCGACATGGACGACGACAGCACCGTGGCGTGGCGCTTCTTGCGCTTGCGCTTGGCCGACTTGGTGGACATCAAGTGGCTGTGGCCGGCGTTGTAATGCTTGATCTTGCCCTTTTTGGTGACCTTGAAGCGCTTGGCAGCGCCCTTATGGGTCTTCATCTTTGGCATGGCATGTCTCCGTGCGCGCTGGTCCGGGCGGCCAAGCCGGCTTGAAACCGGCCAACGCGGGGCGGGAGTTATAGCCAAACAGAACCCCGCCGCAAGGGCGGGGCATCAGGACCAGTTGCCGTTGAGGAAGTCATGGTCGGACACTCCGTCGCTGGACCGCAGTTTCCAGAACTTGCGCGCCTGGTTGATACACACCGGCAGCACGTCTGAACCTTCGCTGTGGGCCGCGATGCCGGCCGTCAGCGGCTTGTCATCACCCTTGGGGGTGTAAACCCAATTTCGGTGGTTGCGCTGTCCTGGCCAAGGTACACGGCCCCACCCTTGCGGAAGATCTTCGCCCACTGCCGGTACTTGTAGATTGGTAAGGACAATCAGGCTTGCCCGCCTACGAGTTCAAGTTCAAGCTTGCCCGACCCAAGCTCTGTCGGGCGGTTGCGCTTGAGCCTCTGGAGTTGCAGGTCAAACCCGCCGTAAGCAGCGATGCCAAGTTTTAGCAGTTCTTTGTGCGGCACTTTGCCCGCGAGAAGTCGGTCAAACAGGGCCTTGTCCTCGGTGGCTGGATCTGCAGTAAGCTTGGCTTTGTGTTCAGACGCCAGTACGGCCATGGACTGCGCCATTCTGTGCAGTGACCCAACCGCTTCAATTGGGGTAGCACCAACACCTGCCACGGCAGCATTCACGCCTTCGGCCTCAAAGTTGCCGTCGCGTTCGAAGACTATGAAGAAGATTTTCCAGCTCTGCATGCTTTGCTCTCTGATCCTGTCAAACACCAGCATTGTACACACACTTGAGCGTGCAGTCAGGGCTGGTCTGGTTGGAACTCGCCACCGAGTGGTGCAGGCCTTCCGACCAAACGGCCGCCAAACACTACCCGGGCCCTTGCGGGCCCGGGTTGCTTGGTCGTTTTCGTTACTTCGCTGTCGGGGCTGTCTGGCCGGCCGCCGCGGTTTGTGGCGCCGTGGAAGGCGCCGGGGCGGTTCCTGCGGCCGGGGTTGCGCCTGCGGGTGCAGCGGGCGGGGCAGGTGGCTTGTTGACCGTTGGGCCTTTGGCCTGGGCTGCGGCCTCGCGCTTTTTGGCGTTCTTTTCTTCCTGGGTCAGCGGCGCCAGCAGCAGGATCATGCGCTTGCCTTCCATGCGCATGTTCTGCTCGATCTTGCACAGGTCCTTCAGTTCATCGACGAACTTCTGCAGGATCTCCGTACCGCGTTCCTTGTGGGCGATTTCACGGCCCTTGAACCAGACCGCAATCAGCACTTTGTCGCCGCGCTCAAGAAAGTCCTTGCTGCGCTTGAGCCACACGTTCACGTCGTGGTCGGCCGTATTCGGGTGCAGGCGCACACCCTTGATCTTGGCCTGGTGGCCCTTGCTGTTCTTGGCGTTCTTCTTCTGCTTATACTTGTACTGCCCATAGTTCATGATCTTGCACACCGGCGGGCGCGCATTGGGCACAATCTCGACCAGGTCCAGGCCGTTTTCTTCGGCCAGACGCAGGGCGGCATCCGTGTCCATTTCGCCACGGTTGGCACCTTCATGGTCGATAATCTGAACGCGCGGGACGCGGATGCGTCGATTGATGCGGTGTTCGGAAGAACCCCCGCGAACAGGGGCTTCGCCCCCGGGGGGCGGACGGCGTTTAAAACTCATGTGGTCGGCGTGTCCTCAAGAACGCAACGAATGCGAATATAGCAGCCCGGCGCCAAACGCGAAGGGGCAGAAGGGCGCAATGACGTGTTTAGGGCATCGGGCCTGGCGCATGGCCAGGCCTGACCCAGCACGGGGTCCATGCCCGGTGCCCTGAACCGCGTATCCAACGGCTGGCGCACGTTGCTGACACAAGTCAACATGGTGCTGCTCACGCGGGCTTAACCAAACCTCATGCTCGGGAAGTCAGACGCCAAGGCGTTGCAGGAAAAACTCGACCTCTTGCAGGCCGAGAACGAGCAATTACGCCGCAAACTCATGCTGCTTACAGGCGGCCAGATGCAGGGCAGCATGACGCTGGGCAACCTTACGAGTTTCGGCCACACCCGGGTGCCCCAGGCCCAGGCGACGATTGCCGGCCTGAGTGTCAGCTATCTTATTGTAGACGAACGCTGGCGCGTGATACGCATCAACTCACGCATGGCAGAATTCCTGGGCGTGAACAAGGACATCGTCAACCAGAAGCCGCCACTGAGCGAGTTCGATAACCTGGATTGGGCGCCCGGCGTGTTTCGCACACTGCTGCAGGATGCCCACGAAAGCCGCGGCGAGGAAATTTTTGAGGCCGAGCGCCCGGACGTGATTACAGGACGCCCGCAGTTCTACCAGTTCAAGGCCGTCTGGGCCGAGGGCCAGGGCACCGTCACGGTGGAAGACATATCGCGGCTGCGCACCACGCGCCAGTTCTTTGAACGCCTGGTAAGCCCGCGCATCGTGGAACGGCTGCTGGATTCCAGTGAAGACCCGTTTCTGAGCCACAAGCGCACCATGAGCGTGCTGTTTGCCGACCTGCGCAGTTTCACCACCTTCTGCGAGGCGGTGGACGCGCCGGTTGTGCAGCAGGTGTTCAACGAGTTTGTGGATGTCTGCATGCGGGCCATTGAGGCCAACGACGCCACGCTGGACAAATTCGTGGGCGACCAGGTGATGGCGCTGTTCGGCGCGCCGCTGCCCAGCGAAGGCCACGCCTACAACGCGGTGAAGTTTGCCGTGGACCTGCAGCAGAGCATGCAGCGCACCCGCCGGCTGTGGATCCAGAACGGCCTGCTGCCGCAGCCGCTGCTGGACAAGCACCCCGAAATCCTGACGCTGGGCGTGGGCATCAACAGCGGCGACATGCTGCTGGGCATGTTCGGCGGCCAGAAGGCCAACCAGTACACGACGCTTGGCCACCATGTGAATCTTTCGGCGCGGTTGTGCAGCTTCGCCGCTGGTAACGAAGTGCTGGCCAGCCTTGGCACCGTGCAGGAAATCAGCAAGTACGCAAAGCAGAACCCCGCGCGCATTGCCATCCCGATCAAGTTCCGCACCAAGGCACAGATTGAGGTGAAAGGCATTGCCGAAGCGGTGACAGTTGCGACACTGGCCTACGACCCGGGGTAACGCATGTCGGCGCCTGAAAACCGCAACCCCAAGTTCCAGCCGCCCAAGCGCGGCTCGGTGCCCGTGAACCCGGCCCAGGCGCGCGCGCCGTTGCCGGGCAAGCGCGTGCCGCCGCCGGCGGCACCCGATGCACCGCAGCCACCGAACTTTCTGGCACAGGGTCGCGCCGCGCAACGCCCGCCCAATTTCATTGAACAGGCCAAGCAGCGCCCGGCCCTTCCGCAAGGTCGCAAGCCCCTGCCAGGCGCCGGCCCGCCGCAGACGGGATCGCGCCCCAGCGCCGCGCCACCCACGCGCCGCACCAGCCAGCCCGAGCAGCCCGCCGAACGCAAACCCAGCCAGCCCGCGGTGCGGGCGCCACGCAACCCGTCTACTTCACCGGGCGCCGTCGCAGGTGCAGTCGTCGATGCGCCGCCGCCTGCCAAGAAGCAGCCGACAACCATTGAAGAACTGATTCCCTTCATCATCCGCTTCGCACTCAAGCGCGACGAAGGCCTGAACATTGCCGAGTTCGACGAAAAGCTGATGCCGCGCGTGCGCGGCCTGGTGCCCGAATCTCTCCAGCGCATGGAGAAAGAAGTCGTCCAGGAGTACATGGTCGACATCGCCCACGCGCTGTATGTGGCGGTCGTCGTGGGGCAGTTTACCTCGCGCCCCGTGCTGTGCGGCGTTCGCGCGGCAGAACTTGCCGCCGACCTGGTCGAGCGCGTGTTGCAGCAGGTGCACGGCAACGCCGAAAAACGCATCACTTCCATCCGCTGTGGCAACCTGCTGGTCGGCCTGACATTGAACGCCGTGCGCATGCTGGAAAGCACCAGCCTGGCCAGCCAGGCGCTGGCGGGCTTCACCGACAACTACGAACGCGCCGTGATCACGACCTACGGCCTGAAGACCCAGGCCGAAAGCACCGGCAGCGCGCCATGGCTGGGCCAGAAGAACAACCCGCTGGACAAGCGCATCGGCAGCGCGATCAACACCATGAGCAACGTGTTTGGCGATTACATCGGCGAACGCGGCGAAACCCTGGACGAAGCCGCATACGAAGAAGTGATGCGCGAGTTTGATGGCTTCATGGATCGTTTCGCCCCTTACATTGAGGGCGGACGCACCAGGGCCGAGGAACGCCGCAAGAAGGTCGCCCGCCAGAACGCCACCAGCGTCAAGAATGAATCCAAAGTCGAGCCGCTGGAGATCAAGCAGGTTCGTACACGGCCGGCCGGGGTCGAAATCGTGCTGGCCGACGGCCGCATCCTGTTTTGTTCGCGTGACGACGCGCGCCGTGTTGGCGAGGCCGCTGACAGCGAAGTGGAAGACACCGGAAAGCGCGAGCGCGCGGCCCTGGAAGCACGCATGAAAGGTGAATCGGAACTCGAGCTGTAAAGCGGGCTGGCAGGTCGGTGTTCTGCAAAGCAAGTGGCGTTTCCCTGGCCCCCGGCCTTTTCAGTTCCCGACGCCCTGTTGTCCTTTCGCTGTGCATTGAGGTAAATTCATGCCATTCCGGTTACACAACGTCAGATTGCCTTGAACACACGCCACGAAGACACCATCGCGCAACTGGTAGACCAAAGCGGCAAGGCCGCCATGGTTGGTGATGCTTCACGGGCTGAACAAACCCTGAACCAGGCCCGCGAACTGGATCCTGTGACCTTCGAGCTTGAGGTCGCGCGCCGCGCCTGGGAAAACCAGGCCGGCAACAAAGATGAAGTTCTGGCGCGGAGGCAACGCGTTTCGTCGCGGCTGGGCGCAGTTGCTGTGGCCGCCCCGGATCGATCAGATGCGTGGATCCAGCTGGCGGATTACCTGCGCGCGCTGGGCAACCATGAAGGCGCGCTGAAGGCCACCGCCAGCGGCCTCAAGCGCGACCCCGTAAACATTGAACTGTGGCTGCGGCGCACGCGGGCGCAGGTTGAACTTGGCCAACTGGATTCTGCGGCCCGCAGCCTTCGCCACTGCGTGAAGCTGGCCCCGACACACGACGGCGTAGAGGCCATGGTGCGGGTGCACCCGACCTGCACGAAGTGCCATTCGCTGTTCCCGACCGTGGGCGCGCAGCAGTGCGGGCATTGCGGTGCCGATGGGCCTGCGCGAGGCGCGCCGGTGGGCAGTGTGCGCTTTGCGCGCCAGAGCAAATTCGACATCTACTTTCCGAAGGTGCGCGACGTGGTGGCCACCGCGCTGGACATGCCCGACCGTATCAAGATCCAGTTGACCCTGGACACGCTGCTCAAGCGCCACTTGAAGCGCTCCAACCAGCAGTGCTCGCGGGTGCTGAAGGCCATGAGCGAGGAATTCGGCGTTGCCTTTGACGCGCCGCTGTTCAACTCGGCGGTGATCGGCTTTCTCGACATCCTGATTGCCGACCTGATCCGCGCCATTGACCCGGTCACGGACAAGAGCATCGACACCGGCATCCGCCGCAGAGTCCTCAGCAATGCGTGAAGCAGGAGCCCAGAGCGTAAGCGACGGGTCCGGCTGCATGGACGACATTACAGATTCGACCCGTCGCTAACGCTTCGGGCTCCTGCTGCTATCCTGCCCCCATGCAAAAGCGCCTTACCATCCGCGACATCCACAACAAGGTCGATGGCGGCTTCAAGCTGTCCATGGTCACGGCCTACGACGCATTTTCGGCACGGCTGGTCGATCGCGCAGAAATCGATATCGCGCTGGTCGGCGACAGCCTTGGCACCACGGTGCAGGGCAGGCCAGACACCCTGGGCGTGGAAATGCAGCACATGCTTTACCACACCGAGATTGTCGCTCGCTGCACGCAACACTGCCTGGTCGTAGGCGACATGCCGTTTGGCAGCTACCAGGTCAGCACCGACCAGGGCGTAAGCAACGCAATTGCGTTTCTCAAGGCTGGTGCCAATGCCGTGAAGCTGGAGGGCGGCAAGTCGGTTCTGCCGCTGGTGGAACGCATGGGTGAAGTCGGCATCCCGGTCATGGGCCACCTGGGTTTCACACCTCAAAGCATCAACCAGACCAGCGGCCCGCGCCTGAACAAGGACAAATCAGAACTCATCGACGAGGCCCGGCTGCTGCAGAAGGCCGGTGCATTTGCGATTGTGCTGGAGATGGTGCCCGCAGCGATTGCCAAAGAAGTCAGCGCCGCCGTCAACGTGCCTACCATCGGCATTGGCGCCGGCCCGCACACTGACGGGCAGGTGCTGGTGTTCTTTGACATGCTCGGGTTCAGCCCGGACTTCAGCCCCAAGTTTCTCAAGCGTTACATGAACTTCGACGAGCAGGCCCTGAAGGCGCTCAGGCAATACAAGGCCGATGTCGAAGACGGCGGGTTCCCCGCCAAAGAACACAGCTACTAAAGCTTTTTCGCTGTTTGTTTGCAGAGAGTCCGCGCCGCGCCGGGCGAGCAGATCAAGGAGCGCGGACGCAGGCGTGGCTGGAGGGTTGCAGCGCAACGGCTCGAAAACGCACCGCGTTTTCAAGGGGCCGAGGGAGCGCGACGCAGAGATGCGAAGCCCGCCGCAAGCGGAAGCCTGCAAACGAACTGTGAAAATGCTCTAGCCCGCCGGCGCGTACCGGGTTGCGCGGCCGCGGCCACGCCTTTGGGCAAGGCCGCGACGGGCGAGCTCCGACAGCGCGGTGGAAACCGTTGTGCGCGACAGCCCCAGGCGCCGCACCAGGTCCTGTGGCGCGGCATCGCCCAGTTCACGCAGCACAGCCAGCACCAGCCGCCCCGCCATCGCGACACCGGGCATGCCCGGCGGCAGTCTCAGCAGCGATGCGGCCTGGTCGGCATCGGCACTGCGCAGGTCCTCAGGCGTGATCTGGCCGCCCTGGCACATCACCACGGCGCGGGCCACGGCCGACCGCAATTCGCGCACATTGCCGGGCCAGGCCTGCGCGGCCACCCAGGCCTCGGCCGGCCGCGACAGCCGCGCGGGGCGGCCCAGTTCACGGCCGGTCTCGCGCGCGAAGTGCCGCGCCAGGAACACCGCGTCCTCGCCACGCTCGGCAAGTGGCGGCAGGTGAAGTCCAAGTCCTGACAGCCGCTGCGCGAGGTCCGGCCGCAGGCGACCCTGCGCGGCAAGTTCGTCGGGCGAAATCTCGCTGGTCACCACGATGCGGGCATGCAGGTCGCGTTCCGACAATCCGCCCACGGGCAGAAAACGCCTTTGCTGCAGCGCCCGCAACAGCATCGCCTGGATCGCGCCGGGAAGTTCCGCCGGGTTGTCCAGCTGCACTGTGCCGCGACCGGCCGCCTGCAGCAGGCCCACATGGTCCGCCCCGGCGCCTGTGAACGCGCCGCGCACGTGGCCGAACAGTTCACTGGCCGCCGTTTCGGGGCGAAGCGTGGCGCAGTCCACCACCACATGTGGCAGGCGCGCGCGGGCACCTGCCTGGTGCAGCGCCCGGGCCGCAAGGTCCTTGCCGCTGCCGGGCGGGCCAGTGATCACAACCGTAAGGTCAAGATCCGCAAATCGCGTGATTGTCTCGGCCAGGCGCAGGGCAGCCGGGCTGCCGCCCAGCGGCTCGCCGGCAGCAAAGGCGACTTCACCAGCCTGGGCGCGCCCAAGTTCCGCGCGCAGGGCCTCCGGCGCCCGGCGCAATGACTCCGCCAGCGCAAGCGCCGCGGCATCCACGGCGCGCTCGAGCACATCACGCGCTCCGCCGCCGGCCCGCAGGCGCAGCTCCAGTACGTCGTCCACGCGGCGCGCCCATTCCCAGCGATGCTCGGCCACACGGCTTGTGGCAAGCACGGCACGCCCCCGGCGCATCAAGGCCAGCTCCACGGCATCGGCCCCGGCCTCGGCGGCGATCAACGCCGCCAGGCCGCCAAGCCGCTGCCCGAAGCCCGTGCTTTCCCCCAGTATCCAGCCCGCCGCAGCCAGTGCGCGCAAGCGGCGGCGGTTCTGGTCGCGCTCGATCCGCGCGGCCGAGACCGCCAGCAACTCATCCAGTCTTGCTGCCACCGCCGCCAGTGTTGCCACCACTTCGGGCCCGGCTGCAACAGCCAGCGCGGCGCGCGTGCTTCGCAGCGAAACCGCGCAGGCCTGCGGGTCAATGCTCTCGCCCTGGGCCAGCGCCTGTTCACAGGTCTCTCGCAACGCCGGGTTACCGGTCATGCCGCCGCCGACTTCTTCAATCAGGCAGCCGGCGTCGGCCCGGCACAATGACGCAAGCTGCTCCACGGCAAGCTGGGCGAGTTGCGCTGCGGTGGGTGGCTGCAGTGGATCTGCGGTCATCGCGGCCAGTGCCGCCAGCAGCCCCGGGTCAGCGGGTGCTGCCGGCCGCGCGGCTGGTGGAAACTGCCGCTCAAGCCAGGTTCGCAGCAGCGGGGCATCGGTGGGCACAAGCGCAAGCGCCGCCTGGGCCAGTTGCGCGGCCTGGCGGCCCGCGCGGCGCGAGGCCAGCATCGCCCCCCAGGCCAGCACCATGCTGCGCCAGAGAACCGGCGCCGGGTCGTCCTCAGCCACGGCGGCCAGCGGCTGCCAGTCTGCGGATTCATGGCACTGGGCCAGCGAAGCCACCAGCCGCGGCAGGTGGTAACCGCGAGAGCCCATGGTCTGCAGGTCCTCCAGTTCTTCGCCCGTGGGGCGGATGGATTCCAGCAGGCCCAGCGCAACGGACACGCTGTGAAATCCTGTGGCACGGCCGCCGGCTGACATCGCGACCAGCGCTTCTGTGGCACGGTGCAGGTCGCGCCGCGCGGGACCGAACTTCCCGGCAAGCAGCCGCAGCAGGCCGCGCTCGCCCAGCCGCAGGTGGTTCATGCGCGATCGCCAGGGCTCGGGCAGGCGCCACACACCGGCCTGCCGCCACCAGCGCAGCGCGCCGGCAAAGTCCCCCGCCAGCGCAAGCCGCAGCGCGTTGTGCCGCACCCAGCCGGCCCATGCCATGGGGCTGACACCGACAGCTTGCAGCGCCTGCATACGGGCGCCCAGCTGCCGCACAATGGCGGTGTCGCCGCGATAGGCGGCGTTTTCCGACAACTGGTACAGCACAATCAGGTACCCGCGCCGGTTGTCGGGCCGGGCTTCGGCCAGCACGGTCTCCACGTCGGCGGCATCCAGCGACCCGATTTCCCGCAGCCGCAGGCGAAACAGGTACTGGTTAACCACCGCACGCGAAACAATGTCCTGCAGGCATCCGTGCCGCTGGTGCAGCGCACGCAGCGATTGCAGCGACTCGTCCACGCCGCGCGCAAAAAAGGTAGCTACCCCGTGGGCGTTGACCAGCATGGCCTCGACTTCGCCCTCCCACCGCGCCAGCAGGGGCGCGTACCCGCGCGGGTGCAGGGCTTCACGCGCCTGCTGCAGCAGGTCCAGGCACTCGGCGGACTGAATGGCCACAAACGCGCAATGCGCCCTCACATACAATGCGCGCGCGCGGCCCAGCAGCCGGGCGGACTGCGCGGGTTCCTCGCCTACGCCGCGCAGCAGTTCCAGGGCCGTGCCCGGGTTTTCAAAACAACAGGCAATCGCCGCGGCCAGCAACGCCTGTTCGCGCGGCAGGCGGGCCAGCCCGGGTGCCAGCGATCGCACCCGATCCACCAGCGGCATCCATTGCTCGGGCCCGGCTAACTGGCGTTCCACCTGCGCGCGCAACGCCAGCAACAGCGCCAGCCACGGCCCCTGGTACCCGCGCGCCCAAAGCCGCAGCAGGCGCCGCGCGCGGCGGGGCGACCAGTACGCCGAAGCCAGGTCACGCGCCGCCAGCAGCACGGCAACATCCGGCGGGCCCGCGCCGAAACGGGCGCAGCCGGCCGCGTGGGCCTCGCACAGCGCAAGCGCGTCGGCGTGAAGGCGGGCCTGGGTCAGTTCAAGGAAAAGTCTCTCTCCGCCGGTGTCCTGCCATGCGCCAAGGTCGCCCCCACGCAGCCGCAACGCCAGCAACCAACCCGACCGCCGCAACCCCGGGGGGTGCGGGCAGAAGTGTTCGCGCCCGGCAAGCCACTCGCAGGCCGCGCGACGGCCCGCGGCATCAACATCGGCCGCGGGCATCGCACCCAGCGGCACCCACAGTGAGCCGCGCCGCGCCGCCAGCCCGGTGGCCGCCAGCACTTCGGCGGCGCGGCCCAGCTCTCGGTTGCCGTCCACGGCCTCGGCGGCAAGACCATGCGGCGACAGTGAAAGGTACAGCGCCAGGCGCGAGGCACTGGGGTGAATCACATTGACGCCCCGCGCCGCGCTCATCGCGGCCAGTTCGTCGTGCCAGCTTACCGTTATCGCCGGGGTGCCCGCCGACAGTTGCGCACCTGCAGTCTCCAGCAGCGCCAGCACCAGCCGCCTGGCGCCAAACGCGTTGCGTTCCAGCAAAGGCAGCAGCCGTTCCGCCACCAGTTCGGGCGCTGCGTGCAGCGGGCGCAGCCACGCCGCCAGTGCGGCGCGCCCCGGCGCGGGCCAGCGCAGAACACGGGCAGAGTGTGCCAGGCGCGTCTCGGCCTCGTCGGGTTCTGCCTGCAACACACACAGCGCAGGCCCCCGCACCCGCGAGAGCCAGTGCTCGGCCTGGTCAAGGTCATCAAAGGTGCGCAGGGCAACTGCGCCATCAGCGTCCAGGCCCTCGGGCAGCAGATGCCGGCGCGATTGCAAGGCCGCCGCACAGGCCAGCGCGCCCAGCCCCCGTGCGCTTGCGCCATCGGGCGCAGGAATCACAACGGGCAGGCCGCCTTCAGCGGCAAGCGAAAGCCCTGTGGCGCACAACGCTTCCAGTGCGGCGGCATCGGGCAATGGGCTGAGTGCCGCGCGGATCATGGACTTGGCCGCGCCGTCGGCACCAACCGCACGCCATACCAATTCGGCCAGTGCCGGCGCGCGCAGGGCAGAAGTCGAGCGCCGCCCCGCAAGCCGTGCCAGCAGAAAGCCCAGCGAGGCCGCGGACTGGGCCTCTGTACCCGGCACTGGCTCGACAGAAAGCTGCAGCCGCCCGCCATGCAGCCACATGCTGTGCGGGTCAAGCTCGCGCGGGGCCAGCCCGGCGCCGGCCAGTTGCCACGCCAGCAGTGCAACCTGCGGCGCAACGCTCTGGCCCTGTGGCGCGCGGGCAAGACGACGGCCTTGCGGTGGGACTTCCAGCAGCAGCGCGCGGTCGCCACTGACAGCCAGGCCCGCAACCGCCCCAAATGCCAAGGGCGCCGCCACGCGCAATCGCAACGTGCGGGCGGCCTCTTCGTGTCCCAGTTCGCGCAGCACCAGCAGCCCGCGCCGGTGGCGCAGCAAAACCTGATCCTGCCAGGGCCGGATGCGACCTTGGCCGACACTAAGGAAGGAAGGCAACTCAAGTCTTGCCGTCACTGGCAACTCCGCGATCGTGAGCGGCCATTATCGTTCGATTTTCGAACGTTTACTACTGGAAAGTGAGTTACCGCATCTGGTAGCAAAAGCAGCGTAAGAGCTTTTTATAACAATGTTTACGACGCTCCTACGGCAAGTACCGACGCGTTTGGCACAGGCCGCGCATTCTGTTGCTCAACCCAAACGGAGCACCAACCATGCGCACCGACTCCTTCATCATCACGGCCTCTCAGCGAGCACGCCTTGCGGCCGTACTTTCCACGATAGTCGTGTCCTTGATGCTTTCCGCCTGCGGCGGCAGCTCCGGCGGTGGCGGCACAGTGTTTCCCGCCCCCACCACCCCGGGCACACCCGGTGGCGGCGGCACGCCCGGCAACACCGCGCCAAGTTTCACCACCAACGCGCCGACAACCGGCACAGTCGGCCAGCCCTACAGCTACCAGGCCGCGGCCACTGACGCCGAGGGCGGCACACTGACCTTCAGCCTGGTGACAGGCCCCACCGGAATGACAGCCAGCGGTACCGGGCTGGTAAGCTGGACGCCGAGCACGGCGGGCAGCTTCAACGCCACGCTGCGCGTCACCGACGGCGGCCTGAACACGGACCAGAGCTGGACCATCGTTGTGGCAGCCGCCAGCGGCGGCCTGCCCGCCAGTGTTTCGCTGACCGATATCGGCCAGCTGCCCAACGGCATGCTGGTGCTCAGCGACATGGCCGAGTTCGATGGCAAGCTTTACATCGCGGCTTCGATCAACCCGCTGGCCAGCCCGTTCGGTGCCGGCATCTACTACTACAATGGCACCAGCATCCAGACCGCCATGTACGACAGCGGCAGCCAGGGCTTTCTGCGCGCCAAGGTGATTGACAACAAGCTGTACATCCCTGACGGCGACCCCAACGGCCTGGACCCGGGCAAGGTCTACATCTTCAGCCCGGGCAGCACGACGCCGCTGAGCACAAACGTGACGGCCGCCGTGCACAACTTTGACGTGGTCAAGTTCAACAACCAGCTTTATGTCAGCGGCAGCAACTCCAGCGGCCAGAGCAGCGTCAACCGCTTCAACACAACCACCAACACCTGGGACAGCGTCAGCACCGCCAACTTCGGCCGCCTGAAGTACATGGCCGTGCTGGACAACAAGATCTGGTCCAGCAAGCAGGTGCAGGCAGGCGTGGACGGGGTGTGGATCGACGGTTCGATGACCCAAAGCGGCTTTGTGGCCAGCGCCAGCGGCGGCAACCTGTTTCCCTGCATGGAACAGATTGACGGCAAGATCTACACCGTGATGTGGGGCTCGGCGGGCGTCAGCAACTTCATCATCAACCCGGGCAGCACCACCACCGCGATCACCGGCATCAGCGGCCTGATGTGGGACGTAGTCAAGCACAGCGACGGCAACTACTACGCCGTGGCCACTGACGGCACCAACGACAAGATCTACGGCAGCACCGACGGCGTGGCCTTCACGCAACTGTACAGCATGGCCGGCACCAAGTTCGCCCAGCCCGCAAGCAATGCCGACGGCCGCCCCAGCATCGCCAGCTTCAACGGCAAGCTGTATGTGGGCAGCAGCACCAACGGCCGCCTGTACCGCCTTGACTGAACGACCTGACAGCACGGCGGGCCGCACCCCCGCCGCAAACAACAAGCCTGGCCCAAACACAGGAAGACAATCATGCACAAGGCACTTGCAGTAATCGCGGGACTGGCGCTGGCCCTGGTGGCCGGCTGCGGTGGCAGCTCCGGCAGCGGCGGCGGGACGTTTGTGAACCCGCCCGCGTCCGGCAACAGCAACCCCACCCTGGCGGTCACCGGCATGAGCGCGGGCGCCGGCGGATACACACTGGCTGTGCAGACGGGCAACCCTCTCCCGGGGCCGATCACCGTCACCGCCAGTGACAGCAACGCGGGCGACAGTCTCCAGCTGTCGGTCGCCTTCAATCCGTCGGCGTCCTCGGGCTTTGCGGACATTCCCGCGCAGGTCAGCCTGAGCCCGGCGCCCGTGGGCAGCCCCAAGTTCAGCACCGCAACGGCCAGCGCGCCCGGGCAGGCCGTGGTGACGATCAGCCCGGCCGGCAACCTGGCCAGCGCGGGAACACTCGTGTTTTCGGTGACCTGCGGCGACGGCCAGGGCGGCATGGCAACCACTCAGCTCAGCATCCTTGTCACCAGCACTCCCGTGAATAACCCGCCTTCCCTTGGCGCGCCCACCGGGCCCGGCACGGTCGGCGGCACCGCACCCAGCCACACCACCAGCATCCAGGTGGGGCAGTCGCTGGCCTGCGCGATCACCGCCACCGATCCGGACGCAGCCAACACGCTTACCGTAACGGCGACCGTCACGGGCGGCAGCCTGACGGCTTCGCAGGCAGGATTCAGCACAACCTTTCCTGCCACGGCCAGCGGCGGCAGCCCGCGCACCTTGAACCTGGCGGGCACAGCCGCCAATGCGGGCACGATCAACCTCAGCTTCACTGTCAGCGATGGCGCCGGCGGCAGCGCGTCGCGCACCCTGGCCATTACCATCACGCCTGTAAGCAGCGGCGGCACAGGCAGTGGCGGCACCGGCGGCGCCTACCCCGGCAACCAGTCACGCAGTGTTACTGTCTCGGGCGCGGGCACACACACCTACTACCTGTACATTCCCAACAGCTACAACCCGTCCAACCCGGTGCCGGTGATGTTCGGCTTTCACGGTTCCGGCGGGGCGGGCACGGCGCCATCTGCGGCGCAGTCGGTTCGCACTGGCTGGTCCAGCATCGCCGAAAGCGAGGGCTTCATCGTGGTGGCACAGGCCGCCACCGGCAGCGGCGGCGGCTGGGTACCCAGCACCGACACCGTGATCCTTGACGCGATCATCACCGACGTGTGGAACGCCTACAACATCAACACCAAGCGCAACTATGCATGGGGGTTCTCGGCGGGCGGGCACTATGTGCATGCGCTGGGCCTGAACAACAACACGTTCTTTGCAGCGTATGGCGTAAGCGCAGGCGCGCTGGATGCCCTGGCCGGGGCCAATGCGCCCGCCACTGCCGCCGCCACGCGCCGCATTCCCTGCGACATTCACATCGGCAACACGGACAGCCTGCTGACCTATGCCCAGACCGACCGCACCCGCTTTCTGAACGCCGGCTGGGTTGAGGGCACAAACCTGTGGTACACGGAATTCAGCGGTGGCCACACTTACACAACGACGCACCTGGGCCAGATCTGGAACAACATCAAGACTCACTCGCTGCCCTAGCTCGGTGCGACAGGGCCGCGAAACAGGACACCCGTCGGGTTTGGGCCGACGGGTGTTGTGTTTTACTGCTCGCCCGGTGAACCGGCATCGGGCCTTCTTGTGATGATCTTGTGCTTCAGCAGGCGCGAGAACCGGATGCCGCCCGTTGTGTCGCTGTGCTCCGGCGGCTCGGCCTGTTCGCGCATAAACGCGTTCATTTTTGCATCCAGCATTTCAATCGTGTGCACGGCCAGTGCCTCGGGCGTCATGGTGGGCTTGGGGCTGCCGAAGTCAGCCTGGCCGTGATGGCTCAGGATGATGTGCTTCAGCAGCACGCCCTTGGCGTGCGGGAACTCCGGCAAGGCCTGCAGCTTTCGATCCAGCATGTTGATGCCGATCGTGATGTGGCCCAGCAGTTCGCCCTCCACGCTGTAGCCGGGCGTGTCTTCGCCGGTCAGCTCAATCACCTTGCCGCTGTCATGCAGGAACAGGCCCAGCAGCACCATGGATCGATCCAGCCACGGGTAATGGTCGCACATCTTCACGCCCAGGTTCAGCACACTGTGCACGTGTTCCAGCAGCCCGAACTTGTAGGGGTGATGCATGCGCTCGGCCGCCGGGCCGATCTCAAACCTCGCCATAAAGGCCTCATCGGCCAGATAGGCGTGCGCCAGCAGGCGCATGTCAGGATCCGGCAGGTTGTGCAGCAGCTCGCGGACCTCTGCGGCCAGCTGGCCGGGGTCAAAGCTGACTACCGATTCAAACGCGGCGGGGTCGATGTCTTCCTGAGCTGGCACACGCAGCGCGCGAACCACCACCTGGGGCGTGTTGCGATACAGTTCCACATCGCCCTGGACTTCCAGAAAGCCGCCCACGGCTGCCAGCGCGGCTTCCTGGTCGCTGACATCCCAGCGCTTGGCATCAATGCGGCCGCTGTTGTCGCGCAGAGTCATGGCCAGGTAGGGCTTTCCGTTGCGGGCCTTGAGAGTCTTGGCCGATGCCACCTGGTAGATGGCATGCAACGGCCCCGGCTGGATACCTGCCAGGAACACATGGGGTTCGTCCACGTTCCGTCCTCCGTAGTCGCTGCGGCACGGGGCGGTTATGTTAACGCTCTTTCCACGCAGGGCGAGCCTTGGCCGACGAGAACACAATCGAACGCGCAATGTCCGGGCTGGGCAGCACGATCTACCGTGCCGGCCAGTTGATCCGCAAAGCGCGGGTGGACTTCGGCAGCGCCCACGAGCCGCGCCAGCGCATCCTCAACGCCGGGCTGGCATGTCTGGTTGCCTGCGCGGTGACGGCCCTGCTGCTGCTGCCGCTTGCCGGCGGCCCTGCGCTGGATTACGTAGAGGCGCCGTTGCGCAACACGCGCGTGCTGCGGCTGGAAGACCCCGGCCAGCGCGACCCGGACATCCTTATCATCGCCATTGACGAACGCGCCCTGGCCTATGGCGATGCCACCGACCTTGGCTTTGCGCGCCCCGCCGAGCGCTATGCCTGGCCCTGGCCGCGCCACGTCTACAACAAGCTGATCCGCTGGTGCCGCCAGGGCGGAGCCCGCGTGATTGCGTTTGACTTTGTCTTCAGTGAATCCGGCCCCAACACCAACGACCCGCTGACCCTGGTTCCGCGCGACAACGGCACCATGCAGCGCGTGTGGACCGCCGACAAAGCCGGCGACGACCTGTTCATTCTCGAGGCCACCGCAAGGCCGGACGTCGTGCTGGCCCTTGCCACCGACACCCGCGGCCGTGGCCGCGAACGCCGCGACGAATTGCTGGCCCGCTATGCCTCCGGGGTGCAGGGGCGCGACGGGTTGCTGGTGCTGCCGGCGATTGATGGTGTCCGGTCCATCTCGGCGCCGATTGCCGGGCTGCTGGACGGCAAACCGACCAGCACGCTGATGAACGACCTTGACCAATTGAAGCCCGACGAACAGCGCCAGGAAGTCGCCGGGTACTACCGCGTGCTGACACGCCAGAGCCCGGCCTTTGAAGCCCCGCGTTTCGGCAGCCTGCTTCCCACGCCGCCTCCGACATTGCGCGGTGTGGCCGGCGCGGGCCTGGTTTATGCCCTGCCAGACCCGGCCGATGGCGTGCTGCGCAACGCGCTGCTGGCGGCCTCGCACGACGGAAGGAACTACCGGCACTTTGCGCTGGAGACATGGCGGCTGTGGGTGCTTTCGTACGCGCGGCAGGGCCATGCCGCGGCCGCGGGGCTTGAAGTATCCGGCGGGCGCCTGGCCTGGGACGGCACCCGCTATGACCTGGCCAATGAGCTGCGCGATGCGCCCGTCAAGCTGCACGATGGCCGGCTGCGCTATCTTGGCGTCGACGTACCCGTGGATGACGCCGGCAACATTCACCTGCGCTATCGCGGCCTGCTGCCACCCGAGCAAGACCCGGTGTACCTCACCGGCAGCGAAGCCGTGAAAGACCAGGTGCGCCAGGCCTACGCGGAGGGAACCATGGTGGCACTGTACCCCACCATCAGCGCCGCCGACGTGCTGCGCGACTGGGATGCCTGGGACCTGCAACACGGGGGCTGGGAGCGCCGGCGCGAAGAACTTCGCCGCCAGATCAAGGCCATTGAACAAGACATGGAAGACTTCGCAGACGACGAAGCAGAACTGGCTGTCCTGCGAGAACGCCTGAAGTCCGTCAGCCAGCGTCTGGCCGACATTCCGCCCACCCCGCCCAAGGGCTGGCCCAAGCTGACCCTTGGCGACCCTGCCGGCCTGGTCAAGGACAAAGTGGTGATGATTGCCGGTTCAGCCGCCGGGCTGGGCGACCTGCACCACACTCCGTTCTCGCGCACCACGCCCGGCACCTACTTCGTGGCCAACGTGTTTGACAACGTCAAGAACAACGACGTGATGCGCCTGCCCTCGCGCGCCTGGGACTGGCTGCTTGCCATGGCAGCCGCGATTGCAGCCACCCTGGTGGTGATGTTTGCCGGCCGCGTTCGCAACGGGCTGGCCGTCACAGTGCTGCTTGGTGTGGCCGTGGTTGTGGCCTCAATGCTGTTTTTTCGCGGCCAGGTCTGGTTCCCCACCGCCGCGCCCCTGGCCGGGCTGGTGCTTGGATTCAGCCATGGCGCGCTGGCCAAGGCGCTTACCGAAGGCCGCCAGCGCCGCCAGCGCGAGGCCTTTGCCCGGCAATACATGGGCAAGGAACTGGTCGATTACGTGATCAAGAACCCCGGCACCCTGAAGCTTGGCGGCGAGAACCGGCCGATGACGATTTACTTCAGTGATGTGGCGGGCTTTACCACCGTGACGGAAACGCTGGGCCCGAATAACCCCGAGCGGCTGGTGGAACTGCTGAATGTGTACCTTGAGCGCATGACCGACCTGATGCTTGAGACGGGCGGCGTGATCGACAAGTACATCGGCGACGCGATCATGTGCTTCTGGGGCGCGCCCATGAAAATGGACGACCACGCCGTGCGCGCCGTGCGCGGGGCCTTGAAGTGCCGCGCCGAGCTGCAGCGCATGCAGCCGCTGTTTGCCGACGCCGTGCGCACCGTGGCCCCGCAATTGATCAAGCCCGACGGCACAGTGCTGTACGCCCGCGCCGGCATCAACACAGGCATTGTGACGGTCGGGAACATGGGCAGTTCCAAGCGCTTTGCCTACACAGTGATGGGCGACGCCGTGAACCTGGCCGCGCGCCTGGAACCCCAGTGCAAGGAGTACGGCACGGACATCCTGATCGGGCCAAAAACCGCCGAGGCCGTGCGCGGCGAATTCACCCTGCGGCGGATTGACCTGATGGTGGTCAAGGGCAAGTCAGAACCCACGGAAGTGTTTGAGGTACTGGGCGACAGGGACGTGCCGCAGTTCATTCACGACCTGGTGGCGGTGTACGAGAAAGGCGTTGACCTGTTTCGAGACCGGCAGTTCGCCAATGCCCTGGAAGTCTTCCGCAGCGCGGCCAAGCAGGAGCCCAACGCCGGCAAGAACGAGACCACGCCCAGCCAACTGTACATCGCCCGCTGCGAGGAACTCATCCTGCACCCGCCCGCAGGCAGCTTCACAGGCGTGTACGTGAAGAAGACGAAATAGTCAGAACAGGCCAAACCGCTTTGCAAGCACGCTCTTTCGCGCCGGGTTCAGAACATTGGGCACATTCTTGGTCTCAAATTTCTCTTCCAGGGCCTCGGTGCCGTGGTTCAGTTTGTAATCCATTTCATCGCCATGGATCGGCATGGGCATCCAGATGCGAATCTCTTTGCCCTCACGTGCCCGCACCAAAGCGGCCTCGGGCGGCAGGAAGTAAGGCAGCGTAAGCAAGAACCCGCATAGCTTCGTGTTATCGGCAAAAGGTTCGGGCGGGTCGCCGTTGGGCATTGTGTGCCCATAGGACAGCCATGTGTCGTAATCATGCGGGAAGCGCGCCAACGTCTTTAGCCACCTGACCGGCCAGTAATTGCGTTCGTCTTTGAACTTGGCGTCTGACAGTGGCCAGTTGCTTGGCAACACCATCGCCAGTTCCGCGAATCGAAACTCCTCCGCACCCTCGGGCACAGTCATCGGCAGATCGCTCATTCCGGTTGTGTACAACAGAATGTGTTGCCACTGTGCGTTCGGCCTGACGATGTGTACGTCGAGATGCACGCGGCTGGAAATGATCTCATGCAATACTGTTTCGGCAGGCCCGACGTGTTTGTCAAAGTGGGCACAGATCACTTCCATGGACGAATCGGAGTGATCGGGCGGAACGAACGACTCCGGTTTGATCTCGTAACGGTGGATGGAACTGCCACCAGAGGACACTTCGTCGGACTTCGCCATGGCGCCTCCCATCCTTGAGCTGGAATAGCACCAGAAGATTCTACGTTGAGCCACTGGCCGGGTGAAACGATGCTGCCGACTTTCTTTGTTTCCCATGGTGCACCGACCTTCCCGCTGGAACGGGAACAGCCGGTACATGGCTTTATGGGCGGGTTGCTGCGCGGGCTTTCACCCCGCGCGATCCTGATGGTTTCGGCCCACTGGGAGGCCGCTGTGCCCACGGCCACTTCGGCCTCGCCGCTGCGCACGATTCACGATTTTTCGGGCTTCCCACCCGAGCTCTACGACCTGCGCTATGAGCCGCCGGGCCAGCCTGATCTTGCCCGCCAGACGGTTGACCTGCTTGCCAAGGCCGGCCTTGCGGCGCAACTGGACCCGTCGCGCGGCATGGACCACGGTGGCTGGACGCCCCTGATTGTGGCCCGGCCCCAGGCCGACATCCCGGTGGTGCAGCTTTCGCTGGTGCGGGGTCTTGACCCGTCAACCCATCTGGCCATGGGCGAAGCGCTGCAACCCTTGCGCAACGATGGCGTGCTGATCATTGGCTCCGGCGGAGCAGTCCACAACCTGCGCATGATTGACTGGAACGCCCTGGGCCCCAACGCCCGCGTGTCGCCGCCACCGGCTTGGGCCACGGACTTCCGTGCCTGGCTGGATGAGTCACTGGCCCTGCCCCAGCCCGAACGCGCCCAGGCCCTGCGCCAATGGGCCAAGGCCCCCGGCGCGCGCATGGCGCACCCGCGCGAGGAACACCTTGTGCCCCTGCACGTCGCCACAGCGGCCGCAGGCAGCGACAAGGCCGATCTGATCCACGAAAGCTGGCAAGGCGGCTCGCTAAGCCTCGCCGCCTGGCGGTTTGGATAGCGCCGAGCCTACTTCATCACGGCCTGGTATTCGGGCACGGTGTTGGGGTCGATCTTGGCCTTGGTGAACAGCTCTTTCACGCCGCGCAGGATGCCGGGGTCTTCCTGGAAGTTCTGGGTGAACTCGGCGCCACGGTCGTCGGCCACGCGGGTGCGCAGGGCAAAACGCAGCTCGCGCCGCACGTCATCGCGGCCCAGGCGGGTGTACAAGGCTGACCATGGGATTGTTTGCGGTGCGTCGAACGCCGCCAGCTTCATCAGCGCTGCCCTGCCTTCGCCGCGATAGTAGGTGTCGAGATACGCGTCGAACTCTTGCCGTTGCGCAGCTTGTCGATGGCGTAGACCTGTCAGCTTTCCAGGAACACCGATTCCACGTTGATGTGCGGACTGACGCCTGTCCGCACATGACGGTGCACTCTGTGCGGTATGTTCTTGAGTTCTCACTAGCGCGGCATCATTTTTTTTTACGCTGGGGTCGTGATTTCGGTGCAGACTAAATTCCATTCGTTCAATAGTACAAGGAAGGCGACATGTTCAAACTTGCGCTGGTGGCGCTTGCATTGACTGGTGCGACAATAGGCTACGCAGCCACCTTACTTACCTCAAGGCTGTCATACGCACAGGCGGGCAGCAGGGCGCCGTATGCTAGTGCTGACATTAGCCAGCCCTCGGGCGGGTACGAAACGGACGGCACGTACACCGGTGGTGGAAACAAGCCGGTCCTCGACGCCGAATTCCATCGAGACGGCATTGACATCGTTCCGCCCGCGTTCGCGCCTTCCAACCTGACTTCCGCGTCCGTGAAGTACGGACAGATTCCGTTCGTTCCACCAGCGGGGATCACCGACCAAGCTCTCGCTCTTGATGGGCGCCAGCTACTGTATGGCCACCTCTACAACATGCCATCTGGGGCCGACTACCGTTGGCGCGCGAAGCTCACCATTTTCAATGAGCATTTGGCTCGAGTCGTCGGCGGTCCTGGCAACACTCAAGAGGGGAGCTACCATTGCTTCGGTCAAGGGGACACCAACGTGACATTCGAGATACTCGACGGAAACTACAACTCCCAAGGTCCGAACTACAAGATTACAGGAACAAACACAAAGATCGCTGAGCGCGCCAATGACGACACAGCGGAAGTAAAGATACCCGCATTTGTCGGCGACACAGACGCCGAGTACACCTTTGATAACGTCATCCAGGTTGCGGCCGGCAACAACAAAGCCAAACTTGTGTTTACAGTGAGGGCTTGGGTTAGATTGGAAGGCAAGCGCAACGAGGTGATCGTGGGCGGCAGTTCGAAAATGACGATAAAGCCGGGTAGCTTTGTTGCGGCCTACAATTACGCGAATCCCTCTCAGCCAGTAGTTCTGAAGCGACTCGATGGTCAGACCGACGCCACTTGGAACCTCGAGTAGACCGCTTGTCAGAGGTGCTCTATGCGTCTGTCCACGCCAAAGCGAAAACGAGCAACTGTTGCGGCAGTCGTGCTTGTTCTGGGCACTTTGGCGGGGATTTGGCACGGGCTCCGAAACACTACGCCTGCCGTGAACGCCCATTTGCGCGATGAGGCGAAATCGAGCCAACACGAAACGCCAAGCGGACGATTGCAGCCCAACTCGCCTGCTGCCCGTGCAGCCAACAGTAGGTCGTTGCCGGTACACTCACGCCACTCTGTGAATGCAACAACGGACGTCACCGAAAGCCCAACCTCCGAGCGGTACATCGAATTCAGAACGCGTAACGGCGAACCGGCGGTTGGAGTTGTGGTTGCTCTCTCGCATCACCGCGTGCTCAATCCGCAACGCGATGCAACGCGTGTAGACCAGCTGTCTACCGACGCCAAGGGCCGCATTTATGTTGATCCCGCAGTAACTGGTCACATTCCCGTCAAAGTCATATCGACCGACTGGCGCCTTGTTCTGGGTACCACGCTTGTCGATGGTTGGTTTCATACAGGCCCGTGGCCCGTCGTCCTGGAAAAAGTGCGGGTCTTGACAGTCTTGGCGACCTATGCCGATGGCACACCGTTCGAGGGGCCGATCTCGGTCAGCCCGGAAGGGGAAGGCTCCCTAGAAACGTTTGAGATCGTACGCGGTATCACGGAAGTGGTTGTTCCGGCTACAGACCCATTCCGACTCTACGCGAGTTCGCGGCGGCCTGGGTTCGCAGACGCTGGAGTGCAGTCAAGTGATGCGGCGCCGCTTGGCAAGAGATTAGAGATAGTTCTCGCTGCGCAAGATGCGACAAAGGGCGTTATCGAAGTTGACCTGACAGCCTTCGCGAGAGTCGACAAATTGCTCGTCGAGATCATAGGCGCGCCATACCCGACTGATGTCGACAGCCGCGCACTTACGATGGGCGGCGGCGTGTACGCCTCTGCTGGCCGCAAGCCCGGCGGCTACCGCGTCTCTGTCCGCGAAGACCCGACCGGCGCACTGCTGATGGCAAAGGGCCGCATTCCGCCCGGCACCGCGCCACATTCGTTGCGCGTATGGCAGTCTGACGTTGTCCAGGTTGCCGCGGGCCAAATCGTAAGAGTCATTGCCAAATCGGAGTACGCCTCGGCAGTTCGTGCGCGGCTGGTAAACGAACGCGGAGAAGTGTTAGCCCCCGGAATCGTGTTCGCAGAGCCCGATACAAAGCTACCGAACGACTGGTCGCGCCTGAATGGTTGGTACAACGCGCCCAAGCCATGGTCCGCCTTTCCCAGGTGGCCGTCGGGATTGACAGTTGAAGATGGATACGGGGACCTCCCCATAGTTGATCCCGGCAAACGAGTTATTGCCTGCGAGGCGCCTGGGTACGATATCGCATTTGTCGAAGTGGTCTGTAAACCGGGGCAGCTGCATGACTTAGGCACAGTGGTTCTCAGGCCGGCTAGCGGCGTGATCGAGATAGAGATCGTCAATTGGGACCCACAACTGACCTATGTCGTAGAACTCTGCGAGTGGGCGGGCGGTCGATTGCGCGAACCCGTGATTCTAACCGGCGAGACTGGCCCAGTCTTCCGATTTGAGGGGTTGGCCCTGCGCTGGTACACCATCACGGCCAACAACAAAGAGGGGCAAGTTGGCGCGTGGTCGCGCAACGCGCGTCTTTCGGACACCAGAAAGGTCGCCCGCCTGAAGTTCGAGATGCACAAGGCGCCGCTTCCGGAGAAAGTCATCCAGCCGGACGAGTAACCCTTCGTGCAGGGGGGCATGCCAAAACAGAAAACCCGGCCGCAGGGCCGGGTTTCTTTGTTTGATTGCCACGTCTACTTCATCACGGCCTGGTATTCGGGCACGGTGTTGGGGTCGATCTTGGCCTTGGTGAACAGCTCTTTCACGCCGCGCAGGATGCCGGGGTCTTCCTGGAAGTTCTGGGTGAACTCCGCGCCACGGTCGTCGGCCACGCGGGTGCGCAGGGCAAAACGCAGCTCGCGCCGCACGTCATCGCGGCCCAGGCGCGTGTTCAGCGATGCATAGAACTCGTCAAACCGCGGCCAGGCCTGGGTCTGCAGGCCGTCAAAGGCGGCCAGGCGCATCAACTGGGCCTTCTGTTCGCCGCGATAATGCAGGTCAAGGTAATCATCCAGGCGCTTTGATTTGCGCAGCTTGTCCAGCGCGTAAACCTGCCAGCTTTGAAGGTACTGCGGGTCAATGCGGATGTGCGGGCTGACTCCGCCCACACCGGCGTGGCGGTCAATGGTGACGCCGCTGGGCAGGTAGTAACTGAACACAGTGGCCTTCAACACGCGCTGGCCGCCGCTTTTGTCCACTGAGTAAAAGCTCTGGCCCACGCCCTTGCCAAAGGTGTTGCGGCCGATCACGGTGGCGCGGTTGTTGTCTTTCAGGGCCCCGGAAAGCATTTCACTGCCGCTGGCGCTGTCGCCGTCAATCAGCACGATCAGCGGGATTTCGGTGTATTCGCCGCCCTTGCTGCGAATCGCCGGCTGCATGCCCTTCCAGTCGCCAAAGCGCCCGCCGGTGGTGCTGATCAGCGTGCCCTTGGGCAGAAACTGGTCGGCAATCTCGACCACAGCCGTCAACTGCCCGCCGGGGTTGCCACGCAGGTCCAGGATCAGGTGCTGCATGCCCTGCTTGCGCAGGTTGTCCAGCGAGGCCTTCATGTCCTTGCCGCTGTTGGCGCCAAAGCGCGTCAGGCGCACATAGCCCACCCTGCCCGGCAGCATTTCCTCAAGTGCCGTGTCCACGTGCACGACCTGGCGCTTGATTTCAAACGTCAGTTCCTTTTCAACGCCGCGGCGCTGCACGAAAATGACCACAGTGCTGCCCTCGGGCCCGCGCACCAGCTTGACACCTTCTTCCAGCGTAAGCTTGGTAAGGTCCACCCGCTTGCCGTCGGCGCCGTTGATGCCGATCAGCCGGTCGCCGGTGCGGATGCCGGCCTTGTAGGCCGGGCCCTCATAGATGGGCTGGGTGATGTAAATGACGTTGTCTTCGCCCATGGCCACATGCGCGCCGATACCGACATAGCGGCCCTCCTGGTCCTCGTTCATTTCGTCGATTTCGGCCCGTGTCATGTACTGGCCGTAACGGTCGTGCCCGCTGGCCATGGCGCGACAGGCGGCATCAACCATGTTCTCGGGCGTGATGGACTGGCGCTTCTCGTTGTAGGTCAAAAAGTCGTCGACGTAGTGCTTGCGGATCTGGCGGATCTCGGCGACCACCAGCGTGTCGGCCACGACACCGGCCACGCCGGATTTGTGCTCTGCGACTGCAACGTCAATCTTGATGACTTCGCGGCCCAGGCGGGCCAGCCGGCCAAGGTCGCCGGGTTCACGGGCCAGCGTGGCCAGTCGCCCGTCCACACTGGCACTGTGGCCAAGTTCGGACAGCGCCAGCGCAGCGCGGGCCACCAGTTCATGGTCGCCGCTGCCGGCGTACTCGCGCAACTGGTCCAGGGGCAGGGCCTCGCCGGTCAGGGCGAACAGGGCTTCGCACAATGCCACGCGGGCACCGGCGGAGCGCTGGCTTGCACCCTCCCAGCAATCGCGCAGCTTTTCGGACAGCGATTCGTCTTCCGGCCCTTCGGCGGCAATCAGCATCGCCGCGGCCTCGATGATGGCGTCGTCTTCACTCTTGAGCAGCCCGGCCAGGGTCTCCAGCGCGGCATCGCCGCTGCCCATGGAGAACATCAGGCGGGTGCAGACCAGGCGCACGGCTTCGCTTTCGTGCTCGAGCCCCTTTTCAATCAGCGGCGCCAGTTTGCCACCGTCCTGGCCGCGGGTCAGTGTGCGCAGCGAGAACGCATAGTCCCAGGCCTTGTCCGGGCGCTTGGAAATGCGGTCCAGCAACTGGGTGGCTTTGTCGGCGGCGGCGTCCTGCGCGGCCAGGGGTGCAAGGCAAAGCAGCGAGGCCAGGACTACGGGCAGAAGTTTCATGCGGTCTCCGGTGACTCCGGGTTCAGGCGCCAGCATACCGAATGCGGCACGGGGGCAGGGAGGCCATTTCCGGCATCCCGACCCCCGTGGTTATTACGTGTTTACCGGCCGGATTCAGCCTAGTTTCCGCCCGCAGCCCCGCCCTTGTCGTCAGGCTTGCGGCCCTCGGCGTTATCGGCCGACTTCAGCCAGACCACCTGGTCGCCCTTGGTGACGGGGCGGGTGACCTTTTCATCAATGGTGGCACAGCCGACTTCCTCCACGGCGAGCTCGGGCTTGTCGTCCACGTGATAGTGGCGCACCACACGCACGTTGCACACCGGCTGGCCCTTGGCATCCAGCACCGTCATGGTGGCGCCGATCGGCGGTGTCAGGCCGCTGTCAGGCTTGACCAGCAGGTTGCTGGGAGCGCCGGGCCGGGCGCCGATGGTCACGCCCATGACTGTGCCGCTGAAGTCGTACTTGCGGGGATCGGCGGGTTGCTCCGGGTTGGCAGGCTTGCCGCCCAGTCGGGCGACTTCGGCCTCCAGGTTCTTGATCTGGGCCTTCAGGTTGGCGATGTCGCCTTTCTGGAGGTCGTTTTCGGTCTTCAGCGCGCGGTTGTCGGATTGCAGTTTGCGGTAATCCGGGTGCTTGCTGATGTCAGAGCCGGAAAGGCCCTTGATCTGATCGGCCAGGCTGTTGGCGTTGTCGATGGCGGCCTTCAGGTCGGATTCCAGCTTGAGCGCACGGGCTTCGGCGGCGTCGCGGGCCTGCTTTTCCTGGCCGGCCTGGGCTTCCTTCTGCAGAAGGTCGCGTTGAAGCTTGAGAACTTCTTCGGGGTTGCCGGCCTTCAGCTTGCCGTCCAGGGTTTCGATTGTCGCCCGCAGGGTGGTCAGGGCAGATTCGAGGTCGCTGACCTTCTTCAGGCGCGACTCAAGTTCCTCAAACCGCTTTTTGTCGGCGCTGTCAGCGGCCGAGATTTCCTTGGAAATGGCGTCTTTGTAGGACCGCAGGTCTTCGGCAAGGGTGTTCAGCTTGCGGTCCGTGGCCTCGCTGCCACCGCCCGAGTCGCGGTTCAGCAGGGCTGCCAGCACCGGGTCAACCTTGGTTTCCTTGGACTTGAGGGCGTCAAGTTCCGCGCGAAGTTGCGCGTTCTGGACGCGGGCCTCGTTGTCCTGGCAGCCGACAGCCAGCAACGAAGTAAATGCCAGTGCTGCGGCAAAAGTCCAACGCATGAAGACTCCCTACGGGGAACAACCAACGCCGTCTACGCAGGCGACGTGACAGGGGTACTGGACGGGCCATTGTTGCAAGTCAGGCCACGCATTGCAACGCGGGGGAAGGCCGGGAAACGTCCGGTAATGCGGATCGGCGATGACGGTTACAATGCAGCCCGATGGCCCTGCTTCCGCCGGAACTCGAACTTGTGGATGGTCCGGCCCTGGGCCCGGAACTTCACTTCCCAGTTCGTCACCCCCACCGGTGCCTCTTGCCCCACCGCGCGGTACGTGGACTCAAAATCCGGGTCGGCCTTGAACACCTGTTCCATCTGCACCGCGTAATCTTCGTGGTCGGTGGCCAGCTTCACCAGCCCGCCCGGCTTGACCACGCGGGCGGCCTGGCGGGCAAAGGGCGCCTGGATCAACCGGCGCTTGTTGTGGCGGGCCTTGGGCCAGGGGTCGGGAAAGTAGATGTGCAGCACGTCAATGCAGGCATCGGGCAGGTTGTCGCGCACCAGGTGCGCCGCGTCGTCGCGCGCGATGCGAAAGTTGGCGAGTCCGCGCTTGGCCGCACGTTCTGCGACCATTCGAAAGTAGCGGCCGGCCCATTCGACGCCGACGAAGTTCACTGCGGGCCGGGCTTCGGCGTTCTGGATCAGGAAGCGGCCCTTGCCTACACCAAGCTCAAGCTCAACCGGGTGGTCGTTGCCAAACACGGTACGCAGGTCGTGGCGGCGGGCCACGTCGTTGGGAATGGCCTCAAGCACCACAGGGGCGATGTCAACCTTGGTCGGCATGGGGCCAAGGAAAGTGGAAATCGAAACAAGGCACAAGGGGCGGGCGCAAGCCGACCTGCCCAAAGCATGAGACGCGCCTACACGGACACGGATCCGGCCTTGGACGGCTGGCTTGCCGCGGTGTCACCGTCGTTGCGCACTGATGACGTGGGACACTGGGCTACGGCATCCTCGGCCTGGGCGACTTCGTCGGGCGTGGCCGGTTGCCGATACGCCACCGAGTGGGTCTCGGCCTCGGACGGCCGGAACACTGCGGGCGCCAGCTGCGGGCACAGGCCGCAGTCGCAGCAGGTTTTGTCGATGTAGTACTTGCCGGGCACGTTGTCTTCATAGGCATCGGGATGAAGCTGGGGCATGGCAGTCTCCTGTTCGTCCTGAAACCGCCTTCATTTTTCAAATCTTGATTCAAAAATCAAGCACAAAGTGGGTCCGCGATGTCCTCTGCACGGTCAGCAAGGCCGGCCACACTCTGCCTTTTTCCCTTTTCCTTCGGCGCGCCTTGGACTTACGTTAGCCCCTTGCCACACCGCACCACGGAGAACCGACCATGGCCGGACATTCCAAATGGGCCAACATCAAGCACCGCAAGGCCGCCAGCGACAAAAAGCGCGGCAAACTATGGAGCAAATGCGCCCACGCCATCATCGTGGCCGCCCGGCTGGGCGGCGGCGATATCAAGGCAAACGTGCGGCTGTTCATGGCCGTGCATGACGCAAAAAAAGCCAACATGCCCGCCGACACCATTGACCGCGCGATCAAGCGCGGCACCGGTGAGCTGCAAGGCCCCGAAACCGTGGAACTGGTCTATGAGGGCTACGGCCCAGGCGGCGTGGCACTGGTGATTGAGTGCCTTACCGATAACCGCAACCGCACCGCACCCGATATCAAGCACATCTTTGAGAAACAGGGCGGCAGCTTCGGCGCGCAGGGCAGCGTGATGCACAGCTTTTCACGCAAGGGCATCATCGTGGTCAAGAAAGACAAAGCCCCCGAAGAAGCACTGTTTGAAATGGTGGTCGGCGCCGGCGCGGAGGACCTGACCAGCGACGACGAGTACTACACCATCACCACCGGGCCCGCCGAGTTCGAGCACGTCAAGAAGGCCCTGGAGAAATCCAAGATCAACACCGAGCGCGCCGAACTTGAGTACATTCCGCACTCCCGCAACCTGATTGACCTGGAGACCGCCCGGGCCCTGCAGAAGCTGCTGGACGCGCTGGAAGACAACAACGACGTGCAGGAGGTCTACACCAACCACGAACCGCCCGAGGCCTTTTTGAACGAACTGGCCGGGTCGTAACGCGGGGCTGAAGTTCTGCCGTTGCAACAACAGGGGCAATCATGGCAACTGAGATTCTCAGCATCCGCCTGACCGGCATTGCCGGCTATTCGCGCGGGAAAGATTTTTCCATTGAGGAAGGAGGAACGGCCGTGATCGGGCGCTCGCGCGATTGCAACTTCCGGCTGGACACCAAGGAACTTCCCGACGAACAACCCAGCGAAAAGAAGCCCTTCAAGGGCGGCGGCGGCAAGAAAGAACACTGGCTGACCGTCAGCGGCAAGCACGTCAAGATTGAGTTTCCCGACGCCAGGACGATCTTCATTCAGGATTTGTCCAAGCACGGCACGTTCCTCAACGGCAAGAAAGTGCAAGGCCGTGACCAGATTCTGGGCCTTCAGAAAGGCCCGATTGAGATGCGCCTGGGAACGAACGAAACCTTCCGCATGGAGTTCGTGCGCACACCGGTCAAGGCCCCGCCCAAAATCAGCGTGAAACGCCGGTCCTAGGCCGGGCTGGCCTGATGTTGCAACAGGCTGTGGCTACCCGGCGCGCTTGCGGGCGGTCAGTTCTTCCATCATGGCCTGAACCTGTTTGCTGACGTTTTCGCCGCTGACGGCCTTGTCGATCAGTTGCACCACCCGGGCCATGTCGGCCTCGACTGCACCCAAGGTCGTAATCATGGGCGAACCCACGCGGATGCCGCTGGTTTCGGTGTTCGGGCGCGGGTCGTAGGGAATGAAATTCTTGTTCACGTACAGGTTCTGTTCGCCCAGCAGCTTTTCGATCTCCAGCCCGTTCTTGCCCGTGCCGGTCACGTCCACCATCACCATGTGGTTGTCGGTGCCGCCGGTCAGCACGCGGTACCGCTGTGCGTTGACCTCGGTGAACGCCCTGGCCATGGCCTTGGCGTTTGCAATCACCTGCCTGATGTAGGTCTTGAAGCCGGGCGCCGTGGCTTCTTCCAGCATGGCGGCCTTGCCGGCTACCACGTGCACCAGCGGTCCGCCCTGGCAGCCCGGGAACACGGCGCGGTCAATCTTGCTGGCGTGTTTGGCACTGCACAGGATCATGCCGCCGCGCGGGCCGCGGATGGTCTTGTGCGTGCTCATGGTGACGACGTCGGCCACCGGTACAGGTGACTCATGTTCGCCGGCAGCCACCAGGCCGCTGATGTGGGCAATGTCGGCCATGAACATCGCCCCGTGTTCGCGGGCGATGCCGGCGAGCTTGGCAAAGTTTATGGCGCGCGGGTACGAACTGGCCCCGGTGACGACCAGCTTGGTGTCGGGGTTTTCCTTCAGCAGGCGCAGGTACTCGGCCTCGTCAATCAGGCCGTCTTCCTTGCGCACGCCATAATGCACGAACTTGTAGTACTTGCCGCTGGCGTTGAAGGGCGCGCCATGGCTGAGGTGCCCGCCATGTTCGAGGCGAAAGGCCAGCACCTTGTCGCCCGGCTTGATGATTGCCAGGTAGGCCGCCAGGTTGGCCTGCGTGCCACTGTGGGGCTGCACGTTGGCGTGCTCGGCCTTGAACAGGTCTTTGGCAAGGTCAATGGCGTGCTGTTCGACCTGGTCCGTGAACTCGCAGCCGCCGTACCAGCGCTTGCCGGGGTAGCCCTCGGCATACTTGTTGGTGAACACCGTGCCCAGCATGCGCAGCACGTAGTCGCTGACGTAGTTTTCGCTGGCGATCAGGTTGATGCTGTGGGTCTGGCGATCGCGCTCGCGTGTGATGAGTTGGTCGATGGTGGGCATGATTGCAGGTCTACGGTTAACGGTTGACGGTCACAGCGGAACCACTGTTGACTGTCGACCGTCGACCGTCAACTTCCTGCAAGTACCTCGAACAGCCGCTTGAGATCCGCGCTCTCGTTATAGAAGTGCGGCGACACGCGCAAAATGCCCTGCCGCGCGCTGGCCGCAACTTTGCCCGCGACAAGCTTCGCGCCTAAACCAGCATCGGCCAGCTTGCCTTCGCGCCGCAGGCTGACGATGCCGCTGCGGTTCTCTGTTGGCCAGTCATTGCCGATCACGCTGTACCCCTGCCCGGCCGCCATTTCGCGCAGTTCGGCGGCCAGCTCCGCCACCCGGGCCTGGATGCGGGCCGGGCCAAGGTCCTTCTGCAGCTTCAGCGCGGCGCCCATGGCGTACACCTGGGGCATGGCCGGCGCCCCCAGCTGGAAGCGCTGGGCACCCGGCGCCAGCGGCTGGTTCGGCGTCTCGAAATCGTAGGGGCTGGGCACGCTGTAGGTGCCCAGGGTGTGCGGCGTAAGTGCGTCCAAAGACGACTCGCGCACGTACAGCACGCCCAGCGTATCAAGCCCGTTCAGCCACTTGCGGCCCTCAAACGTTGCGCAATCCACCCCCCACTGCTTGACGTCCACCGGCACCGCGCCGATGCCCTGCACAGAGTCCAGCGCGCACAGCGCGCCTCGGGCGCGGCAGCCCTCGGCCAGCTTTGCGGCATCAATGCGATAGCCGGTGCGAAAGTCCACGTGGCTGGCAGCCACCAGCCGCGTGCGCGGGTTGATGGCAGCAATCAGGTCCTCGGCGGGCACGCTGCCATCAGCGCGCGTGGGCACGTTGGCAAGTTCGACCCCGTGGCGCACCAGGTCGTTCAATACGCGCGCCACGCCCGGGTAATCGCGGGCGGGCACGACAGCGTGGTCGCCGGCGCGCCAGTCAATGCCCAGGGCAATGCGCGCAAACGCCTCGGTTGCATTGGGCAGCAACTGGATTTCGGCGGGCTGCGCGTTCACAAACGCCGCAAACTCGTCGCGCGTGGCGTACCACACCTTCTGCCAGTCGTCGAAACCCGTTACGCCGCGCAGGGCCAGGTCGTCGATGTAGCCCTTGGCGGCTTCGGCCGCGGGGGTGCTGATCGGCCCGCGCCAGGCTGTGTTGAGGTACGTCATGCGGCCCAGTACAGGAAACAGGCGAACTCGATCGGCGGCGTTCAGCATGATGCACAGGTTCTATGCAATGGGTTGTAGGTTGTAGAGGTGGAATCCAGAATCCATTTCGCCGGCAACGGAAACTCAGCGCCGGCACGAAAGGCCGCATTGCCGCCAAACACCGAAATCCTGCGCCGCAATCCCGACCAGCCCAACGCCGGCGTGGGCGCGCCGCCGGGCACGCTGGTTGTGGATTCCAGCGCCGCGGAAACAAGGCTGCTGGTCGTTGATTTCAGCGCGGCTACCCACGAAGAACGCGAACTGGCCGACCCCGGGGCTTTGCGCCAGTACATCGACCGCGACACCGTGACCTGGGTTGATGTCACAGGTTTCAAGAACATCGAGTGGATCCGTACCCTGGGCGAGATGCTGGATGTCCACCCGCTGGCGCTGGCCGACGCCGTAAACATACCGCAACGGGCCAAGGCCGAGGCATTTCCTGATTACGTCATGATCGTGACCCACGCCCCCGAGCTTGAGGGCGAAACATTCTACAGCGAGCAGGTGGCGGTGGTCTTCAGCAAGCACTTTGTGCTTACCTTCCAGGAGCGCCCTTCCAACGACCTGTTCAAGCCACTGCGCGACCGCATTCGCCAGTCTCGCGGCATCGTGCGGGGCAAGGGCACCAGCTATCTGGGCTATGCGATTGTGGACGTCATCACCGACACCTACTTTCCGGTGCTGAACGAACTTGAGGACCGGCTCGACAAGCTTGAGCACCGCATCCTCAAGGGAGAACTGGATGTGCTGACCGACCTGTACGCCCTGCGCCACCAGGCGCTGGATATCCGGCGCTCGATTGAAAGCCACCGTGACGCCTTGACCACACTGCTGCACCTGCAGGTGCCCATGATCCAGGAAGAAACCCGGCTGTACCTGCGCGACTGCCTGGACCACGCGCTCAGCCAGGCCGGCACCGCGCAATCCATGCTGGATTACGCCGTAAGCCTGCGCGAACTGGTGGCCAGCCAGCAGGCGCAGCGCCTGAACGAAGTGATGAAGGTGCTGACCATGGTCAGCTCAGTGTTCATCCCGTTGAGTTTCTTTGCCGGCGTCTATGGCATGAACTTTGACCCGGATGTCGCCGGCAACATGCCTGAACTTCACACACCCTACGCCTACTGGATCTGGTGGGCGATCATGACCGGCGTGGTTGTGTCGATGCTGGTCTACTTCCGGCGAAAAGGCTGGCTGGGTGCCAAGCGCCGTTGATCGACCCTGTGCGCTGGCCCTTTGGCAGGGTCACTTTCTGGTTCGCGCGCCGCAGCTTGGCAGATTCAGCAGGCACGATACCAGTACCGGGTCACGCCACGTAGTCGGCCAGTCCCTCGGCCGTAAGCCGGAACAGCTTGCCGCTGATGGCGTACGGAAGGTTGGCGGCGTCAGCCTTGACCTGTGCGCTGATGTCCGAGACCAGCATTGGGTCCTCGGCGCTCAGCACGATCATGAAGTCGCGCGTTGGCACACCGACCAACAGATCCGCGCCCAGTACCGGCGCCAGGCGTTCATACAGGTTCGGCAGCGTCAGCCGCGCGGCATCAAAACTGTCGCGCAGCTCAAAGATCACGGCCTTGGGCCGCCCATCGGGCCCGGCCAGCGCCTTGACCTCAAGTTCCCCGGTTTCGGCCAGCAGGTTCTCGCGCGCGTAAAAGAACGCGTCTTCTTCGGTGACGCCTTCCCAGCGCGACAGGTCTTCGGCACTGACAAACCGCAAGGTGCGGCCTGTGTCGACGGCGATCAGAAGTTCCAGTTCGTGCTCCAGCAACGTGCGCCGCAGCAACGGTATCCTTGTCTCGCGACCAAAGCCCCAGGGCTTGACTACCGGCCGCAGCAGGGTCTGCACTTCGTCAAACCCGCCCAAGGGCCTGGAATCGGTGCCCCACAGCTGTTCGAACCACTGGGCCAGCAGTGCCGGCGCTTCAACCTGGCTGTCGCGGTCCCAGGCCTGCAGATACGAAGCGTAGGCGTTCTCCAGCCGCAGCACCGAGTTCTCGCCGGTCTTGAGTTCCAGCGGCTTGATGATGCCGGGCGCGGGTTTGCCCAGGGCATCGGCGTACACGCGCGCGGCCAGGGCCGTAAACTCTTCTACGCTCAAGGGCGGACGCTGGGCGATCTCGATGCCCGCAACCAGCGCGTCGACTTCTTCGCGCCAGGTTTCGGCGTCCTCGGGCGAGCCATTGAAACTCACCACAATCCCGACAGGCCCGCGCTGCAGCACCCACCAGCGCCAGAACTCGGCGTCATTCTGCAGTTCGCCCTCATACTCGCCGTAGCTGACACCCACGTCGCCGACCTTGTGCCGGGCAACGGCCTGCATGTGTTCGCGCCCGGGCAAAGACTCAAACAGGTCAGGCCCGGCCTCGCCAAGCCTGTGGCGCATGCAGGAAACCGTCACGGCGCCGTCCATGTCGGGGTGGCGAAACACCAGGCTCTTGGCGCGTTCATCGCGCGCAAAGCCGTCCGGAAGGCGGATCGCGAACAGTCGCGAAGGGTCCATGTACGGGGCGGCGCTCATGCCGCGACGGTACCGAAACCCGCGCAGGCGGCAAAGCCAGAACTTGCGATTCAGCGCGATGCCGGCCGCCAATCAGTTGGTGGCCGTGGCCAGCTTTGCCCGCACCAGTTCCGCCCGGCGGGCTTCGCGTTCGGTGGGGTTCAGCACGGCGTGGGCCTCGCGCTGCAGGTGGCTGGGCTGGCCCAGGATGAACAGGCGGTTGAGGGTGTCCATGCTGACGTCGGTAACAATCTTCAGGTCGACGCCCAGGCGCACCAGCGACAGGTGGCTCATCATTTCCTGCACACTCAGGCGGCGCGCGTTACGCAACAGGGCCAGCGAACGCAGCACTTTGTCTTCCACAAACTCGCGCTTTTCGGTGTAAAGCTCGCCACGCATGCGCCGTTCGTATTCCAGCACCTGGGGCACAATCGCCTTGATGCCGGCGACGATTTCTTCTTCGCTGCGGCCCAGCGTGGCCTGGTTCGAAAGCTGGTACATGTCCCCGAACGCGCGGGTGCCTTCGCCGTACAGGCCGCGCACGGCATGGTTCATGCGCTGGGCTGCCTTGAACACCTTGTCGACGTGCTCCATCAGCGTCAGCGCCGGCAGGTGAACCATCACACTGACGCGCATGCCGGTGCCGACGTTGGTCGGGCAGGCGGTGAGATACCCATACAGCGGCGAAAACGCGATCGGCAGCGCGGTTTCCATCGCGGCATCCACGCGGCGCAGCGCGGAAAACGCGCGGTCGGGGTCAAAGCCTGACTTGATCCATTGCAGCCGCAGGTGGTCTTCTTCGTTCACCATGATCGACAGCATTTCGCCGCGCCCGAAGGTCACGCCCCGGGGGCCCTCCGCGCCGGCAAGCTCGCGGCTGATCAGGTGGCGCTCGACCAGGATGTCGCGGTCCATCTCCGCGACCTGCTGCAGGTCAAGCGTGACGACACTTTTTTCCAGGTGCACGCTGCGCAGGGCCTCAGTGGCCAGGCGCAGCACTTCGGACCGCTGGCGGGCATCGGCGCGCGCGGTGAACGGAAAACCGCTGACGTTGCGCGCCAGGCGCACGCGTGTGCTGATCACGACGTCGCTTTCGGGGCCGGTGCCCTTGAGCCATTCACCCAGCGGGTGCGCCAGGCAGTCAAACCCGCTCAGGTCGTTCATGCCGCGCCCCCGGGGGCTGGCGCGCGTTCCAGGGTTTGAATCTGGTCGCGCAGCTTGGCCGCAAGTTCGTAGTTTTCCTCGGCCACAGCGGCCTGCAATTGCTGGCGCAGGCCGGCCAGGTCACGTGACCGCTGTACCAGCGCGTCGCCGGCCGGGGCATGCGCGGGCCGGCGGCCTTTGTGGCGCGGCGGTGTCACGTCATGGATGCGTTCCAGCAACGGGTCCAGGTGGCCGGCAAACACCTCGTAGTCGCGGGCGCAGCCGAAACGGCCCTTGTGCTTGAACTCGGCCAGGGTCATGCCGCATTCGGGGCACACCGGCACGGGCTGGGCGGGCTCCACGGGCGTGATTTCGCCCGGGGGCGGCACCGTTGCCAGGGCCTTGCCCGGGATGTTGTCGATCAGCCCGCGAACCTCGGCCAGAACCTGAAGCGTGGGGGCCAGGGGGCGCGCGGGATCAAACATGTAGCGCTTGACGAATATCCAGCAATCCGGGCAGATGTTGGCCTGCTCGGTTACCGCATTCTCCAAAACGTCGCAGATGCGGATGCGCGCCGGTTTCTTCTGGCAGCACTGGCAATCCATCGCGGCTCCGGGTCAATCGACCGCAGGCAGTATAGCAATCAGCGCGGCAATCAATGCGCGCGGCGGGGCATCACCCCGCCGCGCGCCACAGGGATTGCGAGAATCAACCCGCGAGCTTCTGCAGCTTGGTGCGCAGCGCGGCCTCCGGCAGCAGGCCAACGTGCGTGTCGACAACCTTGCCGTCCTTGAAGAACACAAGCGTCGGCACGCCCATCACGCCGAATGCGGCGGCGACTTCGGGGTTTTCGTCAATGTCGCACTTGCCGATGGCGGCCTTGCCTTTGAACTCGGTGGCCAGCTTGTCGACGATCGGGCCCAGCACCTGGCAGGGGCCGCACCAGGTGGCGGTGAAATCGACCACGGCGGTGCCCGCCTTGGTGAAGGCTTCCAGGCTTGAGCCGGTGACTTTCGCGGTATCAGGTCCTGCCATGGCAATCTCCTTACAAGTGCTCCTGAGCCTAAGAACAACCAGTGGGCGGCGCAATATTCCGCGCCGGCCCGAGCCGCGGAAGTAAACAGAAACCACAGACCGCCAAAGCGCGGTAGCGCCAAAGGTCCGGCTTTCATGGCACGCCTTTGGCGATTTGGCGCTTTGGCGGTGGTCGCGACCTGTTGCGACCCATACCAAGACCGGCTGCAAGCACGCCTTTCCGCGCGCGCGTTTAAAGAGAAAGAGAAAAGTCCGCCGCCCCCCCGCGCCGATGTCTTAACAGCGCCCACGGCGGGCGCGTCAACACCGGAGTCCACCATGGCCAACGTCCTGATCACCGACCTGTTCGAAGAATCCGCCTATCTCGTGCGCAGCCTGCTGCGCGGGATCGGCCATGCGGTCAGCATCTCGATCTCCCGCCAGGATGCCGAGGCCAAGCTGTCCACCGGCCTGTTTGACGTGCTGATGATGGATTACTGCACCCTGACCGAAGACAACCTGGCCGTTGGCGCTTTTGCCAACGAAGTGCTGCCCGGCCTGCCTGTGGTCGCGCTGACCCGCCCCGAGCTTGAAAAGAAGCTGTCCGGCATCCAGCTGGCCGGCAAGTACTACCGCCCCCTGCGCGGCCGCAACGTCAAGGAAGCCGTCAATGCCGCGCTGGCGGGCATGTTCCGCGACAGCAAGCGCCGCGCGATGCCACGCATCCACACCGACCTGCCGATCCAGGTTGACCTGGCCGGCGTTTCGTTTGCCACCCGCACGATTGATCTTTCGGCCCGCGGCGTCGCCATTGACGCCACCGAGGTCAAGCTTTCGCCCGACCAGCTCGAGGCCATCGAAAGTGCCGTGGGCAAGACCGGCGCCAGCGCCAACCTGACCCTTCAGGAAGGCACCATCATCAAGCTGACCGGCCGCATCGCCTTTGTGGAACGCCACCGCAGCCTGTCCGGCCGCACCATCGGCCTGGCCTTTGAAGGCCTGGACGAACAAAGCGAAGTCGCCATTGCCGGGCTTTATCGCGACGCGGCGTAAACCACTTCGGGCGCCAGCACGGTGCCCGCGCCGCCGCCGTAGTCGACAAAGAACCGCACGTTTTCGCCCGCCGCGCGGCGCAACTGGTAGTTCATCCGGTACACCACACCCAGCCCGTTGGCACTGTAGAAGACCCGCCCGCGGGTCTCGTGCCGCTGCTGGTAGGCCTTGTTGAAGTTCGGGCCCACGGTCGATGCCAGCGTGCCGTCTTCGTTTCGAGGCAGGTGGGCAAAGCCGTTGTCGCTGAAATCGGCGTCGGCCACGTTGGCCACATAGGCAAACACGCGCCGCTCCAGCCTGACCTGCGCGATCTCGGGCCCGTACTCCGTCAGGCCGGCCCAGGAGTGGCGGTCGCGCTGGCCCGGCGCCAGCCCGTAATGGTACATGCCCTGCGCGTCAACATTCAGAAGGCGCAGCCGGAAGGCCTCAACCAGCGACAGGCTGCGGCGCCGCACCTGGCCGTCGGTGCGGGTCAGGGTGATTTCCTGCTGCAGTTCCTGGACCATGCAATTGCGGCGCAGGTCCAGCGGTGAAACGATGTGAAAGTCAAAGCGCGCCTCAAAGCCGTCAGGCGTGACCGTGGCGGGCCCCCAGGCCCTGACAGTGATGTGGTAGGGTTCACTGGCGCGGGCAACCGGCACAGCTTCATGCCCGGCCCTGGAAACAAGACCGCAACCCGGCAAGGCCAGCAGTGCAAGCAAGACAACAGCGGTACTGCGCATGGGACAGCTCCGAGACCGCTCTCCTTCCGGGGCCCCACATGAATTGTCCTACAATTGCATCACGCCTGCAAGGGACCGCCCCGCGTCTGAACGCGTAGCGTAAGCGAGCACCATGCATCATCAAACCCCCAAAACTCAGGCATCCGCAGGTGTCTCTGTGCATCTGGCTATGCCCGAAATGAACGCTTCCACAGGCCATGGCGCTCGCTTACGCTTCGCGTTCAGAATTTCTGCACCCATTTGCCGCCCCTGCAGCTTCTAAGGTTGATGATCATGACGGCCGCGGGCAAACAGCTCGATCTTGCGGGTCTGATGCACGAGCATCAGGCCGGGGTCTGGCGCTATCTGCGCGCGCTGGGGGCGGACACTTCGCTGGCCGATGACATCACGCAGGATGTGTTTCTGGCGGCGCTGCGGTCTGGGTTTGTGGAACGTTCGCGCGGTGAAACGATCAGCTGGCTGCGCACCACCAGCCGCAACCTGTTTCTGAAGGCCCGCATGAAACAGGGCCGCGAAGTGGCAACTGACGAAGTGGAACAGCTCGACCGGCGCTACACAGAACTAGTGGACGAAGGCGACGGGGCCGAGATGGTGACCGCCCTGCGCGAATGCCTGAAGCAACTGGAAGACAAGCCGCGGCAGGTGATGGAAATGCAGCACGGGCAGAACCTGGCTCGGCTGGACATCGCCACAAAGCTGGGAATGACCGACGACGGCGTGAAAACGCTGATCGCAAGAACCAAGGCACGCCTGAAGAAGTGTGTGGAGGTACGGATGGGTTCCGAGTCCTGAGTCCTGAGTTCTGAGTGCGCTGCCTTGCCGTTCACTCAGGACCCAGAACTCAGAACTCAGAACCTGTCACGGCCTCAAAGGCAGACCCATGACAGATAGAGACCCCATTCTTGACGCAGCCCTTGATGAGCTGCTGGGCGGCAAAACGCCGCCGGACCTGATCGCGCAGACGCTTGCCAGGGCGTCGGCCGAAGGTGCCGCACCTGTTGTGCAGCTTGCGGCCAGGCCTCGCCCTTTCTGGCGTGCCTGGGGCGGCGGCTTGGCCGCGGCTGCTGTGGTTGTGATCGGCGCGGGCGTGTTTTTCATTGCCAGTGTGCAAAGGGTCGATCGCGTGGCCATGGACGCAAGGCAATCCGAAGCCAGGCCGGCCGCTTCTGATAGCGGCCCGGCCTTCGGTTTTGCCGGCGGTTCCGGTGGGCGCAATGTTCAGCAGTTTCCGCAGGATAGACCCCGTGTGCACACCGAGCCGTTGCACGTGGATCCCAAAAGGCAACCGGTGCCTTCGATCGAGAATCCGGACAATCCAAGGCCTGACACCGGCGGCTTCAAAGCCCACGGTAGCAACCCGTTTGTGGACACGGAAGACGACCGGCTGTCCACCTTCGCGTTGGAACACGACACCGGCAGTTACACCGTGGCGCGGGATTACCTCAACCGCGGCGAGATACCACCCGAAGAAGCGATTCGCGCCGAAGAGTTCATCAACTACTTCAAGTATGGATATGACACCCCCACTCGCGCCCCCTTTGCCATTCACCTGGACGCCGCCCCCTCGCGCTATGGCGCGGACCTCAAGAACTGCGTGCTGGTGCGCGTGGGCGTGCAGGCCCGGGTGATTGACCCGCGCGAACGCAAGCCCGCCATTCTCACTATCGTGGTGGACACCAGCGGAAGCATGCGCGGCGAACACCGGCTGGGGCTGGTCAAGAACTCCCTCGAACTGCTGGTCAGTGAACTGCGCGAAGGCGACAAAGTCGGCATCGTCAGCTTCGGCAGCGCCGCGCAGGTCGTGCTGGAGCACCGCGACGCCGGCAGCAAATCGCAGATTCTGCAGGCCATCCGCAGGCTTGAGGCCAACGGTTCCACCAACGCCGGGGCGGGGCTCGAGCAGGCCTACAAGCTGGCCAGCGCCGCCTACCGTGAGGGTTACACCAACCGCGTGATCCTGTGCAGCGACGGCGTGGCCAACACCGGCGTCAGCGACCCAAAGGGCCTGGTCAAGACAATCATCGAGAACCGCCGCAAGGGCATCACACTTTCCAGCCTGGGCTTCGGCGTGGGCCACATGAACGACCACCTGCTGGAACAACTGGGCGACAAGGGCGACGGCCACTACGCCTACATTGACAGCATCAGCGAGGCCAAGCGCGTGCTGGTGGACAACCTGACCGGCGCACTGGAGGTCGTGGGGCGCGACGTGAAGATGCAGGTCGAGTTCAACCCGCAGGTGGTGAAAAGCTATCGCCTGATCGGCTACGTCAACCGAGACATCAAGGACGCTGACTTCCGCAATGATGAGGTGGACGGCGGCGAGATCGGTGCGGGTAACAGCGCCACTGCCCTCTATGAGGTCAAGCTGTACGACAACGCCAACGGGCCGATCGCTACCGCCACTGTGCGCTACAAGACCGACGAAGAAAAACTGGCCAACGAGATCAGCGCCGAACTGTTCACACGCGACGTGGCCGCGAGCTGGGAAAGCGCCAGCAACAGCTTCCGCTTGGCAGGCAACGTGGCCGAGTTCGCCGAGATCCTGGGCAAGAGTTTCTACGCCAAGGGCAGCAGCATTGAGGACGTGATCAAGGATATGGAATCCATGCGCTTTACGGACGAAGCCGTGGCCGAACTGATCGAACTGATGAAGAAGGCGAAGTAGGTGGCATGGGCATCCTGCCCATGACGAAGGTGGCGGGGCCGTCTCGGCCCCGCAGGCAGGAGCGGGACGCTCCTGTCACTTTCAACACGGCCAGGATGGCCGTGCCACTCATCCAAGACCACCCCGGAAAGGTGACTCATGAAAACCAAACACCCCATCACCAAGGCCGCATTGGCCGTGGCCTGTATCGGCGCGATTGCGGTTGCGGCATGCAGCAGCGGGGGCTCTCTGGATGAGGTTCAGTTCGGCCGGAACACTACCCCTGGCACTGGCAACGATGCGGGATACTTCTTTCAAGACATGCCGCCGAACGGAAACGCACGCGTCGATCAGCGGGCGCGAATCGAGAAGCTCTTTGACCAGGGTCTTGGCGGCTATCGCGCTCCAGAGGGTTCTGAGGACGGCGACAAGCACAGAGATTTCACGGGCGAGCCCTACGACATGTTCTTCAAGCAGTACGGCGTGAACCCGTTTGTGGACACCGAAGACGACCGCTTTTCGACCTTTGCCATCGACGTGGACACCGGCAGCTACAGCATCTGCCGCGACTACCTCAACCGCGGCCATGTGCCCCCCACCGAGGCCGTGCGCAGCGAGGAATTCGTCAACTCGTTCAAGTACAAGTACGACGCGCCGAAACAGGGCGTGTTCGCCATCCACATGGATACCGCGCCCTCGCGCTATGGCGCTGACCTTAGAAACAGCCACATCCTGCGGGTCGGCCTGCAGGGCAAGGTTGTGGATGCCGCCGCCCGCAAGCCCGCCGTGCTGACCTTCGTGGTTGACGTCAGCGGCAGCATGAACATGGAGAACCGCCTTGGCTACGTGAAGGCCTCTCTGCGCATGCTGGTCAAGCAGTTGCGCCGCGATGATTATGTGGGCATTGCCGTCTATGGCACCAATGGCCGCAGGCTGCTGGGCCACACCAACAACCCCGAGACGATCCTGGAGGCCATTGACCTGCTGCGCGCCGAAGGCGCCACCAACGCCGAGGAAGGCATCCGCATCGGCTATGACATGGCCGCCGAGAACTTCCGCAAGGGCAGCATCAATCGCGTGATCCTGTGTTCCGACGGCGTGGCCAACGTTGGCGCAACCGGGCCCGGCGCGATTCTCAAGACGATTGAAGCCAACCGCCGCAAGGGCATCACACTTTCGGCCATCGGCTTTGGCATGAGCAACTACAACGACACGCTGATGGAACAGCTTGGCGACAAGGGCGACGGCCACTACGCCTACGTCGACACGCTGGACGAAGCCAAGAAGATCTTTGTCGACAACCTGACCGGCACACTGCAGGTGATTGCCCGCGACGTGAAGATGCAGGTCGAGTTCAACCCGGCCGTGGTGAAGTCGTATCGCCTGATCGGCTACGAGAACCGCGACGTGGCCGACAAGGACTTCCGCAACAACGCTGTGGACGGCGGCGAAGTCGGCGCAGGCCATTCCTGCACGGCCCTGTTCGAGATCAAGCTGTTCGAGAACGCCACCGGCCCGATTGCCACCAGCACCGTGCGCTGGAAGCACGATGAAGAAGACGAATACAGCGAAGCCGCCGTCGAGGCCCACACCAAAGACATCCGCACATGGGAGCAGGCACCGGTCAACCTGCGCCTGGCCGCCAACGTGGCCGAGTTTGCCGAACTGCTGCGGGCAAGTTACTGGGCCAAGAACGGCTCGTACGACCCGCTGCTGGAAGACGTGAAGAAGCTGATCGCCGAAACTGACGACAGCGCCGTGCTGGAACTGGCCACGCTGGTCACCAAGGCCCGCGACATGAAGGCCGGCCAGCCCGAAGGCGGCGCGGCCGGCGGCAAGTAGACTCGCCCGCAAGCAAACGGGGCCGCCGGTTGGCGGCCCCGCTTTTTTGGCAATCCGGCTGACTAGCCTTCGTCGCCGTCGGACGGGTCAGAGCCGCCGTTGTCGATCCACACGACCTGCCACTTCTTCTCGATCAGTTCGACCACAAACGTCAGGTTCAACTTGGTGAGGTTCTTGACCTCTTCGGTCAGCGTCACCTTCACCTTGCCGTCTTCACCCTTGGTAACAATGAAGTTCTCGACGTGCAGCAGCAGCTTCACACGCGCGGCATCGCCCTTCTTCTCGGCTTCCGACTTATCGGATTCCGGGCCCATCAGCTGCTGCAGGATCATCGGACCGTACAGCGCCTTGGCTTCGGCGCGCTGTTCGGGAGTCATGTTCTTGGCTTCTTCATCCTGGTCGAAGGCGATGTCCAGAAAGCGGTCCACGTTCACGGCGTCGGACATCTTTTCGGTGCTGCGCAGGTTGGCGGCCTTGAAGAACAGCGCGACAGGCGCGAACTCCTTTTCGCGCTTGGTCAGCATCTCTTCGGTAATCTCGGTGCGCTTGGCCGGGGCTTCGGCCGTCAGCACAAAGCGCTCGCCCATGTCCACCTTCACGAACTTGCCGCCCTTGATCCAGGCGGTAGTGACCTTAGGGTTGGTGGCAACATTGCCTTCGTCGTCAAGCTCGGCTTCCATGCCGGCCTGCTTGACCACGACGGTGCCGTCTTTTTCAAGGCTGACGGTAACCGTGGCGTCGTAGATCTCGCCGCTGTCGGAATCCCAGGTCTTGAAGGCATACGAAGCTGCCTCAACGGGCAGCACGCGGCCCAGCAGCATGCCGGCCGCGCCCGCCAGCAGGTTGTGCTGGGGCTTGACGGTCAGGGTGCGCTTCTTGAGTTCGTCGGTCTTGGCCTTGCTATCGGTCAGTTCAACGCTGTAGGCGCCGTCCTTGACCGTCCACTTCTGCGTTTTGACGACCTTGCCGTCTTCACTTTCGCTTTCTTCCTGGCTGATCAGCGCGAGGTTGGGCGCAAACGCGGCCACAACGCTGACATCGCGCTTGACGCCAAACTCAAACGCCGCCTTGGCCGACAGCAGGTAGGCGGGCTTGCCGTCCACTTCGCCCTTGGTGAACTCCAGCTGCATCTTGCCTACGCTGGTACCCAGGATGACCAGGTGCAGGTCTTCTTTGCCCAGCGCCGATTCCCTGACCGAGGTTGCCCCGTCCAGGAACTTGCGCGTGTTGGCTTCTTCCTTCTCTCCCGCGAACATGGGCGCTGCCATCAGCGCCATAAGCAGGCCCAGCGTCATCGTCTTCATAGAATCTCCGTATAGGTGAGCCGCGGCATCATAGGACGGCGCGACAGCCCGCAAAGCCGCAGGCAGGGTGCAATTCACGCCGTTATGCAAACAGCTCGCGCAGCAGCTTGGTGGTCGCCGACGACTGCGCGGCGACCAGCGCGTGCCGGGGCTCAAAGCGCCGGAAGAACCCGTGCCGGAACCGGGGTGAGCCCTCCAGAGAAAAGGGCTGCAGCACCAGTGTAAGGTTCATGTCCATAATCGAGTGCGTGACGGCCAGGGCCTTGCCTCTGGGGGCCAGGCGCACGCCCAGCATCCGCTGAAGCTCGGCTGACGGCGCCGGCTGGTCGCCCTCGGGCCAGGGCAGGTGAGGCAGCTCCCACAACCCCAGTGGCAGGGGGCTCTTGGGCCCGCCCGGCACCCGGCGCACCAGCCCGACCTTGCCGTTGGCGTCCAGCAGGCCTGCAAACCACAGCCGCAGTCCCCGGCGCGGCGACTTTTCCGCCCGCACCGGAAATGCGCCGGGCGTGCCGGCCTTGTGCGCGGCGCAGTGGGCCGACACAGGGCATGTTCCACAGGCGGGGCCGCGAGGCGTGCAGACCAGGGCACCAAGTTCCATCAGGGCCTGGTTCAGGTCGCGCGGGTGTTGCCCGCCGGCCTGGCCCTGTTCTACCCACTGTTGAGCCAGGTCCCACAGGCGCTGCTGGTTCTTGCGGCCCTTGATGTCGCCCTGCATGCCATGCCAGCGGGCAAACACACGTTCCACGTTGCCGTCCACTATCGGCTCGGGCCGGTTGAAGGCAATGCTGGCAATCGCCCCGGCCGTGTAACGCCCGATGCCGGGCAACCCGCGGATTTCCTCCATCGAGCGCGGAAACCGCCCGCCGTGGTCGGCCACCACCTTTTGCGCTGCGGCATGAAGCATGCGGGCGCGGCGGTAATAGCCCAGGCCGGACCAGGCCTGCAGGACGGCCTCCTCGTCGGCCTGTGCCAGCGCCGACAGGCCGGGAAAGCGCCTGAGGAACGCCACGTACTTTTCGCGCACGGCCTCGACGCGAGTCTGCTGCAACATGATTTCTGAAATCCACACTCGATAGGCCGTCGGGTTGCGACGCCACGGCAGGTCGCGCGCGTGGGCCTTGAACCAGGCTGCCAGGGCTTCAGCGCGCGATGACGGCTTTGCCATCTTCCACCGTGTCGGGCGGGTGCAGAATCACCAGTGTGCCCTCAGACAGGCCCTCCAGGATCTCTACTTCAAGCCCGTTTCGGCGCCCTGTCTTGACTACCACGCGCGAGGCCACGCCGCCCGAAAGCACAAACAGCGCGCTGCCCTCTTTCACGGTAAATACGGCCCCGGCGGGCACCTTCAGCACATTGATGCTTTCTTCCAGGATCACGCGCACCTCCACCCGATAGCCGTCGCCCAGGGCAGCCGGGCCCGGCGTTGCGCCGGCGAAATCCAGCACCACGTTCACGCGCTGTTCTTCAACGCCCAGGGCCGAAAGCTTGGTGAAGCCCGCAGGCTCAACCATGCGCACCACGGCATCCAGGGTGCCTTGGCCGCCCCAGCGCTCCAGCCGGGCTTTCATGCCGGGCGTGACTTTCACGGCGTCGCGCGAAAGCAGGTCTGCCACGATCTCCAGCGCAGCCGGGTCGCCGACTTCGACCAGCGGCTCGCCGGCAGCCACCGGGCCCTCGCTTTGCCTCAGCACACGAAGCACCCGCCCCTTCACCGGGCTGCGCACCTCCACCAGCTTTGCGGGTGCGGGGCCGTCATCCACCAGGGCCGCCTGCGCGGCCTCCAGCTGGAACCCGGCTGATGCCTGCGCAAACAGCGCCGAACTGTGGTTGGCCTCGGCCACCCGGAACTGAGTCTCGGCGGCATCCACGGAATCCTGCGGCACGTGCTTGCCCTTCAGCAGTTCGCGCAGGTTTTTCACGCGATTCTCAGCGTATTCAAGGCTGGCGCGGGCGCTTTCGGCCTGCTTGGCGGACTGGTCGCGGGCGGCCTGGGCGGCGCGCACGTTGGCCTCGGCCTGGGCGCGGGCCCGGGCATCCAGCGGCACAGGCGCCATGGGGGCAAGGCGTGTCACCACCAGCCCGGCGTCCACCGGGTCGCCTTCACGAAGTTCCACGCGGGTCATCTGGCCGGGCAGCGGCGCGTACACCACAAAACGGTCGCGCACCCGGGTGCGGCCTTCCTCGTCGATGGTCACGGCCAGGTGGCCGCGCGACACCGCTGCGGTGTCCACGGGCACAGGCTTGGGCATGAAGCCCCAGGCAACCACGGCCAGCACCGCCAGCGCGGCTGCGGCCATCAGGATGTACTTGGCCCATTTCATGGTCTGCTTCTACTCCCGGCTCTTGAGGACTTCCACGAGGTCCAGGTGATCCAGTTTGCGCCGGACAACAAGCGCCGATGCCGCCGACGCCGCCAGCACCACCGCGCAGCCGAACGCATAGCTGAAATCACTGATCTTCAGCGGCAGGCGGATGACTTCGGTGTTCAGCAGTTCGCCGGTTGCCACGCTGATGGCCCAGCCCATCAGGCACCCCACCGGCAGCGCGACCACCGTCAGCACCGCCAGTTCGCCCAGCAGAATGAAGCTGATTTCGGCCCGGGTGAGCCCCAGTACGCGCAGGCTGGCCAGCTCACGCGCGCTTTCGCCCAGTGCAATGCGCGCGTTGTTGTACACCACGCCAAAGGCAATGATGCACGCAAACACAATGTTGAACATCACGCTGTACATCAGGTTGGCCGTAATCTGGTCGCGCATGGACTTGATCGAACTGGCCTTCACCGCCACGCCCGCCACGGCCGGCATCTCTTTCAGCTTGCGGTACAGCGTGGCTTGCAGCGCCGGTTCCACGCGCAGGTGCGCGCCCGAGTACACATCGGCTTCGCCCATCAGCCGGCCCAGCGCGTCCAGGTCCATGTAGGCGTTCAGGCCCACGAAGTCATCCACAAGTTCCACAACCGGCACGTCCAGCGCGGGCCGGCTGCCTTCCAGCACTTCCAGGCGCACGGCATCGCCTGTGCGGACGTTCAGGGCCTTGGCCAGCCAGCGCGACATCACCAGGCCGTCGGCAGGCAATTGGATGGGCCGCAGGTTTTCATCCAGCACGCGCGAAAGCGTAACGCCGCGCGGCACACCGGTGACACCCGAGATGCGGTCGCGGTGTTCAAAACGGATGCGCGCGGCGACGGTGCGGTAGGGTTCGGCGTGCAGCACCCCGTGCTGGGCGCGCACACTGTGCAGGGCCGAAGCCGGCCGGGGTTCCACAAACGCGACGGTGACGTCCTCGCGCTGGATGTCATAGGCCTGGCTGTCGATCACGTACCAGATCGAATCCATGAAGGCAAATCCCCACACCAGGATCGCCACCGCCATGCCGATGGCCGAAACACTCAGCAACGCGCGCACGGGGCGGCGCTCGAGGTTGCGCAGGATCATGCGCGAGGGCTGCGAGAGCATGCGCTGCAATCCCAGGCGCTCAAGCATCGTCGGGCGGTACAGCGGCGGGGCCTTGGGCCGCATGGCCTCCGCGGGCGGCAGCGAGGCCGCGCCCAGCACCGCCTTGAGTGTGCCGGCAAAACAGGCCGCGCCCGAAAGGCCGCCCGCGGCCAGCGGCACCAGCGGGTTCAAAGAGAACGTGAGCGACGGGAAGTGATAGATGGTGCCGTACAGGCCGACCAGCGCGTTGCCCAGCCACGCCCCCACTGCCGCGCCAAGGCCGGTGCCGATCACGACAAACAGCGCGATCAGCTTGGCGTAATGCATGCCGATGGCGAAGTTGCCATAGCCAAAGGCCTTGAGTGCCGCGATCTGTTCGCGCTGGGTGTTGACCTGCCGGTTCAGGACCACGTTCAGAAGAAAGGCCGCCACGCCCAGAAACACCAGCGGCACGACCACGCCGAAGTTGGAAAGCTGCTCAAGCTCGTTGTTCAGAAACCAGTGGGAAAGCTGGTTGGCGCGCAGGGTGGTGCCGAACCCGCCGTACCGATCCAGCAGCATGTCCAGCCGACGCACGACTTCCGGCCCGCTGGCACCCGGCGCCAGTTTCAGGTTTACGCTGTTGAACGCGCCCTCCATGTCAAAGGCCGTTTCCAGGCCCTTGCGCGGGATCCACAGTACGCCGAAGTGCTTGTCGTCGGGAAGCGGCGAAGCCCCGCCCTGGATGCTGTAAATGAACTCGGGGGAAAGGCCGACGCCGGTGATGACCAGTGTGCGCTTGCGCCCGTTCAGCAGCGCGCCCAAGGTGCTGCCCTCGCGATAGCCGCGGGCCATGGCAAAAGATTCGTTGGCCAGCACTTCGTTGTCGGCAGTCGGCCAGCGGCCCGACCTGAGGTGCACGTCGTTCAGCTCGGGTCGGCCGGTATCCGGCAGGCTGACCAGCCGCCCGATCGCGGGCTGATCCAGCCCTTCAATATCCAGCGTGGCGTCCACCAGGATGCGCGTCTGGACGGATTCTACGCCTTCGATCGCGAGGATCTGCCGCGCCACGGATTCCGGCGCGCGCTTGCAAGACGCAAACACGTCGGCAAACCGGTACTCATTGTAATACTCCTGCTGGGTGATCCTCAGGCGTTCCAGTGTCGCGATCTGCGCCACGAACAGCGCCACGCCGGACATGATCACCAGGCAGATCGCCACGGCCTGGCCCTTCATCTGCCAGAGGTCGCGCAGAAGCTTTCGATCAATGGCGCGCATGGGTCACCATTGCAGCTCCTTCGGTGCCAGCTTGGTCGGGTTCAGGTCAACGCGTGCGATGCGCCCGTCGGCAATGTGCACCACGCGGTCGGACATGCGCGAGATTGCGGCATTGTGCGTGATCACGCAGGTGGTGGTGCCAAGCTCGCGGTTCACGCGCTCAATGGCCTCCAGCACCACGACGCCCGTGGTGATATCCAGTGCGCCGGTTGGTTCGTCGCACAGCAGCACTTCGGGCCGCTTGGCAATCGCGCGGGCAATCGCCACGCGCTGCTGCTGGCCGCCGCTGAGTTGCGCCGGGAAGTGATCCATGCGGTCGGCAAGGCCCACAATCTCCAGGGCCTGTTCCGGCGTCATGGGATCGGTGGCAATCTCGGTTACCAGCGCCACATTCTCGCGCGCCGTCAGGCTCGGGATCAGGTTGTAAAACTGAAACACAAAGCCCACATGGCGCCTGCGGTACAGTGTCAGGCCGCGCTCGTCGGCGGCACTCAGGTCGTTGCCGCGATAGCTGACCGTGCCCGCGCTGGGCACGTCCAGCCCGCCCAGGATGTTCAACAGGGTGGATTTGCCGCTGCCCGACGGCCCCAGCATCACGACAAACTCGCCCTGGAACAGGTCCAGGTCCACTCCGCGAAGGGCGTGAACTTCAACTTCACCCATGCGGTAGACCTTGGTGATTCCGCGCGCCGCAAACACGGTGTCGCGGGCAGAATCAGCCAGCACATAGACCTGCTCTTGGTCGGCCATGGCAACGGTTTAGCGAATCGCGCCCCGGACTGCCAACGGAACGTTGCACGGCCCGCCTGTGCGAAACGCAAGCTCACGCAGAGACGCAAGAACGGCAAAGACGCACATCGCCAGCCGTGGGTGCAGGCTTTAATCTTTACCGGCGCGGTCGCGGATCGCCGATTCATCGACGTCGTCGTCATTCCACAGCGTGCGGCCCTCCATGCCGCCGGAGACCGTGACGATTTCGCCACTGACATGCCGCGACACCAGCGGTGAACTCAGCACCGCCACCATGCGCGCGATATCGGCCGCGCGGGCCAGTTGCCGCAACGGCATGGTCTTGACCACGCGCCGGATCAGGCCCGGGCGCTGCAGCGCCTCGCGCGCCATTTCGGTGACAGTCCAGCCGGGCTCGACCATGTTGACGCGCGCAAACGGGTCCATGTGCGTGATTTCGTTCTTCAGTGTCCGCACCAGCCCTGTCAGGCCGGCCTTGGCCAGCGCGTAATCCACGTGGCCGCGTTCGCCAAACCGGCCGGCGGTGCTGCCGATGAACGTAAGGCTGGCCCCGTGGCCGTCGTTGCGCGGGGTCAGGCGCGCCATGAATGCGCGGGCCGTCCAGATCGCGCCGTACAGGTTCACGTCAATGGTGTTGCGCATGCGAGTGGGCGACATCTGGTGAATCATTTCATCCGGCAGCGGCCACTTGCCGGCGTTGGCCACGCACACGTCCAAGCGCCCGAACCTGGACACGGCGGCGTCCATGGCGGCGTCCACCGCGGCCGGGTCGGCCACATCGGCGGCCACGGCAATCGCGCGGTCGTGCCAGTTCTGCTGCGTCACAAACTCGCGCAGCCATGCGATGTTGCTGTTGGCATGCAGCACCAGCTTTGCGCCTTCGTCGGCAAAGGCGCGGGCCATCTCGCGCCCGATGCCGCCGCTGGCACCGGTGATGAATACAACCTTGTCGCGCAGTCCTAGATCCATGTTACTCGGCGGCCTCCAGCCGGTAGATCATGCCCCGATAGTGCCCGCACACGTACACTTCGCCCTGCGGGTCTTCACCGAAGCTGCTGATGGTGGCGTTGGGCACGTGCAGCAGCAGCTCATGCTGCTTGACCTTCTTTTCTTTCACGTCGTATTCCAGCCCCCACAGCCGGCCGCTGCCGTAATCGGCGTACAGGTACACCCCCCGAAGCTTCTCGATGGCCTTGCCGCGGTAGACCACGCCGCCGGTCACGCTGATGCCCTTGTCGCGCGGATACTCGGCCACGGGGTCGATCATGCCCTCGGCCTTTTCGCCCCTCTGGAAGGCGTGGGTGCCTTCGCGGTTCTTCCAGCCGTAGTTGCCGCCCTTTTCAATGATGTCGATTTCTTCCCAGGCGTTCTGGCCGACATCGCCGCCCCACAGCAGTCCGGTTTCGGCGTCAAAGCTCATGCGCCAGATGTTGCGCAACCCATAGGCCCAGATTTCGGGCAGGACCCCGGGCTTGCCGACAAACGGGTTGTCCTTGGGCACCGAATAGGGTTTGCCGTCGGATTCTTTGTCGATGTCAATGCGCAGCACCGTGGCCAGCAGGGTGCCCAGGTTCTGCCCGTGCCCGTGCGGGTCCGCAGCCGCGCCGCCATCGCCGAAACTGGCGTACAGAAAACCATCGGCGCCAAAGTTCAGCGAACACCCGTTGTGGTTGCCCCAGGGCTGCTCGACTTCAAGAATCACCTTCTCGGTGGCAAGGTCCGTCGGCTGGCCGTCTTTGGTTGCCGTGAACCGCGACAGCACGCCCCGTCGCGGCTTGCTGCCCTTGAGCTGCGAATAGTTCACATAGAACTGCCGGTTTTCCTTGAACTTGGGGTGAAAGGCCAGCGCCAGCAGGCCTTCCTCGTTGTGGCGCTGGCGTCGTGTGGGCACCACCGCGCTGATGTCCAGGAACAGCTCTTTGGTTTCGGCGTCTTTCTTGAAGCGCCAGATCTTGCCGTCTTGCTCTACCACATAAAGCCAGCCGCTGCCGGTGCCGTCGTGGCCGAACCACAGCGGCAGGTCAAACCGCTGTTTCGGAAACGCATCCACCAGTTTCAACGCGGGCAGCGGCCCAGGGTCGGGCGCGTCGGCACCCTTGAGCGAATCCAGGACGTGGTCAAGCCGCCCGAAGTACTGCGCCGTGGCAACCAGCCCCCCGGCCACCATCAGGCCCACCACGGCAAACACTATCAGGGATTTCCGCGCCATCGGGGCAGCATACCAAGGCATGTGTCAGGCCGCAGCGGGCTGCGGATCGGCAGTTTCGAAGTGGTCGATCACCCCCGCCCCAATGGCGTCGCCGGCAACGTTCACGGCGGTGCGGAAGCGATCCAGGAACCAGTCAACGGCCAGGATCAACGCGGCCTCTTTGGGGTCAATGCCGACTGCCGTCAGCACAATTGCCATCATCACCAGCCCGGCCTCCGGGATGCCGGCTGCGCCAATCGCGGCCAGGGTGGCCGTGAGAAACACAATCACCAGTTGCGCGCCGGACAGGTCCAGCCCCAGGCTTTGCGCGATGAAGATGACGGCCACGGCCTCGTACAACGCCGTGCCGTCCATGTTGATGGTGGCACCCAGGGGCAGCACAAAGCCGCTGGTGCGTTCGCTGATGCCGCCCCGGTTGCGCGCGCAGTCCAGTGTGATCGGCAGGGTCGCGCTGGAGCTTGCGGTGCTGAATGCCGTCAGCAGCGCTTGCGCCATGCCCAGCATGTACCGAAACGGGTTGCGGCGTTTGATGAACCAGTAGATGGCCGGAAGCACGACCAGAACGTGAATCGCCAGTCCGCCCAGCACCGTGGCCATGTACCACCCCAGGCGCTGAACCTCGGGCCAGAAGTCCGATCCTGCTTTGCCCATGCGTTCCATCAGCAACGAGGCAATGCCGATCGGCGCGAACCACACCACCAGGTGCACGATTTTCATGAGGGCTTCGTTCAGGCTCTCAAAGAAGCGCAGCACAGGCTTGCCGCGATCGCCCATGGTGGTCAGCACCGCGCCCAGCACCAGGCTGAACACAATCAGGCCCAGCACCTGCATCTCGACGGCGGCCTTGAAAATGTTGGGCGGAAACATGCCCTCAATGACCTGCAGCAGCGATGCCAGCGCACCCTTGGGTTCACTCAGTGCCCCGGGCAGCTTGGCTGCCGCGCCCGCAGCGGCCTGTGTGCCGACTTCGCCGGGTCGGATCAGCGAAACCAGCAGAATGCCAAGGCCCACCGCAATGCCCGTGGTGGTGGCGTAGTACAGGATGGTGCGCGCGCCCAGCTTGCCGGCCTTGCGCACGTCGCCCAGCCCGGCAATACCCACCACCATGGTGCAGGTGATCAGGGGCACCACCAGCAGCTTCAGCATGTTCATCAGCAGCACGCCGGGAAAGCCGATCACCATCAGCCAGTCGGCGCGGGCGGACTTGTCTTCGGGCAGAAAGTTCGGCAGCAGCGCGCCCAGCACCGCGCCGATCACCACCGACGTGGCCGTGAACGCCACCAGCCAATTGGCCCGGCGGCGGATGCGCCCCATGTCGGCGTAGGTGTCCTGCACTTTGCTCATGGTCATCAACCGTAAGCGATGGGCCAATCTGTGCAAGCAAAACAGGGCATTGCTTGTAGGCAATTTTCAGCGGGCTAGACTCGATGCATGCGCACCGTCGGACAATTGCTGCAACAGTTTTTGCGCGTGCGCGCCCGCACGGAGGCCCTGTGCGCGAGTCTTGCGCCCGAAGACCAGGTGATCCAGCCCCACCCTGACGCCAGCCCGGCCAAGTGGCACCTTGGCCACACCGCCTGGTTCTTTGAGACGTTTCTGCTGGAACGTTTCGAACGCGGCTTTGCGCCGCACCACCCGGACTACGGGTTTCTGTTCAACAGCTATTACAACGGCATCGGCGCGCGCGTGGAGCGCCCCTTGCGCGGGTTGTGTACCCGCCCGACGGTTGCCGAAGTGCTGGCCTATCGCAACGCGGTCGATGAGCGCGTTGCCACACTGATCGAGGAACAGCCAGATAGTGCCCCGCTGGCCGCGCTGGTTGAACTCGGCCTCAACCACGAACAGCAGCACCAGGAACTGCTGCTGACCGATATCAAGGCCGTGCTTTTCCAGGAACCCGTTTTCCCGGCCTACGCACCGGGCAAACCGCCCCAGGCAGGTCGCGGCGAGACGGGCTGGACGCGGTTTACCGGGGGCCGGGTGTGGATCGGCCACGAAGGCGCGGACTTCTGTTACGACAACGAACTATCGCGGCACGAGGTGCTGCTGCGGCCGTATCGGCTTGCCAACGAACTGGTCAGCAATGGCGAGTTCTTGCGCTTCATGCACGACGGTGGCTATGCGCGCCCCGAGTTCTGGCTGGCCGACGGCTGGGACGTGGTGCGCCAGCGCGGCTGGCAGGCCCCGCAGTACTGGCTGCAGCGCGGCGACGACTGGTTCGCCCACACACTGTACGGCCTGCAGCCCGTTGACCCTCTGGCCCCGGTGGCACATGTCAGCTTCTTCGAGGCCGACGCCTATGCCCGCTACGCGGGCAAGCGCCTGCCCACAGAGTTAGAGTGGGAACATGCAGCCCGGCAGTCGCTTGCCATGGATCACCCCGGCGCGCTGGCCGGTGATGTATTTGAGCCTCACAATGCGCCGGTTGCGGGCACCGGCCCGCGGCGCATGGTTGGCGAAGTGTGGGAGTGGACCAACAGCGCGTACCTGCCCTACCCGGGATATCGTGCGGCCTCAGGGGCAATTGGCGAGTACAACGGCAAGTTCATGGTCAACCAGGTGGTGCTGCGTGGCGGGTCCGTGGCGACACCGCGCGATCACGTACGATTGAGCTATCGCAACTTCTTTCACCCGGACAAGCGCTGGCAGTTCACGGGGATACGGCTGGCGGAGGACGCACAGGCGCAATGACCAACGGCTACAAGGTTCTGACTCCTGCTGACCTCGGCAACGACCTTACGCCGGGGCAGTTCGCGCTCGATGTTCTGAATGGCCTGGGCGAGATGCCCAAGCGTTTGCCTTCGCGCTGGTTCTATGACGCCGAGGGTTCGCGGCTGTTTCAGTTGATCTGCGACCTGCCCGAATACTACCTGACACGGGCCGAGCACGAGATCCTGACGCGCCACGCGCCCGACATCATCGCGCGCGCCGCCAAACAGAGCCTCGACATTGTGGACCTTGGCGCCGGCGATGGCCGCAAGACCAACCTGTTGCTGGATGCTGCACTCAAGCGTGTAAAAGACCCGCGCTTTGTGCCGATTGATATCAGCGAGGCCGCGATGCGCGGGCTGGTGGCCGACACCGGCCGGGCCTTTCCGGTCCTTGATATCCAGGGGCTCGTGGGCGAATACGCCGACGCGCTGCACTTTTTCAGCAAGGACAAGTCGCGCCCGAGCCTTGTGATGTTTCTGGGCAGCAACATCGGCAACTTTGAGTACCCCGCCGCGCGCAGCTTTCTGCGGCAGGTGTGGGGTGCGCTCAACCCCGGCGACCTGGTGCTGATCGGCTTTGACCGCAAGAAAGACATCAGCCAATTGATTGCGGCCTACAACGACAGCGCGGGCGTGACGGCAAGATTCGACCTGAACCTGTTGGCGAGGATCAACCGTGAACTGGGCGGCAGGTTTGACCTGGGCAAGTTCGAGTTCTTTGCCACCTGGAACCCGATTGTCGGCGCGATCGAGAGCTATCTGGTCAGCCGCGAAAAACAGTCGGTGCCCGTGGCGGGCGTCAACCAGACCTTTCACTTCGAGGCCTGGGAGCCCATCCACATGGAGCACTCGTTCAAGTACGGCGACCACGACATCGCGCAACTGGCTGCGGCCACGGGCTACGAGATTGTGGCCGAGTACACGGACGAAAAGGGCTGGTTCAAGGACAGTCTGTGGCGCGTCAGGCGGTAGGACGCCGACGCTGCAACCAAGCCTCGAATTCCTGCGCACCGTGCATCACGCCAAGAATCAGCAGTTCGTCCGCTGACAGCAGGTACACGACAGCAAGCGGGAACCGCGTCAGCCACTTGCGCCTTACCTGACCGCGTACTTCCGGGCAGGCTTCAGGCCATCGAATAATCATCTCAACGGCGGCGTCGGTCGCACGAACGAATGCCATGCCCAGGCCGGGACTCTTTTCGTCGTACCACACTGCTTGGGTTTGAAGATCGTCCTTGAACTCAGGTAGAAACTCGAGCCGGCGATTCAAGTCAGGCTCCGCACCAGCGCCTTGTATTGGTCGTAGTTGAGCGCCGAACTTGGATTCCTTCGGTAGTTGTTGAGTCGCCGTTGGATTTCCGCCCATTGGGCATCCGAGAACGGCTCATCGTCGCGCCGTTCCAGCGTTTCCCAGATCTGTTCGATCAACTTGAGGCGTTGCTCGACGCTGAGCTTGGCAATGGCCTGGATGTCGATGGACTGCGCCATGGGGGCATTGTAGCAAACCACCGGGCGCAAGCAGGAGTGCCGACGCTGCAACGTGGCATCGGCTTCCAGCCGATGGCGTACTCACGGGCTTCCAGCCCGTCATGGCCTGGAAGGCCATGAACACTCCATCGCCTGGAAGGCGATGCCACGCGGGTTTGGCTTGGTTGCCGCGGCGGGCGTTATCTACCGCACTTTCAGCCAGCCGTTCTTGAGATACCAGTCGGCGGCTTCCTTTAAACCTTCGCGGATTGGGATCTTGCTCTCGTAGCCGAACACCTGCTTGGCCTTCTCGCCGCTGCACACCCAATAGGCCGGCATCAGCTCGCGCATCTTGTCGCTGTTGGGAATCATCGGACGGCGGGTGATGAACTGGATGATGTCGTTGGTGCGTGCGAACATCTTGGCCAGCCACACCGGCGGCTTCATGATGCGGTTCTTGCTGGGCTTCAGCGTGTCGCGCAGCAGTTCCATGATCCAGCTCATCGGGTACGGTTCCAAGTCCGTTACAAAGAACGTCTCGCCGATGGTCGCGTCGTGCATGGCGCTTTCCATGATGCCCCGGGCCAGGTCGCGCCCGTGGATCATGTTGAACACCTTTTCCTGGTTGCCGAACTGCAGGGCATAGCCCTTGGCCATCCACTTGAAGAACTCGAACGTGGCGCTGTCGCGCGGGCCGTACACCGTGGGCGGGCGAATGATCGTGACCGGGAAGTCCTTGTTGTATTCGCGGGCGAACTTCTCGCCCAGCAGCTTGCTGCGGCCATAGAACGTCACCGGGTGCGGCGTGCGGTCCTCGGTCACCACGTCACGGCTGTCTTCGCTGGGGCCCACCGCGGCCTGACTGCTGACGGCCACAAAGCGCATGACATCGGCCTTGGCCAGCTTCACGGCCTCGCACAGGTTGCGCGTGCCGTAGGCGTTCACCCTCGTGAACTCCTGCTGGGTGCGGCCCTTGATCAGCCCGGCGACGTGAAACACATAGTCCACGCCTTCTACCGCTTTGCGCAGTTGTTCGGGCGTCTGGGTGACGTCGCCCTGGATGATCTCAAAGCCTTCACGCAGCTCGGGGTACAGGCGCTTTTCGTTGCGAACCAGCAGGCGCACGGAATGGCCGCGCTCGCGCAGAACTTCCGCGACGTGGCTGCCCACAAAGCCGGTGGCACCTGTAACGAGCGAGCGCATGCCGCGAAGGCTAAGAACGGCGCGGAGAAGGGGAAGTGGGAAGGGAGGCCAGCTACTTCTTCACTTCGGGGGCGGGCAGGATGCCTTTGCGTTGCAGGTGGCGCTCAATGCACTCGGCGATCACCGGGCCTACCTCGGCGCCGTAGATGTCGCTGTTGGCGGCCAGCATCACAAACGCGACCTGCGGGTTGTCGTAGGGCGCAAAACCTGCAAACCAGGCGTGGTCTGGCGTACCCAGGCCGTTTTCGGCCGTGCCGGTCTTGCCCGCACAACGGATGCGCCGCAGCACCGGGTATTTGCGCGCCGTGCCCTCGGGCCCGTAGACCACCCGGCGCATGCCCTCATGCACGATGTCCCAGGTTGCCTGTGACACTTCGATTTCCTCGGGCCAGGTGCGGGCTTCGTCGCACAGGTGCGGCACGACCAGTTTGCCGCGGTTGGCAATCGCGGCGTACAGGCGCGCGATCTCCAGCGGCGTGGTCACCATCTCGCCCTGGCCGATGGAAAGCATGGCCAGGTTCTGCGCCCACACGCGCTCGCTGTCGGGCAGTCGCCCGCGGCGCGCGCCACCAAGGTCGCTGTCGAACCCGCGCGCCACGCCGAACATCTCCGCATAGCCGCGCAGGTTCTCCCAGGCCGCCTGCGGCGTGGGCCCAAGGTCCTGCGAGTACCGGTAGAAGAAGCCGTTGCAGGACTCCTCCAGTGCCTCCCAGATGTCGATGTCGGCGCCCGCGGGGTGGCCGGTCTTGCCCAGCAGCTTGCCGTTGTGGAACACCTTGGTGTCCAGTTCGTCAAAGCGCGTGCGGGAGTTCACCGCGCCGGATTCCAGCAGGGCAATCGCCGTCAGCACCTTGAAGGTGCTGCCCGGCGCGTACTGGCCCTGGGTGGCGCGGTTGAACAGCCGCGCCTTCTGGTTCCACCATGGGTAGCCGCGCTCGTGTTCCTGCTGCTGTTCCAGTTCCAGCTGCTTCTGGTAGGCCCGGTCGGCCAGGCTGCGGCCGGCCAGCGCCGCGGGGTCGTAATCAGGAAAGCTGCAAAGCGCCAGTACCGCGCCGGTGTTCACGTCAAGCACCACGGCGGCGCCGCGCAATGTCCACTTGTACTTCTGCCAGCGGTCGTAGCCGGTCTGGCCGCGGGCCAGCATGCGCGCTGACTTCTGGGCCGCCGTGGCGGCAAGCCGCGGTTCCCAGGCCTGCACATTCTTGAGGATGTCGCGTTGAAGTTCGATGTCCAGCGTCAGTGTCAGCGGCCCGGCGTTGGTGGGCGGCTTCTCGAACTCAATGCCCCGGTTGCGGCCGGCGGCATCGCGCCCGTACACGCGCCCGCCGAAAAGCCCGGCCAGGCGGCTGTCGTAGGCAGCCTCTACACCTGACACGCCCACCAGCTGGCGGCCCAGCATGGGCGAAAAACGCCGCCGGAAGGCATCGATGTCGCCGTCAAACCAGCCGTCCACCATGTCCTGCAGGCCTTCACCGAACTCGGGGCGCGAGGCCATGTCCAGCAGATGCTCCGCGTCGGGCAAACCCACATGGCCCAGCACGTGGGCCAATTCACGGGCGTACTGCACCTGCCGCGCGGGACGGCGACGGCAGACCACACCCGGCAGCAGGTCGGCGTTGACCTTGACCAGTTCCACCACGTCGCGCGGGGCCTCGCGCAGCAGCAGCAGCGGCGAGGTCTTCAGGCCAAAGCCCGCCCAGCGTTCCTGCCAGTCGCTGCTGTAACGGTCCAGCACACTCTGCCGCAGGTTTTCCAGGCGCTGGCGGGTCAACTGGATCAGCCCGCCGGGGCCGGCCAGGCGCTGCAGACCGTGTTGCAGCGCGCCGGTTTCGCCGCGCACTTCGGCCTCGCAGGCGTCGGCCAGGCGGCGCCAGGCGGCAAGTTCCTCTGCGGCGAGGTCGTCCGGAGTTCCGCCGTGCTCGGGATCGGTGGCAAGGTCAATGGCGTCGGCGCGCTCGCGGCAGGTGCGCATGGCGGCAAAGCACAGGTCGCGCAACCGGCGCGGGTCGTTGCCGGCGGCGTCCAGCAGGCCCTGCATCTTTTCGGCCTCGGTGGTCTGCCATTGCAGGCGCGCCTGCAGCACCGGGGCCAGCGCGATACTGCGCGGGAAGCGCACAATGCGATCCCAGTATTCGGTCTCCGTCATGGCGGGCCTGGCGCGCAGCCAGGCATGGCTGACAGCTTTCTCGGGCGCGGTTTCCGCGCTGCCCAGGCTGTGGGCCAGGGCGTCTACTTCGGCGCAGACCTGCGCAATGCACGCGTCAAAATCCGCCCGGGGCAGGCCGGTGGCAAGACACAGCCGCGCGGCGCACAGTTCAAAGTCCTGGCGTGCCACCGGGTCGGCGCGCAGTGCCCACAGCAGAAAGAACCGACGCCGGGCTGCGGGGTTGGCCAGCGGCGCGTTCAGCAGCGGCTCGAGCCTGTCCTTCTGGAAGGCCGCCACGGCCTGGGCGTCGTACTGCGACGGCGAAGCATGGGCCCGGCGCGCCAGGGTGCGCGGGTCGGCAAAGGCCTCAAGGTCCAGGTAGATATCCCACACGGATTCCGTGCGGGCCACCACGGTGCCGTCAGCCAGGCGGATCTCCGCGCGCTGGGGCTCCAGCAGCCCCATGCTGGTGCGCATCTGTTCGCTTTGGCCGGCATAGCGGTCAAAGGCCACAACCTGCATGTAGGCAAACCGGCCAAGCAGCAACAGCAGGCCCAGGGCCATGCCCGCAGTGATGTAGTTGAGCTTGTTCTCGAACACGCAAAACCCTTGTACTTGATCGGCATTTCAGGCCCCGCGGGTTGGGGGATTCCCGGCCTGGATGACATGCGGCGGCGCAATGCGGACTTTTTTGGTCAACGTTGACCGGCTTCGTCCGGTTTCATCATTCCGTTATATGGCTGGAACCCCGCCATTCGTGCGCTATCCTGCTGCGATGGATACAAAAGCTGCGCTTGTTTATGTGCGCGAGTTCCTGCGCCTGTACTGGGCCAACGAAGCCGCACACGAGGTCTGGTCGCGCGAGCTGGAGGCCCAGCACGGCATGACGGCCAAACAATACGGTCTGCTGCGCGCCGTCGAACGCCAGGCCGACATCACCACCACCGACCTGACAGAACTGCTGGGCAAAGCCCAGCCCGCCATCACCCAGATGCTGAACAGGCTTGAGAACAACGGGTTCATCACCCGCGAGGCCAGCTCTGTCGACAAGCGCAAGCGCGAGCTGCACCTGACACCCAAGGCACAGAAGGTCCTGGACACCGTGGACCCGATCGGCCCCACGCGCGTCGCGCTGGGGCTGGAACATGCCACAGACCGCGAAGCCGGCGAAATCGTGCGCGCCATGGAATTGCTGTACCAGTGGCAGACCCAGCGCAAGCTGAAGAAGAAGTAGGCCGGATTCCAATGAAAGAAAAGGGCCCGGCTTGTGCCGGGCCCTTTGGTTTGTGGCGGGATGTCTGCGGGCTTACTTGCCTTCGGCCTTGCGTTCGTCGGCCTTCTTCTTGATCTCCTGGTTAAACTTCTCCCAGAAGTTCTTGTACTTGTCGGGTGCGCGGTCGCCGCCTTCGTTGCTGCCGGCCTGGCCCGCATCCTTGTGCTTCTTTTCGCCCTGGAAGCCGCCGGCCTGGCCGCGTTCGAAGTCGTCGGTCTTGTTGTCCGTCGGGTTCTCGCCTTCGCCGGGCTGGTACTGGCCATCGGCGCCCTTGCTGGACTTGCCGTTACCCTGCTGTTCGCCCTTTTCGCGGCCGTCCTGGGTCTTTTCGCCCTTGTTCTTGGGCTGGCCCTGGCCCTGGCCTTCACCCTGCGACTTCAGCTTGTGGGCCAGGTCGATGGATTCATCGACGCTCTTGCGCGCGGCCTCTGATGCCGATTCCTGCTTCTTGAGTGTTTCGGCCAGGCGCTTTTCGACCGAGTTCTGCTTTTCCAGGACCTTGCGCATGGTGTCTTCGTTCTGGGCGAGTTTCTTCAGCAGTTCGGGGTTCTTCTGCAGAAGTTCGCGCAGCTTTTCTTCGCTCTCGGCGATCTGCTTGATCTCTTCGGTGCTCTTGCCGGTGGCCCGGGCGACTTCTTCGGGGTTGTCCTTGATCTCCTGGCGCAGGCCCTCGGGCAGTTCGTCCAGCTTGCCCTGGTTCATGGCCTCTTTGATTTTGTTCATGCGCTCGGCCACAACGTCGGCCTTTGGCGACGAAAGGCTGGCCTTGGCCAGTTCTTTCTCAAGGTCGCCCATTTCCTTGCTGGCCTCTTTCATCAGCTTGTGAAGCTTGGCCAGCATTTCTTCGGCGGATTCCTCGGCTTCGCCTTCTGCTTCCTGGGCGAAAGCCACCGTTGGCGCGGCAAAGATGCCGGTAAGGGCAAGTGCGAGAAGAATGCGTTTCATGGTCTGTTCCTTGTGTGGCGTTTGTGCGGCTTACACTTACTTAGACGTCCCGCAATCTCACTGAGTTCCCGCCTTACTGTCATGGCGCCAGCTTACGCGTCGCGTTCAGACCGACCCGGCGCCAGTTATTCCTCGGGTGGGGCGCCGGGGATCTGCCTGCGCAGGTCGTCCCAGGTCTTCTTCAATGCGGATTGCTCGGCCGAGTAACGCTCGTACAGGCGCTTGTAGTAATCGGGCAGTTCATCGCGGTTGAAGCCCTTGGTCTTTTCGCCCAGGTTGCGGATCTTTTCGCCCAGGGCCTTCTGTTCTTCATAGACCAGTTCCATTTCCGCCAGCTTGCTGACCAGCGGCTGGGCCTGCGGCTGGCCCTGCTGCTGCTGCTGCTGCTGTTGCTGCTTCTTGCGCTGGTCGGCCAGGCGTTTGCGTTCGTTCTCGACGGCCTTGAGCATGCGGTCGATTTTCTCGATCACTTCGACCTGGTCCAGCTGGGTGCCTTCGCCGACATCGGGCTCGCTGCCTTCCAGCCTGCCCTGGATTTCCAGCAGCAGCTTCTGCAGCAGTTCCATGTTGCGGGTGAAGCCGCCATAGTTGCCGGTCTTCAGGGCATCCAGGGTTTCGTCGGACAGCTTGCGCACGGATTCCTGTTCCGTGTACAGGGTCTTGGCGCGGCGGCGCAGGGTCTGGTTCCAGCGGCCGGCCTTCTGGCGAACCTCCAGGTCCAGTTTCTGGGTAGTGTCGTTGACCTCCAGCTGCTGCTTCTTCATTGCCTTGAGGTTTTCCTCGACCTGCACCAGCATCTGCTCCTGCTGGGCCTGCTGGTACTCGTTCAGCTTTTCCTCAAGGGCGTTCTTGGCCTCCTGCAGCTGCTCCTCGGCTTCCTTCTGGTTCTGTTCGGCCTGCGAGGAGTCCTGGCGGTCAAGGTCCTGGCGGGCCTTCTGCATCGCCTTCTGGGCGTTCTGCTGGGCCTGCTGGGCACGCTGGTTTTCGGCGCTCTTGGGGTCCTTGTTGAATTCCTCAAGGCGTTTTTCGAGTTCCTTCTGGCGCTCGTTCAGTTCCTCGAACTTGCGGCGGTCCTCTTCCGTGATGCTGTCGTTCTGTGCCTCTTTCATTTTCTCCAGCGCACGGTCCATCTGTTCGATCGACTTCTGCTGGCTCTGCTGCGACTCAGAGGGCTTGCCCTGCTGAAGGCCCTGTGCGGCCTTCTTCATTTCTTCTTCGGCCTGCTTCAGCGCATCCAGCGCCTCTTTCTCGGACTGGGGTGCCTCGCGGCCTTCGGCGGCCTTCTTCATGTCCTCGGCGACCTTGTTCAACTGCTGCTGCAGTTGTTCCTGGGTCTTGGCCAGCTCGCCGGAAGACTTCTGCTCCTGCTGCTGCATCTGTTCCTGCTGGTTCTTCAATTGGCGGATGGCGTCATCCAGCTTCTGTTCGGCCTGCTGCTGGGCCTGCTGGGCCTGCTGCATCTGTTCCGAACGCTGCTGCTGGCCTTGCTGCTGCTGACCCTGCTGACCCTGCTGCTGTTGGCCTTGCTGGCCCTGTTGACCCTGCTGGCCTTGCTGGCTCTGGCTGGCTTCGGCGGCGTTCTTCAGTGCCTCGGCTGCCTTCTGCATGTCTTTGGCGGCCTCGGACGCCGCGTTGGCGGCCTTCTCGCCGGACTCGCGGCTGTCGGCGCTCTTTTCGCCGCGGGCTGACTTCTGCATGTCCTCGGCGGCCTGCTGGGCGCGGCGGGCCATGTCGCTTTGCTGGTCGCTGGCACCCTGCAGGGCCTTGGCGCCAAGCTCTGCGTCCAGGCGTTTCTGCAGGCCTTCGCGGGCCTTGTTGATGTCGTCCAGTGCCTGGGTCTCCGAACGCGTACCGCCCTCGCCGTCCTGCTTCTGCAGGGCTTCGGCGGCGCGCTGGCTGGCCTGTGCGGCGTTCTGCAGGCCTTCTTTGGCCTGGCGGGCGCCTTCCTGTGAATCGGCGGCTTCTTCCAGGCGGCGGGCCAGGTCTTCGGCGTCGCGGCCTGCCTGGCGGGCCTGGTCGCCCTGCGCGCGCTGGGCTTCGCGCTGCATCTGGCGAGCGGCGTCGGCAGCGTTGCGCATGGTTTCGGCGTCGGGCTTGCCGGCCTTCATTTCGTCCTGCAGCTTCTGCAGGGCTTCGTCCATGCGTTTTGCCGTGTTGCGCAGGTTGCGGTCGTCGGCTTGCTGCAGGGGCTTGGCGGATTCGCGGGCGCGCTGCATGGCCTCGGCGATGCCCTGGTCATCAACCTTGGGCTCGGGCAGCGCCTTGACGTTGTCCGAGAGTTTCTCCAGCGACTTGGCCAGGTCCTGCTGGCGCTGGGCGGCCTGCTTGAAGTCCGGCTTGCCGTCCTGGTCCATGCCCTGGCTTTTGCGCAACTGGTCGCCGGCGGCCTTCATGGCCTCCATGGCCTGCTGCATGTTGTCGCGGGCGTTCTGGCTTTCGGCCTCTTTCAGGTCTTCCAGCGCCTGCTGCATGGCGGCCTGGGCCTTTTCGACCTGTTCCTGGGCGAAGTCGGCCTCGCTGGCCTTGCCGGCATCCTGGCTGCCTTCCTGCTGGCGCTGGCGGGCGATCTCGTTGGCCAGTGCCTTGAGGTCGCGGTTCAGTTTCTCGGCACCCTGCTGAACGTTTTCCTGCCCGCCCTTGGCGCGCTTGAGGTCCGGGTTGTTTTCGCTGGCCGGGCGCAGGGCCTCGGCGGCTTCCTTCAATGCCTTGCCGGCCTCCGCCTGGGCTTTTTCGGCGGTGTCGGTGTCGCCCTTCTGCAGCGCGGCATCGGCCTGGGCGCTTTGCTCGGCGGCCTTCTTGAGGGCCTCGTTGGCCTTGCGGGTGTCGGGCGTGTTGGGCAGGCCTTCCATGGCCTTCTGGGCGTTGGCGATGGCCTCTTTGGCTTCCTGCTGTTCTTTCTGCAGCTGGTCGTTCAGTTCGCGCGGCAGGGGCGTGTTGGCGCCCTGGCGCTGGGCGTTGGCGCTGCGGGTGTTGCGGTAAGCCTCTTCCTGTTCTTCGGCGGCCTTGGTGACGGCGTCCATGGCCTTCTGGTTGGGCTGCTCGCCGGCCTTTTCGGCGTTCTTCTGGACGTCGGCCTGGTCTTTCATCAGGCGTTCCAGGTCGCGGCTGACCTGGTCGATATCCTTCAGGCGCTGGTCCTGCTGGTTGGCCTTGCGGGCCTCTTCTTCGATTTTCTTCAGTTGATCCAGGGCGTTCTGCAGGCTCTTGACCTGCTCGCTCTGGGCCTTTTCGTCGTCCTTCTTGCGCTGGTCGAGTTCCTGGCGGGCCTTCTGCTGGTCTTCTTTCAGGCGCTCGAGGTCCTTCAGCTGCTGTTCAACCTGTTCACGGCGCTGCTGCAGTGCCTCGGTGTCCTGGCGCAGCGACTCTTCTTTGTTGCGCAGTTCCTGGGTGCGGTCCTGCAGTTCCTGCAACTGGCGCGCAACGTCGTTGTTGCGCATGTCCTTGGTTTCTTCGCGCAGCTTGCGCTGGTCTTCCAGCATGCGGTCCAGCGCGGCAATGCGTTCCTGCTCGGCGCGGATGCGTTCGTCTTCGCCGATGCGGGCGCCGTTTTCCAGCAGGTCCAGGATCTCGCGAATCTGCTTTTCAATCGTGCCGGCCTTGGCCAGCGCGGTGCGCAGTTCACCCTCGCGGATGTTTTCCTCGGTGGTGCCCATCAGGTCTTCGATGCGCAGTTCATTCAGGCGGCGCAGCGCGGCGGTGATCTGCGGGACGCGGCGGCGTTCGGCCACGTCGTCGCTGGCCTCAAGTTCCTGCAGCAGCTTTTCCAGGCGTTCGCGCAGGTCAGACAGCGTCTGGCGCAGCGCCGCCTGCTTCTTGGACAGCTTTTCCTGAAGTTCCTTGGGTGTGGCCGCGGCGGGGTCGTCCTTTCCGGCCTGCTGGGCATGGGCGGCAGGACGGGCCATCAGCACAGCCATGGCGGCAACCGCCAGTGTGGAAAACAGGCGGTTCCAGAAACGGACTTTGGCCGAAAACAGACGTAAACGCATGAGGACCCCGATCGTAGGCGCTTCCTACTGTATTACGCAGGAAAGAGCCAAATGGTTCACGGTTGGCCCCAAAAACGCAAGTATTTTTGCCACAAGTAGTTGCGCAGCGGCGCCGGCGCATTGGCCTAGGGTCTATCGCCGGACGAAAGCCTGCCTTGCGCGGCGGCGGCGGGTGATGGCCAGCAGGATCGGCAGGGGCAGCAGGTTGGCGGCGCCGGCGATGCAGCCGCCGGAGTCTTTGCTGCCGCCGCTTCCACCGCCTGTGCCGCCGCCTGTGCCGCCGATCGGGTCGCTGCCGGGGATGATGGTGAAGGCCTGTTCGAGTGTGCCCAAACTCGGGGCTTCGGTTCCGCCGGTGACTCCCAGCGAGGCCACGCGCACCCAGAAGTCGTCGCCGACCGTCGCAGTGCCATTGAGCTTCACGACCAGGAAGTAGCGGCGCCATTGGCCCTGGGCCAAGGTGGCGGCCTGGGTGAACGTCAGGTTACCGTCGTCGCCGGAAAAGCCGGCTGCGGCTGTGCCATAGAGTGTGTCGCCGACGTCGAACTGGAAGCTGTTGTTGCTGTCTTCGTACAGCGCCACCTGGGCAAACGCCAGGTGGTCAAACAGCGACCCGCCGGCAGCCAGGGTGATCGAACCAAAGTTCGCCCCATTCACGCCGGTGTTGTGCAGCAGGAACTCGGCGACGCCTAAACCCAGCCCGCCCGGCCCCTGGCCGTTGGCAAAGGCGCTCAGATTCGCGCCGGTGGTCGTCACCGTGATCGCGGGGGCATGGATGCGCAAACCGGCGACCGCCGCCGTGGGCAGGCCGGAATGGTTCTCGCCGGTGGCCGAAATCGCCGTAACACGGGCCTGGAAGGTCTGGCCGTAATTGGCGGGAACCGCGCCATTGAGTTTGCAGACCACAAGCAGGCGTTTGGTTTCGTTGATCGCGAGATTCAGCGTGTCGTTGAAGGTCAGCGAGCCGTTGTCGGCAGGGAATGCGGTGTACGCAGCCCCAAACGGAGTGTCTACACCGGGGTCAAAGGCCCCGTTGCCGTTGGTATCGACATACAGGCGCACTTCCGAGAACGCCGAAGAATCATCGCCCGAACCCGAAGCGGCCAAGGTCAGGCCGCTGAACGTGGCCGCATTGCTGTGGGCAATCAAGTCAAAGGCCCCCAGTACAAGCCCGTTGCCAGAACCAGTCTCCAAAGGCCCCGGCCTTGCAACGGTAGCGGGAACGGCCACCACACGAATGTAGTCGCCGACACGGTACGCGGGTTCAATGATGGCGTTCCCTGCCGGACCTGTTCCGATCTTGCGCTGCATACTAAAGGACATTTCGCCTTCGTTCAGAAATGTGCCCACGGTGCCTGACCAAGTCAGGGAATCGCCAACCGCCGCAGGCATCCAGTAGTCTTGGGGCGAAATGTTGTCGTGCAAGATGGGACAATGATAGTTGATCCCGCCAACTTGAATACTCGACCATCCGGTCGAAACAAACGGGCCAACCGGATAACTCGACGAGTTTGTGGACCACCCCGCAAACGGAACTGTGCCGCCAGAGCCGAATGCCGCTTGGCCGAAGTGGACCGACCCCCACTCCTGCCCCGCCGTCCAAGAGCCATCGTGATTGTTGAGAACCAGTCGGAACGAGTAAGTGTACTGCGGGCCGGTGCCTGTGACGTCGTACTCAAGGCGCAAGGGTGTGGGAATGTTGATTACGGCCGCTCCCCTGACGAACGTAGTAGGCACGCCAGTGGGAGTTCCACCAGTTGCGTCAATAGACTGAATGATGGTGTGAAAGGCGTTGTTGTAGGCCGGAGGTGTGGCACCGCCCAGCTTGCCGACAATCAGAAATCGCTTGGTCTCTCCTGGCGTGAAGGCAAGCGCCTCGGTGAAAGTCAGGCTCCCGTTGTCGGAGGGGTAAGCTGTGTAGGCCTGACCGTAGCGCTGATCAACTCCAATCTCGAAGGCTGCGTTGTTGTTCGCGTCTATGTAAAGGCCGATCTCAGAGAAGCCGGTGGAATCGTCTCCGCTGCCCAGGGCGGTCGTTGTGATGGCTCGCAAAACCAAGCCCCCGGTATGCGGGTTGGACACATAAAACTCGCCCATCAAGAAGCCGCTGCCGTTGCCCGTGTAGTAATGGGGCACGTTGACCGACGACCCCGTCGCTGCCGAAACATGGAGCGCGGTTGCCGCCAGCGAGCTGGCGCCAACCAAAAGCAATAGCGTGAGGAATAGGCGAAGCATGGGCGGAGTCTCCGTTACTTGGCGGGGGAAAAAGGGGTCAGGCTACTTTGTTCTTCTGACTTACGTGTCGGTTTGTAGACCTGAGCCATGCCGCGTCCACTCCGTCGTGCCCCGCTGGTCTTTGCTTCCATGCTATCAGCCGGGGAGACGGGCGAGCGACGGTTTTCCTAAAGGCTGAAAACTACGAGGCCTTCCTCCGCATCCTGGCGCTGGGCTGGTCACGCGCGCAGAGGATTGGCTTTGGTCCAGTGCGGGAGTAGCAACGACTACACCCTCGCTGGCGCTTCGGGCTCTTGTTTTGCCGGCCTTGCTCGCGCTTATGGTGCCGGTGGTCAGTCGTTGGGGCGGTCCATGGCTTCGCCCGACGCAGCCGGGACGGCCGCGCCCCCGGTATGTATCGCGTGCGTTGCGTCTGCCGCCAGTGGCTCATGCAGGTTGAAGTTCGTGGCATCGGCATCCTTGCCGATGGTGTGTTCACGGGCCTCCGGCCCGTGGCATTGGCTGGAAGCCAGTGAAAACGCCATGGCCTGAAAGGCCGTGCCACCCAAACATTCAACTCACTTGAACCGCTTAGTCGCGGGCGGCGCCTTTGAGGTCGTTGTTCAGGTCTTCCTGGGATTTCAACAGGTTGCGCAGGCCGTGCAGGATGTCGTCGTAACCCTCCCACTTCTTTACCTGCTCCTGCACTGCGCGCAGCATCGCCAGTGTCAGCACCTGCTGCTTTTCGAGTTCGACCAGCAGGCCGCGGCGTTCATTCGGCTTGAGGTCGACATCCAGAATCGCCTCATAGGCCGCGCGGGCGCTGTCCATGAACCCGGGCGTGTAGATGCCCGCGTTCTGCAACACCAGGCCGAAGCTGCCCGGCGAGAAGGCGTCCTCGGGCAGGGCGCGGCGCAGGTGCGGGGAAAGCGACGCCACCAGTTCGCCGGCCAGGCGGGCCACGGCGTCGTTCTCGGCGTCTTCCAGGCGCACCAGCGGGTTGTTCAGCACGCGGCGCAGATCGGCGTCTGCCCCGGCAATGGCTGCCAGCAGTCGCACGGTCTGGATGCGGCCTTCCTGGGGCTTCTGGGCTTCGGCGCGTTCCAGGCGGTTGAAGCGGTACACCTGGGCAAACACGCCAAAGCGGTCGCGCACGACCTCGACGTCGCGCAGCAACTGGTTCTGCTTCTGGTAGGCGTCGTTCAGGTCGGTGCGCAGGCGTTCGCCCTCGGGCCCGCGCAGGTCCAGCAGGTTGGTGCGGCCCTGCACGTCGCGGGTCAGCGCCAGCAGTTCGGATTGCAGGGTCACCATGCTGCCGATGGTGGTCTTCACCTGGCGGATCTGGGTGCTGACCTTCATGCGCAGCTCATCCACCGTGTAGACTTCGTAGGTCAGTGTCGTGTTGGCGCGGCTGCCCTGAAGCTCCGGCGGCGCGTCGTCGGAAACCTTTACCTGGTTCAGGTCAAAGGCCTGGATGAACATCTGGATGCTGGCGCGTGTGCCCGCGGGCACCCGCAGGTCGCCGATCAGCCGGGCAAAGTCGAGCTCAAACGTGGCCTTGACCAGGGGCTGTGGCGCAGCCTGCAGGTCGCGGAAGGTGTCGCCAAAGGGCTTGTACTCGCGGAACTCGGTGTCGTCGGCAAAGCGCCACATCAGGCGCGCGCTGCCCACGCCGTAATCGTCGGCCATCTCGAACTCCAGCGGGATCAGCGCGTCGGGCGTGACGTACACCATCTGGTTGGAAACCAGCGGGTCGCCGCTGAACAGCACCTTCACCGTGGGCGGGATGTCTTCCTTGATGGTCATCAGGTCGCCGATGCGGCGGGCATTTTCGATCTCGCGGTCGTCGACCAGCTTCAGGCGCCAGCGCGCCATGCCCATGGTCAGGGCGGGTATGCGCGCGCGGTAACTCTGGGGCCCGGCTTCGAAGTTGCTTTCGACAGGGAACACCCGCGACGACCCAACGTTGAAATCAACCACCAGCGCGCTGGCGTTGCCGGTGCCCAGCTTCAGCGGCTTGGTGGTGGAAAACAGCAGGTCAACGGATGTTCCGGCCACGGCTTCCATGCGCAGGTCCTGTGTTGTGCGCGGGGCCAGCACCAGGTACTGCGGAAAGCTGTATCGCAGTTCAATGGCGCTTTCCAGTTCCGGGGCCGGGATCACGCGCAGCGTGAACGGCCCGGCCAGCGCGTCGCCGGCCTTGATCCAGATCTGTTCCAGCGGGCTGATGATGTTGGTCTTGTTGTAACTGAAGTACACGCGCTCGGTGCCGTCGGTGCTCTTGATGACGCCGCGCGCCATCGGGCGCACGTTGGGGTTGCCGACCTGCACAAAGCGGCCCGTGCCGGCCTCGCGCGTGAAGCTGACAATGCGGATCTCGGCGCTGTCAGGGATCTGGCCGCTGGGCTCTGCCACAAAGCGCAGGTCACTGCCCATGGCGACTTCGTAGACGCCCTTTACGCCAAGTTCGTCAACCTGTTCCTTGGCGGCAAAGCTGAAGTTCACGTTCAGCACGTCGTCGGTGGGAAAGTTGGGCAACTCCTCGCGTTCAAGGATGCGCGCGTCAAGCTGGGTCAGCGTCGGCCAGGCCGGCCCCTGCCCCAATGCGCGCCGCACCCAGATGCTCATGTTGTCGCGATCCAGCCAGGCGTGGCCGAACACCAGGCCCATGGCCAGAATCGACCCGCCCAGCAGCACCACCAGCCGCCTGGTGCGCACGGCCTGTTCAAAGCGCAGGCGCCCGGCAAGGTCAAAGGCCTCGCCGACCATGATGCGGATCATGTCGGCGCTGGCGGTGTCCTTGTACTTTTCCTGGGCCTTGAGGATCTGCAGCGAGGAAATCAGCCGGTCGTTCAGCAGCGGGTATTCGCGCTCTACCAGCAGCGCCAGGTCTTCGTCGGTGAGGGTGCGCGACAGCGGGTAAAACAGGCTGCGGATCGCCACCACCACCAGGCCGACGACCGCCGCCACCAGAAACGCCAGGCGTACTCCGCCCGGAAGCTGGAGAATGCGGTCGGTGTAGTAAAGCCACAGGGTCAGCAAGGCCGCCCAGATCGTCACCTTGGCCACGCCCCAGGACAGGAACGTAAGGCGGATGTGCGAGCGAAGCTGGCCGAGTTTCTTTTCAATGTCTGTGATGCTCATGTGCGTCTTCCCTGCATGGCTTGGCACTAACGGTTGCGCATGTCAATGCGCAGGTTGCGGCTGTGGATCATGGTGCGGGCCTGGCCGGGCGGCGCGTAAAGGTCGCCACGGTATTCCAGTCGCAGCCAGAACTCCACCCGCGGCGCCGGCATCAAGGTCGGCGACACGTCAAACGTGAATGTGTACAGCTTGCCGGGTTCCAGCCAGGTTTCGCCGCGGTGGTCGGCAGGCGATTCGCCGGATTCCGGTTTGGGCGTTACCTGCGTGGGCGGCAGCGTGGTGTTTTCGGGCACCTGGCCGGGCTCATACTCGGCCGTGTAGGCCACATGCAGCAGGTACACCGGCACGCGCGAGTACGCCCGGGCAATCTTGACAGCCACAAAGCCGGTGTTGACCAGCGTGGCCTGAAGCTCAAACTCGCTGTTCGGCCGCGGTGCCAGAAGCAGCTCCAGCATGGGACGCGGCGGGTTGGGCAGTTTGCCGCGCTCGATGCTGGTGCAGAAGCCCGAGGTAAGCTGAAATGGGTTGTCCGAGTTGGCGCCGAACACCCGGGCGCTGCCTTCCATCACGGTTACCTGGGTCTGGGCGTCGTCGCGCGTGACGGTGACGGCCAGGCCGCCTTCGTCAAGCTCAATGCGGCCGTGCGGGGTGCGCACGGTAAACGCGCCGTCGGCGATGCCGCCGGGCCGCACCTCCAGCCGGCGGATCGACCCGCGGATCAGTTCCAGTGTGCGCACACCGGTGAAGCGGAACTCGCTGTTCTGGGTAACTTCCACGCTGCTGTAGGTATTGGCCTGGCCGGTGGGCAGCCACAGGAACGCGTCGTAGGAGCCTGTCTTGTAATCGCCCTGCCCGGGGCTGGCGTCGGCGTTGTAAAGCAGCAGCGGGTTGCGGGCGATTTCGGCCCGGCGCTGGCCCAGCACCAGTGACGGGTTGTGATACACGATCTGGCCGATCACGTCCGGGCGCGAGGGCGCATCGCCGGGGCCGGTAAACAGCACAAGCAGGGCAACGGCCACAACGCCGAACGCCGCCGACGCCACAAAGGCGCGTCGTGCCATGCAGTGCGCACCCGGCACGGCGCCCTCCAGGCTGCCTTCGCGTTTCATGCGCGCCCGCAGGCGCTCAAAGCTGCCGCGGCGCGGGGCCACCTTGCGCACCTCCTGGTGCAGGCGCAGGTGGTTGCGGATTTCTTCCAGTTCATCGCGCAGGCCGGGGGCCTGCTCCATTTTCTTTTCAAGCGCCGACTGTTCCTCGGCGTCAAGTTCGCCCAGCGCGTAACTGACCAGCACCGCGCCAATCACCGGCTGGGTTGCCCGGGCATCATTGTCGATCATGACCCACCCCCGGCGGCTGCCTTCTGGTCAGGCTGGACGTAGCGCTTCAGGCGGTCGCGCAGTTTGCGCTCGGCGTAATACACGCGCGACTTGACGGTGCCGGCCGGGATTTCCAGGGCCTCGGCAATCTCGGCGTAGGTCATGCCCTGGTAAAAGCTCATGACCAGCACCAGCCGGTGCATCGGGTCAAGGTCCAGCAGCCCCGCGCGCACGCCTTCTTCAACCTCGCGGCGGGCGGCCTTGGTGTCGGGAGTTTCTTCGTTGGGGCTGGAAACCGTTTCCATGATGTTCAGGCTGCGCACCGCCGCGTAACGGCCGCTGGTGGTGGCACGGGGGTCGCCTTCGCTGAGGGCATCCACGCGGCCGGAATCCAGCGCGGCATCTGATTCAATGTCGACGGCGCGGCGCACACTCTTGCGCCGGGCCTCAAGGTCAATCCAGCAGTTGCGGCCGATGCGGTAGACCCAGCTGGAGACCCGCAGGTCGTCCTTGAAGGTCATGGCCCCGCGCCAGACGCGCATGAAGGTTTCCTGCAGCAGGTCCTCGGCGCGGCCGTCGTCCCAGGCCAGGCGATAGAACAGCGCGTAAAGGCGGCGGTAGTACTTGTAAAACAGCTGCTCAAATGCGTCGCTGTCGCCGCGTTTGATCGCGGCCATCAGCTTCAGGTCCTGGTTGTCTGAGGCTGTGCTCATGCTGTCTCTACAACAGTATTACGCGCAAACCGCCCCGGTGGTTCGCGCAAACCGCAGGCTACCATGAAAACAGGCCCGTCCGCACCCCCGGAAAGCTTGACCCTGACACCCGGCCGGGGTTTCATGGCGGCATGAAAACTCCGGTCTTTGCGGCACTCTGCCTGCTTGCGCTGGTATCTGGACTGTTCGCGATGCGCCCGGTCTCTGGCCAGCACCTGCCCAGGCCGGTTTACACCCGCGTGATCCAGGCCCAGGCGGCGGACTTCAAGTGGGACGACGCCAAAAAAGGCAGCCTGAAAGGCACGCTCAAGTTCAGCGCCAAGCGCGCGGGCGCCCCGATTGTTGTTTACCTGCTGCGCGACGGCGGCGAAGGCAAGTTCACCGTGCCCGGCGCACTGGAAGTACGCCAGGAAGGCGCCAAGTTCGCGCCCAACTTCACCGTGCTGGTAAAGGGCCAGACCGCGAAGTTCATCAACGACGAGAAAAAGGACATCGCCCACAACGTGTACTTCCTGGGCGCGGCCGAGGGCGACCTGGGAATCTTCGAAAAAGGCGAAAGCGTCCAGCACGAGTTCACCGAAGCCGGCGAAGTCAGCCTGCACTGCAGCATCCACAAGAACATGGACGGCAAGTTCTTCATCGCGCCCAGCCCGGCCTTTGCGCTGGTGGAGTCCGACGCCGAAAGCTTCAGCATCAGTGGCGTACCCGCAGGCAAGTACAAACTGAAGACCTGGCAGAAGCAAAAGCGCTTCAAGGACGTCGAACTTGAAGTGAACATCGAAGAAGGCAAGGAAGCCGGTGTGACTGTGGAAATGGCGCGATAACGCGATCAAGGATAAGCACATGACCAACCCGGTTCCTGCCTTTGGCCGCCTGCGCCACTGGTCGCTGCCTGTCGGCCTGGCTTTGCTGCTGGTTGCCCTGGCGGCATGCTCCAGTGCCCCGGCCCTGCCCGACCCGGCCCCGGGCATGGGGCAGATCCTTGTCAGCCTCAAAGCCGTGCCCAAGGAAGGTGTGAAGGGCCCGCGCCGCGAGCGCGTGCAGGATGACTACGCCAGCAGCAGCCACAGTGTCGAAAGCGGCAAGCAGTACCAGCGGGTGAAGTACGACGCGATCGCCGACACCGTGGTCCTGTGCAGCGGCGGCAGCGGACCGCGCAGCGCGGCGCTGGTTGCCGGCAAAGACGGGCTGGATCACACGCAGGTCGCCCTCTCACTGGCCGGCGGGACAGGCCCAGCCGAGGTCAGTGTTACCAACAGGCGCGCCGCGCCGCTTACCTTTGTGGCCGTTCCCCGCGACGTTGAGGTCGTGGGTGCAAAGGGCGCCGGCAGCGCGCGCATCCTGGACATCACGGTGGCGCCGGGCCAGACAGCAAAGCTGGCGATTGCCAGCACAGCCATCTACGACCTGACCTGCGACGAAGACGAAACCCTTGCCTGTGTGGTGTACGTGACCGGGGCCGGTGCATGGATTGGCGCGACCGACCAGAAGGCCTTCTTTGCCGACCTGCAGCCGGGCGATTACGACATTGTGGTCTACGGCCCGCGCCTGCCCGTGGTGCGCAAGACAGTGAAGGTTGTCGCCGGCCAGCGCGCCCAGACGGAAGCCGAGCTGAGTGTCAACCGCCTGCACAAGTGCGGGCACTGATCAACCCTCAGAGCCCATCGTGTAAGCGATGGGTCTATGCGGCCCCTGCTGCAAGTTGACACAACGGGCACTGTGGCCGCCTAATGGGCGCCAATGTCCCTTCGCTACAAAGCCCTGATTGCCGCGATTGTGCTGGTTTCGCTGGTCACCGGCGTGCTGGTGTACCGTGCCGGCCAGGGCTACGAAAACGCCGAGCGCGCGCGCATCCGCCAGCAGCTTCGCCAGGACGCCCGCAGCCTGAACGACGTACTGGACGCCCGCGTCAAGGTTGTCGGTGCAACGCTGAAGTTTGCCTCACAAAGCAGCGAACTTGTCCGGCTGATCCGTGGCGAACAGGTCGCGCTGGCCGGCAACTTCACCACCTTCACCCGCGAATGGGCCGAGGCATCAGGCGCCGACATCGCCCTTGCCGGCATTGACACATTCACGGCCGAGGACCGGGCCGCCGACATCCTTCACAAAGGCGAAGACCTTTCGCTGGTCGGCATCCACCTGCGGGAGGGCTTTGGCCTGGACAAGGCCGGGCGCGACAAACTGGTATCCGACACCGAACTCAACGCGCGCCTGGCCGCGGCATTCGAGCAGGCCGACAAAGCCGCCACCGCGCTGCGCAAAGCCGGCAAGGCCGGGCCCGCGCCCGCGACTTCGCTGGTGATGGTTGTGGACATGCGCGTGTACCTGATTGTGTTCGCGCCGCTGTACGACAGCCTGCAGGAGTTCACTGTCATCGGCATCAGTGCTGCGATGGTGGAGCTTGATTCCGCGTGGCTGCGCGACAACTTCAAGGTTTCCGGCAGCGACGCCGACGACACCGATGTGGCCACGATTTTCAAGCTGGTCTACACGCGGCAGGCCCCCACCGCGTCCACGTTTGAGGACCGCGACGGCATGCTGCGCGTGTTCGCGCAGTCGCAGGAAACCAGCGACGAGCTGTTCGAGTTCGGGCTGGGGCAGAACGGCGAGCGCTATCTTGGCCTGCGCGTGCCCTTTGCACAGGCACCGGCGGACCTTGCCGACCGGCCCGGGTTCATTCCGTTCAAGAGCCTGGACCGGGAACTGCTGCCCCTGCGGCGCCTGCGCGAAGACATCTCGTGGCTGGGTGTTTCGCTTGGTGTACTGGCCAGCCTGCTGGCGTACCTGACGGCCTACAGCGTGATCCGCCGCATCCGGCGCCTGCAGGCAGCCACAGTGCAGGTCCGCGAGGGCAAGTTCGATACCCGCGTCGAAGACAAAGGCCGTGACGAACTGGGCGCGCTGGGCAAGGCCTTCAATGACATGACCACCGGCCTGAAGGCGCTGGGCCTGTACACCCACGACACGCTGGCCCGCAGCGTGCTGGACAAGCCGGAACTGCTGGGCAAGGCCAGCACCCGCGAGGAAGGCAGCATCTTCTTCAGCGACGTCAAAGGCTTCACCAGCATCAGTGAAAAGCTTGGCGCCGAGGAACTGACGGAACAACTGAACGAATACTTCGCCGCGCTTGGCCACAAGCTGCGCGACCAGCGCGGCTATGTCGACAAGTTCATTGGCGACGGGATCATGGCCTTCTGGGGCAAGCCCTTTGTCAGCACCGACGATTACGCAGCCCGCGCCTGCACCGCAGCCATGGAGTGCCTGAAGGCCGCAGCCGATCTGCGCGCGAAATGGCAGGCTGAGGGCAAGCCGCTGTTTTATCAACGCATCGGCATCGCCACGGGCCATGTGGTGGTCGGCAACATCGGCACCGACACCAAGAAGAACTTCACCGTGATTGGCGACAGCGTGAACCTGGCCTCGCGCCTGGAGGGTGCCAACAAGGTCTACGGCACAGAGGTACTGGTCGACGCCCGCACGGCGGAACTCGCGCGCGGCACGGTGCTGTTCCGCGAAGTCGACCAGATTGTGGTTGTCGGCAAGACCGAGCCCGTGCGCATCTATGAGCCGCTGGCGATTCTGGGCCAGGGCACCGGGCCGATTCGCGCCGACCTCGCACTGTACGAACAGGCACTGGCGGCCTATCGCCAGCGCGACTTCAAGGCCGCGCTGGTGCTGCTGGCAAAGCTTGCCGCAAGCCAACCCGGCGACGGCCCGGCGCAATGGCTGGCCGCGCGCTGCCGCGAGCTTGAGTCACAGCCGCCCGAACCCGGCTGGCGCCCGGTAACCGAAGCAACCAGCAAGTAAGGCCGTGTCTGGTGTCAGCAGTCGATGTTCGCGCCCGACACCAAGCACCTCGCACTTCGCACTTCGCACATCGCACTTCGCACTCCGCACTTCGCACTTCGCACCTCGCACTTCGCACTTCGCACCTCGCACCTCGCGCCATTTCCCGGAACCTGCCAGGCCCCGCCTGCGTCCTGTATGCGGTGAAACATGCCGCTGACGCGCGAACAACTGGAGTTGCTGGCAAGCCTGCACGACGGCCAGTGCACCGCCCCGGAACTGGCTGCCGCAAACGCGCTGGCTGCCACGGCCGAGGGCCAGGCCGCGCTGGTTGATCTTGCCGGACTCACCGCACTTGTTCGCAGCCATGGCGCTGCGCGCGCGCCGCTGGGCCTGAAGGGCCGTGTGCTGGCCACACTCGACGAAGACTACGACGACATCAGCCGCCCCACGGCGTCCATTCTGCCCATGCGGCGGGTGCTGATGCTGGCTGCGGCCTGCCTTGCGGTTACCGTGGGCGTGTACTTCGGACTGGCGGTGCTGGGTGATCCCACAGCGCCGCAAGACCCCGTTGCCCGCCAAATCCCGGCCGCCAACGAGGCACAGTCTGCCCCCGTTCCCATCATCAGGGACACCGGCGGCGACACAAACAACCAGCAGGCCGGCAAGAGCATAGACACCAACGAAACTGGCGCAGAAACCAGGCGCGACGAAGTGATGTCCCCAAAGGCGCCTGAAGTTCCACTGCCCCCGGTGGAAGGCAACTGGGCCATGCGCACAGTCCTGAACATGGATCGCGGAAGCGACCAGCCCCATCAGCTGAGCCTGGAACTCAACCGGCGCGGCAACTCCAGCGCACTTCAAGTCTATGCCGACCTGCTGGCTGTGGCCTGCCTGCACGCCGATGCCCGCCTGATGGATGGCGATGTAGCCACGGCGGAATCCGACAACGACTTCGGCGTCATCGACGGCATGGAAGTGGAACTGCCACTGGATGCCCTGCCCGAGCTGCTGTCGGCCCTTGAAAAACTCGCCGGCGACCAGCAGTACGGCACCCTGCGCCTGCCCGCCGACCTGCGCCGTCCGGTCGACGACACCGCCCGCCTGGCCGAAGAACTCGCCCAGCTTGACGACCAGCCGAACAACGACCCAACCGAGACTGGCGAAAAGGGCCTTGCCCGTAACCAACTGGAACTGCGACGCATTCAGGAGTACCTGCCGCTGGACGCACTGCGCTCTCGTGCCCCCAGCTCCACGGGCCGCAAGGCCGGCCCCGGCGGCGAAGTGCAGGACGGCAGTGAGAATCTGCGCACTGACAGGCCGTCCGGCGACACCCGGCCGGAACGTCCTAAAGTGAGGCTGGTCATACGGTTGCAATAACGGTGCCGGCTGGTCAAGATTTCCGTAAGTTCAAGGAACCCGTGCCCGACACCTTTCGTTCCAGACGTGGCAGCTCAGCAGCACAACAGGGCTATGAACACCGAACTGAACATCCAGGACCAGATACTGCTCTCCGCCTACATCGACGGTGAAGTCACGCCCGCCGAACACGCGCAGGTGCAGACCCTGCTGCAACGCCCCGAGGCCGCGGCCTACCTGCAACAGCTGAAGTCCACCCGCATGCTGGTCAACCGCCATGGCGCCCAGGCGGCGCCGGTGGGTCTCAAGGGCCGGGTGCTGGCGGCGCTGGATGAAGACTACGACGACATCAGCCGCCCCACGGCGTCGCGCCAGGACGAAGGCAAGGTAATCGCCCTGCCCACCGCAAGCTGGAAGACCCCGCTGCTGGCCATGGCTGCGGCGGTGGTTGTAGCGCTGGGGCTGTTCTTCGGCCCGGCGCTGATCCCCGACCGCAACCAGCCGTCGCCCGCCGACATCGCCCGCGAGACTACCCGCAAGGCCGCCGAGACCGACAAGTCCGGCACCGTGGAATCCAGTACCGCCACGCCGGAGCCGGCCAAGCCCACTGACACTTGGGGCGAGAAGCCGGGCGCAGGGCCCGGCACAGGAACTACCGAAGACGAAGAGCGGCTGAAGGCGGAGCTGCGCGCCCTTGACGACGCCACGGACGAATTGGGTAAGGCCGGGCGCGCCAACGACGGCCGCAGCGACTTCGCCCGCAAGAGCGCCGGCAAAGACGACGACCGCAACAGTGTGCCTGACGCCCAGGGCCTCGGCGGTGGCGGTGCGGGCAGCGGAACGGGCAGCGGCACAGGTGGCACCGGCGAGAAGCCGGGCACCAACGCGGCCAAGATCAAAAAGGAACCCGGCCGTGGCACCGACGGCGTGCCTCCGCCTGCGGCGCAACCAAGCCCCGCAGAAAGCAAGCCCGACAAGGGCCCATCCGATGAAACCAAAGACGGCCAATCGACCACCGAAGACCCCAACCAGGAAGGCGGCCCGGCTCGCGCCGGTGGCGTGGAACGCCGCGCACGATCCGAAGCAAAGGGTGGCGCGGCCAACGGTGGCGCGGCCAACAAGGAAAAGAACGATGCCGGCCCGGCCGACGTCCACAACGACCCCACACACGAAGACAAAAAGGGCCTGAAGGATTACGAGGAAAAACTCGCCGATGGAGAAACCCAGTCGCCCCAGGCTGATTCCTCGCGTGATCAGCGCAATGAGGACCTGCCCGTCACCAGCATTTCGCTGACCTTGAACCCGGGCCGCGTCCTGGCCGCCCAGGCCGACGTGCTGCGCGTGGCTGCCCTGTACGGAAAGGCCGCCCTTTCAGAAACCGACAACGGCGATTCCGTGGTTGTCGACCTTGACGAATCACGCATCGCCGAGCTTGTGGCATCCTTGAACCGCCTTGCCGGCCAGCAGGACTACGGCCGCGTAGAAGTCCCGGCCAAGTACCGCGCCGCCCAGGGCAACCAGCCCGAAGGCGCAACGGCCCGAGACACGCTGCCGGCCGACGCGAAGGTGCAGATTGCAGGCACCACGCCCGACACCGCGCTGAAAGGCCCGGCCTCGCCGGCCAGGCTGGTTATCCATCTCAAGTAGGGCTGGCCCAACCACCCACCGGGCTGGCAAGCCCGGGGGT